>NZ_CALCZQ010000032.1 GCF_937903345.1 uncultured Emticicia sp. | reverse complement strand
TCTTCCGATCTAACACAATTTGGACAAACAAAGAATTAGGTTTAGATTTTAACTCAAATATTGGTTGTATATCTCGTAACTTTGTGGTAGGAAGTGCATCGGGTGTACTTTCAAATAATCTAACGCTCTGTCCCGCTTTGCCTGCCCTAATTGGAACAGGACAAATAAAGCCTACGTATGATTATGCAAAAAAATAAAGCAGAAATAAACTTATAATATAAAATTAGCTACACTCTCCGCATCAAAAATTGAAGATGTAGGGAGTGTATGTTTTATAATAATTTATGACTAAATTCGTACAAATGATTAGGTTGTTCCGGTAAGTTTTTAAATTCAGGTATTTGTAAAAAACTATTGAAATGAAAAAGTTTTTGAGTGCTATTGCTCTGTTACTGATATTTGTTTGTGTAGCAACAGCTCAGTCAGTAACGATTACGGCTGGTGGTTCTGGCAATATCAAACTTCCTATTTTAAGCAATTCTCAAATCGCCAATTTTACCAATCCACAGTTGGGCATGATGGTTTTCGACCAAACTTTCAATGTGGTACGAGTTTTTAATGGCACAAATTGGACTTGCCTCAACTGCCCCGTTCAGTCATTCAATAATGCTCAAATTGCAAATATAAAGTCTTTTACACTCAATGTCGGTATTGGAAACACTTATACCGCAAGCGGCATAAGAGATTTCAAACCACAGGACAACGCCATTGGCGATATAAAAACAACGCTCGGCGGCTCTGCTCCCAACGGCTTTTTGCTTGATAATCAAGAAGTTATCGTTTTTGAAAATGTATTGAACCAAACCATGCAAAACCTTTCATCAGCCGAAATCCTGACCCTTGTTGGACAATCGCAATGGGTTAATCAATCAATTTATAATCAGCCTATTGATGTTGCAATAAAATCTGATGATACGAATCTAATCTATTTAGTACGAGAAGCTGGCAGTTACGAACGTCGAGAAGGAAACATCATGGGTCTAAAAGCGTATCGTTTTACCAATAAAGTTTATATCGAAAAATATAGTCCATTTGTGTCTGTTCTAGACAAAATAATTACGGTCAACACAACCGTGAATCTATTGTCAGGAATGAGCATTGCAAACCCTGATAATTATAATATTATTAGTACATCGCCGTGGTTTTTGATTACAAATAGCATTCTGTCATTCCCTAAAACCACGAATAAACCACAAAACAACTATGGTATTATTTATTTTTTGCCAAAATCATCAAGTTTGCCCGTTTATCGTATGAGAATATTTACGCACCGTGCTTCTGCCAATACTATCGGACAATATTTTGACACAAACGGAAATATCATTAACCGCATAAACTATTTAGACGATTATTTGGGCAATGTTATTGATAACAATATACCTTTTACTTTGTACCTACCCTCAGGTACAAATTTACGAGCAATTTTGGCTTTTCGTGTGCCGCCACCAACTGCCGGAACTGAAGAATAATTGAAAAATAGTGATTATTACAAATGAGCCGAAAGCATGAAAAGACTTTTATTTTTTTTAGAACTGATTTTGATAGGTGGGCTGTCTGCATCGGCACAGCCCGAACCTACTATTGCCAAAATCAATAGCCTAAGAGATGAGGTTTACTCGAAACTACAAAACCATCAAATTTCGACCGGAAAAGCAGAAATTATTTATAAAAACGAACAAAAAAGGTTATTTAAACAGCAGAAATATCCATTTTATATTCAGATGTATTTGTTTAAAGCTGTAGATTTCTATGTTACAAACGATGATTATGAAAAGGCCTCTCGGTGTGTTTCGGAGGGCTTACAAAATCTAAAATACGTAAAAGGAATTGCATACGATACACTTTTTTTTCAACTAAATGCCGAACTGGCCGAATATTACCGCCGAATACCAAATAAGCTAAATTTGGCTGAAAAACACTTTAAAATTGGGTATAATTTTCTGCTAAAAAAGAAATGGTTAGAGCAAAAAATGTCAGCTTTTGTTGTCACATACTTGAGTAATTATGGTCGATTAGTTGATGACCTTGGCGATTCAGAACAAGCTTTCAATTATTTTCAAGAAGCTCGTCAGATTGGCAAACAAGAGCATGTAAGCCTAAATCAGTATGCAGTTTTAAGCAATATGGCCAAATATTATCGAGAAAAAAAAGAATACATAGATGCCCTAAAACTACTGAAAGAAGCTCTTCCAATGGCCGAAAGTGATGATAAAACATCGGTTGTATACCTGGCAATGGGACGTTGTTTTCAGCAAATGAAACAACCCTCCGAAACACTCAAAGCTCTAATATCAGCCGAGAATTTTTATAGAAAATCGAAAGAAGCCCAACCTCGACAATGGATAAATATCTTGACGCTACGAGCGGAAGCCTATTTATCATTGCAAAAACCTGACCTAGCCGAAAAATTTTATAAACAAGCATTGAAAATATTTACTCAAAACTTTCACCACCAAAAAGGAGTGCAAGTAGCACGCATAGAAAATGGTTTGAGTGAAGTTTCAGAAAAAAAAGAAAATATCAATGAAGCTCTCCAGCATTGCGAAAAAGCAATAATGGCCACTGAATTAAATCCCCCCTTAGGACGGCAGTTCTTACTGGAAAGTGGTGAAAAAACAATCATCGCTACTGAAAAAAAAGTAGAACAAAATACCCATTCAGAGCTTAGGGTTTTTAAGCGAGTGATTGCTCCGCAAGAATATTTTATTGCACATGTTAAAAAAGCCAAGTTGTTGGAAAGTTCAAATGCCAAAGAATCGGCAAATACGTATTTGTTTATCATTGATTTTGTAGCTCGCCTCCGTAAGGATTTTGATATACCCGAATCGAAACTTTTTTACAGCGAAAAAGTGTATCCAATCTATGAAAAAGCCCTCGAAAGTATTTATTTTTTATGGCAAAAAACAAAATCAGATGAATGGGCAGAAGCGTTTTTTTATGTGCTTGAAGCAAGCAAATCTGCAACACTTGGCGATGTCATAAATGAGCAAAAAATCAGACCTAAAATACTAAATGATAGCCTTTTAAAAACTGAAGCAAGTTTGCGACAAATAATCGTGAAGCTGCAAGTAAAATTATTAGATTCCGAAAATGACAAAACCATCGCCGAACTTTCAGAAGCAAAAATAAGGCTCAATCACGTGATAAATAAAATTCAAAATCAATCTGAAAAATATTACAAACTTAAATACGACAATCGCCAAATTTCGTTGAAAGGAACACAACAAAAATTGGCACAAAACACTACTTTTATTTCTTATTTTCTTGGAGAAAAAACACTATTTTATTTGGCAACAAATAAAGAAAAATATGAAATTATTAAGCTCGAAAATGCTGAAAATATCAAATCGGACATCCAGAAGCTTTATCAAAGTATCAATAATCCACCAGGTATTGATGCTTTTAAAGGGCATCTTTTGTCTAAAAAAACCTATAAATTATTACTCCAACCTATAGAAAAAACACTTCAAAACATTACTAAAATCATTGTTTCACGCCATGAAATCATCGGATTTTTGCCTTTCGAGGTTTTAGAACCAAATGCACAAGCAGATTATTTGGTTTATAAATACACCTTTTCTTATGCAAACTCTGCAACTTTACACTTCGATGCTCATCATGAGAGGCAAAATACTGATATCATTGTGTATGCTCCTTTTAGCAATGGTGCCGAAACAAAACGTTATCGAGACAAAGGATTCAAGGCGTTGCCTGCTGCGGTCAACGAAATTGCTGGTATCCAGGGCCAGATTCTCCTTAATAAACAAGCAACTAAAAGAAATTTTCAAAAAAGTTATTTTAACAAAGGCATCATTCACTTTGCCACTCACGCCCAAGTAGATGACCAAGACCCTGAGAAATCTTTTATTGCACTCTTTCCAGAAGGCAAAGATTTTAGACTATATTCTTCAGAATTATATAATCTTTCACTCCAAAACACTCAATTAGTGGTGCTGAGTGCATGTGAAACAGGCAAAGGAAAAATACGTAAAGGCGAAGGAATAATTAGTTTGGCACGAGCTTTTCAGTTTGCAGGTTGTCCGTCGGTTATCACAACCATCTGGAATGCCCATGACGAAAGCTTGTCTAATTTATCGAAACAATTTTATCATTATTTACAAAAAGGATACGCCACCGACGAAGCCATACAACTCTCTAAAATTGACTTGATTCGCTTGTATTCCGACCACCCATTTTATTGGTCAAATTTTATTTTGATTGGTCAAGCGGTACCAATTCGAATAGGCTCAAATTTCACCTTGGCAATCCTACTTGGTTCAGCTTTCATCCTCTTGCTTCTAGGATTTGTTTTCCGCAGGCAAATATTTGCTTTTTTTCAAAATAAAATTGTTTAGAAACCTTACATTTGTAATAATTGTTAAGAATAATTTGACTGTCTTTTATATTTGTCGCAACTAGTTTGATGTGGCAAATAGCGTTTTACGAAAATTTAAGAATTATAAATGATTAACTACCAACATTTAACATTAAAAAACGGATTAGAAGTTTACGTACATGAAGACCATACAACCCCAATGGCGGCATTTAATATTTTATATAATGTTGGCTCTCGTGACGAAGATGAAAATAAAACTGGTTTTGCACACCTTTTTGAACATTTGATGTTTGGTGGCTCAAAAAACATTCCTGCTTATGATGAACCCCTCCAAAAAGTAGGCGGCGAAAACAATGCTTTTACCTCACCCGATATTACGAATTATTATATAACACTTCCTGCTGAGAATATAGAAACTGCTTTTTGGCTAGAATCTGACCGCATGATGAGTCTTTCGTTCGACCCAAAGGTGTTGGAAGTACAACGAAAAGTAGTAATCGAAGAGTTTAAGCAACGCTATCTAAATCAACCTTATGGCGATGTTTGGCTAAAGCTTCGTCCGTTAATTTACGAAAAACACCCCTATCGTTGGGCAACGATTGGTAAAGAAATCAGCCATATCGAAGAAGCCACCATGGCCGATGTTAAACACTTTTTCTATAAGTATTATCTTCCAAATAATGCTATTTTGGTAGTGGCAGGCGATGTAAGCGTAGAACAAATCAAAGACCTTTGTGAGAAATGGTTTGAGTCAATTCCGGCAGGAGAAAAATACGTGCGAAACCTTCCACAAGAGATACCACAAACTACTCCTAAATTCTTAGAAACGTGGGCAAAAGTGCCTTTAAACGCCATCTATAAAGCATATAATACGCCAGGTAGGTTCGATGATGATTTTTATGATGCTGATTTAGTGAGCGACATTTTAGGTCGTGGAAAATCATCAAGGCTATACACCAAATTGGTAAAAGAAAAACAACTTTTCAATAATATTTCTGGGTATGTAACGGCTTCGCTTGACCCAGGTTTATTGATGATTCAAGGAAATCTGAACGAAGGTGTTAGTCTCGAAGAAGCAGATGCTGCCATCGAAGAAGTAGTAGCTGATTTGCGAAACAATGCTTTAGAAGAAGGTGAATTACAGAAAGTAAAAAATCAAGCTGAATCAACGTTGGCTTTTGCCGAAGTAGAATTGCTGAACCGTGCCATGAATTTGGCTTTTGCCGCCAATGCAGGAAACCCCGATTGGTGTAATGATGATGCAGAAAAAATCGCAAAAGTAAACCCACAAAGCCTACAAGCAATGGCAAAAAGAATATTAAGAAAAGAAAATTGCTCAACAATGTATTATAGAGCAGAAAAGTAGTATAAATAACGAATGACGAACGACGAATTAAACAGCTGATAGGTTAAGCATTTTATTCGTAACTCGTCATTCGTCATTCGTTATTCGTCATTCGTAAATCCCAACTCGCTTTATTGTCCTGTTACCTCTACGCCATCTTCGTGTTTATGCTTAAACATGATTGCGAAAAGAATGGCTACTATCAATGAATAAATAGCAAATGTAAGCCAAATCCCATTCCAGTTTTTTGTGATTCCATCGGCCAATGTGAAATATTTCTGAATCGCATATCCACTAATCAAACTTCCCGAAACTGCTCCAAAACCATTGACCATCATCATAAATAAACCCTGAGCCGACGAACGGATTTTGGGGTCGGTATAGGTTTCGATAAATAACGAACCTGAAATATTAAAGAAATCGAAAGCCATTCCATAAACAATACACGACATGATGATCATCCAAAGTCCATCACTTGGATTTCCATAAGCAAAAAGTCCGAAACGTAAAACCCAGGCAACCATGCTAATAAGCATTACCTGCTTGATACCGAAACGCTTTAAAAAGAAAGGAATCGCCAATATAAAAAGTGTCTCAGAAATCTGAGAAATCGACATAATGATGGCTGGATATTTCACAGCAATCGAATCTTTGTAAATATCAACATTAGCAAAGTCGTGCAGGAAAGTGTCTCCATAAGCATTGGTTAGCTGCAAGGAAGCACCTAAAAACATCGCAAAAATGAAGAAAATTGCAATTTTTGAGTCCTTAAACAACTTAAAAGCATTTAAGCCCAATATTTCAATAAAACTTCTTTTATCAGGTGACCCAGCCAAAGGAGGACATTTTGGTAAAGTAAGTGAATAAATCGCCAAAACAATTGCCGAGGCTGCCGAAATATAAAATTGATTGGCCGAAGTTTCGTTGTGCGTAAGACTAATCACCCACAAAGCCACCACAAAACCGACTGTTCCCCAGACCCTAATCGGTGGAAAATCTTTCACAAGATCGGTGGTATTATTATTTTTTAGAATGGTATAAGCGATTGAATTTGAGAGAGCCAAAGTAGGCATATAGAAACTTACACACAACAAAATCGCCCAGAAAAAATCGCTCGGATTATCGACTTGCGGAATATAAATCAAAACCAAAGCTCCCAAAAAGTGCAGAATGGCGTAAAGTATTTCAGCGTTGATATATTTATCGGCGATGATGCCAGCGAGTGTTGGCATAAAAAGTGAGGCAATTCCCATCGTAGAAAAAATAGCTCCAAATTCAGCCCCTGACCAACCTTTATTTTGAAACCAGTATGCTCCAATCGTAATGAGCCAACACGCCCAAATAAAAAACTGGAGAAAATTCATTATAATTAGTCTGTTCTTGATGCCCATAATTTAAGGTCTTGGTTTTAGTTTAGGTGATTATAGTGATGTTAGTGTTAATAATTGATAGTCAACTGACAACAGTCAACGGTGGTATAATTTACTAATTATTAGGCATTTGTTCATAAATTCAATAATAGCCTATTATAGTTTTCGGATATTATTAAAGTCTTTCAATTACAAACCTCTAATTTATGCTAAAGTAAATAAAAATTCTGATTTTTTATTTCTGTCGAATATCAACAAAAGCATTTAGCGACGAAACTGTGTTCCCTCTAAATCCTCCACGAATCGGATTTATCAACTCAGCCTGTGCCGAAGAAGCCAACGCTATGTAATGAAAATCGACAATTCGACCTTCAGTTGGGTCGAAACCTCTCCAACCAGCCCCTGGCAGATAAACCTCTACCCAAGCATGCAGTTCATGGGCTTGTCGTTCGCTCCCGTAGCAATAGCCACTTACAAATCGTGCTGCCAAACCGAGTGCTTTGCAAGCCGCAATCATCAAAACAGCGTAGTCTCGACAAGTGCCTTTTCGTGCAATCAAAGTCGTTTCGGGCGAATTGGCAGCTCCTTCGAGGCGTTTTTCATAGAAGAAATTATTCGGTATATATTTTGAAATTCTAGTCAAGAAATCAGTCGTTTTCCAATTGGCTTCCGACGAAATTTGCCTTGCAAACTGGTCAACGAGCGTAGTTATTCCTTCATCGGTCAAATAAGGCTGTATTAAATCAAATTCTTTTTCAGGATATTTGAAAGGAAGTGTTTCAGCACCAAACGGGAAATAGATAAAATGAAACGGATTGACTTCTTCGGATACAATTTCAAGCTTTGCCTGAAAGCTCAATTTGTCGGTGAGTTTATCAAAGAAAGCCACCGTTTGAACATTACCTTCTACATCAATATTTTTGTATATAATATTGGGAGCAGGCTCTATTTCAAGTTGAAAAGAACTGATTTTTTGATTCGGCGAAGCCTTTGGTGTTAGATAAATTGTATGTGGACTAAGCGAAACTGGATTTGAATAGCTATAAAAGAGAGTATGTTCTACGCTTAAAATCATCGGAGCTGTATGTAATTTTCATTGAAAATAATCTACAAAATAGAACGCAGATTATCATGTTAAAACCAAGACAAACAGCTTTCATAGTTTATTAATATTTGTTTAGATTTCAAAAAAACTTATTCTAACTGAATCGGTTGAGTTTTAAACCTACCTGTCAGGATACACCAAAACGCTGTTTACACTTCAACAGGCTTTAGGTCGAAATAAGTATTAAAAATTTCGGCCGCTGCTGTATTGTTTTTTATCTGAAACTCATCTAAATACGGATGAAGACCTTTCTTGAAAATATCTTCAACCTCAGTGAATCCGATTTCATGACGCAATCGTGTTATTTCTTTTTCGGCCAAATTTGAATAGCCGATGGTCATATCTCGACCTGAAATCTGGTAAAGTGAAAGTTCGGCCTGACGCAAACAATAGAATATTGACCTTGGGAAACTTTTATCCAAAACCAAAAACTCAACAATTTGTGAAGGATTAATGACGCGGTGCTGCTGACGATACATATTGAAGGCACTCACCGATTTAAGAACAGATGTCCAGATGAGTAATTCTTGTGGCGAACCCATCGCTTGGTCGTCGGGCAGAAGCGTAAAATAACGTACATCCAAGAAGCGAGATGTTTTATCGGCACGCTCCAAAAACCGTCCTAAACGCCCAAAATGAAATCCTTCGTTTCGGGTTACGGTAGAATCAATAATACCAAAAAATAATTGACAACCATCTTTAATTTCCTCAAAAAACTGCAATAACTGCTCTATTTTCCAATCTTTGGCTGATTGTGTTTCTGAGACTTTGAGATAGAATATATTGAGATGCTCCCACATTTCTTTCGTAATACTTTCACGGATAGTTCGGGCATTCTCACGGGCATTGGCCAAACAACTATAAATCGAGTTCGGGTTACGCTTATCGAAAGTCATGTAATCAATTACTGTATCACGGTCGGCAACCTTATGATGTTCAAAAAAACCAAAGTTATCGGCAGTTGCAATCAAAAGTGGCTCCCACTGAGCGGTCATAATACCGGGAGCATCGAGAGTTAAATTAAGGTTTACGCTTACGAAACGAGCGTAATTTTCGGCTCGCTCAATATAGCGATTAATCCAATAAATTGAATTGGCGACACGACTCAACATAATTATCTTTGGTTTTTTTGACGAAAACCAAAGATAATAAACTGAATTGAAAAAACAAGCAAAATATTAATGGGTAAATCATTTTCAATTTTATAGACAATGATACCATGATATAGTTATATGACCCACTTAAAGTCTATAAATTTAAAAACAGGATATTGAGGCATTTTGGGATAAAACCAAATGCTACTCAACCAAAACAAAACCTTAAGATTTAGGCACCCTTCAATTCTGAATAATTCATCGTTTTTGCTTAACTTGCCCACTCAATCTGAGCAAGTTTTTTATGCAAACCAATATCACAAACGCAACTGTTCATACAGGCACAGAAATACTTCAAAATCAATCAATTACTACCGAAAATGGTCTTATAACTTTTTCAGAGGCAAAGACTGATGCAAAAATTATCGACCTAAAAGGTAAACACATTTCTGCTGGTTTTGTAGATACTCATATAAATGGTGGAGAAAAATTTTATTTTACCCAACACGCAAACGAAGCAACGATTGAAGATATTTACGAATCAAGTCTGAAACTTGGCACTACGCACGTGCTACCAACGCTCATTACTTCGCCACTCGAAAATATTCTAAAAGGAATTGAAGCAACCAGAAACTATTTACACAAAAATCCACATGCTGGCGTGCTTGGGATGCATCTCGAAGGTCCATTCTTGAACCTTTCCAAACGGGGAGCTCATTTGGCTCGATATATTAAAAAGCCGACCAATGGCGAGTTAGAAGAAATAATTAAATACGGCAAAGGAATTATTAAATTAATGACTATAGCCGCCGAAAACTTCACGACCGAACAAATTGATATGCTGCTCGAAAGTGGTATAAAAATTTCTCTTGGGCATTCAAATGCCACGTATAAACAAGCAAAATCTGCTTATAATCAAGGCATCACACTTTGTACGCACCTTTATAATGCTATGACACAAATGGGCCACCGTGAGCCTGGAGTTGTAGGTGCAACATTCGATAGCTCAGAAGTCTATGCTCCAATAATCTTAGATGGTTTTCACTGTGATTATGCCGCCGCTCGTATTGCCTATAAAATTAAACAAGACAAACTTTTCCTGATTTCGGATGCCCTTTTTGTAGGTGAGCAAGTAAAACAATTTCAATGGGAGGAATTTGATGCCTATCTCGAAAACGGACAATACCGTAACTCAGAAGGGAATCTGGCAGGGGCAGCCGTTTCAATGGCCGATTGTGTTAGAAATGCCGTTCAGCAGGTTGGAATTTCGCTCGAAGAAGCAATAAAAATGGCAACCATTCGCCCTGCAAAAGCTTTGGGTATTGATACCAAAATCGGACAAATTGCGGAAGGCTTTCCTGCTAAATTTGTTATTTTTGATGAAAATTTAACTAACTTCACTCCATTAATCGTATAGAAAAATATTTTTTACAGCTAAATTTCACAACAATGAACAACATCTTTAAAGGTTGAATCGCAAGCTATAGAGCCCAAAAACTCGGTGGAGGGTGCGTCGGAACAATCATTGTTTTCGTAATTATTTGGGTTATTCTGGGGCAGTGTATTTAAAAAAACAATTCATAAAAGCTATTTAAACGTTGTTTTTTGCTTAATTAGTTTTTGTATTTTCGATAATTTCGTCCCTAAATTTCCAAAATGATTCTGCACTAATTGACAATTTGGAAAATTGTCGTAAGAGCCTTCAAACCATTTCTTATTAAAAACCGTTATTCAATAGAAGAAATAATTATCCATTCTACATTTTCCATTCTACATTAGATTTATGTCTTTCGATAAGAATATTTTAAAAATAAAAACACTCGGCGAATTAAAAGCCAGCGGCTACCGCCCAAAATCTATCAAACAAGAGCTTCGCGATAATTTAGTTGAAAAACTTAAAAATAAAGAATCTGTTTTTCCAGGAATTTGGGGTTATGAAGATACCGTTATTCCTGACGTAGAGAAAGCGATTCTTTCGATGCATCACATCAACTTGCTAGGTTTGCGTGGACAAGCAAAAACTCGTATTGCCCGATTGATGGTCAATCTTTTAGATGATTATGTGCCAATTATTGAAGGTTCCGAACTCAATGACGACCCACTTGAACCACTTTCAAGATTTGCAAAAGATTTGATAACCGAGCATGGCGATGCAACACCTATTGCGTGGCTGCACCGTGATGAACGCTATAATGAAAAACTCGCAACGCCCGATGTTTCTATTGCCGACTTAATCGGTGATGTTGACCCTATAAAAGCGGCTACTTTACGTCTGCCTTATTCTGACGAACGTGTGATTCACTTCGGTATGATTCCACGCTCACATCGTTGTATTTTTGTAATAAACGAATTGCCCGATTTACAGGCTCGTATCCAGGTTTCGTTGTTTAATATTTTGCAAGAAGGTGATATTCAGATTCGAGGATTTAAACTTCGTATGCCACTCGATATACAATTTGTATTTACGGCAAACCCCGAAGATTATACCAATCGTGGTAGTATCGTAACTCCTCTAAAAGACCGTATTGATAGCCAGATTGTGACGCACTACCCTAAATCTATCGAAATCGGACGTAAGATTACTGAGCAAGAGGCTATTGTTAAAGATGGTCAGAAGAAAATCGTTGTCAACGATATTCTAAAAGATTTGGTTGAACAGATTGCTGTTGAAGCACGCCAGAGCGAATATGTTGATACCAAAAGTGGGGTTTCAGCTCGAATGACAATTTCGGCTTATGAAAATTTATTAAGTTCTGCCGAAAGACGCTCTCTAATTAACAGTGAGAAAAACGTAAACGCAAGGGTATCAGATATTTACGGAGCGATTGCTGCCATCAATGGTAAAATCGAATTAGTTTACGAAGGTGAAGTTGAAGGCCCAGTTTATGTAGCTCAAAGCCTCATTGGCAAAGCCATGCGAACAGAATTTTTGAAATACTTCCCGAATCCAGAAGCAGTAAAGAAGAAGAAATCGGGTAAAAATCCGTTCCAGCAAGTATCAAATTGGTTTGGAGAAGGCAATGTAATTGATTTTACAAATGACCTTACTGACCGAGAATACCGTGCAAGATTAAAAACAATTGAGGGCTTAGAAGAATTAGTAGAAGGCTACCATGAGCGTTTGGGTGAAGAGGATAAACTTTTCATGATGGAATTTGCACTTCATGGCTTAGCTGAATATTCATTAATTAGTAAGCAAAATTTAGATACTGGTCTGCAATTCAAAGATTTATTGGATAGTATGTTCGACCCCAATAAAATGAATTTCGGTGATGACGACGAAGACGATTTAAGATAATTATTGAGATAAACTACATTGGTCAATAGATGCGAGATGGTTCGCTGCAGCGATGGTTCGCCTTAACGATAAAATACTTGCTATCAACAAGTTATATCATTTCGATTTATCGATAAATTTATCACAATACAAAAAAATAAACCTCGAAAGATGTAGCTTTCGAGGTTTAAAAAATATAATTTAATCCAGTTTTTTCAGGAACAAAAGTATCGTCTAAAATCAATAAATGGGCATCCTTCCTTACAAAACAAACGTGCCTAATTTTCTAAATTCTTCTACACGAGCTGCAATTTCTTCTTGCGTAAGGTTTTGAATACGCTCCGAACCGAATTTTTCTACGCAGAATGAAGCCATTGCTGAACCATAAACAAGACCACGCTTCATGTTTTCAAAGCTCAAATCTTTAGTTTTTGCTAAGTGAGAAATAAATCCACCAGCAAAAGTATCACCAGCTCCAGTTGGGTCGAAAACCTCTTCTAATGGCAGTGCTGGACAATAAAATATTTCTTCACCTTGAAATAACAATGCACCATGTTCGCCTTTCTTGATAATAAGCGTTTTTGGACCCATTGCCATGATAGTTTTAGCTGCACGACGCAACGAATAATCACCAGAAAGCATACGAGCTTCTTCGTCGTTGATGGTCACGCAGTCAACATCTTTCAATAATGCTTTTAAATCATCTAAAGCAATATCAATCCAAAGATTCATTGTATCAAGCAATACAAATTTCGGACGGTTTTTTAAACGCTTCAAAACCATGTGCTGAATAGCTGGAGCGGTATTTCCAAGCATCAAGAAATCACAATCTTGGTATGATTCTGGAATCTTCGGGTCAAAATTTTCCATTACATTTAGTTGTACCTCAACCGTATCACGGCTATTCATGTCGTTGTGGTACCGACCATGCCAAAAGAAAGATTTTTCGCCTTTTCTTATTTCAAGACCATCCACATTTACGCCATGACTTACCAAAGTGTCAATCATTTCTTGTGGAAAATCTTCGCCAACAACTGCAACAAGGTTATTTTCTTTTACGAAGTATGAAGCAGTGAGCGTGATAAAAGTGGCTGCTCCGCCAATGATTTTATCTGTTTTTCCGAATGGCGTTTCCAATTTATCAAACGCAACCGAACCTACTGTAAGTAATGACATGAATAATTATGAATGATGAATGATGAATGATAAATACCGTAATATACTTATTATCAAAGTTTTACGACACATTTCAACGACTAATTTTATGCAAAGATAATAATTTTTATCCCTTTTTTTGGCTTGTTATGTCTTTTTTTAAATCGTCGGACAACGCCTAAATTCCTGCTTTCTATCAAACAAATATCGGTAAGTAATATAAGTCTTATATTTTTGGGCTCCCAGCATTTGGGTTACTTTAAGCATTTTGGGGTTAAAATCGGCAATCCAGTTGAGTTCGAGGGTTTCGTATTGATAATTTGGCACCCAACAAGCCCTCGAAAATGACAAAGCAATGGCTGATTCAATACCACGCCCTTGGTATTCAGGAATAACTCCAAAAATTACTCCACGTGCTTTTTTATTGGTTTTCATCAAAGTATGATACAACCACTTGATTTTACCAATCAGATTCAGTTTACCATTGATGTGCTTGATGATTTGATTCAATTCAGGAATCATAATGAAAAATGCAATTGGCTCGTCGTTGTGGTAGCCAAACCACATCAATTCTTCTTCCAAAATCGGTTTCATAGTTTGCATGATTGCCGCTGCACGCTCAGGAGTCATTTCGCCTGCAGACATATTTTTTGCCCAAGCTTTGTTATAAATAATTCGAAAATCTTCAGCAAATTTGGGCAATTCTTTTTTGCTCACGTGCTTAAAATCATACCCTGGTGTAGAATAAATTCGATTAGCAATCTCGAATAAAGCTGGACGAACAACCTTACGTACTTCAACTTCGGGAATGGGAAGTAAGAATGTGTATTGCTGAAAATAATCTTGAAAACCGTAATTCTCAAAAAACGCACGGTAGTATTTTTGGTGGTAAAACATCCCCCAAGTAGGTTCGGCATCGTGCGGGTCAACGTGGAGCCCCCACCAATTATCTCGCTCGCCAAAATTCACTGGACCATCCATTGCTTCCATGCCTCGCTCTTGTAACCATGCTTTGCATTTATCGAACATCGCAAAGGCAACTTCTTGATTATCAATACACTCAAAGAAACCCATACCGCCAGTTGGTTGGTCATTTTGCTTAGCTGTATTGGGATTTATGAATGCTGCCACTCGTGCAATGGTCTTGCCTGACTCATCAAGAGCAAGATAACGTACACAATCTCCACCATCAAAAAGCGGATTTTTGGTGCGGTCAAAGATTTTTTCGATGTCATTATCAAGCGGACGAATCCAGTATTTATTTCCTTTATAAATTCGTGAAGGAAACTCTAAAAATTCTTTTTTTAGCTTTCTGCTCTCTCCTACTTCTATAATTTGCATACTCTTATGACTATTTATGGGTGCAAAGATAGTTTTTAGAGTTCTGAATTCTGAGTTTTGAGTGTTGAGTTTTGTTGATTTTAAGTAAGAATTAATATTTTTCACATTAGTCCTATTTTATTTCTTAATCACTTTTTCCACAGATTTTGCTGTGTCAACAACCGTCTTCTCAAAGTTAATAGGTGTCCAATTAAAAGTACTCTTCGTCGCACTAATGTCAGCTTCCATGGTGTTTCCTACGAAAGGTAGCATTCCTTTCATTTCGTCACTAAAATTAGCCATAAATTTCAATAAAAATGTAGGTGCAAGTCTGGTACTAACTTTATCAAAACTATTTGCTTTTAAAATTTTAGCAATTTCTTGAATTGCATAAGGCTTTTCTGATGTTACAATAAAACGCTTACCATTTGCTTTTTGATTTTCTAATGCAGCCACGTGAATCATTGCTACATCTCTTACGTCAGACATCACCGAAAACGCTTTTGGCAACATCGGCACTTGTCCAGTAATTAGTTTTTTAAAGAAGTCCATCGCTTCCGTAGCCAAATTGCCCGTCAGAGTGGGGCCATAAATAGGTCCGGGATTTACAACTACCAATTCCAATTTGTTTTCGCCTGTTTGATTTGTTATAAATTCCCAAGCACTTTGTTCAGCAAGTGTTTTGCTTTTAAAATAAGCCGTTACATTTTTTGCTTTTAGGTCTGTCCAACTGTCCTGATTTAATTTTATCAACCCTTCTTTTCCACCGTGCATCGCTACTGTTGAAGAAGTAAGCACCACTCTTTTTATTCCTGCTTTTTTAGCAGATTTTAATGCTCTTAATGTACCTTCAACCGCAGGTTTGATGAGTTCGTTTTCGTCTTTCGGAACTTTTACCACAAATGGCGAAGCAATATGCAATACAAAATCACAGCCTTCCATTGCTTTGCCCCAACCTTCATCTTTCAACAAGTTAAGTTCACAAAATTCCAAATTTCCTTTTGGGTCTATTTCTTTTTTTATTCCATTTACAACTTCATCGGTTTTCAATAAACTCCTAACCGAACCTCTTACAGCATAGCCTTTTTTTAGTAATTCAGCAGCACAATGCTGTCCGACAAATCCAGTTATTCCTGTTACCAATACTTTTTTCATTTTTTGAAGATTAATAGGTTTAAAAATAACAATCCAAACCCAGTTTTGTCGAATTTGGATTGTTTCATTTGGTTTTGGCTTACATTCCAGGTATTATTACCACTCTTCCAGCCTCAGATTGCAGTTCGTTGATACGAAGATTTTTGTAGGGTTGATATTCCTCATCGTTATACCATCCTTCGGCTGCTTCCATATTTGGAAATTGAAGTATTGCTGCCCAGTTTCCGTTCCAATCCCCTTCTTTTACAGTTGGAGTTGGTGTTCCTGCTATCATTTGCCCTCCGTGTTTCATTAAAATAGGAATTGCAAATTGTGCATAACGTTGATTAAGTTCTTCAAGACTATCCACTTTCATTTGAACCATAATGTAGGCTGGTTTCGTTGCCATAGCACTTTCGGTGCTTTTTTCTTGATTATCCATTTTTATAAATTTTAATTATTACTTTTGTATCGCAAGCAAAATTAGCAAATTACTTTCACTATGCAAGTAAAAATACAAATAAATTGCAAAACGCAAGTAAAAAAATAACATTTAGGTAATATGGATTATAAATTTCGGTGTGAGTGTCCCATTACATCTGCCATTGATATATTGGGAGATAAATGGGTTTTGGTTATTATTAAACAAATGTTGATAGAAGAATGTATCACATTTAAAGATTTTATTGAAAGTGATGAAGCCATTGCTACAAATATTCTTTCTTCTAAACTAAAATGTTTGGAAGAATTAGGAATTATTATAAAAAAACAGCTTCCCGATAACAAAAAAACTAATCTCTATCTGTTGACAGAAAAGGGTTTGGCTTTAACTCCTATTATTGTTGAACTGTCTATTTGGAGTGATGAAAATGTAAGGGAATTGAATAAAATAATGAGAGATAGCCCCGAAATAGCTATAATGAAAAGCGATAAAAATGCTTTTATCAAAATGATTATTGAGGTTTATAAGGCAAAGACTGAAAAATTTTATTAAGATTTTAGTTTTTCCCCCGTTAGGCTTAATGTTTTATTCAGTCAGAGTGGTAGCCCTTCTTAAAACGACATCTATTGATGAAATTCATTTAATTGTAAGCTGAATAAAATTGAATAAGCAATTTATAACATTTATTCCACCCCTTGGGTTTGAAAAATTCGTTTCATTAATAATTTACTATAATCATAGCACCCCATCGGGGTTTAGGATACCAATAAAAATCCCGAAGGGATGAAATGATTTTGATAATTACAGAAAAGCAATATAACAGAACCCCAAAGGGGTGACATAATTTTAAAACTGAGATATACAAAACACATGGCAGGCACATTCTCACAAATCTACATTCAATAAGTATTTGCAGTAAAAGGACGAGAAAACCTACTTCAAAAACCGTGGAGAGATGAGGTCTTCAAATATATAGCTTGGTTCGTGACATCAAAAATAATTCTTCAAAATTTATCAGTGAACAAAAATTTCTGAAAGGCAAATTTTCTTGGCAAGAAGGATATGGGGCTTTTTCATATGCTCATTCACAGCGTGACAACGTTTACCAATATTTATTCAAACAAGAGGAACACCACAAGAAAAAGACCTTTAAAGAAGAATACCTTGATTTTCTACAAAAATTTGAAGTTGAATATAACGAAAAATATCTATTTGAATGGTTAGATTAAGTACTAATTTCAAACTGTAACTTTAGATTATTGAAACCAAACACCCTCGCTCATAGTTACCAATAAAACCCCAAATCAATCTAAACAATGAGAATATTATTTACAGGAGGTTCAGGAAAAGCGGGTAAACACGTAATTCCGTATTTACTCGAACAAGGACATCAAGTGCTAAACGTTGACCTCACGCCTCTGAAACATCCAGGGGTAGATAATCTGATAGCCGACATTGCCGATTCTGGACAGATGTTCAATGCTATGAGTTCATACACTGGTTTGCATGAATTGGAAGCTGGCAATGGCGTACCAAAATTTGATGCAGTCGTACATTTTGCGGCCGTCCCACGAATTTTAATCAAACCCGACAATGAAACTTTTCGGGCAAATACCGTTGGCACTTATAATGTAATTGAAGCAGCCGTTAAATTAGGTATTAAAAAAATTATTATCGCATCGTCAGAAACTACCTACGGAATTTGTTTTTCAGATGGTGAAACTGACCCAAAAGTTTTGCCACTCGAAGAAGATTATGACGTTGACCCAATGGATAGTTACGGTTTATCGAAAGTGGTGAATGAAAAAACGGCACGTACTTTTCAGCGACGCTCAGGCTTCGATATTTATGCCCTTCGCATCGGAAATGTGATTGAACCGCACGAATATGCCGAGCTTTTTCCGCATTATTTCAAAAATCCAGAAGTGCGTCGTCGAAATGCCTTTTGTTATATCGATGCCCGTGATTTGGGTCAAATTGTAGATTTATGCCTACAAAAAGATGGACTTGGTTATCAGGTTTTCAATGCAGGCAATGACCACAATGGAGCGATTATTCCGAGCAAAGAATTGGCCGAAAGGTTCTTCCCCAAAGTACCTATCACGCGTGAATTAGGCGAGTATGAGGCCCTATTTTCCAATCGCAAAATACGAGAAATGTTGGGCTTTGAAGAACAACATAATTGGCGAAAATATGTAAGTTTAGACTAAAGCATTTATAAGAAAGCCTCAATATTTTTAGAATCAAAACTTTGAGGCTTTTTATTATAATTTCAAAGGCCCAACACTCTTCAAAATTCATTCTTCATTATCCATTATCAAAATCCATTTCATCAGATTATTTGCGTAATTATAGAAATTTTTTAAATTTTATGTAATTTCGAGGCTTAGTTTTATATCAAAATAACGAAAAAACTATTTATCGACAATTACAGACAATGAAAACACATGATGAACGCTTCGCCAAAATGACATTTGCATCGGTGTATCCTCTTTATATTGCTAAAATAGAAAAGAAAGGAAGAACCAAGGCCGAATTACATCAGGTTATTGAATGGCTTACGGGTTTCGATGAACAAAAATTACAAGCCCAAATTAATGCAAAATCTACTTTTGAAACCTTCTTTCAGCAAGCTATTTTAAACCCAAATGCTCAGCTGATAACTGGGCTGATATGTGGTTATCGAATAGAAGAAATAGAAAATCCATTGACTCAAAAAGTTCGGTATCTTGATAAAATTGTTGATGAATTGGCGAAAGGAAAGAAGATAGAGAAGATTTTGAGAAACCCTTAGTTTCTACTAAAGAGAAGTGTTCGCCCCAAGCACAGCGTTTCCCAAAGAAATACGCTATGAATAATCATCATTATAGATAGTATTAATCGACAAACCTGAAATCAGCAAAATACCTTTCAATTAGGTTATAATCTTCAGTTTACTTGTCGGCTATTGACCGAGGACAACTTAAAAAAATAGACTTATCATGTTTAGAAGTTGCATTCTTTATTTTTGTAAGACCAAAAGATAAATTTATCTGTATATACAAAATAATATTCATACATTTGTATTCAAAAAATTTAAAGCAAAAATGAAAGAAGGAATAGTAAAATTTTTTAATTCAACAAAAGGATTTGGATTTATTAAAGAAACATCAACTGGTGAAGAATATTTTGTTCATATATCGGGTTTAGTTGATGATATTCAAGAAAATGATTCAGTTGAGTTTGAAGCAGAGCAAGGTAAAAAAGGAATAAATGCAGTTCAAGTTAGACTAATGAGATAATTCTGAACGATATTTAACGTTTCTGAAAACTTCAATTCGACTTCATAAATATGCATTACGCAATTATTAGTCAAAAAGTTAGCCGTTCTTTGAATGGCTTTTTTTGTGCTTGTGATTCTTAAAAATAAAAAAACAACTCAGAGTCGTTGCCACTACATCATTAAAAAAAACAGATATTAATCAACAAAAAATGACTTTTACAGAAATAATCAATTATAGACGCTCGGTAAGGCATTACAAAGATCTTCCGATTGATTCAGAAAAAGTAAAAAAATGCATCGAACTGGCAACTTTAGCACCCAACAGTTCAAACATGCAACTTTGGGAGTTTTACCACGTAACGAACACAGAAACCCTCAAACAACTCTCGGTAGCATGTTTAGACCAAATGGCCGCAACAACTGCCCAACAAATGGTAGTTTTTGTAACAAGGCAAGATTTGTACAATAAAAGGGCAAAAACTATGATAGCCTTGGAAACGCAAAATGTGCTTAAAAATACACCTGCAGACAAACAAGAGAAAAGAATTAAACGTTGGCAAATGTATTATGGCAAAGTAATCCCGTTTTTATATGCTCGCTTTTTAGGAATTTTAGGACTTATCCGAAAAGTAATTGTAAACATCATCGGGCTTTTCAGAGCCATCACTTATCAAGTCTCCGAAAATGACGTGCGAGTGGTCGTACATAAAACTTGTGCTTTGGCGGCTCAAACTTTTATGCTTGCCATGGCCAACGAACAATATGATACTTGTCCAATGGAAGGTTTTGATAGTAGAAAAGTAAAAAAAATCTTGAATTTACCTTTTGGAGCAGAAATCAATATGGTTATTTCATGCGGCATTAGAGAAGAACAAGGCGTTTGGGGAGACCGAATGAGAGTTCCATTCACTGAAGTTTATCAACGAATTGAATAAGGCTTTAAGCTACTCTTATGTATAAGCTTAATTATCGTCAGTGACTATTTTATCAGTCAATAATGAAATGCTAAAATAAAAAATCTAAAAAATCTATCAAGGTATTGTTCTAAGAAATACCTTTGCTTATTATAATTCAACCCTTCAATAAAAACAATGAAAAAACTACTTCTATTAGTTGCCCTAATGAATATCGGCAATTGGGTTTTTGCACAAAAGCAAGATAACCGTTATTTTGAAACGCGTATCTATTACTGCGAACCAGGTCGTTTACCTAATCTATTGGCTCGTTTCAGAGACCATACTACCAAGATTTTCGAAAAACATGGCATGACAAATATCGGCTATTGGGTACCCGTTCAAAACGATAAGAACGCCTTATATTATGTATTGGCTTATCCAAGCAAAGAAGCCCGTGATGCTTCGTGGAAAGCGTTTGGTGCTGACCCAGAATGGAAAAAAGTAAGCGAAGAGTCGCAAAGAGATGGCAAGATTGTAGCCAAAGTTGAGTCAATTTTTATGAATGCGACCGATTTTTCGCCAAAAATCAAAGAAAAAGTAAAAAGTCCAGAACGTACATTTGAGCTAAGGATTTACACCGGAACGCCAAATAATATAGATAATGTATTGGCTCGTTTCAGAAATCATACTACGAAACTTTTCAAGAAACACGGCATGGAAAACATTGCTTACTGGAAAAGCATTGAGAAAGAAGGTACGCAAGCGAGACTGGTTTATATCTTGGCTCACAAAAGCGAAGAAGCAGGAAAAGCTTCGTTTGATTCTTTCAGAAAAGATGAAAAATGGATAAAAGTGCGTGACGAATCAGAGAAAAATGGTAAAATTGTAGAAAAAGTTGAATCAATTTACATGAAACCAACTGATTTCTCGACGATACGATAAGCTTTTGAGTTTATAAATACAAAAAAGAGTCGGGCCAACCCGACTCTTTTTTGTATTACTACTAAAACCTATATTCATAAAACCCGATTTAATGAAACTCTTACTTTTTTACTCAAAAATGGCTCCTGATTCTTCAGGTTATTTGGCGTAGTGCTTTTACGAAAAACGATTGTTAAGATAAAACTCATTTTATTTTTTTTCCAAAAACCTTCAGTAAAAAGAAACGAATAATGATAAGGAGGTGTCTCTTTTACATTGGCTAACAGATGAAAATCAAACAACTGAATATTTTTAGTGTTCACAAAGCCGCGTACTTTATACTTTTCTTCCAAACGTAACTTATTTTCAATACTCAAAAAACCGTCAAATTTATTAGGTTCGATAAATAAACGTCTTTTGTTTGACAAGCCAATACTATAAAAAATGCGTTCAATTTTCGTGTATGGCTCGTATATTTCTAAACTTATATTTTTCTCAATACTATCGGGTTCAATAAATTTTCCAGACCATTTTCCTACCAATAAAGGCTTTTTTTCATCAGAACTATAAGCCCATGAATATTCTCTAATATCGGTTTTATAACTTACATAATAATTCACAACACCCACAGCGAACATTAATAGTAAAGCCAAGGTTGTTAGGAATAAACCTAATTTCATATCAATAGCGGAATAAGTAAAATTCGTAAATCTAAGCATATTTACAAATTTATGCAATGAATGTTTTCATAATCAATCATTTAAGTGCGACATAAGATGCTGAATTCTAAACGTCGATGCTTTGTAGTCTTGTTATGCTTTCACCTTTGACACACTTGATTATTACGATAGATTCAACTTATCCAAAAAATTCTTTCATCGATACTCTGAATTGTTTTACTTAGTTTTGTGGTCAGAACTTTTCCTCTAAATAATAAAAAATATGTCAGA
The DNA here is from genome assembly GCF_937903345.1 of uncultured Emticicia sp. GTDB lineage: Bacteria > Bacteroidota > Bacteroidia > Cytophagales > Spirosomataceae > Emticicia. The sequence continues at coordinate 370,461 of NZ_CALCZQ010000032.1, read as the reverse complement.
ATTCCCCCCTTGCCCCAAATGTAAATCCGAATATGTATATCCGAGCGATGGACTGTTGATTTGTCCAGAATGCTTTTATGAATGGAATCCAGAAGATAAAGAAACCGAAGAAACTACTGAGACAAGTGCAAAAGTATTTGATTCAAATGGTAACGAACTTCAAGACGGAGATACAGTGGTTGTAATCAAAGATTTGCCTGTAAAAGGAGCTCCAAAAGCGATCAAATCTGGCACAAAAGTAAAGAATATTCGCCTAACTGATGGTAATGACGGCCATAATATCGATTGTAAAATTGATGGTTTTGGTTCGATGGGCTTAAAATCCGAGTTTGTCCGAAAAGCGTAACTTGCCAAGTCCGAATGAGGAATCTAGGTTTGTTCTTCATTCGGTCTCAAACATGATTCTACCCAAAATCCTTCTTTTAATTTCTACACAAGTCTAATTTCTCAAAAAAGACAGTTTTTGACATTCAAAAGTGTATTTTTGTCTAAAAAACTCTTGTAATATTTCAATTTATACGAATATTTGTAAATTACAATTTAAACCTATAAGAATAATGAAACGAAACAACATGTATAAAGTTTTTGCAGGCTTTCTGATAAGTATCATTGGCTTTACTTTCACAGATACTTTTGCTATCGACAAACCACTCGCAAGTAACGAATACACACTCGTAGTCGAAGGATTCGATTGGGGACCTGCCGCCAACAAAGTAATACTAAGTTTAGAAACCCCAACGGCCATGGTTGACTTCAAAGATTTTACGGTTTCGGTAGAAAGAAGCCATGCTTGTGCCGATGTACCGCCAGCCCAAGCCAAAGGAAGCAGAAGTGTGGTATTTGCGTATATATCTGATAATCAAGGCAAAAGAGTAAAAGAAGGCAGTTTTGTAACTTTAGTTTTGGCCGTAGCTCCGAATCTACCTTTAGCCTCAACTTTCCAGTATTCACAAAAAGCAGCTTGCCGTGGAAATCAATGGGTGGACTATAAAGTTACTATCACTGATACCAAAACAAATAAGGTTTGGAACAAAGAAAAAAACAGAATCATGCCTTTAATTGATGATTTTGACCTCACTGGCAAATTTGAGTACGAAACCGGCAAAACAATGTCGTATGCGGCATTCTCACCAAAAAATAAAACCACAAAATCGTCACTGATTATTTGGCTTCACGGAGGTGGTGAAGGTGGCACTGACCCCACAATTCCGTTATTGGGAAATAAAGCTGCCAATTATGCTTCTGCCGAAATGCAGGCATTTTTCGGTGGAGCGTATGTCTTATCTCCTCAATGTCCAGCTGCTTGGATGCACAACAAAGACGGCGTAACTACCCAAGGCAAAGATGATGATGTTTATAATAAAGGTTTGATGGCACTTATAAAGGACTACGTAAAACAGAACCCCAACATTGACACTAAACGTATTTATGTTGGAGGCTGCTCAAACGGTGGTTATATGGCTTTGAAATTGATACTAAATGAGCCGAATTATTTTGCAGCAGGCTATATCAGTGCATTGGCGTATCAATCGCAATACATTACTGATAAGCAGATTAACAGCATTAAAAACGTACCGATTTGGTTTATTCATTCAAAAGATGATGGTACTACGGTTCCCGATAAAACAGTTGTTCCTGTTTATAATAGATTAAAATCGGCAGGAGCTAAAAATGTGCATTTTACCTACTATGACCATGTAACTGACCTTTCTGGCTTCTTTGGTGCTGAAAATTATTATTATGCAGGCCATTGGTCGTGGATTTATTCGCACGTCAATCATGCAAAAGTTGATTTTGATGGCTCGCCCGTAAAACTCAACAATCGTCCAGTGACTATTATGGAATGGATGGCCGCACAATCGAAAAAATAAGAAACAGGAATATAAAACCATGCAGAAAGAATTATTGACAGAAATGTTGGTGCAAAATCAGTTGACTAACTCTTTTTCTTTTGGAAAAATAACCAACGAAAACCTGCACAAACGCCTCAACGAAAAAACAGCTTCGGTTGGCTTTATTTACCGCCACATTGGCGAGACGATGAATTTGTTTGGTTATTTTTTTGGTGTTCCGAGCGAAGTTCAAAATACAACGATGGGGCAGCAAGATAATGGCCAAGATTTCGCCCTCGAAACAAGTCATTTGTATGTAGAAAAAGGCTATGAAATGCTAAAAAAACTCGTTGAAGAAACAACTGATGAAGATTGGCTGACCGAAATTGACACGCCATTTTTTGGAAAAGTATCAAAAGTAAGACTCTTTTCGCACGTACTTTTTCATAACTCGCACCATGCAGGGCAGATTTCGCTGATACTCTCGAAAAGCTAATAAAAAGGTCGGCAAGGTTAAAATTCTTTGCCGACCTTTGTTCAAAATCTATCAAACTTTACTTCACCTCCAAAACCTTCGTTTTCTCCGAAACACCGTTTTCGTTGATGGCCTCTATGGAATAATAATAGGTACTCAGTTTGTCCATTCCTCTAAACCAATATTCGTTGGCGTTATGCACCATGATGCAATTATAAAGTTTGTCGGGGGCTGTTCCGTAGTAAATATTATAAGCATAAGCTTTATTTTCTGGTCGCCAGCGAATCCATGCACTGCGTTTATCTTTTTCGGTTCTGAGTACCATGAAATCTTTTACGGCATCGGGTTTTGAGCCATTGCCATTACCAAAAACTCGCAGGCCACTGATAGCAAATTTACCCGTTGGCATAGCCACATTTTCGAGTTTGATGTAGCGAGTCTGAATCGGCTGAGTAAGTTCTATATATTCGTGTGGCACATCGATTTGGTTGTTCGATTTATCAACCAAAATTGTCCATTTTTTACCGTCAAGGCTCGACCAAAGTTTATATTGATGTTTGATATTGACTTGTTTTCCTAAGAAAGAAGAATCAGCGTCTTGGTCGGCATAGTTTATCTGAATCGCATTGACGGTTGAGAGATTACCCAAATCTGTTTTAATCCATTCACTCGCTTTGCCTGTTTCGGCCGACCAGTAGGTTTTCATGCTTTCGTCAACGGCGTTATTGGGCAAATATCCACCCAGTGTTGAAGAAACCTCAACGGGTTTATTGTAGTTGAGCAACATCCAGCCGGTAAACGTCTTTTTGATGTCCAGTCCTGCCGATGGAATATAATGCGGATAATCGCCAAAAACGGTATTACACCACATTACGTCGTCTTTGTCGAAACCCGCAGGCCAAATACCGATGCGACGTTCAAAATTATTTTTGCTAGAAAGCTGAATCGTAGAAACGTGCCACCAGTTTTTTTGATTGTCTTGAAAAGATGCCCCATGGCCTGCACCACGAGCAAAGCCACCGAGTTTCATACTGAGCGGGTCGGGTTGAGCTTCCCAAGGCCCCATTGGTGTTTTTCCTACCAAAACGCCATCAGCATAGCCGCTCATTTCGGTCCCTGGAGCTCCGTATTGTAAATAATATTTTCCGTTATTTTTGTTGACGGTTGCACCTTCTATAAAACCGTCGAGAAAAGAATCATCCATGTACTCGCCAAAGCGTTGCCATCCATATCGCCACGATTCCAGTAAGTACATTTCTTTGCGTGTGCCTTTGGGTTTCATGGTTTTACGGTCTAACTCAATACCATAAAGCGGATATCGGTTGCTGCTTCCGTTATACATATAAAACTTGCCATCATCATCGGTAAAAAAAGCAGGGTCCCAGCCACCAATCTCGAAGTTATCTACCAAGGCTGTCCATTCGTTGGCTTTTGGGTTGGTACTCATCCAGATTGTAAACTCGCTGGTATAAGTCGAGCCAAAAACCAGCATCGTATCGCCGACAATACCTACAGCTGGGGCACAAAGTTCGTCATATACTTTGTTTTGTGGACGAAGAAACTTACGAGCATGAAAAGTCCAGTTGAGCATATCGGGACTGTGCCAATATCCCCACTGATTAGTGCTAAACATATAATATTCGCCTTTGTAATTGACCACAACAGGGTCGGCCGTAGCTCGGTGACGCCCCCATTCGCTAAAATTGGGAATGGGCGTATAGCCATAGTCAATATTGATAGGGTTGCAATAGGTTTTTTGTTGAGCATGCAAAGCCGAAACCAAAGCGAGCATTACAAAAGCAAGAAGAAGATTTTTTTTCATTGAAAGCTAAATAGAATTTTGAAGCAATTTATCAAAATCTATCTGTAATCTTTTAATTCTTGTGGCTATTTAAGATTATAATTTGATATGAATTGGTAAAAAACGAGTGAAATCAGCGAAGCCATCAGCTTTTTTTTAAATTCACCATGCGATGATCGCCCTGATGGAATGGAATGACTTGGTCAAAAGTATATTGTTTCGAAATCTAAGCGTATAAAATTTGCATTATAATTATCAGTACAGTATTTTCACCGATATTTTACTTGGCCATTTAAATGAAAATCGTTAATATCTACTGTCTTTTATTGTTTATTTCTTTCTCTACTAAAGCTCAATTATTTAAATGGTTGGATACTGAAAAAAAACGTGTTTATAGAATTGATATCAAAAAGAGTATTCTTGAAAAATCATCAAATTCGGTTGAATGGCAAGAAATTGGCAAGGCTGAATTAAAAAATATTCAGGAAAAAGACATTCTTGCTGGAGATGAGATTATATGTCTAAATTCGGATGATAAAAACTTGGTTTACCTACTGAATGAATGTACGAACCAAGTGTATCAATTCAACTATCAAACGCTACTACTGGAGCGAATCGATAAAACCTACTTTGGAGGATTTAATTGTAGAAGTACCAGATTTATAAGAAACAAAACAATCTATTCAGTTGGAGGCTACGGCTTATTTAGAACAAATAATTTATTTGTTTATTATCAAGCCAACAGAAACGAATGGGATGCTATAAATTTTTTAAATGATGCACCCAAATCTATTTATAAGGGTTTATCGGGATATGTAAAAAAAACAGATTCATTCCTTACAGGCCTCAACTTTTATGTAAGTGATTCAGAAAATTCAGGAAATATGACCATCGATTATGGATTTTATGAATATAAATTCAAAGATAATAAATGGTATAAACTGGGGGAAATAGTACAACCATTATTAAGAAATATTGATGAACCAAATAGGCAGGTTCGATACTTCCATTGGAATGGAAAATATTTTATTATAAGAATAGGAAACAAACGTTTTTATAACTTATTGATAATTGATCCTTTTTTAAATGAAGTATATCAATGGATTGACAATAAAAGGTTGTTTCATATAGGAATTCCTGATAAAATGGAAGATGAATATGTGCGTGAAGATTCTTTATTTAGCTATAAAGTTTTCAACACTGGTAATAGAAATGAAAGACAAAAGATTGCTATTTCTATTGAAGAAACTAAAAAACAAGCCAAATATATTGGCAAATTGTATGAAGTAGAAAATAATAATTATTGGCTTTTATTGATAGCTACTGGAATAGGATTTTTAATAGTTTGCCTCATTATTTATTATATATTTCTTAAAGATATACGTTTCAAAAAATATGTTTTTTTTAGTTCAAACACCTTGGATAAGGTAGAAATTAAAATGGTCGAAGCTCTAATTAAAAATTTTGAAAAAGGGGGTATGCATACAGAAGAAATCAATGATTTATTAGAAATTGATGACAAATCTATTGACAACCAAAGAAAAATAAGGCATGAATTAATTAAAACATTGAATTTGAAGTTAAAAATGATGTATAATTTTGACAATTCAATTGTAAGAAATCCATCAAATTCTGACAAAAGGATTTTTAATTATCAATTGAACGAGGAGATAATAGAAAAACTAAAAAAAGATTTTAAAGATAATTAGCATGAATTTCAAGGGCGAAGTTTACTCAGCGTATTTTTAGACCTCCAATTAAGTAGCTAAAAAAATGCAAACAAAAAAAGCGGATCGCTTTTTTAAACTTTGGGTATATTCAATCGATCTATTTGTTTTTCATAAAAAATATATAGATGGCATTGTAGTTTAATGTGGCTTATGGACTTTTGACAGTGGACTACTAACATACTTTGGTGTACGCCTGTTTTAGAACAAGACGCCCCCGTTAAGGACTAAATATTGGCAAATAATTATTTCATGCTATTTAAACCCTAACGAGAGCTCTTTAATTTCAGCTCATTGACAATCAATATTTTCTGATTTTTTAACTTATAAAAAGCATTAATATATTCATTTCCAACCACCTCCTAAAGCTTTGTAAATATTTACTTCAGCATTTAGCTGCTTTTTCTTAATCTCCATCAAATCCATTTTTGCTTCGAGAGCCTCTCGCTGTGTCAGTAAAACCTCTGTATAATCGGCTCGTGCTGTTTTAAAAAGGCTATTTGAAATTTGGATAGAGTTACTTAAAATTTCTACCTGATTTGATTTTGTCAGATAACTGTCAGCATAATTTTTATTACCAGAAAGTTGATTCATTACTTCCAAATGTGCATTCAAGACTACTTGTTCATATTTATATACAGCCTGAACTTGCCTTTCATTGGCGTTATAATAATTTGCCCTGATTGCATTTTTATTGATTAGAGGAGCGACTAAATCACCTAAAAGGTTAATGGCGATAGATTTAGGATTAATTAAATAAATCGGATTAAAGGCTTGAAAACCAATACCTGCTCGAAGTGTAATATTAGGATAAAAAGAGGCTCTTGCCACAGCAATATCCAATTTTGAAGCCTCTAATTCTTGTTCGGCCTGACGTATATCAGGACGATTGCTCAATAATTGTGATGGAATTCCTGAAGAAATTTTCAAAAATTGGATATTATTAAGATTTGTCGAATTTCTCTTGATAGGTTGCGGATATCTTGCAGCCAAGAAATTAATTCGGTTTTCTGTCACTATGATTTGCTGCTGAATCTCATATTTGAGATTTTCAGTATTCAACACCTGTGCCATAAATCGATTCACAGCCAACTGATTAACTCGTGCGGCTTCTTTTTGCACCTTTACCATTTCGAGGGCATCTTTCTGAATAGCAATATTTTGTTGTACAGTTTCCAACTGATTGTCCAACACTATCAATTCATAATAGGAGTTGGCTATCTCGGCGATGAGATTTGTTATCACAAAATTTCTACCTTCAATTCCAGACAAATATCGTTTGGCGGCAGCGTCTTTGGCATTATGGAGTTTTTTCCAAACGTCTATTTCCCACGAAAAGTTGGCCATAGCCATCTGGTCACCCAAAAAATGAGGCACTTTGTCAGTTCTAGTCTTTAAATCTTCCTCCCCAAGTCCATTGAGGGTATATCGGCCTGATTTTTCGCCACCTAAACCTGCTGATAAAAAACCAAATGGCTGATACTCTCCCTTTCTTGCCATGATCTCATTTCTACTAATCTCAATTTCACGAAGCATCATATTCAACTCTTGGTTGTTTTTGAGGGCTTCGTCAATGAGGTCGGCGAGCTTACTATCACTAAAATAATTTCTCCAAGGAATATTTTCAGTTTTTGTAGAATCTCCTTTGGGTTGGTATTTTTCTGGCAATGTGTTAGTAACAACTTTGATTGGCAAATTTTCTACTTTGCAACTATTCAGTCCAATGATAAAAATCAAATAGAGACTGAATTTCGTTATTGTTTTATTTTCCATTTTTTTTCAAAAATTTTGAAATTAATCTTTTAAGTTTGCTTACTTCAACTTCGGATTCTTGGCCAACTAAATCTTCGCTCAAAGGAATTACAGATTCATTATTGATAAGTTTTCTTCCATCAATCAATGTACCGAAAACGTAATACAATCCTGGTACAATGATTACACCAAAAATTGTTCCCAACAACATCCCGCCCATGGCAGATGAGCCAATAGTTTTATTTCCGACCGCACCTGCACCATGAGCCCTAACGAGCGGTATTAGACCTGCAATAAATGCAAAAGAAGTCATAAGAATAGGCCTAAAACGTGCTTTTGCTCCTTCAATTGCGGCTTCGAGCACCGTTAAACCTTCGTTGCGTTTTTGTATGGCAAACTCTACAATCAAAACGGCATTTTTACCTAAAAGACCTGTAAGCATAATCAAACCAATTTGAGCAAATACATCATTACTCAAGCCCATTCCTTTCAGCATTAAAAATGAGCCAAAAATACCAGGCGGTAAAGATAAAATAACAGCCAAGGGCATGATAAAACTTTCATATTGTGCTGCTAAAACCAAATAAACAAAAAACAGTACCACAATAAAAATGATGATAGCTTCATTTCCTCGACGAGCTTCATCATATGATAGTCCTTCCCAAGCAATGTCGTAGCCTTTAGGTAAAGTAGTTTCAGCAACCTCACGAATCGCCTTAATGGCATCTCCAGAAGTATATCCTGTAGCTGGTACTCCGTTGATAAGAGCCGATGTATATAAGTTATATCTGGAAATTTCATTAGGTCCTTGTGTTTTTTTGATGGTCATAAAAGCTGAATAAGGCACCATTTCTCCTTTGTCATTTTTTACAAACATGTTCAAAATATCAGCAGGGTCTTTTCTGAATGCGGGGTCGGCCTGTGTATAAACCTTATAATAGTTATTGAATCGTACAAAGCCTTGCTCGTAAGTACTACCAATCATAATGTTTAGGTTTTCCATGGCTGCACCAACGGTAACCCCTTTTTGCATCGCAAGCACATTATTTACCAATAATTCATATTGTGGATAATTGGCAGAGTAAAAGCTAAATAATCCTGTGAGTTCTTTTCGTTTTCTCAATGCAGCCACAAAATCTCTATTTACCTCATCGAATTTTTGGTAGTCAACTTCGCTACCTTTATCTAATAATCGAACCGCAAAACCTGATGAAGCACCATAACCCGGCACAGCTGGAGGTTCGAAATATTCTACGACAGCACCAATGTCTTTCGTATTTTCTTCTAATTCCTCCATTATTTCTTTCACAGTTTGCTTTCTTTCCGACCAGTCTTTGAGGTTGATTAAGCAAGTACCTGCATTAGAACCCCGGCCTTCGGTCAAAATCTCGTATCCTGCCATGGCGGTTACAGATTTTACACCTTCGGTTGCTTTGGCTATTTTTTGTAATTCGAGCGAAACACTATTTGTTCGTTCGAGTGTAGTACCAGGAGGTGTTTGAATAATAGCATAAATTTGTCCTTGATCCTCACCAGGTATGAAACCACCAGGTAGAACAGTATTGACTCCTATAATTCCGAATGCAAAAACTATCAATACCCCAAAGGTCACTACCTTACGATTAACAATTAGTGTTAACAATTTTGTGTATTTACCCAATAACCATTCAAAGTTTTTATTAAACCAATCAATAAACATATTAATTGGTGTCTTTTTTCGAGCTTGTCCATGTGTATTTTTCAAAATCATGGCACATAATACAGGTGTGAGTGTAAGAGCAACAACCCCTGAAAGCACAATTGCAGAAGCCATAGTAATGGCAAATTGTCTGTAGAGTACTCCTACTGGGCCAGTCATGAATGCTACAGGTACAAAAACAGCTGTCATAATTAAAGTTATGGCGATAATTGCTCCACTGATTTCGCTCAATACTTTCTTAGTAGCATTAAATGGTGATAAATGTTCTTCTTCCATTTTTACGTGAACCGCCTCCACTACCACAATGGCATCATCAACAACAACCCCAATAGCCAATACCAAGGCAAATAGCGTAATGAGGTTAATACCAATACCAAAAAATTGCATGAAAACAAAGGCACCTATAAGCGAAACGGGTACTGCTAAGGTTGGAATAAGCGTAGAACGCCAATCGCCAAGAAAGAGGAATACCACTATAGAAACCAAAATAAATGCCTCTAAAAGTGTATGCAGCACTTGTTCAATCGAAGCATTTACAAAGTTTGAAACATCATAGTTGATTTCGTAATCAATCCCTGGTGGTAAATTCTTTTTGAGTTCTTCCAATTTTGCTTTAACCTCACCAATAATTTGATTCGAATTGCTTCCAGGATTTTGTTTTAAAACTAATGATGCAGATGGATAGCCATCCTTATTGGTATAAATATCCACAAATTCACTTCCTACATCGACCTTCGCAATATCTTTTAATTTTAAAATTTCACCATCAGAATTTGCCCTAATAATAATGTCTTTATATTGCTCGGGTTTATTAAACCAACCTTGATAAGTAAAGACGTATTCTAGTGATTGAGCTACCTTACCAGAACTTAATCCTACACGACCTGGACGACCCAATACACTTTGTTCGTCGATGGCTTTAAGAACCTCCTCAGCAGAAACGCTATATGCTCTCATTCTCTCTGGATTAAGCCAAACTCGAATAGCAAATGCTCGGCTACCAATAATCTCAGAACGGCCAACACCACTAATACGTTGTAATTCAGGAACAACCAGATTGTCAGCATAGTTGAACAAAAACTTTTGGTCATAATCTTTATTTGTACTAAAAAAATTGACATACATGAGCATACTAGGCTGAACAGGCGTAATAATAACACCTTCCCTTTGAACCAAAATAGGTAGATTTGCCCAAACTTGATCCACACGGGTTTTTACACGAGCAGCCGCAATAGTAGGGTCAATACCTGGTTCAAAAACAATCTGTATCGTTGCCTCACTAGCACTCGTGGCGTCTGACATCATGTATTGCATACCAGGTACACCATTGATGGCACGTTCCATGATAGTTAGGGTAGATTTTACCAATACATCAGCATTTGAACCTGGAAACTCAATAAAAATATTTACCCTGGGAGGAGCTATTTCAGGAAATTGAGAGATGGGGCGGGTAAAAATCGCCAATATCCCCAAAAAGACGATCGCCAGCGACATGGCAATAGCCAGTACTGGTCTTTGTATGAATTTACTAAACATTTTTTCTGAGTTTTGTCAATACCTTATAGGTTGCGAGTTATCGCACTATTCAAAACCAATAAAGCTTAAGATGAGATTAAAAATTACTCTGCATGAAGGTTTTTCAACTCTTCAATAACCGTCCTATAAGGTTTAAATTTAATTTTAACATGGTCTCCGTTTTTAACTTTACGTAAACCTTCCACTATAATTTTATCATTTGTAGACAAGCCACTCGTAACCACGTAAATATGTGGCATTTCTATACCAGTTGTTATTTGTCGGGTTTGGACTATGCCTTTTGCATCTACTACAAATACAAATTTTTTGTCCAGAATATCAAAAGTAGCCTCTTGCGGAATCAAAAGAACATTTTTTAAATAGGCAGGCAACAAAATTGTACCTGTTTCTCCATGACGTAAAATACCTTCAGGATTCGGAAACGTAGCACGGAAAGCAATATTGCCTGTTTCATTATTAAAATCGGCCTCAATTGTTTCAAAAATACCTTCATGATTAAAAAGCTCATTGTTTGCCATCATTAGTTTTACTTTTTGAGGGCCTTCTTTTTTGATCCGGGCGGCATAGTCCAAATATTCTGCTTCTGCAACATTAAAATAAACCCAAAGTTTACTGTTGTCTGAGAGTGTGGTGAGCAATTCTCCTTCTTCCACCAAACTTCCTAATCGCATGTGGAATTTATCCATTATACCATTAAAAGGAGCATTGACAGTGGTTAGCCCAAGATGAGTATTCGACAATTTTAAGTCCGCTATTTCGCGGTCAAGTTTTGCTTTGGATAAGGAAAGCTCTTGTGGAGAAACAATATTTTTATCTGAAAGAATTTTGGTGTTTTGGTACTCAATTTGAGCATATTCTACATTGGCTTTCGACTTTTCCATTTCAGCCTGATATACTAAAGGCATTATCTGAAACATTATTTGCCCTTGTTTGACGTGCTGGCCTTCATCAACAAATATTTTTTGTAAATACCCTCTTTCCAAAGAGCGTAATTCGATATGATTACTAGCTCGGATTTGACAGACGTATTCTTTATTTATTGAAGTGTCAACTTTTATTGGGCTACTTACTGTAAACTCAGATTCTTCTACTTTTGCGTGCTCAGTGTGTTTACAACCTGCTATATGAAATGCAGAGATTGCTAAAAAAATGATTGAATATTTCATGAATATTTTTTAAAATATGAATATATGTATGTTGCTTGAAAACAATTCTAAAACAGAACTATACATTAAAAATCTTTCAGAAAGGCAATTTCTGATTAGAGGTGTAAGAAACCAATTAAGCTGATGGAATCTTCCAGGATTGATGAAGTAAAAAAAAGGGAATATGAATTCGTTTTTGGAGAGATAGGCTAAAGTTAGCAAACGAACTTATTAAAATACTATGATTAAAAGTGGATTGTGAAAAATATGAAGTGTCATCCTCAATGACTTTTTTCTCATTGTGATCATCATCATTAGTTTCTGTTTCTTCTGCAGAAATAAATAATAATAATAAATTGGACTCATGGTTTATCCTTGAAACTTGAAAAACTTTATTCTGTGGATTGATTTGATTTAGATAAGAGCCATCAATATTTACTTTTTCTTTTTCAAATGTTAAGTCAATACCTATTGGAAAAATAGAAATAATTAATAGCAAAACATTGAAAATCAACAGCAATTTGTTAAATTTAAATTGCTTATCAACTCTAATATTTCTTTTCAATATCTCCATAACATTACAAATCTAATACTGCATTTTTTAATATTTGCACTTTCCCCTTGATTAAATTTTTTTAATCTTCTCTTTAATCTTATACATCTATATATTATAACTAACTGTTTATCAGTACTTTAAAAATATTTTTCTAAAAAATTCTTGAATTTGTTATACATAAAGTTTAAATGTAACTAATCTTTTAAGTGATAAGATACCTATAAAATAATATTAGCTGCCGATACAACGAGCCAGAACTGTACGATGGAAGGTACTAAAGCCATGCGTTTTCCACAAATTCTTTATCAAATAACAGTTGAAAAAGTAATTTCTTCGAAAAAGTTGATTCTCAATTTAATGTATACTTGTAGAAAAGAATTGAATGGCACGAATCTGAATACCGATCTGAAGCTTAGTTCGACAAATATGTTACATCTGTATTTTATTAAATGTTTGACATAGTTTAGTTTCTAAATGCATAAAGCTTAATCAAACAAGAATGTTTTTTATAGATATTAAGCCCCTCAAGGTTTTGATGAATCAGGGTTCTAGATGCACTAAATTCTATTTTTGTAATGCTATTAAATTTCTATACTTTTGTTTGAATAAATTATAGAAAAAACAAGTAAATAATAACAATTATGCTCTCAGATACTATAAAATATCTAATTGGAACAATGACCAAACGCCCCGCGGAAATGACAGCTCAAGAGCTGAAAATTTGGCAAGAGCAAGGCAAAAAAGAAATAAGAGAATACCTTTTTTCTATTAATCAGCCTTTAATTTACTCAAAAATGGGGTGACGATTACAGAGAACAAAGACGGTTCTATCGAAACAATTTGAAGAATATTTATATCTATATCACAAGCTTGGCTACACCCCTCTCATCAACCCAAACATGAAAAAACTAATCCTTCTTATACTGCTCAGCCTCAATCTTTTTGCTCAAAGTACCGAAGAAAAAATCAAGGCTTTGATTCCCGAACTTGATGCTAAGTTTCAAGATTTCAAGATCAAGAGTCATTTGTCGAGTGTAGCGTATGCGGTTATGCTTGATGGCAAAATTATTTATCAAAGCAATAGTGGCATTGTTAACTATAAAACTAATCAAACTGCTGATAATCAATCAATTTACCGTATTGCCTCGATGTCTAAAAGCTTTGCTTCAGTGGCAATTTTACAGCTACGTGATGCAGGAAAAATAAAACTCGACGACCCAGTTTGGAAATACATTCCAGCACTAAAAGGACAAAAATATTCACCCGATTCACCCGAAATCACAGTACGCCATTTGCTATCGCACGCAGCGGGTTTCCCCGAAGATAATCCGTGGGGCGACCGCCAATTAGGTATTTCGGAAGAAACGATGTTGAAGATGTTTAAGAAAGGAATTTCGTTTTCCAACGAACCAGGCGTAGCTTACGAATACAGCAATATGGGCTTTGCAATGTTGGGGCAAATCATCAAAACTGTTTCGGGAGAAAGTTACCAAAACTATGTCATCAACAAAATTTGGAAACCCCTTGGCATGAACAATACCTATTGGGATTACACAAAAGTGCCTGATAATCAACTCGTTAGGGGCTACCGTTGGTTACGTGAGCAATATATCGAGCAACCCATCGAACCCGACGGTGCATACGGTATCATGGGCGGTGTGCTGACTTCCATCGAAGATTTTTCCAAATACATGGCTCTGCACCAAGCGGCTTATCAAATTGGTTTGCCAAATTCGGCTATTTTGAAAAAGAGTTCGATCAAAGAAATGCACTTTCCGTGGAATTTCAATAGCCTCAGCAATCGTGGCTACACTGGTGCCGGCGAACCTTGTACCAATGTTGCGTTTTATGGCTACGGCTTGCGTATCGACAAAAACTGCAACCAAATCACGAGCGTTGGGCATTCTGGCGGACTACCAGGTTTTGGTTCTGACTGGAAAATCCTGCCAAATTATGGTGTCGGAATTATCACTTTTACGAATGGAACTTATGGCGGTGCCGCTTTGATGAATAATCAGATTTTGCCTTTTATTGTCGAAAAAGCGGGATTACTTCCAAATGCATTTCCAGTTTCACCAATTTTGAAACAACGACAAAATGAACTTGTAAAACTGCTTCCTTCGTGGAAAAATGCTGAAAAATCTGGTATTTTTGCCGAAAACTTCTTCTTAGATTATTTCCCAGATCTTTTAAAATCTGAAGCCGAAAGCATCTTTGAAAAAGCAGGAAAAATCATAAAGGTCAACGAAATCGTAGCCGAAAACGCCTTAAGAGGCAAGTTTTTGATAGAAGGAGAAAAAGGCAATATCGAAGTAAGTTTCACGATGTCGCCCGAAAACCCGCCTTTGATTCAGGCTTACACTATTCGGTTAAAGTAGGAAGTACAAAAATATAGCACATTTTTTATCTTCTATTTGGTTTACTAAGAACCTATATTTCTTGCGGGACTTTGAGGCATTGGTCTGGCTTGAAGGGCAACTATTTTCGCTCCTTTTTAGCTAAGACCCTTCCCCTTATAGTCCACTAATTTTTTTCATATAAATCTGATTATACTCAAGCAGCACTAAGTTGCAAAGGTTCAAAGGCGATCGTCGCTCGATGCAAAGTATTGATAATGAGATAGATAAATATTTGAGTTATCGCAAACCATTTTTGGTTAAATGTAGGTGAGAAAAAGACGCTAATAAAATAAGAAATTAGCAATTTTTAGTCTCAATAATTTTACCTAAATTGATTACAAAATAATAATCTTCAGGGTCTTTCGAGCCTCGTGTTGCTTCATCAAAAAGTTCAAGTTCTGTGCCTTTCCATTCTAGCAATACCGAAGGTTCATTTGCCTCAAATCCATTTCTAAATTCAACGGCATCATACTCTCTGAATCTAACCCCTTCTTTGTCTTTTATCAATAGTTGTTCTTCCCAAAAAGGTATAAAATCTTGGTATTCTTCCGTTTTTTCTCCACTTAAAATCTCATCAAAAGCATCTTTAAGAATGGCTATTTTTAGTATTTTCATCAGCTTATGGCTTGGGATAACAGTAATTCTAAATTATTTAAATTTTGTTTACGTAAGGCCTTCCAATTTCCCCTACAATTAAAGCACCTTTTTCAATAAATGTGGGCGTTCTTTGGCTACTTTTAGTATCATTTCTCCAAAAAGTGTATTTGCCCATGCAAACCATTTTCTTGTAAATTTGGTGGCATCATCTTTATCAAACGACTCGTGCATAAAACCTGTTTTGGCGTGCGTATTTTTTAAGAATTTGAGTTGCTGTAAAATCTCTTGATCATCGGTTGAGGTCATGGCTCGCATAATGATGCTCAAATGCCAAATCTGATTGACCAATGTATGCGGACTGCCAACTCCTTCGGCCGCTTTTCCTTTGAAGAAATAAGGATTAGAATCGCTCAACACAAATCGACGAGTATTTTGGTAAATCGGGTCGCTGGTTTTTACAGCTCCCAAATACGGCAAACTCATCAGATTCGGCACATTAGCGTCATCTTGTAGCAGGCAATTCCCAAAACCATCCACTTCCATGGCGTAAATTTTACCAAATTTTGGGTGCGTAATAATCGCATATTTTTTGATAGCCGCTTCTACTTCATTCGCAAAATCTTTACATTCTTTGGCAAAATCTGTATTTTTATAAACTTTAGAAGCAATCTCAGCTATTTGTCGAAACGACACGACGGCAAACAAATTCGCAGGAATCAAAAACGGGTAAACAGTAGCATCATCCGACGGGCGGAAAATGCTGTGAATCAAGCCATTAGGTTTTGTCACATTTCCCAAACCATTACCCGGAACAGTATCTGTCGACCAAGAAGTTGTGCGTCCGAAACGGTACTCTCCTACGCCTTTAAATCTTTGTTGTTCTCGACAAGTGGCAATAATACTTTGGGCAGCTTTCAACCATTTTTCATCAAAAACACTTGTATCGTTGGTCAATTTCCAATAATTGTATGCCAAACGCACCGTGTAGCAAAGCGAATCAAGTTCCCATTTGCGTTCATGGAGTTCGGGTTTCATATCGGTATGGTCGCTGAGCCATTCTGATTTTCCTGCACCATCATTAAAGGCATTGGCATAAGGATCAATCAAAATACATTCAGTTTGGCGATTAATTAAGCCCGCAATAAGTTGTTGCAGAGCGGTATCTTCCTTCATCAAACTCAAATACGGCGTCACTTGTGCGGTGCTATCTCGCAACCACATGGCGTGAATATCGCCGGTAATCACAAACGTATCGGGACGCTCGCCTTTCTTTTTAAAATAAACAGTTGTATCAAGCGTATTTGGGAAACAATTTTCAAACAACCAAGCCAACTCAGGGTCTTTTATTTGTGTTTTCATGCGGCTAATAGTCGCCTCAATGGCCAAACTACTAAAGTTTCGTTTATCTACCGAAACCCTCACACTTGGAAAATCTTGTGCGAAACCTTTGGTTTGAATCAATAAACCCATGCCTACCAATGTACTTTGCTGAATGAATTTACGACGGTTGATGTTTTGCATTTTATATTGTTGATGTTTTGTTTTCATTCATATCAATAGGTTGGCAAACCCATCGATATAGATGAAAGCTTGGGCAATTAAATCACATTAATACTTTTGTCTGTTTTAGCAATCATTCCTCCGAAAGACTCGGCCAAAATACCATTTTCTTGCAAAATTCTTTCTAATGCCTCTTTTCCCGCTGGTTCTACGGCAATCAAAAGTCCGCCACTGGTTTGTGGGTCGGCAAGTAAAATCCTTTGTGTATCGGTGATAGCAGATACTTTTTCACCGTAACTTTCCCAGTTAGTATTACAACCTTTGGGAGCACAAAACGGATATAAATAATCGTTGGCTTCGGGCATTTTTGGCACTTTTTCGTAGCTTATTTCGGCACTCAAGTTGCTACCCTCGCACATTTCTACCAAATGACCTAAAAGTCCGAAACCCGTTACGTCGGTCATTGCTTTTACGGCTGAAAGTTTTCCTAAATCTGCTCCTACTTTATTGAGCGTAGCCATTTGATTAACAGCCACTTGCAAATATTCTGGATTTGAAATACCCATTTTTTGAGCAGTTGCTAATAATCCAACACCGAGCGGTTTTGTGAGATACAACAAGCAGCCTTCAGTTGCTGTTGAATTTTGTTTTAGATGCTCAATTTTTACTTTTCCTGTTACGGCCAAACCAAAAAACGGTTCGGGACTGTCAATGCTATGTCCTCCTGCCAACGGAATATTAGCTGCTGTGCAAGTGGCACGACTTCCATCTAATACTCTTTGAGCAATTTCGGCAGGAATTGTATCAATCGGCCAACCTAAAATAGCAATCGCCATCATTGGTTCGCCACCCATTGCATAAATATCGCTCAGAGCATTGGTCGAAGCGATTCGACCAAAATCAAAGGCATCATCAACGATTGGCATGAAAAAATCAGTCGTACTGATGATTGCCTCGCCGTTTCCTAAATCAAAAACTGCGGCATCGTCTTTGTCTTTATTTCCAACCAAAAGGTTCGGAAAAGCATTTTGAGGCGTAAGTGTGTGTAAAATTTGGTCAAGCACTTTGGGAGAAATCTTGCATCCACAACCCGAACCGTGACTATATTGGGTAAGTTTTACTTCTGACATATCTGAATAATGATTTTTAAACGGTCGTAAAATTACATAATATTGTAGAATGGTTTTGATAAAAGTGGTTTTTTAAAATATCTGAGAAATTGCTATTTGTGATATAAACCACCATAAAAACGAAACCACTTGTTTCGGCATTGAATTAAACAAAATATGACCCTTTTTCTAATACCAACCATTCTCGCACCCGACACGCAGGAAACAGTTTTACCACCTCAAATAAAAGCAGTCGTGAGCGAATTGAATGTTTTTTTTGTGGAAGAAATTCGCACAGCTCGACGATTTATAAGTAGCCTAAAACTCAATAAAGTGATTGATGATATTACGTTTTATGAACTAAGCAAAGATACACCCCACGAAGAAACGCTTGTCCAACTTAAAAAGCTAAAAACTGATGCGGGCATCATCAGCGAAGCAGGTTGCCCTGGTGTGGCTGATCCTGGTGCGGTGGCAGTAGGTTTTGCTCATCAATTAGGGCATAAAGTTGTACCTTTGGTGGGCCCAAGTTCGATACTGATGGCCTTGATGGCTTCGGGTTTTAATGGTCAAAGTTTTACTTTTAATGGCTATCTTCCGATAGATAAATTGGCGAGAATAAAATCTTTGAAAGATTTGGAACAAATAGCCAAGAAAAAACAACAAACACAGATTTTTATGGAAACCCCTTTCCGAAATAATCAACTACTAGAAGATGTTTTGCAAAATCTTAACGCCGAAACCCTACTCTGTATCGCTTGCAACGTAACAGCCGATGACGAGTTTATCAAAACATTACGAGTGAAAGACTGGCAAAAATCTAAACCTGATTTACACAAAAAGCCCACTATTTTTTTACTTTTGTGAGAGAGTCGACTGCTCACAGATAATAGTCGATATAATAAAGTATTTGAATTTTAAAATCTATTGACCGTTGTCCAATGATTATCGACTTAAAAAATGATACACATACATTCCTTTACATTTTCGCCAATTGCTGAAAATACATATATTTTGTGGGACGAAACTCACGAAGCTGTCATTATTGACCCTGGTTGTTTAGCTCAATACGAAAAAGAAGAATTGGCTGATTTTATTGCAGACAAGCGTTTAGTAGTGAAGCAATTACTACAAACCCACTGCCACCTCGACCACGTTTTTGGAGCTGCTTATGTGAAGCGTAAATTTGGTGTGGAAATGCTGATTCACAAAAACGAAATCCCGATTTTGGCTGATGTAGAAAACCGTTGCCTAATGTGGGGTATAAAAGGCTACGAACCAGTTGAGGCTGATGGTTTTATTGATGAAAATGATAAAATTTTCTTCGGAAATTCGGAACTCGAAATCAGATTTGTACCGGGGCATGCTCCTGGGCATTTGGCTTTTGTGAATCACGCACAGAAATTTATTATCGGAGGTGACGTACTTTTTAGAGGAAGTGTCGGGCGAACCGATTTTCCTTTTTGTAGTCACGAAGCATTGATTCATAGTATCGAAACGCAATTTCTGACACTCGATGATGATTATAAAGTTTATTCAGGTCATGGCGACCCAACAACGATTGGTTATGAGCGTAAGACAAATCCTTTTTTGCAGTAAGATATCAATCATTTTATCACATTATTTACGCAATCTGACAAATTAAAACTTGTCTAACAATTTAATGAAATTATTTACTATTCCAAATATAATGACGCTTGGCAATCTCCTTTGTGGTTGCTTGGGAATTGTTTTTGTTTTTGAAGGAAACCTGCTTTGGGCTTCATATTTGATATTTATTGCAGGAATTCTTGATTTTTTGGATGGATTTGTGGCACGTTTGCTTAATCAACATTCTGAAATTGGTAAACAACTTGATTCTTTGGCTGATATGGTAACATTTGGCGTTTTGCCATCGTTTATAATTGCCAAATTGATTCAGATTTCAACAAGGCAAATTACAGTTTTATCAGATTTAATGCCGTCAAATCTTTTGTCCCAAACTCAACTGCCTACGTTGGCTTATGTAGCATTTTTTTTGGCACTTTTTTCATGCTTACGGCTGGCCAAATTCAATATTGATACCCGTCAGTCAGATTCTTTCATTGGTGTACCTACGCCTGCCAATGCTTTTGTAGTGGCAGCATTTCCGCTAATTTTAGAGTTCAATCCCAAATACAAATTCTTAATTCTTAATTCCACATGCTTAATTGCTTATACGCTCATTATGAGTTATTTACTGATTTCAGAAATACCATTATTTGCACTCAAATTCAAGAATTTTTCTTGGGTTACTAACCAAATTAAGTACATTTTTCTAATTCTTTCTGTAATTTTACTCGTGGCTCTACAATTCGTGGGCATTCCGTTAATCATATTTTTGTACATCATTTTGTCAGTTATTAATAACTTTCAACTCAAAAACTCATAAACCATTCATTAAAATATAAAATCATGCAAAATCCATTTGAAGAAAACCAAACATCCGTTCGCCCGACATTTCTGACGGTTCTGTGCATACTGACGCTCGTTTTTAATGCCTATAAATTTTATGGAGCGATTCCGAATATCTTTACTCCCGAAAAAATAATTGAGAGTAAGGAACAAGCCAATGAAATGGTAATGGATATGTTTTCTAAATACATGTCGGAAAAAGACCTTGAAAAAATTGAAGAATCACAAGCAGAAGCTAATCAACTGATTCAAAAAGATACCTTAGTCGCTTCGGGAGTGATGACTTTCATTTCAAGTATTCTATTGATTTTAGGAGCAATTTGGATGTGGGGACTCCGTAAAAAAGGTTTTTGGGTTTATATTGCGGGTAATGTCATTGGCATTATTGCACCAATCGTTATCATGGGCGGAGCCATCGGCTGGGGCATCGGAATTATGGCTTTGATTAATGCCGCTATTTTCTCAGGGCTTTATGCGATGAATCTTAAATTCTTGTCCTAAGAATTTGTTAAAACTTTGTTAATGTTTCCTAAAACCTGCTCATTTTTGGGCAGGTTTTTCTATTTTTAATTGAAATATTATCTATCGTTTAGGCGTTTTGATTAAACCTATTAAATGATTACCCTTCCCACATAATGAAAAAAAATCTCCTATTCCTCAGTATTTTATTTTCTGGAAATTGTTTCGCACAAGGCGACTTTACTCGTATCTATCACCCAATCATCAATTCGGCCGAATTGGCGATTGTTGATACCAATTATTACGAAGCACTTGATTATTACAAAGCAGCTTTCGATAATGTAAAAAAGCCTTTCGCCAAAGATTACTACAATGCCGCCATTTGTGCCGCAATGATAGGTAAAATGCCAAAAGTATTTGATTATTTGGAGAAAATCGTAGAAAAAGGTTATCCTTCGGATAGTTTGCGGAAAGATGTTTTCTTTCATTACGTGGCCGATACTTGCAAAGTTTGGAGCAAATTTGAAAACCAATTGAGGCTAGTAAAACCTGAAATTAATCAAGAACTGAGGGATAGTTTGAACAAGATTTATACTTTAGGTTCTAAAAATGTACAGACTCCCCTAACGGCAGATTTACGGGAGTATTTTGCAAAAAATCATAATTTACCTCAAACAATTATTATTAAAAAAAATGGCAAAGATACAACCACTGCAAAAACTATAATTAGTATAGTAGACAGCCTCGGTTTCTTCAATAATTTATCAGGAAAACTCAAACTTCAACAAGATAGTTTAAGAAAAATCAAAAACGAGATATTCTCAAAGAATCAGCATTTTGTGTATAATTCTATTGTCAAAATCATCGAAAACAATGGGTATCCCGATGAAAATTTGATTGGGCTTTCGGGTAGAGATTCCCAAAACTCCTCAAAAGATAGACGCATATTTTACTTCTCTGAGCAAAACTACAATAATTCGATGCTGAATAGTAGTATAGTTCTTGATATTTTTTCCAGTTCATTTCCAGCAGAAGAAAGCGATATTAGCTCAATAATTACGCAGGCGGTCAGAGATGGGAAATTATTGCCTCATCATATCAATAGACTCAATGCAAGTAGAGGAAACTTTAGGAATCAAGCAGTCGCAATTAATTCAAATAATGAACTGAATATATTCTCATTTGGCAAAGTAAAGGCTTATCGTTTTCAATTGGATGCCAATCTAAAATGTAACATTCCAGATTTAGAAAAAAAACTTTCGAGAAAATATTGGCAGAAAGAATCTTTACAAGAATATAGCGAAGCCGAAATCAACGAAAAACGCCTTGATATTGGCTTAGAAACCTTGGCCGATGCTTATAAAAAAGCATTTTTCAAGGCATATCCAAGGGTATTTATTATTAATGGAGGTATTTATCAAAGCGAACTTTCGTATGTTTCAAGCTGTGAGATTTTAGAAAAAATGCTGAAAGAAAGTACGTTAGTAAGATAATTTACAGTCTACAATAGACAGTTCTCGGTGGGCAATCCTCAATGAGCCGTCTAAAGATTCTTGACTGCAAACTGAAGATTATAAACTGCAGACTAAAAATATAACTTTACCAAGAAACTCCTCAACAATTCAAAGTCTACCAAATATTATTTTGTCAAAAATTCATCTTCTATTAATTATCAGTTAATTTTGTAATCATTTTTAGTAGGAGCACCTAAACACGCAAGCTAAAATATTGTTAATTGATAATTGAAACCAAAAATGTCTGTAGAAACTTCCATCATTCGTGACACGCAAATCTTTGATTTAATCACGAAAGAAAACAATCGCCAATTACATGGCATCGAATTGATTGCTTCTGAAAACTTCGTGTCGCCGCAGGTGATGGAAGCGGCAGGTAGTGTTTTGACAAATAAATACGCTGAAGGTCTGCCAGGAAAACGCTATTATGGTGGTTGTGAGGTAGTTGACCAAGTTGAGCAAATCGCTATCGACCGTCTAAAACAATTATTTAATCTTACATGGGCAAACGTTCAGCCACATTCTGGAGCTCAAGCAAACATGGCGGTTTTTGTGGCATGTTTGAAACCTGGTGACAAAATCTTAGGCTTTAACCTTGCCCACGGTGGACATCTTTCGCACGGTTCGCCAGTAAATATTTCTGGAAAATATTTTCAACCTTTTTTCTACGGTGTTGAGCAAGAAACGGGTCTTATCGACTGGAATAAAGTGGAAGAAACTGCTCACCGTGAGCGTCCGAAAATGATTATTTGTGGAGCATCGGCGTATTCTCGCGATTGGGACTATACTCGTCTGCGTCAAATCGCTGATTCGATTGGTGCTATTTTGTTGGCTGACATTTCTCATCCAGCGGGTTTAATTGCCAAAGGTTTATTGAATGACCCATTCGACCATTGCCATATCGTAACGACTACTACCCACAAAACCCTTCGTGGTACTCGTGGTGGCGTAATTATGATGCGTAATGATTTCCCAAATCCATTCGGAATCACGACTCAAAAAGGAGAAACCAGAATGATGTCATCATTGCTTGATTCGGGAGTTTTCCCAGGAACGCAGGGTGGCCCATTGGAGCATATTATTGCTGCCAAAGCCATTTCCTTTGGTGAGGCTTTGACTGAAGGTTTCTACAATTATCAGGTTCAGGTTCAAAAAAATGCAAAAGTAATGGCTCAAGAATTTATGAACCGTGGCTATAAAGTTATTTCTGGTGGAACAGATAATCACCTGATGTTGATTGACTTGCGTCCGAAAAACTTGACTGGTAAAATCGCTGAAAACTCATTAATTCAGGCCGATATAACGGTAAACAAAAATATGGTTCCGTTTGATGACAAATCGGCCATTACTACCTCGGGTATGCGTGTTGGAACTTCGGCTATGACTACACGTGGTTTGATAGAAACCGACATGGTAAGAATCGTAGATTTGATTGATGAAGTATTGATGAACCATGATAATACATCGAAAATTACAAATGTTCGAAGTGAAATCAATAATTGGATGAAAAACTATCCGTTGTTTCAATATTAATTTTTAATTTGACGAAGAAAGGCTTGGTTCAAATGAATCAAGCCTTTTTATAAACCCTAACTAAACCGTATTTAAAATTATGGAGGAGAGGCTTGAAACCTTCGAATTATTAATATTTTAAGAATGTAAAGGGCTTCATTTATCAATTAGCCTATTAAATAACATTCAAAATTTTGTTTGATTACAACCCATTCTACTTTGACCTCCTTCAAAATTTTGCATTCGGCCAATCTTTTACCGAATATTTTTTCGGTGAAAAAAGCAACTACATAATTGGTGAGCATTTCCATAAACGATTGAACGTTGGTATCTTCTTTTACAATTGAAATACTCTCAATATTTGCTTTTAGTGATTTTTCGAGTTCATTTACCAAACTCTTTTTCTTGATATTTTTATTCAAGGTGCGTTGTTGCTCGAAGGTGTTGTGCGGAAAGCCCATAGCCATTGAACAGAAACTAAAAAAAGTAATTGCAAGGAGTAAAAATAGCTTTTTCATGTTCTTGTATTTAGTTTTTCTGAACTCTTTATCTAATTGATAATACAAAGATATTGGTTTAATTTAGTATTATGCAATACATAGTACCTTTTATTTTTCAATTTTTCTTATGAGTGGTCAAAATTGATGATGAAGCGTCATTTAAATGGATTATATAAATAAGATGCAAAAACGTGGTGCAAAGTTGCAGATTTTTACAGATATTTTTTTGGACTTAACATTCTTTAACAAATATATACAAATGTAGATAAATGTAGCAAAATCTACAATAGGAGATACTATTTAAGCATGTTTTTTTTATCTTTACTAAAAAACCAACACTCCCTAATAAATATGCCTAAAATACTTTTAAAAATATTGCTTTTGTTGATATTTTCCTGCGAAACCTTCGCACAATCAAGCAATACACTTTGGTACAAACAGCCAGCTCAATATTTTGAGGAAAGCCTTGTATTGGGAAATGGCAAACTCGGTGCAACTATATTTGGCGGTGTAGAATCTGACAAAATTTACCTCAATGATGCCACATTATGGTCGGGAGAGCCTGTTAATGTACTGATGAATCCAGCGGGTGGCGAACTAAATGCCTATAAAAATATACCTGCCATAAGAGAAGCTCTCAAAAATGAAGATTATAAGTTGGCAGATAAACTTCAACATAAATTACAAGGCAAGTTTTCAGAGTCTTATGCACCGCTTGGAACAATGTTTATTATTCACGCAAATTCGGCTAACCACACTAATTATTATCGTGAATTGGATATTTCAAAGGCAATTTCAAAAGTAACTTACGAAATTAACGGTGTTAAATATACTCGTGAGTATTTTGTATCGCACCCCGACCAAATCATGGCGGTGAAACTAACAAGTAGTAAAAAAGGTGGACTCACCTTCGATGTAAAATTTAATAGTTTATTAAAATATAAGATTAACACGTCGGACTACACACTCCGAATGAATGGCTACGCTCCTATTCATGCCGAACCAAATTATAGAAAAAGTGATAATCCTGTTATTTTCGATGAAACCAAAGGCACACGATTTACAACTTTAGCCAGAATTAAAAATACAGACGGTACAATCATAAGTACAGACAGTACTATTGGCGTAAAAGATGCCACTGAGGCCATTATTTATGTTTCGATTGCTACAAGTTTTAATGGTTTCGATAAAAATCCTGCAATACAAGGACTTAATAATCAAGCGAGTGCCTCCACAAATCTAAGAAAGGCCTTTGGTAAAACTTTCGCTCAAATCAAACAAGCTCATTTAAATGACTATCAAAAGTTTTTCAATCGTGTAAGTTTAGATTTGGGAAAAACCGCTGCTCCCAATCTGCCAACCGATGAAAGATTAAGACGGTACGCCAAAGGAGAGGAAGATAAAAACTTGGAGATTCTGTACTTTCAATACGGGCGATATTTATTCATTAGTAGCTCTCGTACAATAGGCGTACCGGCCAACTTACAAGGAATTTGGAATCCCTACATGCGTCCACCATGGAGTAGTAATTATACAACTAATATCAACGCCGAAGAGAATTATTGGCTTGCAGAAAACACAAATTTGAGCGAAATGCATGCTCCTTTGCTTAGTTTCATCAAAAATTTATCCGTTACTGGCAAAATTACAGCCAAGACATTTTATGGTGTAAATGGTTGGGCAGTTGCTCATAATTCAGATATTTGGGCAATGAGCAATCCAGTAGGTGATTTTGGACAAGGTGATCCAGGTTGGGCAAATTGGAATATGGGTGGTGCATGGCTAAGTACGCATCTTTGGGAGCATTATGTATTTACGAAAGACCAGAATTTCTTGAAAAATGAGGCTTATCCTCTCATGCAAGGTGCAGCACAATTTTGTTTAGAATGGTTGGTTGAAGATAAAAGCGAAGCGTCGCCCGATAGAAAACTAATTACTTCACCATCAACCTCTCCCGAAAACATTTACATCGCACCAGATGGCTACAAAGGAGCAACTATGTACGGTGGAACAGCCGATTTAGCCATGATTCGTGAATGTTTTGAACAAACTATAAAAGCATCGAAAATATTAAATACTGATGCCGAATTCAGAGTAAAACTCGAAACGGCTTTGGCAAAACTTTACCCGTACCAAATCGGTAAAAAAGGAAATCTGCAAGAATGGTATTATGATTGGGAAGATGCCGAACCACTGCATCGCCACCAATCGCATTTGTTTGGACTTTTTCCAGGAAATCATATTTCACCTCTAAAAACTTCTGCTTTGGCCGATGCTTGTCGCAAAACGCTAGAAATAAAAGGCGATGAAACCACAGGTTGGAGCAAAGGATGGAGAATCAACCTTTGGGCAAGGCTTTGGGATGGCAATCATGCTTACAAAATGTATAGAGAACTCCTTCATTATGTAGAACCCGACGGAGTAAAAACAAACTATGCTCGTGGTGGCGGAACATACCCAAATCTTTTTGACGCTCACCCTCCTTTTCAAATTGATGGAAACTTTGGTGGAGCAGCAGCCGTTGCGGAAATGTTGTTGCAGTCTGATGAACGGGAGATTCGCCTACTCCCTGCCCTACCCGATGTTTGGGAAAGTGGCTCAGTAAAAGGTATTTGTGCAAGAGGTGGATTTGAAGTTTCAATGGAATGGAAGAATAAAACACTCAAAAAACTTATAATTTCATCGAAAAAAGGTGGAAAAACTACCTTGATTTCGGGAAGTAAAACCAAAACGATTTCATTGGATGCTGATCAGAAAATGGTTATTGTCTGGTAAGACAAAAATAATTATTCCCGAAATTTTACAAATAATTGGTACGATTACGGGTATAATTATGAAAATCTATAACTATCCATTCATCACCTTCTTTTGTAAATTTCTACTAAAATCATTTTGACAAAAACTTATCAAAATACAAAAAACTCAATTATATTTGACAAGCGATTACCCATCTAATTCAATCGCTTAAACCCTCAAAACATGAAAAAACTGCTACTAATGCTCTTCTTGTGCGTTTGTGGGCCTATCAATGTCTTTTCACAAGCCAATCAAACACTTATTGCCTCTACCGATTCATTTCTCAATACGCTCAATTCTGAGAAAGTAAGGAAGACGGTATATGACTTTAACGACCCACTCCATTTCAAATGGACTAATTTTGCTGTAGGTTCAGTACCTCGCCCAGGTATTGCTTATGGCTCACTTTCTGACCAAAGTCGTTTGGCATTTCATCGAGTACTTTCAGCCATGTTCAGTTCGCAAGGGTATTTGAAAACTACCAGTATCATGGCTCTAAATGATATTTTGAATGTACTCTATGAAAGTGTGTTTGATGAAAAAAATTGACCAAAAAATACTAACCCAAATGCAAAACTTCAAATGGGCTATGGCAATTATTATATTTCGATTTCGAAAAAACCTGATACACAAGCTGCTTGGGGGTTGAACTTTGGAGGGCATCATATAGCATTAAGTCTTACTTCTGATGGTAAAAACATTGCTATGTCGCCCTACTTTATTGGCACTGACCCTTCGAAAGTAAAGTTTGGAAAATATGCAGGTTTAGGAGTTTTAAGTAAAGAAGAAGACTATGGTTTTCTGTTCATCAATACTTTTACCAAGGCACAAAAAACTGTGGCAGTTCTAAAACAAACTGTTCCAAAAGACATTATCACTACACCGCAGGCCAATCAACGCATTACAAGTGATTACGGTGCTATGGAATTTAACGAAACTCAAAAAGCAATTTTAAAAATGTTGATTCAAGAATATACCAATAATTTTGAACACGAAAAAGCTCTTCAATTATTTGAAAAAATAATGCAATCGGGTATCGAGATGGTGTATTTTGCCTGGGTTTGTAGCCTCGAAAATAACAAACCACATTACTACCTTATCAACGGCCTTGATTTTTTGATCGAATATAATAACGTAGGTTTTCAATATGAAGGTAATCATATTCACACTGTTTTACATGAAAAAGGCAATGATTTTGGCGAAGACATTCTGAAACAACAATATTTAGAATCAAAACACTAGACCAACCCAGGATTTGAAATTCACTTCCTTTAGATTCTATGGCTTCAATTTAGTGGCAACGGCTAATCATTTACTACTCAACTTTTTAAATTATTTAAAGAAATATTTTTATAAAAATCAACCCCAAACTAATACTAAAATGAAACGAATAGCTATTGTAATCTGCTTATTACTAATTCCTTTTGGTAATATGATCGCCAATGCTCAAGACTCTCGTAGTAAATTGATTGCACGAGGTACTGAACTTGAGCTAAAAAAGGTAACCTATAAAGCCCCGCCAGGTGATGCCCTTTCACACAATACATCTGGTTTTGCCAAAATTATGTGTTCAGCAGTTTTCATTACTGGTTTAAAGCCAGACTTTGCAGCCGAAAATGTAGGGTATTTTACAAGCCCGTATGCTGAACGAGCCAAAGTAAGCAAACCAGTAATTGATTATGCACAAAAAACTGTTTCTATTACCCTTCCCAACGGAGTTACTCGGACCGCTATTTATACAGGCGACCAAGGTTGTGTAACATTACCAGAAGGAAAAACCTCACTGAATTATAAGCCCATAAAAGTTCCTCGCAATTTACCTAATCCCACAACAACTCCATGGCCAATGGGAGATGTATTGCCGAGCATGTCAATGCCTTCCGAAATTAATATGGCAAAAGTTGAACAAGCAGTTAATGCTGCTTTTGAAACCCCAGAAGCCCAAACTGCAGCTTTTGTAGTTACATATAAAGGTAGAATCATCGCTGAACGTTACGGCGAGGGCATAACTAAAAATACACCCTTAGAAAGTTGGTCAATGGGAAAAAGCCTTTCTGCTACGATTTTAGGTATTCTGATTCATCAAGGCGTTTATACATTAGAGCAGCCTGCTCCAATTCCACAATGGCAAGGTAAAGGTGATGCAAGGGCAAAAATTAGAATCATGGATATTATGCATATGTCGAGTGGGCTGTACTGCAGAGCTCCACAAGACCCCGACTTTGATCCTGCTTTGGGATATCCTGACCATTTATATTTATACACTGATGCTGGCAATTCATTTGAATATGCTGCTAATTTGCCTCAGCAATGGCTACCTAACACAGTTGGTCGTTATAGAAACTCAGATCCAGTTCTGACAAATTATCTGAATCGCTTAGGAATAGAGAAACTAAAAAGGAACTATCTTACTTTTCCGCAGCAGGCCTTATTTGATAAAATCGGGGTTGGTTCAATGATTATGGAAACCGACCCTTCTGGCAACTTTCTGACACAAGGCTACGAATTTGCTTCGGGGCGTGATTGGTCTCGGTTGGGTAATTTATATTTACAGGATGGGATTTGGAATGATGAACGAATTTTACCCGAAGGGTTCACTAAGTTTGTTAGTACACTTGCTGAGCCATGGGTGGCTGATGGAAGACCAATTTATGGCGGTTTGTTTTGGATAAATGGTGATGGAGCTCGCCCGATTCCGAAAGACGCCTATATGATGCTAGGGGCAGGCGGACAGTCGGTAACAATTATTCCATCGCACGATTTAGTTGTGGTTCGCCTTGGACATTTTAAAGGCTCAAAAGCTGGTGAAACTGCTTTAAACAAAGCATATTCTTTTTTAATGGAAGCGATTCCTGAAAAAAAGAAATAAGATAGCAAGCAGTATGAGAAATTTGAAAAAGCCATCCATTAGATAAACATGAAAAACTACATTATATTCTATTTATTTTTCACTTCCTGTCAAGCAGGTGCTCAATTTTTCAAACATGACAAAGGTTTGGCACATACTTTTTCGATTGTTGCTCGAGATGAGAAAACAGGCGAAATTGCCGTGGGCGTACAAAGTCATTGGTTTAATGTTGGTACTTCAGTTTCGTGGGCCGAGGCGGGAGTTGGGGCAGTAGCGACCCAATCATTTACAAACAAGTCATTCGGTATCAGAGGTTTAGCTTTATTAAAAGAAGGAAAAACTGCTCAACAGGCCTTAGATATTTTGTTATCAGATGATTCTGGCAAAGAACTTAGACAAGTCGGAATTGTAGATGCTCAAGGAAATGTTGCCAATTTTACCGGTAAAAATTGTGTGGATTTTGCTGGAGATTTGAAGGGTAAAAATTTTGCTGTACAATCAAACATGATGCTCAACAATAAAGTCCCAACAGCAATGGCAAAGGCTTTTGAAGCGAAAGCTAACTTACCTTTAGCCGAGCGAGTTTTAGAAGCCCTCAAAGCAGCTCAAATGGTAGGTGGCGATATTCGTGGCAAACAATCAGCGGCGATTTTGGTGGTAAAAGGAAAGGCTAGCGGCAAACCTTGGGATGAGAACCACTTAGTCGATTTACGAGTGGATGACAACCCCGCTCCATTAATAGAAATGGAAAGATTATTAAAGACCCATCGAGCATATGAACACATGAACAACGGTGATTTGGCCATTGAAAATAGTAACATGACCTTGGCAATGCAGGAATACGAGACCGCGATGAATATGTTTCCAAAAAACTTGGAAATGCAATATTGGACTGCCATTACTTTAGCCAATAGCGGTAAGGTACAGAAAGCAACCCTTATGTTGAAAGCCATCTATGCCAAAGAACCTAATTGGCGAAAAATGACCCCTCGATTGCCAAAATCCGGATTACTAAGCGTCGGAGAAAAAGAATTAAATATGCTACTAAAATAGCGATGGATTTTAAAATACAATCACCACTATTTAGGTGATTAATTTCAACAATAAATAAATAGAAATTACACTTCAACTTTATACCAAAGATTATTAATCTATTTTTAAAATCAATAAACTAATATGACTTACAAGCTTTTATTAACTGTTGTCACATCCATGCTGGTAGGACTTACCTATTCCCAATCAAAAATTGATTATAATAAAAGTTTGGATACCTCAAATGTCATAAATCTCTCTGAATTAACAGTTGCACAAATCCATTCAGCCTACAAAAAAGGCATTTATACCAGCCAAGAATTAGTAGCAACTTACCTACAGCGTATTCATCAATTTGATAAACAAATCAATGCCATTACTATCCTTAATCCTAATGCTTTGGCCATTGCCAAAGCGTTGGATGAAGAATATAAAAAAACTAAAGTACTACGACCACTTCATGGCATTCCGATTATTGTAAAAGACAACATCAATACCAAAGGACTTGCAACCACCGCGGGAGCATTGGCTTTGAAAGATTTCGTTCCAGATGCAGATGCCTTTGTTATCGATAAATTGGTAAAAGCGGGTGCAATCATCATTGCCAAATCTAACATGGCCGAATGGGCATTTACCCCTTGGCATTCATTCAGTTCGACGAATGGGGCAACACTTAATCCTTATAATATTGAGTATGTTCCTGCTGGTTCAAGCGGGGGAACCGGAGCATCTATTGCTGCAAATTTTGCCACGGTTGGGCTAGGCACCGATACGGGTAATTCCATCCGTGGGCCTTCATCTCATAATGCATTGGTGGGCTTTCGTACTACAATAGGCCTAATCAGTCGTTCTGCCATTGTACCCCTCAATTTCAGAAATGATGTCGTGGGCCCTATGTGTAGAAGCGTCGAAGATGCTACAAAGGTATTAGAAATAATGGTAGGCTATGACCCAAGTGATCCAATCACCAAGTATTCAGAAGGAAAAATTCCACCAAACTATACACAGTTTCTTCAAAAAAATGGACTAAAAGGTGCAAGAATTGGCGTTTTACGTGAACTTTGTGAGAATCCCCCAGTTACGATAGGATTAGCTGCTGGTAGCACAGGGAAGGCAGACTCAGAGGTAAAAGCCTTATTTGAAAAATCTATATCAGATATGAAAGCTATGGGAGCTATCATTATTGACACGCTTATTATTCCAGATTTTTCGAGTCTGAGAAAAGACTTAATATGTTATGATTTTAGGGGCGATTTAGAGGCTTATCTCGATAAATATGTGAAAAATGACAGTATAAAAACATTAGAAGATATCGTCAGGATTGGAAGTAAATCGAAGTCCGCCGAAGCCCGAGTAAAGGCTAATCTTACCATCCAAAACCCCAACTGTCCAGATGTTTATACTTCTACTCGAAGGATCACGTTTCGAAAGGCCATTGAAGACAAGATGGATGAGTTGAAATTGGATGCTTTAATTTATCCAACTTGGAATAACAAACCCGCCAAAATCAATACGTATAATGAAGAATTGAAAAGGGTAGAATATTACGGGGATAATAGCCAAATAATTGCCCCGCACACAGGTCAGCCAGCATTTACAGTTCCAATGGGTTTCACGACAGGTAACTTACCCGCAGGACTTCAATTTCTGGGCAGAATGTATGCCGAGCCAACCCTAATAAAATTGGTTTATGCCTACGAACAAGGAACAAAACACCGAGTGCCACCAATCATCAAGAATTAAAATAAAATGACAAAAAAACTACCTTTGGTTATCGCCGCAATGATGTTAGTTGGGTTTACCTATTCACAATCAATCCAACGCCCAAATTTTCTAAAAAAAGATAGTATTCAATCGACTTTAGATAAAAATACACAAGTTTTTTATTACGATAAATCTACTTCTTCTAAAGCAAAACCTTTGGTAGTTGAGTTACATTCTTGGAGCAATACGGCTGATTCTCAAAAAGAGATACTTGCCGAACAAGCTCATACTAAAAACTGGAATTACATTTTGCCAAATTTTAGAGGTGTAAACAATCATCTGAAAGCCTGTTGTAGCCAATTTGTAATTAGTGACATCGATGAAGCCATAGATTGGGCGTTGAAGTACATGAAGGTTGATAAAACAAACATTTATATCATTGGCAACAGTGGCGGAGGTTATGCAGCCATGGCAATGTATATGAAATCTCGTCATAATATTAGAGCATTTTCGGCATGGTCGTCTATTTCTGATTTAGCAACTTGGTATGAAGAATCAGTAGAAAGAAAGAATAAATATGCTGCTGAAATAATTCAATGTACAAATGCAAACGGTATTTTTGATGACCAAAAAGCAAGAGAACGCTCACCATTGTTTTGGGAAACGCCAATTAAAAAGCGAAGAAACAGTATATTACAAATTTATGCGGGAATTCATGATGGCTACACAGGTTCAGTGCCAATTTCACAGTCTATTAAGTTTTACAACAAGCTTTTAATAGATACTGACGAAACAGATGATGCTAAATATGTGTCCTACGATGATACTTCAACAATGCTCAAAACACAGAGTTTTCCATTAACAAAACCAGTGAAAAAGATTGATAATCGAGCAATTTTTTACCAAAAATCTTCCAAAAAGATTACAATAACGATTTTTGAGGGAACACACGAGATTTTGAAAAATGTTGCTTTAGATTTGATTGATAATTTATAAAAATGATTTCGTAAATTGCTTTTCAAAACTGGCCAAATCAACAAACCTAAACTAAACTTCAATGTGATGAAAAAAACTATTCATTACCTACTCTTTTTGCACTTACTGAGCAATTTCACCTTTGCACAACAAACAAAACCTAACTTCGACCCCACTCTTTATGAGGGTGTCAAATGGCGAGAACTTGGGCCATTTCGTGGCGGACGTTCTTGCACGGTTACTGGTGTAAAAGACAAGCCAAACCTTTATTACTTTGGTGCGGTTGGTGGTGGCGTTTGGCGTAGTAACGATGCAGGCCAAACTTGGGGAAACATTTCAGACAATTATTTTGGTGGAACAATCGGTGCAATTGCCGTTGCTGAAAGCGACCCAAATGTGATTTTTGTGGGCGAAGGCGAGCAAACTTTACGTAATAACGTTGCGGCTGGTTCAGGTTTATGGAAATCAACTGATGCAGGCACAACTTGGAAAAATATTGGCTTGCCTGATTCAAAACATATTTCTCGCATTCGTATTCATCCAAAAAATCCAGACTTGGTTTATGTGGCTGCCATGGGGAATTTATGGAAACCGAACGAAACAAGAGGTATTTTTCGTAGCAGTGATGGCGGGCAAACTTGGAAAAAAATTTTATATATCAATGACAAAGCAGGTGCAGCTGATTTAATACTCGACCCAAATAATCCTCGTATTATGTATGCCAGCACTTGGAATATGTCTCGCAATGGCTATCGAATGGATAGCGGTGGGCCTGATTCTAAACTTTGGAAAAGCACCGATGGTGGCGATAGTTGGGAAAACCTTTCGGACAAAAATGGCATGCCAAAAGGTGTCAATGGCATTATTGGTGTAACGATTTCACCCAAAAACTCCAATCGTGTATGGGCAATTATCGAAAACCAAGAAGCAGGCGGGGTTTATCGCTCAGATGATGCGGGTAAAACTTGGACAAAAATCAACCAAGATCGTGCCTTATTGCAAAGAGCGTGGTATTATTGCCGAATTTATGCCGATTCTCAAAATGAAGATTTGGTTTATGTAATGAATGTTAGTTATGGAATCTCGAAAGACGGTGGCAAAACTTTTGAATTGAAAAATGCTCCGCACGGCGACCACCACGACCTTTGGATTGACCCAGATAATAATCAACGAATGATAATTGGTGATGATGGCGGTGCTCAAGTATCAAACGACGGCGGCAATAATTGGACAACTTACCACAATCAACCAACAGCACAATTTTATCGTGTATCAACTGATAATCATTTTCCTTATCGTATTTATGGAGCTCAACAAGATAATTCAAGCATCCGAATTCCGCATCGTACAGGCGGAAACGCTATTACAGAAAAAGATTGGGATGCTTTATCTATTGGTGAAAGTGCCCATTTAGCTCCTGACCCACTCAACGATGATGTAGTTTTTGGTGGAGATTACAAAGGCTACATGACCATGCAAGATTTAGCCACTGGACAAGAACGCTCAACAAATGTCTATCCCGACCTTCCTGCTGGTTCAGGTGCAGAAGTGATGAAATACAGATTCAACTGGAATTATCCAGTGTTTTTTAGTCCACATAATCCTAAAAAACTGTATGCTTGTTCAAACTATCTTCATGTAAGTTATAATGGTGGTGAAAGTTGGGAGGTAGTTAGTCCAGATTTGACAAGAGGCGAACCCGAAACTATCAAATCATCAGGAGGACCAATCACGCAAGATAATACCGGAGCAGAGTACTATGCCAATATTTTTGCAGCCACTGAATCGCCCTATACTGAAGGTGAAATTTGGACGGGTTCTGATGATGGTTATGTAAATGTTAGTACGGATGCAGGAAAAAACTGGAAAAATGTTACACCGCCAATGTCGCCCAAATTTAACATGATAAATGCAGTTGAGGTAAATCCATTTGTGAAAGGTGGGGCTTACATTGCCGCTACCTCTTATAAATTTGGCGATTATACGCCATATATCTACAAAACTTTAGATTATGGTAAAACTTGGACAATTATTACAAAAAATATTCCGAAAGAAGAGTTCGTAAGAGTAGTAAGAGCTGATCCAAAACGTCAAGGTTTACTTTATGCAGGAACCGAAAAAGGTGTTTGGATTTCGTTTGATGATGGTGAAAACTGGCAAAAAATGCAACTCAATCTACCGCCAGTTCCGATACACGATCTGGCTGTAAAAAATGACAATCTAGTTGCTGCTACACATGGTCGCAGTTTTTGGCTCATTGACGACCTTACTCCTTTTCATCAAATTAATAGTGATAATGCAGCAAAAGAAATCATTTTGTATAAACCCATGACTACATATCGCATGGCAGGAAGCAACCGAAGAGATGCGAATATGGAAGGACAAAACCATCCTAACGGCGTAATGATTCATTATTTTATTAAAAAATATGACGAAAAAACAGAAGTAAAAATTGATATTTTAGAGAGTAATGGTGATACTATTCGCACGTTTAGCAACAAAGCAAAGGAAAAAGCCAATTTATTAATAACAAAAACTGGCGGCGGTCGCTTTGTTTGGGATATGCGTTACCCAGGGTATAAAACCTTCCCCGGTATGGTATTTTATGGTTCGCCAAATCAAGGCCCAAAGGCCGTGCCTGGTAAATATCAAGTGAGACTTACGGTAAATGGACAATCACAAACACAAGAATTTGAGATTATTAAAGACCCACGTATAAAAACAACACAGGAAGATTTTCAAGCACAATTTGATTTCTTGATGAAAGTTCGCAACAAAGTAACGGAGGTAAATGAAGGCATTATCAATATCCGTAAAATAAAGGAAGATCTAACTTATCTAAAAAATAAAATGGGCGAAGACCCCAAAAACAAGGATATCAATGAAGCTATCAAGAAGTTTGAAGGTGAACTAAAAACGATAGAAAACGATATTCACCAAACCAAAAATAGCAGTGTGCAAGACCCTATCAATTATGGAATAAAGCTTAATAACCGTCTTGCTCATTTAATGTACGAACAAGCCCAAGGCGATTTTAGGCCAACAAAGCAAGGTGAAGAAGTACGAGACAAATTGACTCAAGAGGTTGATAAAGAAATAATAAAGTTGAGAAATTGTATTGATAATAATTTAATTAAAATCAATCAAATGGCACGAGAAAAAGGCACTTTGTTTGTCAATTAATGCAAAATACAAAATATATCTATTTTAAAGCTTTGGTAAGAAATATATCAAAGCTTTTTTAATTACATGATTTTGGGAATGTTACCGAAAACGTTTGCATAAAATTAGCCATAAATATTATTGGTTTATTGCAAAAATCGAGGTAATTTTAGAATCTTTATACTTTAAAACATTCAACCAATTACAGCATGACCACAGCAAGAATGATAGGTTTCATCCTGCTTTTTTTTTCAAATTTTGTTTTCGCTCAAAAAGACGTTTATCTTTTTTCATATTTTGTTGATAACGGTCAAGATGGTTTGCACTTTGCATATAGTAAAGATGGACTAAAATGGGAAAGCATTAACGACGGAAAATCTTTCCTAAAACCCGAAATTGGAAAAGACAAATTGATGCGTGACCCTTGTATCATTCAATCACCTGATGGTACTTTTCAGATGGTATGGACGAGCGGTTGGCACGACCAAATCATTGGCTATGCTTCTTCAAAAGATTTAATCAATTGGTCGGAACAAAAATCCATTCCTGTAATGGAACACGAACCCACTGCCAAAAACTCTTGGGCTCCCGAACTTTTTTATGACGATAAAATGAAAAACTACCTCATTTTTTGGGCATCAACCATTCCAGGAAGACACAGCGATGTAGCTGATTCGGAAAAAGAAAAAGGTTTAAATCACAGAATTTATTATACCCAAACTCCTGATTTTAAGACTTTTAGTTCAACAAAGATATTTTTTAATCCAGATTTTAGTACCATTGATGCTACTATTTTGAAAGATGGAAAAAGCTATTTTATGTTTATCAAAAACGAAAATCCGAATCCTCCACAAAAGAATATTCGAATCATAAAATCAGACAAAGCCAGTTCGTTTGCTGTAGATAAGGTTTCCGAGCCAATAACTGGTAAATATTGGGCAGAAGGGCCAACTTCGATTCGTATTGGAGAATATGTATATGTCTATTTTGATAAATATCGTGACCATAAATATGGTGCGATTCGCTCAAAAGACATGAAAAATTGGGAGGATATTTCTGATAAAGTAAGTTTTCCGAAAGGCTTGCGTCACGGAACTGTATTTAAGGTTTCTGAGGCGGTTTTTGAGAGGTTGATGAAATAATAAATTATATGTGTCGAGCCCATGGCTCTTGTTTTTCTGATGCTCAATTACCACGGATTAAAATCCGTGGCTACAATATAATTCGAGCCTACGGCTCTAAAAAAAAGGAATGTAGGTAAGTTGCAAAGGAATGACCAATCTTATAAGGGTGAATTTTAACCCACCGAAAAACGTGAAAATTAAACAAAAAAAAGCCGGAGACTCGACCCCATATAAAAACGACAAAAAATGACAAACACCTATCACGAAATCTACCTACAAGCTGTTTTTGCAGTAAAATACCCTAGAGTGATGATTGATAAAACGTGGCAAAAAGATTTGTTTGGTGTGATTGGTAATCTAATCAACGAGTCTGGCTTTAAAACAATAATTGTTAATGGTGTAACAGACCATGTACATTGCTTTTTGGGTTTAAAACCAACGGTTGCAATTTCGGAATTGATGAAATCGGTGAAATCCAAATCTTCAAGGTTTATCAATGACCATTCTCTAACAAATAAGCGTTTCAAGTGGCAAGAAGGCTATGGGGTATTTTCATAGAGGCAATCTCAAATTGATGCTTTTTATAAGTATATCCAAAATCAAGAAGAACATCATAAAAACGAACCTTTAAAGAGGAGTATTTATCAATTTTGCAAAAATTTAAAATCCCCTATGATGAACGATACAATTTTATAGATTTAATTTAATAGGTCCAATTATAAAACTATTCAACCAAACATACATTGAAAAAGGCATTCTACTCTCTTTTATTAATTTTTGTTTCATTGCAAAGTTTCGCCCAAAAAGATGCAATTGAAACAACTAAAATAAATATTGATTTCAATAAAAATATTGGCGAAATGTACCCCTTTTGGGCATTTTTTGGAGCAGACGAACCCAACTATGCTTACATGAAAGATGGTAAAAAGCTACTTTCTGAGCTATCGACCATGAGTCCAGTACCTATCTATTTTCGAGCTCATAATTTATTGACTTCTGGACACGATACACTTAATTTGAAGTGGGGTTCGACCAATGTTTACACCGAAGATACCAACGGAAATCCCATTTACGACTGGACAATTATTGACAAAATTTTTGATACTTATTTACAACGTGGTATCAAGCCTTTGGCTCAATTTAGCTTTATGCCCGAAGCACTTTCAACAAAACCGCAACCTTATGAGCATCATTGGCAGCCTGGAATGCCTTATGATAAAGTTTATACTGGTTGGACCTATCCTCCCAAAAGCTATAAAAAATGGGCAGATTTGGTATATGAATGGGTGAAACATTCGGTAGCAAGATATGGTAAAACCGAAGTAGAATCGTGGTATTGGGAACTTTGGAACGAACCCAATATTGGTTATTGGAGCGGAACAGTTGAAGAATATTGTAAACTCTACGACTACACAGCCGATGCTGCTAAGCGAGCATTGCCAACCATCAAAATGGGCGGCCCAGAAACCACAGGCCCGAGTTGGCTAAAGGCTGGTGACTATTTGAGATTTTTCTTAAATCACTGTCTATCAGGCACTAACTATGTAACTGGAAAAATTGGTTCGCCACTTGATTTTATTAGTTTTCATGCAAAAGGTTCGCCAAAAGTTGTGAATGGACATGTACAAATGAACATGGGAACTCAGCTAAGAGATATTTCGGAAGGATTCAAAATTGTCACTTCTTTTCCTAAATTCAAGAATTTACCGATTATCATTGGCGAGTCTGATCCAGAAGGTTGTGCTGCTTGTGGCATGAAAACCAATCCTCAAAATGCCTATCGAAACGGCACGATGTATTCGAGTTATACTGCCGCCTCTTTTGCCAGAAAATACGCTTTGGCAGATTATTTCAAAGCAAATCTATTAGGAGCGGTAAGTTGGTCCTTTGAGTTTGAAAATCAACCGTATTTCTACGGTTTTCGAGATATGTCCACCAATGGCATCGACAAACCAGTACTGAATGTATTTAGAATGTTTGGCATGATGTCAGGCAAACGTGCCGAAGTAAAAGGTAATCAAAATTATAATTTTACGATGATTCGGGATTCAAGTGTGCGTGGCAAAAAGGCCGATATTGATGCCCTTGCTAGTAAGGATCCCCGTTCAGCGGCAGTCATGCTTTGGCATTATCACGACGACGATATAATGACAGAAAATGCCAATATTGAAGTAAACTTAAAAGGTTTTACTACAAAACAAGTCAATTTCCATCATTACAGAATTGATAACGAAAATAGTAATTCGTATGAAGTTTGGAAGAAAATGGGTTCGCCCGAAAATCCAACAAAAGAACAAATTGCTATTTTAGAAAAAGCTGGGCAACTCACATTATTGACTTCGCCGAGTTATGTAAAAACTTTCAATGGAGAATTAAAACTCAATGTTTCATTGCCACGGCAAGGCGTGTCATTACTCAAATTTGATTGGTAAAAAAACATGTGAAGCACAGTAAAGAGATTTTGTATTAAAGGGGTAATTTTATTAAAAAAAACCTCGAAACTTATGACATATTAAAGTTTAATTTTTATTCGCTCATTCTATCATTCACTCATTAAGTATATGCACCGTTTAGGATTTAAAATGAAACTTCATGCTGGACAAGCAGAAGAATACAAGCGTCGACACGACGAACTATGGCCCGAGCTTGGTCAAGTGTTAAAAGATGCAACCGTCAGCGATTACTCCATTTTTTTGGATGAAGAAACCAATATTCTTTTCGGCACATTAAAAGTCGAAGATTTAGGGAAATTCCATCAAATTCCCAACAATCCAATTACAAAGCGTTGGTGGGCATACATGGCCGATATTATGGACGCAAATACCGACAACTCACCTATTAGTGTTGACTTAAAGGATGTTTTCTATTTAGCTTAATTAATACCCTAATGATTAAATTATTTCAAAAATCACTCGTTTTAGTTCTTTTTTACTTAACAAATCTTACTGTTGCACAAATTCAAGCTCCCGCTTCAACTTTGCATTCAGAATCTTTACACACGGCAAAACCCGATTACCCAACACCTTATGAAAGCCCAAAAGTTGAGGAGGTTACGCAAATACTGAACCGAATTCATAGTTATTTAGATGCCACTACGCCAACAAGAGTAATTAATAAAACTACGAAAGAAGAGATAAAAGATTTCTCGAAAATTGATACAAACTCAACAGTTTACCGGGGGGATTTTAGTCTAACAAGCTACGAGTGGGGTGTAACGTACGGTGCTATGTTGGCAGCAAGCAAAGCCACTGGTGACCCACGTTTTGCTAAATATACCACACAACGCCTCAATTTTTTAGCTGAACTTACGCCAATCATCAAATCTAGGTTTCCAGTTAGTTCGGAAATGCCACTGCGTCAAGTAATTGCACCACACGCTTTAGATGATTGTGGAGCGATGTCGGTTTCGATGATTAAAGCATTGCGTGATGGTTTAATTAAAGATAATATTCGTCCATTGATTGATAATTACCTCAATTACATTTTAACAAAAGAATACCGCTTGTCCGATGGAACGCTGGCACGAAATCGTCCATTAAAAAATACACTTTGGCTTGATGATATGTTTATGGGCGTCCCTGCACTTGCTCAAATGGGAAAATATACTGGTAACAAAAAATATTATGACGAAGCCGTGAAGCAAATCCTCCAGTATTCGAAGCGAATGTTTAATAAAGATTTGGGAATCTTTATGCACGGCTGGGTAGAAAGCATGGAAACTCACCCAGAATTTCACTGGGGCAGAGCAAACGGCTGGGCAATTCTAACCCTAACCGAAGTGCTCGATATTTTACCGAAAGACCATAAAGGTCGTGCTGAAATTTTAGCACTTTACAAAGCCCACGCCAAAGGTTTGGCCTCATACCAAACAGGTACAGGTTTTTGGCATCAATTGCTCGATAAAAACGATTCTTATTTAGAAACCTCAGCAACAGCCATTTATACGTATTGCATAGCCAAAGGTATCAACGAAGCTTGGCTCGATGCCGCAATATATGGCCCGATGGCTCTCCTAGGTTGGAATGCAGTAGCTACCAAAGTAACTGAAAAGGGACAAGTAGAAGGCGTGTGTGTAGGTACAGGAATGAGTTTTGAGCCAGCATTTTATTATTATCGCCCAGTGAATGTCTATGCTGCACATGGCTATGGCCCTACACTATTTGCAGGTGCAGAAATCATTAATTTAATTAAAAAACACAAATTTGCCCTTAACGATAGTGCCTTAATGTTGAGTAAGTAATTTCTCTATAAAAGCATCCAAAATTCAATCAAAAATGAATACTAAAAAACTATTTTTATATCTCACAATACTTATTCTTAACTCTCCTTTAGGGCTTAGGGGGCAATCATACTCTATCTGGATGGCAGAATCTTTCATAAGCCGAAATAGAGATTCTATTGCTGTGAAAGAAGGAAAACCTGCTGCATGGGATTACGAACAAGGTTTAATGCACAAAGCCCTCGAAAAAGTATGGTACCACACAGGTGATGGCAAATATTTTGAGTACATCCGCCACGATTTAGACCGGTATGTACAGAAAGATGGAAGTATTCGCACCTATAAATATGATGATTTCAATCTCGATAATGTTCCAACTGGCCGTGCTTTATTGATGCTTGCCCAGCAATCGCAACCAGATAAAGAAAAGTACCAAAAAGCAGCCGATTTACTTTGGAAACAAATCGAAAATCAACCAAGAACTAATGAAGGTGGCTTTTGGCACAAAAAACGTTATCCGTTCCAAATGTGGCTCGATGGACTGTTCATGTGTGAGCCTTTTGCGGCAGAATATAGCAAGATTTTCAATAAACCAGAACATTTCAATGATATTGCAAAACAATTTGCTTTAATTGAGAAACATGCAGTTGATGCTAAAACTGGTTTAGTTTATCATGGTTACGATGAGAGTAAAGAGCAAAAATGGGCGGATAAAAAAACAGGACTATCACCCCATTTTTGGAGTCGTGCAATTGGCTGGTACGCAATGGCTTTAGTCGATGTGCTTGATTATTTCCCCGAAAATCACCCTGAAAAAGCAAATTTGATTAAATATCTGCAACGCCTCGCTCCTGCTTTGGTCAAATATCAAGATGCAAAAACAGGTCTTTGGTATCAAATGACTTCGCAAGGCAACCGCAAAGGCAATTATTTTGAATCATCAGGTTCGGCCATGTTTGTTTACACACTTGCCAAAGGTGTACGTAAAGGTTATTTATCCGCTACTTTCCTAACGGCCGCAAAAAAAGCTTATGCAGGAATATTGAAAGAATTTGTAGAAAAAGAAGCCGACGGTACAATCAGTTTCAATAAAACAGTGAGTGTTGGTGGTTTGGGCGGAACACCCTATCGTGATGGTAGCTATGAATATTATTTAAGCGAGCCAATCCGTAAGAATGATTTGAAAGGCGTTGGGCCATTTATTTTTGCGAGTGTAGAAATGGAAATCGCTGCTGAAAATGCCTTGGGCAAAGGCAAAACCGTAGCCGTCGATAATTATTTCAATAACGAATTCAGAAAAGATTTGAATGGAAATCAAGAATCTTTCCATTACACTTGGGACGACCGAATGCACTCAGGTTTTTGGGTTTGGGGACAAATTTTTAATGATTTAGGAGCAAAAACCAAAACGATTTCGGCAGCTCCAACTGCCCAAAATCTTAAAGATGTAAATGTCTATATCATCGTTGACCCTGATACTAAAAAAGAAACCGCAAAGCCAAATCTCGTAGAAAAAGCTAATATTAAGGCAATTAGTGATTGGGTAAAAGCTGGCGGAACACTCATCATGATGGCAAATGACACCGCTAATTGCGAGATTCCACATTTTAATGAATTGGCAAAAGCTTTTGGCGTTGAGTTTACGAACAAAAGCCGTAACATGGTTCAAGGGACAAAATGGGAACAAGGTCGGGTAGATATTCCTGCAGGAAATCCAGTTTTCAAGAACACAAAATTGGTTTATATCAAAGAATTAGTAACCCTCAAGGTTAAAGCACCAGCCAAAGCTATTGTGAGTGAAGGTGGCGATAACATCATTGCAACGGCAAAAATGGGCAAAGGAAGTGTGTTCATCGTGGGCGACCCATGGTTATACAACGAATACACCGACGGACGTAGAATTCCAAACAGCTACGAAAACTTTAGTGCCGCCAAAGATTTGGCAAAATGGGCTTTGGGAGTGAAATAATTAGATTTAAGATAAAGATTTGACGACTTTTGGTAGTTCGACAAATGCTAAGTTGTCAAATCTTTTTTACTAAATAATACTATTTGATAGAATATATAATGAAAAAAATACACCAAATAAACACCTTTATCAAAATAGTATTAAAAAAAGAAACATTATAGCAAAATAAATAAAATAAACTCAATAGTTTTGCTAAA
Source organism: uncultured Emticicia sp. (assembly GCF_937903345.1). GTDB lineage: Bacteria > Bacteroidota > Bacteroidia > Cytophagales > Spirosomataceae > Emticicia. Next base: position 325,889 of record NZ_CALCZQ010000032.1, on the reverse strand, counting down.
TGAAATAATGTATATTCAAATAAATAATGAAGAAGTTTTTAGACGAAGATTTTCTGTTGCAAACAAAAACCGCACGCACACTCTACCACGAGTACGCGAAGGATATGCCTATTATTGATTACCACAATCACCTGCCGCCTGACCAAATTTTAGGCGATAAGGTTTTTGAAAACATCACACAAGTTTGGCTATACGGCGACCACTATAAATGGCGAGGAATGCGTGCAAACGGTATCAATGAAAAATTTTGCACAGGCAACGCCACAGATTACGAAAAGTTTGAGAAATGGGCAGAAACTGTGCCATACACGCTCAGAAATCCACTTTATCATTGGACACACTTAGAGCTACAACGATATTTTGGTATTCATGAAGTACTAAATGCAGAGAGCTCAAGAAGAATTTATGATGACTGTACTGCTAAAATCCAAACACCTGATTATTCGGTAAGAAATCTATTGGGTAAAATGAATGTTGAGGTGGTGTGTACAACTGACGACCCTCTAGATAGCCTCGAATATCACCAAGCGTACCATAAAGATACTACGGCAAAAACTAAGATGTTGCCAGCGTTTCGTCCTGATAAATTTATCTTGATTGAAAATCCTAATTTTGTTACTTACATACAAAAATTGGCTACAATCGTCAACTTTGAAATCATTACTTACGAAGATTTATTGAAAGCTCTTCGTAGCAGGGCTGATTTCTTTGCAAGCAATGGTTGCCAACTCTGCGACCACGGTTTAGAGCAAATTTACGCCGCCGATTTCACGCCGGAGCAAGCCAATGCTGCTTTCCAAAAAGCAATTTCAGGCAAAATACTTAACTCCGAAGAAGCCTTGATATTCAAATCGGCCATTCTTCATGCTTTGGGCGTAATGTACCACGAATTGGGCTGGACACAGCAATTTCACTTGGGAGCTTTACGTAATAATAATATCCGTGCATTGCGAGTTCTGGGGCCAGATACAGGTTGGGATTCAATCGGTGATTATTCGCAGGCAATTTCACTTTCTAAGTTTTTAGGACGACTTGATGAGCACGACCAATTAGCAAAAACCATCATTTATAACCTAAATCCAGCTGATAACGAAATCATTGCTACCATGATTGGTAATTTCAACGATGGTTCGATTGCAGGAAAAGTACAATTTGGCTCAGGTTGGTGGTTTCTCGACCAAAAAGATGGCATGGAAAAACAAATCAACGCTCTTTCAAACATGGGCTTGTTGAGCCGTTTCATAGGAATGTTGACCGACTCAAGAAGTTTCTTATCGTTCCCACGTCATGAATATTTCCGTCGAATTTTGTGTAACATTCTTGGAAATGACATTGAAAATGGTGAAATCCCGAACGATATTAAATGGACTGGTCAAATCGTACAAAATATTTGCTATAATAACGCCAAAGATTATTTTGGATTTTAGCATGATGTTGTGAAAAAAGTGATTTTATATCCTTTGAATTGATATTTACTGATTCAAAACGGCCGGTGTTCCGCTTCACTCATTCACTCATTAATTTATTCAACCCTAAAAAAAATATGGAAAAAATCGGAAAGTATCGCTGGACCATCTGTGCATTGGTCTTTTTTGCAACCACAGTTAATTACCTTGACCGACAAGTAATTAGTTTATTAAAATCTGTTTTATCAACAGAACTAAAATGGGATGACGGCGACTACGCCAACATCGAAATTACATTTAAAATCTTTTATTCATTCGGTATGCTCATTGCGGGTAGTATCGTTGATAAACTCGGTACAAAAAAGGGGTATGCTTGGGCAACTGGACTTTGGAGTTTGGCGGCAATCGGTCACGCTTTAGCCAACTCGGCATTTGGATTTATGATTGCTCGTGCAGGTTTGGGTCTTACAGAAGCTGGAAACTTTCCTGCAGCCATCAAATCTACTGCCGAATGGTTTCCTAAAAAAGAACGTGCATTGGCCACTGGTATTTTCAATTCAGGAACAAATATCGGTGCAATCGTAGCACCGCTCACCGTTCCTGCAATCGCTGTAATTTGGGGTTGGCAGTGGGCATTTATCATTACAGGTTTGATTGGTTTCATTTGGTTGGTTTTATGGCAAGTATATTACACTTCTCCAAAAGATTCGAAAAAACTTACAAAAGCTGAATATGATTATATTCACTCTGATAAAGAAGAAGAGGAAAATATCAAAAACGAAGAAAAAGTGCCTTGGATTAAGCTTTTAGGCTTCCGTCAAACTTGGGCTTTTGCTTTGGGAAAATTCCTTACCGACCCCGTTTGGTGGTTTTATCTTTTCTGGTTGCCTGACTTCTTGCAAAGTGAATACAAACTTTCATTAATCGAAATTTCGATTCCAGTGGCGGTGGTTTATATCATTTCTACCGTTGGAAGTATCGGTGGAGGTTATTTGCCATTGGCGTTTATCAACCGAAATATGCCTGTTTTCAAAGCTCGCAAAACTTCAATGTTTATCTTTGCATTATTTGTTTTGCCTGTTATTTTCTCACAATTGGCCGGAAAAGTAAATATGTGGTTAGCGGTTTTAGTAATTGGTATTGCAGCGGCGGCTCATCAAGCTTGGAGTGCAAATATTTTTACGACTGTATCAGATATGTTCCCTAAAAAAGCAACTGGCTCTGTTGTGGGTATCGGCGGAATGGCTGGTGGTTTGGGCGGCATCTTGCTTACTTGGGCAGTTCAGAAAAATATGTTTGTTTACTACCGAAGCATCAACCAAATCGAAACGGCATATTATATCATGTTTGCAATTTGTGCGGGTGCATATTTATTAGCCTGGTTAATTATGCACCTTTTAGTGCCAAAAATGAATAAAGTTGATATTTAATCCTCTAAATAAAACGATGAAAAATATTATAATCTTATTATTATCGCTCATAATTGGGCAAACGGCTTTGGCACAAAATACCAAAACCGATATTGAATCGCTTGAAAGAAAACGCTTTGCGGCACAAGTATCAAAAGATTTTGATTTTCTTGAAAAAATCTTTGCCGATGACTTAGTTTATACCCATTCAAATGCAAAAGTTGATAACAAGGTTTCTTACATTGCTTCAATCAAAGAAGGTAAAAGTGTTTATAAAAGTATTGATTTACAAGAAATTAGCGTGAGAGAATACGGTAAAATTGCCGTAGTAAATGGCCGAGCCTTGATTGAATTGGGACCAATTGATGGCAAACCCAATAACGTCAATTTACGATACACAGTAGTGTATTCAAAAAATGGCAAAAAAGGTTGGCAAGTAAATACTTGGCAATCAACTAAATTGCTATAAATTAATTTTTAAAAATAGTTTATACCAAAACAAGAAAAACAAGATTTTAATATTAAGATCTTGTTTTTCTTGTTTTATGTCAATTTTTCAAAATAGCTTAATTCTTATTTTACAGAAACTTTTCAAGCAAGAATCTTTCTTTAAAACAATATTCTAACGAATTTTACGTCACGAAAAAATAACAATAATATAATGGAACATCCATTGATGGGCGTCGGTGTCGCTTTGATTACACCATTTGACCAAAAGCACGAAATTGATTACAATGGTTTGCGTCGTTTGCTCGAAACTACAAGCGAAGGAGGTGTAGATTACTTCGTTGTACAAGGTACAACAGGAGAAACCTCAACTACATCCGCTCAGGAAAAGGTAGATTTATTGAAATTTGCGAAAGAAAATAATCCAAATAATCTCCCAATTGTCTATGGTTTGGGAGGAAATAATACAAAAGTAGTTATCGAAACCATCAAAAGTACAGATTTGAGTGGAATTTCTGCTATATTATCAGTTTGTCCTTATTACAATAAGCCTTCACAAGCAGGTTTAATTGCTCACTTCACGGCTATTGCAGATGCTTCGCCAGTACCTGTTTTGTTATACAATGTTCCCGGGCGTACAGTTACTCAGATTCAAATACCAACTGTATTAGAATTGGCCAAACACCCAAACATCATTGGTATCAAAGATGCGAGTAGTATTGAAAATGCCATTGAGCTAACTAAACGTTGTCCAAAAGACTTTTTATTACTTTCGGGCGATGATAATCTCGTGACGACGTCGATCAGTATGGGCTTTAGTGGAGTAATTTCGGTGATTGCCAATGCCTTCCCAAAAGAATTTGGAGAATTGACTTGGGCAGCCCTCAAAGGAGATTTTGATAAAGCCGCAAGCCTCCAACAAAAATTCGTTGATTTTGATACTTTATTGTATGTAGAATCAAACCCTGTTGGCATCAAAAAATGTTGCGAAATAAAAGGCATCTGCAGTTCAGAAGTTCGTTTGCCATTGATAAAAGCCTCTGACGAGTTGGGAGAAAAACTCGAAAAAGCCATGATTTCCGAAGGCTTTTGGAAATAGTACTTACAAAAATATATACACAAAAAATCCATAAAGAATCTTTGTGGATTTTTTGTGTATATAAATCAAGATTTTATTAGACACTTCCAATTACTAAAAACCTGACTATCAAGCCTTTTCAAATATTCTTAAAAAGAATTTAATAGTTTTAAAGAACTTTTGGTCATTTTTAAAGTCATAAATTCGGTATAATAGTTTATTTAAGAAATTAGTTGAAGTTGAAACTATTGTAACATCAAAATATATTTTTTTCAACTATATTTGTAACTTATATTTTTTTATTACTATCACAAACTAAAACTTTATGAAGAAAAATCTACGATTGTTTCTCATTTTTTGTGTTACCCTTACCTTTCAAGCGTTAGCACAAGAGAAAGCCGTTACAGGAAAAGTAATCGGTGACGATGGTTCAGCCTTGCCCGGAGTAGCTGTAACCATCAAAGGTACTACGAAAGGCACAAATACAGATGCCGAAGGTAATTTCCGTATGAGTGTTCCAAACAACGCTCGCTTAGTATTTAGCTACGTTGGTTTCACAACCCAAGAGGTAGCTGTTGGTAATCAGACTTCTCTCAAAATTAGCCTTGTTCCTAGTAATGAAACACTTAGTGAAGTAGTTGTCACTACATTTGGTACTGCCAAGAAAACCTCATTTACTGGTTCAGCAGCTAAAATTGGAGCTGATAAAATTGGAATTCGTCCAATTACCAACATAGGACAAGCCCTTGCTGGCATCTCTGCTGGTGTACAAGCAACCGCTGGAAGTGGTCAACCTGGTACAGCTCCAGACATTAGAATCAGGGGCTTTGGCTCTATATCATCATCAAACTCACCACTCTATGTTGTTGACGGCGTTCCTTATAGTTCAAGTATAGCCAACCTCAACAGCGATGACATTGAAACAATAACTGTTTTAAAAGATGCAGCTTCTACTGCCCTTTACGGTGCAAGAGCTGCTAATGGTGTAGTAATGGTAACTACCAAAAAAGGTGTAAAAGGCAAGAATTCTATTAATGTTAGATACACGAAGGGAGCAAATACACGTGCTTTACCTGAATATGACAGAGTTGGTCCAGCCGAATATTACCCATTAATGTGGGAAGCAAACCGAAATAGCTTTGCTTATAGAGCAGCAAATCCGATAGCACTTTCAACTGCAAGTGCGAACGCTTCAACTAATTTAGCTGGAGTTGTAGGATACAATGTTTACAACGTTCCGTTTGCACAATTAGTAGGAGCTGATGGCACTCTCAATCCAAGTGCGACAATGATTTATTCGACTGATGATTTGAACTGGGAAAAACCATTGATGCGTCAAGGAAGTCGTGACGAAATCAACTTGAACTTTTCAGGTTCTGGGGATAAATCAGATTATTTCATTTCTTTGTCTTATTTGAAAGATAAAGGTTTCTTGATTCGTTCAGACTACGACCGTTACACAGCACGTTTGAATGTAAATAATCAAATGAAATCTTGGCTTAAAATTGGAACAAACCTTTCGGCAACTATCACAAAATCAAATCAAGCAGATGCTGATGGAAATACTTCTTTTGTAAATCCTTTTTTCTTTGCAAGAGGTATGGCTCCAATCTACCCAGTATATGCATATGACCCGGCAAACCCTGGCACATTCCTAACAAACGAAGATGGCACTAAAAAATACGATTTTGGAAATTTAAGCTCATTAGGACTTCCAAACCGTCCCCAAAATGGTGGTCGACATGCACTGGCTGAAACGGTGTTAAACCAAAATTTTTTCCGTAGAAATGTAATAGGTGGTCGTGGTTATGCAGAGTTTTCATTTTTGAAAAACTTCAAATTCACAACAAACTTGGGTATTGACTTAACAAATCTCAACAATGTTATTTTCGGTAACCCAATCGTTGGCGATGGAGCTCCAGCGGGTAGAGCTACTCATGAGTTCCAAAACATTACAAGCTATAACTTATCACAGTTATTGAATTATTACAAGTCGTTTGGTAAACATAATATTGAAGCTCTAGTAGGCCACGAAAATTACAATGCTATTGATAACATTTTATCAGGTTCCAGGTCACAACAAATTTTAGATGGCAACTATGAATTGGTAAACTTTACAACAACTACCAATTTAAATTCAGAATACAATACCCGTAGAGTTGAAGGATATTTCTCAAGATTAAACTACGACTTCAGCGATAAATATTTCCTTTCGATGTCAGCTCGTAGAGACGGTTCGAGCAAATTTTACAAAGATACACGTTGGGGTACATTCTACTCTATCAGTGGAGCATGGCGTTTAGACCAAGAAGCATTTATTAAAGAACTACCGTTTGTTAGTATGTTGAAGTTAAGAAGTTCATACGGACAAACTGGAAACGATGGAGGTATCAGTAACTACGCTTGGCAGCCACTCTATGCTTTAGGTTGGAATAACGCTTCTGAGGCAGGTATTTTGCAATCAAGTTTAGGAAACAAAAATCTTGAATGGGAATCAAGCAATGCCTATGATTTAGCATTAGAATTTGGTTTCTTGAAAAACCGTATCACTGGTACTTTAGAGTATTTTGATAGACGTTCTTCTAACTTGATTTTCGATGTTCCATTGCCACTTTCGGCAGGTATTACTACCGAAACCCGTAATATCGGAACAATGTTTAATAAAGGTGTAGAAATCGAATTAGGTGTTGACCTTTTAAGAACAAAAGATTTCACTTGGAATATTAATTTGAATGCAACTAAAATAAAAAATCAGATTACAAAAATGCCAGATGAAAGCAAGGAAATTATTGATGGAACTAAAAAGCTGAAAGAAGGTAGTTCGATTTATGATTATTGGTTGAGAGAATATATGGGTGTAAACTCACAAACAGGTGTTGCTGAATACCGTGCCACTAACTACGTAGCGGCAAACTCAAGAATAACCGAAACTGGCGATACACTTACTAACGTAATCAGTAATGCACGTTTCCACTATAATGGTTCTTCAATTCCGGCATTAACTGGTGGAATTACCAACACATTAAAATATAAAGGACTTTCATTATCAGCCCTAATGGTATATCAGGTTGGTGGTAAAATCTATGATGGTGCTTATGCTAGTTTGATGGGTGCTGGCTATAATAACGCTAAGCACATAGATATTTTAAAAAGATGGCAAAAATCAGGTGATATCACAGATGTGCCAAGAATGGATGCTGGGCGTACTGCCGATTTCGATGCCGCATCTGATAGATGGTTGATTGATGGTAGTTTCCTAAATATTCGTTCACTTACATTGTCATATAATTTACCAAAAACAGTTTCACAAAAACTTTACTTAGAAAATGCACAAATCTATTTAAGTGGTGAAAACCTAATGATGTTTTCTCGTAGAAGTGGAATGGGAGTTCAACAGGGCTTCAGTGGTGTAACTTCAAATGTTTATAGCACTGCAAAATCATTTGTTTTGGGTGTTTCATTTTCTCTATAATTAATTATAAATCATGAAAAATAAATTATTAATCTTAATAGCTACCGTTTTGAGCATGATTTCGACTTCATGTGAAAAAACATATTTAGAAACATCTCCTACTGCCAGCATTGATGCGGCATCGGCCTATGCTACAACCAAAAATGCGGCATCGGCAGTAAACGGTATTTACCGTGCTTTAGTGGTTCGTTATCTTGCATCACAAGGACACTTTGGGCATCCTGCAATGATGATTATTTTAGACCACATGGGAGAAGATATGATTATCGGAACAACAGCAGCAAGCTGGCACGTAGCAGAAACGAGATGGACAAGCCACCGCTCAGATGTTGGTACTATGGCCCGTTTCCCCTACGAACTTTATTACCGAATCATTGGCAACGCAAATATAGGCATTGCTAACATCGACAATGCAACTGGTACTCAAACCGAAAAAGACCAGTTGAAAGGTGAGGCCTTAGCTCTCCGTGGATGGTCTTACTTTAACCTTGTTCAGCTATACGGCCAACGTTATGATTCTGCTAAAAAACCAAATTCTCAATTGGCAGTACCTTTAGTACTTACGCCAACTACTGAGGGTCTTCCAAGAGCCACTGTTGAGGATGTCTATGCTCAAATCAATAAAGATTTAACGCAAGCAGCTACTTTGCTTAAATCAACAAGAACTTACAAATCTCACATCAATCTTGAGGTTGTAAAAGGCTTTTTGGCAAGAGTTGCGTTAACACAACAAAACTGGGCAGATGCAGCAAAATATGCTGAAGAAGCAAGAAAACCATATACATTGATGAGCGAAACACAATATGTTGATGGTTTTGCAGATATTAGTAACCCAGAATGGATGTGGGGCTTTGACCACGTAGAAGACCAATCAGAATTCTTTGGTGCTTATCACTCATATATTTCTTGTAATTTCAACTCAACAGTTATCAGAACATATCCAAAAGCTATCAATAATGTGCTTTATAATGCTATTCCTTCAACCGATGTTAGATCTAAGGTATTTGTAAAAACGCCAACAACATCCAACTCTATTGTACCAACTGGTGGAGTAAGAGTGCCATTTTTGAACCAAAAGTTCAGACTTCCAGGAGCAGCTCCTTCTACGAGTGTAATGGGTGATATTCCATATATGAGAGCATCGGAAATGTACTTGATTGAAGCTGAAGCAAAAGCTAAATTAGGGCAAGATGCAGCTGCAGCAAAAGTAATGTTTGACCTACAAAGCAAAAGAGATCCTGCTTATAAGCAAACAACAAACACAGGAGCAAAATTATTGGATGAAATCTATCTAAATAGAAGGATTGAACTATGGGGAGAAGGTTTCAGATTCCTTGACTTGAAACGTTTGAATCAACCATTAAACAGAAACGGTACTAATGCAATCGCATCAATTGCAGTGCTATATGATGTGCCTGCTGGAGACAAACAATGGGAGTTCTTACTTCCATTAAGAGAAATACAAGCAAATAAAGCAATCGTACAGAATCCTTTGTAGTATTTTGTATTTAGCAAAAAAGCATCCGTAAACAATTTTTTACGGATGCTTTTTTTGTGTGTTAAAAGTCACTTTTCAAATTTTATTTTCTTATATATATCTGATAACGAAACGCTGGCACCTTCAACCACAATTGCATCATCTAAATTATGAAAATCTTGATTAAGCCAAACATTTGGGTTTTCAGAGCGAACGTAAGTTGAAACAAATACTTTTCTAGGACTTACATACATGATTTGTTGAAGGCTTTCCAAGTGTTTATATTCGGGAAGTTTATATTCTACATCAAACGTAGAAGTAGCGGGCGAAAGCACCTCAACAATAATATAAGGATTGGTAATGATTGCTTTAGAATTTTCTTTAAAAATAGGTTCTCCTTTTACGACCATCACATCGGGCATGTAAAAACCTCCTTCAAATTTCGGAATACTCACGCCAGAATTGCTACCTAAAATATCAAAGTTGTCTTTCTCAAAAAGCAGGTTATAAAGAATACTACCTAAAGTGATAACCAGTTTTTCATGTAAATATGAAGCTAATCCCATAGTAATAATTTCGTTTGCGTGGTATTCTACTTTAAAAGGCAGAGCAGTGGCAATTGATAAATAATCTTCTTCCGAAGCAGGAATACTCACCAGTTCGTTTGTCTTTAATTGCTCAATAATGTTTTCTTGAAGGCTTTTAGCAACTACCATAGTAATCGATTTTTTATCAAATATATATAAATCTGTTCAAATTATTAACTACTCTTTTGGATTAAAAATGAAAAATATTAAGTATTTAGCTTAGAACAATCAAAAAATCCGTAAGCCATGCCTACGGATTTTTTGATTATATACTTGCAGGAAATAAGTCTTTTATCTTTCCATTTTGCTCTATTTGCAAGATTTCGGATTAGTACAAAGATATTCTTCCAGTTCAAATCTGATCACAACTTCGTTAAAATCTTTCCCGATAATTACGAGTTTATTTAGGTAGAATTAAATTATCGAAGTGGAGTATAAATTTTATTTTTTCAAGCTACTTCTTTCCTCCTTTTTGTAAGAACTCCAACAAATCGGCCATTTCTTGGTTGGAAAGGGCATTTTCAAAGCCTTCCATCATCAAAGACGTGCCCAAAGAACGAAATGACTTGATTTCACTTTTATTAACCATTACCTTCTCACCACCAATTTTATGAATCGTTACAGACTTGTCGGTTTCGTTGGCTACGATTCCCATGTGTATAGCACCACTTTTGGTTTCGAGGCTATGATTTACATATTTAGGGTCAACCGCTGCGTTGGGGTCAAGAATATCATGTAGTATGGTAGCTTTACTTTTTCTGCTGATTTCTGTCAAAACAGGCCCAACTTCATTACCATTACTTCCATATTTATGACAAGACGCACAGGTATTGATAAAAATCTTCTCACCGTTTAGGTTATTTCCTTTTAAAGTTAAAGCAGGTCTCATTTTGTCCATCGCTGCTTGCCGATTACTCACACCCGAGTCACTAAAAAGCTTTTTGGCTCTACTTTTTGTATTTTCATTATCCGTCCACCAAAGTAAGGTTCGCCTTCTTTCGAGGTCAAAATTCATTTCTCCTATATTGATAATGCCTTTCTCGAGGCCAGTGAGCAATGCATCATGGTTAGATTCTATATAAAGCAACAAATCACTGGCATAACGGCGGGTTTGTGGACTTAGGTCTTTCCACATTGCCACTACCTTGCCTCCAATTTCTTTTTCTCTATAATTTGAAAGTTGCCTCAAAGCATTTTCTTGAAGTTTCAGCGGTTGATTATTTTTAAGACATGCAAACAAAACGCTTGATTTTTGAGCATAAGGCACAAAATTAAGCAAAGAAAAGTATTGTAATCGTATAGAATCAGGAAGCGAAGCGTCTAAAACTTTTGCAGAAGCCTCCTTGCTGTATTTAAAAAACTGTGCAGATGGTTGTAAATTAAGTTTTTGTCTGAAAGCTGCCAATGAGGTTAGAAAATCCAATTGTGCCTTTTCTTCAAGCAAACTTATTTGGTTTTCGATGCTTTTTCCATTTACTTTTTCGGTCTGCTTTGTCAATTGAGTTATAACAAAAGCTTTTTCTCTATCTGAAATTGGGCTTGTTGAAAGATTTTGTAAAATGGAAAGAACATTTTCTTTATCGCCAGAAATATTCAAAGCTAATGAAGCTAGAATAGAGGAATTAACAGAATTTATTTGAGAAATGAGGGCAAAAAGTTCTTTTGTTTTACCCTGTGCCGCTAAGGTAATGCTTGCAATATTCCATTCATCATTTGGCAACATTGCGGTATTTGCCAATGATTGTAGAATTAAATCCTGATTATTTTTGTAAAACGGATGGTTCTCGGGCAGTATACTCAAGCTTAGTGCCGCCTGCATTCGTACACGAGCATCAACGTCATTGAGCAAGCTAATTACTTTATTCAAAATTATTTCACTTTTAGTCAAATAACTTTCTGAAATCTTAAGAACACTCTCCCGAAAAGCAGCATTTTTATCTTGCAAGGCCGAGGCTACTTCCTTTGGTGTAAGTTTATCTGCATCACTCAAAATCCAAATGGCATGAAGGCGAGCCAATTCATTATCAGATTCAAGATTTTTTTTCAAACCTAAAACGGTTTCATTATTCAAAACATTTTGTATCAAAAGTCGATGAGCGGTATTTCGCACCCACTGATTCGGATTTCTAAGCGATTTTAATAAGCCTTCATTTGAGCTAAACTGGTTGAAATCAAAATTTTCACTAGAATTTTCTAATGAAATCTTATAGATTCTTCCTTGATTTTTACCTGCATTGAGGTCTAATGTTTTTTCGATTTCGTCAGGAATCCATTCGGGGTGCTCAATCACTTTACGGTGTATGTCAATGACATACATGGAGCCGTCGGGCCCGACACTCATATTTACAGGACGAAATGCACGGTCAGAACTCGCCAAAAGATCCATATTTTCAAATACCCTTGCCGCTGAAAACGATGCTCCATTTGGATTTATTTTATCTACATGAATCAAGTTCAGCACTACATCTGCCACCCAAACCGTATTTTTGTATTTTTCGCCGAAAGCACAACCACCGTAATAGGTAATTCCACATGCACCAGAAAAATAACCCGACTGTTCAGGATGATTTACTCTATCTTCTTGCTCACCAATCGGGAAAATACGTGCCAAACCATTTTCTTCATGGTCAGAAACGTTTGTTAAGGTATTTTCGGGCAAAATTTGCCTTCCTTTCAAATATCGGTCAGGAAAAACCAAGTGCGAGATATGAGTCAAATTATGCGTTTCATACAAACGGCCATATTCGTCCATTGCCAAACCAAAGCCACCAGAAGATTCGCCAAGGCGTTCCATTTGTCGGGTTTCTAGATTGAATCTTAAATCTTGTCCTCGCAAATCTAAGGCAGTAGCGGTATCGCCCCACCAATATGGTTTTCCATTGTTTCCGCCATTGGCTGCGTATATCCAATTATCAATTCCGTAAGTCAGCCCATTATAATTATGCTGTAAATTTTCTTTTGTAAATCCGCCCATCAGGGTATCAATCTTATCAACATGATAGTCTTGGTTGTCATCGTGTAATTGTATTAAATAAGGTGGTGCTGCAACCAAAACTCCTTTTCTGTATGGCATAAAGGAATCTGCCAAACCCAGATTTTCAGCAAAAATGATTGTACTATCATAAATACCATCCTTATTTTTATCTTTCAAAACCAAAAGTCTACTCATTTTATCTTCTAACGGATAACCTGGCATTTCAAGAACCAAAGCATCCCCTTTTTCATTAAATTCTAAATCAACGGGGTCTTTTATGAGTGGTTCGGAGGCGACCAATTCTAACTTAAATCCATCTTGAATCTCGAAGCCTTCGGGTATTTTTTGGGCTTTTTTACATGAAACTAATCCTAAAATGATAGGAATTGTCAAAAAGTAGATATTTTTTATCATAACAAACAAATAAGAAACGAATTCTACAAACAAAACATAAATATAATCTTAAAAAATTACATTATACCAAGACTAAAATAAAGATTAAAAATTTTGTTAAATTCAGCTTCCAAAAATTTAAAACTTATGAAACAAACCCTTAACGTATTTTTGTTTTATTCTTTTTCAAACTATTCAAAAAAAGTTTTTACATTCGATATTGTCAAGTTAAGTAGTTTACGGTCAATAGTCGACAGTTAACACTTCCATAAAATACTATCTATCAGTTTTTTATGAAAAACAAATTTATTGATTAAACATACCCATCTGCTTAAATACGAGTTTTGAGAAAGAATCCATGTATTTCTATATAACAATTGACGAGCATTTCGCCGACTCTTTACACTATATTTCTGACGCAATATCAACCTCATTTGGTTTTATTAATAACCCAAATAGTTCTGACTTTCAGGAACAGTCCATCATCACTCCGAAAATATTCAACAAAAATATTTTTGAAGTCATTCTTAAATGAAAATAAATGAAACATTATTGTATATAAAAATACACTTATACTTTTGCAACTTTAATCGTTGAAAACGAAAACTCTTGGTCAGACTATGCACAATGCGATTGCTGCATTTGATAAACTACCTTTTCCCAAGTAACTTACTGAGCTTTAATTTTTTGTCATTTTTGCTTTTTTCAGATACAATGAAGCAATTATCGAGGACTATTCAACTTATCATTCATATATTTCTTTTAACAAAAACAATACAAAGAAAGAAGCAAAACACCAGTTTGTTAGGTGAAAAGGTATTTAGATGTTTAAATTTGGAGTTGATTGTTTTTTCGTTCAATTAAAATATTTAATAGCCTCTTCATACTGAAAAACAGAAAATGATGAAAGCTCGAATTGAGCGTTTGAAATCATACATTATTTCTTGCTCTCTTCTGCTCCATGATCCAAAAGGGCATCTCGCACTGAAATGTTTATTTCAAAACCCAAAATTAGAATCAAGGCTACTAGATAAATCCAAACCATAAGGGCGATGAGTGTTCCGATTGAACCATATAGTTTATTGTAAGAATTGAAATTGGCTAAATAAAAAGAAAAAAGATTGGTAACTAAAATACCAAGTACAGAGGCAATCAACGCTCCAAAATTAAAGAATCGAAGACGTTTATGAACGGCGGGTGCAAAGTAATAAATGGCACATATGCCTGTATAGAAAATGAGGAAAATACCTCCATAACGCATAATTTGCAACAAATAGAAGTTAAAATTTTCGTTTAGAAGTCCATTATCAAATAAAAAATCAATCAAAAGTGTGCCAACAACCAATATCAAAATAGCACAAATCAAGACCGCAATTAATAAAACTGTCAGAAACAGAGCAATCATTCTAGCTCTGAAATAAGTCCGTTTTTCACGTACCATCAAGGCCATATTAAAAGCTCCCATTAGCGACATCATTCCATTCGTTGCTGCAAAAACTGTAAAGAAAAAACCAAAAGATAGTATATCGCTTCGCTTACGACTTACTATGTCTTGAATGGTATTAGACGTATTTTCGTAAATTCCTTTAGGCAGAACTTTGCCCAAAAACTCCATAATAAGTAGGTCGAGATGCTGTATTGGTATGTAAGGAATGAGCGTAAATAAGAAGATAACTCCTGGAAAAACCGCCAGTAAAAAACTGTAAGAAACTGCAGCTGCACGCTGATCTATATCAAAAACAATGACTTTTTGCCAAAGAATTTTAAGTACATGATAAAGCGATACTGTTGTATCCCAAAGATAAATGCTTGTAAGAAATTTAATGATTCGTTTCAAGGAAAAGTATTCGTTGTTTGTGCAAATATGGTGATTTTTAAGTAAAAACACATCTATTCATTATATATTCGTCGAAAACTTAGCCAAAGCCCCACAATTGGCCCAAGGCAAAGTACCCAAAAGACAGCCAAATTTTCCGGAAATTTTTCCAAAAGAAAATCTATCAGTTGAATAGAAATGATTGTAATCGCAAAGCCAATACTAGTAACGAGAGTAATAATACTACCCCGTCGCTCAGGCAATGCAAAACGAGAAACCAAAGTAGAAAATTGTGGAGAATCACCGACGACTGTAACACCCCAAATAAGCATCAAGATTGAGAAAATAGGTAAAGGGGAATGAACTAAAAAAGGCAAGAAAAAGCAGCAAATTAATGAAGTAAATAACTGAAATAGTGCTACTTTTCCGCTACCGATTCTAATAGCCAAAAGCCCACCAAGCCAACAGCCAAGAAAGCCACCTACGATATTAATAAAAGTTGCAATAGGGACATTGAAACTATATTCAGGATGTATATGCAGATAAACCTTCCAAATCGCGGGCAGAAATGCCCAAAAAGCATATAATTCCCACATGTGTCCAAAATACCCAAAAGCAGCAGCACGCAATTGCGGAATCTTGAAAATTACAGCTAATGCCTTTATAGAAAAATGATTACGCTGCGAAGGCAAAGGCTTATCGGGTAGAAGCAACCACAATAAAAGTCCTCCAATGAGAGAAACAAGACTTATTAAAAACAAAAACTCTTTCCACACCAATTCAAAACTAATACCTTTGAGCAAATACGGAAATGCTTTACCTAACACCAAAGCACCCACCAAATAGCCCATGGCACGACCTAAATCTTTTCCATACCAATCTGATGCAATCTTCATTCCGATTGGATAAATTCCGGCCAAAAAAAGCCCGGTAAAAATCCTACTTACCAAAACTATAGGTACATTTATAGGAAAAATGGCAATACTAATATTTGCCAAAGCTCCAAAAACTGCCGAAAACAGAAACAACCTCGAACTCAGCACTCGCTCAGGTATAGCAAAAATAGCATTAAATAATGTACCCAATATAAAGCCCATCTGTACCGATGATGTTAGCCATCCACCCAATTGCACACCCAATTCGGCTTCGATTTGAGCCGACACGGCATTTCCTGCTAGCCAAAGAGTAGTTCCTGCAAATTGTGCAAAAACCAATATAATCAGGAAAAAGGTTGGTCGTTGCTTTCTCATATATAGCTATAACAACTCATCATCGGCAGGTTTGGCGGTTGGTGCTGTATATTTTTGGGTCGAATCAATGTATGCACCTTCACCAGCTGAAAATACACAGTCACCTGATATTGAGACAGTTGAAGGCTTCAAGAATACCCCTTTTTTGTATTCGAGAGTTTTATCGGCATATACTCTTTGGAAAAATCCTCCCCAAGTTGGCATAGCAAGCCTTGAACCTTGCCCCAAATTAATATCACGGAAGTGAATCGTTGGATCGTCACCGCCTGTCCAACCGCCCGCTACAAGAGTAGGTGTAATGCCCATGAACCACCCATCTGAGAAGTTGGAAGTAGTACCAGTTTTGGCGGCAATTTCATTTCCATCCAAAACACCGTATCTTGATAAACCAATTGCCGTTCCGCCAGGTTGTGTTGCTCCACGCATAAGGTGAATCATCTTATAGGCAGTTTCTTGACTGATAACTTCCTTACTATCAGAATAATACTCCTTGATTATCTCACCATTTTTATCGGAAATTTTGGTCACAAAAATTGGTTCGGTATATTTCCCTTGGTTAGCAAACACACAATATCCTGCCATTAATTCATACAGCGAAACATCACCAATTCCCAAACAAATAGCTGGTACTGGTGGTAATTCGCTTTTGATACCCAATTTATGTGCATATTTTATTACGTTTTCGGCCTTGAATTGATTTATCAAATAGGCACTTACTGTGTTGATTGATTGCCCCAAAGCCTGACGAAGTGTCAAGGAGCGATAAGAATATTTACCATCTGAGTTTTTCGGAGTCCAACTTCCGCCAGGTACTTGAATTGTAATTGGTTGGTCGATTACCTTTTCGCAAGTTGAAAAGCCATTATCTATAGCCGTACAATAGACAAACGGCTTGAAAGTTGAACCTGGTTGACGTTTTCCTTGATAAACGTGGTCGTATTTGAAATATTTATAATTAATTCCCCCTGCCCACGCCTTGATATGACCATTCCGAGGGTCCATCGCCAAGAAACTGGAATGCAAGAAAAATTTATAATGACGAATCGAGTCCATTGACGAAAGCAAGGTATCACGCTCACCCGCCCATGTAAAAACTCTCATTTTGTTTTTCTTTTTCATATCACGCCAAACTTTGTCCATATCTCCATCATATTCTTTCTTTAACTCACGGAAACGAGCTGTAGTCTTTGCAATATTTTCAATATAGTTAGGAATCTCTTCGTAGCGTCCTTCTTTTGCCTTCGACTCCAACACCCACGGATTTCCCTTTCCTTTCCAGTGAGTATAGAATTTCTTCTGTTGGTCTTTCATGTTTTCCTGCAAAGCTTCTTCAGCGTAAGCCTGCATATGCGAGTCGATTGTGGTATAAACCTTAAAACCTTTGGTATAAATATCATTGGCTTCATAGCCTTCTTTCATAATTTCTGATTTCAGCCAATCTTTTAAGAACTGACGAAAATAAGGTGCTGGCCCAGAATTATGGCTTTCAGGCGAATAATTAAGAATTACTGGCTTTTTCTTCAGTGACTCACCTTGTTCGAGCGAGAGTTTATTGTATTTCACCATTTGGTCAAAAACAATATTTCTTCGTTCTTTTGAGGCTATTGGATGAAATTTAGGATTAAATCTTGATGGATTTTGGCACATCCCTACCAAAATTGCCGCTTCTTCTTGGTTTAGTTCGCTTGGATCTTTTCGGAAATACGTTTTCGATGCTGATTTTATGCCATACGCTCCACTACTGAACTCAACAGTATTGAGGTATTTTTCCATGATCTCCTGCTTCGTATAGCGACGCTCTAATTTTATGGCAGTTATCCATTCTTTGGTTTTGATGAGCAATTGCCTAATTCCCGGAACATTGTATAATGGACCTTTGTAGAAATCGTCTTCCCGAAGTTTGAAGAGATTTTTTGCCAATTGTTGAGAAATCGTACTACCCCCGCCCTTACTTTGTCCAGTAAATACCCCCATTATGACACGCAATGTGCTGCGGGCATCAATACCAGAATGTACTGTAAAACGCACATCTTCAGTTGCAACTAAAGCGTTGATAATACTTGGTGAAAGCTCATTAAAATCAATCGGACTACGGTTTTCGTAGGCAAATTTTCCAATAACTTTTCCATCAGATGAGATAACTTCTGATGCAATTTCACTATTTGGATTATCTATATCATCCGAACTTGGCATTTTTCCAAAAAGCCAAAATAAATTGAAATTTACCGCAATGAGGTATATACCAAATGTGAGCACTCCATATCTGGTAAATTTCCAGATATTACCGATGATTTTTTTATACGGTCCATCTGCCAGTTGAAAAAAGGAAAATTTCATTTTTGTTGGATGTGTTTGTATGGTATATATAAGTTTTCTATTTAGGTTTTTACAAAATTATTTATCAAAAAGCTCTACACATGTTCTTCAATCAAATATTCGTCTTTCTTAAAATTTTGCTTTACGAAAAGTTCGCCAATAAAACCTGCTAAAAATAGCTGCGAACCGATGATAATAGCGACCAATGCCAAAAAGAAAAGCGGATTGTCTGTTACATTTCGATAACGAAGACCTTGACTGATATTGTATAATTTTTCAAAAAGTAAATAAATGGCCATCAAGCTACCAATCAGAAATGACAGCACTCCCATCGTACCAAAAAAGTGCATCGGACGGCGACCAAATTTATTCACAAAAGCAACTGTGAGTAAATCAAGAAAGCCAAAAATGAATCGTTCGAGTCCAAACTTAGTAGTTCCGTATTTGCGAGCTTGGTGTTGAACAACTTTTTCACCAATTTTCTTGAACCCATTCCATTTTGCAATAATTGGAATATTACGGTGCATTTCGCCATAAATCGTAATACTTTTTACCACTCTTGATTTATAGGCTTTTAAACCACAATTAAAATCATGCAGATTCACGCCCGATAGCCAACGAGAAATACTATTGAAAAGCTTTGTTGGCAAAGTTTTCGTAATTGGGTCATACCGTTTCTTTTTCCAACCCGAAACCAAGTCATAACCTTCTTCTATTATCATTCGATAAAGTTCAGGAATTTCGTCAGGACTATCTTGCAAATCGGCGTCCATTGTAATCACTACATCTCCTTTTGTATTTATGAAAGCGGTTTGTAAGGCAGCAGTTTTGCCGTAATTTCTCGTAAATTTATAGCCTCTAACAGCATGATTTCCGAGCGAAAGATGTTTAATTACGTCCCAAGAGTCATCACTACTGCCATCGTCAACGAACAATATTTCATAAGAAAAATTATGCTTGTGCATTACTCTAACAATCCAATCATGGAGTTCGGGCAATGATTCGGCTTCGTTATAAAGAGGTACGACGATTGATATTTGCAAAGGTTGGTTCATATCAGAAAATGCTCCTTTCATTGAGTAAGGGCTAAAAAATCAAATAATAATCTTTTAATAAATCTCGAAATTCATTAGAGTAAGTTCTACCATCTTCGTTATGAATAATTAAAATTTCTTCTTCCAAATCAACGATTTTTTGGGTCAGAAATGTAGCTATTACTCTAAATACAGGTTTAGTTTCATCGTGACGAATTGACATTTTTTTTGACAAATATAATCCTTTTTTTTGTGCAATTTTTATCAATTTTTGAATCTCGAAAGGTGGCAATAAAACGGTGAATTTTCCATCAATATTTAATAATCTTACAACAGAATCAATCAAATCATCAAAACACAATTCTACCCCGTGTAAAGCCATATTCGCTTTAGCATCAGTCGATTTTAAAGATTGCTGATAAAACGGTGGATTTGAGATAATCAAATCATAATTTTTGGTCGTAAAAAAATCTTGAATCCGTAAATGATGCACCTCAATTTTTTTGGCAAACTTACTTATTTTCACATTTTTTAAAGCCTGTTGATAGGCATCCTCATCAATTTCAACCGAATCAATTTGAGCATTGGTTCGTTGAGCCAACATCAATGATAAAAGCCCAGTTCCTGTGCCAATATCTAAAATTCGATTCACGTTCTCTACTTCGGTCGATGCACCAAAAACACAGGCATCTGTGCAGACTTTCATTGCACATAGGTCTTGGTTTATAGTGAATTGTTTGAAAGTAAAAGAATTTTTAGGCATTTTTTTGATATGAGATACTGGATACCAGATTTGGAATATTTTTAAAAGTCTCGTATATCTAATCTACTATCACGAAGCTTATAAAAATCACTTCCTTCCAAAGTCAGCTGGGTTTTCACCCCAATAACCTGTTTCCCATTTAAGTACCTTATTAGGATATGTATTTTCTTGTAACCATTTTACTGCACGTTCGAGCAAATCAAAAACCTCCTCATTTCCGTCACTTTCTTCAAGTTTTGTATTGGCTTTTTTATTTTTTACCCAACTAATTGCCGTTCGAGAATCTGAATATATAGGTAAGGTAGAATTATGTTTTTTCAAGTGAGCCAAAGCGTGGACAATCGCTAAAAACTCACCGATATTATTGGTTGCTTGTGGAAATGGTCCTTTATGAAACAATCGTTCTTTAGTTTTGAGATAAAACCCTTGATATTCCATGTCTTTTTTTACAGAATTCCAAGCAGCATCAACTACAACCGATTCTAAATTTGGTGAAGGAAAAGCCGAATTAGGTAACTTAGTCTGCTTCGCTTCAGCAGCTTTTTGGGTATGCTTCCAATAATTTTCGCCTAAAGCCTTTTGAGCTTCGCTTTTCGACTCAAAAGCCTTAAATTTTGCTCCTTGAACTCCCTCAACTTGCTTTTTGCAGTCGTCCCAAGAGTCATAAACTCCTTTTTTTAGACCTTCCCAGACTGTGTAAAATTTTTGTTTTTTTGCCATTTTGCAAAATTGCAGATTTTTGTGAGTTTGAAAACTATTTCAGCAAAAAAATCATAAATTTAATTTTTAAATACAATTTTCATATTTCAAAGTTTCTATTCAACCAAATCACTGAATCTTAACTTCACAATCGGGTTAGTCCAAACTTTTTTGGATTATTTTGATTAAATTTTCTTCTATATTTAAAAATTTAATTGATTATGATTGGAAACAAAGTAGCCAATGTTTTAAGGTAATATAGCAAGAAACAATTATTATTTTAAAAAAATAACGTAGTTTTTCTTTGAATTGGCACTAAAACATAGCTCATGATTCTAGGTCGGTGTTGCATAGCCCGATCAGCAATTACAGAAGTTGCATTTTTTAAAGTAAGACCATATTCTGTAATGGCATATTTTTATGTTATTGGCTGTTTATTTAATACCATTCGTGTCACCAATTGATTAATTTCAAGATCGTTTAGTTTTTTACTTCAAACCTTGCCCGAAATGCCCTCAATTTCTTGCAATAAGTCACTAAAACGAATAGGTTGGTCCTACAAACAGGCTATTATTGATATTTCCAATTTTTCCACCAATAATATATATTACATCACGAATCGCCTTTATTATTTTTTGCATTCGGTAGCTTACCTGATTGTTAATTGGTTTCACAAAGGTAATTAAGTATCTCAGGTATTACATTTTGATATAAAGTTACCAACAGTAATAATTACTTCATAACTTTGAGTCGTAATATTAAATGAACAAATTATGAGTTTATTAGAAAGCTTGGAATGGCGATATGCCACCAAAAAAATGAATGGTATCGCCGTTCCTCAAGAGAAACTTGATTATATTTTAGAAGCGGCACGACTTGCCCCTTCGTCTTCTGGTTTACAACCTTATGAGATTTTTGTGATTTCAAATAAAGAATTACTTGAAAAAATAAGACCAATAGCATTCAACCAAAATCAAATAACAGAAGCTTCGCATTTATTGGTTTGGGCAGCATGGGACGGCTATACATTAGAAAAAATAGAAGCGACTTTCCATAAACTATTGACAGAAAGAGGATTACCACTTACCCAGATGGATGACTACAAAAAAATGCTTTGGAGTATGTACGAACCCCGTGGAAAAGAATGGCAAAGTATACATACAGCTAAGCAAGCTTATATTTCATTTTCGATGGCTATTGCGGCTGCGGCTGAGCAGCAAGTTGATGCAACGCCGATGGAAGGTTTTAATCCAGAAGAGTTAGACAAAATTTTAGGTTTTCGCGAGAAAGGGCTTAAAAGTGTGGTTATTTTACCTTTAGGCTACCGAGATGCAGCCAATGATTGGAATGCTAATTTGAAAAAAGTTCGCAAACCTATGAATGAATTTGTTTATGTGCTGAATTGATTGCTTTGAATAAACTGTTGAGTCTGTCTCAAAAGAAAAATTAACCAAATCTAATTTTTATAAAAAACTTTTGAAACAGACTCAATTTATCAAAGATTTATTCCACCTGACACCTCAATTTTCTGTCCGTTTATCCATTTAGCATCATCTGTACAAAGAAACGCTACTACACTACCGATATCATCGGCAATGCCAACTCTACCCAAAGCGGTTTGGCTCGACAAATAGCCTTTCATTTGTGGGTTATTTCTGATAGCCCCACCATTAAAATCGGTTTCGATTGGGCCAGGTGCTATAATATTTGAGCGAATACCACGATTTCCGTATTCTTTTGCCACGTATTTGGTTAAATTCTCTACTGCGGACTTTAACGAAGAATAGACAGAGTAACCCGGCACGCAGAAACGAGTTGTGCCCGATGAAAGGAATATAACACCACCGCCATTGTTCATCATCAGGAGCGATTTTTGGGTCAAGAAATAAACACCTTTGAAATGAATATTTACAAAATTATCGAAAATTTCTTCGGTCATATTCGCGATCGAAATTGTGCCACCAATACCTGCATTATTGATTAAGAAATCGAACGAGGAAGTTTGCCATTTACTTTGTAAAACCTCAGAAACTTGTAATAAGAAAGTATCAAAAGATTTAATGTCGCCCACATCAAGTTTTAGAGCTATTGCTTTTGAGCCATTTTCTTCAATTGTTTTTACCACCTCTTCAGCAGCTATTTGGTTGTTATTAAATGTTAAAATAACATCAATGTTTTTCTTGGCGAGTGAAAGAGCCATGTCTTTGCCAAGGCCACGGCTTCCGCCAGTTACGAGTGCAATTTTGTTCATGCTACTTATGTTTGATTTGATACTGCAAAGTTGCAGAAAAAAGTTAAAACAGGACCTTAATATGGTAATATCTGTTTGATAAGAGTGCACTTATACTTAATAAAAGAAATTCACTAAAAAAAGCCTTTACTCTCTGCAGAGAAAAGGCTTACTACATGAAATTTTGATTAAGATTTTTAGGCTAAAATATCTTCTACTTCATTGAAATCGAGTCCCCAAGCATCAGCTACTCCTTTATAAACAATCTTGCCGTTGGCCACGTTGAGCCCTTTTTTCAATTCTTCGTTTTCGCTACATGCTTTTTTCCAGCCTTTATTTGCTAATTGTACAGCATACGGTAAAGTAGCATTGGTCAGTGCCAAAGTTGACGTATAAGGCACAGCACCTGGCATATTGGCTACGCAATAATGCACAATTTCGTCAATGATAAAGGTCGGGTTTTCGTGTGTAGTTGGAGTACAAGTTTCTATACAACCACCTTGGTCAACCGCAACATCAACCACAACAGTACCTGGTCGCATCAATTTCAACATATCACGAGTAATTAAATGAGGGGCTTTTGCTCCTGGAATCAATACCGCTCCTACAATTAAATCTGCTTCAGCGATTGCTTCACGAATATTATAATGGTTCGACATGATTGTAATAACGTTTGGTGGCATAATATCCGACAAATAACGTAAGCGTGGCAAACTTACATCCATGATAACCACTCTTGCACCTAATCCAGCGGCCATTTTAGCAGCTTGTGTTCCCACGATTCCGCCACCTAATACCAAAACTTTAGCAGGAGGAACACCAGGTACACCGCCCAACAAAATACCTTTGCCCCCCGATGGTTTTTCCAAATACTTGGCACCTTCTTGAATCGCCATTCGACCTGCAACTTCTGACATCGGCACCAATAATGGCAAACTACGGTCAGTTTTCTCCACTGTTTCATAAGCCAAGCAAACGGGTCCACGCTCAATCATCGAATGAGTCAACGGCTCAGATGAAGCAAAATGAAAATAAGTGAACAATAATTGATCTTTCTTGATAAGTTTATATTCCAGTTCAATCGGTTCCTTTACTTTAATAATCATTTCTGCAATACCGTAAATTTCTTCAATTGTTGGCAACATAGTTGCTCCTGCTATGGCATATTCAGTATCGCCAAAACCACTTCCTATTCCGGCTGTTTCTTGGACATATACAGTATGTCCATGTTTTTTTAGTTCGGCCACACCCGCTGGTGTAAGAGCTACACGATTTTCATTATTCTTAATTTCCTTTGGTACTCCGATTATCATAAAACTGATTTTATATTGATGAAGTGTAATTACTCTCCGCTATGGCAAAACCATAACGGAGACATTTATTTATAGGTGATGAAGTATAATTGCACCACAAAATTAGTATATAAAGAAAATATTATTGTTAAATTTGAAAAAATAAGAATTATTTAACAAAATATATTTTTTTTAAAGAATTATTTACTAGTAATGCTCTTTTTTTAAGTTCTAAAAAGAAAAAAATTCTATCATTCAATATTTTATGACTCTTGACGAAACCGACAAAAAAATTCTCAGAATGCTTCAAGAAGATGCCCATCTGACTTTGAAAGATATTGCTAAACAGATAAATCTTTCGCTTACACCAGTACACGACCGTGTGAAACGATTACAACATGAAGGAATTATTGAGAAATATGTAACGATTTTGAGTAAAAAAAAGTTAGGCCAAAACCTTACAGTATATTGCCAAGTTACATTAATTAAGCAAACCCATGATACCTCAGAAGGCTTCAATCAATCAATTTTAAATTTGCCAGAAGTGGTAGAATGTAATTTTGTATCAGGCAGTTTTGATTATATGTTAAAAATAATTGTACCAGATATGGAAAGTTATCATCAATTCCACCAGCAGAAATTATCAGTACTATCGGGAGTTTCATTGATACACAGTTTTTTTGTGATGTCGGAAGTAAAAAGCACAACCATTTTGCCGATTTGATATGAGATCGCGTTTGATGTTTGAAAAAGTGCTTTTTTCAAACATCTTTGTTTCTCGTGAACGTATCAGAATAAAAACTCAACCAAAGTATCAGAAATTAAATTTACAATTAAATATTAAAAAAATCAGCATGCAAATTTAAATCCAATTCCGTGTATGTTTTCAATTTTGATTGTAGAATCTTCAGCGAGCATTTTTCTTAGTCGGGTTACAAAAACATCAAGACTTCGGCCTAAAAAATAATCATTACGCCCCCAAATTGCCGTTAGGATTTCATCACGTTTGATAACTTGATTTTTACGTTCGCACAAAAACCTCAATACTTCGGCTTCACGATGGGTAAGTTGCTCAGTTTTGGTATTTGATTTCAAACTAAGTTGCTGATAATCGAACTCATAAAGACCAACTTTCCAAGTAGAAGACCCTTGTAATTGTTCTTTTAAAACCTCTTTACGTTTCAAGAATATCTTTATTCTAAGACACAATTCTTCGATACTAAAAGGTTTTGTTATGTAGTCGTCACCACCAATTTTCAAGCCCGTAATTCGGTCTTCTTGCATTGTTTTGGCAGTAAGAAATATAATTGGCACTTGCAAATTCTGCTTTCTGATTTTCTCGGCCAACGAAAAGCCATCTAATTCAGGAAGCATCACATCAAGCAAGCATAAGTCGTATTTATTTATACTGAAACTCTTCCAAGCCTCTTTTCCATCCTGAAAATGCACAATATCGTAGCCTTCGAGTTCGAGATTATCTTTTGTCACAAACCCAAGGTTTGGGTCGTCTTCCACGTATAATATTTTGGGCATTAATTTGTTAGTTATTAGGAAACTATTTATTGGCAAACTGATTTTCTGTAAATTATAATTAATAACAACAAAACAACTTTTATAGAAATATTAAATGAATCACCGAAGAGATATAACTAATAAAGACCCGCGATTTTCCAACAATTAAAAACCTCACGAGCGTCCAAGAAGTTTTATAATAACTATTCAACCAGTAACTAAGCTTCTTGCTTCATTATAACACTAAAAATCGTCCCCTCCCCAACTTCACTCTCAACATTTATTTGCCATTTATGAGCTTTTATAATTTGATTAACATAACTCAAACCCAAACCAAAACCCTTTACATTGTGCAAATTACCCGTAGGAACCCTGTAAAATTTATTAAATATTTTGGGTATATTTTCTTTAGGAATACCTATACCTTTATCAGCCACCGAAAACACCAACTTATCATCTATATTTTCGGTACGAATAATTATACTAGGCGGTTTAGGTGAGTATTTTATGGCATTTTCGAGCAGGTTTCTAATTAAACTCACCAATTGTGTGCGGTCAGCTAAAATACTTGATTTTGTGGCATTTAACTCCACTGTTAAGCATTCTTCCAAATCAGCTTGCACGCCCTCAGTAACTTCATTGATTAAACTGTGAAGCTCTTGCAATTGTATTTCCAATTCCATTTTCCCTCTTTCCATACGAGCGGTGTTCAACACAGTTTCAACTTGTATCTTTAAACGATTATTCTCTTGGCGAATAATCTGCACATATTTTTTCAAACGTTCAGGCTGATCAATTATTTTAGATTGACTCAAAACATCAGTTGCTATGCGTATTGTTGAGATAGGTGTTTGAAACTCGTGCGTCATATTATTCACAAAATCTCGTTGTACTTCGCTGAGCCGCTTTTGGCGTAAAATCACAAACATTGCATAGCCAAAAAAAACAGTTACGACCAACGTAATGAGCGAAGAAATCAACCAAATATCGAGCCTGCTGGCCAAATAACTGGTCTTACTTGGAAACCTCACCCCAAAATAATTAATATATTTATCGGTTTTAAGTAAAGGTTTTGAAGAAATACTGCCTGTTTCGAAATCAGCGTCAATATAAGCACCATATACAATATTTTCACTTTCACAGTCATAAATACCAAACTCAAAGGGAGTATTTAGATTTTGCTTCTTGAATTCTTCCTTCAAATAATGCTCCAATACATCGGCATCAAGCGGAACTCTAAGATTTGATACATAATAATCTGATGAAAGTTGCGTAACAGGATTATCGAATTTGGAGAGTTTATAAATCGCAGAAATTTTGTTCGCTACACTTCGCAGCGAAATCATAACAGTTTGTCTAAATTGTTGTTCTTTTAAGTCGAAAGCACGTTTTACCCAGTAGGCTTGCACAGCAATAATTCCCGAAATCGAAAGCGTACCGAGTAAAACCAGGAGCCTAATTGTATTTCTATTCAAAACGGGAAAGTTTTTTGGTAAAAATAAGCATATCTTACTTCAAAACAAAAAAATAAATACTGTTTCTAAAATTCTTATTGCGTAGACAAGTAGATGTCGGTATTTATTTACTCTAAAAACAATGATTTTTCTTTGAAAAAGCAAATTTTATCTCTTATTTTGTTTAAATAATATTTATAAATGTAATTTTGACACTTATTAATTAACCCTAAACAATATGCAAAAACTACAAACATTAGACTATTTAGTTTTTCTATTTTATTTTATAGTGGTCGCAGGCTACGGCTACTGGATTTACAACAAGAAAAAAACGACCGAAACCTCTACCAAAGATTTTTTCTTGGCTGAAGGCTCGCTTACTTGGTGGGCAATTGGAGCCTCTTTGATTGCCTCAAATATCTCGGCCGAGCAAATGATTGGTATGTCGGGCAATGGTTTTTCTATGGGTTTGGGTATTTCGACTTATGAGTGGATGGCTGCTGCTACCTTAATAATTGTGGCGGTATTCTTTATGCCGATTTATTTAAAAAACAATATTTCTACTATGCCGCAGTTTTTGAGCCAACGTTATAACAAAACTGTGAGTTTGATAATGGCAATCTTTTGGTTACTGCTTTATATTATGGTAAATCTTACTTCTATTTTGTATTTAGGGGCTTTAGCAGTTTCGGGTATTTCAGGCTTAGATTTCTATACTTGTATGATTTTCTTAGCGATTTTTGCCATTATTATTACTATCGGTGGAATGAAAGTAATTGGTTATACTGATGTAATTCAAGTATTTTTTTTAGTAATTGGCGGTTTAGCTGCTACATATTTGGCAGTAACATTGGTTTCTGACAAATATGGAATGGAAGGTTTGGCAACTGGTTTTAAATTAATGACACAAAATCACGACGATCACTTCCACATGATTTATCCAAAAGGGAACCAACATTATATGTCTCTTCCAGGTTTGACGGTTCTTTTTGGTGGAATGTGGATTGTAAATCTTAACTATTGGGGTTGCAATCAATACATTACACAGCGTGCTTTAGGTGCTGACCTCAACACGGCACGTAATGGCTTGTTGTTTGCAGCTTTTTTAAAATTATTGATGCCTGTAATCGTGACTTTACCCGGTATTGCAGCTTATGCTTTATATCAAAAAGGAATGTTTCAACAAGAAATGTTAGGCGTAGATGGCACATTCAATCAAGATAGAGCCTATCCCGTTTTATTAAATCTTTTGCCGTTGGGCTTGAAAGGGCTTTCGTTTGCGGCACTTACGGCAGCAGTTGTAGCATCGTTGGCGGGTAAAGCCAATAGTATTTCTACCATTTTTACATTAGATGTTTTCCGCCCTTATTTTGCAAAAGAAATGAGCGAAAAAAAACTCGTCATAGTTGGTAGAATCGTAATCGTAGTAGCCATGATTTTAGCTATTGTGATTTCTCCGTTTATGGGAATTGAGAAAAAAGGTGGTTTTCAATTTATACAAGAAATGACGGGTTTGCTTTCACCTGGTATTTTTGCGGCCTTCATTATGGGCTTTTTCTGGAAAAGAACTAACTCAGCTGGTGCATTCTTTGCTATTGTGGGTGGTTTCTTGATTGCCCTATCGATGCACAATAATTGGCTCCCAGGAACCGATTGGAGTGCAATGCCATTCCTTGATCGTATGGGTTGGGTATTTGTGATTTGCGTAGTAGTAATGTTTATACTTAGTTTGGTTTTGCCAGATGAGAAGAAAGGACTCGAAATTGACGCTTCAATGTTTAAAACTACAACTGGTTTTGCTATTGGTGCGACCATTGTAATCGCCACTATCGTTTGCCTTTATACTTATTTCTGGTAAGATTTTGATCCAAAATAGAAATTATACTCAAAAGGCTCAGCGTTGCAAAGGCACAAAGTACTGATAATGAGGTAATTAAATATCTATATTTTCGCAAACAATTATTAGTAAAATATAATAAGTACTTTAGAACGGTACTGCGAGAACTTGCAGTACCGTTTTTATTTATCAACTTATTTTAAAACGAAATCACTACTTTTGCAAAAAAATACTTTCTTACTTTAAATAACCATTCCCCTTTGGGTACGCTGTGACGTTTCACTTGGGTTTTTGTCTTTATGAAAATTGCCGCAATAGATATAGGCTCAAATGCTGCCCGAATGCAAATTTCGTCGGTTTTGACCAACAAAAATAAAATTAGCTTCAAAAAAGTAGAATATGTACGCTTTGCTCTTCGTTTGGGTATGGATGTATTCAATGGCGGAAGTATCTCAGAGGCAAGCGAAGCTCGTATCAAAAAACTATTACAGGCTTATCAACTTTTGATGGAACTACATGAAGTTGATGCTTACATGATTTGTGCCACAAGTGCAATGCGTGAAGCGATAAACGGTGCAAGTATAGTAGAACGAATACATAATGAACTCGGAATGGAAATCCATCTGATTGAGGGAGAACAAGAAGCAGAATTAATTAATAATGTAATTGTAACTGTGCTTAATGGCGACAATACATACTTACATATTGATGTAGGGGGTGGAAGCACAGAGCTAAATATTTATAAAGGTCAGCAAAAAATTGCTGCAAAATCATTTAAAATAGGTTCGGTACGCTTACTCGAACACAAGGAAGCTCCCGATGTTTGGAAAAAAATGCATGCTTGGATAAATAACAATATTCCAAGCCACGAAAATGTGATTGCGGTAGGAACAGGCGGAAATATCTCGAAACTTTTCAATATGATTGAAGAGAAGAAAGAGAATAAAGCAAGCCTAAAAGACCTCGAAAGGATGCGTAATTACATCGAAAAATTTAGTTTAGAAGAACGAATGAATAAACTCCAACTCAATTCCGACCGTGCTGACGTCATTGTTCCAGCCTCAGATATTTATATTTCGGTTATGAAATGGGCAGGTGCTACCGAAATCATGGTGCCAGATTTGGGGCTAAAAGATGGTATTTTGATGTTGGTGTATGAGACTTTGATGAATGAGGGGTGAAATATATAAACCAAAGAAAAAAGCTCGACGATTTGCATCATTAAGCTTTTTTTGTGCATAAAACCTTATAGAAACTTATAGCATTTTATTAATTATCTCTTCTACTGAAACGTTTTCTGCCTCAGCTTTGAAGTTTCGTACTAAACGGTGGCGAAGAACCGATACTGCTACGGCTTTCACATCTTCAATATCAGGAGAGTATTTGCCACTGATGAGAGCATTACACTTTGCACCCAAAATCAAGTTTTGTGAGGCTCTCGGACCTGCACCCCACTCTAAATATTTATTGGTTTCGGCCGATGCCATTTCAGAGTTTGGACGAGTCTTATGAACCAAACTTACAGCGTATTCCACCACGTTATCTGGCACGGGTACACGACGTACTAATTGCTGAAAATACAAAATCTCTTCACCAGTAAGTACTTTATTGACAGTGGTTTTACGGTCAGAAGTTGTATTTTTAACAATATCAAGTTCTTGCTTGTAAGAAGGGTAATCGAGCGTTACCATAAACATAAAACGATCGAGTTGTGCTTCGGGTAATGGGTAAGTTCCTTCCTGTTCGATTGGGTTTTGAGTAGCCAAGACAAAGAACGGTCGACCAATACTGTGTTTTGTACCACCAACTGTTACGGCAAACTCTTGCATGGCTTCAAGCAAAGCCGATTGAGTTTTAGGTGGTGTACGATTAATTTCATCTGCCAAAACAATATTAGCGAATACAGGGCCTTTGATAAAGCGGAAATTACGCTCATTATCAAGTGTTTCTGAACCCAAAATATCAGAAGGCATTAAATCTGGTGTAAATTGAATACGATTAAAATCCAAATCAAGAGCCGAAGCAATTGTCTGAATCAACAAGGTTTTTGCCAAACCTGGTACACCCACTAACAAACAATGTCCTTGGCAGAAAATAGCTGTTAGTAGTAGTCGAACAGTTTCATCTTGACCGACAATCACCTGTCCGATTTCTTTTTGTAATTGATGAAATGCCACTTTGAGTGCATCTGCTGCTTCTACGTCCGAGGTAAATGTAACTTTGCTCATTTATGGATAAAATAACTCGATGATTAATTTCTCAGATACTAGGTAAGAAATACAAAATATGAGGCCTGAAATCAATCTAAATTCTAAATTAATATTCAACTCCTCCACTTATTCGATCTTTACCAAAAATATTGCACGCTTCAAATTCTGGGTCAATCTTGATGTAAACATCGGCAGTTGCCTTTTTGAACCATTTTTCTATCTCAAGATTTCGTTTTTCCATCATGGCAAAGTCTTTTAATTTCTCAAAATCGTCATTCAAACTTGCCTTATGCGGAGCATATTTTGCTTTGTAAAAAATAATTCTTACACCCGTTTTTCCGTCTTCGCTTCTATAAGGCAAGGGTGCAGTAATCGTGCCAACTTTCATACTGTCTATCATAAAATAGAGCGTTGGTTCCATTGATTCATCCAATGGCATTTTGCTTGAACCAGACTGTGGGTCTATCAAAATTCCACCTCCATCTTGTGTTTGCTTATCTTCAGAAAAATCTTTTGCAGCCTTTTCAAATTTAATACTATCTTTCACGATTTCAGTACGAATACTATCCAAAAAATGTGTAGCATCAGTAACATCCAAGCGATTGTAATCTGGACGTAACAAAATATGACGTGCGTGAAACTCTTGTCCACGAAGCTCAAGGGTTTGAATTAAATGTAAACCAAAATCAGATTCTACTACATTAGAAATTTCGTTTGGTTTTAACTTCATAGCCGATGCTTCAAATTGAGGTACCATCGCACCACGTTTAGACCAACCTAAATCGCCACCAAACTGACGTGAACCTGGGTCTTCAGAATATTCTTTAGCAAGATCTTCAAATTTTTCGCCTGCCAAAACTCGACGTTTATAATCAAGTAATCTTTCTGATAATTCTTCTTTTTGTGCTTTTGTTACCTTAGCCAAGCGGACAATGTGAGCCAACTGAACCTCGCTAGGGATTTGGGGAAGGCTATCTGTTGGAATTCTATTGAAGAATTTCTTTACTTCGTTAGGGGTTATTTTTAGATTTTCGGTAATTTTCCCTTGCATTTTCTGAGCAATTAGCTGCTCTTTTACTTGCGAACGCACTTCACTTTTCAGCGTTTCGAGAGATTTGCCGAATTGTTCAATGATATTTTTTTCATTCCCATATATTTGAATCATTTGTTGCATACGGGCAGTAAGTTGGTCATCCACTTGCTTGTCTTCAACATAAACTGAGTCTATCTCGGCTTTGGCGACTAACAATTTGTTAACAACCATACTTTCTAAGGCCTGACATTTGCTTACAGGCTGTTGTTGTTGAACGCTTTTAAGGTACAACTGCTCTACCTCAGAGCGAAGAATGATATAGTTGTCAACTTTTGCTACAATACGGTCAATGTTAATGGGGGCTTCTTGTGCCAATACCAGCATAGGAAGGCAAATCAATAGGAATAGTTTTTTTAACATTTTATTTAATTTGGATACTTTGAGTGGCATGCCACAGTAATTATAATTGATTAACTGGTTGTTGGTTTTTCTAAATATTTATAATTTAGCAACAGAACCTCTATTTTCTAACAGTATTTTCTTAAAATTTAAACTATATCAGAACAAAGATAAATTTATATCAACTAAATTGGTTTATTTCTTAGTGCCAATTATTTTCTGAATTTCTTCGGTATTTAATCTGACTGGATATTTATTCTGTAAATCTGCTCTAAACTGTGTTTCAAGGTATTTTTGATATTCACTCAATACTTGTCCTCTACATTCTCGAAGAGTTTTATACCTTGCTGGCTCTACCTGTTCAATCGTCACATCAGCAAAATAACCTTCTTTAGCTACAGATTGTTTGCCAACTTCCCATGTCGTAATGTCGACAAATTTATTATCACCTTTTTTGAAATAGCCATCTTCAATCACAACAGCATTTGGGTTTTTGGTATTGAAAATTTTCTCTACATCCTTTTTATTATTGCTATAAAACGCAAATGCAACTCGTTGGTTTTTTGCCCAATCAAACTTATCAGCTTGTTTAGTTTTGGCATAATCGTTTTCGATAATTCGCTCAATTGAAAGGCCATTTGCCACTAAATATGCTTTTGATTTCTCTAAGCGTTCGGCTGAAATATTATCTTCTTCATGCTGGTCTGTATGTCCACCAATTTCTAAAACGTAGCCTTTATTTTTACGCATAATATCAAGAATATTAACCAAGATTATTTTATGCTCAGGTGTGAGGTCGCTTAGATTTCTTAGAAAATATAATGGTTTACGATAGAGACGTTTTAAATTATAGGGTTTCCCTTTTTCCAGAACTTCTTTTACTTGAAAAACTATCTTTGAATCTTTAGATGCTACGACCGTTGCCAATACTCTTTGAGGAAATTGGTATGAATCTTTGTTTTTTTCGTAGAAAAGACGTTGCCCTGTGGTATCCGATGTTGATTTTTCATATACCAAATCATTGAGCAATTCCATTTTCAACAAACTTCTGCTATATTCATTCATCAACATCTTAAACTCCGGATTTAGTTCTTCGAGATTAACTTCGGCATAAGATTTTACTGTATTTTCAACAAATTTCTTAAAAAAACTACGCATTACCATAGTTGGGGTATAGCCAGCAGGAATTCGCTCGAAAGTTTGACGGTCAACGGCAAAATCAAAAAAGGCTTTTGTTGGGTAATTTTTTGAACCAATGCTGAAAATTGTTTTGAAAATTAACTCATCATTGACGTCATAGTTCCATTTTTTTATTAGAATATTTGTATCAGCAGTTGCAAATGCTTTTCTTTCTATTTCTTCATTTTCAACAAACTTCATTTGTTTTTTAAGTTTGTTTAGCGTGTTTTCTCTTATAACATCTCCTCTTGAATCTGTACCAATTTTATCTTTAAGTTTTGCAGATGCTTCCTCAAATGATTCTAATGGAATTTTCTTTATAAGTTTTATCAAATGCCAACCCGATGTCGTTCGAACAGGTTTTGAAACTTCACTTACTTTCAAGGCAAATGCGGCTTGCTCGAAAGCCACTTCTTCTCGACTGCCAATGGTAAATGCTGGCAAAAACCCACCCAAGTTTTTGTATTTTGTATCATCAGAATATCTACGACACACATCTTCAAACGCAGCTCCTTTGGAAATTAAAATATAGAGGGAATCAAGCGTTGCTTTTGCTTTTTGGTTTACAGATTCGGGAGCATTTGGAGGAACTGATTTTAGAATGTGCTGCACCAAAACACTGCCACTATACGGGCGTCGGTCAATCACTTTTACAATGTGAAAGCCTCCTTTTGTACGAACTGGCATTGAAATCTGTCCAACTGGAGTGGTATAAGCGGCTTTTTCTAGTGGGTAAAGAAAACGCATGGCTCTAAACCATCCTAAATCTCCGCCACTGCTATTCGATTTTTTATCTTGTGAATACTGTTGTGCCAAAACGGCAAAATCTTCACCTACTAATGCTTTATTACGAATTTCAATAAGTTTATTAAATATGGCCAATGTGTCAGTTGGCTCTGCAAACTCTGGCAATTGATACATAATATGAGCAGCATGAACTTCCTCTTTCAACCACGAATAGGTTTCTTTCAATATTTCCTTGATTGTTGTGCTATCGGTAAAATACGATTCGGCCAACATACTTCGATAACCCTCTATTTCTTCCTTGAAAGCCTCTGTTTTATCATAACCTCTTTTTTGAGCATCGATAATGATTCTTTGGTCGTTTATAACCTGCTCTAGAAATGCTTCGGCTGCTACTGTGTCTTCTGAAATTTGATTTTCAAACGCGGCTTTTAATTCGGCGGTTTTTAATTCACTCGTGCCTATAGTAATGGCTACTGGTTCGGGTTTCGTTTCTACTAATGGTTGGCTACTGACTGTCGGAGCTGCTGTTGTTGGAAACGAAAAAACATCTTCAGTAGATTTAGATCCTGTTTGCTTATTAGTTTTTGGTAGAGGCTTTTTTGCTACTTGACAAGCTAATTGGGTAAAAACTACTAGTATATATAAATATTTATTGTATCTCTTCATAAAAGCATAAAAGAATCATCCTCAATAAACAACTGTAAACGTTAAAATTTATTGTGATGAATATTGTTTTTGTGAGTATAGAAAACCGCATCAAAATGATGTTGGGACATCGAGAGGTTTGATAAAAAGTCAAAATTAAGCGAAATTTCCGCTTTTTACGAAATTTTCTTGAATAATTTCTTCAATTATTGATTCGCCCGACGAAAAATCCCCGCCTGTCCACTGCCATTTTTCGTGTAATCGGATGCGTCCATCGGGCAAAACTTCGGGTGTTGAAACGCATAAACCTGTCATGATTTCGCCTGTTGTATTGATGTGTTCGTAACGCATATCTAAGTCATCATTTTCGATGACCTTTGCCAGCAAAAATCCTTTCAAATTTACTCCTCTGCTATATTCTGCCCACACGACGTTGCCATGCTGTTGGTAATGAAAAAGTGTTTGTTAGCCAACTTTACCATTAATGGTATTGGAGACTGATTTGAAGGTTTTCTTGTGGTAGTTTATGCTCATATTTAGTTGTTGTTTTTGCCAGTAAGAACGTCCAATTAGGACTTTCTTACGAAATTGTGTGCCAAACTGCGAATTGGTAGCGGTTTTCTCTCGATTCGCTCCACATTAAATGATTGGTTCTTGCTGCGAAAGGCAGTGAAAACTTCCAAGACCCCAAATAATTTCGGTGGCATCAATGCCCACAATTTTATGTTTCGGAAAACATTTTTGAATGATTTCTAAAGCAACAGCATCTTTTTCACAACGATATATTGGAACGATGATTGAACCATTGGTTATCAAGAAATTAGCATACGAAGCGGGCAATCTTATGCCATTATCATAAACAGCATTGGGCATTGGTAACTCAATGATATTCAATGGTTTACCATTTAGTAAACGCATTGCTTTAAGGTCTTCGAGGTTTTGTTTAAGTGGGTGATAATTTTCATCATTTTCGTCAGACTCTACGACTGTCAACACAGTGTCTTCATTGACGAAACGAGTAGTATCGTCAATATGTCCGTCGGTATCATCACCAACTATTCCTTCTGTAACCCAAAGCACTTGTTCTACGCCGTAATAATTACAGAGATAATCTTCGATTTCGGCTTGCGAAAGATGTGGGTTTCGGTTTGGGTTTAGCAAACAAGATTTACTAGTAAGAACAGTACCTTCCCCATTAAATTCTACAGAACCGCCCTCCATAATTATTCCTGGCACTACGTAAGGTAGATTTAAGTAATTGGCGATTCGCACCGGAACTTGGTCGTCATCATCATAAGGTGGATATTTTCCTCCCCAAGCGTTGTATCCCCATTCAACAATCATTCGTTCTTTTTTTTCAGGATTTATCAAAAACGCAGGACCATGGTCACGACACCAAGAATCGTTATTTGGATGAATCGGAACTTCGATTTGATTTTTATCTATTTCATATTTTTCTATCAAACCCCAAATAACTGCTTGATGAGCTGCATCTTTGGCATTAATACATACTTTTTCACTTTCAGAAATAGCTTTCACAAAATTCATGTATGCCGGATATATTCGTTCTAAACGATCGCCGTAGTCCCAAGAATCAGAACTTTGCGGAAAACTCAGCCATGTTGCTCGATGCGTATGCCATTCGGCAGGAAAGAAAAAACCTTGTTGTTTCGGAGTCATTTTTTTAAGTATCATTTGTAAAGTGTACAGTAGCCAGTCTTCAGTTAGCAATTCTTAGTTTGCAGTCTTTCACTTACAGTATTCGGTTTTAAATGCTCGGTTTATGGTTCTCGGTTACAGTCTTCACTGTTTAACATTATCAATTTTGAATACTGCACTCTACAAGCTAATGAAGGTTTAAAAACTTTCATCTCTCTTTTTATTTACTCTCTCTATCAAAAATTTATATAAAATGCCCCAGAGGCCAATCACTAATTTCCAATTCAGAAGTGTACAAGTCCACTAAACCGTTACTCGCTCAAACGCGTCGATATAGGTTTTCTTGCTGGCATTTAAGACATTGATTTTTCGGAATTTGGCAAATGCTCCTAAGATTTCGTAAGAATAAAATACTTTGTGTAATGACAAAAACTGAGCCTGAAGCTTTGGAAGAGAATTATTTCGGACATCTATTACTTTTTCGTGTTTTACTTGAGTGGCATTGTCGTAAAAATGCACTTGACGCATTTCAAATTCATTCTGCTCCGTAATTCTGATTTCTTCATGCCACGAGTGGTCGGCACCGAAAAGATAGATGTTTTTATAGTCTTGCAGGATAGCCACATAAAGTGATGCCGCCAAGATATTTTGACATTGTGGCATTCCAATATTATGCTCAAAAAACCAATGTCTAAAAGCAGGAAAACCTCTAACGATAGTATAATTAAAAAAGTAAATTTGAATATTTGGGCGTTCTTTTTTGATTTTCTTGGCGATATATGAATTTCGGTTACGAGCAGGAACAAAAAGTCTCATTGACCAATCGGTTTGTTGAATTATGGCATCAAATGTCTTTTTTATATCTTGTCGGCTGTCATTTTGTTCATTAAAAATAAAAAAAGCAGGGTCGAGCAAAACATAATTTTGTGGTTTTAATAAAGCATAAGCCGTTGAAAGAGCAAAAAGATTGACACAATACATATCGGTTTCTTTTAGAAAACTAAGGTTTTCGTTAAGAGCTTGGTTGAGTGATGGGCCATTGCCCAAAATCGAAGCGTTAGTTTTTTGATTAGAAAACTTAGGAAGCCCAAGTTTAGATAACAATAGCACTTTCACCACCGAAACCACCGACTGCAACGAATTCTCGAAAAAGGCACCAATTTTTATGTAAAAGTCAAATAACATTTTTCTACTCATTTACCGATTATATGTAATGTCTTTTTTACCACAATAGACACCATTGAAAGACGTTGACCATAAGTCCTACATCTCAACGGCTTTGTGTCAAAAGTGAATTCTATTGTTTCTATCGTGGTAAAATTTAGCATTTAGCTTGGCTTAATATCGCTGTTTTTCTTATTTCTAAATTCAATTACAAAAGCTCCCATCACTATAAGTACCATCAAAATAGAAGCCACTAAGTCGATTTTTGCACCTACAACCACCGATTTAGGTTGGAATTTGAATTCAATTTTGTGTTTTCCTGCAGGAACTGTCATTGCACGAAGCACGTAGTTTGCACGGAAATGTGGCGTTTCTTGACCATCAACGTACGATTTCCAATCTTCATTTCCACGGTAATAGATTTCCGAGAAAATAGCGACTTGACTTGAAGGTGAATTAGATTCGTAGGTCAAATGATTAGGTTTGTATTCAGTCAGTTTGATATTTCCAGTGGAATCTTGTTTTGTATTGGTTAAATATTGCTTAAAACGCTCATCCACAAAAGCTACTACACGAGGATTGAAGTCACCTACAGCCTTCATTTCTTCATCAGCATTTTTGACAGTTTTTACCTCACCCACAAACCACGCATTGCCCAAAGCATCAGGATTTTGTTGAGCCACAGGATTACCATTTTGGCCCTGTGTAATGAAATATTTAGTATTCAACATATTGAAAATCGACAAATTATATTTACCATCTTTGGTCATGGCATTATCGTATAATTCTTGGATTCGTTTCAATTTCGCACCGTGATAACCACCGATAGATTTATGAAAATATGAAGCAGTGGCATCGGCAAAGAAACCTTGATTGGTTGCCATATCGACCACTCTAAAATTGGGGTCTTTATCTTGCATGATTTGCTCATCAGCAGGTGATGGATTAAAGCTTTCTGCTACTCGTGTTTTAGTTTGAAAATCATCATTATTGAAATATCGTTTGTCAACCAAAGCCAGGTCAAAAACTGTCAAAACGCCTAAAATTGCTACAAAAACAGTAGATTTGATTTTGTGAGTTGTAAAAGCCCAAATCAAACCAGCCGAAACGATTAATAAGAATATTGAACGTAATAAGTCGCCAGTTACCATTGATTTGCGGTCTGCATTAATGGAAGCAGAAAAGGCATTGGCAAACTCCTGTCCGTTTGATTCAGCCATACTTTTGAGCATTTCGGCATCACGAGCAGATTGGAAATCAAGCGAAAAATAACCTATTAAAATCAATAACAATAAACTTCCCAAACTATATATCAAAGGCTTTTTTAGGTCGTTGAAAGTCAATTTATCGACAATAATTTTATTCACACCCAACATCGCACCCAAAACAAAACACAGGTGCATGAGTGTTACAATCATTTTACTATCTCGAAACTTATTATAGTAAGGGAAATAATCGAACATAAAGAAATTGAAGCCACTAAAGCTACTTCCCCAAGAAATAAATAAATATAAAATTGAGGTAAGAATCAGCACATAACGAAGTCCATCTTTGATAAGAATCAGTCCCAAAATAAACAAAAACAAAATGATGATTCCTGAATAATTTGGGCCCGAAACATACGATTGTGGCCCAAAATAAAGCGGTAAATTTGAACTAAATTGAGCGGCAGTAGTGGCATCTACACCCTTATTAATCAACATTTTGTAGGTTTCTGACTTTTCACCTAAATTTCCAGAAGAAGAGCCACCAACAAAATTAGGAGCTAGCAAGGTAAAGGTCTCTATTTGGCCAGGGCTATACGAAAAGGCATAATCACGCCCCAGTCCATCGGCTGATTGATTGAGGTTTCCGAGTGTAAGCTCTGATTTTCCACGAGTAGTTTCTTTCGAGTACACAAAGTTATTCCAAAGGTGCATACTATGCGTACCTAGCCCGATTGCCGAGCCAATTAATACTACAGCGAAGGATTTCAAAAGCCCTGAGAAATTACCTTTTTTCACATGCAAATAGCTTTCAAAAAGCACATAGATTCCGAGCAAAAAGAATAAATAATAAGTAATTTGTGGGTGATTGGCGTATATTTCCATTGCCATAAAGAAAGTAGTCATGGCAAGTCCAATCACGTATCTACCTCTAAAAACCGCTATAAACGAAGCCAAAACCGCAGGTGCAAAAGCAATTGCGATGATTTTGGAAACGTGCCCTGCTTCAAGAAAAAGTAAGTTATAAGTATTGAAAGCATAGGCTACTGAACCAAAAAAGCCAAGCCAATTATTGACTTTCAGCACTCGCATTAGCACAAAAAAGCCCAACATCAACAATATCAATACATTGGCTGGTGATGGAATGAGGTTAATATAAAATGAGCCTATCTTGGTTGAAAGACTATTTTCATAGTCACCCGCAACCATATAGCCAGGCATACCGCCAAACATTGAGTTTGTCCACCAAGCCCATTCGCCAGTTTGTTTATGAAAATCATTTAATTCTTTTGCCGATGAGGCAGCCATTTGGGTGTCGTGCATGGCCAATCTTTTACCTTGCAAAAGTGGCGAAGCATACATAAAGCTAACCACCACAAAACCAACAACCGCTATGAGATGAGGAGTGTATTTTTTAAACATTGATTTAAATAGAAATATGTAAAAGTTTTTTGATTTTTATCTGAAATTATCTGCGTCTCCACAGATGAAAATAAATATGAATCACAATTCAGAGAATTGCACTTCCAAACTACAAATAACGCAAAGAAAATTAATTTAAGAAGACACAAGACCAAAAATCTTTCCGAACTTTGCCATGAAAACTCGTAGGCAATGGTCAAAAGTCAACAGAAAATTTAATTTACCTAAAAATTGGAAGACAAATTCCACAAAAAAACGAATCATGCTACTATTTAATATCACATTTAATGTCGAAAGTAGAATCTCTGAACAATGGGTTAAATGGATGAAAACAAATTTTATTCCACTTGCTTTAGAGACCAAACTTCCGAAAGAAATTAAGGTAATGCGGCTTCTCAACGAAAAAGAAAACGAAGACAAAACCTATGCGTTTCAGTTTCATTTCAAAAACATGGAAGATTTTATGCAATTTGAAATGCAGCATCGTGAAAGAATTTCGGACAGGTACCAAATGCTTTTCAGAGGAAAACTCGTTGAATTTACTACCTTGCTACAAGAAGTTTAAAGATTTAATTTTTCTTCCCTCCTTGATTTTTAACATTGTAAGTAAAAGTCAGCAAAAAATACCTGCTAATAGCATTTGAACGGTCAATTTCAAAGAAATTTTCGTCCGAACGTTGTGAAAGATATACATTCCGTTTGAATATATCTTGCACGGAAAGCATCAATTCTCCACGATTGTTTTTCAAGAAAAGATGTTTGATTGCCACATTGAGAATCGGAATTGGCTTTAGATTGCTTGATAATCTTGAACTTTGATAATATGTATAATCAAAATCAGTAGCGAAAGTAAATTCTTTAGTGATTTTCCATCGAAAATCGGTAGTATTTTTAAAAACCGAAAAAGTCTGATTAAATTCTTTATTGACCGAATATTCGACGAAAGATTTTTGGTAATTGGTACTGAAAACAAAGTTAATTTTATCGGTCAAATAAGTAATTTTAAAATCGCCACGATATTGATTTTGAGTATTGAGATTATTCACCCCATTGACCGTATTATTGCCTTGCGAAACCAAGTATCTTGGACTAAGTGAAAAGCGTAATTTGTTTTTTTGTTTACCCACCGAAAAATTATAATAAAACCCTAAATTGGCATTCCAACGATACGGCAAATTTATGGGCTGAGTAGTCCTAACAAGGGTTTCACTAACTGTTTGGGCATAGCCAATGGCATTTTGAGTATAATTCATATTACCATTTAGACCAATATTGGTAAAGGATTTTGGGTTAAAAATATTTTCATTGATGATTAGTCTATGAATATATTCAGGTTTAAGGTTAGGGTTTCCAAGAACAATATTTTGCGGGTTATTATTGACCGTAATTGGCTGTAAATCCCGCACTGATGGCTCATTAATAGCAGTATTATATTCAAGCGTAATGTTATTATTTTTGTTATTTTGTTTACTATTTTTATCAGTATTTTTCATTGCATTTTTTCTGAATGAATACCTCATCGAAGGCAAAACATTTTGAAATGTACGCTCCAAAACATTATCACTTGCACGCTTTACAATACTTCGCAAAACCGATTTTTGATAAAAAACACCAAACATTAAAGTTTTTTCTTTTGTTTCGCTATTGACCTTAAAACCAGCCTGTTGGAAGTTAAAATTGCTACTATACGAATTGCTTGACGCAAAATTCTGCACTAAATTATTATTCACAATATCCCAAAAATCAAAATTTGAGCGATTTATGTTATGTTGGTAAGCATAATTTCCTTCGAGTGTCATATTTTTGGCCAAAGGCTCTGTAAATGAAAGTTGAATCCGCTGATTTTGTTGCGTTGTTCGGCGGTCATTTTCTTGCTTAATGATTCG
This sequence comes from uncultured Emticicia sp., assembly GCF_937903345.1. Taxonomy (GTDB): domain Bacteria; phylum Bacteroidota; class Bacteroidia; order Cytophagales; family Spirosomataceae; genus Emticicia. The sequence goes on along the minus strand of NZ_CALCZQ010000032.1, from coordinate 282,894 downwards.
CTCGACAATTGCTCCGTTAACTTGATTGCTATTCAAAGTATTTGTCGAATCATCATTGTTGTCATTATTCAAATTAAAAACGCTATTCAAACTGATGGTTCTACGGGGCAAAGTAAAGCGATGACGCAGCAGAAGATTATTATTGAAGCTAATTCCCTGCGAATGATTCCGAACATTTCGATTTGAATTATTTTCGATAGTATCGCCAACCGTAAAAGTACTGATTTTTGAGATGCTATTCGTAAAAGCATCGCCCGAGACGGTATTTAGGGCAGTTGTAAATTTCAAAAGATTTCGTTCATCGAACTGATGCGTAAGCGTTGCATTAAGTCGATGATTGAAAATATTTCGATTTTGCTTGGTATTTTGGTCTGTATTGATGGTTTTTGCAGGCAAAAAACTTTGTCGAAATAAGTTTCTAACTAAATTGGTTTTGCTTACATTGAAAAAATAGCTACTCTGTAAAGAAGATTTTTTGGCATATTGATTATTGTAATTAAAGCCGACTCCTTCGGTAGTAGTTATTCCGGGGCGTTTACCTACCACTATCGGTAAATTGACATTTGCCGAGCCGTTACCTCCCCCACCGCCACGATTCGACTGTGAATTTAGACTCGAAAAATTGGCAGCATCCTGCGGCGTAAAACCTTGCTGATTTAGGTTATTGAACAAACCTATGACCGAAAACTGCTGACTCGGACTAAAGCGATTGATCGATGTTTTAGCATTGTAATAGCCTTGATTGTTCTCGATTTGTGGAACTCCTGCTACCGATGCAAAGCCCATCGTACCTTTTTTGTGGGTATTTTTAAGTGTTACATTTATCACCATCTCTCGCTCGCCATCGTCAACACCCGAAAACTCAGCTTGTTCGGTCTTTTTTTCTACTACTTGAATCTTTTCTATCGACTCGGCTGGAAGATTTTTAAGGGCTAGTTGTGGGTCGTTTCCAAAAAACTCTTTACCATCAATATATATTTTCTTAACTACCTTATTTTGGGTTTTTATACCTCCATTTTCGTCGATTTCAAGAGCTGGCACTTTCTTCAATAAATCTTCAAGGTTATCGTTTTGCTGGGGTTTTAGCACGCCCGCATCAAACTCAAGCGTATCTTTCTTAACAGCAACTGGTTCTTTATTTCCTTTCACAACCACTTCATTCAAAAAATTATCGGCACTATTTACCTGTAATTTCCCTAAATCTGTTATATTTTCTGCAACAGAGATTGTGTGAACGGTAGTTACATAACCTACAACCGAGATTTTGAAAAGATACTTAGATAACAAAAGCCCCGAAAATTCAAAAGCACCGTTTTCTTTTGTCAGTTGATTGGCTATATTGGAAGAATCCTTGGATGATAATAGGCTAATAGTAGCGAATGGTATTGGCTGATTATTTTCATCTACTACAATCCCCTTTATAGCAGATTTATTTTGGGAAAATACCAAAGATGAAAGCAACATAAATATAAGAATCAATGCTTGTTTCATCTTTGGTTGCTTAAAAAGGCCCTTCGTAGTTTTTTTTAGTTTCAATACAAATATAAGTACTGAATGATGGTCGCTAACATAATTTTACATAGAAAACGTCAAGCGTACACTTTTAGCAGACAAATAATGCAGAAAATTCGTCGAAAGTGAGCATTAATTAAATAAATTCGTAAATTTAGAAGGCATTTCGGTTTCAAAACGCAGATCTTTTTTCGTAATTGGGTGCTTAAAAGCCAATACCCAAGCATGAAGTCCGAGACGTTTAATGGGGTCGGTTTTTGCTCCGTATTTTTCGTCACCCACTACCGAATGCCCCATGTCTTTGGCGTGAACCCTAATCTGGTTTTTGCGACCCGTTTCGAGGTTTACTTTCAACAACGAAAAGTTTTTATTACCTCTCAAAACCTCATAATGTGTTATCGCTTGCTGCCCTATTTCTGGATTTTTGCTCGAATATACAATCAAAGCCTTACTTTCGACCAAATATGAGGTAATTGTATCTTGTTTTTTCTCTACATAGCCTTCAACAACCGCCAAATAAGTACGTTCTTCGATAGTGGCGTTCCATGATTCTTGTAGGAGCTTTTGGATTTTTTCGCTCTTGGCAAACATCATCAAACCAGATGTCTCTCTGTCAAGACGATGTACGACAAAAATTCTATTACGAGGGTCTTGTTTTTTTACATGACTACTCAAAATGCTGTATGCTGTATTATCTTTTTGTTTTTCGGTAGCGATAGAAAGTACTCCTGCTTGTTTTTCGATAACGATAAGATATTGATCTTCAAAAATAATGTTTAGTCCACGGTATTTTTGTTCTTCGGGGGCTTTTTTCCATTTTACCTCAACGACCTGTTCGGGTTTGAGTGGATGATTGAACTGCGTAATTGACTGATTATCAACGTAAATCTGCTTGTCTCGCAACAAAGTCTTTATATCATTTCGGCTTCGGTTTGTAATATTTGTCAGTAAAAAGACTAAAAGTTCGGTATCTTCGATAACTTTGAACTGAGTTGAGTCCGATCTTGTAGGTTTATCTGTTTTCGGCTTAAATTTCCTATCTTGCTGTCTCATTTTTACTAATTTTCTCTAAATTTTTGGTCAAAGGTAGGTAGAAATTCGTTTAAAATTTGGGTAGAATGGCTTAATCAATCATTTTTGAGGCAGGCAAAGAACCAAAACCTAGGAAAAAACGTAATATAAATTCAGTAAAACAATTTAATACAATGACTGGTACTTTTGAAGAATTAGTAGGTTCGGAAGAGCCTGTTTTGATAGATTTCACGGCCGAATGGTGTAAACCTTGTAGAAAAATAGATGCCATGCTCAATCAGTTGGTTGAGGAGCTCGATGAAGATATTACAATAATGAAAATCGATGTTGATAAAAACCCAGCCCTTCGTAAAAAATATGCTATTGATGCGGTTCCTACCTTGATTTTGTTTCAAAAAAGCAAACAATTATGGCGACACACTGGGCTAATTTCTGTTCCTGAAGTAGTGAGAGCCGTGAATAGAGCATTGTAATAAAATTATGTGGCAAACCTGTTTTTTGCGATAAACAAGGTATGCCACATTTTTTGAGAGTATTTTATTCTTGATAACAACAAGTTTCAAATTTATTCTACTGGATAACGACTTTACTAAAGCCTCGATTATTGCGTTCGAGGCGGATTTGTGTAGCAATTCGTTCTTTAATCGACTCTACGTGCGAAATAATTCCAATATTTTTTTGGGCTTCTTGCTGTAATTTTTCGAGTGTATTCAAAGCTAAATCAAGTGTTTCTGGATCAAGTGTACCAAAGCCTTCATCAATAAATAGACTTTCGAGTTTGATATTTTTTGATGCTAAATCAGATAATGCCAGTGCCAGCGACAAACTAATCATAAAGGTTTCACCGCCCGAAAGGGTTTTTACTGAGCGGCGTTCGTTGCCCATATACAAATCTACAATCATTAGTTCGTCTTCTTCCAGTTCCCTAGGTTTATCAAGTAAATACCTATCCGATAAATCAGTAAGGCGGCGATTTGCCAAAGCCATTAATCTTGAAAGCGTCAATCCTTGGGCAAAAGTGGCAAAATTTTTACCATCGGCACTTCCTATATATTTTCCTAATAACTCCCATTTTAAATTATCTTTTTCTAAGATTTGCAATTGAGTCAGTAATCGTTCAATAGCTGATTTAGTTTGGGCTTGGGTTGCTAACTTGACTGATATTTCTACTTCCTCTTTTCTTATCCCTTCTTGCTGTATGTTGGTTTCATTTTGTTTCAAGTGTAAAGTTTCCAAACTTACGCTTGCATCATCTTTTAGTTTGACTTCATCCAAATCTTTTTGATGTTCTTTAATCTGCTCAACTAAAGTCTGAATTGCCAAAAGTAAGGCTTGCTTTTTTTCTCTTAATGCCTTTGCATTTTCAGTACTCAAAATCGCCGATTGACAAGTTTTTAAATCTTCAAAACCAACCAATTTTACTTGATTTTCAAGATTCGCCGTATCAGTTTCAAACGTTTTTTGTTTAGGTGAAATTTCTTCCTTAAGGTCTTTGATAATTTTGGTAGAAAATTGAATATTGGCATGTGTTTTCACAAACCCAGTCTGAATATCATTGTATTCTTTCTCAAAACCCATACCACTATAAAGTTCTTTTAGTTGGGTTATTAGCAAAAAATACTCACCTTGCAAAACTTTCGTGGTGGAACATAGGCGGTAGAGACTTTGTAAATCTTTAAGTTTTTCGGCTTTGTTTTCAATGCCATTCAAAGCATTTTGTTGGGATTCGATTAACTTGATTTGAGCATCAATGACTTCGGTATTTCCTCCTATTTTTTCAAGCTTTAGTGTTTGTTTCTTCTCTTCAATTTTTACTTTTATCTCCAAAATTTGCTCATTGAAAGCAGCAATCTTAGCAACAGCATTTTTCAATAAAGCCGTCGCCGAAGCCAATTTTAAACTGAGGTCTTGGAAGGTTTCATTCAAGGCTTTTTCTTCTTTTTTTGCTTCACTAAGTTTCAAATCAATTTCAACATAATTATTGGAATAATGGCTCAAAAATGGGTGTTCGAGCGAACCACAAAGCGGGCAAGGTTCATCTTTTTTGAGTAAAGTCTGGCGGTCCTTTTCAAAGTTATATGATTTACCGAGTGTTTCTTTTTCGGTTTCCAATTGCTTGATTTTTTGACTAATATCTACAAGCAGCTTTTGTATTTTTTGAAGTTCTGGCTTTTGGGTACTTATAAAATTATTTTGCTGTTTTTCTACCCCTTGCTCTTCTTTTACATCTTTAATAATCTTTATATATTCCCAAACATGTAGCTTTAAAGCAGTATAATTTCGGTGATCTTCGGCCAAATTTTCTCTTTTGGTTGATACATCATCTAAAGTGGTAATTTGAGCAATTATAAAAGTCTCATCAAGTATAGTTTTATGTGTAAGACCAATAGTTTTAATGCTTTCAAGTACATCATCAGTAATTTCTCGAAAGTCAAAACGCAGCGATTTTTCAGAAATTTTATGGATTAATTCTTCAATCTGAGTTTCATTGTTTTTTTTGGCTACTTCTTGTACACTTCTTTTGTTTTCGAGTTCCATTAATTTTTCTCGAAAATTTTGCAGGATTTCGAGGGCATTTTCAAGATTAAGCGTGCTTTGTTCTTTCGTTAACTCACCAATTTTATTTAAAATTTTATTGAGCAAACTTGTATTTTTTTCAAAACTCTCCTCTTCACTCCTCAAACGTTCTTGCAAGACTTGAAGTGCTTTTTGCTGACTTTCAAGTTGCAAAATAAGCGACTGAAAAGGTTCAGCTTTTTCGTGATTTTGTAGTTTTTTTGCTTCATAACTCTCAAAATCGTTTAAACTTTGTTGTTCTTTGGCTTGTTTTTCACTTTTTTCAAAAATGCTTTTCTGAAGATTTAATAATTGATTTTTGAATTCGACTTTGGTTTTAAAAATGTGCATTTGAGCTTCTAAATCACATAAGATTTTTTCAATCTCGATTTTACGATTCAACCAACTTTGTTCTTGTTCGGCTGAACTAAGTTTGAGGTTTTCGGTATCGATATTGGTGCGTAAAACTTTAAGGACTTGCTCTTTTTCTTTGGCAATTTCAAAGGCTTTTTTTCCTAATTTTCTGTAAATTTGTGTGCCTGTTATATCTTCAAGTAGTTTTCCCCGTTCGTCTTTTCCTGACTTTAAAAACTTAGCGAATTCTCCTTGCGAAAGTAAAATTGACTTGATAAATTGATCGTACGAAAGTCCGATTAGCTCTTCGTTTCGCTTCGGAATTTCACTTTTTTTGAGTTGTAATAATTGCCCAGTTTGTAAGTCGGTAATTTCCATGCCATAATCATTGAGATTTTGATTACGGTTCATTTCAATCCACCATTTAGATACAAAACTGCCCGATTTGCACGAATATTCCACCTCAACGAAACATTCTCGCTCACCTTTGGTCAAAATTGAGCCAGCCGAAGCCACAAAATCTTTCGATATTTTTTTATCAAATCTTGGAATTTGATTAAAAAGAGCAAGCGTAATGGCATCTAAAAGTGTAGATTTTCCTGCACCCGTTGGGCCAACGATGGCAAAAAGCCCCGCAGAAGCCAATGGATTTTCGGTAAAATCAATGCGGTGCTCACCCTTGAATGAATTGATATTTTTAAGGTATATTTTATTAATTTTCATCGTCTTGCTCAACCAAAAGTAATAATTCTGTGAAGGCTTGCATCATCAAAGTTCGGTGTTCGTCAGAGAGCGAATTCTCTTTTTCAAGACGTTTTTGAAGCATTGATTTCTCCGAAATATCTTCCAGATTCTGTCCTTCAACGAAAAGTTCTTCGCTGCTTGTTACTTCGTTTTTAAAACTAATTTTATGTTTCAACACGATAGCATTTTCATCATCAAAATCGCTAATCAAATCATTTAACTCCTTAATAATTAACGGATTAAAGCTTTCTTCGATAACTTCTATTTCCAAAAAAGATTTTAATGGAGCATCATTTTGAAAGGCAAAAAGCTTAGATTTTACTGTTTCGAATGTTCCAGAAATGCGTTTTAATTCTCTAAATTTTGGCACTTCGATTGTTTTTATTTCTTGAATTTTATTTCCAGCAATTTCAAGAATTATCACTAATTTCTGGTCGTTTTTTTCGCTAAAACTCAATGGAATCGGTGAGCCTGAATAACGAATTCGCTCATTTCCACCAATCATTTGTGGGCGATGAATATGCCCCAAAGCCACATAATCAAAAGTTTGTGAGAAATCATTTCCATCAACTGAAGCTAAATTTCCAATCTGAATTTCTCGTTCCGACTCCGAACTTATTGAGCCATTGGCATATAAATGTCCCATCGCAATCGTTGGCAAATTGGGGTATTTTTGTTGGCATATTTCGGCCAATTCATCATAATGTTTTTTGATACCCAAACGTACATTTTCGATTCTTGAAGCACCACTTTCCCCTTCAATTGCTTGGCGTAAATCGGCATCACGCAGATAAGGGACTGCACAAACTATGAGGTTTTCAAGCACCACAATTTCATTTTCAATCGGACTTGTGGCTCCACCAACTACCTTAATATCAAGCAGTTGCAGAATTTCTTTAGGTGCATCGAGCATCAAAGCCGAATCGTGGTTTCCGCCTGTGATAATAATTACGCATTTGAGTTGAATCATTTGGCGTAAAAACCAATAATACATGGTACGTGCTTCGATGGGCGGATTTGCCAGGTCAAAAATATCGCCCGAAATGAGTAATAAGTCAATTTTTTGCCCGTAAATGAGGTTTATCAACCAATCCAAAAATAGTTGGTGGTCTTTCGAGAGGTCGTGTTTATGCAGCTTTTTGCCCAAATGCCAATCGGCAGTATGTAGTATTTTCATATATTTAGTCCATAGACGATAGTCCGCGAACCATAGTTTTATTTAGAATGCTATTTTATAACAAAAATGGCATATCCTTTCGAGATATGCCATTTATTTGTACAAAATATACTCTATATTTTTCCTTTCGATTGGTACACCTCCGCTTCTTTTGTGAAATATCAGTAAAAATCTAAGGAAGTTGGTTAGTTATTTTCATTTCATCTAAAACATCAACTGTATTTTTATAATTCGATTCATCGGTTGAGCGAATGATTACCGTGAAATTTTTGATGTTTGCTGCTTTTCGTCTTCTTTCAATAAAAAATTTTCTCAATGTTCTAACAAATGATATTTCTGACAAAATACTTCAATTTCAATCCTTTGGACCTTTTTGATGCTAATATTTTTGATTATCCTTCCCTAAAATGAGGGTTAACGTATTCCAATACTTCATAATCGGCTCTGTATCGTTGGTTTTGTGTGGCGTATTCAATGCCATCGTTCGGTTTGATGTGATAGTAATTGTAAACCCAAGAAACGTTATAAAAAGGAAGCCTTCACTTTTCAACATTCGTTTTAAGCTAAGGCTTACTTAATATCCTAATATCCTTCATTTCACTTCCTTTCAATCGAAAGAATTTTGAACTCAGTTCGTCGGTTTCGTTGGTGTTCGGCTTCGGTGCATAGCACGCCATCTCCACAATTGTTTACCGGTTCGGACTCTCCTTTTCCTATTCCACGCATTCTGGCACGGGCTACGCCTTTATTGGCTAAGAAATCAACCACTTCGTTGGCTCTTCGCTGAGATAAACTTAGGTTTTCGAGGGCATTTCCACGGGAATCAGTATGGGAACGAATCTCGATAATCATGTTTGGGTTTTTCTGCATCGATCGTACGAATTTTTCGAGTTCTCGGGTGGCGTCTTTTCGTATTTTAAAACTTTCTGAATCGTAGTAGATATTATCTAGTTTCACTACGTCACCCACTTTATAAAGCTTTGTATCGAATAATGATGCAGTATTTGTTACGGTAATTTTTTTACGAAAAATGTTGACAATACTTCGTTTTTCTTCAATTTTTTCTACTAATTCCATCGATTTACCGAAATTTTCTTTAAAAGATTCTAAGATATAATCACAATTGAGGTCACGCTTAAATTCATACGAACCATCAGATCCAGTAATCATTTCTTGGGCAGTGCATGTGCATTGATTGATAAACTTAATATCTACCCCTGCGATTGGAGCACTGTCTTTTCCAGTCGTCACGATTCCTCTGAAAATTGTCGAAACTGGTTTTCCTTTTCGGCGTGCTACCAAAACATCGTTTTCTGTTTGTTTTCTTGTTTCGATAGGTTTGTTTTTCTTTGATTTATCTACAACAAGGAATTCTTTTTTTAAATAAATATCCAATTTTGAAGATTCATAATCAGATGCGTCTTTGTTTGAAAAACTAATGGTTTCTGCTTGGAAACCTTTTTGTTTGACGATAAAACTAAAGTCGTTATCAGCTTCAAGGCAGAGTTTAATTGCCCCCAAACTACTCGTAATTGCACTATCGCGACTAAGTACATTTCCTTTGGTTTCATATTCAAATCTGATGCGGTCTAAAGGTTTTTTGGTTTCAAAGTCAAATACATTTATAATCAATTCTCTACAACCGTAGAGCGTCCCGACTCGATTAAATTTATAAATATCATCATCTATTCCGCCACGTTTGCGGTTACTACTTATAAAACCGGTTTGGCGTTCGCTGTCAGTTATTATGCCAAAATCATCTTTATTTGAATTAAGTGGAGCTCCTAAATTTCGAGTTTTTCCTCCGGGCATTCCTGTTGCGGCATTCATTTGAACAAAGAAAATATCTAAATCGCCTAATCCAGGATGAAAATCTGATGAAAAATAGAGATTTCCTCGTTCGTCTATAAACGGAAACATTTCGTTGCCTCTTGTATTTACAGTTCCACCCAAATTCTGAGGTTTTGTCCATTCTCCTTTGTTGAAGCGAGTCATCCAAATATCCGTTCCACCATAACCTCCAGGCATGTCCGATACAAAATACATGATTTTATCGTCAATCGTTAGGGATGGGTGTCCGCAGGAATAATCATTGCTATTGAATGGTATTTCTTTTATTTTTCGCCAATCGTTATCTTCAAACTCAGCCGAATATAGTTTTAGGCGATTGATCGCAGCATTTTTTTTCTGACCAAATATTCCTACGCCGCCGATTTGGCTATTTTGAGTAAAAATAATTTTTGAGCCGTCATGAAAAAATGCACAAGGGCCTTCGTGGTATTTGGAATTGAGGTTTTTACTAAATTTTTCAGTTAGAATAGCCGGATTTTCCTCATAATCTAAATATTTACTTCCAGTGATATACTCACTACCCTTTCGTCCTATGGTTTTGGTATCATTAGATGTGGGTGGAGTGTAATAATCTGTACCAAGTTTTTTTGATGGTGTAACAGTCTTTTGATAGGGCGTTTGCGAACTTGAACCAATGGCTGATGCTCCACTTGTTTCATTTACTAGTATATTCATGTCTTCGAGGTAAAATAAGTCAAGAAAAGAGGAAGCGTCCCAATTAAACACTCGACGTATGCCTCCATTGGCACTTCTACCTGAAACAAAAACCAATCCTTTTTTGTAGTAAACAGGACTAAAATCGGCACTGCTCGAATTAATACCGATGTACTCTATTTTATAACTACCTGCATTGCGTTCCAATGCTTCTCTATTTGTATTAAGTTTAATAAACTCTACACCTCGCTTGTCGTGCTCTTGTAACTCATTGAATTTTTGCCAGTATTTATTGGCTTCTGTAAATTTACTATTGGTGGTAAGAACCTGGGCAAAATGTTGAAAGGCTTTAATATCTTCACCTTTTAAGATTGGATTGGCACTCAAAAGCTCACGATAAATCCTTTCAGCATTGATATAATCCTTCACTAATTTATAGCAGAGTGCTAAATTAAGTTTGGCCTTTAGGATTTCTTCTTCAGAAGCTCCTTTTGGTTTCTTTAGGGCGGCCTCATAGAGCTCAATGGCTTTTGTATAGCCCAAAGTCACGAATTGTGTATTTGCTTTCTGAAAAGTCTTCGTGGTATTTTGGGCAAACAACGCAAAGGTTGCAGTTGTAAAAAAGATGAATAATTTTAGGCTTTTTAATGGCATCTCAAAAAATCGTGCTTATTACTTATTAATGAATTATTGGTAAAAATAATGTCTTTGGGTATAACTTAATAAATGCTAAAATTGTAGGTTATCAACCAAAATTCTAATAAATTGAAAATATTAAATTGTTCCAAAAACAAAACTTGCTTAACTTTTTTTACAAATGGAAAAGATACGTTTCAATAAAATTCGGCTCAAGTATTTTAAAGGTTTCAAGATTGAACTTTTATTAATTTAATCTTGGTAAAGTGTCTACGAAATTTAAAATAAAATAGTTATATGGAAAAATTTACTACATCAATGAAAACCTAAAGAAAAATCTTAAGGATTACCAGCAGAAACTTTTACTTATTTCGAGATAGCTCAACTTCGACAAATTCATTTTTTTAAGGAATTGATATTCTATTTTTAAAAACCTTTGTCTAAAAATTCATGCAAAAAATTAGTATTTGGATAAAAAATCTAAAAACCAAAAAATCCCTTCATTCCCAACAAAAAACGCTGTTAATTTGTAATGAAATAAAACTACTCAAATCAAGTGAAACTTTGGCAAAAGGATAGCAGTAATAACTTAGAAAATCAGGTTGCGACCAATTTTGATGCAACCTACCGAATTGAAAAATTTACGGTCGGTCAAGACCGTGAAATGGATATGTACTTAGCTGAGTTCGATGTAATCGGCTCAATGGCACATGCCGTTATGTTAGAGAGCATTGGTTTACTAGAACCCAATGAATTAGCAGGTATTCTTAAAGAATGCCTAAAGATATATAATGATATTTTAAATGGCAATTTTTTAATTGAAAAAAATATTGAAGATATACATTCACAAGTCGAATGGTTACTTACACAAGCACTCGGTGACGCTGGAAAAAAAATCCATAGTGGACGCTCTCGCAATGACCAAGTATTGGTGGACCTCAAACTTTTTATGCGTCATCAATTACGTCAAATTGTAAACCTCACCGAAGCACTTTTTCATCAATTAATTGAACTTAGCAATCTACATAAAAATGATTTGTTGCCAGGTTATACACATCTCCAAATTGCGATGCCATCATCGTTCGGGCTTTGGTTTGGTGCTTATGCAGAAAGTTTGGTTGATGATACCTTAGTGCTTCAGGCGGCATACAAAGTAGTCAATAAAAATCCATTGGGTTCGGGAGCTGGATATGGAAGTTCGTTTCCATTAAACCGAACACTGACTACTAAACTCTTAGGCTTTGACGACCTCAATTACAACGTAGTATATGCCCAAATGACTCGTGGTAAAAGTGAATACGTTGTGCTATCAGGAATGACTTCTCTTGCTACAACGCTATCGCGTATGGCGATGGATATATGTTTATATAACTCGCAAAACTTTGGATTCGTAAGGCTACCCGACGATTTCACGACAGGCAGCAGTATCATGCCGCACAAGAAAAACCCCGATGTGGCAGAATTGCTTAGGGCAAAAACCAATAGACTGAAAGGGCTTCCTACCGAATTGGCATTCGTGACTAGCAATCTTCCAAGCGGCTATCACCGTGATATGCAAATTTTGAAAGAGATCTTAATGCCTGCATTCGACCAAATGATTGAATGTTTGGACATTGCCCACTTTATGATGTCGAATATCGAAATAAAGCCAAATCTTTTAGAAGATAAAAAATATGACCCAATTTTCTCGGTCGAACGGGTGAATGAATTAGTAATGCAGGGTTTACCTTTCAGAGATGCTTATTTACAAGTGAAAGATGAAATTTTTGGTGGTAGCTATGAAGCACCACGAGATTTGAACCATACACTCGAAGGAAGTATTGGAAATCTTTGCAACGACGAAATCACAAAAATGATGAGCGATGTAATTAAAGGTTTTGACTTCCTAAAAGTTGATACTGCTTTGGAAGAATTATTGAATTGGAAGTAAAAGCCAATATTAGAATCGGTGGTTGAGCGTATCGGGCAGCCGAAGCTGTCGAAACCACTGATTCTAATGAAAGACTTCCTTAAAATCTACAACCTTATTTCTCACACACCGCCACCGCAATTTTAGAATCAGCCGTGCCGTAATACAAATACCATTTCTTTTTGAAATTCACGAGTCCTTCCACAAAAACTACATTGTTTACTTGCCCTGTTAGCTCATAAGGTTTATCTGGTTCAAAGAAAAATGTCTTTGAGCGGTCGATAACTTTACTTGGGTCGTTTTTATCAAATATGATTTGCCCTGCACGATAAGCATTTTTGGTATCTTTACTTTTATTTTGAAAACCTTTATTGGCACTATTGTAAATAAGGAATATGCCATCTTCTTTGATAAACGCCGCTGGACCAGATTCTACCAACCAACTATCGAAATTATCTTCACGAGGTTTTACGATTGGTTTGGGTTTTCCTGTTGAGTCCTCCAAAATAGTCCAATCGCTTAGGTTATCAGAACTGGCCAAAAACAAATTTGTATCGCCCCAATACATCCAGTATTTACCCATAATTTTCGTAGCCACAAATCGCTCGCCAACTTGCTTAGCTATTATTGCCCCTGACTTCGACCATAACATTTCGTTTTTAGGGTCTTTGAAAGCTAAACCTTCTTTTTTCCAAGTCTGCAAATCAGCCGAAGAAGCCACACAAAGACGAGCGGTTTTTCCATCATAAGCTGTGTATGTCAAAATATACTTTCCGTCTTCGGTTTCAACCAAACGAGGGTCTTCACATCCCCCTGGATATTCGTATTTTTTCATCAAATCATTGTCAGGAAAAAACACTGGTTTGGTCTGACGTTTGAAATGAATACCATCTTCGCTAACCGCCAGCCCCAAACGTGAAGTACCATCGACAAGCTTCAAAGTATCTTCTGCTCTATACAACAAATAAACTTTTCCATCACGCACCACAGCCGAAGGATTATAGACATCTTTGGCTTCCCAATTGATTGTTTTTTTCATAATTGGGTCGTCGAAAGTAGTGGTATCGTTGGGCAATAATATTGGATTCTCGGTATCGGCTTTTACAAATGGTATTAGTTGCCAACTTTGTTCTACTTTATATCTGCACGAAGAAAATGCATAAAGAGAAATAATTAAATAGTATTTTTTCATAGGTTTGTGAAAAAGTATTTGAGTTGATATATAAAGCCAAAGATATAGATAATTAATCACAAACTAATTTTCAAAAAATGATACGCAAAATTTTCATCCTTCTGTTTTTAATCTCAGAAATTGCCACTGCTCAAGAGCAATTAATTATGATTGGCGGCGGCAAACGCACACCCGATATTCTAAATAAATTTATAGAGTTAAGCGGTAACGAGAACGGTAAAATATTGGTCATTCCGTGGGCAAGTGGCGAGCAAGAAATAGCCACTTCAAATATTAAAAATGAGGTGGCCGCTCTTTCAAAAATTTCGGTCGATCATGCTCCATTTGCACCACTTACAGCCGAAACTAAAGCATCACTTTTGGCACAACTCAAAACAGCAAAAGGCATTTTCTTTTGCGGTGGCGACCAAAACCGAATCATGGAAGTACTGAAAGATGAAGAACTTTTTAAGGCCATGCACGAGCTTTATAAAAACAAAGTTGTGTTTGCGGGAACGAGTGCAGGCACAGCCATTATGTCGGAAATTATGATTTCGGGCGAAGGAGATTTCAAGGTAATTGATGGCTCAAAAGTCGAAACAAAAAAAGGACTTGGATTGATGAACGAAATCATTGTTGACCAACATTTTATTAAACGTCAACGTCAAAATCGTTTGATAGGACTGATTTACAAAAATCCAATATTACTCGGTGTCGGAATAGATGAAAACACCGCTTTGTACGTGGAGCAAAACCGCTATGCCGAGGTGCTGGGCGAAAGCCAAGTGATGATTTTTGAAACCACCAAACAAACCAAAGAAATGAAATTCATGATGCTCGAAAAGGGTGAAAAATATGATTTAAAGAAACGAAAGAAAATGTAGTATTCTTTACCACCACATCGGCGGTATGATAAGGAACTGAAAAACACTAAGTTTCAGACAATTCCAAGAAATTCCTTAATTCTTAATTCTTAATTCTTAATTAAGCCTTACCTTTGTAGTTCAATTAAGCGTACAAAAAATGACTGACCGTTATATGCAGCGTGGCGTTTCGGCCGCCAAAGAAGATGTTCATAAGGCAATCGAAAAGCTTGATAAAGGACTTTTCCCGAAAGCATTCTGCAAAATTTCGCCCGATACACTCGGTGGCGATGCCGAATATTGCAATATCATGCACGCCGATGGTGCTGGCACAAAAACATCTTTGGCATATTTATATTGGAAAGAAACGGGCGATATTTCAGTCTGGCGTGGCATTGCACAAGACTCAATCGTGATGAATACCGACGATTTGATTTGTGTGGGTGCTGTCGGACCGATGCTAATTTCGTCGAGTATTGATAGAAATAAAAACAAGATTCCAGGCGAAGTTATTGGCGAAATCATCAACGGAACAGAGGAATGTCTGGAAATGCTTCGCAGCCACGGAGTAGAGATTTATAGCACAGGTGGCGAAACTGCCGATGTTGGCGATTTGGTACGTACGATTGCCGTAAACAGCACAATCATTGCTCGTATGAAACGCTCTGATGTTATCTCAAACGACAATATCAAAGCGGGTGATGTAATTGTGGGCTTGGCTTCTTTCGGTCAAGCGACTTATGAAAAAAACTATAATGGCGGCATAGGAAGCAATGGCCTAACATCGGCCCGACATGATGTTTTGGCAAAAACTTATGCTGAAAAATACCCAGAAACTTACGATGGTGAAATAAACAAAGATTTAGTTTATAGCGGAGCAAAATTATTGACCGATGAGATTGCGGGCGTCAATGTAGGCAAACTTATCCTCTCTCCTACTCGTACTTTTGCTCCGGTGGCAAAAGCGTTTTTGGCCGAACTTCGTCCATACATTCACGGAATGGTGCATTGCAGCGGTGGAGCTCAAACGAAGGTTTTGCACTTTATTGAAAACCTGCACGTAATCAAAGATAACCTTTTTCCGATTCCGCCGTTGTTTAAATTGATTCACGAACAAAGTGGCACTTCGTGGCAAGAAATGTATAAAGTTTTTAATATGGGGCACCGTCTGGAAGTTTACCTTGATGAGCAATACGCTCAACGCATCATCGAAATCTCGCAGTCGTTTGGCATTGATGCCCAAATTATTGGTCGAGTTGAAGCTGCCGAAAGCAAGAAAGTAACCATCAAAAGTGAATTTGGTGAGTTTGTATATTAGTCCATACGGAAGACAGTTTTATAAACTTCCCAAAAGGAAAAGGGTCAGATTGAGAATTCTCAACATGACCCTTTTTAATTTCCTATCGACTGTCGTCCGTGGACTACTTAAAAACCAATTCCTGCATAAAGTTTCACATCATCGAGTGTGATTTTTTGGCCGCACATAATTACAAGACGTTCAACTACGTTGCGTAACTCACGAACGTTTCCTGTCCAAGGTAAGGTTTTCATATATTCCATTGCATCAGCATCAAAATCTTTGGTTGCATCGCCATATTCTTCGGCAACATCATTCAAAAATTTATCTGTCAATAATGGAATATCGTTCTTACGGTCGGCCAAGGCAGGTACATGAATAGGAATCACGTTCAAACGGTGAAATAAATCTTCACGGAAGTTTCCTTCAGCAATTTCCTTACGTAAATCTTTATTCGTTGCCGCAATTACGCGTACGTTTACTTTTATTTCTTTATCGCCACCTACACGTGTAATTTTACTTTCTTGCAGTGCACGAAGCACTTTCGCTTGTGCAGAAAGGCTCATATCTCCAATTTCATCTAAGAAAAGTGTGCCGCCATCAGCTTGTTCAAACTTACCAATTCGTTGTTTAATAGCCGAAGTAAAAGCTCCTTTTTCGTGACCAAAAAGCTCACTTTCAATTAATTCAGAAGGGATAGCTGCACAGTTTACCTCAACCGAAGATTGATTACAACGATTACTCTTTTCATGAATTTGTTTCGCTACCATTTCTTTGCCCGAACCATTTGGTCCTGTAATAAGCACACGAGCTTCAGTAGGGGCAACTCGGTCGATGGTTTCTTTTACCTTTTGTATAAGAGGTGAATCTCCAACGATTTCGTTGATTTTGTAGATTCTACGTTTCAGTACTTTTATTACTTCTACGTCTTTGCTTTTTTCTATAGCATTACGTACTGTTACTAACAAACGATTCAAATCAGGTGGCTTAGTAATAAAATCATAAGCACCTCTTTTGGTAGCTTCGACAGCATTTTCTACATTGCCAAAAGCCGAAATCATAATAAACTGAGTTATTACTCCTTCTTCTTTGGCTTTTAACAGCATTTCGAGTCCATCTAATTTAGGCATTTTGATGTCACAAAGGGCTACATCGTACTGTGTTTTCAGTACCATTTCTAGTCCTTCTTCACCATCTTTTGCTTCATCTACTTCGTACTCTTCATATTCCAAAATGTCACGGAGGGCATCTCGTATACTTTTTTCGTCATCAACAATCAATAATTTTGCCATTGGTGGGTTATCCTCTTATTAGAGTTTAATTGATTTTATGATTTAAAGGTATTATTTAATTAGATTGCAAAATAGCGAAAAAAACAACAATTTTGTTGATTAGTTTGATATTTTAGTAGATTTAATGTAAGAGTGATGAGTCAACTGAGCTTTTTTGTGAATATTTTAACAGAAATTGATAAATAATTGTTATATTGAATAAATAAACATGGATTGCAGACTGAATGAAAATAGCGATAATTGGAGCAGGTATTGGAGGAATTGCAACTGCGATTCGATTGGCAAACAAAGGTCATGAGGTTGAAATTTTTGAGGCAAATAACTACCCTGGCGGAAAACTAAGTGAATTTCAGCAAGGTGAATATCGTTTCGATGCTGGGCCATCACTTTTCACAATGCCACAATTCGTGACAGAGTTATTTGAACTTTCGAATCGAAATCCTAGCGAATATTTTAAGTATAATAAACTACCCGAAATTTGCCGCTACTTTTGGGACGATGGCACAAGGCTAAATGTTTCGGCCGACATCACCGAGTTTGCCCAAGATGTTGAAAACAATCTTGGTGAACCTGCCGAAAATATTATTCAGTTTTTGGCAAATGCTGCATTTAAATATAAAATTTTGAGTGGCTTATTTCTCGAAGATTCTCTACATAAAGTTTCCACTTGGACATCAAAAAAAGCGTTTAGAGGTTATCTAAATTTATATAAATTAGGGATTTTTCGAACGATGAACAAGGCAAACGAGAGTTTTTTCAAACAGCCAAAAACCGTTCAATTATTTAATCGTTATGCTACTTATAATGGTTCTGACCCATATCAAACGCCTGCTACACTCAATATTATTCCGCATTTAGAATATAATGTTGGGGCGTTCTTCCCAAAAGATGGCATGTTTGGTATCACCCAAAGCTTGGTCAATTTGGCCAAAGATTTAGGTATAAAATTTCACTTTGGGGCAAAAGTTGAGGAGATTCTTGTTGAAAACGAAAAAGCAATAGGGCTTAGGGTAAAGGATTCAAATAGTGAAGTGAAAAATACAAATTCACCCACAGCGGCGGCCGCATACACCATTCACCATTCATCATTGATCATTTCCAACATGGACGTAACTCCAACGTACCGAAAATTATTGCCAAATGCCAAACATCCAGATAAAATTTTGAATCAGGCAAAAAGCGGTTCTGGATTGATTTTTTATTGGGGAATCAAAAAAGAATTTAAAAAACTGGGTTTGCATAATAT
The DNA here is from genome assembly GCF_937903345.1 of uncultured Emticicia sp. Taxonomy (GTDB): domain Bacteria; phylum Bacteroidota; class Bacteroidia; order Cytophagales; family Spirosomataceae; genus Emticicia. The sequence goes on along the minus strand of NZ_CALCZQ010000032.1, from coordinate 264,600 downwards.
CTTTTTCTCGAATGATTATAAGACCGAATTTAATTATCAGTTTCAAAAAAAAACTATTTATTACGACCCGACTATTTATCTGAATATTACCTCAAAACTCAAAAAAGATGATGCTCCCGAAGGATGCGAAAACTGGTTTGTTTTGCTCAATGCCCCTGCCAACGACGGTCAAAATTGGGATGCAATAATTGCAGAAGCTCGCCAAAATGTGATTGATAAATTAAGCCGAAACTTAGGTGTAAATGTGGCAGATTTGATAGAAAACGAGTCAATCCTTGACCCTAGGAGCATAGAAATGCGTACATCATCAGCACAAGGAGCTTTGTATGGCAACAGCTCCAACAATAAATTTGCCGCATTTTTACGACATTCCAATTTTTCTTCTGAAATTAAAAATCTATATTTTGTAGGTGGAAGCGTTCATCCTGGTGGTGGAATTCCGTTGGCACTTTCATCAGCCAAAATTGTGGCTGATATGATTAAAGATGAGAGGGAAATATAGCATACTCCTAAGCCGACATATACCAAAGTGGGGTATGATATGCATCTCTAATGCTATTATTTTACAAAATCTAAAATTGCTTCTAAAAATTCTTCTGGTTTTTCGGCTTGTACCCAATGCCCTGCACCTTTGATGGTTTGGATGATGGCATTCGGAAAAAAACTTCGGATAACAGGTATGTCTTCATCGTAAATATAACCCGATTCGCTTCCTCGCAAGAATAAAGTTAGTGCGGATACTTCTTTAGTGTCGGTAAAATCACCTCCAATTTGATAAATTTCTCTGCTTAATACTGGCAAATTTATTCGCCAATCGAATTTTCCATCTTCAGTACGGTAAAGATTTTTAAGCAAAAATTGTTTTTCACTTGCATTTATCACGAATTTTGACAGTTGTACATCAGCCTCATTTCGATTTGTGAGCATTGATAAATCTATAGAATTTAAGCCTTGTATTATATGTCCGTGATGCGAAGGGTAAAATTTTGGAGCAATGTCAACTACAATCAATTTTGAGTATTTATCAGGGTATTTCATTGCAAAATGCATGACAGTTTTCCCACCCATAGAATGACCAATAATTATTGGCTTTTCGAGTTGATTATCATCTATAAACTCATTTAAATCATCGGCCATGAGTTCGTAGCTAAAATCTTCACTACGAGGTGATTGACCATGATTGCGTGCATCAAGAGCATAAACAGCATAGCCTTTTTCGGCTATCATTTTACTCATGGAAAACCAATTGTCTGATGACCCAAAAACACCGTGTAAAATTAATATCGGCTGGCCTTCACCTATTTTTCTAAAAAAAAGCTTCATTCCTTAATTTTTTTTGTACAAAAGTATGAACGAAAGTAGTAGGTAAACTATAGAATGTAAAATTATTTAAATGACCTAAGCTATTCTTCAAAATTCTTGAAGAAAAACTATTTAAATTCAGATTAAACGTATTAAAAAAATTTAGCCCGGAGTAAAATTTGTAGTAAATAGCAAAATTTTTATTTTAATCATAGCACCTTCATTTTACTGTGCGGTGCACCTCGAATAATCAGCTTTAATTTTTTTTCAAATATTTGGGGGCGATGCCCCAAATTAAGGTTTGCGGATTAGTACTGAAATTAGGCAATTGTCAGAGTGAAGTGATAATTAAAACCGAATAAATCAAATAATACTTGTGCGGTTGCACCTGATACTGAAGCGTGGCCAAAAGTTAATTCAGGGAAAAGAGGTGTTTCGATCATTGGAGTCCATGTCAGGTCGATAGTTATGCATATATAGGAAACTGGACGCAAAACATTGTGCATAAATTTATATTTCCAGCATGAAATTAAAGCATCTGCTGCGGCAAAACAAATTTTACAGTAAGCTTCAGTAGTTTTATCCAATGTTAATTTTTCGAATTCAATTACCTGTGGGGCAATCGAAACGGCATGGCCTAATGGGATAGAGTCTTTCCAGCATCGTCTGGTTAAAACTTAGTAATTGTGGTATGTTCGGCTGATATGTTTTTGCCTATACTATAAACTTTTAAGGCTTGCGAATACCTGAGTAATGAAATAACAGCTTCACAACAAGGTGGAATAGCTAACACAAAATCAGCATTTCCTTTAACAAACGTTCGATTTTTGCCCCAGTAAGGCTACAGAGAAATTTGTTAAATATAGGCAGCGGTTACTAGCCTATAATCTTACGACTTCTTTTCTCATTGCCTTCGTATACGCCATTATTTTTCGAACAATTAAATACGACTGTAGCGAAGGCCTCCCCATATTTTATTAAGCGTACAGCGGTTTCTTTATCGACTTCATTTTGATATTTTCCTTCAAAAACATCTTCTGACGAGTCAATCTTCAACAAATTGACTTTTGATTTGTTGGCTTTGATTATAGCCCCTTGGGCGGCATTGGCACTCAAAATCCATTAGTAAACTTTTCCACTTTCGGTTTGAGGAACTGACTTAAATTCATTCAAAAATCCTACGAATGATTGATAAACTAGCATTCCATTGACCAAAAATTCGTAAAGAGTATGACTAGAATGTCCCGATGCTCTTGAAGCCACTGAAGGTAAAAAGCCAGCGATTGTAGGAATCAATCCTAATTGAAGATTAAACCATGCCACAGTCACTTCATTTGAGTACTCCTTTACAAGTTTTTGCTTCGAGGCTGCTTTAACAAAAAACTAAGAACCAATAAGGCTATTTTTCTTAGCTTTTTAAATGTATTTTATTGCATAATCAAATTTTCGAATCTATTTCTAAAAGAAAAATTTTTTTGATTAATTTAACATTAAACCCAAATTTAGTCTTTCGAGCAACCATAAAGAGTATCTGTATTGCTTAAACAAAAATAAATTCTTACTTTTTAAATTTCAACTTCACAATATTTGCACCTATTTTCTTACCTTCATCTAAACCTGCCAAATTATCCATATTTGTATGAATTCCCCCATAAAAACGAGAAAGAGCAGACTCTTCAGCAGCAGCCCAAAATGACTTAAACTTACGTGGTTTAAATTCCACATTACGCTTAGCATCTTTCGGGCGACCTTCCCATGAATTATCGGTAAATTCAAAATTTGTTCCAAAAACACTCTCTAATGCCATTGCAGAAGCTGCCGATTGCGTAGAATGTCCCGAAGGAAAACCTGGAAATGGTGGTGCTGGCCAAAACGGAATCCAATTTGGGTCGATAGCCTGACGCACATACGTATATGGACGAATATTCATAAAAGCATATTTGGTCTTCCAACATAAAATAAAGGCATCGGCTACGGCCATACCTGTTTTTGCAAACGCTTCAATTGATTGATCTAATTTTGCGTTACTGGTCAAAACAGCAATTTTGGCCAATGAATATGAGTGTCCTGGTGGAGTGAAAGTTTCACTCGGGTCATCAGCCCACCAAACCGAAATTTCTTTTTCCTCTTGCGTTAACACCTTATTTTTTTGATACACTTCATTATATTCTTTGAAAAAATCACTCGATTCTCGATAAGAAGGGCTTTTAGATAATTGTGGTACCGATAATGCTCCATTTGCTGAAACAAATGTGCGATTTTTGCCCCAATATGGCAACATCGGAATTTTTCTGCCATTTTCCGTTGGTTCCCAATAGGCTACACCTACTGGTACTGTATAATCGGCTGGAAAATTATTTTTGAATCCTTCGTGGCCTCCATCAGTTTTAGAGTACTCCCAAATGGCTTTTGCAATACTTACACCAAAAGATTTCGAGCGATTAACAACCGTTGTATCATCGTTATTAAGCTTAATTAAGGTAGTTTCGAAAGTACTTTTAAGCGAATCCAGCGTTTTTATATTTGCTTCTGATGTAGTCGAAAATAAATCGCTAAGTATTTGATATTGTGCAGAATTTACTGCTAAAGCCCAATTATATTTCTTATTCAAATCGGGCTTTGGAAGTGTTGTAAGCCAAGCGATTTGCCCTAGCAAAGACTGATATTCGGGCATTCCATAAACGCCTGACTCGTACATTGTAAGGCCTACATAACCTAAAGCACGAGAGGCTACGGGTGGAGTCTGAGCAGCAGTTGTTTTTAATAATTTCAAGGTTAAGTCTGCCCATTTGATAGATAAATTTACATCGTAATCTTTAATACTTTTTGAAGCCAAAGGAGTAGGTTCTTCAAGCGACTTATCCTTGCACGAAAGAACCAAAACCACAAAAAATATTGACACACTAAAAAGGCGAAATTTCAGCTTTAGGCTCCTTATTAAAGATTTCATTTTTTAATTAATTACATTTAAAATTTCATTTGGCAATATCAATTTTGTTATAAAAGTAGGAATAAATAATCACAAACAAATACAATTATTTGTCATTATAAACATGCAAGCTCCTAATCTGAAATCTCTCTTTGAATTTTAGCGATTTCTTAATAAATGGTTTTTAGTAAATATTACGCCACAAATGCTTAAAAACGAGTAGAAACTGTCAGATAAAATCCACGACCATCGGATGCCCAAATGCCTGGGCCAGGGTAGAACTGTGGGCGTTTCGTAAAATATTGTTTGTCGGTGGCATTATTTAGGTTGAATTTTAGCAAAAATTTGCTCGAAATTCTATACGTAGTATTAAAATCTAAAATTCCGTAGGATGGCACAAGTCCAACACTTCCATTGGTCGTGGGTTTTAGAGTATTCAGGGCATCGGCATAGCTTTTGGCGGTATAACTAAACAAACTCGTAACGCTTAATTTACGGAATCGAAAAGTTAGACCATTTCGGCTAATCACTTGTGGGGTACTTTCTACAAAATTGCCTTCTATATTGATATTTTTTTCGGCCGAACGAATCTCAGCTTTCAAATATTTGGCTTCCATCAAAGAAGTTGAACTGAAAATCGAGAAGTTAGCTTTTTCGTTGATTCTCACGTAATATTCAGCAAACATTTCTAATCCTTTTGTAAAAGAATCGCCAATATTGGAACGTAAAATTTGGAAAACTCCGTTTTCGTTAGTTTGTGCCAAAGTACCGAGTCGGTTTTTATAAAGTAACTGAAAATACGTTAGCTCAAATCTTAGTTTTTCAAAATTCCCTTTATACCCTGCATCAAAATTATAACCGCTGGCATCTTTCAGATTATCAGAAGATTTTTCATAAATAGATGCAGGAATAATATCCTTAAAAATAACTGGTCGATACGCTTGTGAGAAACCTGCGTAAAGATTTTGGGTTTTAGAAAGCTGATAATCAGCATTTAAACCAAACAATGGAAAACGATGCGGAATGGCGTCAGGAAATTTTGAAGCCTCATAATAGCTAATCATTCCAGACATAACCGATTCACCAGATTCGATTCTAAGGCCAGGCGAAACTGCCAATTTTTGCTTTAAATAAATACGATTTTCAACAAAAATGGCAATATTATTCGTTTTGAAATGCAAATCACGACCCCAATTTCCTGTGATACTTAAATCAAAATCGCTACCTGTTGAGCCTTTGCCTATTTGACGGCGGTGCAAATCGTTGTTCATTAGTTGCACCCCTCCTACTAAAATTGACGGCAGTTTTCCGATACTATATTCGTGCAAAACACGTAGCTCGGAAGTATAACTATGGTAATTATCAATATCAACTTGTCGGTTGGCGTATTGTAGTGTCACAGGGTCGATTTTATCAATTAGATCGGCAGTTTTATCAAACATTACGCTATTTCGGCTACCCAAAACTGCCGAAGCTACCCACGAAAGCTTGGTGCAATTTCCCATAGACCAATTGAGCGAAACCGATGGTACATAAATATCGGGGCTATAAAAATTTCTCGCACGAATCGAAGCTCTTGGATTTGCCGCAAACATAGCATCAGTTTGCTGACCTGCCAGTTGAAAAACATATTTTGAGCGAGATAAATCGGCTTTTATCGAAATAGTTTGGGAAGGTTTATAAGTGATTTGTGCCGAAAAAGCGTCGTAATCGCTACGGCTATTATCACGGTAGCCATTAGAAACTCGCTTATTGTAATAAACGTAATAATTCACCTTTCCGACTTGTCCGCCAACGGCATTGTAGGTACTCAACAGTCCAAAAGAACCTACGCTATTGGTACTTTCAAAGTCAAAAACCCTAGTCGAATCGCCTTGTTTTGCCACATAATTGAGCATTCCGCCAAACTGTGAGCCGTATTGAAGCGAACCAGGTCCACGCACCAATTCAATATTTTGAATCGCTTCCATTGGCATAGAATAGTGGCTTGCAGGATAACCATAAATATCAGAATTAGTTAAAACGCCATCTTTACGGATATTAAATTCCCAACCACGGTGTGGGTCGAGTCCACGGGTGGAAATGTTTATTTGGTTTCCCGAACCATCCATATCATAGACAAAAACACCTGGCACTTTTGCAAAGATTTGTCGAGGAGTTTTTTCGGCAATATTGGCATCTAAACCTTGAACATTGATTACTTCGGTCTTTTTTCCACCGTAAAGAAACGTTCCTTTGGTGGCAGGAAGGCTCTGAATATTGAATTTGAACTGTTGCTCTCGTACCTGTACTTCTTTCAAATTCAACACTTTCACTGAATCTGTTTTTTGTTGAGCAAACAGGCTCAAAGGAAATAAAAACCCTATGATACATCTAAATTTTTGCATGATTCTTTCTTTTAATTCCATAGTAAAACATAGCAAATACCTTCACAAGGCTTGCCAATTAATTTAAAAACTGTGTTTTAGACTATAGAATAAAGAGGCGGTGGAGCATTAACCGTTAAAGAAAAATTATAGTAGAAAGTGTTGATGAAATAATTACGACATGGCAAATCTTCCACCTTATACCAGACCAAGATTTTTGAGCTTAATTCGACATAATCTTTGGTAAGATGTTTAGAAAATTCTAAAGCTTTTTGGCTGGTAGTTTTATGTTTTTCTGAGAAAAGATTCAGGTTTTCGTGGATTTCATTCATCAAAGACATGATATTATCTCGGCTTACATCAAGTCTTTTGTAATAAGTGTAGAGTGTATCACCATGATAAACTTGTTCATAAGATTTGAAGAATTCACCTTCAAAAATGGCAGTGTTACCGTCAATGAGTTCGTTTTTCCATTCAGACTGATAAGGCAAGGACAATTGTATTTTAAAAACCAATTTATCGTCTTCAAGCTCTACAGAACCTGTATCTTTAACTTCATGACCTTCCTGCCATTCGTTTACCAAGAAAACGAATGAATAGCCCAGAGCATTGCAAAGCAAAAGACACAAAAATAATATGGAAGCTGTTTTTTTCAGATAATTTTGTCGAAGATTACTCTACAAAACTAATAGAATTTTAATTTTCTTGTAGATTTTTACAAAGAATGCGATAAAAACACAGGATATTTATGATTTTTATCACATTCTTATCTGTAAATATGAAATGCAAGACTTGAAACTTTAGTATCCCGACCCATCGGATTTGCCCCTTGCTATTGCAAATTCGCCAATTTTTGCTCCATGAATTAAGCCTAATTCGCAGTCAACACGGAAATGAATTAAACCATAAACCCTTGAGTTTGATGCTTCTTTAGCTTTTTCGTTCATTTCAGCAGCTTTCGATGGAAAAATTGAGCCGAGAACAGTAGCTGCTGCTGATGAAAAAGTTGAGTGTCCTGAGGTATAAGAAGGAAAATTTGGTAAACCAACTGATGTTTTCAAACCAAACTGTTGCGGTCGTGGCGTATAATAGTAATATTTTGTGTCCCAACAGGCAATTCCTGCATCCATCAAAGCAGTGCTGACCAATGCCATTGTGCGAGCCGTAGCAACCTCGCTAAACTTGTTTTCGTGACAAAGATTGGCCGCCTCTCGACTCCAGTGGCCTGGTGGAGTATAACTTCCAGCACCATCTGCCCAATAATTGGCAATGCGAGCTTGCTCACGTGTTTGTGATTTATTGATTTTCTCCAGTTCTTCAAATTCTTTTTGCCATTCGGCCGAGCCTACCACGTATGGCATTGCTGGACGAATTTTTGCAAGTGTTGCCTTATCAAAATTCCATGTTGCAACTGCACCATAATTTGGTAACATCGGAGGTCGTACTGGATTTTCTTGACTTACCCAAACATCTTTTATGCCCCGGCCTTTGGCTGATTCAACCTGACCTGCAACCAATGTTTGATTATTGGCAGCACTCATACCATCTACTTTTGCCTTTGCCATTACTTTTGCACCAACGGCTTTTCCAAGAGCATCACCAGCAGTAATATCGCTCGGCACATTGATTCCTGCCCAAACTCTTGCGTTTTTAGCTTCGGCCAATTTAGCATCTAAATACGGCACTTCACCTGGAAACATCGCAGCCAAAATGGTGTAAGAGGCTGCCGCAACAACTGCATCTTCGGAAGGATAGGATGGCAAATCAGAAACTGGCAATAAAGCTGAAATTGTAGCATCATATTTTGAAGGTGCTTTGCGATTGAATTTGAATTTGTAGTTCCAAGTACTCACTAGAGCATCGTACTGGGCTACGCTTAAATAAGCCAAAGCACGGGCTGTGTAGGGTGGATTTGCAAACGGGAATTTTGGGTCAGCTAGAGGATTAGTTGCATCTGGAACTGGATATTTCCCTTCGGCGTTTGATGCTGGTGGAACATTGTAACGTGCTGCCAATTCACGGGCAATCTCATTCCAACGATACACTGCTCCCGCTCCCCAATAGGCAATGGCATCTTTGTTTGTGGGAGTAAGTACTGGAAGGATTTTGTTTTTTAATGAGTCAAGTTCTTTCAAATAAGCAGCATCGGAGGCCGCTTTTGGTGCAGCTACTAATACTTCACTGGAAGAATTCAGAATATATGGTTTCCATGTACCCGCATTTTCGTCTAATTTAGTAGGAATGTAAGCCTCTTTTATTGGCTCTGTTACGGTTTTATCGCAAGAAAGAACAACAGCCCCTCCCGCCCCCAATAGGGGAGCTATAATAATTGCTTTGAGTATATTTTTCATTTTTTTGTAAAATTTTGTTATGCCATCGTAGAGACTAAGCATGTCCTGTCTATGATAGATATAAGCTTTTTATTTCTTTTCTTCTTTTTTAAAATAATTTAACTGGTATAATAAACCCACCGAAAAGCCCATTGTCTGACCAACATTTAGTCCATCAACTACTTTTGCTATCCTTACATTAAAACCGATGTTTTTGGGCTGGTATTTTCCGTAAAAACCAACACTCGTAAAGGTCATATTATTAGTCGGAAAAGGCATATCATTACGGCGTATGTTATCGCCACCGACACATGTAAAATGCTCAGCAAAAAATTCAGCCTGAATTCGACCACCATCTTTGATATAACCTAATCTTGCAGCAACATCGGTGGCATTTGGCACGCTTACTTCGTTCGTATTATAGACTCTGTTGTCGGCTTGATAAGCATCACGGTCAACTTTTATCTTACTCCTTACAATATAACTTGTATGTGCTGTAAGATACATCCCCGATTTGTGGGTGTAGTTAGCAATCAATCGACTAGTAACAGTTTTGGCCTTTAAGCCAATTGACATAGGTAAAAAATCCGGTACGTAATTGCCCACAGGAATAGATCCACCAATCACTCCATGTAACGAAATCCCTATATCTTTTTTGACCAACTGATACTTCAACCAGCCCGATAAGTCTTGGATACCCTTCTGCCCCATCAGATTGCCTGCACTGGTTTTGGTACTTACGTAAGGTACAGCTATAATTAGATTTAACTTGTCAGTAAAGCCAACAGCAACCATTGGCATTATACTTTGAGTCGTATGGATTCCCATATTAAGATTTTCACGTTTGAGGGTATTTTCCCAGTATTCCTTCCAGCTACTATTGCTGTAGGACACCGCTATACAAGCAGTACTTTTCGGCATATAAATAACATCATGCGGCATTTGAGCATAAAGACTTGATGTTACACACATTAAGCCCATGAATGCGTATTTAATAAATGATTTCATTTTTCTTTGGTAAAATTTAAATATTATGGTGAGTAAACAATAGTATAATTTTTATTTTTTATTGCATATTTTAATTGATACTGCAAAGGAAATACATTTTTAAATATTTTCCGATTTTATGGATAATAATTCCATTAAATTTTATGTTTATTTATTAAATATTAAGCTATAAAGTAAAAGAAATAGTAAAATCGCACTATTTCATGTTATTTTTTCAATCAATTTTCAATATTTTTCAAATATTTTATAGAGTGAGTAGCTTAGGCTCAATCATTTAAAGCAGCTGTTTATAATTACTAAACGCTAGCCATAAATTCCATTATAACGGAATTTATGGTTTTTAAGCAAACATAAGGAAACATAAGTTAGACAATAGTCTCAATACGTTTATTCGAATTTATCATATAAATCTATGCATCAACTGCTATATAAATAATATAACTGTAAATTCAGTTGTAAAACTGAATAATTAGTTTTTACTTTATTTCATCATGGAAGAACTAACAAAAACTGAAGAACGCATCATGCAAATCATCTGGGATTTGGACCGATGTTTGGTGAGAGACATTATTGAAAAAATGCCCGATTGCCCAAAGCCACCTTACAATACGATTTCATCGGTGGTACGGTTGCTAGAAAGTAAGGGTTTTCTGAGTTATAAGGCTTATGGAAAAACTTATGAGTATTTTCCGATAATCTCAAAAGAAGAATACGGGCAGCGAAGTTTCAGAAAGGTATTTGCCGATTATTTTGATAATTCTGTTGAAAACCTGCTCTCTTTTATGGTAAAAGAAGAAAATCTGACGGAAGAGGAGATTGAAAAACTAAAAAGTTTGATAAACAGTCGCTAAAAGTTTTACTATATGGACTATCTTCTCAAATCTTCCATTTGCCTTTTGGCTTTTTACGGGTTGTACTTTTTCGGGTTTCGCCGATTGAGTTTTCATGCCCTTAATCGTTTTTATTTGCTTTTTTCGTTGGCATTGAGCCTCACAATTCCACTCCTAAGCTATGTGCGGACTGAAATTATTGTGCTTGAGCCTCAAGCGAGTGAGGAAGTAAATATTCCGTTTGAAGAAGTACAGGAAAGTGCTTATAATCAATCAAATGCCATTCAGCCAACAAAAGGCATAGAGGAAATTGATTTTAAAACTATTGAATGGATACAAATATTAAATTCAATCTATTTACTGGGTTTTGGAATGATGATTTTTGTTTTTACAAAGAATCTTCTGATAGTTCTTTACACCATAAAAAAAGCATATAATTCGATGGCTTCGAGCGAAACGTCGCCCGCATCGCTCAGCTACCTAAAAAGCAACCGTAGATTAAAGATTTTGATTACTAAAAGCCAAAGTAATTCCTCGTTTTTTAATTATGTATTCCTAAATCCCGATAATCTAAATCCACACGAAGAAGCAATGATTATTGCCCACGAAAGTTTTCATGCACAACGCCTACACACGCTTGATTTACTTATTTTAAGTATGTTGAAAGCTGCATTTTGGTTCAATCCTATTGTTTATTTCTATCAAAAATCTCTGAAACAAATACACGAATACGAGGTTGATGCACTCATGTCAGCCTCTTATGATAGTCGAGAATATGCACATTTATTATTAAAACTCAGCCTTGCTCCAAATGCCATGATTATCAATCAGTTTAGCACAAAACCGCTATCAGAACGAATCCAGTTTTTATTTAAAACACCAACAAAAAACAAGAAAAAGCTGTTGTATTTTTTATCATTGCCATTCATTGCAGCAGGCGTTATGGCCTTTGCACACAAGAAAGTTGTGAGGGTTTATCAGGAGAAAGAGGAGAAAAAAACAGTAAAAGAAACGTCAGAATCTATTTTAAAAAAAGGTAAATTGAGAACCGAAAATTTAAAGAAAGTATTTTCAGATACTTTAAAAAAAGAAAAAATGGTGCAAATTGATTCTACAAAATTCACTTATTATCTAAGCATAAAGCCTACTAAAAAAGGAAATATTGATAGTTTCAAAGTCATTATAAAAAACCAATTATTGGTTGAAGGAAGAGATTTTATTGTAAAAGGAGAAGGAATTTATTTAAACCAAAAATATAAAGGGACAAGGCCTTTTTTTCATGTTTATTCAACAGTAATGGGACCTGTACTGTATCCATATTTAACCAAATTAGATAATATTCCATTAATAAATATAAACTTATCTGCAAAATTGCCCAGTTTTTTTACAAGTAATGATAATGGAGTTATATCAAGAACTATCAAGATTCCTTTTCCAGATACAAGACCCATAAAAAACCAAGATACCCTACGCACAATTTTAGAAGCAAATAAACTTGGAAAAAATCCTTTAGTTTTTATTAATGAAGAGGAATATCCATCGAGTATTTTATATCGGATAAACCCAAGCAACACAAGAGGTTCCGAAATATATTCAAAGGGAAGTCAACGTGCAATTGAGAAATATGGCTTACGTGCGGCAGATGGTGTTATTATTTTAAACACCACCAAAAACAAAGAATTACTATTAGAGAATGAAAAACAATATAGAATAGCTGTTGACAACGTAAAAAAACAATTAGATGCCCCTAAAAAACGAATACAAAGAGTTGTTTTAAAAGATTTAGATGGTAAAGAATACGAAAGAGTTTCAATTATGAGGCCTGACCTTGTATCTACTCATTTTTCTGTTGATGTACCAGTAGGTGGAAAAGTTGTTTTTACAGTTGATGGCAAGGCAGTCAATGAGGAAAATATTGAAAATGCAAAACAATTATATATTGGTGGCGGATGTGGCCAAACGCATGGCGGGCAGTATGATGCCTATATTGATTTAAACACTAAATAAACATCTTCTAATCGAAAAAGTCTGAAAAATACAATTTAATCAGCTTTTAGAAGCCGTCTTTTACACATTTGATTTTTTAATCTCTACCAAATTTCTTAAATTGCTATGGCAAAAATTACATAACCCGAAACAATTCCATATTTACGGAAATAAATAAGAATCAATTCCTAACAGAATGGAAAATAGATTTGGTAAGAATCTCAGAATTTTACGAAAGCAACAAAAGATAACTTTAGAAAAGCTAGGTGAAAGTCTAAAAATCAGTAAAAGTGCTATTTCTGATTATGAAATCGGTAAAACTTTCCCTCCTTTAGATATCTGTGATTTGATTAGCGATTATTTCGGAATTAATATTGATGACTTTCAAAATTCCGATTTTTCGGAATTAACCGAACAACAACTCAACAACTTTCTTCATTCAAAAGATAAGTCAAAGCTTAGTAAAGAGTCTAACGAAGATTTTAGCAATGAAAAACGACAGCTCGAATTTCACAATAAATTACAAAGCCAACAAATAGAAGGCTTACAAATTCAGCTAAAATTGGTCAAACAAATAGTAGAAAGTAAAGATTCGGAAATCAAATCTTTGCAGATTCAGGTTAGACTTTTAGAAGAGAAGCTACTTGGGTAAGATTTGGAAGTTTTTTTAACCTTGCAGGTTTTTAAAGTGAACTTGGGTCATTAAAAGGCCTTGATTTGATATTTTCTCGTTTTGCTTCAACTATATTCTCAATAAATTGACTGGTTTCTTCCAGCGTTTCATTTTCACCTGACAATCTCCTTACCAAATTTAATAAATAGCTTTGTGTTTGTAAAATCGAATCGAGTTGTACTTGATTTTGAACAATCTGCTTCTGATTTCTAACAATATTTATCTGATTATTGACAATGATTTCTTGATTACGAATAATTGTTGTTTGATTATGTATCACCACCTCATGGTTGTCAGCATTTTGTTGCTGATTCTGAATCATGATATCATAATTCTCTACTATTCGCCCTTGCATTTCTTTCAAAAAATCTTGCTCGGCAAGCAATTTTTGTAAAATTTCATCAATATTTTTCATCAAAATAAATAATTAAAAGTTGATATTTGCCATTAACTTTGTAAATCACATTCACAAAAGTAACATATTTTTCTATGCCAGTCGAGAAAACTAACAAAAACAAAATCCCTTATTTATACATCGGCTTCGTTGTGATTGTGCTGTGTTGTTGGGCTTTTTATGTTACCTCGACAGATAGTTTCTTTGTTTTTACTAAACATTGGGCAGCGGTGCTTACCATGATTTTTGGGTCATTTATCGGAGGTTCAACCCCCGAAGGAAGTGGGGCTGTTGCGTATCCAGTTTTTACACTTTTGTTTAAAATTGAACCAACGGTTGCCCGAAATTTTACCTTTGCCATTCAAAGTATTGGCATGACTTCGGCCTCATTACTAATTCTAGGATTAAAAATCAAAGTCGATTGGAATTACATCAAATACGTTACCTTCGGCGGGTTTTTTGGACTTGTTTTGGGTACATACTATATCGTCCCACTAATTTCTGCACCATTGGCAAAATTATTTTTTGTCTCACTTTGGCTGAGTTTTGGGTTAGTTTTGTGGTACGAAAACAGTAAACCTCAACGAGAAGTTTTTGATGAAATTCAAAATTTCATGCGTTCAGATATGGTCAGACTTGTCATTTTTGGACTTATCGGTGGCATAATTTCGTCTATTTTCGGCACAGGAATCAATATTTTCACCTTCTGTTTGATGACAATTTATTACCGCATCAATGAAAAAGTTGCTGTTCCTTCTTCGGTTATTATCATGACGCTTGAAACCCTGCTTGGGTTCTTTATTCACGGAGCTGTTATCGGCGATTTTCAGCAAGAAGCATTTGAAATGTGGTTAGCTTGTATTCCGTTTGTAGCGTTTTTTGCTCCACTTGGCTCGTTTGTTATAAGCAAATTACCTCGTAAAGCTATTGCGACTTTTCTATATATTATTCTTATTGTGCAGTTTATAGGTGCCATGTGGGTACTAAGACCATCACTGCAGCAGTTGGGGCTTTCGGCCTTAACACTCATGGCTGGACTTGCTACTTTTGCTTATTTGGCTCGTTTGAAAAGACCAGAGACAAAATACGTCAGACAAAAATGACATGAGATTTGATACGGTAATCATTTATTCATAAAGTAGAAATATGCAACACTTACTCTACTTTGATTCATTTTAGATAGGCATTTAGGTTTAACAACTTTCAGAATAGTCATACTCTTATGATTTTTCAAGACTTTTTCAAAACACATTTACACCTGTCAATCCTGCCTCAATCATTTTTAAAGTTCATACTACAATCCGTCAACTTTCGGCAATGAAATATTCATTTTTACGGCAATAAGCCTTAGGCCAAAAATAGTAAGAATCGTAATAATTTCTATAATTTCATCAGAAATATTGAATTTTTGGAGTAAAAAGAAGACAATTCCGCCCAAAATACAGGCCGAAGCATAGATTTCTTTTCGGAAAATAGTCGGAATTTCGTTCAATAAAATATCTCGAATCACGCCACCAAAACAAGCCGTAATCGTACCCAAAATCAAACAAGAAGGAATATCCAACTGAACAGCAATCCCTTCTTGAATTCCTCTGAGTGTAAAAAATCCAAGCCCGAGAGAATCGAAAAAAGTAAGCGTTTTATCCAATTTTTCGATGCGTTTTTTAAACAAAACCGTAATGAGCGTTACGCCTGCAATGAGCAATACAATAGAAGAATCGAGAATCCATTTTACAGGCAAATGTCCAATCAAAATATCACGAATTGTCCCTCCGCCGACAGATGTCACAAAAGCAATCACGGACAACCCAAAGACATCGAGTTTTTTACGGATTCCCGCCAAAGTACCCGATGCCGCAAAGGCAATTGTTCCGCCAATATTGATAAAAGTATAAAATTCCACTGTAACTTTGTTTTTGGGAACAAAAGTAGCACAAAATGTGTCATTTTGATTAAGTACTGAGTAAATTGCAGCATGAGGATAAGTCAAGAAACAGTGCAACAGATTTTACAAGTCGCCGACGTAACCGAAATCGTTGGCGAATACGTTTCTCTCAAAAAACGGGGAGCAAACATGATAGCCTGTTGCCCTTTTCATAACGAAAAAACTCCCTCGTTTTACGTTTCACCGGCCAAAGGTATTTATAAGTGTTTTGGATGTGGCAAAGCAGGCGACTCGGTGCGTTTTGTAATGGAAATTGAAGGAATCGGCTACCCCGAAGCCCTCAAGCATTTGGCAAAAAAATATGGAATTGAAGTAGCCGAAAAAGAGGTAACCAACGAAGAACAACAAGCCCAAAACGAGAAAGAAAGTCTATATATCGTTTTAGACTTTGCCAATAAATATTACCAAGACCAACTTTGGAAAAGCCCAGAAGGGCAAAGTATTGGACAAAGTTATTTTAAAGAACGTGGCTTTAATCATACCACAATTCAGCGATTTGAGTTAGGATACAGTCCCGACGGATGGGATGCGTTTACCAAACACGCCCTCAAAAACGGCTTTTCAGTCGATATTCTAGAAAAAGCTGGACTTTCAATTGTAAAAGAAGGCAAAGACCCGATTGATAGATTCAGAGCAAGAGTAATCTTTCCGATACATAACGTCGGCGGAAAACCAATTGCATTTGGAGCTAGGATACTGAAAAAAGACCCAAATTCACCCAAATATTTAAACTCTCCAGAAACGGCAGTTTATCACAAAAGTTATATCGTTTATGGTATTCAGCAAGCCAAAAATTCGATTCGGGTAGAAGATAATTGTTATTTGGTAGAAGGCTACACCGATGTGGTTTCATTGAGCCAATCGGGTGTTGAGAATGTGGTGGCATCTTCGGGAACTTCACTTACAAAAGAGCAAATTCAACTCATTAGACGTTTCACGAATAATATTACCGTGCTTTATGACGGAGATGCTGCGGGAATAAAGGCGTCCTTGCGTGGAATTGACATTATTTTGGAAGAAGGGTTAAATGTAAAAGCGGTGGTTTTTCCTGATGGAGAGGACCCCGATAGTTTCATTCAAAAGGTTGGTAGTCAAGGATTTAAAGAATACATTAAACAAACTCAAAAGGATTTTATTCGTTTCAAAACCGAAATTTCTCTCAAAGACGTTGGACACGACCCATTAAAACGAGCTGAAGTAATTAAGGAGTTGGTTGAGTCAATTTCTAAGATTCCAGATTCTATCAAACGCTCGGTTTTTTATCAAGAAGTAGCCAATTTGATGGGAATCGAAGAGCAGATTTTGATTACCGAAGGAAATAAAATTTCGCTTAAAAAAATTAATGATGCTGAAAAAGACCGTCAACGCCAAAACCGAATAAAACCGCAACAAGTTGGCGATTTAGAATTTTTGGTTGAGCGTCCAATGACTGCTCCTACAAAAGCTATTGAAATAACAGAAGCTCAACGTTCGGCAATTTCATATCAAGAAGAAGAATGTATTAGACTTTTGGTTTGTTATGGCAATCACATTTTAGACCGCAATGTGGTTGATAATATAGATTTCACTTTAACAGATTACGTTTTCAACGAAATCAGAGATATGGTTTTTGAAACGCCAACATATCAAAAAATATTGATGGTTTTCAGGGATTTTTATGAAAACCATCAAGTTCCGGACACTTCGCATTTTACGAGCCATCAAGACGTCGAGATTCAGCAGCAAGTCATTAATTGGCTTTCAACTCCGCACCAATTAAGCGAAAATTGGGTAAAAAAAGATATTTATATTCCATCGGAAACTGATAAATTAGCCGATTTGGCTTACACAAACGTACTGAGGCTAAAAAAGACTCGTTATGAGGCTGATATGAAAAATCTATCGAACCAATTAATAGATGCCCAAAGCTACGAAGAGCAAGACCAGATTTTAGTAAAAATGATGCACTTGAAAGAGGTCATTAAGAAAATTGCAGGCTTGCTCGGAACTGTAGTTCAGGGTTGAAAAGTATCTTCACCACACGGATCGTTTAAAACATGTATTATATTGAATGATATGTTTTTCGTGTCTAAGTTTTAAATAAAAAGTAAAAACAATGCAAATAGACATAAAAACCATAGATTTTTTGCCAGAACTTGAATTTCAAACCTCCCGCAGTGGCGGACCTGGTGGGCAGAATGTAAATAAAGTAGAAACAAAAGTAGAGTTGAGATTCAATATTGCGACCTCTACCCTACTGACTGATGAAAAAAAAACAAAGCTTCTTGAAAAACTAAAAAGTACGTTGGTTCAGGAAACGATTTTGAGTATAACTGCACAAGAAAAACGTAGTCAATTACAGAATAAAGAGTTGGCCATCAAGAAGTTTTATAAGATTTTAGAAAAATCTTTTCAAGAAAAAAAGAAACGAATTCCATCAAAAACACCAAAAGCAATAATTGAAAAACGCTTAAAAACCAAGAAAATTGATGGCGAAAAGAAATCTATTCGCAGTCAAAAGATAGATTTTTAATTATAATTACATCCATTAACGCCAAAAAAGCCCTTTTTTAAACTAATCTCAAGAGCCTAACCCCAAATCTAAACACATAATGCGGATATTCATTCTCTGTTCAATCATCACTTTTACGCTCAGTTCGTGCGATTGGTTCAAAAAAACGCCAAGCCCAACACCCACTGAAACAATTCCGGATTTTGAAACGATACCTAAAAGTTCGTTATTGCCAAGCAATCGCGTCAACGAGGCATCGGGTTTGGCAGATAGCAGAAGTATGTCAGGTAATGTATGGGTGCAAGAAGATGGCGATAACCCGAATTTATTATATCAGTTTTCACATACGGGCGAATATAAAGGAAACATTCAGATGCCATTTCCAAACCGAGATTGGGAAGATATTAGTATAGGCGTTGGCCCAGAAAGTGGAAAAAACTACATTTATTTAGCCGAAATTGGCGATAATTCCGCTGTTTATAATAATCAATATTACATTTATCGTTTCGTAGAACCACAATCACTTTCTGAAAAAATTACGAATTTTGATAGAATCTCTTTTCAGTACCCAGATGGTAGCCGTGATGCGGAATGTATTTTACTCGACCCCGCCACTAAAGATATTTATATTGTTACAAAGCGGGAATTTAATGTCAGAATTTATCAATTGACTTATCCGCAATCAACTACTGAAATACAAATAGCGAAATTCGTACAGGCGATTCCATTCCTACTCATAACAAGTGGTGGAATTTCGAGCGATGGAAAAGAGATTGTACTACGAAATTATGATGCAATTTATTATTGGTACAGAAAAGAAGGCGAAAGTATAGCTGCTACACTTGCACGTAATCGTGATAAACTTTTACCTTATGTTAAAGAACAACAAGGTGAAGGTTTTTGCTTTGATAAAAACAATAAAGGATATTTTACAAACAGCGAAAGCCCCGGTGGTAAAGACGATCAAACTTATTTGTATTATTTTGCTAAAAAGTAAAACCAAATAAAAAAGGTCAATTAGCTTTTTCGCTCATTGACCTTTTCTTTTTGTATAAGTTAAATCTTATTTAAAAGCCTTCATTTTACCAGTTGATTGCATCTGATTGACTTTTTTCATCATGCTTCTCATTTGATCAAATTGCTTCAAAAGATTGTTTACTTGAACAATATCGGTTCCACTACCTGCGGCAATTCTTTTCTTACGGCTACCATCAATAATATCAGGTTTTTCACGCTCTTTCGGAGTCATTGACTTAATAATAGCTTCGATTGGCTTAAACGAATCATTGCTAATATCAATGTCTTTGATTTGCGAACTAACACCAGGAATCATTCCCATCAAATCTTTGATATTACCCATTTTCTTGATTTGTTCCAATTGCGTCAAGAAGTCGGTTAAATCAAACTTATTCTCACGCATTTTTTTGTTCAAGCGTCGAGATTCGTCTTCGTCAAAAGCAAGTTGAGCTCTTTCTACCAAGGAAATAACGTCACCCATACCCAAGATTCTACTCGCCATACGGTCTGGGTAGAAAATATCAAGGGCATCCATCTTCTCACCTGTCGAAACAAACTTTATTGGTTTATTTACAACGGCTTTGATTGAAAGAGCCGCACCACCACGTGAATCACCGTCGAGTTTTGTTAACACTACCCCATCAAAATCAAGTCTTTCATTGAAGGTCTTGGCAGTGTTTACTGCATCTTGACCTGTCATTGAGTCAACAACAAACAAAATTTCACTTGGGGTAATAGCTTTCTTGATTTCCTCCACCTCTTTCATCATCACCTCATCAACTGCCAAACGACCAGCTGTGTCGACGATTACCACGCTTTTACCGTTGACTTTGGCATAAGCAAGTGCATTTTTGGCAATACTTACCGCATCTTTGTTTTCTGGTTCGGCAAAAACCTCTACGCCAATTTGCTCACCCAATACTTGCAATTGCGTGATTGCCGCCGGACGGTACACATCGCAGGCAACCAATAAGACTTGTCGACCTTGTTTTTTGACGTATGAAGCAAATTTCCCTGAAAAAGTAGTTTTACCCGAACCTTGCAAACCTGCAATTAAAACCACTGCTGGTGAGCCTTTTAAATTAACGCTTTGAGCTTGTCCGCCCATCAAATCCATCAACTCTTCTTGTACGATTTTAACGAACAATTGTCCAGGCTCAACGGCAATCATTACCTTACGGTCAATAGCTTTTTCACGCACACGGTCAGTTACGTCTTTGGCAACTTTATAGTTTACGTCGGCATCCATCAAAGCACGTCTTACTTCTTTGACAGTGGCTGCCACGTTAATATCAGAAATTCGGCCTTGCCCTTTAAGGGTTTTGATGGCTTTATTTAGCTTGTCACTTAAATTTTCAAACATTTTTTCAATTAACAATTATCAATCAGCAATTATCACAAACAACAAATGCTACATCGGTGAGTTAAAACAAGTTGCAAAGATAGTTTTTTTAGTGCCAAAAATGTAGTACAATTTAGAAAATTGTTCTACGAAATGCCATTTATTCAAGCATTTTTTCGAGTGTGTTGATATTCCGAACGGTGGTGGTGCTTTTATATTTTGCTTTGGCAGTAAGTTTAGAAAAAGGAGTAGTTAAACTTTCTCCTTTTGGAACTTTCCAATAAAGCACAGTGTCGCCTTTGGCTATTCCCTCGTTTACACTTTCTGCACTAGTTACCAGTTCTTCAAAAACTGATTCACTTTCTACAAAAATTACATAAGCATGATTACCTCCGTCCTTTTGAAATGGATATTTCGCAACGATTTCTACCAAAATATCAAAGTCATAAAGTAGCACAAATGCCTGATAATGAAAGGTTTCTGAAAGTCCTTTTTCCAAAATTACCTTTATCTCCGAAATGTTTTTATTGGATTCAAAAACTACATTTCCCGTTTGTAGAAAAGTTTTGGCATTTTGCAAAGCCATTTCTTGAAAAGCCTTTTTTAAATCAGGCATTTTGATTCGGATATTCCCAACATTTATCCCTCTGAGGAAAGCGATATACTTTTTCATGATTTCAGATTGCTATTGAGTACAAACGAGGCACACTTTTGAGGTGAGCCTCGTTTGCATATCGCTATAAAACAGTCTTTGGAAATATACGATGACGTAATTATACTTACTGCTTCTTCAAAGTACGCAGATACTCTACCAAATCGACGATTTCTTGTTTTTTTAGAGGGAATTTTGGCATTAAGGATTCTTCGTTTTCTTCCATTGAAACAATATCTGCACGCTTGAAAGCAGTTGGATTTGTGCTACCGATTTGTTTGATGTTTACATCGTTCTCGGTTTTGCTCAAAATCATTCCTTCTACTTCTGTGCCATCTTTGAGCTTGAGTTTGTAGCCTTCATAACCAAAACTTATACCTTGACTTGGATTGATGATTGCCGAATAAAGTGCAGTTTTAGAGAGTTTACTGCCAATTTCGGTCAATGATGGTCCAAAGTTCACACCCTCACCTTTTACTTGATGGCAAGCAGTACAATACATTTTAAACACTTTTTGTCCACCTGCAACATTTCCCACCCCTTTGGTAAGTTCGTTAATATCGCCCAGTTCTTTGTCCATTTCAGCACCAAACATTTTCATGGCATCGGTGCGAATATCGCTGTGCCATGTTCCCAACAAAATCTTCTTGGCAATTGGCATTACTTCCTCTGAAACTTTGTTGGCTTTTACTAAATTCCACAAAACTTCTTCACTATTCCAGCCATACATGGCATACATCGCTTGGTTACGTACGCCTTTGCTCAGGTTTTTGTTATTAAATAAACTTACCAAATAATCGGTTATTGGTTTTTCATCAACGCCACCGTAAACACCAATCGCTTTACGAACAATGTCTTCGTCTTTGTTTTGAGTTAGCTTTTGAAATTCACCTAAACCATTCATTTTTATTTGAATCTTGGCCGCTTCTCCACCCAAAATCGAATCTTTCATTGCCATTTCGGTTAAGCGATTAATTTGGTCTTTCATTTCGTAACGTTTTACCAAATCAAGATAATCAGTTGGATTTTTAATACCATCCAAAACTTTAGGTAGAAGGCTCTTGAAAATTGGGTCTTGCTTGGCAGTAATCATATCTAAATGTTTGAATACCAAGGTCATGATTTCACTCGTTGCATTTCCACCATCAAGCATTCCGAGCAAAATTTTTGTTTTTTCAGTATTATTTTGAAAATCAAAAGCACGGAAATAACGCAGATTATCTTTGCTTGATTTTGCCAATTCGGCTAAACGGAAAATATTATCTGTTGAACGACTTCGCCACACTAAATCTTTTGCAGCAGCATCAGTTTTCCATTTTTCACCAGCTTTTGCCAAATAATTTGCAAAAAACGTATCCCATTGATTATCAGCCGAAATACCGAGTGCTTCTAAATACCATCTGTCCTTGCCGTCATATTGATTGGCAAGTGTTGTCCAAATATCAGCAGCGGTTGGCGAAGTTGTATGATAAATAGCCAAAGCAACTTCACGACGCACTTGTGCCGATGGGTCAGTAGCGAGTTTTTGAAGCAATGCGGTATTGTCGATGCTTAATTCACGAGATAAACGAATAGCTGTGATACGGATGTCTTCATCAGCATCATTGGCGGCTCTTTGAATATATTTAGCCTCTGAGCCTTTAATTTTACCCAACAACCACAAGGCTCTGGCACGCATTCTTGCATTATCAGATTTCCAAAGTTTTATCAAAGCCTCTTCAGCTTTTTCTTGGAGCGAGTTAAGTTTTGTCCAAGCCAAGTAACGAACAGCAAGGTTTGCATTTTGCAAAGCCTCAACACAACCTTCGGCAGTTTCAAAGTCAAATTTTGGTACAGAATAGGCTTCGCCTTTGGGAGCGATTCTGTAAATACGCCCACGAACCGAATCACCCATTGCATGACCGCCCACACCTGGGTCGTACCAATCAGCTACGAAAATTGAGCCATCGGGAGCAGTCGTAATATCCGACGGTCGGAACCATTGGTCACGCTTCGAGCCATCTAAAATATTGTTAATTGTAGCCTTGAAACCAGCACCATCTTTCTCGACCGGATACGAACGCACAATGCTCGGCCCTGCGTCGCAGTGAATGACTTGGTTTTGGTATTTTTTAGGTAAAAGTTTTCCTTCATAAACAATCATTCCTGTTGGCGAGCCAGCACCAGTTTGTAATAAGTTTGGCACGACTCCTGGGTCATTTAAATGCCAATGGCGTTGTGGAATTTCAGACTCCCAATTCGTGCGGCGTTCTTGCCAACTTGCACCAGTCATTTCATCCTTGTAACCATAATTTCCATAATCCATTACATAGTTGATACGCACGCCTTTATTGCCATCATCGTCATTATCTGATTGCCACATACGTCCATAAGAATCTAGAGCGACTTCATAATTATTACGAAAATTATGCCCTAAAATTTCTACATTTGAGCCATCAATATCACATCTGAATACTTTTCCTTGTTTGTAAGAAGAGAAAGGTCGGCCTAAATCATCAGTTAGCTCTTTGCCGTTTTTATCGTTTAGGGTTTGTATTTCGTTTCCGCCGTTGAAATAAAGTTTTCCGTCAGGTCCAAACGAAAATGCGTGGATAGCGTGGTCGTGCTGAACACCTTTTAAGCCTGTGAAAATAATTTCTTTTTTATCTGCTTTTCCATCATTGTTTTCATCAGTAAACAAAAACACATTTGGCGAACTAGAAACAATTACTTTATTGCCCAAAACCGAAATTCCGAGGGCGGAATTAATATCTTCGCCTTGATAAAAAACGGTACTTTTATCGGCTTTCCCATCTTGATTGGTATCTTCCATAATCAAGATTCTGTCACCTTTTTTATTGTACGGATTCTTAGGGTTTAATTTATTTCTATAATTATATCCTTCACAAATCCAGACTCTTCCCTTGTCATCAATATCCATATTAGTTGGGTTCATCATCATTGGCTCTGCCGCAAAAAGCGTTATTTCCAAATCTGGGTCGGCCAACTGAATACCATCAATTGCGTGTTCAACTCTACGTTTTTCATCGTCGGTTAGTTTAGAATAACTTTCGTCAGAAAGCGTTTTTTGGGTTTGCTTACAGGCAAAAACCACAAGAAGAGTAAAGATTGAAAAAATAATAGATTTTTTCATTTTGTAGATAATTTTTGAATATTTTTAATAAAGTACGAATTTATACAATAAGTGCAAGTTTGACAAATCATTTGTTAAGAGCTATTAATAAAGTTGTAGTGGTTTATCACATAAACCCTCATCAGAGAATAAATCCATACAAACGCCTACTATTTCATTTATTATCAACACTTTACTAACATGAGCGAACTTTCATTTCTTTTCACAGATTTATTTTTTTAAAGAAACTATTCCTTTATCTGTGCCTAAAATGCGTCTTGCTCTTAAATATCGACCTGCATTATGGGCATCGTAGCGTGCCGAACGTTCATCAAAACTACTGATTTTTACCATGCCTGATGAATGAATGAATTCCTTATTACCTAACCACATTCCTACGTGTACGACGCGTTCTAATTTTTCGGACATAGCTTTTTCACCAAAAAACAACAAATCCCCCACTTGCAGGCTATCAAAAGCTACCTCTATGCCCGACCAAACTTGCTGTGAGGCGTCGCGAGGTAGAAGAATCCCATTTGATTGATAAATCATTCTGGTAAAACCGCTACAATCTACGCCTTTCCACGAAGTCCCTCCCCATAAGTATGGCAACCCTTGCATTCTGAAAGCAGCATTGATTAAATTTTGTTCGGAAGCCGTGACCGATTGTTTCCATTCTTGGTATCCGATTGCTTCTTTTTTCAATATAAACGCATTGCGACCGTCGGGGTAAAGTACTTCAAAAAAATCTGGTAATGTATCTTTTATGGCCAAAACATTACCCCACGTAAGGTCAGAAATGGTCTGAGAGTTTTCATCAGCTTTGGCATAAGAAAAACCGTAAGGTTTGGAAAACATCAAAAATTTATTGGCTTGGTAAGCATCGAATTGGTATTGAGTGATACGTGCGAAAGTCGAACCATCAGCCCAACCAATGTAATTATCAGGGGTTTGAATCATGTACCAATTGCGTTCACGGTCAAGAACTTTGAGCGGTGTTCCGAGCAAAGCTTGCGAAGCCAATTCGGCAGATTCTTTAGGCTGAACACGTAAGTTTAATACCGAAATATTGGCAATACCACAATTACGATTTTCGAGAAGTTCGTTATCAGGCAATATTTTTACAGCATCAAGCAATGTATAACCATTTGTTTTTAAGCGATTTAACAAATCTTTCTTAGCAGCGAGCAAATTGGTTTTACCCACAATTCGGTTAGAATCAAGTTCGGCATGAAAAAGAGCTAGACGTTTATCAGGAGCGTGTTTTTTACGCACTTGCTCAATGATTGCATAAACTGTTGGTTTTGATGGCTGAGGAGTTGAAGTTTGGGGAATTATTGTAGGTTTAGTAATCTGAGCCATTGTCGAGAGCGGAAACAGACAAAGCATACTCAGAATGATACACCTATTTTGTTTATTGAGTTTCATTCAGATTAATAATATTTTCTGTAAAATTACTCATTCTTTTTCAAATTGAACAATGTGTTTTTGGAGGAATGTTTTTATACAAAACCTCAAGTATGAAACGTTTGCCACCATCAACAAAAAAACGGAAGCCTTCCGACTTCCGTTTGATTATCTTGTACTCAAAAAATCATAGACCGAATTTTGCTTTTACAGCATCAACATAATCCAATTTTTCCCAAGTGAAAAGTTCTACTTCTTTCGTAACGATTGTGCCGTCTGGCCCTTTGAAAGTTTTTGTTACAATTTCGTTTTTACGTCCCATGTGGCCATAAGCGGCTGTTTCTGAGTAGATTGGGTTACGCAATTTCAAACGTTGCTCGATTGCATACGGACGCATATCGAATATTTCAGCTACTTTTTGAGCGATTTCTCCATCAGTCATATTAACTTTGGCAGTTCCGTAAGTATCAATAAACAAACCACATGGTTTTGCAACACCGATAG
This sequence comes from uncultured Emticicia sp., assembly GCF_937903345.1. Taxonomy (GTDB): domain Bacteria; phylum Bacteroidota; class Bacteroidia; order Cytophagales; family Spirosomataceae; genus Emticicia. The sequence goes on along the minus strand of NZ_CALCZQ010000032.1, from coordinate 238,312 downwards.
CGTAAGAAACTTGTACGAGCACTTCGTCGCAAAGACCAGCTGCTACTAAGTTTTTTGCTACATGGCGAGTAGCATAAGCTGCCGAACGGTCAACTTTTGATGGGTCTTTTCCAGAGAAAGCACCACCACCGTGAGCTCCTTTACCACCGTAGGTATCCACGATAATTTTACGACCAGTCAAACCTGTATCTCCGTGTGGTCCACCGATTACAAATTTACCAGTTGGGTTAATATGGTAAGTAATTTGTTCGTTGAATAAAGCCTGTAAATCAGCTTTCAATTTAGCTTGTACACGAGGAATAACGATATTGATAATGTCAGTCTTGATTTTTGCCAACATTTCTTCATCGGCAGCAAAATCATCGTGCTGTGTAGAAACTACGATTGTATCAATTCTTTGTGGAACGTTATCGTCAGAATATTCGATTGTTACTTGAGATTTTGCATCTGGACGTAAATAAGGAATCAAATTTGGCTCATTATTTCGTATAAAAGACATTTCTTTTAAAATAGCATGAGCTAAATCCAAAGCCAATGGCATATAATTGTCGGTTTCACGAGTGGCATAACCAAACATCATCCCTTGATCACCAGCACCTTGAGCATTTGCTTTTGACTCGAAATCATCCGCAGTAACTCTATCAACACCTTGGTTAATGTCAGCCGATTGGTCGTGAATTGCCGAGATAATTCCGCAAGAATTTGCTTCAAACATATACTCCGACTTCGTGTAACCAATTTTTCGGATTACCTCACGAGCAATAGCTTGTACGTCAAGATAAGTTTGTGTTTTTACTTCTCCCGCCAAAACTACTAAACCAGTTGTTACCAAAGTTTCACAAGCTACTTTAGAAGAAGGGTCAAACGCCATGAAGTTATCAATCAAGGCATCTGATATTTGATCTGATACTTTATCTGGATGGCCTTCTGACACTGATTCAGAAGTGAATAAATAAGGCATAAATGCTATGTTTTATAATGTTTTTAAAATATTCAGTAGTTTTCAAGAAAATTGAAACAGGCTTTTAGAAGAGAAAAACAAAAACATTTTTGACTTTAGTACAGCCCGCATCTTTTGTCCACCGTAGCGTTTCGACTCGGTTGGTCTTCTAAAATTAATTAGAAATTCTTGATACCAATACAAAGTTGGGAATTTAGGCAAACAAAACCAAAGAATAAGAATAAATTTTTATCTAAATTTTATTCGAGGTCAACAGAAAATATCTACTTTAGTTTTTAAGAACAGATTTTTTATCTATTAAATACTACCTTAAAAGATATTTTAACTTAATTTAGCAATTGTTTTTTGCCATATTTGTCACTTTTTAGACAAAATATAAATGAATCAAGTTTTTCTGATTTCAATTCCTATTTCTTTGCCTATCATTAGTTTATCAAAACTATACATTTTAAGATTGAAATCCTCACCTTTTAAAAATACTTCGTAATAAGCTCCCAGAAATTTAACTTTCTGAATGACAGCTTTTAATTCAGATTTTTCAGAAACACGAATTTGCGAGGGACGTAAAAGAGTGTTAAGTTCTGATTCTAGAGCGGTCCCCTGTGCGGTTCTGCGTTGTGTTTGCACTAATTCAACATTCAAAACCGTACCGTCAGCGGTTCCTGACTCAGAACCCATAGAAACCTCTCCTGTAATTTCAGCAACATACTGATTAATCGGATTTCGATAGATTTCTTCGGGAATACCGATTTGTAGGGCCTTACCATTTTGCATAATTAATAATTCATCTGCTATTCCGTAGGCATCGGCTACATCGTGCGTTACGAAAATACAGCTTACTTCTTCAGCTTTGATGAGGTCTAAAACTTCGTTTTTTAGCCGACGTTTATTCACTGCATCTAAATGGCTAAAAGGCTCATCGAGCAACAAGAGTTTTGGTTCTTCGGCAATAGCTTTTACGATTGTAGCTCGTTGCTGTTCGCCGCCCGAAACTTGTCTAGGAAGCTGATGCTGCACATAAGCTAATCCACTAATGTCAAGAAGTTTGTTTACACGTTCGTTTCGATAATTTTCTTCGTAATAACGTAACTCATATGCAATATTTGCACGAATTGACATATTCGGAAAAAGCCCATAATCTTGCCTCACCAACTTAATATCTGGGTGACCAGCAATCAGCTTTTCAGAAGGCGGCGAAATGCGTTCATAATCAAGCATTAGCGTTCCTGAATCAGGTTCCAAAAGAGCTGCAATTAGATGTAAAAGTGTTGTTTTTCCTGAACCACTTTCTCCCAAAATCGCTAAAATTTTGCCTTTTTCAAGATGTATTGAAATATCGTTAACTGCCTTCACTCCCTCGAAAGACTTGAATAAATTATTGATTTTGAGTAATGGCATTTATGCTTTTTTGTACAAAAATACAAGTTTTTTAGAGAAAATGCCTACTTTTGTTGGGCATGGGTCGCTACTTCCTTATATTGTTCTAAATCCATGACACCGACCAACAATTATAATCTATAAAACCCTGAATGTTAGAACTTTATAAACAACAAACCAAATGTTTGGTAGCACTTGATTCCATCATTTTTGGTTTTGATGGCGAAGAATTAAAGCTTTTATTAGTAAAACGTGGCGTTCAGACCAACCATGACACTTGGTCGTTGATGGGTGGCTGGCTAAAACCAAACGAGAGCCTTGACCAAGCAGCGGAGCGAATTTTGTTCGAACTAACGGGTGTAACAGGTATTTTTTTAGAGCAACTCAATGCCTTTGGTGACCCAAGACGCGACTCAGTTGAACGGACGGTTGCGATTGCATATTATGCTTTGGTGAATGTAAAAGATTATGAAACAAAAATTTCGGATACTCACCAGGCTCAGTGGTTTTCGATGCAAGATTTGCCCGAATTACTTTTTGACCACCGAGAAATGATAAAAATTGCTATCGAACGTTTGCGTTATAAGGCAGCTTTTCACCCAGTTGGTTTTGAATTAATGCCCGAAAAATTTACGATTCCACAGTTATTAAATTTATACGAAGCGATTTATGGCAGTAATTTCGATAAACGTAATTTTAGCCGAAAAATCCTCTCAACAGGGCTTTTGATTAAGCTAAAAGAAAAACAAAAAGGTTTCTCGAAAAAAGGGGCATTTTTATATGCACTTGATACCGAAAAGTATAAAAAACATTCGGATTCGTTCTTGAATTTTATTCCTAATCCGGAGGGGCTGGTTTAATAAAAAATTATTTGAATCAGTATGGAATTTTGACTATTTTAGTTGCGTTTTTATGTTTTAAACAATAAAATTCATGTTTCAAGAAGATTTATTGGACAAAATAATGGATTTGCCCGATGCTCCAGCTTTAGTAAAGCAAGTTGTAGAAAAACTGAACGACGAAAATCAACGTCGTCAGAAATTTTATAATGACATTGATGAACAAATGAAAACTGAGTTTATCAACGGCGACATCATTACGCACTCGCCAGTCCGTAGAGAGCATAATGAGGCTACTGGACTGCTTTACAAATTAATAGATACTTATGTCCGTAAAAATAAGTTAGGTTTTGTTGGTTTCGAGAAAATAATGACAACTTTTACTCGCAATGACTATGAACCCGATATTGTCTTTTTCCATGCTGAAAAGTCTAAATCATTCACCAAAAAACAAGTTTTATTTCCTGTACCCGATTTTATTGTAGAGGTTTTATCAGATGGCACAACAGACAAAGACCGTGGAATAAAGTTCACCGACTACGAAAACCATAAAGTTGGCGAATATTGGATAATTAATGCCGAAAAAGAGATTGTTGAACAGTTTCTTATTTCAAATGGACAATATGAGTTAGTTCTAAAATCATCGAATGGTATTATAAAAAGTCAAGTAATTGAAGGTTTTGAGATTCCGATAAAAGCTATTTTTAATGAAGAATTGAATCTTGAAATTTTAGAAAATCTACTAAAATAAGCATTCACTATCAAACAAACGCTTCTATAAACAGTTATTTCCATAAAACATTTACGAAGCAGTTTTCATGGTTCTACGGCTAATACTGGGCGATCAGCTCAATCACAATCACACTTGGTTTCAAGAAAAAGATCATAATGTTTTGTATGTAATGATGGAAATGAGACAGGAAACTGACTACGTTCGGCATCATATACAGAAGATTATTGGCTTTTTTTCGGCCATGCGTTTGTTTGCACAACACCTTGAAAATCAAGGACATACGTTTACTTATTTGCGTTTAGATGATGAAAGAAATACACAATCGCTGAGCAAAAATCTCGAATGGATTATTGAGCAAAATCAAATTACACAATTTGAATATCAACTTCCCGATGAATATCGTCTTGATGAGCAATTAAAGGCTTTTTCAAGCACAATCAATATTGCCACAAAACCATATGAAACAGAACATTTTCTGAGCCACAGAAAAGAACTGGGCGAGTTTTTCAAAGGAAAAAAAACTTTTCTGATGGAAAGCTTCTACCGAATGATGCGTAAAAAATACGGTATTTTGATGGATGGAAACGAACCGCTCACGGGTCAGTGGAACTACGATGCCGATAACCGCAAAAAACTCCCAAAAGACCACCGCCCAATTGAACCATTGGTTTTCAGCCGAGATGTTTCTGAGATGTATAAACTTGTACAAAACCAAGAAATCAAAACCATTGGTAGCGTAAACTCAAAGAACTTTTTTTGGCCAGTTACTCGACAAGAATCTTTACAATTATTAGAGTTTTTTGTGAGAAATTGTTTACCGAATTTTGGTACTTACGAAGATGCAATGTCCATGCAATATTGGTCGATTTATCATTCTCGATTATCGTTTTCGATGAATATTAAATTACTTTCACCATTGGAAGTAGTTGAGCGAGCAGTTGAACATTGGCAACAAAACCAAGATGATATTTCAATTGCTCAAATTGAGGGCTTTGTAAGGCAGATTATCGGTTGGCGAGAATATATGCGAGGAATTTATTGGAATAAAATGCCTGATTTTCAAAACCTGAACTATTTTGAACACCAAGAAAAACTCCCCGATTTCTTTTGGACTGGTAAAACCAAAATGAATTGTATGAAACATGCCGTTGGACAATCTATGAATATGGCTTATGCTCACCATATTCAGCGTTTGATGATTATTGGCAATTTTTGCTTGCTAGCTGGTATCCACCCAGATGAGGTTGACGAGTGGTATTTAGGTGTATATATTGATGCCATTGAGTGGGTCGAAATTACGAATACCCGTGGTATGAGCCAGTATGCCGATGGAGGAATTGTTGGTTCAAAACCCTATGTTTCGTCGGCCAATTATATTGATAAAATGAGTGATTATTGTGGCTCATGTTTTTATGATAAAAGCAAAAAGGTTGGGCATGAATCTTGCCCGTTCAATTCGCTTTATTGGCATTTTTACGAAAGGAATCGTGTAAAACTGCAACGAAATCCACGCATTGGTATGGCTTACGTCATGCTTGATAAAATGCCAGAACAACAACGAAATGAAGTTTTAAAACAAGCTGAAATTTATTTGAAGAATATTGAAAAGTTATAAACTCGAATGAACATCCAAATTAAATTTTCTCACGAATCCATTATAAGAATGAATCTTGAATGAATAAGCTAATTTTTAGCATAAACCATTTTTCACTACCATGCATTAGCTTTAATAAAGTAAAGAAAAATGGCAAGATTTGGCGATTTTGTCAGGACTTAAAGCCTTGTCAATCTGCGATTGCTCGTGTTTTTTGATTTTTTATTTATTAAATCTTTTGTTTGCTGGTACTCTTGCCATCATATTCCCTGATACCGTTATAAAAACGGGACAACGAGCAGACTATATAACTCAGCCCACCAACTAAGTTTTTGAAATTAATTTTGCACGGAAAAATCTAAAAGAGCAATTGCGATTCAAAATAATTTGAAAATTGGAGAAAAAGTTGCGAAAGTACCAAGCAGTGAAAATGTCGCTAATTAACTTTCCTATTTAGAAACCCAAATAAAATGCAAAAAAACTGTCCTATCCGCCAAAGCTTATGCAATTGAAAATTAAAAGTTTAACGACTTTTACTCTTCAAAAGTAATTTTTGAGTACAAACATAACTATCAAACTATTTCAACCGTATACACTTTAGATGTGCATAGTATTTTTGGTCAAAGCATAGAGTTATTGAAATGTTTTAATAGTGATGCTATAAAGTCACTGGGACTAAAACCTGGATTTACCTGATTTACACTACCACAAAAGATTATTTTCTTAGTCGGGCAGTAGGCAATTAGAGAACCCCAAAATCCTCCATGTCCATAATATATATCACCATTAAAATTATATTGATACAGGCCTAAGCCATAATAACTAATTCTTCCAGATTTTAAAGTATGTGGCAACATTGTTGTCATCAACTTTAATGTTGATTCATTTTTATAAAGCTTGCCGCTAAAAATACTATGTATAAAAATTGCTAGGTCTGAAGTAGTAGATACTACTCCACCACCAGCCCAATCATAAGAAGTATTTAGTGTCTTTGTTATGTCACGTTTTCCGAAAAATGAGTGAGCCATTTTTCCATTTCCATGCAATGGCTCGTAATACTCAAAATAGGTGTTATACATTTTTAGTGGCTCAAAAATTCTTAGTCGGAATTGCTGTGCTAATGTCTGCCCTGAAAGTTTTTCGATTATTAAACCGAGCAAAAAATAATTTACATCAGAGTAGTAGTATCCACTGTTTGGTACAAAGTGGGCATCTTTATTAAGTCCATATTTATAGTAATGTTTCATTAGTTTTTTTGGATTCCATTCCTGCTGCTTATGTAAATATTCATTTAAGTAAAATCTAAATGCTGCATCAGTAAATATGTCGGCAATTCCACTTTTATGTTCTAAAAGTTGTTTTAATGTAATGACGTTTCCATAAGGTTTCTTTTTAAAATAATGTACTTCATTTATTCGTGCAAATTTTACATCATTCAAATAGTTTGAAACACTGTCGTCTATATTCAACTTTCCTTCCTCCTGCATTTGAAGAATTACCACAGCTGTCATTGTTTTGGTAATACTTGCGATTTTAAATTGATTATCTTTCTCTGCTTTGACTTTCTTTCCGTCAGAAAAACCAACAGATTCATTAAATATCTTGTCGCCGTTTGAAATATAAGTTTGGATGCTATATACAGGTTTATTCCCTTTTAGTATTAGATGGTCTTGCATCAATTTCTTTAATATGTCTGATTGTTGTCCATGGCAAACTGAACTAACAATTATCACTAAGAATGGAAGTAGATATTTTTTTATCATGGATCATACTATTGTTTCCAACATAGTATTGGACGAAGTGCGTAGAACTATAAAATGCTTATAATCAACTATAAATAGTTCGTCTTCTAATTTTTGTTGTTTTTTTGATTGTTAATAATCCACTAAAACAAAGTAAGAAAATTGTAAAAATCAAGTTTTTGAGGGGAAATATTTTAATATTTTAGAACAATATTGGTAATCAGCATTTTATAGTTCTGCAAATTAATTTGCACTTTCAGTATAAAAAAAATAGAAACTTCTAAAACAAATCGCCTTAATATTGTCGCAATAGCCAAGAAAAAGCTAAAGAAATTAAAAAGCGTGAACAAAATTCCAACTATTACAAAGACGAACTCAGATTAATTAACTAAGTGTCATTTAAAACACTGATAATCAATTATTTTTTCGAGAATCAAACAAACGTCGGAGTTTAATTTACTTCATAAAATAAAACTTTAACTAATATTTTTAGAAAGCAAGAATTTATCTAAATATAGAAACAAGAAGGACGCAATTGATAAAAAAACACCTAATTCGATCACATTTTAGCCGCTAATTATTCCCTCTTTGGGCGAAGCGTCCCGTAAGTTAGGTTGATTTTAAAATCAGTCAAGGTTTTATTCAATGTAGAACCCTTATTATAACTGCAATTACCATCAAAAAACAAACATCAACCCAAAATCCTATCCATTCGCTTTTGAAAATTTACTAACTTTGGCTTTCCAACTCAATAAACTAAACTACTATGAGAATATCTTTAATTGTAAGCATTGTTTTATGTGTATTCTTTGCCACTTTCGAAAACGCCTTTTCGCAAGAAGATGAGGCGGGTAAAACAGGCAAAATTGCTCCAGAGTATCAGAAAGAAATTGTTCAATTGGCTCAAAACAAGCAAATTCAAGCAGCATTTCAGTTAATTTTATCAGAAAATAAGCGAAACCGAGAAGAGCTAATTATGCTCAACGAAATTCCGGCTCCGCCATATAAAGAAGAACACAGAGCGGCTCGTTTTGCCGCCATGCTCAAAGAAGCTGGTGCTGATTCGGTTTGGATAGATAAAGTGGGCAATGTGATAGCCTTACGCAAAGGCAAAAACGCTAAACGATGTGTGGGTTTTGATGCACATCTTGATACTGTTTTTCCCATCGAAACTGATGTAAAAGTAAAATTCAAAGGCGATACACTTTACGCCCCTGGTATTGGCGACAATACGCGTGGTTTGATTTTACTACCTTCTATTTTACGAGCAATGGAGGCCGCAAAAATCGAAACTCAAGCCGATGTTTTGTTTATCGGAACTGTCGGTGAAGAAGGATTAGGCGATTTGCGTGGCGTAAAGTATCTCTTTAATGGCGAAGGCAGAAAAATAGATGCTTGGATTGCGGTTGATGGCGGAGATATTAGCCGAGTAAACACCATGGGTCTTGGTTCGTACCGTTACCGAATCACGTTCAGAGGGCCAGGCGGACACTCATGGGGAGCATTCGGTTTAGCCAATCCGCAGCATGCTTTGGGTTCTGCTATTCATTATTTTTCTACTTCGGCCGACAAATACACCAAATCTGGAGCCAGAACAAGCTATAATGTAGGTAGAATCGGTGGTGGTACGTCTGTCAATTCAATTGCATTTGAATCTTGGATGGAAATTGATATGCGTTCAGAATTTCCAGATAACCTCAATCAAGTTGATGCAATTTTGAAGGCTTCAGTAAAAAAAGCCCTCGACGAACACAACGCCATGAAAAGAATGGGGCCAGCCTTAACGGTAGATATTGTAAAAATTGGCGACCGTCCATCGGGAGAATTACCAGAAACGCTTCCGTTAATTCAAAAAACAATGGCGGTTTCTACATTTTTTGGTGAAACGCCACAATTAACTCGTGGCTCAACAAATTCAAATATACCAATTTCAAAAGGAATTCCAGCCGTTACGATTGGCCGTGGTGGTAAAAGTGGCAACGCCCACTCGCTCAACGAATGGTGGTACGACTTTGAAGGGCATAAAGCCATTCAAGCGGCATTACTAACTTTGGTGGCTGAGGCTGGTTTGGCAAAGTAATATTATAAAAAGTATGGCATGCTTCTTTTTTCAAATATATTGGCGTGCCATATTTTTTTGGTTTATCTCCTCCACTAAGTCAAATATTTATTCCGTTTATGTAACTATTATTGCCTTAAAATCATCTATTTATGTTATTTTGAGGAATAACCCCAAAGTCAGAATGTTGCTTTTTGATTTTATTGATTGACTATTTTACAACGAAAGAAGATTTTGAGCATGTTTACACTTCCAATTTATATCCTTTTCCGTGAATATTGGTGAGTTTTACGGCTGGGTCTTGCTCCAATTTCTTTCGGAGTTTCGAGATAAACATATCCAAACTTCGGCCTACAATTACGCCTTCGTCTTCCCAAACTTCCTTTTGTAGGCGATTACGGTCAATGATTTGATTGAGATTACTCGCAAAAATGCTTAATAATTTGGCCTCTTTGATAGTAAGTGGAATTTTCTGCGATTCAAAAACTAACAATAATTCTTCGGCAAAAAATTCGTATTTGCTGAGTTGCATGGCCGTTTTATTACTTGGTCTTTCTTCAGTTTTTTGCTCAAAAATGGGTTTCTCTTTTTTGAAGCCTTGCACACTCCAGAACACCAAACCGATGCCAAGCAAACCAAGTCCAAACAGATAAAGATGCTTACTTATCCAACTCGATTCTTCGAATTTAATATTGATACAATAACGTTTGCTAGGTTGCTGACGCCCTAAACAAGGAACAATATTTTTTTGTTTTACACCTAAAATTGCATAGCCAAAAATCACCTTTAGGGTATTACATTCAATAACATTCACTATATAATGATGAGGTAAATCATTGTTCGAAATTACCCTATCAATGATGCGAACCAAAGAGTCAGGCTTGAATGAAAACCCACTTTCAAACGGAATTTCAAACTCATTTTCGGCCAAACGATTGATAGGTAGCACAGTTGAAGTTGTATCGCCTGTATAACGCAGCACTTGGTTGGCTATTTCTCGCATGACAATTACCTCCTTTGCGGACTCAAAATCGCTTTTGTCCGATTTCGCTGCCACAAACGAAACAATAGTAAAAAGCAAACAGCCAATAACGAAAAAAGAGAAAATTTTGGATTTCATAAAACAAAAATAAAGAATCTCAACGACAAATAATTGGTTTTACAATCATTTTACAAGTTGTTTACAGTCTATTTACAAGGCTTTTACTAATTTTATGCTTACAAGCCATTAGTTTTGTCGAAAAGCTGATAGTTAGTGGTCATACCCCAAAATCAACAAAGAGATAAAAACATCCATTTCAATTTGAACAATGAAAAAATATTTTTTACAAACGCAAGTTTTTACTTCTCTGACAATAATATTTTTGGGTACTTCCTGCAATGGACAAGTCAAAACTAATTTGCCAAAAGAAAATATAAATCAACAACCGAAAATGATACGAACACAAGGTGTAAAATCTGGAAATGTTGGTTGTGAGTTGCAAGATAAAGCAGGAAATTTATGGTTCAGTACATCGGGCGAGGGTGTATATCGCTACGATGGGAAGTTATTTACTAATTTTACAACAAAAGATGGACTGAGTAGCAATGATGTGACTGCAATAATTGAAGACAGAAAAGGAAATATATTACTTGGCACTCAAAGCGGCATCTGTAAGTATGATGGGGGAAAATTTAGTAAATATTTTGAATCGGATAGTTTGTCTAAATTGGTAATTACCAGCCTGTTAGAAGACAGGGAGGGCAACATTTGGTTGGGTACGATGAATAGCGGCGTTTATCGTTACGACGGAAAAAAACTTACAAATTTTCTAAACAATGATGACTATAAATTTAATCTAGGCACCCACAATCAGCTCATTTTAGATATTTTACAAGATAAAAATGGCAACCTATGGTTCAGTTCTTGGAACGGCGGTGGCGTATGGCAATTCGATGGAAAAACTTTTAAAAATTATCTTCCTTCTGCTGATTATTACTTGCGAAATGAAGATGGACGGTCGAATAATAAAAACGCCCTGCCTACTTATCTCTCAAATTTAACAAATTCTCAGCCGAGCAACAATATTTCCGATGATATGATTTTTTCTACGACAGCAGATAGGTTGGGCAACTTATGGTTTGCTACCCGAAGGCATGGAGCTTGTCGATTTGACGGAAAAACCTTTACCAGTTTCAGAGAAAATGAAGGCTTTGTAAGTTATGGAATATCTTCAATTTTGGAAGATAAAATGGGGAATATTTGGCTTGCTACTGATAAGAATGGCGTGTTTTCTTATGATGGAAAAACTTTCAAAAATTTTACCACAAAAGACGGACTAATTAACGATTCTGTTAAAAGTATTTTAGAAGATAAAAACGGAAACCTTTGGTTTGGCACACGAGGCTTTGGATTAAGCCTATTTGATGGGAAAACCTTTACCAATTTTTCGGAATAGAAAACATGAAGAAAAAACACAAGATTATGAAAAAACATGTTTCAAAATTAATAATTTAAACATTCAAAAATTATGAAAAAAATCATTTTCACGCTCATCATATCATTGGTTGTGGTAGGTGGACTGGTATTTGCCAATCGTGAAATTAAAAATGAAACTCCTAAAATATCTCCCCCAAAAAAACTCACTGCTGCTGAAATGAAAGCTGCAAGGAAACAGTGGGAGGCATCATCAGATGGTATCATGTATAAAAAATGGGAAGAGTCTCCTGTGGGTAAAAAAGTGTATGCCGCTGAGGCAAAAATAAGGAAATCTATAAGCAATTTTACAAACATGGAGGCAATTGTAACCTCTCTTTCGCTTCCGCCAAACTCACGTTTAGGCTTTGGAATAATGACCAGAATTAATGATGAAGATTTTATTCTCAGTTTTGGGCCGTTAAAGTTGAATGAACTTCAGCAATTGCATAGCTTGAAAGTTAACGACAAAATACTTCTAAAAAGCCATAGCGTAATGCACGCACCCAAGTACACATATCCAATCGTAGCGGGCGACTATATAGAACGAAATAGTAAAATAATTTATAACCGTCCGCCCCGCAAAGGTGGTTGCTAAGTAAATATATGTTAAAAAAATTTCACATAGATGGTTTCTTAGACCTTACGAACTCTAAAAGTAAAGTAAGTTAGAAATAAAAACTTAAATTAAAATTATGAAAATCTATTCACTGCTTATTGCATTATTGTTGCTGCAAAGTTGCCACAGTAAAGCACAAACTCATGTATCGCAGCCAAAACTTATCATTCCGTCAGGCACGAATCAATACACTTTTGTTCGGCAAGGAATGCAAGATAATGCTGGCAATATTTGGTTTGCCACTTCGGGGGCGGGCGTGTATCGTTATGATGGAAAAGGCTTCGTAAATTTTACAATGAAGGACGGCCTCAATAGCAACATTGTGCAATGCATAATGCAAGATTTTAAGGGAAACATTTGGGTAGGCACAAAAGATGGCGTTTGCCGATTCGATGGAAAGAAATTTACAGACTTCGCTCTTCCATGGACGCGAACGCCGATTATCAGTCCGTTTTTTCGCCAAGCTTCCCCACAGAAAGGTTGCTTACCTCCACAAAACAAAACAGTGCTAAGTATGCTTCAAGATAAAATGGGCAATATTTGGTTCGGAACGCAAGACGAAGGAGTATTTCAATACAACGGTAAATCATTTTCTCAACATTTGGCAAATGAAGGTCCGATTTCAAGCGATGGTTTTCATCATGTAGCAATTTATACTATTTATCAAGAAAAATCGGGCAATATTTGGTTTGGGCAGTACCGCTATGACGGTAAGACATTTAAAGGTTTTCCGATTTCTAATAGCAAAAATTCTTCATCAGACGAAGATTTAATTACCAAAAACTACAAAGAAATACTTGAAAATAAAAGTATATTTAGCACCGCAAATGCAGTTTTGGAAGATAAAAACGGAATTTTTTGGCTGAGACACCCACACCGATACGGCATCAGCAAATATGACGGTAAAAGCATTACAAGACTAAGAAGTCAGGAAGGTTTTTGTGATAATATCATTACAACAATTGTAGCCGATAAAGAAGGAAATATTTGGATTGGAAGCGTGCGTAAAGATGCCAAAGGAATAAAAGAAGGCTGTATTAGCATTTACGATGGTAAAACATTTAGGGCATTCTCGACAGAAAAAATGAGTAATAGTGCCATAGAAAGTCTGTTTGTAGATAAAGATAATAATATTTGGATAGGCACTCGTGAAGTTGGGCTTTACCGCTATGATGGTAAAACATTGACAGCTTTTACCGAAAAACCGGTCAATAATTAAGCTTTGAATTACACAATAATGTTGATAACGTTAAATTACTTAGAAACTAAAAATTCGTTCGGAATTAATAATCGAACAACCAGAATTATGATGGGTTTTGTGCGAATATTTAGTAAATTACAAAGCCTTTACATAATGCTTAGCGTTGGAGCTTAGGAACTTTGCGACCGCTCTAATCTGGCGTCGCACGCCCCCTAAGCCCGCCAGTCAACCCACCCCATCAACTTTGATTGCCGCAATGGAATTGCTGAAAGTAAATTTGCATAAAAAACCTAAAAAAGCAAACGAGTACAGAAATAATTTTATTGTCGGAACAAAAGTTGCGAAACTACCACGCATTGAAGATGTCGAAGACCAACTTTGCGAGCAGAAAATCTCCAAATTGAGTAGGATAGAACAGTTTTGTTATACGAGAAAAGACGCCTCAAAAAAATGAGCGATGATGAAAAGGTTTTGCGAATTTGCTTTTCATTTCAAGAGTAAATTGTATATTTAGCAATAATTCTATCTATACCCAATAATGAAAAATCTAAAGCCAATCTTAACCTTCCTTTTCGGTGCATTTATGATTTTTGGTGGCGTTAATCATTTCACCAAACCCGAAATGTATGCCCCTTTTATACCAGATTTTTTGCCGAGTTTGGCCATTAATTATTTGGCTGGAGTTGCAGAAATTGTACTCGGTTTAGGTGTATATGATCCTCGCTTTCGCTCAAAGGCTACTTTTGGAATCTTGGTGATGATGTTGGTTTTTTTGCCTCTTCATATCATTGATATATTCAAAGAAAATCCTGCCATTGGTAGCCATCAAGCGGCCATTATACGACTACCCGTACAGTTTTTGTTTATTGCGTGGGCGTGGTACATTCACAAAAAACAAGATTAAAAGTTTCGAATTGGGCAATAAAATGCAAAATACGAGTGAAATTATGCTTTACAATACAAAAAAGTCTTCCTGATGTTTCACTTCAAAATCCATTCTTTTCCTCAAAAACAAATGGTCTGAATTATTCTGAAATGACAATGGGTAAAAAAGAGTTGAATAAGCCTGCATCAAAAAGACGTTTATAGATTAATGACAGGCGTTTAATAGCTCAAAAAAATATTCAAAATGGTTTTACTCAAAAAAATTGAAAAAAATAGAAAGCATACCGAAATCTAAGGAAGAAAATTCTCAAATTGGAGCATGGTATTGTATCTTACAGAATTTCAGATGGGTAGCATGTCAATTATAAGGCAATGATTATGATGAAAATTTTAAAACTCGTCAAGCATACTTTTGTAGGATTTTCGGAGGATAATGCCTTAAAGCTGAGTGCATCGTTATCATATTATACCTTGTTTTCGCTCGCACCGATGCTACTTATCTTTTTCTCTATTATAGGTTTTTTCTATGGTGAAGATGCTCTAAGAGGAGAATTATATGGACAAATCAATGGACTTGTTGGTAAAGAAGTTGCGATACAAGTACAAAAAATGGTGCAAAATGCTCAAATTTCTGGAAAAACAGGTTTTGCAGGAATTGTGGGTGTGGTGATGCTTTTTATTGGAGCAACAGGTGTTTTTGCCGAAATACAAGATTCTATCAATCAAATTTGGTCATTAAAAGCAAAGCCAAAAAATGGTGTTATCAAGTATCTAACCAATCGTTTTTTGTCATTTTCCTTGATTGTTTCTTTTGGGTTCCTGTTCATTGTTTCGTTATTGGTTAATACCTTACTTGATGCCTTTAGTCACAGATTATCCGTCGTATTTTCAGCGTCAACAGTCTATTTATTTAACGCAATCAATTTAGGAGTAGTTTGGCTTGTAATGATTATGCTATTTGCAATAATTTTCAAAGTACTTCCCGACGGAAAAGTGGCAAATAAAGATACATTCATTGGTGCAGGCGTCACGGCTCTACTTTTTATGGTTGGTAAATACGTGATTGGATCTTATTTAGGTCAATCGAATATTTCAAATGTCTATGGAGCGGCTGGCTCGGTTTTAATTTTGCTTACTTGGGTGTATTATTCATCTATGATTTTATATCTAGGTGCAGAATTTACGAAAGTTTATGCCATGGAGTTTGGCAAAGGAATTAAGCCAGCTTCTTATACTGTGTTGATAAAACAAACCGAAATAGAGGCAACTCAGAAGAATGTTGATAAGATTGTAAAATAGAGTAATATTGTCAATTAAAAGATGATATGCTAAGACAAAATGTTTGTTCTAATCACAAATAAAATGATACATGATGAATTCAATATCCAAACAAATAGGTGTAAAAGCTTTACAAATCCTTAATTGGGGCTTCTTTTTAGCAATGGTTATAACCAATTACTTGGCGAATGCCTTACCGTTTAATCATAAAACTACCAAACAGCTTTCTGACCAATACCCTAATCTTTTTGTGCCAGCGGGCATTACATTTTCGATTTGGGGGATAATCTATCTTTTACTACTCTATTTTTGTGTGAAACAAAGTAAAAATTTATTTAGTGAAGCATCAGACCCATCCACCAATGCACTGGTTGATAAAATAGGTTTGAGATTTATTGTGAGTTGTTCATTAAATATATGCTGGATTCTATCTTGGCATTACGAACACTTATTTTTTTCAGTAATGATAATGCTTTCGTTGTTGATGACACTTATAGATATTGTTCGAAGAATTAATTATCTTAGTAAAAATCACGAAATCAATATTCCAAAAGTGTCAAAGGCGGCTTTTGGTATTTACTTAGGTTGGATTTGCATCGCTACGATTGCCAATATTACGGCAGTATTAGTATTTTTTGGTTGGGGGGCTTTGGGCCAAAGCGAAACTTTTTGGACTTGCTTGATGATTCTAATAGGTGCATTGATTGCCAGTTGGACTCTCAAGGAACTCGATAATGCCTTTATAGGAGCGGCTGTTTTGTGGGCATTCGTGGGCATCATCATACAACGGCTTGGAGCAACGGAATACCAACGTTTTATTGTTTGGATAACAGTTTTTGCCATTATTATAGTCAGCACAAGTCTTATTTATCGAAACCACAAAAACAACATTTCATAAGGCTTAAAAAACACCCTATCAAGCAAAATCTGTTTTGAGGTGGCTACTATTTTTTCTAATTTCGGGTTTTCTATTCAACAACAAAACTATGCTTATTATTGATGCACACCTCGATATGGCAATGAATGCTATAGAGTGGAATCGTGATTACCGAAAATCTGTTTTTGAAATCCGTGACCGAGAAAAAGGTCTGACTGATAAACCCGACCGAGGCAACGGCGTGGCTTCTTTACCCGAACTCCGAAAAGGAAATATTGGATTGATTGTAGCAACACAACTGGCTCGCTATGTTGCACCCAATAGTATCATTACAGGCTACAATTCACCCGAAATTGCTTGGGGAATTACGCAAGCACAATTGGCTTGGTATAAGGCAATGGAGGATTTGGGCGAAATGGTTCAGGTTACGAATCTAACGACTTTAGAAGCCCATCTTATGCTTTGGCAAGATGAAAGTATCTCGAATGAAACCAAGCCAGTTGGCTATATTTTAAGCCTCGAAGGAGCTGATTCTCTCATCAATTTGTCATATTTAGAAAAAGCTTACGCTTATGGTTTACGTGCATGCGGCCCTGCACATTACGGCCCAGGACGCTACGCTCCAGGCACAACAATGTCAGGCGGTTTGACCAAAATGGGCAGAGAATTAGTGCAGGAAATGGACAAACTTAATATGATACTTGACGTAACCCATCTTACCGACGAAGGTTTTACAGAAGCACTTGACTTATTTAAAGGTAATGTTTGGGCCAGCCACCACAACTGTCGCTCTCTGGTTGACTACCAACGTCAACTGACCGACGAGCAAATTAAAATTTTGATTGAGCGTGGAGCGGTAATCGGTGGCGTACTCGATGCGTGGATGCTCGTACCAAATTGGACTCGTGGCAAAGATACGCCCCAAGAACGTGACGTTACACTCAATAAATTGATTGATAACTACGACCATATATGCCAAATTGCGGGCAATGCCAAGCATATTGCTATTGGTAGCGATTTAGATGGTTGTTTTGGTACTGAACAAACGCCAACCGACCTCGAAACGATTGCTGATTTGCAGAAACTAAAAGGTTTGCTCACAACAAGAGGGTATTCAGCACAAGACATAGAGAATATATTTCATGGAAATTGGTTAAGATTTTTGAGGAAGGCTTGGGAAAAGAAGTAGCATTTATTATTCTCGAAGATGGTTCAAATGCAGAAAGTGCAATCAATAACCTCGACCAAAAAAAGAGCATATTTAAAAAGTAACAATTTTGCCATTATTCAAGATAACATTGATGCCGTCGAAAAAATTAAAAAACGATCTTCGCTGGAGGAATTTCGATTAACATTTTCTTGAGTACACCACTTCCTGCAAGCAATAATGTGCATCTTCGTTTAAAAAAACTAAGAATCTTTGATTTGAAAGAAAATTGAATAAAACAGTAAACTGAGAGTTTTAAATATCCAAGCCTACAAAATCTTTCATTACGACGAACTTTTCAATCGGTTCGTCTTTTTTTGTCTTGTAAATACAACTATTTACTATTTTCTTAGTAAATTTGGTTTCAATGTTCAACCCATTTCATAATCTACCAAAATGCAAGATAAATCAACAAGCAGAAGAGGTTTTATTAAAAGTTCTGCCATTGCGGCAAGCGGTTTTTTAATTGTCCCACGCCACGTTCTTGGTAAAGGATTCATCGCTCCGAGCGACAAACTCAATATTGCGGCTATCGGTGCTGGAGGCAAAGGTTCATCGGATATTGCAAACGCCTACAATAACGGTGTAAATAACGTAGTTGCCATTTGTGATGTGGACATGGCTCGTTGCAAAGCAAGTCTTGATAAATTTCCTACGGCCAAACGCTTTAAAGATTTCAGAGTAATGCTCGAAGAAATGAAAGGTGATATTGATGCGGTAACTATTTCTACACCTGACCATCAACACGCAGTGGCAGCAATGGCAGCTATGCAAATGGGCAAGCACGTATATGTACAAAAACCACTTACGCACGACATCTACGAAGCTCGTAAGCTCACCGAAGGAGCGAGACAATACAAAGTTGTTACGCAAATGGGTAATCAAGGTTCATCAAACCCTACTCAAAAAATAATGATGGATTGGCTTGATAAAGGTCTAATTGGAAAAGTAAGCGATGTGCATATTTGGACAAATCGCCCAGTTTGGCCACAGGGAAATCCGCTACCGACCGATAAACCACCTTTGATTGAATCAATGGACTCGAAAGATTGGGATTTATTCATCGGAACAGCTCAATATGTTGATTATCACCCGCTTTATCACCCATTCAAATGGCGTGGCTGGTGGAATTTTGGAACTGGTGCTTTAGGCGATATGGGTTGCCACTTGATTGACCCAGCGTTTAGAGTTTTAGGCTTAGGCTATCCAACCGAAGTAGAATGTAGCGTTGGACAAGTATTCATGAAAGATTGGCAAGCAGAATATAACCCAGAGGGTTGTCCGCCTTCATCAAGTGTACAAATCAAATTCCCTGCAACCAAACGCAATAACTCACCTGTTACAATGTATTGGACTGATGGCGGTATTCGTCCGTTCCACCCAGAGTGGATACCTGCCAATGAGCCTTTGGCCGAAGCTGATAGCTCAAATGGTGTAATCATGATTGGTACAAAAGGAATAATGACTTGCGGAACGTATGGAAATACGCCTAAAATTTACTTAAAAAATGGCGAGAAAATAGAAATGCCTGCTCCAGACCCGAATTTCAAATCATTACCTGAGCATGGACATCAAGCATCATGGGCAGAGGCTTGTAAGACTGGGTTCAATAGCAAAGAACATAAGGCACTTTCGTCATCATTCGATTATTCTGGGCCTTTGACCGAAACAGTTTTAATGGGGAATTTAGCTATTCGTAGTTATATGCTTCGTAAGCCAAATGGTAAAAACGGTTTCAATTATGATGGTCGTAAGAAACTCCTTTGGGACGGAACGGATATGAAAATCACTAACTTTGACGAAGCGAACCAATTCGTAAAACGTCAATATCGTGACGGCTGGAAGTTAGTTTAGTTCTGAATTCTGAGTTGAGAGTTCTGAGTTCTTGGTTAGTAAACCCAACCAAGAACTTAGCATTCTTAACTCAGAACTTTCAAAGTTTCAAAGTCTCCGACTTTTGTCAAATACATATAATTGAGCAAGAGAGCGTTGGTATTGTTTATCATTCGGTGGCCTTCTACAAATGGTACTACATGGGTCGTTATTCGTTCAAACTCGTAATCAGTTCCCATTTCTTTATTGTTCATTGCTGCAATTTCATCGGTAGTCATTTCTATTTCACAGGCATATAAATAAATGGCTTCATCGCTCGTTCCAGTTGCAGGAAAACCCCTTTTTCCATCCATTAAATCCATTAGTTGGCTTTCCGATATCTCTAAACCAGTTTCCTCTCTTACTTCCTGCACAGCAATTTCGAGTGGTGTTTTAGTCCCATCAACCATTCCCGCTGGATGCTCATACGTAAACCCACCTTCCGCAATGCGGCGTTGTTTTACTAAAAGCAAAAACTTTTCTTTGGATTCAATATTGATCAAACAAATCAAAACACAAACAACCTCGCCTTTAAGAAAACAAATAGGTGGAATTTTATCGCCTTCGGGCGTTTCAGCATCAAGCATCAACAATGAAAAAAGCACTTCGCCATTGTAGCGTCGGCGAGTAAAATGCTCATCTATCTTATTGATTTTCAAACCATTAGCAATCAGATTACTTTCCCAAAGTTTAAATTTATGGGCGTCTTCAAGTTTTTCGAGAATCATTTTTCGAGCTATTTTTAAAATCAATTTTTATATTTGAAAACAAAAGTAAGCATTGAAGGTTAGAATATTAGTCGGCTCAGTAAATCATTTTTTTCCACTAAAGCACTAAGTATTTTAAGGTTTGGAATCAATCTAAGTTTCTCAGTAATAATGTTCAAAATAAAAATTTTGTTTCATGACAGATTTAGTGCCAATTTTGTTGTGAAATAGATACAATCGGAATCGTGAAAGAATACACAAAAAACCAACTCTCCCTCCGAAACGGACAAGATAAAGATGAAATTTGGGTGGCTTACAAAGGGCAAATTTACGATGTAGGCAGCTCAAGATTATGGCGAAAAGGCAAACATTACGAACATTGGGCAGGACAAGATTTAACCGAAGAACTGTCTGATGCTCCGCATAACGAGGCCGTTTTTGAGAAATTTAAAGTTATTGGAATATTAATTTAGCAAAAAAAAATACCATCGACCGCTGACTATGGTCTATTGACTATCATTATGAAACTCATTGAATCAATCATACTTTTTGCAAGCTTGGCATTCTTGACCATGTTTGTTGACCAAGCTCTTTACAAAGGCGTTCCACTCAAAGATAGTTATTTCTTTTTAATGTTTGCTGTGGCTGGATTTTTTTACTACACCTACCGACGGGGACTTAGAATTATGAAAGAAAAAAAGGAAGAAGAAGCAAAAACTGAGTTTAAATCAAAGAAAATTGAAGATAGACTTAAAAGAAAATAAGCATTAACGGTAGCCAAAATACCATTTCGCCGAGCCAACGATAGTTTTCATTTTTGGCCATTTTAGCTTGAAAAAAATAAATCAAAACCGAGCAGAACGCCATGAGGCTTTCTATCAAAAACACTTTTTGAAGAAATAGATTTTTGGTCGAAAAAATAGAAACAATCGAAATAATCAAAACTCCCAATATTAAATAAGTACAATTAGTCTTGCCAAGTTTCTTGGCGAGATTTTTTGTTTTTGGATATGCTTGTGATTCATAAAATGAAAAAATCAGAATACTCTGATGCACCAATAAAAAGAATATAAATCCAGCCAAATAGGTTTCCCAATTAAGATTTGGTTTTGCACTAAAAGAACTTCCTACCACACAAAGGCCATAAATTAGCGATGTAAAAATTTCTTTAAAATATTGATAATTAATTGATTCCGATTTTTTCTGTAAAATGTAAAAATAAAGAAGAATCAAAACCAAAAGGGCGATACCAAAATAAATGACATTTCGGGGCAGAAAAAAAACTAAAATAGTCGCAATAAAAAACAGCACGATGATGCCAATTTGCAGATAATATTGATGCTGAAAATGAAATTGGTGTCGTGCATCTTCTGGTTCAGATTTTAGATTATCTAGCAAGCGGTCGAATATATAGATAATCCAAGTACAGATACCCAAAATCAGAATCGAAGGCAAATTTACTTCGCCATTTCCATCGGGTATTTTCCAAAACATCCAACTACTTGCCACCGCTCCCACCACCACATCAAGGCTCAAATAGTGAAGTGTTTTTAGGAAACTATTATTTCCTTCAATCATCAAACATTCATCATTTATCATCCAACATTATCACCTCATTCCCCACCGAAATTTTTCCAGTATCCACAACCAACAAATTCTGCCCAAATAAAATTTTATTATTTTTATTTCTATACTGAGTAAGCGTTTTAAGCGGTTCTTTTCCTTTTTCCGCAGTTTCGGGGTTAATCGTTGTCAAAACGCATCTTGCACAAGGCTTTACTCCTACCAATTTTGCTTCGCCAATAGTAAAATACTTCCAAGCATCTTCTACATGAGCTTCGCCACCCCTAAATACGAGATTTGGTCTAAAACGCCTCATAGAAACCGGCTCTTCGAGTTTGGCATTCAGTTCATCAAGGCTTGCTTGCCCAATCACCAAAATCGGGTAACCGTCGGAAAAACTCGTATGTTCCTCTTTCGTGATTGAGTATGTCTGGTCGATCAACCTAATCGAATCATCGGGTTGGTAAAACAAACTACATTTTTTACCCAAAACTGCCGAAAACCACACATCCGCTTCATCACTTACTCGAATTCCACGGACTACATCGTCCCAAATCGTAATTTGTTGTTCCTCACTGGTTTGTGGTGCAAACGGAACCATTAAAGGTTCAATTTTTTTCAAGCGATGATTTACTCGTAAACCATCTTCTGCCATAGCCACTTCAATCAAAGCCATTTGTTCGTTTTGGCGTTGCGTAATAAAAACATTATTTTCGTCGGCAAGCACCCAGCGGCGGTCAAGTTGCAGCCCACGTTCTTCAACAATAGCTTCTTGCAGGCTAATTCCGCCCAATGATTTTATTGGGTAAATCGTGATTTCGGAAACAATAAAAGTCATATTTTGTTTTTTAATTAAATCGTTAATCAAAACTAAACTTTTAAACAGATAAATATTTGATTATCAATTATTTATCTTTAATTCGTGAATCGAATCATTCGATATTCTTATTCAATACAACAATTCTTTGAAAAAATCGTTTGTTTGATTAGGCTAAACTCATAAATTGAGTAGAAATATTTAAATATAAGGATACTTTCACCGTCCTTAAATGAATTTAAAACATGAAAAGAATACTTCATATTATTGCCATCTTGGTGCTTACAAATTCGGTTTTTGGACAAATTCAAACCTATAAACGTGGACTTTCGAGCTTCGACAAGGGTCAGTACGAATTGGCCATTAAAGATTTGACGAAGGTAGTAAATATTGCCGAAACCGAGAAAGCTAATCTTTATCATAAGATTGCAGAATCCTACCGATTATCGAATCGTTGGGTAGAAGCCGTACCATTCTATCAGAAAGCTTTTGAAGCAAAATTGTCTAATCCAGAAGCCCATTTCCACTATGCTTTTGCTCTCAAAGCCGCAGGAAATTATGATTTGGCATTGAAAGAGTTACAACAGTTTATTGACTCGAAAAGTACCGTAAAGGCTTTTAACGAAAAGGCTTATCGTGAAGTAAATACCCTCAAAACGATTGATGAAATCAAGAAAAAACAAAGTGTTGTAGCGTTTAAAAACCTTTCGCAGCTCAATACCAAAGGTTCAGAATTTGCTCCAATGGTGCTGGGAGATGAATTGATTTTTACGGCTTCACGTAAGAATAAAATTTATGCAAATGGCTTGCCTTATGTTGGTCTTTACAAAGTAAAAATCGACAAAACAATTGGTGAAATGGGCAAAATTGAGAAATTTAGCGAAGCAGTTTTTGATGAAGAACGAAATGAAGGAACACCAACCTTTTCGCCCGATGGCAAAACAATGATTTATTCTCGTGGAAATACAGGTAAACGCCGAGACCTCTCACCCGATATGGATTTGTATATCACACGCTACGTTGATGGTAGCGGATGGACAGAGCCACGCTACGTAAGTGCCTCTGACTCAGCCAGTTGGGACGGTAGCCCCGCTTTTTCTCGCGATGCAAAGACAATTTATTTTGCATCAAATCGTCCTGGTGGTTTTGGTGGTCTTGATATTTACAGAGTAAACATGGATGCTTCGGGGCGTTTCGGGAATCCTACCAATTTGGGGAAAGAAATCAATACAGCTGGAGATGATATGTTTCCGTATGTTGCCGAAGATGGAAAACTTTATTTTGCCTCGGATGGCCACCCTGGACTTGGAAAACTCGACCTTTTTTTAGCAGTGCGTGCGGGTGGAAAAATTACTGTCGAGAATATGGGCATTCCGTATAATTCGAACATGGATGATTTTGGTTTGGTGATGAACAAGCGTGGCGACGTATTTTTTGCATCGAACCGTGCAGGTGGCTCGGGTGACGACGATATTTATTATTACGAAGCTCCGAAAAATCCCGATTTAGCAGATAACGACAACCCATCTAAAAACCCATTGCTTTCTCCAAAAACTGGCAATGCTGATAGCACCAGCACAGTATTGCAACTTAAGACAGTTAATTATTATTTAGTCGGAACAATCACCACAAAAAATGCCGCAAATGGTTTTGTCCCGCTCGACTCGGCACGAGTTAGAATAGTTGATACTGACAATGAAAACGAAGTAATTACAGAATTGACTACAGAAAAAGATGGAAAGTTTGGTCCTATCAAATTAAAAGTTGATGGTAATTATCTAGTAATGTCGAAAAAAACAAATTTTTTGACCAATCGTGAAGAGTTTTCGATGAATGGCCGTGAAATTCCGCAATCATTATTAAAGAAACCTGTAACCGATACAACTTTCTATACCTCGCTCAATTTAGAGCCAGTTTTTGTTGGAAAAACATTCAGAGTTGATAATATTTATTATGATTTAGATAAATGGGATATTCGTGCAGATGCAGCTACTGAGTTGGATAAATTGGTGCAAACATTAACCGATAACCCACTAATTAAGATTGAATTAGGTTCGCATACAGATGCTCGTTCGAGCGATATTTATAACCTTCGTTTATCTCAAAAACGTGCCGAATCAGCCATTAATTATATTGTATCGAAAGGTATTGCACGTGAGCGACTTTCGGCCAAAGGCTACGGCGAAAGTGAATTAATTATAAAAAATGCTAAAACCGAAGACGAACACCAAACCAATCGCCGTACTGAGTTTAAGGTTTTAGAAATAGAGTAGTTTTAGTGGTATTCAGTTGATAGTCAACAATCGTCAGAAATTTTTTGTAACTCAGAAAAAAAACCAAAATACACATTTCAGCGTTTATATATATTAGCGTGTCAAGCCCAAGCCTGACACGCTTTTTTAATCAAAAACATTTCATAAAAGTTATGAGAAAAACATTTGTTGCCAGCCTCACGCTGAGCGTTTTTATTTTTATATTTTCGTGTAGTACCACTACCAAACCAAGCGAAAAAGTAGTTGACAAAACCGTTTACGGCCCAACCGAAAAAGCCTATTTTGCATCGGGCTGTTTTTGGTGCGTAGAAGCCATTTTTGAGAGCCTAAAAGGCGTTAAAGAAGCAGTTTCAGGGTACAGTGGCGGGCACACTAAAAATCCAACTTATGAAGACGTAAACACCGAACTTACAGGCCATGCCGAGTCAGTTGAAGTAATTTATGACCCAAAAATCATTTCTTATGAAACGCTTTTAAAGGTTTATTTTGCCTCTCAAGATCCTACTCAAGTAAAAGGGCAAGGGCCCGATAAAGGAGATTCGTATCGTTCGATTATTTTTTACAATAATGCAACTGAGAAAACAGCCGCAGAAAATTATAAAAAACAGCTTGACACTTCGGGTAAATATAAAAAGCCGATTGCTGTTGAAATAGTACCATTCAAGATATTTTGGAAAGCTGAGGCATATCACCAAGACTATGAGCAAAGCCACCCCGAAAACCCTTATGTTCAGAATGTTTCGATTCCGAGATTGGAGCGGATGAAAGCCCAATTTCCAGAGTTGTTGAAAAGTAAACATTGAAAATAAATTAGTTATAAAAAAGTCCCTCTTCTGAATTAAAAGAGGGACTTTTTTATTCTAGAATCTACAATTTGTTAGTTTGGATAACCAGGGTTTTGGGGTTTCAAATTCGGATTATTCAACATTTCTTGTTTTCCAAGTGGAAGCAATAAATGTTTTTCTTGCAAAGCTTGTTTAGAGCTTTGGTTGACGTGCCCAACGAAATTATTGAAGCCTTTTGTAGTTTCGTTGAATACCTTACGCAAACGTATCATATCAAACCAAGTAATTTGCTCGTAGCATAGTTCATGCCATCTTTCTTTCCAAACAGCTTCTCTGAATGAATCTTTTGAATATGCCGTCAAAGCTGGGGTTGTTAATTTAGCCCGATCTCTGATACGTTTGAAAGCATCATACGCTTGTTGATTAGGCCCACCAACTTCGTTTTGAGCTTCTGCAAATATCAATAAAACTTCGGCATACCTGATTTGTGGTACATTTAAGTTATCATTACGAGAACCTGCTACGCCAGCCGAACCATTAGCCGTTTGATTGAAGTGTTTGAAAATATACGGAGCCCCCAATTCAAATTTAGCACCATTTCCATTCGTAAAATAACTTGTATAGAAATATCCTTCTTGGTCTTTTGTACGTAAATCGCCCACCTCGTAAGAGTTATAAAACGATATTGTTGGTACGGTACTTCCGGTTCCACCAGGCCCATTATAAGTCACAGGCTTAAAGTTAGGAAACATATTGCCCATCGGATTTCCAGCAACCAAAGTGTTATGCTGAATCATGAACAAATGCTCAACTCTATTTTTAAGGCTCTCTCTATGGACATCAAGGTAAGTTGGGAAAAGGTTGATTGTCGTTGGGTTGCTATTAGCATAAGTAATTACTTCAAGGGCTTTATCAGCCGCCAATTTGTAGTGTGTTGCACCCTTACTCAACGGGAAACCTGCCATCGTGAGATAAACACGAGCCAATTGAGCTTTTACAGCCGCTAAACCAACTCTACCACTAACATCCATCCAAGCCAAACCAGCATTTTCAGCCTCGGTCAAGTCAGCGATGATAAGTTTATAAATTTCTTCTTGCGGTGCTCTCGAAGGCAAGAAGTCTTCTGAGCCTGCAGTCTGAGGGTTGGTAATCAACGGAATATCACCCCAAAGTCTCACAGCAGTAAAATATGCCGATGCACGCAAAAACTTAGCTTCACCCAAAATCTTTTTCTTTTGAGCATCAGGCATTGGCGTAATTGGTGGCACTTTCGCAATTACTTGATTGGCTTGTGCGATCACTTTGTACAAACCATTCCAGTAGTTAACTACGTGAGCGGTGTTTCCATCATGAACCAAACCATAAAGGTTGTTAAGGTCAGAATTCTGAGCTGTTTCGGTTGTCGAAGTTCCAGTAAGGGCTTCCAAAAGTTGCCAGTTAGAAGAAAAAATACCAGCACCACCACCCATAAATCTGAGGTCGGCATAAACAGATGCTAAAGCCGCTTCAGCGTGGTCAGGAATCGTATAAAAACTTTCTGGAGTAAGGTTTGACGGAGCATTTTCCTTCAAAAAGTCAGAACAACTGGTCTGGCTTACCAATAGTACACTTGCAAGTGCTATTTTTAATTTATTAGAAATATATTTCATTGTAAAGTCTATTTTCAAGATAATTCATTGATTAAAACGCAAGCTGTAAGCCCATCATATAAGTGGTAGGTTTTGGATAATTGTGCCACATCATACCTTGCGAGAAAGCACTGTTTCCATCTCCTTGGTTTGTTGGAGTCACCTCTGGGTCGCCTATTATTTTATCTGTAACAGCCAAGAAGAAGTTTTGTGCAGATGCGTAAACTCTCAGGCGGCTCAATTTCAATTTGTCGGTTACACTTCCTGGAAAAGTATATCCCAACAATAGGTTTTTACCACGCAAGAATGAGCCATCTTTAATCCACCAACTATCCACGTTTGTTACGTATCCAGCTCTTGTATCCCTGATTTCAGCAATCATTGTGTTTTGGTTTTGTGGAGTCCATGCGTTCAATACCGATTTGTAGCTATTAGCCAATGCTTGACGGTCTTCGCTGGCGTGAAGGTTCATCATCATTACATCGTTACCATAAGAATATTGCAACTCTAATGTGAGGTCGAAATTGCCATATTTCCAAGTGTTCGTCAAAGCACCCCAAAACTTCGGACTACCATTTCCGATGATTGAACGGTCAGCATCAGTAATTGCGTTATCGCCGTTTACATCCAAGTATTTAATATCACCTGGAAGAATAGTTAGACCATTCCGGTAGCTTGTAAATTTCGCAGCTTTGTCTCTTTCAGCTTCACTCCAAACGCCCAAACGAGTAAGTCCCCAAAACGAACCAACTGGCTCACCGATACGGATAATGTTAGTTGGGTTAGTAAAGTTAGGACCACCAACGTTGAAGATGTCAGAAGGTGTTGCCAAAGAAAGCACCTTGTTTTGATTAAATGATATATTGAAGTTAGTATTCCAACGCAATTTAGCCGTATTAATGTTCACTGTATTTAGAGCAAACTCCAAACCTTTGTTTTGCATCGAACCAACGTTTCTTCTGATTGTAGCGTATCCACTTGTTTGTGGTACTGGTGCATCAAGAAGCATATCGGTTGTTTTACGGTAATAAAAATCAGCCTCAATATTCACACGGTTGTTAAATAAACCAATTTCCAAACCAATATCAGCTTGTGCTGTTTTTTCCCATTTCAAATCTGGATTTGCCAAACGTGAAAGCCCAGTTCCCGAAACACGACTATCATTATAAACAGTAGCATAGTTTGAACTAAGCAATGATAAAGACGAATACGAAGGAATTTCTGAATTACCCGTTAAACCATAGCTTGTACGTAATTTTAAGTTAGAAATAACCGTATTTTTGCTCATGAATTCTTCTTCCGAAATCTTCCATGCAAAAGCTCCCGATGGGAAAAAGGCAAATTTACTATTTTCACCAAATCTTGATGAACCATCAGCTCTACCTGTGAAGGTAAACAAATATTTATTGCTCAAGCTATAATTTACACGACCGAAGTATGAGTTAAAAGCAAAGCTAGACGCACCCGAGCCTACTGCCGGAAGTGTAGCACCCGCACCTAAGTTATTGAAACCAAAGTAGTCAGTCGCAAAGCCACGCACACTTGCGGCAATATTAAAGAAATCTGTTTGTTGCCACGACACACCCAATAAACCTGTAAATGAATGAATTTTATTGAAAGTTTTATTGTAAGTCAAGAAATTCTCCAATGACCAAAAAGTTTGTTTTTGGTTTGAAGCCGAAGCAGTTCCTTGGTCACCGATTGCCAAAGTTCTTGTAGTAGATTGATTGTTTTCTTGGGTCATGATGTTTGCCCCAAAAACTGTTTTCATCTCTAAACCTTTTGCAATTGTGATGTTTGAGTACATCGAACCAGTTGTAGTCTGTGTATTTAAGATAAACTGACGACCCATCAAACGGTGAACCGAACTAAAAGTTCCTTCTGCAAACGGAAAATCACGGTTGTTAGCGTACGTACCATCAGCGTATTTTACAGGAAGGAAAGGAAAATCCTCTACAATCTGACGTGCAACTGCATCATTAATATCGGCCAAACGCTCAGTTTGATTATTATAAGCAAGCGTACCACCCACTTTCAACCATTTTTTTATTTGGTCATCAATTGTGAATCTTCCTGCATAACGTTTTAGGTAGGAAGTTTTAATTAGTCCTTGGTCATCTCTATAACCCAATGAAAACGAATATTGGGTACGCTCGCTTCCACCATTAAAACCCAATTGATGATTTTGCGACAATTTAGTTTGTGATGATTCCTTAAACCAATCTGTATCATATAAAGGATTTCCTTGTGCATCAAAAACACGTGGGTCAGTACGACGCAATTTTGGGTTCAAATATGCCCATCTACCTGCTGCCCAACCAACTGGGTCATATTTTTGCATATTTGCCCAAGCTAAATCTTCAACTGCCATATATTCTTTAGCATTCAATACTTCTGGACGGTTTGGCCCAATGGTATTTACACTAAAATCAGAGCTATAAGTTACTTGACCATCGTTGGCTTTTCCTTTTTTTGTTGTTATCAAAACCACACCATTTGCACCTCTTGCTCCGTAAATTGCTGTAGAAGAAGCATCCTTCAAAACCTCAACCGAAACAATGTCATTTGGATTAATGTAGTCAATTGCTGAACTAAATTGTGCTTGGTTGCTTTGTGGAAGCATTACTCCATCAACTACATATAAAGGATTATTTGAAGAGTTGATTGAGCTAAAACCTCTAACTCGGATCGTTGTACGTCCACCAGGGCGACCAGAGTTAGTGTTTACTTGCACACCTGACATTCTGCCCGAAAGAGCCTGATTCAAAGATGCCGCAGGACGTTCCAATAATTGTTCTTGTTTTACCACTCCAACAGAACCAGTCAAATCTGATTTCTTTTGTGTACCATAACCAATCACAACCATTTCTTCCAAGACATTCTCTTTTGAAGTCAGCACAATATTGAAGTTAGTTTTGTTTCCAACCACAATTTCTTGCGTATCATAACCAACAAATGAAACTACAAGAACAGTTGAACTACTTGGCACTTCGATTTTAAAATTACCATTCACATCTGTACTTGCACCTTTAGTTGTTCCTTTTACGGCAACGCTTGCACCAATAACTGATTCACCATTTCCGTCTGTTACCTTACCTGTGACAAGGATTGAGCTTTGTCCAAACGTCACGAAAGATAATAAAAGGAAAAGTACCATTAAGTACCTTGACTTTGATAGATAGAACTTACAATTCATAAAAAATTAAGTTTTTTTGTTTTACAATTAATATTTTAAATGATAGATCAAATATATTAATATTTTTTAACATTAAAAACGAATTAAAAATTAATTAAAAATGGATTAAAAATTAAGTGTATTCTAAGTGGTGACATAAAACATTTTTAAATTAGGTCTGTAAGAAATTTTTAAATAAAAGACTTTTTTAAAAAAAAATTTCAGCTGTTTAAGAAATCAAAAAAAAATAAAATTATAATTTAAATACAGAAACTAAATCTCAATATTCTAATTACCTGTAATGCTTTACAAAATAAAAAAATCATTGTTATGTAAGTTCTCTTACACTTATTTTGAAAAATACTCATTCAATAATTCCATAAAACTTAGCAGCGTTTTGACCAAAAACCTTGGCTTTTTCCGAGTCTGAAAAATCTTTCATGTAGGTCTCGATAATTTTTTTTACTTGGCTGTAATCGCCAGCAACTAAACATACTGGCCAATCTGAGCCAAACATAATTCTATCGGCTCCAAATGCATTAAAAACGATATCTAAATAGGGCTTTACCTGCTCGTAAGTCCACATTTTCCAATCAGCCTCAGTGATGATTCCTGATACCTTGCATTGCAGGTTTTCAAATTTGGCCAAAGATTTAATGTCTTTTTCCCAAGCATCTATCAAACCAGCTTTTATGTATGGCTTAGCAATGTGATCAAGAACAAAAGGCTGGTCAGAAAATTGAGCAACAAACTTTTGGGTGCTAGCCAAATGTTTCGGAAAAACAAGAATATCGTAAGTAAAACCATGTTTTTTTAGTTTTGATATTCCATGTAAAAAACTGGGACGAAGCATATATTCAGTGTCAGGCTCAGCTTGTAAAATATGTCTAAAACCTGCCAGTTTTTTCTCTGATTTCCATTCGAATAGTACTTCATCAATCGCATCAGCTTGAAGGTCAATCCAACCAACGACGGCCTTTACAAAATCATTTTTATTTGCTAAATCGAGTAAAAATCTTGTTTCACTTAAACTTTGGTCGGCTTGTACAGCTACGCATGCATCAATTCTATTTTGTTGCAAAATGGGTTGTAAATCTTCGGGATAAAAATTTGTTTGAATAACCGACATTTCATCAGTAATCCAAGAGTCACGTAAAGGGTCAAAACTCCAAAAATGTTGGTGCGAATCAATTGTCATTTGATGATTTTTTTCTCAAATATATTGAATTGAAAGAATAGAAAACAAGTATTACTAAATTTTAAACTCTGGTAATTTAAAAACTTCTCAGATAAACTGACAAAATTTCTTGTAATTTAGTATACACAAAATTATAGCACAATGCAAGTATATATTTTTGAATCAAAGTTGTGTGGATTTATTACTGCAAAAGGCTATGGAAGATTATCTGTAGCCTTTTTTTATTTTTATTGGTGGCAATTCTTAAAAAACACCTATTTTTAGATTTAATTTGTTAGAACTCCCTTCAAAACAGATAACTTTTTTTATTCTTTTATTGAACAAATCGAAGCTTCATTTCGCAATAGATATGAGTAAAATTACTGAAGAATTACAAGCAATTGCAAGCTCCCAAAGAGCCAAAATTTCTGCGAAGTTTTTTAAAACTGGTAAGGGCCAATATGGAGAAGGCGATGTTTTTATAGGAGTGACAAATCCTGATTTACGAGCAATTTGTAAGAAATACCTTTCGTTGGAATTTGATAAATTGCAGGAGTTATTGGAAAATGAGGTTCACGAATATAGAATGGCGGCTTTGATAATTTTGGTTGAACAAATGAAAAAAGCTAAAACAAGCCAGAAACTCACCGAAATATTTAATTTTTATTTAGATAATACTTACCGAATCAATAACTGGGATTTAGTTGATTGCTCGGCAAGAGATATTGTGGGTTTTTATTTATTTAATAGTAACCGTAGCATTTTATACGATATGGCTCGAACTGAGCATCTATGGACTCAGCGTATTTCAATCATTGCTACGCACTATTTTATCAACAAAAAACAGTTTTTGGATACCCTTAAAATTTCTGAAATTCTTCTCTCAAACAAGCATGATTTGATTCATAAGGCCGTCGGATGGATGTTGCGTGAAGCATGGAAAAAAGGTGCAGAAGAACAAGTAGAGGATTTCTTGAATCAAAATATTAGAAAAATCCCTCGCACAGCTCTCAGATATGCCATCGAAAAAATGAGTGATGAGCGAAAAAAGTATTTTATGATGTTGTAATAATTATTGATAAAATGATTTTTTGAGTTGAATTAAAAATACTTAAACTAAAACGTTTTTTAATTACAGATTTTCGTTGAACACCGTCAAAATAGTGCGTACTATTTTTCAAATACCATCCGCTTCCGCGGGCATTTATAGTAAATTGAAAACTACAAATAAAATCATTACCTTCAACAAATACTAAAACTTTAATTTATAATGAACAAACGTCAATTTATAAAAACCCTATCTGCCGTAAGCCTTACACTACCACCTTTTGAAAAATGTTTGGACAAAACTCTAGCAAAATTTGAACAAAAAAAACCAAATGAATTAGCTCAAAATGAAGATTTTTGGGCAGAAATCAGAAGAGCATATCGAATTAAACCCGATTATATCAATCTCGAAAACGGCTATTATTCTTTTACTCCAGAAGAAACCCTAGAAGCATTTATGTCGAATGTGCGAGAAATAAATTTTCAAGCATCTTACTATATGCGTACTCGACAATTTGATGATAAAGCCGAAGCTCGCAAAAAACTAGCAGCATTGGTGGGGTGTTCGATGGAAGAATTAATCATTACGAGAAATACTACAGAATCGCTCGACACCGTGATTGCAGGATACGATTGGAAAGCAGGCGATGAGGCGGTAATGGCTATCCAGGATTACGGAGCAATGCTTGACATGTTTAAGCTGCAAGCTCGCCGTTACGGAATTGTAAATAAAATTATATCTATTCCGAATCATCCAAAATCTGATGAGGAAATTGTTGAAATATACGAAAACGCAATAACGCCTAAAACTCGCCTATTGATGGTTTGTCATATGATAAATATTACAGGGCAGATTTTACCTATCCGAAAAATTTGCGATATGGCACATTCCAAAGGTGTCGATGTGATGGTTGATGGAGCCCATGCTTTGGCACATATTGAATATAAAATCAGCGATTTGGATTGTGATTATTACGGAAGTAGCTTGCATAAATGGCTCAGTGTGCCTCTCGGTGCAGGACTTTTATATGTGAAAAAAGACAAAATCAGCAAGCTTTGGCAGATGTATGGCGATATGGGCTACCAAGATGATGATATTAGGAAATTAAATCATACAGGAACACATCCTGTGCATACCGACCTTACAATAGGCAAAGCAGTTGATTTTCATCAGAAAATTGGTATAGAACGTAAAGAAGCGAGGCTGCGTTTCCTACAAGAATATTGGACAAAACAAGTACGAGATATACCGAATATTGTACTAAATACGCCATCAAATGCTCAACGTGCCTGCGGAATTGCAAATGTAGGAATCAAGACCATGAATCCTGCAGATTTGGCGAAAATACTTCTTAGTAATTATAAAGTCTGGACAGTAGCCATTGATTACGCCAATGTGCAAGGCTGCCGAATTACACCAAATATTTATACTTCCACGGCCGAATTAGATAAATTTATTGCTGCGTTGAAAGAATTGGCGGCCTAAAGTATTTATAAAAAATATTGACATTCAATTTAATTGTGTTTTAAAACATCAATGAAATTGAATGCCAATATTGAATTTAATTTCAAATGTCGAGATTAGATGTTTCGATGTAAAAATTATTTCACTTTCAGAACCACTTTCGAGTCAATATCTTTTACTAATGAACTTTGCACCACAATTTGATTTTCGCTGATACCAGTTTCAATTAAAACTTCTCTGATTGCATACGCACGGTCTTCACCTAGTGTCCCTGTCGTACTTTGTGAGCCCCCCGCAATAATAATTTTTGAATTAAGGTTTCCTTTTAAGTACTTTACAACTGCGTACAAATCACCTTTTGAGCTAATTTCTGCACTATTATTCTTAAAATTAGTATTTAAACTTATCCATGATTTACTGTTTTTCAGTTGCTCATTTATATCACCAATAGTGGAAGTGATATTTTCGCTTGTGATAGCCTTCGCTGATTCTTTGACTTTAGTCTCTTCTGACTTTGATACATTAGGTTCATTTGGCTGTTCATCTTTTAGTTTATCTAACACAGCTTTTTCTGATGTTTTTTCTGCTTCAGTCGGTTTTGCTATCTCTGGATTTGTAAAGCCAGAACTTGTATCAA
The DNA here is from genome assembly GCF_937903345.1 of uncultured Emticicia sp. Classification (GTDB taxonomy): domain Bacteria; phylum Bacteroidota; class Bacteroidia; order Cytophagales; family Spirosomataceae; genus Emticicia. The sequence goes on along the minus strand of NZ_CALCZQ010000032.1, from coordinate 203,339 downwards.
TCGGTGCAATAGTTGAAAAACCATCATCTATTGCTATCGAATCTTGCTTTGGAAAGACACCCACTTCTGTTGTTGAGTCGGCTGGATTTACGCCTTTACGATATTTCCAAAAATACGCCAAACCTGCCAAAAATATTATACTTACTAATATCCACGGAATCATGGATATAATACCTTTACTTTCGGTTGATTCTATTTTTACTTCTTGTGGTTTTTCTTCTTTTTCTGATTTTACACTTAAACTTGAATTTTTAAAATTCAATTGATTGGCAATGGCAGGCGGCAAAACCCCAAAAACCGACTCTTGCTGATAGGCCAAAAGTCTTGTAAGACCCGACACCTGTAATTCTTCCTTATTCACAACTTTGCCCAGTGCACCCAAAACCAAAGGAGCGGCCAAACCTACCAATGAAGATGCAGAAGTTTTACGAATACCAGAAAGTGAAGATAATTTTTCTACAATTGAATTGGTCTTACTTCCCGCAAAATGGTTGAAAATATTAGTTCCAATAGTAATAAGAAGCTGTGTTTTATCAAAATTTTCTAATAAAATTGACAAATCGTCCAGAATTTCACCTGTATGTCCACCATCCCTCAAGACATTCATTACTTTATCTGTCTCTTCGTCGATTAAGGCATTTCTCATAATTCCACCTAAAACAATAAGCACAGAACTATTTAACGCAGAGCCAATGTTTTCTGGGTCTTCGCCCAAAAAATTACTAACTTTATCTATGACAGAATCAGTCAATTTATCTTTGATGAGTCCAAGTATGTCCATAAAGTTATAAATCAGTATTTAATAAATAGTTTTCGATAAGTGTTTAATATGGAAAAAAGAAGCAAAAACTATGCCCAAAATGAGTTTAGACCTAAATATAATTTATTACATTTTATAATAAAATGAAGATTAAAAGATAAATGAATGAGTTTGAATTAAGTAAATAACGAAAATTCGGTAATAAAAAATGCAGAATTAATTCGCAATAAATCATTACAAACCAATTCTGCATTTCTATTTCAAATATAATCAGTATCCGATTGGAGAGTTTATATCGTTGAAAATGATATTTTCATTAAATAATCATTTTACATATAAAATAAAAGTAAATCCCGAAGATATTAACATTTAAAAAAAGGAGGAAATTAAAACAACTTACTAATTTCATCATTTCTTTCCAACCTCTTTCCAAGTTTCCAGTTCGATGATTTCGCCCGTGGTTTTCTTTTTTAAGATCACTTTCTTATCGCCGTTTGGCAAAATTTCATCCTTAATAAACCAATGGTCGGCGTCGTACTCGTTATAAACTGATGGCTTTTGTACACCAACTTGTCCTCGCCACTCTGGAAGCTGAACTGGCTCCCAAAGTTTGGTTTTAGCTGATTGGTAGGCTGCATCAATGATGGCATTTACTACGTACCCATCATAGAAAGTTTCATTTGGTTCGATCCCTTTTTCCATCGCATTAAACATATCGGTAAACATATTGGTATAGCCCAACTCGTGGGCCTCATCCCCAACAGGAAACTGCCAACCACTTGAACTCTCGGCTTTTTCGGCCACGTAGCCTCCTTCACCTGCTCCGCTCGTAAACATCTCGAAGCCAGTTCTTAAAAATGAATTTATCCAAATTGTTCCTTCGGTTCCCATCACTTCGTCTCGCAAATCCATACCCCCTCTGAAAGTCCACGATACTTCAAATTGTCCGATTGCCCCATTTTCGTACTTTACGAGTCCGATGGCATGGTCTTCGGCATCAATTGGTTTGACCTGTGTATCAGCCCAACACATTACTTCTACTGGCTTGATGTCTTTTCCGATAAAATTTCGAGCAATTTCAATACAATGACAACCTAAATCTAGGATTGCACCGCCTCCTGCCATATTAATATCCCAAAACCAATCAGAATGTGGCCCAGGGTGCGTTTCACGAGATTTTGACCATAAAATCCGCCCAATTGCTCCGTTTTTCACACTTATCAATGACTTCATGAATTTTGGTGTGTAACACAAATCTTCCAAATATCCTGCAAAAACGCCTGCCTCTTCACAAGCTTTGGTCATTCGGAGGGCTTCTTCGGCATTGCGTCCGAGTGGTTTTGTGCAAAGCACCGCTTTTTTGTGTTTTACACAAAGGTTGACGGCCGTTTCATGTAAATTATTGGGTAAAGCAATCACCACCACCTCAGTTTCGGAGTATTTGATGGCCTCTTCCATATCAGTAAAATAATGTGGAACAGCATAATCGGAAGCGAAACGAATGGCGGTTTCTTCACGTCGGGCATAGACTACAGAAACTCGGTCACGTCCTCGTTGCCCATGAAGCGAATCGGCATAGAATCGTCCAATAAATCCACCGCCAAGAATACATACTTTTGCCATGATTTTATTATAAATTGTTAAATGAATAAATAATTTTTATAAAAAAGGGTTTAATTTAAAAACCCCAGCTATGCAATAAATTTTTTGTTGACAATCACACCTTCGCCCATTTCGAGCACCTTATGGTTGGTTTGATAAAGTTTACAAGCCTCAATAAAACGTTGTGGATCTTCGGTATTGAACTCAAATAAATGATAATGATGAGGAATGACAAGTTTGGCTTCAATAATTTTTCCAAGTTTGGCGGCCTCGTCAGCACTAAGATTTCCTGCAACTTTTCGTTCGGATTTATTGCCGTTAATGGGTACAAAAGCGACATCTAATTTGTACGCTTTCAAGATTTCCTCCAAGCCTTCAAACCAAAGCGTATCGCCTGAATGATAGACTGAAAAACCACCAAATTCAGCAATAAAACCCATGAATTTGCATTCACCTTTTTGGTTTCGCTCTACTTCATTATGTGCCGCTGGAATTCCGGTAATCTTGAATCCTTTATATTCAAAACTGAGTCTGTCATTTAGCCCAATTGGAAAATTCAAAGAACAATTGACTCTATCTGCCACAAAGGCTCGATTTGCTTCGGGGATAATAAATTTTAAGTCAGCATTTTTTTGAATAATCGGCATTAAAGTTTCGGCATCCAAATGGTCCGTATGGTTGTGGCTCGATGTGACAATATCAATAAAATCAAGTTGGTCGGGCGAAATGACCAACTCGCTCATACGCACGTGTGGCTTATCAGTATTTTGGTATTTTACACTCAAAGAATTTGACAGATACGGGTCGAAAAGCAGGTATTTTTCTTGCCATTTTATCAGAAAACCACTTTGTGCCAACCACCAAACTTTAAAACCAGTCGAGCTATTGAATGATTTGATGTCATTCAGTAACTCATTATCTTTTTGTTTTGGTCTGATTAATGCCATTTTTTACTTGATTTCGTGGCACGATGTGCGTGTCACGGATAAGTTAGATTACTAATTTTTTTCAGACGAAGCACAGCTTCATTCCACAGTTTATCTCATTTGTTTGGCTGCGGCACACATATTAGCTATTTTTTGCTTCGTTGCCCAGCGTGCCGTTTGCGACATTCCGCAGTCGGGAGCAATGGCGAGTTTTTCGGCAGGAACGTACTTTAAGCATTTTTCGATGCGTTCTTTTATGTCTTCAACGGTTTCGATATAATAACTTTTCACATCAATTACACCCACGGCTACGTCCATTTTTTCAGCAAAACGCTCCAATAGATGCACTTCGGCAAAATTGAGTACGCACATTTCGGTGTGCAATTCATCGACTGTAAAATCTAAAAAATCGGGTAACATAGGCAAAATAGATTTCTTGCCAACCGAACGACCTTTGTAATTTCCAAAACATAAATGCGTACCGATGCGGGTTTTTCCGACAATGTTTTTCACGGTTCGGTTAAAAATATCTACAAATCTCTTGGTATCTTCTCGATAGGCATAACACGACATCGAAGGCTCATCGATGCAGATTTCTTTTGCTCCTGCAGCTACTAAATCCTCTAATTCTTTTGCTACCATTGGCAATAATGCTTCAGTAATATCCCAACGGTCTTTGTAGATTTCACCCGCCAACATTCGTCCTGAAAGTGTGTAAGGGCCAGGAATTGAAGCTTTTAATATTTTCCCTTCGGGGGCGAGTCTTTGCAATCTTTTAAATTCCTCTACCACACCCAAGCCTTTTGGTGCAGTCAGAGCTTCAATAATAGTGTGTTTTCCACGTTGGTCGTGAGCGGGTGGGCCAAATTTTCGTGTTTCTTCGTGATTAGGTTGAAGGCCCTTGATGAAACCATAAAATGACAGATTAAAGTCCAGACGGGTTTGTTCGCCATCAGTAATCACATCAAGTCCAGCAGAAACTTGGTCGTTAATAGCATTTACAACCGCATCTTCAATCATTTCGTTGATGTCTGCAGGGCCAAATTTATCTAAATTCTCGGACGCAAATTCAAGCCAGCTCGGAAAAGGCCACGAGCCAACTACAGTAGTTTTTATGGGAATTGGTTGCATAATTGGTTGTTAATTACTTGTTGAATGGTGAACTTGTTAAAAAAACTTGCGAAGTAGTGTACAGTGGTACACTTCGACCACCCTATTTTACCCATTGAAATAGGTAGCTAAGCAATTGAAGGAATATTGTAATTTTATTCCCGCGTGTAGGTTAGCAGGGTTTATTTTTCTTTTGAAACATAGCTCTCGAATCCTACTTTTTGGTACATTTTCGAAATTCGATGGGCGTGTTCGTCGTAAGCTGCTTGGAAAATCTCAGTAGCTTTCTCTGCCCCGATTAAAGCACTTGCTGTCAGCACTTTGGGAGGATGCCCGGCTTGCGTAAGCAGATTGGCCAACTCGGCTTTTATACTATTGATGACCATACAAGAACCCACCGTTGAGCCTGGTGAAACTGGTGTTTCTAAACCATCGACATAAATCATGGCATCACCTACGGGAGCTCCTGAATCAAGTATTATTTCGCAGAAATCTTGGAGTTTTCGTCCATCTTGTTTTTTACTTAGACTGGCTTCGGAGTGTTGTTTTGAGATAATACCGACGGTTTTTATGCCTTTTTTTTGAAAAATTTCGGCCATTTCAATCGGCACAACATTACAGCCTGATGAAGAAATTACCAAGGCGGTATCGACTTCAGAAAGGTCAAAATTTCTTAAAATTTGAGCAGCAAGTCCAGTTACATTTTCCAAAAACATGGCTTGTCGTTGACCATTCGCCCCTACCACCAAATTGTGAAATGTTAACGATAATTCTACAATTGGGTTAAATCCTGGAAATGAACCATAGCGTGGCCACATTTCTTCGACCATAATTCTGCTGTGCCCGCTGCCAAAAACGTGTACCATTCTTCCTGCCAATATCGACTCCGAAAACAGTTTTGCGGCTTGCAGCATTTGTGGTTCTTGGGCAGCAACGGTTTCGATTAAACCTTTACATTTTTTTAAATATTCGGCTGTATAACTCATTGAAATTTATGATTTACGAATTTTTATTAAGATTTTAGTATTTATCAAACACAAATGCGGCCGCTCCAATTGCTCCAGACAAATCGGCAAATTTTGCTTGTTTGATTAATGTTGTTTTACCTTTTGGTCGAAATTCAAAAAGTTCTATAAATTCATGCAAGGGTTTAAATAGAGCATCGCCAGCGGTTGTAATTCCACCTGCCAAAACTATGATTTCGGGTGAAAGAGCATTAATTAAAGAAGCAATGGCAATCGCCAATTTTCTTACCGAATCAAGCCAAAGCCAAGTGGCGAATGAATCATTATTTAAATAAGCCTTTACTAACTCATGTGTTGAATGAAAACGCCCCAATGAACGCCGCTCGATTGAACAGTTTCCGATCGCATATTCTAAACTTCCCGACATTCCCAAAATACTACGTTCATCATCGTTGGAATTAAGAGAAATATGCCCCAAATGACCAGCCATTTGGCTCAATCCTTGATAAAGTTGCCCATTAATCATAATTCCACCGCCCACGCCTGTTCCAAGCGTAAGCAAAACCGCATTTTTATAACCTTGCATAATTCCGAACTTGGCTTCGGCCATTAGTGCGGCATGGGCATCGTTCAAGACAAGCGTTTTTGTACCAAAATATTCTTCCCAAATAAAGTTTTCTAAGCCAAATAATCGGTTTGGTAAATGAGCAATACTTTTATTATCTGCATTGGCTAAGCCAGGTGCAGAAAGTCCGATAAGATCAACTGAATTTGAACAATAAACTTTTAAGAAATTGACCATTTCAAGTACATTTTCTCGCCATTTCCCATCGGCATCATCTTTCGTAGGAATATAATGCTGCTTCAAGATTTCTCCGTCTTCACGCATTATAACCCCCTTTACATTTGTGCCACCGAGGTCGATACCAATTGCTACTTTCATTTATAAGGTTTTAGGAGTTAGATTTTAGGAATTATCGGTTCATTCTACATTTTATATTCTACATTAAAAATATTGCCCTTCAGATACTTCCCAACCTCCGTCAACGTAAAGCGTCTGGCCTGTTGTAAATTTTGAAGCATCCGACATAAAAAATATGGCAGCACCATCGAGGTCTTCGGGGCGACCATTTCTACCACCATCAAGCGGCTGTTTGGATTTTACGAAATTCATGATGGTTTCGTCTTTACTGGCTCGCTCCGACATTGGGGTTTCGACCAATGCGGGTGCTAAAAGATTGATTCTGATATTTTGAGAAGCATAATAAGCTGCCAAAGACTTCGTAAAGCCTACAACTGCCGATTTTGCAGCTGCATAAGCATGCGTATCAAAATATTTTGGAGAGGGAGAAAAGCCCAAAACCGAACCCATATTCAGTATCGTACCTGCTTTTCTCAATTCCAAAAACTTCTGAACAGCTGCTTGGTTAGAAAGCATTAAACTCGTAAGATTCAATTCAAAAGTCTTATTCCATCCCTCAATTGTAAGTAAGTGTAGTGGACCATCACCAAACTTGCGACCACTCCCACCTGCTACGTGATAAAGGCCATCAAAACTACCAAACTCACTGATGCATATTTCGATAGCTTTTTTTGCTGTATTTTTGTTGGTGGCATCAGCAGCTATGGCTCGGCAATTTTTACCCAAAGCTAATTCGGCGGATAAACAGCTTTCGGGCTTACGCCCAACGGCCACAACTTTTGCACCTTCACGCACAAATGCTTTCGCTGCCGAATACCCCAAGCCAGTAGTTCCGCCTATGATTACGATTGATTTACCTTTCAACATCTGCAAATAAAGTATTATTAAATACATTTTAAATAAATATTATACAAATAACCAATAGAATAGTTATAAATTCCACTCGAAAATATTATTTTTACAATACTATTTTGATTTTATGCTTAAAAAACCACTTTTACAAAAACTACCACTTACGTTTGGCTCATCGTTTCTGATTGACCGTTTTGAAAGTCCGCATTTCGAGACTCCGTGGCATTACCATCAAGAAATTGAGATTGTGTTTTGTGATGGAGGTTTTGGAAAAAAATTCGTGGGAAATCATGTTTCTGACTATACAGAAGGAGATTTAGCTATTTTGGGCAGTAATTTACCTCATTGGTATCGTGCTGACGAGGCTTGTTATCAGCATCAGAAACCTGCTTCGATTGTGATACATTTCTTAGATGATTGTTATGGGAAAGATTTTTTTGAATCTGAAGAAATGACCGAAATCAAACATTTCCTCAGAGCGGCTAAATTGGGTATCGAATTTTATGGCGAAACAAGAAGACAGATTCAAGAAAAAATACAAAGCATATTAAATACAGATAAGGTTGCTCGAATGTTGGGCTTAATAGAAGTCTTACACCTGATGTCAGGCTCGAAAGAATACCGTATTTTATCTGAAAATGCCATTGTAGGTGTAAGTAAAAAAGATTCAGAACGCATGAACAAAGTCTTTGACTATGTGCTAAAAAACTTCAAAAATGACATTAACCTCAGCGAAATAGCTAGTAAAACTCGTTTTTCGGAAGCAGCTTTTTGTCGATATTTTAAGCTTCGCACACAAAAAACATTTGTTGAGTTTGTGAACAACATTCGTATCGAATATGCCTGTAAATTATTGGCCGAAAACGACCTTAATATCTTGGAAATATGCTATGAGTCAGGCTTCAAAAATCTATCAAATTTTAATCGCCAATTTAGAAAATTCACTAATAATAATCCTAAAACCTATCGAAAAAAAATAGTCCAATAAAACAATATCATGTATGGCATTATTTTAGGTTCAAGAAATAATATTAGAGGGTTTTAAAACGTTATTGTAAAAAAAAACGTCATTCTTGTACACTACATTTTTTTTTCTTTTATATTTAGACCACATTTCCTAAATAGGTATCTTAACACTAAAAACAAAGCTATTAAACAAACATATTCGCATGAAAAAAAATATTATTCTTTTTGTATCATTCGTTTCTCTTGCTGTTTCCTCATGTAAGGAAAAAGTTGTACCAGTTTCTGAAAAAATCAAGAAAACCTGGACAGCCAATATAGTGAAAGAAGGAAGTGCTATTGTATTCACAAAAGGTGCAACAGCCAACACAAAACCAGGATATTCGTCTTTTACATTAAATCTACTTATCGCTCCCTCAGTTACTCTAAAAGAAGCCGATGGCAATACTTTTACGGGTCAGTATGAATTAGTTGGCGATACAAAATTGGTATTGAAAAACCTTTCACCTGTTCCAACAGGCACGGGTGGTACTATTGAATTTACTATCAATTCTGTAACAGATACTGCATTGGATATTACTCGCACCACTGCCAGCCAAAAAACAGGTGGGACGATTAACAACTACAATTTGATCACTCAATAAAAAAGTATCAAAACTTTACCTTTGAAAGGTGAGCTGAAAAGTTCGCCTTTTTTTGTGGATAAAAGTTGAACTTCATTCAAATAATTTTGAAATTTTTGCTAAACAAATTCTAAAATCTTCATCAATTTTGCATCATGGAAAGAACAGAATTAAATACACTCGGCGAATTTGGCTTAATCGACCGAATCAAATCAAAGTTTACAAATAAAAACGCTGAAACTATTAAAGGAATTGGCGATGATGCAGCAGTTATCGACATTGGTGATAAATATATGTTAGTCACGACTGACATTCTTTTAGAAGGCATTCACTTCGACCTTTCTTACACGCCATTGCGTCATTTAGGGTACAAAGCAGTTGCAGTAAACCTTTCAGATATTGCAGCCATGAATGGCATTGCTAAGCAAATTACGGTAACAATTGGGTTGAGTAATCGTATTTCAGTTGAAGCCATTGACGAACTTTATGAAGGAATAAAATTTGCTTGCGATAATTATAACGTTGACTTAATCGGTGGCGATACCAGTGCATCGACATCGGGCTTTGTGATTTCAATTACCGCAATTGGATTTGTTGATAAAGACAAAATTGCATATAGAAACGGAGCAAAACCTAACGATATTCTTTGTGTGACTGGCGATTTGGGAGCAGCTTATTTTGGGCTACAAACTTTAGAGCGAGAAAAACAAGTGTATTTGGCAAACCCAAATATGCAACCCGAACTCACCGAAAAGGAATACTTAGTGGGGAAACTTCTTAGACCTGAAGCACGCACCGACATCATTCATGAACTCTTTGATAAGGGTGTAGTACCTTCTTCGATGATTGATATTTCTGACGGTTTGGCTTCCGAATTATTGCATATTTGTACACAGTCAGGCGTGGGTGCGATGGTTTTTGAAGATAAACTTCCAATTGAAGACATTACGATGCTCGCAGCTACCGAATTTAATGTAAGTCCAATTACAGCGGCACTCAACGGCGGCGAAGATTATCAACTATTATTTACTGTAAAACAATCGGATTTCGACAAAATCAAAAACATGAGTGATGTTTTACCAATCGGATATATGACACAAGATACTGCTGTATTACTCGCACTCAATAGTGGAGGCACTGCAGCCATTAAAGCACAAGGCTGGAATCACCTACCATAAAAAAATCCGGTAGTCTAGTCTTACTTGATTTAAAACCCCCAAAAATTCCGTATTTTGTTGGAGTTTTGTTTTGAATTTCATTTCTTAAAAAACCAATTTTCAACTTATCATTATCCTAACAAAAAATAATTTTATCACACCACGCGAATATGGCATACTTTTTCTCGCAGAAAATTGTTTTATTTGTATCCGTTTAAAATTCAACCCTACTCAAAATGCAAAGACGTTCGGCAATAAAAAATATTGCCCTAACGATTAGTGGTACAATAGTACTACCTTCGTGGGCAAACGCATGGAACAAAGAAGCTATCGCAAATGCTTCTTCTAAGATTTCAGCCTCGCAAGAAAACCTACTGGCAGAAATCGTCGAAACAATTATTCCTAAAACAGACACACTCGGAGCAAAAGACCTCAAGGTTCATCAATTCACAATCAAGATGGTAGCCGATTGTTACGATAAAAAATCGCAAGAAACTTTCTCAAAAGGTTTTGACTTAGTTGATGCTGCCGCAAAAAGAGATTTCGCAAAAACTTTCATTGAATGTGATAGTAAACAAAAATTAGATATTTTAAATAAAATGTCTAATTCGGAAAATGGTGATGAAAAAGGTTTTATACGATTAGTAAAAAACCTCACGATTCAAGGCTACCTCAATTCAGAATACGTAATGACAAACCTACGAATTTTTGAATTTGCCCCAGCTCGTTATCATGGCTGTGTTCCAGTCAAAAAGTAGACAGTTTATAGTCATCAGTTGACAGAATAAATACAATTTTCCATAAACTGAAAACTGTGGACTTTATACCTATTCACTCATTCAAAATTATTTTCAGAAATGTCAAACATAAATATAGATTCAGTAAAAGCACAAACATTCGATGCCATTGTCATTGGTTCTGGAATCAGTGGCGGCTGGGCAGCTAAAGAGCTAACTGGCAAAGGATTACGAACGCTCGTATTGGAGCGTGGACGCGAAGTAAAGCACGTAACTGATTATCCAACTACCATGAAACAACCTTGGGAATTTGAACATCGTGGCCAAATTACCAAAGAGATGCGTGATGCAAACCCAATTATCAGCAAATGTTACGCTTTTTATGAAGGAACAGAGCAGTTTTTTGTGAAAGATGCCGAACATCCTTACGTACAAGAAAAACCTTTCGACTGGATTCGTGGCTACCAAACGGGTGGCAAATCATTGATGTGGGCAAGACAAACCCAACGCTGGTCAGAATTTGATTTTGATGGCCCAGCCCGTGATGGTTTTGCCGTTGATTGGCCGATACGCTACGCCGACCTTGCTCCGTGGTATAGTTATGTAGAGAAATTTGCGGGTATTTCTGGCAATAAAGATGGTTTGGCAAGTCTGCCCGATGGTGAATTTTTGCCAGCTCACGAAATGAATTGTGTAGAAAAACATTTCAGTCAAGAGGTAGCGAAAAACTATAACGACCGTCATATAATTATGGGAAGAGCGGCTCACCTTACTCAACCAAAACAAATCCACTTCGACCAAGGGCGTGGCACTTGTCAGCACCGCACTATTTGCGAGCGTGGCTGTCCGTATGGTGGCTATTTCAGTAGTAACTCCTCTACTTTACCATGGGCAGCTCGTACTGGAAAAATGACACTTCGCCCACATTCGATTGTTCATTCTATCATTTATGATGAAAAGAAAGGAAAAGCTTCGGGCGTTAGAGTAATTGATGCAAACACCAAAGAAATGATTGAATATTATGCAAAAATCATTTTTGTAAATGCAGCAGCTCTAAATTCAAACCTTATTTTATTGAATTCTACCTCGAGTCGTTTTCAAAATGGACTTGGCAATGATAGCGGAGTATTAGGCAAATACGTAGCATTCCATAATTATCGTGCAACAGTCAACGCAGAATACGAAGGATATTTAGATAGCATGACCGATGGTCGTCGCCCGAACTCGCCTTATATTCCACGTTTCCGCAATGTATTTAAGCAAGAAACCGACTTTTTACGTGGTTACGCCGCAGGTTTTTCGGCTGGTCGCTACCAACGTGACGATAGGAGTGCTATGGGCGAAGACTTGAAAAAAGGTTTATTAAACCCATACTTAAATAATGTTTGGAGTGTAGGCTCGCATATGATGGGCGAAACGATTCCTAAAGAAAGTAATTATGTAGCTTTAGATAAAACTTTGCTTGACCCGTGGGGAATTCCACAATTAAAAATCTCGGTCGACTATGACGATAACGACGTGAAAATGACCAAAGATTATTTCGAACAAATGAGCGAAATGTTTACGAAAGCTGGTTTTAAAAACATCAAAACCAACGACTCGAACCGCACACCAGGTCTGGATATTCATGAAATGGGTGGAGTAAGAATGGGCAAAGACCCTAAAACTTCGTTGTTGAATAAGTGGAATGCTTTACACAGTTGTAAAAACGTTTTCGTGACCGACGGAGCATCAATGACTTCAACTTCAACTCAAAATCCATCTTTGACTTACATGGCAATGACTGCTCGTGCGGCAGATTATGCAGTGAAAGAAATGAAAAAAGGGAATTTGTAGAAGAACAATCCGTCATTTTTTAAAATATATGACGGATTTTTTTATTTTACATATTTTTCAATAAATATTGAATATCTTATATATTTTGAAAAATATATTTTAGTTTTTCTATAAATTCCTCCCTAATTTTGAATTTTTAAAAATTGACCAAAGAAAATGCAAAAACTTCTTTTTATAGACCGTGACGGTACAATTATAGATGAGCCAAAAACTGATTTTCAGATTGATTCGCTAGAAAAATTAGAATTTCTTCCGAAAGCCCTATCAAATCTTCGTAAAATCGCCGAAGAAACGGATTATCAGTTTATTATGGTAACAAATCAAGATGGACTCGGAACAGATTCTTTTCCTGAAGATACCTTTTGGCCTGCTCATAATAAGATGTTGAAAACAATGGAAAATGAAAACATTCATTTTTCAGCTATTCATATCGACCGTAGTTTTCCGCATGAAAATCTGCCAACTCGTAAGCCTGGAACCGCTTTGTTGACTGAATATTTTGATGATGAGAAATATGACCTCAAAAACTCTTACGTACTTGGTGATAGAGCTACTGATGTGCAGTTGGCAGTAAATCTGAGATCAAAAGCCATTTTTATTACTGATGGATTGACTAATAATCTAATTGAAGGCTTCACTCCCGAGCAAAAAGAAGCTACAAAGTTAATCAGCAATGATTGGGACGAAATCTATGAGTTTTTGAAGCTTCCACAACGCATGGCGTTTATTGAGCGAAATACGAAGGAAACAAAAATTAAAATTGAGTTAAATCTTGATGGAACTGGAAAATCTGATATTCATACAGGTCTGGGTTTCTATGACCACATGCTCGACCAAGTAGCCAAACATTCGGGTGCTGATTTGAAAATTTTTGTAGAAGGTGATTTACATATCGACGAACACCACACTATCGAAGATACAGCTTTGGCACTTGGTGAAGCGTTTTTGAAGGCATTAGGAGACAAAAAAGGCACAAATCGCTACGGTTTCTTATTGCCAATGGATGAAGCATTGGCTCAAGTAGCCATTGATTTTTCGGGTCGTCCATGGTTAGTTTGGGACGCAAGTTTCAAACGTGAAAAAATCGGAGAAATGCCAACGGAAATGTTTTATCATTTCTTCAAATCATTTTCGGATACTTCAAAATGCAATCTCAATATAAAGTGTGAAGGAGATAACGAACATCATAAAATAGAAGCTATTTTCAAAGGATTTGCGAAGTCTATCAAAATGGCAGTGAAGAGAAATTTGAATGAGATGAATTCACTTCCGAGCACGAAGGGAATTCTATAAAAAACTTGTGGCACACTATTTAAGTGTGCCACAAGTTCGCTTAGGCTTTACTCGGGGAACGAAAAAGTTTGAGATCCCTAAAGAAACAGAAAAGTTTTACTTCATCCTATCAGGATTCTCACTCACAAAAGCTGACCATCCTTTCTTTTTTGAACCATTTCCTGTCAAAGCCTTCGTTTTTCCGTGCATATAATGGCAAACGGCCACACCCAAAGCATCTGTCGCATCCAGAAATTGGGTTTCTAATTTTGTTTTCAATAAATGCTCCAACATATATGCCACCTGTTCTTTGGTTGCGTTTCCGTTTCCTGTTACCGATTGCTTTACTTTTTTAGGCAAATATTCTACGATTGATACTTCTCTATTTAATGCTGCAGCAATAGCAACTCCTTGAGCACGACCCAACTTGAGCATTGATTGCACATTTACACCATAAAAAGGTGCTTCAATCGCCATTTCGTCGGGCAGGTATTCGGTAATTAGTTGTGTGATTCGCTCAAATATTTTCTTTAACTTTATTTCATGTGAAGTATATTTGTCAAGTTTTATAACACCGTATTGAATAAGCGTTAAAGTACTTCCTTGTACGGATATAATTCCGTAGCCCATCACACGTGTACCAGGGTCAACGCCTAAAATTATTTTATCTTGATTCATAGATGCAAATTAACTCAAAATTCTCAAATCTTATGTCAAGTCGGGTGCTATGGTGGATAAAAACTATCATTTTTTTAATAGTCGTTTTATTATTGTATCGTCTGATTCAATCAAAAATTGAGCATTTTGATGAGATTGAACAGCGTTTTAAAACATTATTTTTACCGAAAAACATATTCTTGCTTATAATAATTTTCCTTCTAACGCCAATAAATTGGGCATTTGAAGCATGGAAATGGCAAAAATTAGCTTTAAAAGTAGAAAAAATAAGTTTTGTGGAAGCATACAAAGGCGTTTTGATTGGACTTACTTTTTCAACTGCTACTCCAATGATGATTGGCGATTACGCAGGAAAAGTACTGATGCTCAAAACCGACAAACGCCTCCAAAGTATCGGGGCAATTTTGCTCGGAAATGCCATACAAATGTACGTTTCCCTGCTTTTTGGTACAATTTCATATCTTTTTTTTGTAATTTGGGCAAATCCCAATCCTATGTTTTTGCACATTTGTATTGTTGGTTTTTTAATAGCTTGTATGGTTTTTGGAATTTTTCTGAGCCTAAATTTGCCAAATATAAAGGCATTTTTATCCAAAAATAAATACCTTGAATACCTAAAAAAGTATTTGGATGTTTTAGAAAACTATACACTTTTGGAATTAAAAAAGCTTTTCATAATTGCATTAAGCAGATATGTCATTTTTTCGATTCAATTTGCACTGATGTTTAAGGTTTTTCAAGTAAATTTACCAATTTATGTGCTTTTTTTTGGGATTGGAATCATTTTCTTGACAAAAACACTTATTTCTATCCTCAACACTTTGGGCGATTTGAGTATCAGAGAATTGACATCTATTTACTATTTCGGTTTTTTTGGAGCAAATATTGCCGCTGTTTCGTCGGCAACTTTTATGATTTGGTTGGTTAATGTTCTGTTTCCAATGCTTATCGGAAGTGTTTTTATTTTACAACTAAAATTCACACCTAAAAAACACTAAAATGCTTTTAACAAGTCTATTAATTATAACAGGAATATATTTTTTAGCAAATATAGGTTTGGTTGTTATTTGGCTTAAAAACCCAATTAATAGCTCCTTTTTGAAAGAAAACATCTTTGAAACCTTAAAAATCTCAGTCATCATTCCTGTCCGAAACGAAGCTGAAAATATTCTTTTTTTACTTCAAGATTTAGAAAAACAAACTTATCCAAAACAGAACTTTGAAGTAATCATTGCCGATGATGATTCGACGGATGATACACTAAAAATCGTTCAAGCATTTCAAAAACATACCAATATTAATCTCATTATCAATCAATTACCACCAAAAACTAATAATACCTCACCAAAAAAACGAGCTATTGATTCCTCTATAAAACTGGCGAGTGGACAACTAATCACCACAACCGATGGCGATTGTAGTGTTGGCGAAAAATGGCTCGAAAGTATTGCAAATTTTCAGGCACAAACTGGAGCGTATTTGGTGAGTTGTGCGGTTACGTTTTTTGAGGCACAAAGGCACAAAGATTCAAAGGCACAGAAATCTACTATTTTATTCCTAAATATCGACTTATTTTTCACCAACATTCAAATTGTAGAATTTGCGAGTTTGATTGGTTCGGGAGCTTGTGCGATGTTTATACAAAAACCAAATATGTGCAATGGAGCGAACTTAACTTATTTAAAATCAGTATTTTATGAAGTAAATGGCTTTTCTGGAAATGAAGGTTTGGCATCTGGCGATGATGAATTTTTGATGCACAAAATAGCTGCAAAGTACCCTGATAAAGTCAGATTTCTGAAAAGCCAAGATACTATTGTTGAAACAAAAGCCCACACAAGTTGTCGTTCGTTTTATAACCAACGCAAACGCTGGGCCAGCAAATGGAAACATTATGAGAATTGGCAAACTACTGCTTTGGCGGTTTTTGTTTTCGTGGCAAATTTGGTCGTGCCATTGACTTTTGGTTTTTGTTTCTTTGATTTTATTTCTACGCAAACTCTTTTCTTAGTACTTGCATTAAAATTCTCGACGGAATTTATTTTTTTAAGTCTAGTTATCAGTTTTTTACGTAAAAAATCCCTAATTTGGTTGATTCCTTTCGTACAAATCGTATATCCTTTATATGTAGTCTTTTTTGGACTCGTGGCTCAAAAACAAGGAGAATATGTATGGAAAGGACGAAAACTCAAATAGATAATTATAATTCAAAAAGCACAGAGTTACGAAGGTACATAGGCGACCGTCGCTCGGCACAAATTACTGATTATGAGTCAATTAAATATCTACAATTCCTGAAATCATTTTTGTTTAAGAATAAAACATCACCTAACCCTCAGAAAACAATGAAACATTTTTACACTTTCCTTTTTTGCCTACCTTTTTTATGTTTTTCTCAAAATAAAGTAGAAAAACGTTTGCTTAAAAAAGTCGATAAAATCCATGCGAAAGCCTATACGGTCGATACACACGCCGATGCTCCTATAAATATGATGGACATAGAAGGATTTGATGTAGGAGCAAAACACAACTACGCAGAAGACGGCACTCAGATAGATTTCCCTCGCATGAAAGAAGGTGGCATGGATGCCATGTTTTTTGCGGTGTATTTGGGACAAGGAAAACGTACACCCGAAGCCAATGCCGAAGCCAAAGAAAAAGCATTAAAGATTTTTGCAAAGATTCATGAATCCGTAAAAAACAATACCGATAAAGTAAGGTTGGTAACGACCGCCAAAGAAGGTTACGCCACCCACAAACAAGGAAAGTTAGGTGTATTTATAGGAATGGAAAACGGTTGGCCAGTTGGTACTGACTTATCGAATCTGAAATTATACTATGATTTAGGCTTACGGTACATTACCCTTGCTCACTCTTTTAATAATGATTTGAGCGATTCGTCGGGCGACCCACAAGGAGCAGAACACGGCGGAATTAGCAAACTTGGAGAAGCCTGTATTGCAGAAATGAATCGTTTGGGAATTGTCGTTGATGTATCGCACCTATCAGACTCCGCTTTCTATGACGTCATGCGTTTGAGCAAAGCACCGGTTTTTGCTTCACATTCCTCTTGCCGTGCATTATGCGATGTAAAAAGAAATATGACCGATGATATGATAAAAATGTTGGCTTCAAAAGGTGGCGTTATACAAATAAATTTCGTTGCTGATTTCCTGAAAAAACCTTCGGCGGAAGTAGCCATTTCGATAAAAACTATCAGAATGCAAGTACAAAAAGCTGATGCCACTCCCGAAGACAAAAAGAAACTCAATGCAGAACTTCGTCAGATAAAATATAAATATCCAAGCGATGTGCCTACCGTAAAAGACGTGGTGAATCATATTGACCATGTAGTAAAACTTGTAGGTATCGACCACGTAGGAATAGGGATGGACATGGATGGCGGTAGTGATGTTATAGGCGTTGAAGATGTAAGTAAAATAAAAAATGTAACGTTTGAATTGCTCAGACGCGGTTACACTTCAAAAAATATTAAAAAGATTTGGGGAGGCAATACGATGCGTGTTTTGGCTGAAGCCGAAAAATTCTCGAAAAAATAATTCTTTAATTTCTTCAAATTTTTATCGATTAGAAAATTCTTGATTTCTTCATATAGTAAATTAATTTAATAGAAAGCCCCACTTTTTTATTATTAAATTAACAAAAAATTGTAAATTAATTCAATAAAATTCTAAAGTTTTGTATATTTGCAGTTATATAAATATTTTTATATTTCTTATGAAGATAACTTTTTTTACGAGATTATAAATTTACAAATAGAAATATTTTGTAAATTTCTATAAAATATTTAATATTGCATCAATTTGATACAATATATCAAACTAGTAATTTGAATGGTCAATTATATCTTCATTAAAAAAGTATAAAAATATTAAGAAATATTTGGAACAAGGCAAGACACTTCTTATAATTGTACCAAATACACTTATTCAAGTATTTATAAACACAAAAACCTTATTCTAACAAGTAATTTGTACATATAAGGAAAATCTTAATCAATTTTTTTTCTAATTTTTTAACTTAATCAAAACTATGAAACAAAACTACTTTGTTCCCATCAAGGGGGCTCTGTTTTGCGGGTTGTTATGGCTCATGTCCATAACTGCTTTTGCACAAAAATCCGTAAGTGGTAAAGTAAGTGACGCAAAAGGAGATGGCGTTCCAGGGGCAAGTATCACTGTAAAAGGTACTACAACTGGTACAATCAGTGACGCAAACGGTGGCTTCAAAATTAATGTTCCAAATGCAGGTGGTTCGTTAGTATTTAGTTCAATTGGCTACAAAACTCAAGAAGTGAAATTAGCGGGACAAAGCACAATCAACGTAACAATGGAGGATGATGCTGCAAGTCTTGATGAGGTTGTTGTAACGGGTTACTCAATTGACAAAAGACGTGAGTCAACTGGTGCGATTTCAACCGTAAAATCAAAAGATTTAACAGCTGTTCCATCGGGTAACGTTGAGCAACAATTACAAGGTAGAGTTGCAGGTTTGACAGTTGTAACCAACGGTCAGCCAGGTACTGCCAGCCAAATCCGTGTACGTGGATTCGGTGCATTTGGTGGTAACGAGCCTCTTTACGTTGTAGATGGTATGCCAGTAGGTTCTACTGACTTCTTGAATCCTGACGATATCGAGTCAACTACTGTATTGAAAGATGCTTCTGCGGCTTCTATCTATGGTGCTCGTGCTGCTAATGGTGTAATCGTTTACACTACTAAAAAAGGCACTAAAGGAGCCAAAAAATTAAGTATCTCTTATGACGGAATGTATGGTGTTACAGACCCTGGTAAAGGACAAGCAATGATGAACCCAACTGATTTTGCTACTTGGACTTGGAATGCAAAACGTAATTCAGGAGAGGCTTTTGGTCATCCTCAATTCGGTACAGGCTCAACTCCAGTAATTCCTGATTACTTAAGTGTAGGTGGAGCCCCAGGTGTGATTGGTTCTGTTGATTTAGCTGCTCAAAAATTGAAATACAATATTGACCCAGCTGCAGGTGCAATCTATCAAGTAATCAAAGCTAACAAAGCTGGTACTGACTGGTATGATGCAATCACTCGCCAAGCACCAATCCAAAGACATACGTTGGGCTTTAGTGGTGGTGGCGAAAATAGCCGTTTCTATGTAGGATTCTCAGCACAAGACCAAAAAGGTATCTTGGTTACTAATGGTTTAAAGCGTTATGCCTTCCGTATCAATTCAGAATTTAATGTTTTGAAAAACCTACGTATCGGTGAGAACATCCAAATGACTTACCGTCAAGTATTAGGCCAAACAGGTGGTGCAGGTGGTAATGGTATTGCTGCTGATGAAAATGATATTTTACAAGCATTCCGTATGCCATCAATCATTCCAATTTATGATGAGTTTGGTGGATATGCAGGTACAGCGGCCAAAGGCTTCAACAACCCGCGTAACCCAGTTGCCAACCAAGATGGAATCAAAGGAAACCGTAACTTTAATGGTGTAGGTACTGGTAATGTTTATGTTGAATTTGATCCAATTCCAGGTTTGACATTACGCTCTTCGGCAGGTGGTAATTATAATAACTCATATTTCTATAATTATTCTCGTTGGCAATATGAAAACTCTGAAAATAACTCAGCGTATGGATATGGCGAAGGTGGTGGTTATTCATTTGCTTGGACGTTCACGAATACTGCTAGCTACAAAAAAGCTTTCGGAAAACATAACATTGAAGTATTAGCCGGTCAAGAGGCATTAAACACAGGTGCAGGTAGAAATATCAATGCAAGTGGTTTGAATCCGTTTTCTACTGACCCTAACTATGTAACAATCACTACATTAGGATCACGTAATCCACCTAATAGTAACTTGTTTAAAGGTGTAAACTTTAACTCTTATTTCGGTAGAGCTATCTATAACTTAAATGATAAATATATCGTAACTGGTGTAATTCGTCGTGATGGTTCTTCAAGATTTGGTGTGAATAGCCGTTATGGTATATTCCCTGCGGTATCTGCTGCTTGGCGTATCTCTTCTGAATCTTTCATGAAAAACTTGCCTTGGGTACAAGACTTGAAAATACGTGGAGGTTACGGAACAATGGGTAACTCAAATAACGTTGACCCTAACAACCAATACAGTTTGTATGCTACAAGAGTTGATAACTCAGGTTATGACATCACTGGCTCTAACTCTGGTATAGTAGCTGGTTACTACCGTTCACGTATCGGAAACCCTGATGCTAAATGGGAAACATCAGTAACTAAAAACATTGGTATTGATGGTTCATTCTTGAAAGGTAAATTAGAAATAATCGCGGATTTATGGCAAAAAGATACTAAAGATTTATTATATCAATTACCAATCACTGCTACTGCTGGTTTTCAGGCATCTGCTCCTTCAGTAAACATTGGTAAAATGGTAAATAAAGGTATAGATATCCAAGTAATCAACCGTGGCAAAATCAACAAAGACTTTGGTTATGAGTTGAACGTAACAGGTAGTTTCTTGAAAAACGAAATTGTTAAAATTGCTGATGGTTTAACTTATTTGACTAACGTTGACCCTGGTTTCCGTGGTGTAAATCCAATTCGTAACCAATTGGGTTATGGTTTGTCTTCATTCTATGGTTTGCAAGTTTTAGGTTTGTTCCAAACTAAAGCAGAAGTAGATGCTGCTCCAAAACAAGATGGTAAAGGCGTTGGTCGTTTCCGTTATGCAGATACAAACAATGATGGTGTAATTGATTCAAAAGACCGTACTTACTTAGGAAGCCCAATCCCTAAATTTACAGGTGGTGTAAACTTCACTGTTACTTATAAGAACTTTGATGTTTCAGCTTATTTGTATACATCAATTGGTAACAAGATTTACAACTTCTCTAAATGGTACACCGACTTTTATCCGTCATTCTCAGGTGCCGCTATTTCTGAGCGTGTGAAAAATTCTTGGACACCAACAAATACTGGTGCAACTACACCAATCTTTGAAACAGCATCGAACTTCAGTACAAATGCACAATCAAACTCTTTCTATGTTGAAGATGGTTCATACCTAAGATTACAAAACGTATCACTAGGTTATACTGTTCCTAAAAGCGTATTAGAGAAATTGAAAATTGCAAGATTACATTTCTATGCTTCAACTAACAACTTATTTACAGTAACTAAGTACCAAGGTTTAGACCCACAAGTAGGTGGAAATGCTGATACAAACTTTGGTATTGACGTAGGTAACTATCCAATTACTCGTAGTGTAACAGTAGGTTTGAATCTTGGATTCTAATTTTATTTAACATTTAAACAAATTCATTTTACAATGAAAAAATATATTTTTAATAAATTAACAATAGCAGTATCCTTGCTTACATTAATAGGATACTCATGTAAGGAAGATTTCCTTACGGTGCTACCAACTGCAGCAATTGCAAAAGCCCAATTGACGACCAAAAATGGTTTGGAAGGTGCATTGATTTCTGCTTATGGGCAGATGAGTGGTTACGGAACTCGTATGGTTCACCCAAATAACTGGGTTTGGGGTAGTGTTCGTGGTGGAGATGCAAATAAAGGAACTGACCCAGGTGACTTTTCTGACATCAACCCAATCCAACGTTTTGAATACCTTACTACTCAAGGTGTAATCAATGATAACTACCGTGGATTATATGAAGGTGTGGCTCGTTCTAACAACGTTTTAGCGTTATTGAAAGATGCAGTTTCGACTGTATCTGCTGATGACAAAAAACGTATGGAAGCAGAAGCTAAGTTTTTAAGAGCTCACTTCTACTTCTCTTTGAAGAGAAACTATAACAATACTCCTTATGTTGACGAAACAGTTGACGTAGGTACTGGTATTGAGAAAGTAAAAAATGATGTTGATTTATATCCTAAGATCGAAGCAGATTTCAAATTTGCTTATGATAACTTGCCTGCAACACAAGGTCAAGTAGGTCGTGCTAACAAATGGGCTGCTGCTTCTTACTTAGCTAAAGTATATATGTTCCAAAAGAAATTTGCTGAAGCTAAAACTTTGTTTGATGCAATCATTGCTAATGGTGTAACAACTGGTGGTAAGAAATATGCTTTAGTACCAAGTTTCCCTGATTTATATAGAGCATCTAACGATAACAACTCAGAGTCAATCTTTGCAGTACAAGCTGCTGCAAATACTGGTAGTGTTAACAACGCAAATGGTGAATTAGATTTGAACTGGCCATATAACACTGGCCCTGATGGTCCAGGTAACTGTTGTGGATTCTTCCAACCAAGTTTCGAATTAGGTAACTCGTTCCGTACAAAAGATGGTTTACCATTATTAGATGGTTCGTACAATTCACCAGCTAATGCAGTGAAAACTGACATGGGTATTCAATCAAGTGCAGCATTTACACCAGATGCAGGTGAACTTGACCCTCGTCTTGACCACACTATTGGTCGTCGTGGTATCATGTTCTTAGATTGGAAACAACATCCTGGTTTTGACTGGATTCGTAACCAAGCTAATGGTGGACCATATTCTCCTAAGAAATATTCTTACTACAAAACTGACAAAGGTACATTACAAGATAATAGCTCTTGGACTCCAGGTTATACAGCTTTGAACGTTACTGTAATGCGTTTTGCTGACATCTTATTGATGGCTGCTGAAGCTGAAGTTGAAGTTGGTAGCTTAGAAAAAGCTCGTGAGTATGTTAACTTAATTCGTAATCGTGCTGCTAATCCTGCTTCGTTTGTTACACAAGGTGGAGCTCCTGCTGCAAAATATGTTATTAAGCCTTATACTGCTGCTTGGACTGACAAAGCTGTCGCACGTACTGCGGTTCGTTTTGAGCGTAAATTAGAGTTAGCAATGGAAGGATATCGTTTCTTTGACTTAGTTCGTTGGGGAGAAGATGTTACAGCTATTAATGCTTATTTGAAGTATGAGAACCAGTTCTTGCCAAATACTTTACCAAATGGTGGTTATGCAGCGAAACATGCTTTATTGCCAATTCCACAAGGTCAAATTGACTTGACTGGAGCTGATATCTTAAAGCAAAATCCTGGGTATTAATATTTAATGTTGGATAATTAATGATGAATATTTAATGGTTCCCCATTATGTAAATTCAAAATTATAATATTCTCAAAAACTCAAAAAACGTCATGTGGAATCTATTTCTACATGACGTTTTTAGTTTATCTTTGTTTCTATAAGACATTTAAATATTCCAATGAAAAAATCAGCTATTTATTTCGCTATTTTATTTAGTTTATCTATTTTTTCGTGCAAAGAAAAAACCCTATTTACTGAACTCAAATCCGAGGAAACTGGCATTATGTTTTCCAATAGAATCATTGAAAATGACACGATGAATATCGTTAATTTTGAATACATCTATAATGGCGGTGGTGTTGCGTTGGGCGACTTCAATAATGACAACAAAACGGATGTTTATTTTACCGGAAATCAAGTAAGTAACAAACTCTACATCAATAAAACTGCAGATTCGAGCAGTGATTTGAAGTTTGTGGATGTAACCGACAAAGCCAAAGTAAGCGGTGAAGGGCGTTGGAGTAGCGGAGTATCAATGATTGATATAAATAACGATAATTTATTGGATATTTATGTATCAGTAACGGTTAAAAAACGAGCAGACCAACGAGCAAACCTACTATATGTAAACCAAGGAATTGATAAAGAAGGCATCCCTACATTCAAAGAAATGGCCAAAGAATATGGCATTGCCGATACAACCCATACAACAAATGCTGCATTCTTCGATTATGACAATGATGGCGATTTAGACCTTTATTTAGTAGTAAATCAGATGGAAGACAGCCGTTTTCCAAATAAATATAATGAAAAGGGGAAAATTATTTTTTCTAAAAAAACTGACCGATTATATAAAAATACGCTCGAAAAAGGGACTGTGCATTTTGAAGATGTTTCAAAAGAAGCCGGAATTTTTGACGATGGTTTTGGTTTGGGAATAAATATCACCGACATCAATCGAGATGGTTGGAAAGATATTTATGTAACTAACGATTTCTTAACCAACGACTTACTCTATATCAATAATAAGAATGGCACTTTTACGGAGCGAGCAAAGGAGTATTTTAAACATACCTCCTACTCAGCAATGGGAAATGATGTATCTGACATAAACAATGATGGCTTGATGGATATTATTGCCCTTGATATGATGCCCGCCAACAACTATCGCAAGAAAATGATGACTCCTGCAAATAGTTATGCCACCTACCAAAACAACGACAGATTTAATTATACATATCAATATGCTCGTAATACATTGCAGGTAAATCAGGGTAAAAATCCAGTCAATGGACAAGCCGTTTTTAGTGAAGTTGGTTTATTGGCAGGAGTTGCTCAAACCGATTGGAGTTGGACTCCGATGGTTACCGACTTTGACAATGACGGGTATCGTGACATTATCATAACCAATGGTTTTCCGAAGGATATAACAGACTTAGATTTTATAGCTTATCGTTCGTCGGTGGGAAATTTAGCTGAACCAATGTATCTATTAAACTATATTCCAACAGTAAAACTCAAAAACTTTGCCTTTCATAATAACGGACATTTGGGCTTTGATGATGTGACCGATAAGTGGGGAATAACGAAACCAACTTCATCGAATGGAGCGGCATATGCCGATCTTGACAATGACGGCGATCTAGACTATATCGTCAATAACATCAACGATTCAGCTTCTGTATATCAAAATAACCTGATTCAACTAAAACCTCAAGAAAGTAATTATTTGAGGGTTATATTTAAAGGGAATAAGAGCAATGTTGCAGGTATTGGTGCTTTGGTCGAAATCAACTATGGTAAATCCGAAAAACAAGTTTATGAGCATTCACCTTATCGTGGATACTTATCAAGCGTTGAGCCTATCGCCCATTTTGGTTTAGGAAAACATAAGCAAATTGCTCAACTAAAAGTAACATGGGGCAATGGCCTAACCCAAACTATTGACAATATAAAAGCCAATCAGGTAATTACGATTGAGGAAAAAAATGCCACTTCGCCCCTACCAGACGTTCAGTTGGCCAAGGAAAACCTACTTTTTGCCGATATTTCTGATAAACTCAACGTAAATTATATCCACGAAGAAGAAGATTATATTGACTTCAATGTACAGAAACTTATTCCACATAAATTTTCACAATTTGGACCTGCACTTGCGGTCGGAGATGTAAATGGTGATGGCATTGAAGACGTTTTTGTGGGTGGCTCAAACAATCACAAAGGTAAATTTCTGATTCAAGACAAAGACGGTAAATTTTCAACACAAGATTTACTTTCGGGTAAAGATGGAAAAGAAAAAATAACCGAAGATATGGGAATACTCCTCTTCGATGCAGACGTCGATGGCGATTTAGATTTATATATTGTTAGTGGAAGTTCAGAATTTCAAGTAGATTCACCTTCTCTGCAAGACCAATTTTACTTGAATGATGGAAAAGGACATTTTCAGTTAACAATTAATGCTTTACCCAAATTCTTGAAAAGTGGTTCTTGTGTAAAAGCTGCTGACTATGACCATGATGGTGATTTAGACCTCTTCGTAGGCGGACGAGTTGAGCCTTCAGCCTACCCAAAACCAGTTTCAAGCTATATTTTGAGAAATGATAATGGAAAATTTACTGACGCAACGGCTCAAATTGCTCCTCAACTGAAAAATATCGGCATGATTTGCGATGTTACTTGGTCTGACTTCGATAATGATGGTTGGCAAGACTTAGTACTTGCAGGTGAGTTCATGCCGATAACCTTCCTGAAAAACGAAAAAGGAGTCTTCGGATTCGCTCAAACCCCAAATAAATCTATCGCCAATCAAATAGGTTGGTGGACGAGTATTACTTCAGGAGATTTCGATAATGATGGCGATATGGATTATATTGCTGGCAATACAGGCATTAATACACTTTTGCACGCATCGGATGAACACCCCGTGAGTGTCTATGCAAAAGACTTCAATAATGATGGTTTTTATGATGCAATTCCAACAGTTTATTACAAAGATTTAGAAAATAAGCTCAAAGAATTTCCGTATAATACGCGAGATGATTTAGCCAAACAATTTATACAGACCCGTCAGCGTTTTCAGAATTACGCTAAATTTTCGCAGGCAACAATCAAAGAAATTTTAAAACCAGAAGAGTTAAAAGATGCCTTGATTCTGAAAGCTAATTGGCTAAAAAGTAGCTATATAGAAAACAAAGGAAAAGGTGTTTTTGAGATAAGAGAACTACCAATTCAAGCACAATTTGCACCAATTTTTGGCATGATTACTCAAGATTTTGACCAAGATGGCAATTTGGATGTACTGCTCACAGGAAATGACTTTGGTGCAGAAGTTGCCGTTGGACGAAATGATGCACTCAACGGATTACTGCTAAAAGGCAATGGAAAAGGGAATTTTACTCCAGTTGCCCTTGATAAAAGTGGTTATTGCGTGACAGGTGACGCCAAAAGTTTGGTAAAAATAATGAATCCACAAGGGCAATTATTGACCATTACTTCACAAAACAAAAATACTTTAAGATTTTTTGAATACCATTTTCCCGTAAGGAGTATAGCCTTAAAACCAAACGAAACTACGGTTTTATTGAAGCTCAAAAACGGAAAAACCCGTCGCGAAGAAATCGGATTTGGCTCATCTTTTTTATCACAATCTGCTCATAATTTGATAATTAGCTCAGATATTGAAAGTGCTGAAATTATCGACATTAAAGGTGCGAAACGTTTTATTAAATAAACTTATACCCTCTGATATGTAACAATAAATCGGGCATTTTCTGACCACCACAAAATGAAAAAACTTATTTGGTCTTTAGTTTTTACCCTTTCATTCAGTACCACATTTTCACAAAATACCCATTGGCGAATTAGTGGAAAAGTGGTTGAACGAAATCAAACACCCATTCCTTTTGCAAATGTTTTTATCAATAATACTCGTATTGGTACAACTACCGATATTGATGGAAATTATACCATTAAAATTCCGAATGGTATTCAAAAGGTCGATTTAATTACATCATTTATAGGCTATGAAAGCTATCACAAAACTTTAATTAAAGGTAATTCTATTCAGCAAAATTTAATAATTGTATTAGAAATTGGTGTCGAACTTAACGAAGTAAAAGTAATAGGTCAACACGATAGACAATGGCGAAGAAAATGGAAACTTTTTAGTCGAGGATTGCTTGGGGAATCTAATTTTTTTAAAGATTGTAAAATCTTAAATCCAGAAATAATCAAACTGGATTATAACGATAATAAAAAACTAATTGCCACAGCCTCTGAGCCAATCATTATCCAAAACGATGCATTTGGTTTAAAGATTGCTTTTCAGATGGAAAAATTTGAAACCGATGGCGTCCAAACCTATCTTGCGGGCTTCAAGTTTTTTACGAATCTTGATTCGATTTCTGCCGAAACATCAAAAAAATGGTTAAAAAATAGAAAAAAAGCTTATGAAAATTCTTTTCGAAATTTTTTAGTTTCACTTTCTCAGCGAAAACTCAAAGAAAATGGCTTTGAAATTTTCAAAATACTTCGTCCAAAAACGATGTATTTCGGTCGAACGAGTGTTGCAAGTGAAATATCTTATGGAGCTTTAGCTGAGTGTATGCCAGAAGAAATTTGTAGGTATGATACCGAAACTTCTCAATATATTCTTCAATCAGACTTTCCGATAATGGTTTTTTCTACTAATCGATACGTTCCGATTCGTATTTTTGCCGATTATCCAAACCCCTACTCAATCATTGATTTAGTTCGAAATTATGCAGTATTTACTGAAAATGGTTGGTTGAGTAAACCTAATGGTATTTTGATAAGAGGATATTGGGGAGTTGAAGGAATGGCAAATTTATTACCAGATGATTATTTCCCGCAAACGAAAATATTTGAAATGCCTCCGACATCTGATTCTAACACCTCAAAAATTGCTCTCAAAGGTTTTGAAGTCGATAGTAAAAAAATTGAAGCAAAGATTCAAGGCATTAATTTTAATAAAAAAGAGGTTGCAGTTTTAACAGAAGAGCGTACTATTCCGCAGATTGTAACAAACGATATTACTGTAAAAATAAGCGAAAGTGACCAAAACCTATCAGTTTTTGACTTACTTCGCCGTATTCCAGGCCTAGTGGTGATCAACGTTCAAGGGCAATATCAAATACATTTCCGTAGTACAAATACCAATTTAGGAGGAGGTGGTGGCTCGCTCACCCCTGCCCTACTATTCGATGGCAATTTTATTGATGATGAAGGTACTGTGATGAATATTTTGAACAGTTTAACCGTTCGGGATATAAAATCTTTGGGTGCAGTAAAATATGGCAATAGTGCGGCCTTCGGAGCAAGAGGAGCTAACGGCACGATTGTAATCGTAACAAACAAATAATCAGGAGTATGCTCTACCCAAAAATCGATACAAATACGGTGCTTTATTAGCAGCACCCGTCATTTTCTTTTCTATACGTTCTAAAATTCCCAATCCGAGCATTTTTCTCTGAAAGTTTGAACGCACTATTTTTTCACCCAAAATCGTTTCGTAGAGATTTTGTAATTCATTCATCGTGAAAGTTTCGGGAAGTAAATTGAATCCAATCAATTTATCATCAAGCATCAAGCGTAAAGTTTCGAGTGCTTTCCGAAAGATCTCATTATGGTCAAACATCAAAGTCGGAATTTTATCTAAATCGTACCATTCGCAAGAATCGGACAGTTCATCAGGGCTTGGGATGGCTTTCGTAAAATCAATCAAAGCATAGTACCCAATTGAGATAAAACGATTCAATAAAAAATTATTAGGCTTCATTTCAATATCACAACCTGCCATAATTTCTCTATGCGTATTGTCATTTTGACGCTTATTGCTACCAAAAACATGGAATTGTTCCAAATAAATATTTCTCAAGCCCGTTCTTTCTTCCAAAATCCGATGTGCGGCATCTTCCAAATCTTCGTCCATATTGATAAATCCGCCTGGTAAAGCATAATATTCAGTATTTTTATACTTTAAAAGTAAAATTTTAAGTTGATTATCGTGGAAGCCCAATGTGACACAATCAATTGAGACACTAGGTAAAAGCCTTGGATTATTTTTCCAATATTCTTTTAGATCAGTCTGCTTAGTCATAAGAGTTTAAAATTATACAAAAATAAAGATTTATTTGTAATATTCAAAGAAACTATTTATTATTGTATCAAAATGGTACAATAAAATTATTGAAAAAAATTCAACAAATCCTTTAAAAAAGCCTATTTGTCGAATACTTTAATGGTTGTGCCGATTAATCTATTTTTAAAAAATTCTTATTCGCATTTTTGTTTATTCAAAACTTTCAACTATTTACTCCGAATACATGAATCATCATTCTCTTTATTACAAAAAAATGCAGCACTTCAAGAATATTTTCAAGAGTTTACTCATTGCAGTTGCTACAATGAATACTCTCGAAATTGCAGCTCAAAAAGCACCAGACGAAAATCGCTTTACGAAAATAGTTCTAGGCGAAAAACTCGACGAACCAATGGAAATGACCTTGCTAAAAGATGGCAGAGTTTTATTGGTAGAACGGAAAGGAGCTTTGAAACAATACAATCCCGAAACTGGCGAAATCAAAACTTTAGCCATGATTCCTGTAAACACAAAATATACCAACGCAAAAGGAGTCAAACGTGAAGCAGAAGAAGGCTTAATGGGACTCATACACGACCCAAATTTTGAGCAAAACCACTGGATTTATATGTATTATGCAGATACAGAAGTAAATCAGCATGTACTTGCTCGTTGGGAATTACGTGGTGAAGAATTAGTAGCAAGTTCAAAAAAGGTAATTTTGAATGTGCCTACCCAACGTGAAGAATGCTGCCATACAGGCGGTGGAATGGTTTTCGATAAAGCAGGAAACCTTTTTTTGACGGTTGGAAATAACACTTCAAATAGTGGCACACCAGGCTACGCAAACCTTGACGAAAGAAAAGGCTGGGAATATTGGGACGACCAACGTGGAGCAGGAAATACAAACAGTTTGACAGGGAAAATTCTGAGAATAAAGCCTGAAGCAGATGCTACTTATTCAATTCCGAAAGGAAATTTGTACGAGACTTTACCAAACAATGGTGATGGTTTAGTGAAAAAGGAAATCTATACAATGGGACACCGCAACCCATGGAGACCAACGATTGATAGCAAAACTGGTTATTTATATTGGGGAGAAGTTGGCCCCGATGCTTCGGTTGACTCTGAGCAAGGTCCACGCGGATATGATGAATTTAATCAAGCTCGTAAAGCAAGTAATTTTGGTTGGCCATATTTTATAGGTGATAATAAAGCCTATACCGACTGGGATTTTGAAACAGGAAAACCCCGTCCAAATGCTACTTATGACCCAGCAAAACCAATTAATGACTCTCCAAATAATACTGGTCTAAAAAACCTTCCACCTGCTCAAAAAGCGTTTATTTATTATCCTTATGGTATTTCAGAAGAATTTCCCTTAGTCGGAAGTTCGGGTAGAAGTGCAACGGGTGGTCCAGTTTTTCATAAATCAGATTTTCCTGCCGGAAAAAGAGTTTTCCCTGATTATTACGAAGGGAAATGGTTAATTGTGGAGTTTATGCGTGGTTGGATTATGTCGGTAACTATGGATAACAATGGCGACTATAAATCAATGGAACGATTCATGCCAAATACCGATTTTGGTAGTGCAATTGACATGGATTTTGGCCCAGATGGAGATTTATATGTATTAGAATATGGTTCTGCATGGTTCAGAGGGAATGATAATGCAAGACTCGTAAAAGTAGAATATAATGGCGGTAATCGTATGCCAAAAGTAGTGGCCAAAGCAGATAATCTGACAGGTTCAATACCATTGAAAGTAAATCTTACATCAACTGGTACGATTGACCCAGATGGCGATAAACTAACGTATTTGTGGGAGGTAAAAAGCAAAGCAGGTAAGAAAGTTTTCAAAACCGAAAATGCAAACATGCTTTTTGATAAACCTGGCACTTATGATGTAACATTGACTGTAAAAGACGGGAAAGGCGAGGAAAATAGCGAATCATTCGAAATAAAAGTGGGCAACGAACCACCAGCGGTAGCTTTCAATATCAAAAAAGGTAACAAAACTTTCTATTTTCCAAACAAACCAATAGACTACGAAGTAACGGTTTCAGATAAAGAAGATGGAAATTTAACAAACGGAAAAATCAAACCTGAGCAAGTAGCCGTGAGTATTGATTATATGCCAATTGGTTATGATAAAATTGAGGCATCACAAAATCACCGTGGCGTTGATGCCGTAGTATTTGCTTCAATGGGCGAGCGTTTGATGGCCAAAAGCGATTGTAAATCATGTCACATTGTTGATGTAAAATCAGTTGGACCAAGTCTTAAAGATGTAGCAAATAAATACAAAGGCGATACAAAAGCCGTTGAATACCTTTCTAAAAAAATCATCAATGGTGGCGGAGGTGTTTGGGGCGACCACGTAATGGCAGCTCACCCACAAATCACAACGGCTGAGGCAAATATCATCGTTGATTATATATTGAATATAAACGAGCCCAAAACAGTCAAATCAATGCCAACACAAGGCAGTTATGCTACAAAAATTCCTGATGGACAGAAATCAAACGGAACGTATATTTTGCGTGCAGCTTACAAAGATAAAGGAACTAAAGTAATGAAGTCACTCTCAACTGAAGATGTAGTTGTATTGAAAAACCCAATATTAAATCCAGAATTAGCCGATAAATCAAAAGGAACACAATTGGTAATTACGCCTGGACGCTCATTCTCAATGGTTGGTGATAAATCTTATTTAGCTTATACAAATGTTGATTTAACAGGCATCAGCGAAATCGAAATCACTGCCCAAGCACAAACACGCGTAGGTGCAGCGGGTGGGGTTATCGAACTTCACCTTGACTCGCCAACGGGTGCTTTGATTGGTACAAGCGATAAAATCGAGCCAAGAGAAATGCGAATGGGTTCGGGAGCCGCCGCTCCATCGCCTGCTCAACCAGCAGCTTCAACGGGTGCAATGCCTGTTGCAGGAACGCCTGCACCAGCCGCAACACCACCAGCTCGCCCTAACATGAATAGTAAATTAAAAGTAAATGTTCCTCAAAATGCGGGTCAACATGATGTGTATTTGGTTTTCAGAAATGAAAAAGCAAAAGATACGCAAATCGTGATGGCAGTTTCGGCAATTGAGTTTAAAGCAGGAGAATAATAAAACCTAAGATAAATAATACGGAGAATTGGGTATAAAAGCCCGATTCTCATTTTCACAAAATCCTCTCTACACTACCTAGAAATACCAACCAAATTTTAATACAAAAAGAATGCAAAATAGAAGAGATTTTCTTAAAAACACTGGAACTTTTGCACTCGGGGGTTTGATGTTACCTAACTTAGTAGATGCTTTTGGAGAGTCATTAAAGTTAAAAAAAATTGGTGTACAATTATTTACCACAATGGCTGTAATCGACAAAGACGTTGAAGGAACTTTAAGGCAGATTGCAGGAATAGGCTATAAGGAAATCGAATCTGCATTTAGCATGAAAGGTGGTTTTTATGGTATGAAATCCAAAGAATTTGCTAAATTAGTGAATGATTTAGGAATGTCATGGCAAGCACACCACGTAACTGGAGCACCATTTAATCGTCCTACTCCACGTCAAGCCACACCAAACGAAGGAAACCCAGCACTAGCTCGTCCAGCTATGCCACCAATGAAAAATTTGCTAAATAATACCCAAGAAATCGTTGACGAAGTAGCCGAAGGTGGTGCAAAATATTTGGTTTGTGCAAGTATTCCAGTAAATAAAATGGAAGAAGTAAAACTTTCGCTCGAAATTCTTCAAAAAGCTGGTGAAACAGCCAAGAAAGCAGGTCTTATTTTTGTTTTCCACAATCATACTGCCGAGTTTGAAATGGTTGAAGGACAACGACCTTTCGATATGATGGCCTCACAAATCAGTGCCGATTTGCTTAAATTTGAACTTGACCTTGCTTGGGCAACCAAAGCAGGCGTAAATATTCCTGAATTATTTCAAAAACACCCAGGGCGTTTCCCTCTTTTCCACATAAAAGATTTGAACAAAGAAACCCAAAAACCAGTAGAAGTCGGCACAGGATATATTGATTTTAAGCCTATTCTTGAGGCTGCTAAAACTGCAGGTGTAAAGCATTATTTTGTCGAACAAGATGGAGCTCCATCTCCAGTAGCCAATCTTACAACCAGCTTCAATAATTTGAAAAAGATTGTAGCTTAATTATTAGTCAGCAGTATTCAGTTGACAACATAAAATGTTTACTGAGAACTTAACACTGCGGACAACCAAACTCCATCTATTCACCCTAAAAACTATTATCATGAAATCAAATCGCCGAAATTTCATTCAAAAATTAGGTTTAAGTGCAACCGGCTTAGGTGCGACCGGCCTCGGTGCGACCGGCCTCGGTCTTGGTTCTACGCTTACTTCTGAAGCTAAAGGTTTCAAACCTAAAGAAAAAGAAGACGAACAAATTTTATTTGTTGGTGATAATATTGCAGTTACCAACACACAATATGGCAAAGTAAGAGGTTACATTCTAAGAGGAATTCATACATTTTTGGGCATTCCTTACGGAGCTGATACTTCGGGCGAAAACCGTTTTATGCCTCCACAAAAACCAAAATCATGGACAGATATAAAGCCAGCGGTTTGGTGGGGAAATTCTGCTCCACAGATCATGGAAAAACGCTATGCCGACCAATACGCTTCTTTTGTTGACCATTGGAATTATGACGATGTAAGCGAAGATTGTCTAAAAATAAACGTTTGGACACCTGCTCTTGACAATAAAAAAAGACCAGTAATAGTCTGGCTACATGGTGGTGGATTTGTAAACGGAAATGCAGTAGAGCAAGATGGCTACCAAGGCGAAAACCTTAGCCGATTTGGTGATGTGGTTTTCTGTTCTCTCAATCATCGTTTAGGAGCTTTGGGCTTCACAAATTTAGCAGGTACAGACGATAAAATGGCAGCATCGGGCAATGTTGGCATGTTGGATATTGTAGCAGCTTTGGAGTGGGTAAGAGATAATATTGCCAATTTTGGTGGTGATGCCAGCAACGTCACAATCATTGGACAATCAGGTGGCGGCTCAAAAGTTTGTATTCTAACTGCCATGCCATCGGCTAAAGGATTATTCCACAAAGCCGTTGCATTAAGTGGTTCATCTCTCAATGGTTTATCGAAAGAATATTCTGAAAAACTCGGTGCCATGGTACTAAAAGAAGCAGGTTTAGGCTCCAATGAGATAGCAAAATTACAACAAATCCCGTGGAGAGAATATATTGACATTGCCAACCGTGCCGTAACAAAAATGGCCGATGAAGCCAAACGTCTTAATCTTGTTCGAGGTGGTTTCGCTCCCGTGGCAGATGGAAATTTCCTGTCGGCAGGTTCTTTTTATGCTGATAATTCGCACTTTTCGGCCGATGTACCTATGATTATTAGTACAACTTTCAATGAGCAATCGCCGAGTAGAGTTGATTCTTCACTAGAAAACATTGTAATCAACGATGTAAAAGAAAAGCTCAAATCTCGTTTTGGAGAAAAAACTGGCGAAATTGTGGATAGCTACGCTAAGGTTTTTCCTGATAAAAAACCTATCGAAATCTGGTCGATGATTCTCAGTAATCGCAAAGGTGCAATTGCCACAGCAGATGCCAAATCAAAACAAAAAGCTCCTGTTTATGTAGCTTGGTTTGGTTTTCAGCCACCACTTTTTGATGGTCGTATGAGAGCTTTCCACTGCGATGATATTTGTTTTTGGTTTTATAATACCGACCTCATGCTTACACACACAGGCGGTGGTGCAAGACCAAAAAGGCTTTCTGAGAAAATGGCAAAATCATTTTTGAACTTCGTTCGCACTGGAAATCCAAATGGTGGAGGATTGCCAAATTGGACAAGATATTCTTCCGAAAAAGGAGAAACCATGATTCTAAACGATGAATGTTTACTCAAAAATGACCCTGACCGTGAAGCGAGAAAGACATTGAGTTGATAAATGAAAGATTACGTCACAAAAATAAATTGAAATTTATTGATGTCTGTAAAACATTCATATAACAAATAAAAATCCTTATTGGCTTTAGTCAGACTATTAATAGTTTTGGCTAAAGCCAATTTGTTTTAAGATATATTTATCCGTCATTCAAAAACAAGTGCAAAGAGAAATAAAAGTGTCTTAAAAAAAGTTGATTTAAGTCATTAAAAAATCTGTATTTAGCATATAACATGTCAATAAATCTACTATATTTGACTTTTATTCAACCTTATACTATTACATAATGAAACGTTTAATTTGGCTATTTTTATTGATAGTCTCTTTTGCAACTTACGCCCAGCAAGGAACCATCAAAGAAAGTCTAAAAATCAAGAGCAGCACACTCGGCAAAGATGTCGAATACAGCATTTATTTACCTGCCGACTACGACAAAACCAATCGCCAATATCCTGTTCTTTACTTACTTCACGGCTACACCGATGACGAAACTGGCTGGACCCAATTTGGCCAAACGCCCGAAATAGCCGACCGTACTATCAATAGTGGTGAAGCTCCACCGATGATTATCGTAATGCCTGATGCGGGCGTAACGTGGTACATGAACACTTTCGATGGAAAAACTAAATTTGAAGATTTTTTCATTAAAGAATTTATTCCTTACATTGAATCAAATTATAGAATTCGTGCAAAAAAAGAGTTTAGAGCAGTAGCCGGCCTTTCGATGGGAGGTCTTGGAACACTTCTTTACGCAACCAAGCACCCAGAAATGTTTGTTGCTGCCGCTCCATTAAGTGCTGCTATTTGGACTGATGAAGAGGTTGTTACCCAAAATACTGATATTAATCGTTGGAACACAGTTTTCGGAGATTTATATGGTAAAGACTTAAAAGGGAAAGAGCGTTTGACTGAACATTACTACAAAAATGCTCCAATTAAAATTGTAGAAACAGCCAATGCCGATGACTTGAAAAAAGTTAAGTTCTACATTGATTGCGGGGACGATGATTTCTTGATAAAAGGCAACATGGCACTTCACGCCATGATGGTTGACAAGAAAATTCCTCATGAATTTAGAGTTCGTGATGGTGGCCATACTTGGTCATATTGGCGTACGGCTTTACCCGAAGTACTAAAGTTTGTAGGAGAAAGTTTCAAAAGATAATTTTGAATGAAAGAATAAAATATTTCAATAAAATTTAATAAATTATGCTTTCATTCCGTCATTCAATCATTAAAAATTAAACTAAAATATATGAATCGTAGAGAAGCCATACAAAGAGCCACTCTCCTACTCGGAGGTGTACTTTCAGCACCATTGATGGCAGGTGCAATGGGGCAAATTCTCAACACTGGCGAAAGTGTTGCGGTAACAGCCGACCAAGCAGCTTTATTGGCCGAAGTGGCCGATATTATCATTCCAACAACAGGTACGCCAGGGGCAAAAGCAGCAGGTGTTGAAAAATTTATTGTGCGTGTCGTGCGTGATTGTTTTGAGAAACCAGAACAAGAAAAATTCTACGCTGGGTTAGCAAAACTCGACGCCGATAGCCTAGCTAAATTCGGTAAAGGATTTGCTACAATTGATGTAGCCCAGAAAAACGAAATGCTCAAACAAAGTACGGTAGATAATAAAGCTTTTTTCTTGATGATGAAAGCTTTAACCGTAACAGGATATTTCACATCGGAAATCGGAGCGACGCAGGCTTTAGAATATTTACCAATCCCTGGTAAGTTCGAAGCTTGTATTCCATTAAAGCCAGGCCAGAAAGCTTGGGCATTATAAAAAAGCTATAAGCGTTTGGCTTTATGTTAAACGCTATAAATTTCATATCATTTCAACTCTTGCTTAAAGCATAAAGCCTAAAGCATATTGCAAATTAAAAAAAATGGCAAACTTAAATATAGATTTAATCAAAGACCAAACTTACGATGCCATCGTAATCGGCTCGGGTATCTCGGGTGGTTGGGCAGCTAAAGAATTGACCGAAAAAGGAATGCGAGTATTGATGCTCGAAAAAGGTCGCCAACTCGAACACGTAACAGGCTACGAAAACGCCATGAAAGCTCCGTGGGAGTCGCAATATAATGGACGTTTAACAGTAGCTCAAAAAGAAAGCCACCCGAAATTAGCTCGTGATTATCCATATAACGAAATGAGTGAAAAATACTGGATGAACGATTCAGATGCTTTATACAAAGAAGAAAAACGTTTTGACTGGTACAGGCCAAATATCGTTGGTGGAAAATCAATCATGTGGGGCCGTCAATCCTATCGTTTGAGTGATATTGACTTTGAAGCTAACTTAAAAGATGGTATTGCGGTTGACTGGCCAATTCGCTACAAAGACATTGCTCCGTGGTATTCTTATGTTGAAAAAATTGCAGGTATTTCAGGCGAAAAACTTGGTTTACCTCAATTGCCCGACAGTGATTTTCTACCACCAATGGAAATGTATTGTGTAGAAAAAGAAGTACGTAAACGTCTTGAAAAAACATTCCCAGGTCGTACGATGACAATCGGTCGTGTAGCCAACCTTTCAGAAGCTCGCAAAGAGCAGTTGGGTGTTGGTCGTGCAGCCTGTCAGTATCGCAATAAATGTGCCTTGGGTTGTCCGTTCGGTGCGTATTTCAGTACACAATCTTGTACATTACCGCCTGCTGCCAAAACTGGTCGCCTAACGCTTCGCCCAGATTCGGTTGCTAAAGAAATTTTATTCGATGCCAACACTCAAAAAGCTACGGGTGTTCGCATAGTTGATACTCAAACGCTCGATGTACGTGAGTTTTATGCAAAAATTATCTTCGTTTGTGGAAGTACATTGGGTTCAACAACTTTGATGCTCAACTCAAAATCTGAGCGTTTCCCTAATGGATTTGGCAATGATTCTGGTCAACTCGGACATAATTTGATGGACCACCATTTCCGCACAGGTGCTGCTGGCGAGTGGGAGGGTGATTTAGACAAATACTATTCAGGACGCCGTGCCAATGGTATTTACGTACCACGTTACCGTAATATTGGAACCGACAAACGTGATTATATACGTGGTTTTGGTTATCAAGGTGGTGGTAGCCGACAAGGATGGCAACGAAATGTAGCCGAATTGAATTTCGGTGCAGAATTCAAAGAAGAATTAACAAAACCTGGCAACTGGACAATGGGTTTCGGTGGCTTTGGTGAAACGCTTCCGTACTTTGAAAACCGTGTGTATTTACACCCAACCGAAAAAGATAAGTGGGGACTTCCATTACCAGTTTTTGATGCAGAATTGAAAGAAAACGAGAAAAAAATGCGTATCGATATGCAAAATGATGCCATCGAAATGCTTGAAAAATCTGGTGTGAAAAACGTAAAAGGCTACGACCGTGGCTCATATTTGGGTATGGCGATTCACGAAATGGGAACTGCTCGTATGGGTCGTGACCCAAAGACTTCGGTCTTGAATGGTAATAACCAAGTTTGGGGTGCGAAAAACGTTTTTGTTACTGATGGCTCAGCGATGGTTTCGGCATCTTGCGTAAACCCTTCTCTTACCTATATGGCTCTTACGGCTCGTGCGGCTGACTTTGCCGTAAATGAATTGAAGAAAAAGAATTTGTAAGTAGTTTGACCTACATCAATAGTACTAAGGAAGCCTTCACTCAAAATGAAGGCTTCCTTTTATTTTGGACATCAGTAAGTTAAAAGCTAAATTTGAAGAATAAACAGTTAAAAAAATAAGTATGAAGTTTTTTAAAATAATAAGCTATTTTTCATTCATCAGTTTACTATTCACGATAAGTTGCAATAAAAAATCGGAAGGTGAAAAACTGGCTCAAACTTATTGTGCTTCGTGCCACCTTTTTCCAGAACCAAGCCTGCTTGATAAAACAACTTGGAAAAACAATGTCTTGCCCATAATGGCTCAACAAATGGGCTTACAGATTGTCAATGGCGAAGTATATCCCGATATTCAAAAAGGTGCTGATGGAAAATTTGAGAGCGTTGCGAGCGTCACTCTAGAAGATTGGGCCAAAATTACAGCTTTTTATGAAGAAAATGCTCCCGAAAAATTACCAAGTCAAGGTCGTGGGCAAATTTCGGTAATTACTGATTTGTTTTCGGTAAAACCAATTTCGATACCACAAAGTAGTTTTCCATCGCTTACTTACATCAAAATTGATAGTGCGAACCAGCAAATATATACCTCAAGTGATTCTATGTTGAGTATTTTTGATAAAAAAACAGCAACTATTTTGGCTCAAAAGGTAAAAGAAACAATAGTTGATATTGATTTCGGAAATACACTTCAAAAAGCAGGAAATCGAGTTGGATACTTTACAAATATCGGCATCTTAAATCCCAACGATTTAGCCAAAGGCTCACTTCATAGTTTCAACTTTGATGGAAAGACCAATTTTAAAAACACAGGAAGAATTCTCGAAAACCTTACTCGCCCTGTACAAAGCATTGCAGTTGATTTGGATAAAGATGGACTCATTGACCAGCTTGTTTGTGGATATGGCAATAAAAATGGCTCTTTAATTTGGAATAAAAACTTGGGTAGTAACAAATTTCAAGAGCAAATAATCAGGCCATTTCCTGGGGCAATAAAGGCATATATTGAGGATGTAAATAAAGATGGCTTACCTGATATTTGGGTACTTTTTGCCCAAGCACAAGAAGGTATTGTTCTGTTTACAAATAAAGGAAATAGTACGGGAGGCGTTCCTCAATTTGACTCAAAAGAAATACTTAGATTTCCGCCAATTTATGGCTCTTCTTTTTTTGAATTAGTTGATTTGAATAAAGATGGTCACAAAGACATTCTCTATACCAGTGGTGATAATGCCGATTATACTACTCATGT
This sequence comes from uncultured Emticicia sp., assembly GCF_937903345.1. Classification (GTDB taxonomy): domain Bacteria; phylum Bacteroidota; class Bacteroidia; order Cytophagales; family Spirosomataceae; genus Emticicia. The sequence goes on along the minus strand of NZ_CALCZQ010000032.1, from coordinate 162,998 downwards.
ACTCAAACCTTATCACGGAGTTTATGGCTATTTGAATGATGGCAAAAATAACTATAAACAAGCATTTTTCTATCCAATCAATGGCTGTTTCAAGGCATTAGCTCGTGATTTTGATAAAGATGGAGATATAGATATTGCTGCGATTGCCTATTTTCCTGACTTCAAAAATCAACCAAAAGAAGGCTTTGTTTACCTCGAAAATAAAGGAAAATTTACTTTTTCAGCCGCGTCAATAAAAGAAGTAAACGCAGGAAATTGGCTCGTAATGGATGCCGCCGACCTCGATGCCGATGGCGATGAAGATATTGTACTGGGCAATTTCGACCGAAAAAAACGTGGAAGAATCAATGAATCTAAAAAAGATACTGCAATATTGGTTTTGTCGAATAATTTAAGGTGAAAAATTTATAGGAACGTCAAAATTGAACGTTCCTACAGATTGCATATTCAACAAATATTCTCATCAAGACAACAACCCCTTTGCATAGGCTACACATTTGGCGACCTCTTTCACAGCATTTGAGCCTTCTGGAATGTCATATTCTAATTCAACTGTTGCAGGAAACTTGTATTTCTTAGTTTTCATTAAAGTCAAAATTTCTTTGAGTGGCGTATCGCCATTGCCCCATGCTAAATTTCCTTTTCCATCAGCTGTGCGGTCTTTGATGTGCATACTCGTAATACGGTCATGTTTTGCTTCGATTAGTGCTAATAATGACTCTTTTGTATTCTTTCCACCTACCGCAATGTAGTGTCCACAATCAAGATTAAGCGAGTTATAGGGCGATTGACTCAAGGCTTCATCCCAAAGGCTATCTGTTGCCTGTAAATGAGCATGATATCCAACATAAACCTTGTTTTTTGCTCCCAAATCACCCAAACGCTTAGTTTGAGCTGAATTAGTCGGAAGCTCAACCGTCACCGAATTTGCACCGAGAGCTTTGGCGGCCTTCATTCCATATTCAATTTCAGCATCTGAGTTATTTGCCCCAAAAGCATTTGGCTTAAACGCATAAATTGTTACGCCAGCATCATTAAATTTCTTACGAATTTCCTTGAATTTATCCATTGAGGTAGTTTCACGCCATGCCGCAACACTTTTGTTATATTCGGCCATCTGAGTTTTTTGTTCTTCAGTCATTTGCGGGCGTTGTGATGGCTGACCAGCAGTTTGACGTGGCGGAGGCCCCATTCTGTAGGGATTAGGGTTTTTAGGTTTTCCTGCAAAATCTTCGGCAGGGTCACCCATCATTTCGATGGCACTTACATTACAATCAATGCAAAACTGCAACAATTGGTCAATATCATGGGGCATACTTCTGAATGAGTACGTGATTGCCCCAATCTGCACACCATTAAATTTTGAATTAGGTTTATCGAGCCAATTAGTAGAGCGTTTGCTCAACACCAAGCCAAGGGTAGCCATTGGTGCAATTGTCATAAAACCACGACGAGAAAGTTGATTTTTCATAGTAAACGATTTGGTTAAACAGATAATAATTTAATAACTTACTTTCATTCTAAGAATCTGACTTGGCAAATAGCCAATTCGATGAGCCAAAACATACAAAGAATCGTCATTTGAAACATTGAATGGCTTTGAGTAAACCTCCCACGACTTGTCATTCCAATGCTTTTTATAACCAATTGACGCTCCCTTATTTGTACAATTGATTGAAACTTTACTGCCTACCTTACTAATTAAAGGAGGACTTGTTTGTGGAGCTTGGTTTTTTCCATTCCACCATTTAGCCAATAATTCTTTTTCAGAAAGTGCACCCAAATCACCGTATTTATTTAGCCATTCTTGGTGTTTTGCTCGCAATTCAACCAATTTTTCTTGGTATTTGGGATTATTCACTAAGTTTAAGTATTCATTTGGGTCAGTTTTTGTATCGAAAAGCTCTTCGTTAGGTTTACTCTTTCTGAACCAATACATTTGTTGTTCATTCAATTTTCCTTCATCACGAAGTCGCAAAATCTCTTTCATACTTTTTTGGCCTAAGCGATATTCAATCTCTTGATAGTAAGGTTTTTCGGGCATATAATTTTTTAGGTATTTATATCTTCCATCACTTACTGCTCTCACTCTGTCATATTCCGTATCCATTCTATCTCTTGCGGCATAAATATATTTTCTTGGCATTTTGGCCTTCTGATTTCCCAAAAATGCTTGCCCTTGTATATATTTTGGAACAGGAATATTTGCTAAAGAAAGGATTGTGGGGGCTAAATCAACAAAACTAATCAGTTGATTATCAACAGTCCCAGCATTTTCAGCATTAGGAAAACGAATAATCATTGGCACTTTTAAACCTCTATCATATAGTTCTCGTTTTACAAAAGGGAGACCATCGCCGTGGTCGCTATAAAAGAAAATAATTGTGTTATCATAAAGTCCATCATCTTTTAGTTTTTGAATAATTTCGCCAACTTGTTTGTCCATGAGTTGCACATTTGTCAGAAAACGAGCAATATCAGTTCTAATTATCTCATTATCAGGATAATACGAAGGCACTTCTACATCCTCAGGTCTAACCAATAAAGGCTCTTTTCCTTTAGAAAAAACCTGAGATTCATGTGTAATCGTCAAATTTATAACCGAAAAAAATGGCTGATTTTTATCTTTTCTACCTCGCCAATCGCCTTTTTTGGGGTCGAGTGGCGTTCCACTTTCATCCCAAACAGTTTGAGGTGGCGAAAACTGATAATCTTGTTTATTATTATTTGAACAATAATATCCTTGTTTTCTTAAAAACTCTGGAAAACAGCGAACACTTTCAGGAACCAAAGCAGAATAGGCAGGAATAGAAGTAAATGTAGCAACCAAAGGTGATGTTCGCATGTGCATACCGCCAGTTGAGGTTTGGTACATTCCTGTAATAATGGCATTTCGGCTTGGAGCACAAACACCAGCCGTCGAAAAAACATTGGTATAACGCACACCTTCTTTTGCCAATTGATCAAGATTTGGCGTTTTAGCAACTTTTTCACCAAAACTCCCTAAATGTGGCGACATATCTTCACACGTTATCCAAAGAATGTTTGGCTGAGACTTTGTTTCTGTTCTCTTGAAAATGAAAGCAGTTGAAACAGAGATAGTTAATACAAAAAATAGGATATTTTTAAGTAAAACATTGGCTTTTATTGCGTTCTTCATGGAAACTCTATTAAAATAGATAGATTTGACAACTTTCAAAAAGTTGTCAAATCTAAGTTTTCGATAACTGCTTTATTTCAAACCCGATAAAAATTCTACTACATCACGAATTTCTCGTTTTGTTAGTAAAGTGCCCATTGGCGGCATACTCGATGGCATATTTTCACGTTTGGCAATGCGTGAAACTGGAATCACCAAAGGCTCTGCATCGGAAGTCGTAATCACCAATTCTTCAGCATTTTCTTTGGCCAAAGTTCCTGTCACTTCCTGTCCATCTTTTAGTTTCAAAGAAACCGTTCCGTAACCCGGCGAAAGTCTTGCACTAGGCTCAATGAGTGCTTGAAGGATTTGCTCACGGCTTAATATACCACCAATTTTGGCAAGATTTGGTCCAACCGAACCACCTTCACTCCCCATATTGTGGCAACGTACACACTGAACAGTTGAGTTATAATTGAAAACATTTCGTCCATTGTTTCGATTTCCACCAAAAAGCGACTCCATATATTCATCCATTGGTGAAGCACCTGGTTTGATAGCCGCAATTTTGGTTTTTAGAACCTCCGAACCCGAAGCTTCAACTGCCTCTTTTAATTCTAAAGAAACATTGGGAGATAATTGTTTTTCTTTCAATTGATCAATCAAACCAGCCAAAATTGTTTGGGTTTTTTCAATTGTCAATTTACCCAAAACAACCAATATTTGTTGCTGTTCTCTAACGCCGCCCTTTGTAAAAATTGTCTGAACGAGGGTCGGCAAACTTTCTTTCGATACATTATCATTGTTCAATAAGCTTAAAGCTACAGTTCGCACACTTTCATCCTTATCGTCAATTCCTTTCTTGATTACTGCCTCTAATTCTGCATATTTTAGTTTATTCAAAGCAGGCAAAATGGCAGCTCTAACTTTGGCATTATCAGAATTATTATAAATATTTGCCAGTTCGTTATTGTATTCGGCGATATTCAATTCCGACAATAAACTTGCCATCGTTACGAGTGTTTCAGCATTGGTTTCTTTCAAGAAATTGCTAATAAATGGTTTAATTTTAGTTTTCACTAAAGCTCCATCACGCACCAAAACTCCACGATAACGACCATCAACTCTATCCAAAACCGATGGATTTCCCCACGTTCCCAAGGTAGCCAAAGCCTCAGCTTTGATGTTGTCCTTTATGTCGGTGCGAGTCGAGAAAGCAATCAATAAATCGAGTTCTTTTGTCGAACCAACACGTAAAGCGGCATTGATAGCACGGCGAAGCAATGGTTCAGAAGTAAAACGAGTTTCGGCTAAAGTAGCCGCCAAAGCAGGTAATGCCGCAGGAATTGATAAGTCATCGTTAATGCCACGAGCGGCTTCAGTTACGATATATTCATCTTTATCATTCAAGAAAAGAGCGATGTTATCATTCTTCATTCTGCGTAAAACCAAAACAGCCGCCGTGCGAAGTGCTTTGCTTGGGTTATTTGCCAAAGCCACGATTGGCTCAACTTTTCCAATGCGAGAAAGTGCTAAAACTGCCGCATGACGTAAATAAACGTCTTCGTCGTTATTAGCGTCGAGCATCTGAATCAATGGAGCAACCGCATCTTGGTACGCAATTCTGCCCAATGCCTCAGCTGCATAAAATTGAATTCTTGGATTTTTGCTTTTCAATAAAGGTATTAATTCGCTACCTGCAGCTTCAAGTTTAATATCACCAATTATTTTGGCCGCTTGAGCGATTATTTCTTCATCTTTATCTTTTAGTAAAGGCAAAAGAGGCGAAGCAAAAGTTTTGTTCTGACGAGTCAATTGTCCAACTCCCCAAATGCCATGAATACGGGCAAGCTGATTGCTTGTTTGAGCAATTGCCTTCGTAAATTGAGCGAAACCTTTTTGTCCACGGCTTGCTAATTCAAATTGTGCTTTTTGACGGACACGCATATCTACATTTGAAAGTAGGTCGTAAAGTGCGGCATCGGTTTGAGCAGTATAATCAAGCTGGATAAGACGTTTTGTTTCTTTTCGGAGTGCTTCGAGGTCGTTTTTCTCTTTCGTTACATCCAACTTCCAAACCCTACCGTAGTTTTTAGTGTCCCAACCATTAATCCAGTCGGCGGCGTATAATGCACCATCTGGACCAAATTTGATACCCGTTGGTAAGATTCCGCTTACTACGTCTTTTTCGCCATCAAGCACAAACGATGCCCCTTTTTGCTTCAAGCCAAACGACCAAATGTGCGAGCGAGTTGGTGTACCCACAAACTCAACCAAGAAATATTTATTTTTCCAGTCCGAACCCAAAGCCGTTCCTGGGTTGTAAACCATTCCAGTTGGACCATTGTGAAAATTCATGATTGGCGGAATAATATACGCCGCTTGACCGTCCCAGCGTGGTTTAGAAAGTTTTTCGTCCATCCAAACATTAAATTTGTTGTTTTTCGGGTCAGTGTATTTGCCGTACTGCCAGTTTGAACGCCAGCCAGCATCTGAGCCTTCAACTACATGAACTAAACGCTCGCTTTCGCCAGGGTGGTCACCATCGTTATCTGACGAAATCAAGTTTCCGTATTCGTCAAAAACAAACTCATGCGTATTGCGTAAACCAGCTGCAAAAATCTCAAAATCACTACCATCAGGATTTGAGCGAGCAATAATTCCTGAATTAGGATGTTCAAACTTTTTTCCGTCAGCAGTTGTAATATTTGCACCAATATCACCAATATTCCAATAAATACGTCCATCTGGGCCTTCGGTTACGCCCGACATTCCGTGTCCACCGAAACCAATATGCACACCATAACCATGACTTATAGAAGTTTTCTTATCAAAAATGCCATCGCCATCGGTGTCTTTAACTTGCCAAAGGTCTGGAGCAATTCCAATAAACATTTCTTTGCCACGCACCAAAAGTCCACCCGCAACATCAGTGATTTCTTCAAAAAAATCATTCAAAACACGCATTGATTTATCAGCAATTCCATCACCGTTTGTATCTTCCAAACGCCAAACTTCGTCTTTTTCGATGGCTAAATCGTGCCAATCGTGGCTACCATCTTCATTAAGGTCTTTTAGCCATTCGTTTTCTTTACTTTTCTCAGGGGCGAAAGTTTTACGCAAAAATGCACGACGATCTTCAACGGTTTGAAGTCCAATAGATTCAGTCATCCAATCTCGGTGCCCACGAATATCAAATTCCGAGTTTTTTTGGCGATTTGTACGAATCAAATAAACACGTCCTTGGTCATCAATCGACATCGCAACAGGGTCAGGTGCGAGCGAGTCAGACGCCCAAAGCGTCATTTGTATACCATCAATTACTTTTGCTGATGTTTTCTCACGAATTTCTTTTGCTTTAGCAACTACCTTTGTAGGATCCTCATTGATAACCAAAGGCTTTTCTTTTTTTCCAAATTTAACACAGGAAACAATTAAAATGGTCGATGCCGTGGCCAAAACGAGCTTGCTTTTTAGGAGTTTACTTAGAATCATAGTTTTTTATTTATTTGGATAGTATTGAGATAGAATTGGATTTTAAAAATACACAATTCAATTCATATTGGCATTCTGTAAATTAATATTTTTATAGTATTTGTAGACAAAACAAACTACTTTGTCGCCAATTAACATAAATGAAGCTTAAATTTACAAAAACAAAACTTTGTACAATTCAAAATTTTAATACAATCAAAACTGTATATAGTTTATTTTTTTATTTGCATAAAACATCAACTTGTTTTTATTAGAAAATATCATTTACTTTAAAGAACAAATAATATTATGCTAAAAAAGTGGAAAACACTTTAATAACTAGAACCATAAGGTTTTAAAAAATATTAATTAGCTTATCTATTTGCATAAATTAAACCTATTATTACCTAAACGATTATGTCAACTTCTAAAATTGAATCTATTCTTGAAATTGACTTAGAAGTAAATGGTAGTGATTTTGTTGTAGATATCAAGAAAAACAAACAAAAAAAAGGAATATTGTATGACCTCTATTTCAAAAATAAGAATACGATTGCAGAGCTTTCGCATTCATTACATATAAGTATTACGTCGATTACAGCATTAATCGATGAACTTGTTGAGGAAAAGTGGATTTCCGAAACAGGTTTCAATATATCAAAACAAAAACGCCGCCCCGCCATTTATGGAGTAAACCCAAACAAAAATTATGTACTGATTCTTGATTTTAATACGCACGATACTCAGATTGCGGTTCTAAATCTAAAAAACGAAATCGTTTTTTCTCAGGTATCAGACCTTCAACTAAAAAACAATCCTTTATTCCTTGAAACTCTTTTCAAATTGGTTGATAATATTGTGCAACTAAAAGTATCAAATGGTAAGAATATCATCGCTTTGGGCATGGCAATTCCAGGTTTAGTTAATAAAAAAACAGGCATAAATTATACCTATAAATCCCTTAACAGCCAAGATATATATTTAGGTAAACTCATTGAGAATTATTACAATCTACCAACCTTCGTCATCAATGAGTCAAAAGCTACAGCTGTTAGAGAATATCATTTTGGATTAGCTAAGGTAAAATCACACGTACTTTCAGTAAATGTTGATTGGGGAATTGGTTTAGGAATCGTCCTAAACGGCGAAATCTTTGATGGAGCATCAGGCTTTGCGGGCGAGTTGGGGCATATACAAGTAAACCCAGAAGGTGTAGTTTGCAGCTGTGGTAAAGTTGGCTGCTTAGACACAATTACATCTGTGTCTTCATTGCTACAATGTATCAAGAATGGATTAAGAAATGGCCATTTTTCAAAATTGAGTGAATGCAAAGATTCACTCGAAAATATAAATTTAAAAATGGTCATCGACGCTACTCAAAAAGGAGATGGCTTTGCGATTGACATTTTACGCAATATTGGATTCGGACTCGGTAAAGGACTTTCGATAGTGGTGAATTTCTTTAACCCACAAATCATAATTATTGATGGAGTATTATCAAAAGCTCAGAAACTCATCGTTAATCCAATAAAACACGGGATCAATAAATACTGTTTGATCGATTTTAAGGAAGATCTTAAGTATCGAAATTTCATAACTCAGCGAAGATGCCAGAACTTTTGGTATTCAAGCATATGTCGCTGAATCAATTTTAAAAACAGCGTGAATGGTTAATTTGTTAGTGATAAACTGTTTACGGGTACATTGCGAAACAAATAACCAATTCACCAATTAAAAATTAAGCATTTCACCAATAACAAATCAACAAATTATGCAATCAAGAAGAAACTTTTTACATTGGTCGGTACTGAGTTTACCGTTTTTATCTATAAGTCAAGCGTTTGCAAAAAAAACTATTGCTCCACAAAAACCAATCGTTGTATCAACTTGGGATAGTGGTTTGCCCGTAAATGCGGTAGCTTGGAAGATTTTAAGAGAAAAAAATGGCCGTGCATTAGATGCCGTTGAAGCAGGAGCAAATTCGATTGAAGATACTATTAACTGCTGTGTTGGTTTGGGCGGAAACCCCGACCGTGATGGAAAAGTAACACTCGATGCCTGCATCATGGATGAGTTTTCTAATTGTGGAGCAGTAGCATATTTGCAACGTATCAAACATCCAATTTCAGTTGCTCGTAAAGTGATGGAGCTTACTCCCCACGTATTTTTGGTGGGTGAAGGGGCTCAGCAATTTGCATTGGCCAATGGTTTTAAATTAGAGCCTGATAAGCTCTCGACCGATGCAGAAAAAACTTACAAAGATTGGCTAAAAAAATCTGAATATAAGCCAGTTATGAATATTGAACAACAGCAAATCAAAGGGCAAAAAAAAGAAGGTCACGGGCCTTTTGCTCCGAATAAATTTGAAGATGGTTCGTTCAATCATGATACGATGGGAACAATTGCTTTGGATGCTTCAGGCAATCTTTCGGGAGCTTGTACTACAAGTGGAATGGGCTTTAAGATGAAAGGTCGCTTGGGCGATTCACCAATTATCGGTGCTGGACTTTTTGTTGACAACGAAATCGGTGCAGCCGTATCGTCGGGGCAAGGCGAAGAAGTAATTCGTATTGCAGGTACACATTTGGTAGTAGAAATGATGCGAATGGGTAAAACCCCTGAAGAAGCCTGCAAAGGTGCGATAGAGCGTTTGGTAAAAATCAACCCCGAAAAAGCTAAAAATTTCCAAGTTGGTTTTATTGCTATTAATAAAGCTGGAGAATATGGTGCGTATGCTATCAATCCAGGTTTTAGCTTTTCGGTTACGGCCAGCGACACAGGTGGCAAAGTATTAATGTCCGCGAGTCATTATAAATAATCAATCAAGAGTAATATTTAATTACAGAAGGAGTAATTATAGCTTAATATCACTATAATTGCTAATAGTAAATCATAAATCAATAAAATTTCGCAGTGGATTTATTAATTATAAAAGAGAAAGGTTTTGAAAATATATTTTCGAAACCTTTCTCTTTTATTAAGATCACTCCTTTTACACTCTCTCAAAAATCGTAGCGATTCCCATTCCGCCACCGATACAGAGTGTTACGAGTCCAGTAGATTTGTTTGAACGTTCAAGTTCGTCGATTAATGTGCTTGATAAAATTGCACCTGTCGCACCCAGTGGATGACCCAAAGCAATTGCCCCACCGTTGACGTTTATTTTTGAATGGTCAACACCAAAATGCTCCATAAACAACATCGGAACAGCAGCAAATGCTTCATTTACTTCAAATAAATCAATATCACCGATATTCATTCCTGCTTTTCTAAGAATTTTTTCGGTAGCAGGTACAGGGCCTGTCAGCATGATTGTTGGTTCAGAACCTACAATAGCAAATGCCTTGATTTTGGCACGCGGTTTCAAGCCCAGTTTTTCACCCATAGCTTTATTTCCCATTAACAAAGCACCTGCCCCATCTGTCAACTGCGAAGAATTTCCTGCATGATGCACGTGATTGATATTAACCAAATCGTTATATTTCAACAAAGCCAAAGCATCAAGCCCCATACTACCCATCATCTCGAAAGCTGGCTTTAGTTTACCTAATGTTTCGAGCGTTGTGTTTGAACGAATACCTTCATCGCGGTCAAGTACTGTCAAACCGATTTCATCTATCACTGGAACAACTGATTTATAGCGATTTGCCGCTTGGGCTACTACTGCTCTTCGCACTGATTCTACAGCAAAAGTGTCAACATCATTGCGTGAATAACCATATTTGGTAGCAATCAAATCGGCCGATATACCTTGCGGAACAATTTTATGTTGAGAAATTATTTGAGGATTCATCATTAATGCTCCACCATCTGAACCCATCGGTACTCGCGACATAGACTCAACACCGCCAGCTACCATCATATCAACTTGTCCAGACATCACATAAGCCGCCGCCATATTAATAGCCTCCAAACCCGACGAACAGAAACGATTGACCTGTACGCCTGCTACGCTTTGATCATAACCAGCTGCCAAAACTGCTGTACGAGCAATATCGGCACCTTGCTCACCAATTGGCGAAACACAACCCATAATTACATCGTCGATATAGCTCGTATCAAGGTCATTTCTGTTTTTAATGGCTTTCAAAACCGTTGCAAGAAGGTCAATAGGCTGTATTTCGTGCAAAGAGCCGTCCGATTTTCCACGACCGCGTGGCGTGCGAACAGCATCATAGATATATGCTTCCATTTTTAATATTTGATGTATTGGTGAATAGAAATTAGTATGCAAGCATACTTTATCTGACAAAACTAATCAATAGTTTGGTTTGATGCAAATGATGAAAAAGCTAATTTTGTTGGTCAATCGCAAATGTATTTTTTGGGATATTTTCTATTTCATTTAACCTATTAACGAAACGGCGTCTTTACAGCGAACTGTTTTGTTCAACAATATATGCTTTCTCTTTATCGCAATGCTTTTGGTGGTTTATCACGACAAGTTTGGTTGTTGGCCTTAGTGATGCTTATTAATCGAAGTGGTGGAATGGTTGTGGCCTTTTTAAGCCTTTATTTGACCCAAAAACTGGGTTTTAGTATTACTAATGCAGGTTTTGTTATGGTTGTGTTTGGTTTAGGTTCAATCTGTGGGACTTTTCTTGGTGGAAAGATGACTGATTTGATTGGCTATTTCCCGGTTCAATTATTTAGTTTATTGTTAGGCGGAATTATGTTTTTATTGCTTTCCCAAACCCAAAACTATTACGTTATCTGCATATTGGTTTTCTTTTTGAGTACTTTTGGCGAGGCCTATCGCCCTGCTAATACGGCTTCGATTGCTGATTTTAGTACACCCGAAACTTTCACTCGTTCAGTTTCATTGATTCGTTTGGCAATTAATATTGGGTGGTCAATTGGGCCTGCCATCGGTGGTTTTTTGGCCTCACGAGATTATAACTTATTGTTTTGGGCAGATGGACTTACAAATATAGGTGCAGCAATTTTGGTGTTTTTATTTTTAAGAAGTTCTCGACAGAAAAGAGCTGCTTTACGTGCAAGTAAAGTAAAAACAGACTCAATGGATTCCGCTTATCGTGACCGAAAATATTGGATTTTTCTACTACTTACTACCATGTATGCGATTGCTTTTTTTCAACTTTTCACGATTGGACCAGTTTTCTACAAAAAAGTTTGTGGTTTATCTGAAATAGAGATTGGATATGTTTTAGGTTTAAACGGTCTAATTGTTGCTTTGGTCGAAATGATTTTAATTTATAAAATTGAAGGAAAGTTCGAGAAGCTTTATTTGATAAGTTTTGGTGTAAGCCTAGTGGTAGTCAATTATATAATCTTCTTGTTTTCGCATAGTTATGCATGGCTGATTGTTGGGATTTTATTTGCTACTTTCTCTGAAATCTTCGCAATGCCATTTATGAATGCATTTAGTATTGGACGCTCAAAACCTCATAATCGTGGGCAATATTCTGCACTACATTCCATGACATGGTCAATAGCACAAATTTCTGCACCATTGATTGGCACACAGACAATCGCACATTTTGGGTATAATACTCTTTGGTATATTTTGGGGTCGTTTGGTATTATTTCGGCAGTGGGGTTTGTTTGGCTGAAGAGAGTAAAAAATTAATTGTTGTGAGTAAACGCTTAATTCTTCGTCTTAAAAACACCTTTTGGGTCATCTTTTTTGGCTAAAAGCCCTTCGAGTATCGCAATGCTGGCATTATCGGGGTCAAGTTCATATCCTTGATGGAAACGCTCCCACGCTTCGTCAATCTCTTCATTGAGGAGTTTTGCTAAGGATAGCTGCATGAGGGCATTGGCCGACTCTGGTTGTTTGTTAATTGCTTTGTTAAGTAGTTCAAATGCCTTTTCTAAATCTTCTTTTTCGGCATCAACAGTGAAGCATTTGATGTAAACCGTAGATAGGTCAACGATGAGTGTTACATTATCTTCAATTTCAAGGCCACGATTCATCAGATCAATGGCTTGTGCATACTTTTCATTTTGGTAGGCAATCACGCCTAAACCCCAAAAGGCGTCAGAGTTCTCACCATTGAGCATGTATGCCAAATTAAAACGATATGTTGCGGTATCTCTTTCGCCTTCACTCAAATACTCCCATGCACGTGCAGCAAAAAATTGGCTGGCTTCACTTCGGGTTTTGAAGTTTATATCACAATCTTTTAAAAATCCTGCATCGACTGCTTTTTGGGCGTCCGTTTTCTCGAATTCTCCGAAAAGTGGCAAAAGATAAATATTTACTTCTTTCGGAGCATACTTATGCTTTACTACTGGTGTTTGATTATCCCGTGAAAGCACAAACGACTTAGTGTTTGAAGTAGTTGATAAGCTTTTTGTTGGTATTGAATAGCTATCAATATTGGCACTCTGCGAACGAAAAACAGCTTGTTGGGCTATTATATCGGCAGCAATTAAGGAACACAAACTCGATAACAATAAAAATCTCATTAGCAATTATAGATAGATAAATCACAGACATAACGATATCTGCTGTAAAATTATTAGTTTTTTAAAAAAATTTAGGAGAAAATAAAATGGATTTTAAGATTGCCAGAAATAATGATTTTTATATATGATCAATCTAAAAGTATTATGAATGATTTAGATCACAAAAATTATGCCTATTGTAATTTTCAAAATTAAGCATTACTATTCTATCTTTTAGAACCTTGATTTAATTTTGAAAAACCAAACTTTTTGCCACTTGAGGATGATTTTTTTGGAGAAGTTCCTTGCATGCTTTTTCCCCCAATCATGGCTTTTTTCTTAGCAGCTGCGGCCCTTGGATTTTTCTTTTCGTGGAAGGCTCCTTTAAAATTAGGATCTTCTTTTTTACGTTGATTATCTATTTCTAGCAACATTGCTTGGTTTTCATCAAAGGGTGTTTGAGCAATTTCAATAGCAAGAGGAATTAATTCACGGGGAATTTCCATGCGAATGATTTTCTCAATTTTCTTAATATGATACTCTTCGGGTGGGGTCAGAAAAGTAATGGCTTCTCCCACATTGTTTGCTCGCCCAGTCCGGCCAATGCGGTGCACATAATCTTCATAAATTAAAGGAACATCAAAATTTATTACGTGTGTAACATGCTCAATATCAATACCCCTGGCTGCTACATCGGTAGCTACCAAAACTTTTACGGCATCTTCTCGAAATGCATCCATCGAGTTAATACGAGTATTTTGACCTTTATTAGCATGTATCACCCGAATCTCTGCTTTTGGAACGGCTTGTCCTTTTAGGGCTTCAAAAACTTTATCAGCAATATCTTTTGAACGAGTAAAAATAATCGTTTTTTTTATTTCACCAGTTTTGAAAAGATGCTCCAAAATATTTAATTTGGTTTGCATATTAGGCACCGTGAACATTCGTTGTTTGATGGTTTCTGCAGTCGTTGCTTGTGGAGAAACCTCTACTCTGGTAGGAAACTCTAAGAATTCGTATGAAAACCTTTCTACCTTTTCTGGAAAAGTAGCAGAAAACAGTAAATTTTGTCGTTTTGTAGGAATCACCTCCAAAATACTTCGAATTTGTGGCATAAAACCCATATCCATCATTTTATCTGCTTCGTCCAAAATCATGATTTTGATGTCTTTTACTCCAATATCTCCACGCAAATATAAATCCATGAATCGCCCAGGCGTAGCAACAATGATGTCAACCCCCGCTTGAATGGATTCGATTTGAGTTTTTGGCCCAAGTCCACCATAAAGTGCCACGTGACGAATATCGGTATATTTAGCGAGTTCGCCTACTGCTTTATCAATCTGAATCACCAACTCACGTGTGGGTGCGAAAATCAAACATCGAGGCAATTTACCTTGTGCGTATTTTACTTTCATCAAAATTGGCAAAAGATATGCTGCCGTTTTACCTGTACCCGTTTGAGCGATTCCCAAAACATCATGTCCTTGTAAAGTCAAGGGAATAGTTTTTTGTTGAATTGGTGTGGGTATTTTATAATCTGCATCAGCAATAGCATTTAATAACTGACGATTAAGCTCAAATTGCTCAAATGTATTTTCTATTTCTTCCATAATCTCAATCCAACGGCAACAGCCGACCGTACTCCACGATGGCAATGACTATTTTTTTTAATTGCTAATTTTTAATTCTTTAAATGTAGCTTCAAAGCTTTCTTCAAAACCCGAAATATATTTTGTCCAAAAACGAATTTTTGTAACTCTCTGATTATCAACACCTTTATTTAAGAAAAAGTTACAGGCCTCTATTTGTGTAGTTACTTTTTGGTTAATGAACACACCACCTAGTAAGATTTTATTAATCACTCGAAAGTTTTTTTGGAGGCCATTTTCGTAAGTTACTGAACAATATAAATAAGGGGGTTGGTAAAGCAGTCTTGCCAATTTTCCTATTGCACTATAATTTATTTTTGCTGAAAAACGAACCGGATTCGCTGATTTGGGAATCTGAATTTCATCGTTTAGTTTAAACTTAATGCTTGGTAAATCACTATATGTCAAGCTCTTAAGTACTTTATTTCTATGAAAAAGACAAAAAGTATCTTTCTGAATTATGGTCGTATCGGTCAATGCATAATTTCTCAAAAGTGCTTCACTCAAATCGGTTTCAACCCAAAATGGGTTTTGTTCACGAAAAGCTTCGATGCGAAATAGCACAAATTCAGGGGCGGTTTTTGATAGATATTTCTCGCCATTTTTTTTCATTAACCAATCGCTATTGGCTTGATAAGATTGTATAATTGGTCGAGGATTATAATTCAAGCGATTGAAATAAACATGTGAAATCTGATGAGGAACGATATCGATACTGCTATCTCCGACTTTAGACCTTAATTCTTTTGGCAACTGAACAGGTGAATTTTTGAAGTTGTCATCATATTCATAGCTAAGGAGCCTCTTTAAGTAATTTACAGGATTTTTCTGCTCTAAAATCTCAAAAAGATGGCTGATAGAAAACGATTTTTCCGTAATTTTCTGCGAAATATTGGTCGGTGGGAAAGTCAACAAATACCCTCTTAGGGTCTTTTCTCCAATATAAAAACGAATCAGTTGTGTAGCTAATAATTGTAAGCATAAAATGGCAACAAACATTTGCCCTGCCAAAACTTTGTTCGAATTTTCCGTAAATATATAAATCAAAGCTGCCAAAGGAGGCATCAACAAGAAAAAACCGAAAACATTATACGCCCCAACGGCTGTTTGGGCTTGTTTAAAAGCCAAAAACCAAGCAAATGCAATAAGCAAATACAAATAGATACCCTCGAAGTTTTTTTGACTAATCCTGGAAAAAGTTTTGAAAACAAAAGCTAAAACCACCAGTACAATCAATATTTCAAAAAATAGTAAGGAAAACAGCTCTTTGCCACTTATAAGCATAGCGGACATTGCATCTTGGTACGCATCAATTATTTTTATGCTGGCACCTAGATAGGCTGGAATATCTACATTTAGGATAAATGAAAATGCATAAGTCAATAAAATTTGAGAAACCCAACAAACAACAAGTGTGCGAAGAGTAAAGGCTTTAATCAACCAAAAATATACCAAGGAAGTAGCAAAAAGGCCATAAACGATAATACTTAAATTTACTTTTACATAAAAAATTAATACCGAAATTATAATAGCTATCAACAAAGACGTCACATTGTGCGTACGAAGTGCATAAAGCAACCAAAAAATAAAAAAGTAAAAAAACGTAAAAGAGGTATCAGAAATAAAGCCCCAAGGAATAAGAATAATCAACGACGAAATCGCTACGATCCACCAATTAATACCTGCTTTTTGAAAGCAAAACTTAATGATTATTAAATAGTTTAGTAGAGTAAAAACCTCTGTAGCTACCAATACCCAAATCGAAACACTTTTAGGTATAAGCCCAGTATTGAGATAACCCAACGGGCCATAATTAAATATAAAATCACGACCAAAAATAAAACCTTTATCAATGGCCATTACAAGTGACTCGTGCCATGAAGCATCAATATTGAAACCCGCATAGCCTGCAGGCAACGATAATGAAAAATAAACAAAGCAAAAAAAAAGTAGAAAAATAGTCTGCCGATTAAAGTAGCCTGTCGGTATTGATTTCATTGATTTTCAACGAGTTTTTACAAATTTTTTTTTTACAAAAATAATTCAAAATACAAGTAAAATCTGAAATTGACGATAAATATTTCATTTAAAATAATAAATTCGTATTTTAGATAAATTCAAAAACTACCTAAACAAATGAAAAAATTCAACAAATTATTTAGTAAAAAATACTTTTTTTTACTGTTTTTTTCTTTAACGTTTTCCTTTACTCCATTTGCCCAAAAACAAAAATACGATACTGTTATCAAAAACGGTCGCATTATGGATGGGTCGGGCAATCCCTGGTTTTCGGCTGATATCGGCATCAAAAATGGGCAAATTGCATTCATTGGCTTCATACAAGCAAAAGATGCTACCAAAATTATTGATGCTAAAAGCCAAATAGTTTGCCCCGGTTTTATTGATATTCATACTCATGTCGAAGATGCCATTCAAAAACTCCCAACGGCTGATAATTTTATATATGATGGCGTAACGAGCATAATAACGGGTAACTGCGGTGGATCAGAAGTTAACCTTGCTAGGTTTTTTTTAGAACTCAAACAAATAAAATTAAGCGTAAATCTTGGCTCTTTGATTGGCCATAATTCGGTGCGAAGATATGTCATGAAAAATGTGTTTCGTGATCCAACTGCTAAAGAACAAACAGAAATGGAAGCTCTCGTGGAGCAAGCCATGAAAGACGGTGCAGTTGGTTTTGCAACCGGTCTGATTTATATTCCGGGAACCTATTCTAAAACTCCCGAAGTTATAGGGCTGGCCAAAATTGCTTCTTCTTATGGTGGAATCTACGCTTCGCACATTAGAGATGAAGCATCAAAAGTTAAAGAAGCTATCAATGAAGCCATCAATATCGGGCGAGAAGCACATATACCTGTCGAGATTTCGCACTTTAAGATTTCGAGCAAACCTCTATGGGGAAAGAGCAACGAAACACTTGATTTGGTAGAAAAAGCTCGTTTGGAAGGAATTGACGTAAATATTGACCAATACCCATATACAGCAAGCAGCACAAACATGGGTACAATGCTTCCATCATGGGCATTGGCCGATGGAGATTCATTGATACACATAAGATTAACAGACCCAGAGACACGCGAGAAGATTCGAGACGGAATGCTCAAAGGTCTGAAAGCCGATAATCGCAAAAACTTCGATTATGCATTTGTGGCCCGTTATAAGGCTGATTCTACCCTTAATGGAAAAAATATCACGGAAATAAATAAGCTTTTGAGACGAAAATCAAATATGGAAACCGAAGCCGAGCTCATCATGGATATGGTTGATAAAGGTGGAGCTCAAATGATTTTTCATAAAATGAGTGAAGATGATGTGGCACGAATATTACAGTACCCTTTCACGATGATTGCTTCTGATGCTGGAGTAATCCAGTTTAACAAAAATGTTCCACACCCACGTGGTTATGGCTCAAATGCTCGTGTATTAGGTGTGTATGTACGAGAAAAAAAAGTACTCCGTCTTGAAGACGCCATACGTAGAATGACCTCTCTCCCAGCTCAAAGGTTTAGAATTGATAATCGTGGCTTAATTCGAACAGGTTATGCTGCCGACATTGTGATTTTTGATGAAAATAAGATTACCGATAAAGCTACATTTGAAAAGCCCCACGCCTACTCAGAAGGTATTGATGCCGTATTAGTAAATGGGGTGGCAGTACTTGAAAATGGAAAACATACTGGCCAGAAATCAGGCGAAATTATTTATGGAAAGGGAAAAGTAAATTAAAATTATAAATCCGAGCGTGTAGTTAGTTTTTATTGCAATGAGACGCTCGGATTAGTTTAACCGTGGATCAGTTGGGTAATTTGATAAAACTTTATATTGTCCACCCATTCTTTTTAATACTTCACGCCAAAAGTTTTTACTTGGGATTTCAAAAATCAAGCTGGCATCGATATCAGAAACAATCCAAGAGTTTTGTTTTAGCTCTCGTTCTAATTGCCCGGCTGACCATCCTGAATAGCCTATAAAAAGTCTAATATCATCTTCTGATATTTTCCCAATGTTTATTAATGTTTTTACTTGTTCAAAATCTCCCGACCAAAAAATACCATTGCCAATATCTATTGCACCCTTAATTTCAATACCCAAACGATGAATAAAATGTAAAGAAGTCTGCTCAACGGGTCCACCCAAATAAAGAGGCAGTTCACTATAAACATTTTCCATCACTTCATCTAACTTCATATTTGTCAATTGGTTTAGTACCAAACCAAATGCTCCTTGTTCATTGTATTCGCAGAGCAATACCACACTTCTCTCAAAGTTTTTATCACCCAAGAATGGTTCTGCGATTATTATTTTTCCTTTTGACAATGACATAAAAGTTGTAAATTTTTAATCAAAATAATTCAATATTATCAAATATGCTAAAAAAACATAGGTTGCTTACAAAAACCGTAAGCAACCTATAATTATATTATAAAATAATATTCAGCTTGAATATTATTTCTTCAAAATCATTTTTTGAGTCAATGGTTTATTACCAACTCTTTGTACACGCACGGCTAATTCGGTAGCTGGAAGATTTTCTGGTAATTGATATACTTTACGTAAATCTTTTACCATACCTTCTTTGTGCATGATTGTTGAGCCATTTTGGTTTGTTACATCTACTGTGATTTGCTCGTTTTCGTCCATTCCACCCAATTTCAAGAAGTATTCGCCTTCCGTTGGATTAGGATAAACGCCAATCTCGGCTCTGATATTACGGCTTTTTGCAAGTGTAAATAGCGTTCCATTTGATAAATCAGTTGAAGCGGAAAGTTTTGAGTCTTCCAAAACATCCCAAGTCCCTTTTTTCAAATAAGCAACCTCTTCTAATCCAGCCTGACCATTTACTTCAACTTGAGCCGAACCTTTGACTGATTCCGATTTCAGAGTCCAATATTCGTTTTCATTGATTCTCTCAACATTTTCAGAAACTTGACCAGAAATGTTCAATGGGCTTTTATAGAGATATGAAGCAGAAAGAATCTGACTGTTATCAGTACGAGCCACGTTGAAAGAACGAAGGTTTGTGCCATCACCCAAAGGGAATTCGAAAGCTTCGCTACCTTCTTTTTTAACTAAACCTCTAACGTGTGAGAAGTCAGAAGCACCGCTGTGCTTTGCATCTGCTGAAAAAATTAATGGGTTTATTGAAGAAGATTCGATTACGCCACGATGGAACATAACTGATTCATTTACACGCACTGGTGTTTCGAGTTTTACGTCATTATCCAAAATCAATTGGCTGACTGAAAGTTCGTTTTTACTTTTAATAAGTTGTGCACCTTTACCATCAATAACAAATACACCAGATGATTGAACGGAGTTTAGGTTTTCAAAGTTTTTTTGAAGGTGAACTTTACCATTATTAGTTATTTTACCTTCATTAACCAAATCGGTATTGAAACTCACGACTGCACCCTCGCTTACGTATAAGTTTGTACTATTGACAAACTGTGCATTGACATGGCCAGCAAATAAACATACGCCAAGTGAGTAGACGATTTTTTTCATATCTAAGTTTATCTTGTTTTTCTAATATAAAGGTAAATACTTGTTTCAATAAGAAAAAATTTTCTCATTATATTTTATTTAATGGTCAACAACTTTTTAAGAATTGCTTGTTGGTTATTTTTTGGAGAACATCATGTTCTTTCTACAGAATAACTAAACAATAATCATTCCATTTACAATGATTTGTGTATAAATTCAATTTGTAATAGCTTTTATTATAAATGTTTCTTCATTTAAAAGTAAATTAAAAATTGGCACGTTGCTTGTGAAGTATCTAAAAACATTTTAAAATGTATTTTCTCAATAAAGTTTTACTCTATTTACCAAAAACGCCCAAACAATTGCCAAAACTGCCACTATTGAAAATGCAACAGATAGATTAGCACTTTTGGAAATAAACCCAATTATCACTGGTCCTGCCAAAAAACCTCCCATACTGAAAGTATTCAAGGTGGCCAAACCTGCACCTTTGGCCATACCTGGCAAACGAGCCGCACTACCATAAAGTATAGGAGCCCCACAAGAAACGCCCGCCCCAACAAGCGTAAAGCCCAAAATAGCAGTAATTGTATAAGGAAAAAAAATAGCCAAAGCAACGCCCAAAGCAGCGATGATTCCGCCTGTACGCAGTACGACATTGCCACCAAAACGAGGAATGAGGGCATCGCCAAGGAAACGCCCCAATGACATAAACATTGAGTAGCCAGCCAATCCCCATCCGATGAAATAATCGTCAGTCCGTACAATGTCTCGCATATAAACGGCAGTCCAATCGGCCATTGTACCTTCGGTGATATTTGTACAAAGACTTATTAATATCATCAAAAACAATGCACCTTTGGGCAAGATAAATTTTGCTCCTTTGTTTTCGTTAACTTGTATTTTTTCCTCATGAATGTCTAAGATAGTTTGACCTACTACTAGCACCAATATAATAATAGCTAAAGCTATTGCAGCCATTTGGTACGAAGGCATAATTTTCATGCCTTGTAAAAAACTGGAAGCTATTGAACCAAACATTAACCCTGCACTAAACATTCCGTGACAAGTGGACATAATATTGATACCATATTGATGTTCAAGGCTTGTGACACATGTATTCATGGCCACATTTGTAACCGAAAGACACATACCAACTATCATAAGCCCAAACGAAACCAATGGCAACCATGTAGCACTTACAGGAACGATATAAGTAACTGCAAGAAAAATTAAACCCAAAAGAGTAGTTTTGAGCATTCCAAAACGATTAATAAAAAAAGTCGAAAAAGGATTCATTAGTGTTGCTCCAATAGGAAAACTTAAGAGAAGTAAACCCAGTTGAGCATCATTTAGGTCGAATTTTTGTTTAATGAAAGGAATGAGCGTTGCCCAGTTTCCGAAGAGAAAGCCTACTGAAATGAATATCATTCCTATCGCAAGGCTTTGGCGATGAGTAAAAAACTTACGTAAGTGTGTCAACATTATATGGTTATTTCTATGCGATTTTGTTCGGGGTCAAGCACTATACTTTCGTAGTAGCCATCGCCTGTCCATCTAGGTTGGCCTACTATTTCAAAGCCGTCATTTTCTAATATTTTTGTTAAAACATCAACTTTTTCTTGTGTTCCGACCGAAACGGCAAAATGCGTAAGACCAATAAACTGCTCATGAACATTGTTTTTTGAAGTAGGAATTGTGGGCATTTGCATAATTTCGAGCCTTGCACCCGAATCAAAAGAAATAAAATAAGATTCAAAGCCCTTTTTATCGTTTCGATATTTTTCATTTGATTTTCCCATAAAATATTTTTCATAGAAAACCCTCATTTTTTCAAGGTCTTTGGTCCAAATAGCAATATGTTCGATGTTCATCAGTTAAAAAGTTCTTTGATTTTCTGATATGTAAGTCCTTGATAATCAACTATGTATTCATCGCAAACAGGTAATTCTTCTTTTTTATACGTCGAAAGTACTCCCACAACTTTTGCACCTGCAGCTTTCCCTGCAGTAACGCCTGAGAACGAATCTTCAAAAACAACGCATCTTTCGGTCGAAATATCTAAGTTTAAAGCAGATTTTAGGTAAACCTCGGGATTGGGTTTATGGGTGCTAACGTCTTCGCTAGCAAGTAATGATTGCATTTTATCACGTAAAGGCAATTTACTCAAAATCAGTTCCATATTCAGATACGGTGCCGAAGTAGCGATGCCTGTTTTTACACCATTAGATTTTAAGTCTTCAATAAATTCTACCAAACCCGAAATCGGCTTTACGTGTTCTTCGTAAATTTCACGAAAAAGAGCTTCTTTTTCAAACTCCATTTGAGCAAATTCATCTCCTACTATTTCTCTCTTAAAAAAGTATTTCAAGATATAGCTATTGCTCTTGCCATACATATGAGCAATGAATTCTTCTTCGCTTGATTTGATATTAAATTTATCTAAAAATGCTTTCCAAGCAAGTGAATGGTAAGGATTTGTGTCGCAAATGACACCGTCCATGTCAAAAATTACTGCAATTGATGTTTCCAATGCTCTCTGAGGAAGTTTATGTTTTTTTTGCAAAAGTACAGTTTTACCGGTGTGTTTCTATCTTTTCGTTTACTAATAATAATACTGTATGAATAAATGTTGAATTAAACTCCCTATTTCTGCTTTGTGAGATTAATCAGTTACCATGACGAAACTATATAGTATAAAAATTGGTTAAATTATTTCGAGCTATTCTTTAAAAACCGAATGAATAATACCCAAAATACGCATCATACCGACGTCGAATCTCTTGACCCAAAGCAGTACATCATCATCAAGGGAGCAAAAGTAAATAATCTCAAAAATATTGATGTGGCAATTCCCCGCAATAAACTCGTGGTAGTCACGGGGCTTTCGGGAAGTGGCAAGTCTTCGTTGGCATTCGATACACTCTTCGCCGAAGGGCAGCGAATGTATGTTGAAAGTTTGAGTTCGTATGCTCGTCAATTTTTGGGTCGTATGGAAAAACCTGAGGTCGATTATATCAAAGGTGTTTCGCCAGCGATTGCCATCGAACAAAAAGTTGCAACCAAAAACCCTCGCTCGACAGTCGGCACGACCACCGAAATCTATGATTATCTAAAACTACTTTTTGCTCGAACAGGTATCACCTACTCGCCAACTTCGGGGCAGGAAGTGAGAAAAGATACCATAACAGATGTGGTGAATTTCATTCTTTCGCACGAAGAAGGCACTCGTGTGATGGTCCTGACACCTTTAAAAGTAAAAGAAGATCGAAAAATAGAGAAAGAATTAGAGCTTTTGCTGCAAAAAGGTTATACTCGTATTGTGATTGATGGCGAAATAAAGCAAATTCAAGACCTCCAGGAAGAAAATATTAAACTTTCACCCAATCAAGACTTAGAAATCTTGATTGATAGAAATGTTGTAAAACACAACGATGAAGATACACAATTTCGTTTTTCTGACTCGATTCAAACTTCATTTTTTGAAGGCGAAGGAGAATGTTTTATAGACATTATTTCTACAAATGAAAAAACAGGCGAGCGACAAACAACTCGAAATACGTTTTCAGATAAATTTGAACTTGAAGGAATACATTTTGAAGAACCAAGTGTAAATCTTTTTACTTTCAATAATCCTTATGGTGCTTGTAAACGCTGCGAAGGTTTCGGAAAAGTACTAGGCATTGACCCCGAACTGGTAATTCCAGATAAAAATTTATCAGTTTTTGAAGGAGCGATTGCTCCGTGGCGAAGCGAACGCATGAGCGAATGGCTTGCACCTTTGCTCAAAAATGGCATTCGTTGCGATTTCCCAATTCACCGCTCATACAAAGACCTCACAACTGAACAACAACAATTGCTTTGGACAGGCAATGAATATTTCCAAGGGCTTGACGCTTTCTTTACTGATATCGAAAGTCAAGTGCATAAGGTACAATACCGAGTGATGCTTTCTCGTTACAGAGGCCGCACCGACTGTCCTGAGTGTCGAAGCTCTCGTCTACGCAAAGATGCCAGCTACGTAAAAATCGGTAAAGCATCAATCGTTGATTTGGTGTTGATGCCAATTTCGGATTTAGCCAGTTTCTTCAAAAGTTTACAGCTACCCGATTTTCAGAAAGCAGTTTCAAAAAGAATTTTAATAGAAATTAATAGCCGCCTCGAATTTATGGAGCGAGTTGGACTGGGCTATTTGACACTCAATCGCCTTACTTCAAGTCTTTCGGGCGGTGAATTTCAACGTATCAAACTAGCAACATCGCTAGGAAGTGCCTTAGTTGGTTCGATGTATATTCTTGACGAACCAAGTATTGGCTTACACCCTAGAGATACACAACGTTTAGTAAGTGTTTTGGAGTCGCTGCGAGACATGGGCAATACAGTGGTTGTGGTAGAACACGAAGAGGAAGTTATGCGTGCCGCCGACCAAATTATCGATATCGGCCCAAATGCAGGAACGCTGGGTGGAGAATTAATTTTTCAAGGTAGTTGGGCTGAAATCAATACAACATCTAATGAAAAAAGCATTTCCCACACCATCAATTTCCTAACTGGAGTTGACCAAATTCTTGTGCCTATTCAACGCCGAAAACCAATTGATTTTATAGAGCTCAAAGGTGCAAGAGAAAATAACCTCAAAGAAGTTGATGTTACATTTCCGTTGGGTGTACTTACAGTTGTAACTGGTGTGAGCGGCTCAGGAAAATCAACCTTAGTTCGTAAAATCTTATTCCCTGCAATTGCTCGTTTAAAAGGCGAATACAGCGAAGAGGCAGGAAAGTATTCAGGTTTAATTGGTTCACTTGACCGCATCACGCAGGTTGAAATGATTGACCAAAATCCGATTGGAAAATCATCCCGCTCAAACCCAGTAACCTATATCAAGGCGTATGATTACATTCGTCAAATGATGGCCGAACAACAGCTTTCAAAATCACGAGATTATAAGCCAGCTTTCTTCTCTTTCAATGTTGATGGCGGCCGTTGTGAAGCCTGCCAAGGAGAGGGCGAGCAAACAATTGAAATGCAATTTATGGCCGATGTACGCCTAAAATGCGAAAGTTGTGGAGGAAAACGTTTTAAGCAGGAGATTCTGGAAGTAAAATATAATGAAAAAGATATTGCTGATATTTTGGCCATGACTGTTGACGAAGCTATTGAGTTTTTCAGCGTAAGTGAGCCAAAATTGGCAGATAAACTTCGTCCGCTTCAAGATGTTGGTTTGGGTTATATTCGTTTAGGACAATCCTCAAGTACACTCTCGGGCGGAGAAGCACAGCGTGTAAAACTTGCGTTTTTCTTAAGCAAAGGTAATGCTGATAAAGGTAAGACACTATTCGTTTTTGATGAACCAACAACGGGTTTGCACTTCCATGACATCAAAAAACTCTTGAAAGCAATCAATGCTTTAGTTGACCAAGGCGATACCGTGATTATTATTGAGCATAATATGGAAGTTATAAAATCGGCTGACTGGATTATTGATTTAGGCCCCGACGGTGGCCAAAAAGGTGGCTATCTGACTTTTGAAGGCACTCCGGAAGATATGATAAAAATTGAAGGCAATTATACTGCTGATTTCTTGAGAGGAAAATTATAAAAGATTGGAAGTCAGGAATAAAAGCTTGACTTTCAAAACTCAACTCCATCCTATTTTATCTATAAAAAATCTAATCTCGCTACTTTCTTTTCTGTGACTTAAATTTGATTAATTTTGAGAAAATCTTTGGACCAAAACAAAAATGTTTCAAACAGAATTAATCGGACATTTACATCCACTCATCGTGCATTTGCCCATCGGCATTCTAATTTTTGCTTATGTAATGATGATTTTGCAGCAATTCCGAAAAATTGATATGGATGCTGCTATTGATTTATCCCTACTTCTCGGAACATTTTCATCAATAATTGCATGTGTAGCGGGTTGGCTTTTATCTCAATCTGGAGACTACGAAACCAATGCTATTTTCAAACACCAATGGACGGGTATCAGCACCGCTATTCTTGGATTTTTAGCCTATTTTTTCAAAAAATATCGTTGGATATTAGCAAGCACAACCATCATTTGTTTGACGATAACAGGGCATTTTGGAGGAAATATCACGCATGGAGAATCTTATCTTTTTAGTTCTAAAAGTAAATCTTCTACCATCATAGAAACCACAAAAATAGCTTCTTTTGAAAGTATTGACACCACACAGATCATGAATCATGCCACCATAAAAAAAACATTTGTGTATCGGGATAAGATTATTCCGATTCTGAAAACCAAGTGTTATGACTGTCATTCTGCCAGCAAAAAGAAAGGCAGTTTACGCTTAGATTCGGAATATTTTATAAAAAAAGGCGGCAAAAATGGGCGTATTATGAGCCTTGGGAATCCAAACAAAAGTACCTTATTTACGCATTTAATTTTACCCGAAGACGATGAAAAACACATGCCTCCCAAAGGCAAAACCCAACTGACTAGAAACGAGATTTCGACTATTTATTCATGGATAAAAAAAGGAGCTGCTTTTGTAGAAGAAATTGAGACGATTGCCAACGAAAAACCTTTGGTTGAAACCTTCCTTCTAAATTCACCGAATAAATCTGAAACAAGTTCTGACATTTCAGTCATTGAAAAAGAAGACCTACAAAATAATGATTCAAAATTACAGACAGTTAATGTAGAAGCCGTCAGCCCATCTGTGCTTGAAAAATTGAAACAGCAAAACATCGGTATTACGTATTCAGGAAATGGCTCAAATTATGTTTCAGCTAATTTTGTGAATGTCAAAAATTATATACCATTTTTATTAAACGACTTAGAAAGCATTAATAATCAACTCATTAAGCTAAGATTAAGTAATCAACCAATCAATGATGAGGCTATTAAAAAAATTGCTAACTTTAAGAACTTAATAAAGTTAAATCTCGAAAACACAGACATTTCAGATGCTGCATTGGAGCATCTGAAAGCTTTACCAAACCTCGAACAACTTAATTTATACGGCACAAATATCACTGATAGAGGATTGGAGGCTTTTTTAAAATACCCAAAACTAAAAGTGGTTTATTTATGGCAAACTCATGTTAGTAAATCGGGTATTGAACATTTGAAAAAGTCATTGCCAAAATTACAAATTGAAACAGGTGAATTTCAGTTTTCGAGGCCGGATACTAATAAAAATATCAAATAAGAATTTAAAAACAATAAATTCAATCATGAAAAAATACTTACTATTAATCATTGCTTGTATTTATTTATGGTCATTTAAACCAAATGAGCATCGGTTTGCTGACCCTGCAAAATTGCCCGAAGATGTGGCACTCGCCTATAAAAACTTACCTGCATCGCTAGATTATAATCTTCATGTTAAGCCCATTTTATCTGATAAATGCTTTGCATGCCACGGCCCCGATAAAGCCAAACAAAAAGCAGGATTACGTTTAGATTTGGCCGAGGCCGCTTATGCTCAGCTACCCGAAAGCCCAGGTAAAGTTGCTATTGTGCCACGAAACCTAAAAAAAAGTGAGGTTTTTCACCGAATCCTCTCTTCTGACCTTACCTACGTGATGCCTACTCCCAAATCGCATTTGAGTTTATCAGCTCAAGAAAAAGCAGTTATTATTAAATGGATTGAAAATGGAGCTGTTTATCAGCCTCATTGGGCATTTGTAAAACCACAAAAAAGAATAATCCCCTCACTTAAAAATACGCTTACTTTTTCGCCGATTAATCAAATAGACAATTTTATTTTTGGCCGTCTGGAGCAAGAAGGTTTATCAGCATCGAAGGAAGCTTCGAGAGAAATTTTATTGCGTCGTTTATCATTTGATTTAACAGGTTTACCACCAACTTTAGAAGAAATTGATGCTTTTATGAACGACAATAGCCCCAACGCCTACGAAAAACAAGTGGATAGATTGCTCGCTTCACCGCATTATGGCGAAAAAATGGCAATTGATTGGCTCGATTTAGCACGTTTTGCAGATTCGCACGGCTATACGGTTGACCGCCTTCGAGATATGTCACCTTATCGAGATTGGGTCATTCGAGCTTTCAACGAAAACATGCCTTATAACACATTTGTTCACCAGCAATTGGCAGGTGATTTGCTTCCTTCGCCCACCAAAGACATGCTTATTGCTACGGCTTTTAATCGAAATCATCCTCAAAACTTAGAAGGTGGCATTGTAGAAGAAGAATTTCAGACCGAATATGTGATGGATAGAACCAATACGTTTGGCGATGCTTTCTTGGCAATATCTGTTGGTTGTGCTAGGTGCCACGACCATAAATATGACCCCATTTCGCAGAAAAATTATTATGAATTGTTCAGTTTTTTCAATAATGTACGAGAGGCAGGCCAAATTTCGTGGAATGATGATCTTCCTACTCCTACCTTACTTTTACCAACATCAGAACAGGAAAAAGTTGTAAATTTCATCAAAAACTCCATTTCTGACCAGGAGCAAAAAGTTATCGAAACACAAAATTCAGCTTTGGTAGATTTTGAAAAATGGCTATTAGAAAATAAGCATAAGTCGCTAGCTAATAATACTTTACCACAAATTGGCTTACAAGGATTTTATACTTTTGAAGATTCACTCCGAAACAGTATTAATCCAAAACAATCGGGTGTGATGCGTCGTGATGCCGGGACACTTGATAAACCTACATTCGAGAAGAACTCCATGGGAAAAGTCTTACTTTTAGACGGAGATGTTTACGCCGATTTAAAAGACGTGGGCGTTTTCCGAAAATCAGAAGCCTTTACAGTCGGAATGTGGGCTTATATCCCGAAAGAAATGAAAGATGGAGTGATTTTTCATAAAAGTAATGCCGAGCGTTTGTATAATTTCAAGGGCTATCACCTTTTTCTAAGAAACAACAAATTAGAAATCACGATGGCTCACACGGCCCCTTCGAATGCCATTACAAAATTGAGTTTGAAAGATGCTCCGCGTGAAAAATGGTTGCATTTAAGTATGACTTATGATGGCTCTGCCAAAGCCAATGGCTTCAAATTATATCTCGATGGTGAAGAACTACCTATGGAAACCATCATCGACCAATTATACAAGGACATCATTTTTTATTCAAAATCAGAACCTGCTTTGCAGATTGGTGGCTGGTGGCGTGGCTTAGGTTTTAAGGGCGGAAAAGTTGACGACGCAGTAGTTTATAATCGTTCATTAACGCCGTTTGAAGTAAAAGTCTTAGCAAAAAAGGCAGATTGGAGCAGTATTGCTAATAAATCAGCGAGCGAACTAAATGCATCAGAAAAAGCGATTTTAAAAGATTATTACTTTTCGGCCGTCAATCCAATCGTTTTATCAGCACAAAAAGAATTACAAAAACTCCGAACGGCTTTATCTGATTCAAGCGAAAAAATTGCTGAAATAATGGTTATGCAAGAAATGCCTCAACCTAAAATTACGCACTTGCTACATCGAGGGCAATATGATGCCTTGGGCGAAGCGGTAAAACCCAATACT
Source organism: uncultured Emticicia sp. (assembly GCF_937903345.1). Taxonomy (GTDB): domain Bacteria; phylum Bacteroidota; class Bacteroidia; order Cytophagales; family Spirosomataceae; genus Emticicia. Next base: position 133,334 of record NZ_CALCZQ010000032.1, on the reverse strand, counting down.
CCTAAAGATATTCTTGTATTTCCTGCCAATTTGCCTAAAAATCGACTTGGTTTAGCTCAATGGCTTACAGACAAAAACAACCCACTGACCGCACGAGTAGCGGTAAACCGATTTTGGCAAAATTTCTTTGGTGTGGGCATTGTGAAAACTACCGAAGATTTTGGAAATCAAGGTGAAATGCCATGCCATCCTGAATTACTAGATTGGCTGGCTCTTAATTTCCAAGCAGAATGGGATATAAAAAAACTCAACAAACTAATTGTGATGTCGGCCACGTATCGACAAGATTCAAAAACTATCAAAGAAGCACGTGAGCGTGACCCCGAAAATCGTTTACTTTCGCATGGGCCAAGTAATCGACTATCTGCCGAAATGGTACGTGATAACGCATTGGCTGTGAGTGGTTTAATCAACAAAAAAATTGGCGGTAAAAGCGTAAAACCTTACCAACCCGATGGACTTTGGGAAATCAATAACACCCATTATACACAAGATTCGAGCGATGCTGTTTATCGTCGTAGCCTTTATGTGATTGTCAAACGTTCGGTGCCAAATCCAACTTTGGGAACGTTCGATGCTCCTTCTCGTAGCTATTGTATGGTTCGCCGACAAAAGACCAATACGCCCTTGCAAGCCCTCGTTACGCTGAATGACCCAACATTTATTGAAGCTGCCAAAGTAATGGGAGAAAGCATGACCAAGCAAGCTGACACACGAAAAGCAATTATTGAAATGTATCGAAAACTAAGTAGTAAAATGCCTTCTGAACGTGAGCTGGACTTGCTTTTATCATTGCAAAAAGCTGAATATGAGCAATTTAAACAAAATCCAGATAAAACTAAAGGTTGGCTGAAAACTGGACTTTACAAAATTGACCCAACTTTAGAAGTAGCTGCAGTAGCCGCCAATGCCGTTGTGGCAAGTACGATTTTAAACTCAGATGCAATTATTACGAAAAGATAAAATGGCACATCACGACGATACTTTCAAACTACATTCTCCTGAGTTTACGGCTTTCAATCGAAAATTGGATAGACGTAACTTTTTACTTCGCACGGCCTCTGGTTTGGGAGCAATGGCTTTGGGTAGCTTGATTAGTTCAAACGCAAAAGGCAATACGCTTGAACAGCAATTTATGAGTGCTTTGCCGAGCATTGCCCCCAAAGCTAAGCGAGTTGTTTATTTGTTTATGAGCGGTGGACCTTCACAATTTGAAACTTTCGACTATAAACCCAAACTCAGTAAAATGTTTGGTCAAGGCTTGCCCGATTCAGTGCGAAAAGGACAAAGACTCACGGGTATGAGTGCCAATCAAGCTATATTGCCGCTTGTCCCATCGTCCTACAAATTTAATCAATATGGAAAAAGCAAAACTTGGGTAAGCGATTTGCTTCCTTACACAGCTCAAGTTGTTGATGATTTGTGCATCATAAAATCTATGTTTACTGAGCAAATCAATCATGACCCCGCCATCACGTTTTTTCAAACTGGACATCAGCTGCCTGGTCGTCCTTCTATTGGGTCATGGATGAGCTACGGACTTGGTTCTGAAAACCAAAACCTGCCTTCGTTTATTGTGCTAGTATCAAAAAATGCCTCAAAGGACCAGCCACTTTATGCTCGTTTGTGGGGAAATGGCTTTTTGCCTTCTGAACATCAAGGGGTACAATTCCGCTCGGGAAAAGACCCTGTTTTGTTTCTTAATAATCCTGAAGGATATGACGGCCAAGACCGCCAAGAAATGTTAGAATATTTAACAAAACTCAACCAACTACAAAACGAAACTTGGGGTGACCCCGAAGTAGATGCACGAATTGCTCAGTACGAAATGGCGTATCGCATGCAAACTTCTGTTCCCGAAGTAATGGATACTTCTAAAGAACCCGATGAGGTTTTTGAACTTTATGGCGAAGGTAGTCGAGATAAGGGAACTTATGCCGCAAATTGCCTTTTAGCTCGAAAATTACTTGAAAAAGACGTAAGATTTGTACAGCTTTATCACCAAGGATGGGACCACCACGGCTCATTACCGAAGGGAATGGCTCATCAATGCAAACAAACCGATAGAGCAACAGCAGCCTTGATTATTGACTTGAAAAGAAGAGGTTTACTGGAAGACACTTTGGTCGTTTGGGGCGGAGAATTTGGACGAACGGTTTATTCACAGGGCAAACTCACCAAAGATGATTATGGCCGTGACCATCACCCAAGATGCTTTACGATGTGGATGGCTGGTGCAGGTGTAAAACCAGGCATCAGCTACGGAGAAACAGATGATTTTAGCTATAACATCATTAAAAACCCTGTGCATGTACATGATTTTCAAGCTACTTTGTTGCATTTAATGGGTATCGACCACGAACAAATGACCTACAAATATCAAGGTCGTCGTTTTCGTTTGACCGATGTGCATGGGCAAGTGATCAAAGGAATTTTATCATAAATTTATAGCAAACAATATTCAAACTTGAAACACTTCTGGGTCATATTCAAATTATTGTTATTGATAGTTTTTGCTCTTCGTTTATTGAAATCTAATCGAAAAGTGGTGAAATTTGGGCATGACCGAAAACGTGGATTTTTCAATTTATTTCAAGAAAAAGTCTTTTCTGAAAAAATATTTTTTACGTTTGAAAGCACCACAACGCCTGAGTTACGCTTAAAAGAACTTTTCCGAAAAATCATTCGCCCAAAAGAAGAACTTTGGAAACAAAACGGCGGACAACTCGATGATTTTTTTGCTACCTTGACTTTAGAAGAACGCATCATTTACGTGGTATATCTTTCCAATAAAAGTTTTCAGAAAGGGAGTATTTTCAACTTTTTATGGTATAAAACCGAATGGACTATTGCTTTTGGACAGATTTTGAAACACATGAAAGAAGAATCGCTTTACGCTCATTATCATCAGGTTATCCTCGAAACTTGTCATTTTGATTTGGAAAGCATATCGCCTGAACACAAAGACTTTTTCGACCTCGAACTTCACCCAGATGGCAGCAAAGAATTTGACTCTGTTAAGCTTTTTGATGAAGCATTTGAAAGAAATGTATTTTATCAAAGAATTATTTCGTTTACTTTAAAAACACAAATCTAAAACACATTTACCTTTTACATTATGACACAATTTTTCCGCTCAAAAATTTACCTCTTTGCTTTTTGTCTCTGTACAATTTCTACTATTTCGGCCCAAACATTCACCATCAAAGGAGTGGTACGTGATGCAAAAACCGCCGAGGTCGTGCCATTTGCCAATGTCTTCATTGCCAATACAACCAAAGGCACAAGCACCAACGATAGAGGCGAATACATCATTTCAAAAATACCTTTAGGAACTGTCATTGTTTCGGTATCTATGGTGGGCTATGCTCCTGCACGCCAGACTATTAGAGGCGAAACCGATGCCACGAAAGAAATCGACTTCACCATTAGCCCCAACGAGCAAGAACTCAATGAAGTAAAAGTCTCGGCAAACAGAGATAAAACTTGGGAAAAACAATTTCAACGCTTCTCAAAAGCCATTTTGGGCGAAAGTCCGTTGGCAAAGGTTTGTTCTTTTAAAAACAGTTACCAAATAGATTTTGAAGATACAAAAGGCGTTTTAAAAGCCTCAAGTACTCGCCCCATCGAACTCGAAAATTTGGCATTGGGCTACCGAATATTCTTTACGCTCACTGGTTTTGTTTTAGCCAATGATGAAATTCAATATCAAGGCTACGCTCGTTATGAAGAAATAAAACCAGTTAACGAAAAGGAAGCCAATAAATGGACACAAAACCGTAAAATGGCTTTTGAAGGCTCCGACCGTCATCTTTTTTGGGCTTTGGCTCAACGAAAACTTAAAGCCGAAGGCTATGAAGGATTTATAGATGCAGTGGGGTTTAATCCTGCCAACCGAACCAATAATTTTTACGGTCAGTTGGGTAAAAGTATTTTGGCTTACCCAATAGATTCGCTTGTACGAAAAGGGAAAATAGCTTCAGAATACCGCATTAGGTTTCCAAGACGCATCGAGTTACACTTTGCAAGTCCATACTACAACGGGCAGTTTTACCGTGATGATGCACGCATGATTTCGTGGATAGAGAACCTTAAAGATTTAGATTTCAATGACCGTGGTGTCATTCAAAACCCAAAGGATTTGATTATTTCGGGTTTTATGAGCAGCAAGCGTTTAGCCGAAATGCTTCCGCTCGATTATCTGCCGAACGAAAGCATCGAGCGAGAAATTCCGAAAGAAAAATTGAATGTAGAGCTTGATTCTACTACCCAAAAAAATCTTTGGCGTTTGCAAGAGCAGGTACAGCTCACTACAAATAAATCATATTATCATCCAAAAGAAAACCTTTGGTTTTCGGGCAAAATGCTATATGCCGAGCCTACCATGAGCGACTCTATCAGTAAAGTTGTTTACGTAGAATGGATAAGTCCTAAAAACGAACTAATTAGTCGTCAAAAACACCACGTTGACACATTACATTTTAGAGGAATGTTTACACTTCCTGCCGAACTTTCGTTGGGCAATTATCGACTTCGTGCTTATACAAAATGGATGCAAAATTTTGGAGATTCGTGCTTTTATGAACAGATTATTCCTATAATTTCACCCAAACAATACATTGCTGATTATACGGCCTCCAAATCTGTTTTTAAAGTCATAACTGACAAGAAAGACTATCAAACTCGTGAGAAAATTAGTGTTACGATTGAAGGTATCAAACCCGAAAACTTGACAGTTTCGGTAACTGATACCGTGGCGGTTCGATGGGCAAAATCTTTGGTTTCACATGCAAAGACATTTTTACTACCTTCAAGTTTCAAAACTATTCCCGATTTTAAATATATGGCTGAAACAGGACTGAGCCTTTCGGGTAAAGTTTTGGATAAAAATGATAAACCCGCTACGGCCAATTTGGTTTTCTATTTCGGGAAAGCCAAATCTACGGTCATGACCTCGACAGACTCCGAAGGTAGGTTTTCAGTATCAGGTATTCAGTTAAACGACACCACTGATATTAGCTACCAAGCAACCGATTTAAAAGGAAAATTACTAGAAAAAGTACTTTTCGATGCCGAAGAATTTCCTGCAATAAAACCTTCTACTCTCAAATCAAATTTTACGGTAAAAGACTTACAATCAACGGTATTGATAGAAAAAGATATTGATTTACCAAAAGATGCCATTCAGCTTGAAGAAGTAAGTATAACCACCAAACGCAGCGAAAAACAATTCGTAAGTAAACCAATCTATGGCAATCCTGACTTTACGGTTTTGGCGAAAGAGATCAGTCCAGCACTGATTGGTATGAATCCTGTGATGGCTCTGCAAGGAAAAGTACCTGGGGTACAAGTCACCTATGCCGATGGGAGAATAAAAGTAAGAATGCGGGGCGGGCAAAACTCGATCGAAGGCGATTCTGCTCCTTTATACTTGCTTGATGGTTTCCCTGTCGAAGATGTAAACTCATTAATGGGCGTCAGCATGGATAACATCGACCGTATCGAGGTACTAAAAACTGCCCGTGCGATGTTTGGTTCAAGAGGTGCAAATGGTGTGATTGCAATTTATACCAAATCATCAGTTTCAAAGCCATCAGAGCGAAATAATGCTGGCTTGAAATCAAGTGCTAAACAGTTGACAGCTATTGGATATCAAAATGCAAAACCTTTCTTTAGCCCAAATTACGGCACAAGCCAAGCCAAAGAATCTACCAAACTTGATATCAGAACCACAATTTTCTGGCAACCGAATCTTTCAAACAACACCTTCTCATTTTATGCTGCTGACAACGCCACCGTTTATAGAATTTTGGTAAGTAATGGATCCGAAACTTCGGAGGCTTTAGTCCAAATAAGAGATTAAGAGATAAGATAACCCATAAACCAACAAAACCACCCTTTTGGGGTGGTTTTGTTATGAATTTTATATTAAGAAAGAGCATAAGCAAGTCGGAATCCCTTATGAGCCACACATTTCACAACCTTCTGGGTCGTCGAGTGAACATTGAATTGCTGCATATTGGTATTCTTCATCGCTGGCAAACGAGGCAGCTGCGGTTGCTTTCGCTGTTTGTTCTTCAGCATATTTAGCATAATCTAAAGGTTTTTCTTCTATAGCCGTTGTAGCTGGCATTACCTCAGCAATTGCTTGGCGGTCAACCGTAAATTTTACTGCATCAGACGCCGCCTTAGTACGTAGATAATACATTCCTGTTTTCAAACCTGCTTTCCAAGCATAGAAGTGCATTGAAGTCAATTTTCCGAAATTAGCATTTTCCATGAAAATATTCAATGATTGACTTTGGCAGATATAGGCTCCACGGTCAGCAGCCATATCAACGATAGTTTTTTGCTTAATTTCCCACACCGTACGATATAAATCTTTTAAATTTTGTGGGATCTCTGGAATCGCCTGTACTGAACCGTTAGCGGCAATCAATTTGTTTTTCATGGTATCGTTCCACAAACCGATTTTTACTAAATCTTTCAATAAATGCTTATTCACAACCACAAACTCACCTGAAAGGACACGGCGTGTATAAATATTTGAGGTATAAGGCTCGAAACACTCATTGTTTCCCAAAATTTGGCTGGTTGAGGCCGTTGGCATAGGAGCAACCAATAGTGAGTTTCGTACACCATTTTTCACTACTTTTTCACGCAATTCTGACCAATTCCAACGACCAGATGCTGGTGTTATATTCCACATATCGAATTGGAAAATACCTTGTGAGATTGGCGAACCGGCCCAAGATGGATATGTACCTTCAACAACAGCTAACTCCATTGAAGCCTCCATTGCGGCGTAATATATTGTTTCAAAAATATCTTTATTCAACTGGCGAGCTTCGTCAGATTCAAAAGGCATTCTCAGCAAAATAAACGCATCGGCCAAACCTTGAATACCCAAGCCTATTGGGCGGTGACGCAAGTTACTACGCTCTGCTTCAGGCACAGGATAGTAATTTACATCAATTACTCTATTGAGGTTTTTGGTAATTACCTTCGTTACTTCATATAATTTTTGGTGATCGAATTTGGAAAAACCAGTTTTTTCGTCTCTTGTAATATATTTTGGCAAAGCAATTGATGCTAAATTACATACCGCCACCTCATCAGGTGAAGTATATTCCATAATTTCAGTACAAAGGTTCGATGATTTAATCGTACCTAAGTTCTTCTGATTAGATTTCTTATTGGCTGCATCTTTATACAACATATATGGCGTACCTGTCTCGATTTGAGATTCCATAATAGCAAACCAAAGGTCTTGTGCTTTAATGGTTTTGCGGGCTTTACCTTCTCTTTCGTATCTTTCATACAATTTCTCAAACTCGTCTCCGTAGCAATCAGACAAACCAGGGGCTTCATGAGGGCAGAACAAAGACCAAGAATCGTTAGCTTCCACACGCTTCATGAATAAATCTGAAATCCAAAGTGCGTAAAATAAATCTCTTGCTCGGAGTTCTTCTTTACCATGATTTTTCTTCATATCCAAGAATTCAAAAATATCAGCGTGGTGTGGTTCGATGTAAATTGCAAATGAACCTTTGCGTTTGCCACCACCTTGATCAACGTAACGAGCTGTATCATTGAAAACACGAAGCATCGGCACGATACCATTTGAAGTTCCGTTTGTGCCTTTGATGTATGACCCCGTTGCACGGATATCATGAATTGCTAAACCAATACCCCCTGCTGACTGTGAGATTTGAGCGGTTTGAGCCAAGGTTTCATAAATTCCAGTAATACTATCTTCTTTCATCGTAAGCAAGAAACATGATGAAAGTTGAGGTTTTGGTGTTCCGGCGTTAAATAATGTTGGTGTAGCATGAGTAAACCAACGTTCCGATAATAATTCGTAAGTTTCAATAACGCGATCGATATCCTCGCCATGAATGCCTACAGCAACACGCATCAGCATATGTTGTGGACGCTCCACAATTTTGTTGTTGAGTTTTAGCAAATATGATTTCTCGAGCGTTTTATAACCGAAATAATCATAGCCGAAGTCCCTGTCATAAATAATAGCGGAATCAAGCAAAGCTGCGTGTTTCTGAATCACCCTCCACGTATCTTTTGCGATGAGAGAAGCGTTTTGGTCAGTTTTTGGGTCGATGTATTGATGTAACATCTTCATTGTACCCGAAAAAGACTTGAGGGTATTTTTGTGTAAGTTTGAAATAGCAATCCGAGCTGCCAATATAGCGTAATCTGGATGCTTGGTTGTCATCGAAGCGGCGGTTTCTGCAGCCAGGCTATCTAATTCTGACGTTGAAACGCCATCATATATACCAGCCACGACTTTCATGGCAACTTCAACGGGTTGGACAAATGCAGGTTCTAAACCATAGCAAAGTCGCTCGATACGAGCTGTGATTTTGTCGAACTTTACCGACTCGCGGCGTCCGTCTCTCTTAATTACAAACATAGGTAGCCTTTAAAACGGGTTTTAGGGAATTCACAACAATGTTATTAGTCGCACACTAAGGATTTAGCTTTTTAAATAAAAACTTTATATAATTTCTGATTGCCACTCATAATTTAGAGTGGTCAGTACTAACTTTCTGGGGCTTTGTCGTAAGTCAAATAAATTGTTTTAGGATAAGCACTGATGTAAAATTAGTAAAATGTGGAGGTATATAAAAATCAAAAATCTCTAGCTATTTACCGATAGTCAAAAAGTGTTATATTAAGAAAATATTAAGAGCTAATAATCAATTAGTTACTTAATTAGTGGATTGGAAAAGTTAAATAAAAAAGTTATCCACATAAAGTAAATACTTTTTTCTTTCCAAAAATTGAGATTTTTATTGAAGTTGTATTGATTTTAATCAATAATCAAATTTAAAGATTTAGTTTTCAGAAAAAAAAATAAATTCTGAAAAAGTTATCCACATTGAAAAAATCATAAATTAGTCGTGACATTCCATCAAGAGTAAGTCGCCATACTGGTAAGAAATACTTACAAGACCATCCTCTGCAGCTTCATTGCTATTTCCTGAACGATAACCTATTGTAAGATGTTCATTTTCAAGTTCATAGAGCAGATTTTTTGTGTGTATATTTGTGGCTTGCCCTATCGGAATAAGGGAGATTTGAGAACCTTTTACGTACCACTTTTCAAAGATTGCGGGAAAGGGTAAAAGAGGGTAAATGACCGAATAATCATCAATCATTACGATAGATATTTTACTTTTATAACGTATAATATTAGTCATATTTGTGATAGAATGGTCGGCCCTACGGCCAGTTGCCCAAACCACATTTGCGGCAGGGAAACCCCTATTTATCAAAAAATCAAAAGCTTTTTCGAGATCTGTTTTATCTTGATCGGGGGTATGTATAATCTCAATAGGGTACTGACTTTGCTCAATTTCTTTTAAGTCAATATCTCTATCAAAATCACCCAGTAAAACATCAACCTTAATTCCGAGCGACATCACTCTGTGAATGGCACTATCAAGCACTACCACAAACGGACTCCATTCGAGGAGTTGTCCGAGGAGTTCGGAACTACAACTTTCGCCATTGGCAATAATAAGTGCAGGCTCTTGCTTTTCACGTACGATGTGATGGGAAGACATAATATTAATAAAAAATGAAGAATGAAAAATATTTGCAACCCTGCAAACCATCATTCATTCATTGATGAAACATATCAAAAATATTATTTCAAAATCCATTGAAAAATCTTTGAGAGAGGCTTGGCGTAAAGGGTGTACCAACGAGGTTTTATACCGTTATCAGTCCACGCCTTTCGGTCTTCTATGTTGGCTTTAATGCGACCTCTAATGGAGCCATTACTATTACCACCCGCTCTCATTTTCATTATAACTTTAGGAATATAATAAGAGGAGACATCATACCTGTACAACATTCGTAGCATCAATTCATAATCTCCTGCAAACCTATATGAAGAATGATATAAACCGTAGGCATCATAAGCAGATTTTTTTAAGAAAAAAGCCGTATGCGGAGGCATCCATCCTTGCAAAAAACGTTTTTTTACATAATTACCAGATTTCCACTTTCGAATAATCTTATTGGTATTAATTGAATCTACATAATATAAATCTCCATACACTGAGTCTGCTTTGGATTCTTCAAAACCTTTAACGACATTACTGATTGCCTCTTTGTTAGGATAAAAATCATCCGAGCCAACAATTCCAATTGCATCGCCAGTGGCCATTTTTACACCTTTACTCATAGCTTCATATATACCACTATCTCTTTCTGAAACCCACTTAATTTTATCTCCATAGGATTTAAGAATATCTACAGTACCATCTTTTGAGCCACCATCGGCTACGATATATTCAATATCTGGATAATCTTGACAGAGTACACTGTCGATGGTTTCTTTGATGGTTGCCGCAGAATTGTAGGCGGCCGTAACGATTGATATTTTCATGCTTTAATTCGCTTCGCAGCTTTTGACAATTTTGTCTAAAACTTAAATTATTTGACTTTTAATGCCTCAAATTTACTAACATCAAGCGAAGGAATTGCGATTTTTAGAGAATTTTTATAATTTTCGTTAATAACCTTAATAATTTCATTGGCAATAACGGCCGAGCCACGTGGTGTTGGATTGAGACCATCAAGACTAAAAAAGCCACCTGTAAACACTGAATTATCGAATTTTAAACCATTAACGCTGTAAGTTTTACTATTTACTTGAGCATAAAGACCGTTTAAATCAACGAAAACAATGCCTCTTTTGTCGGCTTCTAATTTCAAAATACCATTAAAATCACTTAGACGTGAGCCAATGATACTTATTTCATCCTTATCCAAAACTTCTTCGTTGGCAAGCGGATAGGATACGCTAAATCCTTTTTTTTGATTCTGAGCATTTGTTTTGCCTATTTTCGAGATAGCCTCCATCAAGATTTTGTCATTTATGGTAGCTGCTCTGACTATTCCATTTCCTGTGGTTATAAAAATTTCCGTCGCACCAACACCTTTGGCAAGTTCTTGGAAGGTATAAAAATTAAAAAAGGGCAAATCAAGCACGTTCGGAATATTGGTTAGAATACCTTTAGCTTTAAATAATACCAAAGCGTCTAAGAATTTTTGGATATTGATGGCAAATGATGAGGTTTCTGTCATAGAAGATTTGCCACCCGTTGTTGCGTAAGACAACAAATCTTGTTCGCCTATGCTCGCCACAAAAAAAGTAGCATTGCTTTCTTTGACAAAATCGGTGTAAGAAGTTTCTTCTTTTCCCGCGGGTAAAATTCGCTCATAAAATGGGTTAAAGCCCTGTGTTTTTGCATTTCCAAATCCTGCGTTATTGAGATCTGAAACGCGTAAACCGGCTACCCCATAATTATTTGGAACACCCCCAGAATACTTGGCCAGAGTAAATGGTGAAGCTGTAAGAACTGCGAGTTTATCAGAGATTTTATCAAATTGAAGAGAAGTATTACTTTGAGTTGTCGCCCAATAACCCGTTCCGTTTTCTTGTCCAACTCCAAAAAGTGCTTGGTCGAATTTTACGCCTACTTGTTGAGCAACAAGATTTGGATAAGATGCTAATTGTCCTTCTCGATAAAGCCCACCGTTTGTATAACCAGCCGTAAGTGAGCCACCTACCGCAATATATTTAGCAAAAATAGAAACATCGCTTGTTGAAACTGGAGTAGGTTCTTCAGTTTGTTTCTCGCAACTCGCAGTAGCCACGAAGCCTACTAAAATACCTGCAAAGTTTTTTAAGAAGGGTTTCATAAATTAGAGTGTGTTTGAATAATATGTAAATTAACTCTTACAAAGATAATGATTCGATTTAACAGAAAAAAGTTGTAATAAATTGAGAATTAAAATAACAAACTTTGTATGCCAAAGAAACAGATTTGAAGAATCAACAACCAAAAAGCAATTTTATTGTCTTTTCGGAAAGGTAAGCAATGGAAAATTGTCAATAGAAATGCCGAAACCATAAACCAACCAATGTAATTTTGGACAGGCGGAAGCAAGCCAAACCACGACCACATTTCTAAACGCATGGCAATTGGTTCGACCAAAAAATCGAACATTGTCATTAATAACGAACCATAAGCTACTTTAATGTAAATTGGTTGATTTACTCGGCAAAACGAACTTCCGACACAATAAACCAACAAAAGCCAATTAACACCAATGACTGGCGGTACTTCGAGTATCTCAAATCCAAGGGTTCGGTCATATTGGTAATGCCCGAAAATTAAACCTGTTTTCACACCGACGACCTCAATAAAATAGCCAATGAGAAAGGTGATTATGGCAAAAAATATAAAATCACTACTCCAACCATTGTGAAAATAAAGTAATATGCCCAACGATACTACCAAATTGAATGGCGTAAGAAATTTAAAAAGTTCGGCAGTGGCATTGATATTTAGACCAATTACACCAGCGATATACATGGAGATTAGAAGGTAGAGATACGGTTTATGATTCTTCACTTATTAGATTGTTGCTTAGTATTTGCCAAATTTATTTCTTTTTCTTCCGAAGCACAACGTGTTTATTTAATATTCGATCACTTTCAACTTTTACTTCGATATTTTTTCTAATTCCCCAGAGTCTATCTTTGGCTGATTTGGTGGTATTTTCTAAATCAATAATTGGGAAAGGATAATTTTCTCCCAAACGAAAATTATACAAATCTTGCTCCATTTGAGTCATTTTCCAGGGCTCATGTATAAAGCTAATTGGGCAATTTTCGAGTTCTTTTACCCAAGTTTTAATAAAGACACCCTCCGGATCATGGTCTTGCGATTGTTTCACAGGATTATACATTCTAACGGTATTCATGCCCGTAACACCCGCCTGCATCTGAAACTGTGGATAATGAATACCCGGCTCAAAATCAAGAAATTGTTGAGCGAGAAATAATGCACCTTGTTTCCAATGTTGAAAAAGTTGATGTGTTAGAAAAGAAACCACCATTGCCCGCATCCGAAAATTGAGGTAACCTGTTTCACGGACACATCTCATGCATGCATCTACGAGTGGATAACCTGTTTTTCCATCTTGCCATTGCCTAATAAAATACTGATTTTCAGTTTTTTGTAATTCGTCGTAGCCTCGATTGAAGTTTTCAAATTCGATACGGTCTTCCATCTCAAACTTCTGAATAAAATGACAATGCCAATGCAGACGAGAAGTAAAATTTTCTAAATCTCGACGGTAGGAAACGACTCTTTTTGCATTTTGTGTATATTGATAAATCTGTCGAATCGATAAATTGCCCCACGCAATATAAGGCGAAAGTCGGCTACAACTTTTGCGAGCTTCAAGTGGTTTTGAGATTGTTTTTGAATAATTTTTGGCTCTATCATTCAAAAAACTTTGCAAATAACGATGAGCATAGGTTTCGCCACCAGGCTGAAAAATTGGTTTGCTTTCTTTGTTAATACTTGGCGTAAGACTTTGGGAAAGAAATTGTTTATAAATTTCGTTTTCTTCATCAAAAATTAAGCACGGATTTCTTAATTTTGTCCAGTCTGGATCGTCTAGTTTTTGATAAATGTGAGTTTTCCAAAGTTCCGACCAATTTTCACGATTTTTTAGTTTTCTGACAATCCCATTTGACTGAAACTCTCGCCACTCAATGTTGTTTTCTTTGAAATACTTCGACAAAGCTTTGTCTCGGTCATAAGTAATTTTCAATCCTGTTTCTTCATAGGAAAATATTTTTTTGAGTTGGTATTTTTGATGAATGGAAGAGAAGATAGCTTTAGTTTCTCCCTCTAAAATTGTAATCGACAACAAGGCATTGCCTGCCGAAAGTTGGATATTAAGGTCATTGAGTGACTGTTGCACAAAATTCCAGTGGCGTGGGCTGTAATGTGGATCGGTCATAACCGAAGGCTCCCAAACGTAAAGCATCAGAAATGATTCTCCATCTTCGATGGCAGCTTTGAGAGGTGCGTGATCGCTTAGGCGTAAGTCTCTTTTAAACCAAACTATATTCATTTAAGCAAAACACGATTTCAGGATTTTTTGTTGTGCACAATAATTTAAAATTTTGTCGAAATTTTTTCTGTCTGCATTTTCATAATTATATATCGAAGTTATTGCACAATTCCTACAAAAAGCATTTTTAGGTTATATTCAATGTAAATTTACAAACAAATACACAGAGGAAAAGTCTAATCATGAATAAAGTATCGCTTATAATATCTTTGCTGACAATAAATTTTTCGGTTTTTTCACAACTCGCAAGCATCAAACTGCCTGAGGATGACTATTGGGAAACGCAACTTACACCGATGGTTGAGGTAAATGATATGCTACGCCATATTTATAGCGACCCTTTCAAAGAAAACTTTATAAAAGCTATACCTGCGGGTTATCCGATGAAAAAAGAAGTCAACATCAATTCATTTTATGGCTTTCGTAATCATCCAGTACACAAGGTTTCATTGTTTCATCGTGGCATCGATTTGAAAGGTGCCACGGGTGAAAAAGCAATTGCCACTGGCGACGGGGAGGTAATCGATGTGGGTTTTAAAGTTGATTTAGGAAACTATTTAAAAATCAAACATTGTTACGGTTTTGAGTCTATTTATGGACATTTAAACAAAATTTCAGTAAAAAAGGGTCAGCACGTAAATCGAATGCAGGTAATCGGAGAAGTAGGTGCAACCGGTACAGTAACTGGACCTCACTTGCATTATACTTTGAAGAAAAACAATCAGTATATCGACCCGTTTGATTTCCTGTTTATGAATTTTGAGAAAAATTCGGTTGGTTTTAACTCCGCTGATTTCGACTCCACTCAACCAACGAAATAGGCGTGATTGATGCCTCAGCCGTAGTCCGATTATGGTGCCTGAGCGTAGTCGAAGGCAGCATTGACAACCTCATGGATACGTTTACGAATCTTCAAAGTATTGATTTTATTATTGGCCGAACTTTGATAGACTCGGTTAGACAGAAAAATAAAAATTAAATCTCGCTCAGGGTCAACCCATACGGCGGTTCCTGTAAAACCGGTATGACCAAATGTTTTGGGCGAGGCATTTATAGCAATTACAGGTTTATCTTCTCCTGTTTCGGGTTTGTCCCAACCGAGTCCTCGGTGGCTACGTCGCGAATAATTTTTAGCAAAATGCGGAACAGTTGTCGGAAAGAAAATCTGTCGACCGCCATAATAACCTTTCTGTAAATTCATCTGATATAATTTCACCAAATCATTCACATTACTAAAAAGCCCTGCATGACCAGCCACCCCTCCGAGCAAAGCTGCGTTTGGGTCATGTACGGTTCCATGAATAAGTGAGGCTCGAAAAATAGCGTCGTTTTCGGTTGGAGCAATGTTGTTTTTGGCAAATTTTATAGTCGGATTATAGAGTGTTGATACCATTCCCAATGGTTCATAAATATTCTGCTCTACAAATTCATTGAGTGGTTGATTCGTGATTCTTTCAACTATTTTTTGAAGAATAATCAAGCCTAAATCACTGTAAGTAAACCGATATCCACCCTCTTTATCATAAATGTTGATAATTTTAGATTGTTGCACCCATCGCCAAATCGAATCTCGAATGGCGGGCATTATATACAGATTATCAGCTACCTGTAAATTTGTGCTATCTTTTGCGAAACGATAATATTCACTTTTAAATGTGGTTCCTGATTTAGTTTTTTCCCAAAAAGGCATGAAAGCTACCAAACCAGCCTGATGCATAAGAATATCCGATACAAGCATATTTTCTTTATTAGTTCCACGCATTTCTGGCAGATAAGTTGAGGCTTTATCATTTAAATCAATTTCTCCTCTTTCGTTTAGAAGCATTACCGCCTGTAAAGTTGCCGACACTTTGGTCATCGATGCGATGTCGTAAAGGGTCTGGTCGTTCACCGGTTCATTTACATCGTAACGAAGTGACCCAAAATTTCGCTTATAAACAACTTTTCCATTGCGAGCCACTAAAACTTGACAACCAGGAAAAGCCCGATTGCTGATGCCTTGCTGGACTATCTTATCGATTTCATTGAGTTTTTTTTCACTCATACCTACACTCTCTGGCGTGCCAAAAGATACGCGTCCGATGCGTTCGGTTTGAACGCCAATGCCTACTTTTTGCTCATTAGCGACCGTAACAGGTAATTTCCCTTTGGCTGGTAAGGCCCCAAATAAAATCTGAGGAACAACCCGCTGAGAAGCAATTTCATCTTCAAAACCGCAAACTAATGTTGGTACGCTATTATACAATTTCATGCCGTAGGGATTTCCAAACCCAACTACAACAACTTTAGTTTTTTGGCGAAGTTGATTTATGAATGAAATCGTAGCTGGCGAAACCCCGTAGTTTCTATCGCCTCGGCTGTTCATATCATGCACACTTACCACCACCACTTTATATTTAGAAGCTTCTTCAAGCACCCAAGTTATATCTTTATCAGCTGAAGGTTTAAAAGGTATAGTAAAATGCCTAAAATTGGCATATTGACTGAGCATTTTCTGAAATTCGTTACCTGATTCGGCACTGATTGCCACGGATGCAAAACTTGTAGTATCAAGATTTACGAACGGCAATAAATTATCTTGATTTTTGATAATTGTAACTGCTTGCTCGAATAACTCAGCTTTTAAATCATTGGCTTTTTTAAGGTTTAAATCACTGCCCAAACCAGCTATTTCAATCGGTTTGTAATTATTCAAGCCCGACCAAAATTTAGCTTTCAAAATTTTCTTTACACGAGCATCCAATTCGGCTATCAGAATTTGTCCACTTTCTACGGCTGTTTTTAATCGATTAAATGCTGCAGGAAGATTACCCGTTTGCAGCAAAATGTCATTTCCAGCCAAAAAAGCCAACAATTCAGGTTCGCCTGCTTGTAAACCTGCAGTAATTCCTCTCATGTTGAGAGCATCGGTCACGGTTAAGCCTTCAAAACCCATTTTTTCTTTGATAATTTCTGTAACAATTTTGCGAGAAATTGAAGTTGGAGTATTCGTGCGAGGCTCAAGAGCTGGAACAAACAAATGAGCGGTCATGACACTTGCTACGCTATCGAAGATGAGTCGGCGAAAAGGATAAAGTTCAACCTCATTTAATCTATCAATCGAGTGGCTTACCCACGGCAAGGTTCGGTGAGAATCTTGATCGGTATCACCATGGCCTGGAAAATGCTTAGCACTTCCCATGACATTGTGCTTTTTCATTCCCTTGATATACATTGCCCCTTTTTCGGCAACATTGTATTGTGATTCACCAAACGAACGATAATTAATAATCGGATTTTTAGGATTAGTATTGACATCAATCGATGGTGCAAAATTGATATGAATGCCCAAGCGTTTGCATTGTCGGCCTACTTCTTGGCCAAATTTCTCAACATAACTATTGTCTTGAATTGCACCTAGGGTAATCTGTTTCGGAAATTCAATACAACTATCCAAACGCATACCCAGCCCCCATTCGGCATCCATTCCAATCATCAGTGGAATACGTGAAAGTTGTTGATAACGGTTGGTGAGACGTGCCTGCCGATATGGACCACCTTGAAAGAAAATCAGTCCACCAAGATGATAATTTGCGATATTATTTTCAACCTGTTGGTAGTAAGTTTCGGTACGATTCGAGAAAGTTGCAATCATAAACAACTGCCCAATTTTCTCTTCCAAAGTCATGGTTGAGAGTAAACTATCCGCCCAGCGTTCTTGACGAGCGAGATAACTTGGTGGAGTTTTTTGGGGCAAAATAAACGAAGTGAGTAAACCAAAAAAGCTACAAATTATAGCCAAGAAAAGTATTTTTCTGTTTTTAAAAAGCACGTAGGTAATTTTGAGTTTTGGGAATATAATGAGCAAAAAAGCCACAGATTATTACAAAAGTAAAAAATCTATGGCTAAATAAGAAAGTATTTATGATCTCTTTCTTAATCAATCTCAATCACCACGCCTTTCGTAATTGGGTGGGCAACACAAGTCAGCATAACGCCTCGCTTAAGTTCTTTTTCAGTTAAACCATCTTCTTCATCCATTTTCACTTTGCCTTCGATGCAAGTACCCATACAAGCTGTACACATGCCCGCTTGGCAGGAATATGGCAAATCAATATCTAAGTCAAGAGCAGCCTCTAAGATAGTTTGGTGAGGTTTCACTTCAAACTCATAGTCATTGCCGTTGTATTTTATTTTCACAGTCTGGGTTTGTAGCGAATCATCTGTTTCTTCGATTTCGCCTTCGACCATCACTGTGTGGAAATTTTCTTTATGAATTCGCTCTTTCGATACATTATAAATTGCTAAAGCTGCTATTACATCTTCCATCATACCTACTGGCCCACAGAGATAAAAATTGTCTTTGGCAAAATCAGTTTCGGCTTCTTTCATCAAGCGAATAGCTATACCTTGGCTGATTCTACCCTTATGCCCAACCCACAAATCCGAAGGACTACTCAATAGATGGTGTACTCCTAAGCGTTTGCTGTATTGCTCTTGGAGTGATTCAAGTTTTTCTTTAAAAATAATCGAATCTTCTTGACGATTTCCATAAATGAGTGTTACACGAGAATCTGACTCCATTTTCAATACCGATTTTGCGATTGACATCATCGGCGTGATACCGCTTCCTGCGGCAAAAAGCACAATGTGGCGGGTTGTATCAGCATCTGGTTCTAGGAAGAAATTGCCCAATGGCTCGAGGACTTCCAAAAAATCACCAATTTTTACATTATCGTTGAGATAGTTTGATACTAAGCCACCTTGCACTCGCTTGACAGTCACGCCAATGGCAGTATCACTGTGTGGAGAAGTAGACATCGAATAACTGCGACGTACTTTCTTGCCACCTTCTCCCGCTGGCACAATAATCGTAATAAACTGACCAGCTTTATATTTGATTTGCTCGCTTAATGGATGCCAAAAATAAATGGTTACGCTTTCAGCCGTTTCTTGTACGACTTCTTTTACTTGGAGGAAATATGTGTTTAACGACATTTTTATTGGTTTATCTAGACCTTCGGCCTATTACTTATTAATTACTATCTTCTTAACTACTTCTTGTTGTGAAGTGTTTATTTTGATCAAATATTGTCCACTTGTAATATATCTTAAATCAAAATTCTCTTTTTGAATCCCACCTACTGCTTTTAGTCTTCGTTGTTCGATAACTTTACCTCTACTATCTAAAATGGTCATACAGATGTGTTCATTAGGCTCGGCATCAAAACTGACGTATAACTGCTCACTAACAGGGTTTGGATAAATTCTTAGCTCAGCATCTTTAGGTTGATCATTTGCCAAAATTGGACTAATTTTCACTTCTGTTTGAGCATCTCCCTGACAATTATTAGCATCAGTTACTCTCACACTATAGGTACCAGCAGCACTCATGGATATGTTCAGAATACTAGGATTTTGAACCACAGATAAAAAATTATTTGGCCCACTCCATGCGTATTTTAGCGGAGCAGTTCCTGTACCTGATGCACTGCTTAATCTCAATAATTCACCTACAAAATATGGACCGGAATTACTGGCCGTAACCGACAATTTAACTGGTTGAATCAGGATTGCATTTGAAACAGCACTTTCTTTACAACCCGCAATCGTACAGGTTGCGGTAAAGGTGGTGGAATTTACTGGAAACACTGCCGTTGTAGTAGTAGTCGAGCCATTCGACCATTTTAATAGACCATCTTTACAACTACTCGAAGTCAGCGTAACTTTTTCATTTCCTCCTGCACAAATTGATAACTTATCAGATGTGACTGTTGGACTACCTGTATCACCCAATATTATTTCCACGGTATTCGAACTTTCAATTATGGGCGAGGTCGAAACTACCTTTATTTTATATGTTCCCTTTTCTAATTCTTGCGTTGTTTTTACATTCACAGTTCGTCGCGAATCTCTACCAATCTCAATAGCCTTATCGAAATTACCGGATTTGTCAGAAAGTAAAATTCTGAAATTATTATCAAGATTAAAACTTCCATCAATAGTTATAAACGAAATTGAAAAACTTTGTCCTGCACAGAAGCTATTTAAACTTGGCGAAGAAACTATAATACTCGGCGGCACTTCCAATCCGATTTTGCCTGTATCAGTAAAATAATTTGTAAATAAATCTACCGAAGCACCTCGACCATCTTCCAACTCTTTATTGGAGCCATAAAGCACAATCACACCATTTGTCTTTGGATGAAGCATCAAACGATAATCGCTGTAAAAAGTGTAATCTTTAATCGCAACACCATCTTCGCCAAATTTCGGATTTCCACTTGAGTCGAAATGCTGGATAGTTAGATCATAACCAATATTTTTTGGAAATAACCACAAAGTATAAACACCATCTTTTCCATCCGAAATGAGTTTATTTGGTAGAAAATATGCTTTATCCGAACGGGGCGTAAAGATATCTTTTTTCCAAATAATATTTCCAGCTGCATTGATTTTTGCCATCTGAAAAGGTCTTGACTTATCGCCAGTATCAATCCAAGTCGCAATTCCACCACCATCGCTAGTTGGCACTATCTGCACATCAAAAGTTGAGTTTGAGCCCAAATTTACGCCACTAATTCCCCAAAGATTCTTGCCATCTTTATTTATTTTATGTACCAAAACTATCTTTTTTGAATCAGTATCGCTTGAAAGTGTTCTTCCTATTATTGCGTTTCCATCGTTATCAACTTTAAATAAATCTATACGCGTTTTCCCCAGAAAAGCATTAGGTAAAGCTACTGTAGCCGGGATAAGAGATTTGTTAGTAACATCGAATGTTTGAAACAAATAATCAGTATTTGGGTCTTTGATTAATGCCACAAATCGGCTGTTTTTATCATCGTATAAAACCTTTGTTTCCAAGCCTTTCGCTTCCAATAACTTAGTTTCATTTTCCAATACTTTTCCTGCATAATTTATCTTTTTGGTAAAAACTAAATTATTATTACTTGAGCGATTGAAAACATTGAAAGTTATCAACAACTTATCATTTTTTAGGTCATTCAATTCCAAAACGCCATCATTGGCATCATCACTAATCAATTCTTGTTCAGTTACTTTCACACCATCGGCCGGCCATTGAGCTTTCCCCTCATAAGAAACATACTGAGCGTATAAATTTCTGCGGTCAGTTTTATTTACATCAATGCATCTATGCCACAAAATATAAGCTCCGCCTTTATTATCTGGTTTAATCAATTTTGGTGTATAAATAAAAGTACTTTTATCTAAGATTCGTCCTATACGTAAACCATCTTTTGTCCACTGCGGTATGCCTTTCGCATCTAACTTTTGGGCGTATAAGTCTATGAGATTATCTCGATAATCAGCCCACACATAAAAGCTATTTCCTTCCTCATCAATCGAATAAAGAACAGCATATTGAAAGTCACGGGCTGCACTCACTACGGAAGGTGTTGTTTCATTCGATTTCCACTGTGCAAAGCTCGAATGAAGCACAAAAACTGACATCAAAACGATTAAAGAATACTTCATGATTTTTATTGGGTCGAATGCAAATAGTTTGTAATTGTAGGTGTGAAGACGCATAATACTATTACAAATTTACGTTCTTATCTCGATATCTACTAATTACGAATAAAATAATTCGTAAGTTATTGTTTTTATCAAAAGATATTTTTAATTTTGCAGCCCCAAAATACCACCCTCGTAGCGTAGCCCGTTTGTTCGAGGGATAGTTTAAGTTAGGGAGAAACGCTATTTCCGAAGCGAATCAAGTGTTGTTTCAACACCCTATAACTTTGTGGAGAAAGTCATCGAAAAAGAGTCGTAGCAGTTGGGAGCGAAAACTAAAAATAGATGACAAATGCTTTTTTCAAACCGCTTGAGAAGTCGAGCGTATCGAACATTTAAAATATACAAAACAGTGAAGCATTTAAGTTACAAAACGATTTCTGCAAATAGCGAAACCGTTAATAAAGAATGGGTAGTTATTGATGCTACCGACAAAGTATTGGGCCGCTTGTGTAGCCAGATTGCTAATATCATTCGTGGCAAAAACAAAACTAACTTTACTCCTCACGTTGACTGTGGTGATAACGTAATTGTTATCAATGCAGAAAAAATACGTTTGACAGGTAAGAAAATGACTGATAAAGTTTATATCCGTCATACAGGTCATCCAGGTGGGCAACGTTTTGCAACTCCACGTGAGTTAATGGCAAAAGATGGTCGTCGTGTGGTAGAAATGGCTGTTAAAGGTATGTTACCAAAGGGCATTTTAGGTCGTCGTTTATATACAAACTTGTATGTTTACGTTGGAGCAGAACACCCACACGCAGCCCAAACGCCAAAAACGATTGAGTTATAATACAGTTATCAATTTACAGTTATCAGTTATCAATCAACATATTTCAAATTTACTTTGAAGCTTTGTGACTTTGATACTTTCTAACTAATAATAGTAACTGAAATCATTTCTTTATTTATTCAGAATATTTTCAAATTTCTATATACAAATGCAAGTTATCAACGCAGTAGGTAGAAGAAAAACAGCCGTAGCCCGTATCTACATGAAAGCGGGAAATGGTGAAGTTTCTATCAATGGAAAAGGTTTGAAGGAATACTTTCCTTCAGAGATTCTCCAAATTATCTTGAACCAACCATTTGCCACAACAAGCACGGCTGGTCAGTATGATTTAAAAGTAAACGTAAACGGTGGTGGAATTGCTGGACAGGCTGAGGCTGTTCGTATGGCAGTTTCTCGTGCTTTGTGTGAAGCAAACGCAGAAAACCGTCCAGCGTTGAAAAAAGAAGGTTTCTTGACGCGTGATGCACGTATGGTTGAACGTAAAAAACCAGGTCGTAAGAAAGCACGTAAGAAATTCCAATTCTCTAAACGTTAATATTTTCAGTCTTCAGTTCTCAGTATGCAGTTTACAAATTATTGTTTACTGCTTATTGCAAACTGAAGATTGCCTATTAATAAAAGTCCAGACAGCACTTAATCGTGTCCGGTGTGCTGTGCTGCGTAGTTTAATTTATTATTTACATCTTATCTAACTAGTCAAATGGCACAATTAGAGTACAAAGAATTATTGGATGCAGGTGTACACTTCGGTCACCTTACCCGTAAATGGGATCCAAAAATGGCACCGTATATCTTCATGGAGAAAAACGGCATCCACATCATCGACCTTAACAAAACACTCGCTTGTCTTGAAGATGCTCAAGAAGTTGTAAAAGGTATCGTTCGTTCTGGACGTAAAATCATGTTCGTAGCTACCAAGAAACAAGCTCAAGAAATCGTTTCTGAAGAAGCACGTCGCTTGAAAATGCCTTATGTAACTGAACGTTGGTTAGGTGGTATGCTTACAAACTTTGCAACAATCAAAAAATCTTTGAAGAAATTGCAAAACGTAGAGCGTATGTTAAAAGACGAAGCTACTGCAAAGAATATTGCAAAGCGTGAGCGTTTAATGTTAGATCGTGAGCGTATCAAACTTGACAGATTGTTGGGTGGTGTTGCTGACTTATCAAGACTTCCTGCTGCTTTGTTTGTTGTTGACGTAAAGCGTGAACACCTTGCAGTATCAGAAGCTCACCGCTTGGGTATTCCAGTAATCGCAATTTGTGATACTAACTCAAACCCTGAGGCAGTTGAGTATCCAATTCCAGGAAACGATGATGCTTACAAATCAGTAGCCTTGATTACTTTGGCTATCGGTAAGGCAATCGAAGAAGGTATCATGGAGCGTAAAGTTGATAAAGACAATGCTGCATTACAAGACGAAGAAGATGCAAAACGTGCCGTTGACGAAGCAAGAGCAATCATCTCACCTGCGGCTGCTCCAGCAGCAGAAGCGGTAGAAGAAGCTGCTGCCGCAGTTGAAGGCGAAACGGAAGCTTAATATTAAAAGGTAGTCCACAGTCAATAGTTGATAACGGACAGCGTACCGCTCCACAGAAGTTGATTCGCTATCCAAGAATGTTGAATTAACATTTAGGCTTTTTTAAAGTTTTTTTTAGAAAAGTTTAGAAAATTAGATTACTGCGGACTGTCGACTATTGACTATCGACTGCATAGTTTAGATAGAATAGCCCGAAGCGAAAGTTTTGGGCTGTTCTGTTTCAGAATAAAAACTGTTAATACAAACTTAATAAAAATATAAAATGAATATCACAGCAGCAGATGTAAACAAACTCCGTCAGATGACAGGAGCTGGTATGATGGACTGTAAAAAAGCTTTAACAGAAGCCGAAGGCGATTTCGACAAAGCAGTTGAAGTACTTCGTAAATCAGGTCAGAAAGTAGCGGCTAAACGTGCCGATAACGAGACTAACGAAGGATTGGTATTAATTGACGTAAGTGATAGCGGTAAAAGTGCAAAAGTATTAGCTTTGGCTTGCGAAACCGAGCCAGTTTCAAAAGTTGAAGTATTCCGTACTTTAGCAGAGGCCGTTTTACAAATAGGTGTGAAACATCATGCGAAAGATAAAGAAACCTTGTTGGCTTTAACAATGGCTGATGGCCGCACGGTTGAGGAAAACATCCTTGATTTAGTAGGTAAAATTGGAGAAAAAATCGTTATTACCGAATATACACACGTTGAAGCTGAGCAAGTAGTAGCTTACAATCACTCGACTGGTAAATTAGGTGTAGTAGTAGCTTTTAATAATACACAAGGAACTGACGTAACTGAGGTTGGTAAAGACGTAGCGATGCAAATTGCAGCGATGAAGCCAGTTGGTCTTGACAAAGACGATGTTGACCCAGCTATCGTTCAGAAAGAAATCGAAATCGGTATGGAAGTTGCTCGCCAAGAAGGTAAAGCAGAGGCCATGTTGGAAAAAATCGCCATGGGCAAATTAGGTAAATTCTACAAAGAAAATACTTTATTGAACCAAGTTTTCGTAAAAGATAATAATCTAACAATCGCTCAATTACTCGAATCAACTTTGAAAGGCTTGACAATCACAGCTTTCAAAAGAGTTCAAATCTAAAAATATACTGACGATAAAGTTTAAGGAAGTCTTCGTTTAAAGCGAAGACTTCCTTTTTTTTATTTAGAAGAGCCTTTATTTTTTAATGCTTCTTTTCGCTTTTTTTCTTGCTCTAATTCGGCAGGAATGTGAGCGTAAGCTTTGAGAAGTCCTTTATGAATATTCTCAAGAAGTGGGTCACGTTTTAATATTTTCATATTTCATTTTTACTAATAATATTCAAGGTATTCCAAATTTCAACATTCTCAAGTATCACCATTTCTTGCGGAAACTGCTCTGCAATAAGTTGCGGATGTCCAGAAGTATAATCTGAGTTATCATAAATTGACCATTTATCTACAATCGGCAAGAAAAGATTCATCAAGTTTCTTATTCCACTTTCATAACGTCTTCTGATAACTTCTTCAGGAATATTATATCCACCTTGGCGAACTCTTCGGGCTACCCTTTCAATAGCTTGGTCGGCATTTTCAATCTAAAAATAAACCAAAACTACTTCATAAGCAAAGTTTTGAGCTTTCTTGACTAATTCAACATAGCTTTTGGTAGCCAATGTTGTTTCTATCACAAAATCTATTTGTTTCTCTAAAGCACTATTTATTTCATTAAGCATCTGGCGACCTGCTTGAATAACTACACTTTCGGGGGAAATTGGATTTAATTGAGCAGCAATTATATCGGCGGCATTCAGAAAAGTATCAATTCTGAAAACATCAGGTAAAAGCACTTTAGCATCAGTAGTTTTTCAAGCACCATTGCAACCCTATATGATATATAAATTAGGCATTTTTAAGTTTATTTAGTCAAATTTACCAAAAATGCCTAATTCAACAAGTTTTAAACCTCTCTCAATTTCGACCTCAAAGCAAACGATAAGCCTACCGAAAAACCTACGCTTTGGTTTCTTACGGGCAATTGCACCAAAGGCAGATTTAGTACACGAGAAAAACCATGTTGGTAGCGGCCTTCCATAAAAAACCTGCCATTTCTGAACGGAATTTCATAACCCAAAGCCCCTACCCCACACAATTCGGCATCTTTGAAAAGTCCTGTACCCAAACCTGTACGAATTGGAAAAATATTTAGTACACGAATTACCGCTCTTGAATCAAACAAATAGCCGACTGATGGCCCCAGTAAAATATACACATGCCCTTCGTTTGAGTCGCCCAGCTTAAATTTTGCTAAAAGTGGTATTTCTAAATGATTATTTTTCAAAGCTATTCGTCCACCAATCGGAATATTCAATCCCAAAAGATTATCTCCACCACCCACATTTATCGATTCGTTAATCACAAAACCTTTCTGTGTAAAAGTCAATTCTGGTTGAATCGAAATTCTATCCGAAATGGGAAATTCGATAAAAATAGCACCCGATGAAGCTGTTAAAAGTTTGAAATCGGGCGTGATATTTTCAATCAGTTTGAATTTTGTCATCGTCGAACCTGTAAGGCCAGCACGCACTCCGACAAAAATTTGAGCAAAAGTCAAGTTTGCTATCAACATAAATGCAAGTGTTTTGAACATTGTTCTCATTTTAGTAATCTGTTTTAATTAAATTTGTGAAAAAATGAGTAATATTCTCGAATAGGCGATTTAGTTAAATTTGTTTGACAAAAGATTTTAGAAAAGAAACAAAAGATATGAAATTTGAAAAGCTTTATTCTCATGTTTTTTGTCTTACTTCTTATATTTACCTTCAAGATGCCATAAAAACCTTGAGCGTTGCACTTTTACTGTTAATGAAAAGTTAATGAATTTACCCGAAAATTTCGTATCCCAAATGCAGCACATTTTAGGTGCTGAATACTTGACTTTTGCCGAGAGTCTCGAACATGAAAGACCTACTGCTATACGACTGAACCCTCGCAAAAAGATAACAAGCGATATATTATTTGGTCAAAATACCGAACCAGTAAAATGGAATGCCGATGGGCGATATTTACCACAGCGTCCAGTTTTTACGCTTGACCCGGCTTTTCATGCGGGAGCCTATTATGTACAGGAGGCCTCTTCAATGTTTGTAGCCGAAGCAGCCAAACAAATACTTGACTTTGAAAAACCAGTCAGAGTAATGGATTTATGTGCTGCTCCTGGTGGGAAAACTACGCTTTTAGCTTCCTTACTCAACGAAAAAAGCCTTTTAGTAGCCAATGAGGTTATCAAAAGCAGAGTTGCACCATTGAAAGAAAATCTCGAAAAATGGGGATTCCCGAACTATATCGTGAGCAACCACGATCCCGAAGATATGATTGACTTGGAAGGCTTTTTTGATTTGGTGCTGACCGATGCACCTTGTTCGGGCGAGGGACTTTTCAGAAAAGACCCGAAAGCACGCACTGAGTGGTCAGTTGATAGTGTGCAACTTTGTTCGGCTCGCCAAAAACGTATTTTACAAGCAGCGGCAATGTTGGTTGCTCCTGATGGTTATTTGTGCTATTCAACTTGCACTTATAACGAGAAAGAAAATCAAGAAAATGCAAAATGGCTCACACAAACCGCTGATTTTGAGGAAGTTAAGCTAAATATTCCTGCTGATTGGCAAATTACTGAGAAAGGTTTTGGTTACCAGTTTTTTCCTCATAAAACCAAAGGTGAAGGTTTTTATTTGGCTGTTTTCAAAAAAACGCAAGGCTCAAGAGCAGAAGTAAGAGGGAAAGTTAAATTTAACCGTGTTCCTCAAAAAAAGGTTGAATTAATAAAAAAATGGCTAGCCAATCCAGAATATTTTGAGTTTTACGAAAAGCCAGAAGGTGCAATCGTAGCCATTCCTACTAATTTAGCCAATGAATATTCTACAATTTTGAGAGTTTTGCAGAAACGCTCATCGGGTTTTGAGATTGGAAAATTTAAAGGTGATGATTTTATTCCGAGCCATGATTTGGCATTGAGTACGGCAATTTCGCCTGAATTACCGCATGTTGATTTAACAAAAGAAGACGCTTTGAAGTTTTTGAAAAAAGAACAAATTTCAGTAGAAAATGTAGAAATTGGATGGATTTTGGCTCGTTATGAAGGCTTAAATCTTGGTTTTATGAAAGTTATTGGTAATAGAATGAACAATTATTTACCAAAAGAATGGAGAATACGGATGGATATTCCTGAATGATATTTTACCATGGAGGCTCAACCATTCATCCCTCCGTACTTATTTAATATTTGTTAGAAAAAACTTTATTCAAAATAGCTTTGTTTGAAATAGAAAGAATCATCAAACAAAAAGCTAATGTTCAATAATTTCGTCTATCAAAATCCAGTAAAAATACTTTTTGGCAAAGGTCAAATTGCACAACTGAGTAAGCAAATTCCTGCCGATGCAAAGATTTTACTCACTTATGGGGGTGGAAGCATCTTCCAAAATGGAGTTTATGAACAAGTTAAAATAGCCCTCGAAGGCAGAAATATCGTAGAATTTGGCGGAATCGAGGCAAACCCGACCTACGAAACGCTCATGCAGGCCGTTGAGTTGGGGCGTAAAGAAGAAATTACATTTTTGCTCGCCGTTGGTGGTGGCTCAGTGCTGGATGGCACAAAATTTATTGCGGCCGCCATACCGTTTGAAGGCGACGACGCCTGGCAGATTGTAACAGGACAAGCCAAGTTCAAAAAAGCGATTCCAATCGGTTCGGTGATTACTTTGCCAGCCACTGGTTCAGAAATGAATTATTTTGCTGTAATCAGTAAAAAATCTACGCAAGAAAAGAAAGGAATGGGAAATCCGTTGGTTTATCCAACTTTCTCAATTCTTGACCCAGAAACTACCTATTCATTACCGCCTCGCCAAATTGCCAATGGCATTGCCGATGCTTTTACCCACGTAATGGAGCAGTATTTGACTTACCCAGTTGATGCTCAGATTCAAGACCGTTTTGCGGAATCTATTATTCAAACTTTGATTGAAGTTGCACCGAAAACGCTTGAAAACCCAACTGATTATGAAGCTCGTGCCAATTTTATGTGGGCGGCAACGGTGGCTCTCAATGGTTTTATAAGTTTGGGGGTTCCGCAAGATTGGGCAACGCACCAAATCGGACATGAACTGACTGCTTTTCATGGCATTGACCATGCACGAAGCTTAGCAGTTGTTTTGCCTCATTTATTAAAAATTAAGCAAGACAGCAAGCGAGAAAAACTCATTCAATATGCTAAAAGAGTTTGGAATTTGAGCGGAACTGATGATGCATTGGTTGCGGGAGCAATTCAGAAAACTGGCGAGTTTTATGAATCTTTAGGTTTGCCAATAAAAGCCAGCGAATATGGCGTAAATCAAGAAACTATTGCCAAAATTGTAAAGCGTTTTGAAGTAAGAGGGGTTAATTTTGGCGAAAAAGCCGATATTACACCTGCCGTTGTGGCCGAAATTTTGGAAATGAGTATTGCTTAAAAAAGAATTACGATTTACGAATGTAGAATTAAGAATGTTGCAAAACCAAAAATAAAACTCAATGATTCATAGCATATTATTAACAGTTTGAGGTCTATTATGCTTATATACTGCATTTTTTACAAGTAATAAATATAGTTTTGTGGTGATACCTACAAATATTATAACTGCTTGGAGAAAAGGTATTAATCCAAAAAACAGAAAGTGTTGAATAGCTATGGTGGGGTGATATTTTTAAAAATTGGTGCATTCATTCTAATTAAAAACGTGGCACATTCTTAAAATATGCCACGTTTTTCGCTTCTAAAAATCTATAATCTTACTGCACTTTTGCAAAATCAGCTGTTAATTTATTCATTTCTGTGTCTGAAACTTCGCCAGAAGTTACCACTAATCTAAAACGGAAAGTAGTTGATTGATTAGGGGCAAGTTTAAAATTCAAGACATCTTTACCATTTGAAAATGCTTTTTGTCCAAGTGGATTTGCAGAGAAAAGACCATATCCACGTGAATGCCAATAAGTAGGATAACCAACATTTTTCGGGTGGTCTATAATCGCTACCGAAATCTTTTCTTCACCAATTTTGCCTCGAAGATTTACCCAATCCGAGCGTTTTGCCCAAGTATCTTCACCTTCAATTCCTTCTTTGTTACGGTAGCTTCCTGTAATTCCTGCATTATCAAGCGAAGGAACTTTCGTTGCCACGCCACTTGCATCAGTAAAGATTTCTGCTTTTGTAGATGGATGCTCCAACTGTCGAGCCAAACGAATGGCAAATGTGCCATCTTTCACATCTTTAAATAAAACCTCTTTATCGACAGCCGTTAGTGTTGTAATTCTATCCGTAATACGTTGCTTATCAGTTCCTTGGAATACATATGTTGTAACTTCTTTTAACATCAACTTACCATCTTTGTCGAGCCAATTGGCAGTTACGACTAACGAACCTTTGTTTTTACCCGATTTTACAGAATTGATTCCCGTATGTACGATGGTACCGTAAACTCCCATTGGGTTTGGCGGAGTATTGGAATTATTCCAAAAATCGTGTCCGTTTACGTCTTCATAATTAAACCATACACCTACATGATGAGGGTGGTCAATACGCTCCCCCGGCCGAGGGTCCATTGGCCAGCCACGAGTAATAAGCGTTCCTTCGGATGTACGCACTGGATACAGGACAGCTTTTTTCAACACATCTGGGCCTGGGTAGATATAAGAAGTGAAAGCCTTACCATCAACCAAGACATCTACTTTTTTATTGGCATCGTCACGTACAATTTTCACAGGCTTTGTTTGTCCAAAAAGGACTGCAGGCAGGAGTGAAAAAAGCATAAATAATTTTTTCATGATTTTTGGATTGAATAAAGTAAAATAATATAACAAAGTACGCACTCTTTTTCAAGCATAAAACCTAAATTTTTGCTTTTTTCTAATATTTTTTTGACTTTATTCTAGTTAAATCTAATAATGCAGATGATTTTCTAAGCAACGTCCAATTTGGACTTTCCTGCATTTTTTTTAATGGTCTTTTACAAACGCAGCATCAAACCTATCACGAGTGCATTTTCGTTATCAATTTCATCGCTTGTTCGGCGGCGGCGAAAAATATAGCGGTAGCCAATCTCAGATTCTAGCTTATCAGTAAAATTGTGATTAAATGTAACTCCAAGTTGATTTTGCTCAAATTTTTTAGTAGAATTTGGTGGAGAACCAATTAAAAATTCTTCCAAAAAAACCAAACTATTTGTTTTTGAAAGTGGCTGACGAAACTGTAAACGTTGACGAAAACGACCAGCCGTACGGTCTTTAAATATTCTATATTCGTACTGAGTTCTCCATTGAAGCGTGCCTTTATTAATTTTCTGAAAATATTCAATACCCGGTGTAAATCGCCATTCAACGGTTGGAAGCCGTTCAAAATCAGCTTCTTTTCCCAAACTCTGGTATGCGTGCCAACGTGATACGGCTAAACTAGATAGCCATTTTTTATTCCTATAACCTATCGTGAGGCGTTGGGCATCCAAAAAAGGATTTTGTAGAAAATTATACTTTGAATAATGAAAATTATTTTGTCGACGATAAGCTATATCACCCGACAAGATAAATTTTCCAATTTGCTTACTTAGCAATAACCTCGACCAAACAGAAGTATGATTATAAGTTTGTGTATGCCCCGCAATAGAAGAAAAAATTAGTATAAGGACTAAGCCAATGGTTTGATTGACTTTCTTTTGTATTTTAACAGTTTGTTTTACGTTTCTCACCTAATCTAATTGTCTGATTTACCAAGTGCTAAAAATCTAAGCTACAAAATTATAACAAAAAAATAAAGGCGAGATTAAAATACAACTAAATCTACAAAAGTAGTCTGAGATTAGCCCATATTTAAACTTCCTTTGGATTTTCAAACAGCTAGAAACATTCCTTTTCTTGAAAATAATTGTACTATTCTTATTAACAATTTTATAATCAGGGGATTGTATAAAATAGTCGAGGTTTTGTCATTTATATTCCATAATTTTGCGGTTTATTTAAGAAAGGTGTTGTTCGTCTTTGTTTATCAGTTGTGAATATGGTAAATGTTGATGCACAACGAATTAACAAAAACATTTAATGAATAATATCAGAAACATCGCCATTATTGCCCACGTTGACCACGGTAAAACTACACTGGTTGATAAAATCATTCATGCGTCTAAATTGTTTAGAGACAACCAAGAATTTGGTGACTTGATTCTTGACAATAATGACCTTGAGCGTGAGCGTGGAATTACTATCGTTTCTAAAAACGTGTCAGTAAGATATAATGGTGTTAAAATTAACATTATTGATACCCCAGGTCACTCCGACTTTGGTGGAGAAGTGGAGCGTGTATTGAAATTAGCCGATGGCGTAATTTTATTAGTTGATGCTTTTGAAGGACCAATGCCACAAACACGTTTCGTTTTAGGAAAAGCCCTTGCTTTAGGCTTGAAACCAATCGTTGTGGTAAATAAAGTTGATAAAGAAAACTGTCGTCCTGACGAGGTTCACGAACAAGTTTTCGATTTGATGTTTAACCTCGAGGCAACCGAAGACCAACTTGACTTCCCTTGTCTTTATGGTTCATCAAAACAAGGTTGGATGAGCACAGATTGGAAAACTCCAACGACAGATATCGTTCCTTTACTTGATGCAGTGATTGAGCATATCCCTGCTTCTCCAGTGGTTGATGGAACACCTCAAATGCAAATCACTTCACTAGATTATTCATCGTTTGTTGGTCGAATAGCCATTGGTCGTGTGGCGAGAGGAACGCTGAAAGAAGGTATGCAAATTGCACTTTGTAAAGCTGACGGAACTATCAAGAGAAACAAAATCAAAGAACTTCAAGTATTTGAAGGACTTGGTAAAGTAAAAGTTGCTGAAGTAAGTTCTGGCGAAATTTGTGCTGTAACAGGTATTGAAGATTTTGAAATTGGTGATACAATAGCTGATATTGAAAATCCAGAGCCACTACCACGTATTTCGATTGATGAGCCAACGATGAATATGTTGTTTACGATTAACAACTCTCCTTTCTTCGGAAAAGAAGGTAAATTCGTAACATCACGTCATTTACGCGACCGTTTAATGAAAGAAATTGAAAAAAATCTTGCATTAAGAGTTCAAACGGGTGATACTGAAGATAAATTCTTAGTATTTGGTCGTGGTATTCTTCACTTGTCTGTCCTTATCGAAACAATGCGTCGTGAAGGTTATGAAATCCAAGTTGGACAACCACAAGTATTATATAAAGAAGACGAAAATGGTCGTCGTCTCGAGCCAATCGAAACATTGGTTGTTGATGTACCGGAAGAAACTGCTGGAAAAGTAATCGAATTGGCAACCCAACGTAAAGGCGAGTTATTAATTATGGAGCCTAAAGGAGATTTACAACACCTTGAGTTTAATATTCCTTCGCGTGGTTTGATTGGCTTACGTTCGAGCGTATTGACAGCAACTTATGGTGAAGCAATTATGAACCACCGTTTCAAATCTTATGAGCCTTTTAAAGGTGCAATTCCTGGCCGTGTAAACGGTTCATTGATTGCAAGTGGTAACGGCCCCGCGACTCCTTATTCGATTGACAAATTACAAGATAGAGGTGTATTCTTTATTGACCCGAACGAAGAAATTTATATGGGTATGGTAATTGGCGAGCATAACCGTCAGAATGATATCGTTGTGAACGTTCAGACTGCCAAGCAATTAACAAATATGCGTGCATCGGGTACAGATAATAACGTGAAGATTGCTCCAAAAGTAAACTTCTCTTTAGAAGATGCCATGGAATATATCCAAAAAGACGAATATTTGGAAATTACGCCAAAATCAATTCGCATGCGTAAGATTTACCTTGACGAAAACGAGCGTAAACGTGCAGAAAGCAAAAACGCTTTTGCAGGAGCTTAATTTCTGAGAAATATATTAAAGCCTTGATAGTCTGAAGATTATCAAGGCTTTTTTTGTACACAATAAATTTTCTTGATTTTGAACAAAAACCCTAGTGATTAAATAAAATAAGCTTAAAAATACTATATTTGTGCATTAAAATTTGAAAATATGACAAGTACATTTGAACTCAATGCAAACGAACTCAACGCTGATTTTTTAAAAGCAATTAAGCAGTTATTTAAAAATCGTACGATTCGACTCACAATTGATGTAGAAATGGACGAAACTGAATATTTGTTGCAATCGGAAGCCAACAAAAATCATTTGATGCAAGCCCTTAAAAATGCCCGTAGCGGGAAAGTAATAGAAATTGATATTGACCAAATGATGGCACAAACGGAATATCAATCATAATTTTTAATGAGAAAAGTCGTTTTTGAAAATCAAGCTTTGGAGGATTTCATAGCTTGGGCATCTGAAAATAAACAAAACTTTAAAAAAATTGGTGAACTGTTGAAGGAAATTCAGCGAACACCTTTTCTCGGAAAAGGCAAACCCGAACCCTTAAAACATGAACTAAAAGGTTGCTGGTCAAGACGTATTACTGACGAACACCGATTGGTATATGAAGTAACCAATGATTTAATCGTGATTATATCTTGTAAATATCATTATTGATGGCTTTTTCTACGAATATTTATCACCCCAAAATCAATTCGTATGCGTAAGATTTACCTTGACGAAAACGAGCGTAAACGTGCAGAAAGCAAAAACGCTTTTGCAGGAGCTTAATTTCTGAGAAATATATTAAAGCCTTGATAGTCTGAAGATTATCAAGGCTTTTTTTGTGTGAAAAAATTTGCACAAAGTTTTCGATTATGTGTAAGTTTGTGTAAAACTCAGAACAAACATGGTAGAAATAGCGAATACCTCCGAAACACTCACCCAATTAATTCAGGATTTGGGTTATTCGAGTATATTAGACTTCGCACGAAAACAAGCCAAAGGAATTATTCAACAAAAAATAGCTTACTACAAAAGTCGCATTGATTATTTTGAACAAAAATATGGAATGAATTTCGAGATTTTTTGTCAAAATTTTGAGCAAATCAAACAACATACCATATTTGAAAAAGAAGATGATAGCATTACGTGGGAAAGTTCGATTGATGTTGTAAATGCCTATCAGCAAGACCTTTTAGCCTTGAATCAATGATGGAAGAAATAAAATACCAAAGCCTTGATGGTCGGAAGATTATCAAGGCTTTTTTTGTGTAGTTTGAAAATTGTATCTTTGCCATTATGATTCAAAAACCTATCCTCATTTTAAAATTTGGAACGGCTTCCATCACACAAAAAAATGGTGAGCCAGACGAAACCGTTATTGCAGATATTGCACGCCAAGTAGCCTTTCTTCATGCTGATTATCAAATAGTTATGGTATCTTCGGGTGCGGTTGGTGCTGGAAAACATTTTATAAAAAACTATTCGGGCGAAATTGCAGAGAGAAAAGCCGCCGCTGCCATCGGAAATCCGCTTTTGTTGAATATTTACTCGAAATATTTTTCACAATACGGCATTCAGATTGCCCAAAGTTTGTGCGAACGCCAACATTTTGGTAATCGTGAACAATTTTTACAATTAAAAGAAACTTACCAAGAACTATGGAAAAATGACATTATTCCGATTGCCAACGAAAACGATGTAGTGAGTAATCGTGAATTAAAGTTTTCGGACAATGACGAACTAGCAACATTAATCGCCACAGGTTTCGGAGCAGAAACGCTGATGATTTGCACTTCAGTTGGCGGACTTTTGGACAAAGAGAAAAATATCATTCGCAAAATAGAAAATATTGATAATCAAATACTTGGCTTGGTTGATAATTCAAAATCGGCACTTGGTTCGGGTGGAATGGCTTCTAAATTAACTTTTACGAAACTTGCCACTCGTATGGGAATCAAAGTAATTATTTTCGGAATGAAAGAAACTGACGGCATCTTGAAAGCCATCAAAGGTGAAGCAGGAAGCGAGTTTTCAGCACAAGTAGTCAATCTTTCATCAAGAAATAAATGGTTGGCCAGCGGAAGCGTGGCGGTAGGAACTTTACAAATTGATGCAGGAGCAACTAAAGCTATCCAAAAACGCAATAGTTTATTGGCTGTAGGTATCAAAAAAGTAAAAGGCGATTTCGAAATGGGTGAAGTTGTAGAGATTATCAATATTCAAGGCGAAATGCTGGCTGTTGCACGCACGAAGGTTTCTTCATTTGAATTAGCTGATAATTTGAAAACAATCAACTTTGAGGTAGCAAATGCCAATGATATTGTGTTGATTTGAGTGCGTTTTTCATCCTAACCTACATACAAAAATGTATCTTATCTATTTAGCAATCGCTGTATTAGCTTTTATTTTCAATATTTTTATAGTCGCCAATAAAACAACATAAACTGAAATTTATTTTTCTTTCCCCCAAACTTCATTGACCGAATCGCCTTTTGAGCTTTTTCCCGAATGATGCCATTTGTCTCCTTCTACTTTTGCATCAAAAGTCAACGATGCTCCTACTCGGCTATTATCTCTTGAGAAAAACTCAAGTTTTTCGGTATATTTTCCATCCTTAAACTGGTAAGTTCCGCCACCTGTACCGAAAAACTCTTTTGTTTCGGGGTTAATGGCAAACCATTGAAATCTTGTTTCGGAGCATATTTTCAAAGTCTTACGTGCCGTACGTTTCATTTCGGTCATTTGTCCATCTTGACCAGCACGAGCCGTGATTCGCCAATTTCCCGAAAGGGCATCTTTTCCTTCATCAATGCGTTTCCAAGTTGTTTTCACCTGATTTTCAATCGTAAAATCATTATTTTTTCTCGTAAATTTATACGA
Source organism: uncultured Emticicia sp. (assembly GCF_937903345.1). Lineage (GTDB taxonomy): Bacteria > Bacteroidota > Bacteroidia > Cytophagales > Spirosomataceae > Emticicia. The sequence goes on along the minus strand of NZ_CALCZQ010000032.1, from coordinate 96,729 downwards.
AATTTTCGTGCCTACATTCTCAGGATTTTTGTCATTAAATTCGACTATTAATGTCAATCCAGCATCATTAATTTCGTAAGTTCCACCGTAAGTTCGTATATAAATATTTTTCTCAAAAACTGAGATTGAAAGGTAGTTTTCGGTGGCTATCATTACAGCTCTTTCGCTAGAATTACCTTCGGGCTGCATTTCCCATGAACCAAGGAGCGTTCCTGCAAAACTTTCAACAGCCATAATTAGCACAATAAAGATAGAAAAAAAAGTAGTTTTCATATTTTTAGAATTTTACTTTGAAATACACTCACATTTATAAGCTAAAATTTTAGAACGATAGGTTTAATAAACGTAAGTAAAGATACTATAAAAGTGCAAGTTTTATAAAGTTTTCTTATTGAGAAGATAAATTTCCGTTTATCCATAAAGTGTTTTGACAAGAAAGTTTTAGGTGATAATTTCGTCAAATAATTTCTGATTTTAAGCCTTATGAATATCGTTTTTCTTGATGCCTATACCCTAAATCCACTCAATGATTTAGACATTTCTATTCTTAATACCCTTGGCAAGGTGACGCTCTACGACCGAACTTCACCTGAACAAATTATTGATCGAGTAAAAAATGCTGAAGTAATATTGACTAACAAATGCCCACTTAATGCACATACTATCAGCCAATTACCAAAACTAAAATACATTGGTGTTACGGCAACTGGTTTTAATATCATTGATATTGAAGCCGCCAAAGCACAGGGAATTGTAGTAGCAAATGTGCGAGGCTACAGCTCGGCATCAGTAGCTCAATTAGTATTTTCATTGATTTTAGGCTTCACAAACCGAGTAGCCGAGCACGCTCAAAATATTGAAAACACATGGACTACCTGTCCTGATTTTTGTTTTTATCACTCTCCTTTGGTCGAACTCGAAGGTAAAACTTTGGGAATTATTGGCTTGGGTGATATTGGAAAAAAGGTAGCAAATATCGGTTTAGGGTTTGGTATGAAAGTGTTGGGAAATAAGCGTGATTTGACTTCTGGTGGTATGGCCAATGTGCAACTTTGTAGTCAAGAACAAATTTTTCAAGAAAGTGACTTTATTACTTTACACTGCCCACTAACGACTGATAATCAACAATTTATCAACAAAAATAGATTGGCTCTAATGAAATCATCGGCGATTTTGATAAACACCTCACGTGGCGGTCTCATTCATGAAGAAGACTTAGCCAACGCTCTCAATTCGGGCGTGATTGCGGGTGCAGGGCTTGACGTTCTTTCAGTTGAGCCACCTACTACCAAAAACCCCTTATTGACGGCAAAAAACACTATTATTACGCCACACATTGCATGGGCAGGTGTAAGTGCACGTAAAGAATTATTGAAGGGTGTGGTGGAAAATATCGCTTCATTTCAGCAGGGAAAACCACCAAAAGGAATGATATAATCCAAATTTCAGTACCTTTGTTAAAAAATGCAACAAACTAAATTTATAAATTAACTTTATGAAATCCCTAAATTTTGATTTATCAAATCAAAAACAATAACGACCCCTTTCAGGGTTTCGGGGGCTATCCTGTATGAAAAAACTATACTTTATCTTGGCAGTAATCCTTAGGGGAATTAATTTATTATTTGCTCAAGACTCAAAAAATCAAGACGATGACAAATATAATATTCACATCAAAAAATCAACTACACCCATCAAATTAGATGGATTGCTTGATGAAGACTCTTGGAAAGCTGCCGATATTGCTAAAAATTTCTTTCTAAACCGTCCTTATGATTCATCTTTTGCTAAACTACAAACCGAGGTAAAAGTACTTTTCGATGATAATTTCATATATGTAGGTGCTATCTGTTTTGAGCCTCGCGGCCTATACACGGTGGCATCGCTAAAACGTGATTTTGAAGGTGGCTCGAGCGATGTGTTTACGGTAAACTTTGATACATTTAAAGATAAACTAAATGCTTTTCAGTTTGCAATTAATCCATACGGTGTGCAACGTGAAGGTTTGATTTTCAATGGTGAAGAATCCTCTAATTATTGGGATAATAAATGGTATTCGCAGGTAAAAACCTATGACGACTATTGGGTTATTGAATTAGCAATTCCATTTAAAACTTTACGCTATAAAGTGACCGATGGACAAAATTCTTGGCGAGTAAATTTTGGCAGAAATGTGCTAAAAAGAAACGAAGTATCAACTTGGCGACCAGTTCCTCGTAATTTTCGTCCCGCCAACTTAGCTTTTGCAGGAAACATGATTTGGGATGAAAATCCACCAAAACCTGGGGCGAATATTTCATTGATTCCGTTTGTTTCCGTTGGTACTGAAAAGGATTTTCCACGCAATGAAAGCGATTTAAAAGCCCTACCAACAAGCTCTAATTTTCCTGCGGGTGTGGGTATGGATGCCAAAATTGCCGTTACACCTTCACTGAATTTAGACTTAACTGTAAACCCCGATTTCTCGCAAGTTGAAGTCGATAAACAGGTAACTAATCTTAGCCGTTTTGAGTTGTTTTTTCCTGAAAGAAGACAGTTTTTTCTAGAAAACAATGACCTTTTTGGCACTTTTGGCTTTCCTGATACTCGACCGTTTTTTTCGCGACGTATCGGTATCACTCGAAATCCAAATACTGGAAACACACAAAGAGTTCCTATTTTGGCTGGTGCACGACTCAGCGGAAAACTCAACGAAGATTGGCGAATTGGAGTAATGAATATGCAAACCCGTAAAGTAAATTTCGGCGAAGACAAGTATTTGCCAGCCGCAAATTATTCGGTGGCAGTTGTGCAACGAAAACTCTTAAATCGCTCCACTTTAGGAGGAATTTTTGTGAATAAAGAAAATGATTTCAGTAACTTAACGACGGAACAAACCTTAGGATATCGAAAATTTAATCGAGTTGGAGGTTTAGAATTTAATTTTTATTCAAAAGATAGCAGATTCCAATCAGAGAGTTATTATCACCAGTCTTTTTCACCCGAAAACAAGAAAGATGCCGCAAGTGCAGCTCATTTTATGGGGTATAATCACCCAAATCTTGAATTGAATTTGGGTGTGCAACGGATAGGTGAAAACTACCGTGCTGATGTGGGTTTTGTACCACGCACGGGTATTTGGCAGATATACCGACCTTTTACCATTATTTTGAATCCAAATTCAAAAACTATTGCACAATATTTGAATGCGTATGGGGTGGGTTCAGAGGGCAATGATGTCTTTGATTTGAAGGGTAATAGGCTTGACAGCAAAACTAATCTCTTTGTTTTTGCCAGTAGCCCAAGGGGATCAGAGGCTTACATTGCCTATGGTTCAAGTTTTACACACTTGTTTTATCCATTTGACCCAACCAATGCCAGCGATAATCCTAACCCAGATACCTACAAAAATGTGGAAAAATTGCCACTTGGCGATTATCTTTCACGAACATTCAATATTGGTTTTAAAAGTAGCCGCAGAAACAATATCAATGGCGAATTTGATTTCTCGAAAGGCACATATTTCTCCAACAAAGCCGAAAAAATTAATGGTAAATCTACCAATTTTAGTGGTAGTATAGGTTATCGTTATCAACCTTACGGCGTATTTTCAGTTGATTGTGAATACACTAAAATTGGAATGCCACTGCCCTACAATAGTGTAGAATATTGGTTGATAGGCCCACGTGCTGAGTTATCTTTCTCGAAAAATGTGTTTTTTAGTACATTTTTTCAGTATAATACCCAAACTAATAACACAAATATCAACTCTCGTTTGCAGTGGCGTTTCCGTCCTGTTTCAGATATTTTCTTGGTTTATACTGACAATTATTTTGCCGAAAATATTCCAAATTATTATATCAAAGCCTGGACTCCAAAAAATCGAGCATTAATTTTGAAGATGACTTATTGGTTGAATATGTAGAAGCATAACAGTTCAAAAAAATACTCGAAATATTTTATATTTGGGTGCTTTTTAGCAAATTAAATAAATCAAACAAACAACAATCAGACTTATAATTCCTTGTAAGCCCGAAAGCAATGTATGGGTTCGATAGGCATCTCGTTGATTGAGGCCTGTAAACTGAGAAACTACCCAAAACCAAGCATCGTTGGCGTGTGAAACGGTCATTGCTCCGCTTCCAACAGCCATAACTAAAAGTGTCAGGTCGAGCGGTTCAGAAAAACCAACGGTGCTAGCGAGTGGTGCTAAAATACCCGAAGTAAGCACCATCGAAGTGGTGGTTGAACCTTGTGCAGTTTTGAAAAATGCAGCCACCAAAAATGCAATTACCAAAAACATAAGGCCCGATGTTTGGTTTACCAAAAGCCAGTTGCTAATCATGTCTTTTAGAGCAGTTTCTTTCAAAATTGCTCCGAAAGCTCCGCCCGCACCTACCAACACGAGGGTAGTTCCGCAATGTTCGATACCACTTTTGAAACACGCCAATAATTTTTCGGCAGGTTTTTCGGGGAAAAGAGTGTAAGAAAAACCAATTGCTAATAAAAATGATACTAATGGACTTCCGAGAAAACTCAACCAATGCAAAACATCTTGGCTGAAAACATGTGATATTTTTGCAAAAGAGGCAAAAGCAATCAAAAAGATCGGAAGCAAAATTGGCATAAATGCTTTCCAAGCCTGTAAATTACTACTCTCTACTTCACTAATTTCCACCTCTTTATCTTCGATTATTTCTAGGTTTGATGCAAATTTCTGAGCAAACCAAGTCGAGACAAACAAACTCGGAATTGAAACCACCAAACCAACCAAAATCACAAGTCCAACCGAATCTGTTAGGTTCAGATTTCCAGCTGCCGAAAGTGGACCAGGGGTTGGTGGAACGAGCGTATGTGTAGCGAAAAGTCCACCAGATAAGGCAATAGCTATCGTTCCCAGTGGTCGATTTACTTTTTTTGCTACGATTTTATTAAGTTTTGACAAAATGATAAAACCCGAATCACAAAAAACAGGAATGCCTACAATAGCTCCAATCACCGACATCGCAAAGGCAGGATATTTTTCACCAAAAAGTTTTAAAATTATATCTGCAACTTTAATTGCTGCACCTGATTTATCCAAAATAGACCCAATCACACAGCCCAAAATGACCATCAAACCGATTTTCGACATCAATTCTCCAAAGCCTTTCCCGATTGTCTCGGCCAATTTATCAATCGGTAAACCTGCAAAAATCCCAACGCCAATAGCCGCCAAAAGCAAACCAGCTAAAGGATGGAGTTTGAACCAAGTAGAAGAAATAACAATAAAGGCTATCGCCAAAAAGACAACAAGGATAATCATGGAATTAATTATTGAATAAATAAGTGAGTGAAGGTTTCTGACTAAGTATGAAAAAGCTATGATAGTTAAATGCCTAAATTGTCACTAATTATATCATTCAACATTTTATCATTGATTTTATACTATCTCAAAATAACGTTTTAACTCCCAATCAGTTACAACTTTTGCATGTTGTCGCCATTCCCAATCTCGAGTTTGGGTAAAATGTTGCACAAAAGTTTCACCGAAAAGCTCTTTGGCTACGTCTGAATTTTTCATGGCATGCGTAGCTTCATGCAAATTGCCTGGTAAAACTCCGTTACTAATATCACGGTAGCCATTGCCAACCGTAGCGGGTTGTTTGAGTTTAAGTTGATGACGAATACCATATAAACCTGCCGCCAAACAAGCCGCTAAAGCCAAGTAAGGATTGGTATCTGAGCCAACTACCCGAGTTTCGAGACGACATGATTTTTTACCTAAAGGCAAAGCCCGCAAAGCCACTGTTCGGTTATCAACCGCCCAAGTGAGCGTAGTTGGAGCCCAAGCTCCTTCAACCAAACGTTTATAACTGTTGATTGTCGGGGCAACCATCGGCAAAATATGTGGCAAACAATGCAACTGCCCAGCCATATAGTTTTCCATTAATGGACTGATATTGTTGGGAGTATTTTGATCATAAAAAAGATTTATTTTCTCCTCAGCATCCCATAGACTTTGATGCACATGACCACTACAACCTGGGAGATTTTCGCTGAATTTTGCCATGAATGTTGCCATAATTCCCAAATTATTAGCAATTTCTTTTACCGAATTTTTGAATAAAATTGCTCGATCGGCAGCCAATAAAATATCCGAATAGGTAATTGCCGCCTCATAAACTCCTGGACCAGTTTCGGTGTGAAGCCCTTCGAGCGGAATATCAAATTTCGTAAGTTGCTCGAAAATATTTGTCATAAAATCATTACGTAAACTACTACGAAGCAACGAATAACCAAACATTCCAGGCGTAAGTGGGCTTAGATTTTGAAAACCTTTTTCGTGAATAGATGCAGGAGTTTCTTCAAAATTAAACCATTCAAATTCTTGCGAAAAAAAAGGTTTAAAGCCTTGTTTAACAGCCTCTTCAATGACTCTTTTTAGTACATTTCGTGGACAAATTTCAGCCGCACTTTCAATAAATTCGGCTAGGAAGAACGGGATGTCATTTTCCCACGGAATCTTGCGAAATGTATTTAAATCCAGCTTGGCTTTCGCATCGGGATAGCCCGAATGCCAACCAGTAAAAGTCCCATTATCGTAGCAAACATCGGCCATATCCCAGCCAAATATTACATCACAAAAACCTAAATCGCCATCGAGCAGCGATATGAATTTTTGTTTACTGATATATTTTCCACGTAAAACCCCATCAATATCAGCAATTGCTAGTTTGACTTTGCCCGATGGATGATTATTTACATAATTTACGATTTCTTGATGTGTCATAATGTTTGCTTAGAAGGTGTTTTAATAAATCAATGCATTCGTTTACTAAGAGCGGGAGCCAATACCAGATATTCCAAATATACAATTATCGAAGCCTAATTTTCCATTTGTTCGAGCATTTTCGCTTTTTCCTTTTAGTGTTCGATTAGGTCATGCTTTATCTTGAAGCTTTTATTTTTTAGCAAATATACATTATTGCTTTCGGCCTTACAAAATTTTGAAATCCTAGGTCTTTGAAAAAAGTACAGAAAAAAAACATAGGCTAAATTAAATTGGTGATTTTTGAAAGATCTCCTAATATTCAAACCTAAAAGTTTGATATTTAACTTCTATATATTAGGCTGATTAAGCAATGAGACTATATAAATTGACAAAAATAAATGGTACAACTTATTGATAATAAGCATTTTGTCGCTGTAGTAAACCGTCTCTTGTAACGAATCGATCAGGCGAATCCTCTCATTATTTACCTCTAAAAACCAAAAAGCCTTCCGCAGTTTTGCGAGAGGCTTTTATATGAAAACGAATATTTCTCAAATTATGATTTTTTCTTAGCGTTTGGTGCCGTTGCAGGAGCTACTGCAGGTGCAGGAGCTGAAGTTACTTCACCTTTGATAGTTAAGATAACCGATGAGTTCTCAGCGTTGCTCATTACTGTAATGGTTTTTGTAAAAGCACCTGGACGGCCAGAAGTGTTATATCCAACTTTGATTACACTTTTACCACCTGGCATGATGGCATCTTTCGAGAATTCAGGAGTTGTACATCCGCAAGAGGCTTGTGCATTTGAAATAACAACTGGAGCTGTACCAGTATTTGAAACTTCAAAGTTATAAGTTGCCAAAGGGCCTTCTGATAACTTACCGAAATCATGTACTTCCTTGTTGAACTTCAGCACCCCTTGTGCACTTGATGCTGCTACAAAAGCAAATACTACTGCAATTGTTGAAAATAATTTTTTCATTGTTTTAATTGATTTTGAGATTAAAAAAAGATTTTGTTTTTGCCAAAGCATATTGTTTATGCAAATTAAGGTCATTATTTGAACAAAAACCAAATTTTTAACAAGTCATTAACAAAATCTTACCATTTCTCAATTTTTTGAAAAATGAATTTTTTTTATCTAACTTTACGTTGAAAATAGTTGTTATGCTAACTATTTTCAATCTTATCAAAATATAACCCATATACTGGTCTTTAGCCATTAGCGTTTAATCGCTCTACATTTCATCTTATGACAGACCTACTTACCTCTATTTCTTCGACAGATGTTCTTTTAAGTAAAGTAGAAGTACTAAACGATTATCGGGTGGCTTGCGAAAGCCGAGAGGTAAGCTACATTGGCCGACAAGATGTTTTTAGAGGTCGAGCAAAATTTGGGGTCTTTGGCGATGGAAAGGAGTTAGCCCAAGTGGCCATGTCAAAAGTTTTTCGTAAAGGTGATTTTCGCTCAGGCTATTATCGTGACCAAACTTTTATGGCTGCAGTAGGTGGACTAAGTTGGCAACAATTTTTTGCTCAATTATATGCTCATACTGATATAGAACATGACCCATTTACTGGTGGCCGCTCGATGAATGCTCACTATGGTAATCGTTGGGTAAACGATAAAGGTGAGTGGCTTGACCAAACAAAAATGTACAATACGGTTTGTGATGTGTCTTCGACGGCTGGACAAATGCCACGTGCCATTGGTTTAGCGTATGCATCAAAATTATATAGAGAAAACCCTAATTTACAATATCTTTCAAAGTTCTCAAACCAAGGAAACGAAGTTTGTTTTACGACCATCGGCGATGCTTCTACTTCGCAAGGAATGTTTTTTGAAGCAATCAATGCGGCAGGAGTGCTTCAAATTCCAATTATATTCTCTGTATGGGATGATGGATACGGCATTTCAGTTCCAATCAAGTATCAAACTACCAAATCAAGTATTTCGGAGGCCTTAGCAGGTTTTCAGCGAAAAGATGGTTCTAACGGTCTAGAAATTATAGTCGCACGTGCTTGGAACTACGTCGAACTCGTTGAAGCATATCAACGTGCCGCCATTTATGCACGTGATCAACACGTGCCTGTACTTGTACACGTTATTGAAGTCACTCAACCACAAGGACACTCAACTTCAGGTTCGCACGAACGCTATAAATCGAAAGAAAGACTAAAATTTGAGCATGAGTTTGATTGCAACCTACATTTCAAAAACTGGATTCTCGAAAATACCTATGCAACACCAGACGAACTCAATGAAATAGAAACACAAGCCAAAGAAGTTGCCAAGAGATCACGCAATGCAGCATGGTCTGCCTATCGTGATTCATTAAAGCCAGAATATAATTCGGCAACTTCTCTTCTCAAAAAAATTTCTTTAGAAAACAAAAAAGCTATTTTGGCAATTAGAGAATCGCTCGAAAAAACAGAAAACCCTACAAGACGTGATGTAATTTCGGCTGTAAAAAAAGCCATCAGAACCATTCGTTTTGAAGACACCAATACAAAAAAAGAATTAATCAAGTGGCTGGAAGATGTTGCTCCCGAAAACTACAAACGTTTTAATTCTCATTTATTTAGCGAGTATCCAACTTCACCAATGAATGTTCAAGGTATTGCTCCTATTTATAACGATGATAGCCCTTTGGTGGATGGTCGTGAGATAATCAATACTTTTTTTGATAATTTGCTCGAAACCGACGCTAGAGTATTTGCATTGGGTGAGGATGTGGGCAAAATCGGCGATGTAAACCAAGGTTTTGCGGGTTTACAGGAAAAATACGGAGAGTTACGAGTAAGCGATGCAGGCATCAGAGAAACAACCATTATAGGTCAAGGAATTGGAGCTGCCATGCGTGGGCTTCGACCAATCGTTGAGATTCAGTATTTCGATTATATTTATTATGCCCTCGCTACCCTCACCGATGACTTGGCTTCACTGCGTTATCGAACAGTTGGGCAGCAAGCCGCTCCATTGATAGTACGCACACGTGGGCACAGATTGGAAGGTATTTGGCACTCTGGCTCACCGATGTCGGCGATGCTGGGTGCTTTACGTGGTGTTCATGTTTTAGTGCCACGTAATTTTGTACAAGCAGTAGGTTTCTATAATACAATTTTGAAAGGCGATGACCCAGCTCTGATTATAGAGTGCTTAAATGGTTACCGCATCAAAGAAAAACTACCAACTAACCTTATCGACGTTTGCGTGTCGCTAGGTGTGCCTGAAACCCTCAAGGAAGGCAACGACCTCACTATCGTGACCTACGGATCAATGTGCAGAATTGTGATGGAAGCAGCCGCTCAACTCGAAGAAATTGGCATAAGTGCCGAAATCATTGATGTTCAGTCACTATTGCCTTTTGATATTAATCATCAAATTGTAGAATCAATCAAGAAAACTAACCGAGTAATTTTTGCAGACGAAGACGTGCCAGGTGGAGCATCGGCATATATGATGCAAGAAGTGATTGAGAAGCAAAACGCTTTTCGCTGGTTAGATACTGCTCCAAAATCCGTTTCAGCTCAAGCACACCGACCCGCATATGCTTCAGACGGTGATTATTTCTCGAAACCCAATTCCGAAACAATCTTCGATGCGGCCTACGAAATAATGCACGAAGCGAAACCTGCTTTATTCCCAAAATTGTACTAATATCTTCCTAAAAGATAATAAAAGCCCCATTCTTTCAAAATTTTTTAATGTCGAAAGAATGGGGATTTTGCATTTATTTACATTATTGATAGCCTTTTTATAAACTTTTTATAAAATAGAACCATAAAGTTATGTTTAGACCATCCAATGATTTTGTGCGTAAAACAATAGCTACAATTGTTTATGAAAACCTACCTCTGATGGAGCGAATTGCAAGAATTCAAACAGAGCTAACAATCGTGGTATTGAAAAAATTTATAAAAAATATTAGATTCAGTAATTCTACAGAAAAATTTGCTTTTGAAGAAACCTTTCCAAGCCTCTCCAACAGTATTCCACAATAATATACAGCCTCTTACCTTAATATCAGAATTGAAACATTGAGCAGAATAAACTAAAAAAGGATGCACTATAGCACCATAGCGAGATCCATTTGTTACCTGATTAGTGAAAACATAAAAAAACGCAATGAGTAAAATCGATGCGTCATAAATAGTAGATAAAAAAATCCCTAATCATTAAAAAAGGCAAAGGGGGCATAAAATCCCCCCGATGAACCCAAAACAACTTTTGCTGTGACTAAAAAAGTGAATTTCTTAGTTGAGTGCGATTTCGGAATTTTTTGCTGATTCCACAATAGTCAATTTGACTATTGTATTTATATTTTATCTTAAAGCATTCATAATCAAACACCTATAAAACTTTATGTTTGCAAAAAACACAAAACCAATTCACTTTTAATTTCTTTCTAAATTTATATAAAATTTTATCTATACTAAATCCTATTTATTTGTACTCAAATAACTCCTAACATTCGGCATAATTGAATCAAAGCGGTGGTATCTCTCGTACCTGTACGGGCAAGCATATTGCGGCGATGATTGTCAACTGTATTAGTGCTAATTTTCAGCTCACCCGCTATTTGTTTTGTATCTAAGCCTTGTGAAATATACTGCAATACTTCACGCTCTCGTTCCGAAATTATTTCAGAATCAATCGTCCGATCTTCTTTTGAGTAATAAACAAAAACTTTTTTATCGTCTTCGCCAAATATTCCTCTCATACAATAATCTTCTCCCTTAACAAGGTATGAGACTTCTTGAAACGACATCATTAACACAGTGGGGTTATTCTGAGCATTAAATTCAATCGGTATAATGTCTATATAACAACGCATACTTCGACCATCTTTATGAAACAATCGCATTCCCCAAGCACTTATAAATTGACGAGATTTAAATTCCAATGGCACATTTTTCTCGATGCTTAAAATCCACGTAACAAAATCACTCATAAACGAACGCTGTTTGGGAACAAACATCGACATAAACTTCAATAGTACATTATCTCCAAACTCAGCAGGGCTATATCCTGTATATTTCAAGACACTACCACTTGCTTGGATCACTCTTAGGTGTTTTACGTCAATTAGAAAAGTGACGTTTCCTTGTTGATTATTAAGTAAGTTAATGAGTCCTGATTTTTCAAGATACTTTTTATCATCTATCTTTGTATCATCAGGAAAGAAATGCTCCAATTTTTGGTGGAGTTTTCTTAAAATGTTTTCTATATCTCTGTTCACAATCAAACGACTATTTCGTATTTAGCTAATTATTTACACAAATTACGATATTTTTTTGAATTTAGATAGTTTGATACTAAAAAGTAATGAAATACAGAAAACAGGATTAGAAACTTGAGATAAAGCATTGTTATCAAAAATCAATAAATCTAATTTTATATTCTTGTAATTACTAATTATGATACAAATTTAAAAATTTGTATCATAATTATCATTCAAAACATATTTTTTTATTGAACAACAAATAGCTTAAAAAACATTAATCGAATTAACCAACTTCAATGACCAAAACATCTTATACAATACTTTCTATTATCTTCTTAGGAATTTGTTTTTACTTTCCTTTTTTAGGAGGTGTGCATCTTTTTGACTGGGATGAGATAAACTTTGCAGAATCGGCCAGAGAAATGATTCTTACAGGAAATTATAGTCGTGTACAGATTGATTTTAAGCCTTTTTGGGAAAAACCTCCATTGTTTTTTTGGATGCAAACCGCAGCAATGCACCTATTTGGTATCAATGAGTTTGCGGCACGCTTTCCAAATGCTTGTGTGGGGATACTAACTTTGTTGACCTTATTTTTAATTGGGAAAAAACTCAAAGACAATACATTTGGATTTATCTGGGCTTTGATTTATTTAGGGGCTTTTACACCCCACCTTTATTTCAAAACAGGTATCATTGACCCTACCTTTAATCTTTGTATATTTTTAGGCATTTACTTCATATTTAAAGCAAAAGTTGAACCAAAGCAATCCATACTAAATACACTTTTTGCAGGAGTATTTGTTGGGCTGGCAATTCTAACAAAAGGGCCAGTAGGAGGGCTTATTTGGGGTTTAACAGTGTTTTTCTACTTAGTACTCACCCGATTCAAAGAAACTATAAACTGGAAAGAAATATTTGTTTTTGCAATAAGTTGCACACTTGTGGCCTCTATTTGGTTTGCCAATGAGTTGGTAAATAATGGCTTTTGGTTTATCAAAGAATTTATTACTTACCAAATACGACTTTTCAGTACGCCTGATGCTGGGCATGGGCAACCTTTCTATTATCATTTTGTGGTTGTGCTGATTGGCTGCTTCCCAATTTCTATTTTTGCAATTCGAGCCTTTACATATAATCACCACAAAATTGACAGTGCCTCTATTGAACTTACGGCCTTCGTACCGTGGATGAAGACTACTTTTTGGGTAGTGATGATTTTGTTTAGCATAGTTACGACTAAGATTGTGCATTATTCGTCTATGGCATATTTTCCAGTATCGTTTTTGGCAGCTAAATTTCTTTATGATTGGCTCAATGAGCGAGCTACATGGAACAAATGGGTGAGTTTTGGGATTCTCTCAATTGGCTTTATACTGTCTTTAATCTTAGCGGCTGTGCCTTATGTAGGAATGCACACGAAAGAGATTATTCCTTATATAAAAGACCCTTTTGCAGTAAAAAACCTTGAAGCAGTGGTTAGCTGGCACATTTACGAAATGTTTATTGGCATTATTTATTTTGCTGTAATTATTTTTGCTGTAGTTTTTCTAAGAAAACAGAGCAAAAAGGCTTTCATTTATACACTTTCGTTGGCTACTGCGGTTTGTTTGTTTTTCTTCGGAACGCTTATTGTACCAAAAATCGAACGCTATACGCAGGGGGCAGCAATTGATTTTTATGAGTCGAAACGTGGACAAGATGTGTACATACATGTCTTGGGCTTTAAAAGCTATGCACATTTGTTTTATTTTCAGAAACCCGTTTCCAAGGTTTCTGCTGAAAAAGGTGAAGCTTATGAAGATTGGCTTTTGAATGGAAAAATTGACAAACCTGCATTTTTCGTAACGAAGTTTGACCGCTACGAAGAATACCGAAATCACCCGAATTTAGAATTAATTAAAGAAGAAAATGGGTATGTCTTCTTGAAGCGTCGATAATGCCATAAAAAACGTGTTTTTGAAATAAAATTTGAAAAATTAAGAAGATTTAGCAAACTTTAACCATTAAAAAACTAACATTGACAAAAAACGCAGCACATTTATTAGTCATTGACGTTGGCAACACTGATGCCACCTTTGGGATTTTCGATGGAGAAAACCTACTGCATAACTTTAGGATAAAATCGCTTAAAGACGAAAACTATGTTTATTTTGAATATCGTTTTCGTCAGTATTTTCTCGAAAATAACCTTCGGTTTGCTGATATAAATAAGGTTGTTTTGAGTAGCGTTGTGCCTCCTCTTACACCCGTTTTCAAATCTTTGATTCAAAATTTGTTTGGGATAGACCCAATCATTGTAAATGCCTATATATTCCCGACTTTAACAGTTTCGATTGATAATCCTGATGAAATCGGCAGTGATTTGGTAGCCAATGCCGTAGCTGCCTTTACGAAATATGGAAGAAACTGTGTAGTAGTTGATTTCGGAACGGCCCTTACTTTTACGGTTGTTTCAGCCGAAGGAAAAGTTTTGGGAGTTTCAATTGCTCCTGGTTTACGTACAGCCGTAAAGGCCTTGTTTTCAAATACTGCTCAATTGCCCGAAGTTCCGCTTGAATTACCAAGTTCTGTACTGGGTAAAAACTCTGTTCATGCAATACAGTCGGGCATTTTGTGGGGTTATGAAGGTTTGGTAAAAAATATGATTCAGAAAGTAAGAGCCGAACTCGGTGGCGATTGCATAGCGATTGCTACGGGTGGACTTTCTTCGATTATTTCGACACTAAAAGATGAATTTGTTGAGGTAAATAGAGAATTGACACTCGAAGGTTTAAGAATAATTGGAGAAAACAGTAATTGAAGTACATAACGGCGAAGGAGTTTTTTTAAATAATTCATTATTTTCACTCTGTGCCTTTGATTCTCTGAGCCTTTGTACCAAAAAAAATAGTAAAATGAAATTAGATAAAAGAGCAATCACAAAATTTATAAAAGCAGCCCTTGCCGAAGACATTGGTGATGGAGACCATACTTCACTTTCAACTGTACCAGCTGATGCGATTGGTAGAGCTAAACTTTTGGTAAAAGATGAGGGAACTTTGGCAGGCGTAGAATTAGCCAAAATGATTTTTAAGACCGTAGATAAAGACCTAAAAGTGCAGGTGCTTATCAAAGATGGCGATCCTATAAAGTATGGTGATATTGCATTTTATGTAGAAGGCCGCGACCGCTCGATTCTGACCTCCGAACGATTGGTGCTGAATTGTATGCAACGCATGAGCGGAATTGCCACCACAACAAAACAGGTAGTTAAATTACTGGAAGGAACAAAGACGAAAGTTTTGGATACTCGAAAGACCACACCCTGTTTCAGAATGATTGAAAAATGGGGTGTACAGATTGGTGGAGGTATCAATCATCGGTTTGGGCTTTTTGATATGATTTTGATAAAAGACAACCACGTTGATTATGCAGGAGGTATTAAAAATGCTCTTAATGCAGCTCATAAATACCTAACAACAACAGGAAAGGATTTGCCCATTGAAATTGAAGTGCGTAATATTGCCGAACTCCATGATGCTCTCGAAATTGGCGGGGTTGTGCGTATTATGCTCGATAATTTTAGTTATGAAAATATACGTGAAGCCATCAAAATAGTTGATGGGCGTTTTCCGTTGGAAGCATCGGGCAATATTTCACCGAAAAACGTAAGAGAATATGCCGAATGTGGCATTGATTACGTGTCGATGGGCTATTTAACCCACTCGGCCAAAAGCCTAGATTTGAGCTTAAAAGCTGTGAAGTAGGCTTGCTACAACAGGCGAAGATTCATAAATAAGAAAGGTCTTTTGGCGTACCAAAAGACCTTTCTTATTTATATTATTATTCAAAAAAATCACTTCATTTCCATAGCCATTTTCACAGCATTGTAAGCGTTTACAATTCCACCAGTAACTGATAATTCTTCAAACTTTACAATTTCGTCGCTACCTGGTTTTTTCACTCTTAAATCTGGCACTTTTACCGATGAGTCTAAGATAATTTTTTTGATTTGAGCCGCCGTAAGGTTCGAAAAATATGATTTCAATAAGGCAGCAACACCGGCTGTTGCTGGTGAAGCCATACTTGTTCCGCTTTTCTCTTCGTATTTCGAGCCTGGAACTGTCGAATAAATATCAACTCCAGGAGCAAAAACATCAACGTTTTTCTTGCCATAGTTACTAAATGTTGCTACGGCATCAGCATCTGGTTTCCAAGACAAGGCTCCAACCGAAATCCAGTTTTCGGCTAAATTACCATTTGTATAGGTATCATTCGGAAACTGAGGATCAGAATCCATGTCTGAATTATCGTTTCCTGCCGCTGCAATCATCAACACGCCTTTAGATTGTGCGTATTTTACGGCATCATCAACCCATTTTTTCTCCGGTGAATATTTCTTACCAAAGCTCATATTAATTATTTCGGCACCATTATCAGTAGCATAACGGATGGCATTTGCTACATCTTTGTCACGCTCATCGCCATCAGGTACTGTACGCACAATCATTAGCTGCACATTATTACAAACACCCATGATACCTAAGTTATTATTGCGGTTTGCCCCAACAATACCCGCCACATGCGAGCCATGCATGGCATCTGGACCAGTTACTTCATTATTGCCATACTCGCCATATTCGAGCTTTTTAGGATTATCACCAACTACCTTACGGGCATCAAAATCAAGATTGTAATTATATTTCAATTCATTTTCAAAATGCTCGGCAGCTTCTTTAATATCATCACCGGTGGCACCCAAATCAAAGAATTTTTCAAAGGTTTTCTTGGCTGCTCTAACCTTGCGGTCAGCCAGACTTTCGTCAATACCTACAATGACAGCTTGCGTAAGATTATCCACTTTCAGATAATCTTTCAATATCTTCTCCGACTCTAGGTAATTTATGTAAAGTTGCCTATAAATTGGGGCATATTGCTCATTTTCCGCTTTTTTCTCATCATACTCTTTTTGCAAAGACTGCAATAAATCATAATCAGCTTGATTTTTTCTAATCATTTTTTTTGATGGTTTAGCACCAAATTTATCTTTCAATTGCTTCAAAATTCTAGTCATTTCGAGTTGTTCGTGGTTTACATCAGAACCATCTTTTCCACCCAAAAAATCCCAGCCATTAATATCATCAATGAAACCATTCTTATCGTCATCTTTACCATTCCCAGCAATTTCTTTGGAATTTACCCAAAGTTTATCTTTCAAATCTTCGTGGTTTACATCTGTTCCACCATCAATAATTGCCACGACTACCGGCTTTGATTTTTTATCTTTCAACAGCTCCTTATAGGCACGTTCCACACTCATTCCACGAACACCATCTTTCTCAAAATCAAGGTTAAACCAATTAAGTTTGGTTTTGAGTTCTTGTGCGTTTGTTTGAAGAAGAAACGACGAAATTAAAATCGAAAAAAGGATTTTTTTCATTAGCATAAGTTTTGTTTTTGAGAAAAAGCATCTTTTGTGAATATCAATGCTTCGATGATGAATAAACTGCGAATTAAACGAATAAGTTTGATATTTATTTAAGCTTTAATTAGGTAATTATTGAAAGGCTTGCATGAAATCGGCTATTAAATCTTCAATATTTTCGATACCAACCGAAATACGTAATAAGTTTTCGGGACTGCTTGAGTGAATTCCTTCCACTGAAAAACGGTGTTCGATTAAACTTTCTACCCCACCCAAACTTGTTGCGTGTTTAAAAATCTTGAGTTTAGAAGCCAATTCCATGGCTTCTTTTTGCCCACCTTTTACCAAAATTGACATCATTCCACCGAAGCCACCAATCATTTGATTTTTAGCAACTTTATGATATTCATTCGATTTCAGTCCAGGGTAGTTTACCTTTTCGATTTGTGGTTGGGCTTCAAAAAAAGTAGCCAATTTCATAGCATTTTGGGCATGAACAGGCATTCTGATAGCAAAAGTAGATAAACTTCGACTCAATAACCAACAATCAAAAGGCGATGGTACAGCTCCACCAACGGTTTGGAAGGTGCGGATTTTACTCGATAAATCGATTTGTGAAGAATCAAGGGGCAAAATTACACATCCACCCAAAATATCAGAATGACCACCAAAATATTTGGTTGTAGAGTGCATTATTAGGTCAACACCAAACTCAAAAGGTCGAGTAAAAAATGGCGTTGCCCAAGTATTATCGCAGGCTACCAAGATATTTTTTGCTTTGGCAATTTTTACAACTGCCTGAATATCAGTAATTTTCAAACTCGGATTCGACGGTGATTCTACCCAAATCAGTTTTGTATTTTTCTTAATCGCTCTCTTAATTGCTCCCAAATCGGTCATATCAACTGCTGTGCAGGTCAGCCCGAAATTGGCGTAGAGATTATCAATGATAACTTTTGTATTATAATAAATATCATCAGGTAGAATGACGTGGCAATTTCCACCCAGCGAATGAAAAATGCTCATCGTAGCAGCTTGACCCGATGCAAAAGTAATAGCTTCGCTTCCGCCTTCAAGAGCAGCTAGTTTTTCTTCTAAAGCTCGTCGATTGGGGTTCGAGGCACGGGTATAAATATCTCTACCTTCTACGATACTGCCATCTTCGGCACGCTCGAAAGTTGTAGAAAGAATTAAAGGAGAAACAACTGCCCCCGTGCTTGGGTCGCTGTGATTTCCTGCGTGAATTGAAAGAGTTTCAAGTTTCATTTTGTAATTTTGTAAAAAACATACAAATATGGCATTTTTAGATAGAATTACCACTATTCCCGATGTCTGTAATGGCAAACCTACTATGAGAGGGATGCGAATTACTGTTAAAACAATAATTGAGTATTGCCGCACGCGAAACCATTGAGGGCATTTTGGAAGCTTATCCATTTTTGGAAGAAATAGACATGAAGGCGTGTCTTGAGTAGTTAATCTAAATAATTAATAGAGGAAGAAATTAGGATAGAATGTATCACCAAAAAAGCTTTTTTACTACAAAAAAATGAAACTCAATATTATAAAAATAGGAGGAAACGTAATTGACAATCCTCGTGCATGCAAACAATTTCTCGAAGATTTTGCTACACTTGAAGGCTCAAAAATTTTAATTCATGGTGGAGGAAAAGTTGCCACAAAAATTGCGGTTAAACTCGATGTAGAAACCAAAATGGTTGATGGTCGTAGAATTACTGATTTACCAATGCTTGAAGTAGTTATGATGGTTTATGGTGGTCTCGTAAACAAGCAAATTGTAGCACAATTACAGGCTCTCGGCTGCAATGCTCTTGGACTAACTGGAGCAGATGGTGGTGTGATTTTGGCAAAAAAGCGTACCGTTAAAGACATTGACTACGGCTACGTGGGCGATATAGAAAAAGTTGATAATAAGCTGATTGACAACTTTTTGCAGAATAATTTAACGCCAATATTTGCTCCGCTCACCTTCGATAAAGAAGGAAATATGCTCAATACAAATGCCGATACGCAGGCATCGTCGGTAGCAGTAGCGATGGCTGAGCAATATGAAGTAAACCTAATTTACTGTTTTGAAAAAAAAGGCGTACTTTCAAATCCAGATGATGATAATTCGGTTATCCCGCAACTCACGCCAAAAACCTATGCCGAATATAAGGCTTCGGGGGCAATTAATGCTGGTATGATTCCGAAACTCGATAATGCTTTTGCGGCACTTCAAAGAGGCGTTGCGAAAGTGACTATTTGCCATGCTGAGGAATTAAAACAAGCCGTTGCCGAAGGCACACGAGGAACGCAGATTGTTAAATAGACAGTCGGAAATCAGCAAGCGGCTGTCAAACTATTTATATAAAGTTTTTTTTAATGCTCGGAATCTTTTTGGTTATGCCGAAAGTCGATTTCCGACCACCGAAAGCCAAAAATAATATGCTTCAAAATTCAGAATTAGTACAAACAATTACCAAAGATGCCATTGAGCTTCTTAAAGATTTAATTCAGACCGAATCTTTTAGTAAACAAGAAGATGATACTGCGGCAATTCTAGAAGAATTTTTCCGAGAAAGAAACATTCCTTTTCGCCGTAAAAAGAATAATATTTGGGCAAAAAACAAGCATTTTGATGCCTCAAAACCAACGGTTTTATTAAATTCTCACCACGATACCGTAAAACCTAACCCTTCTTGGACACTTAATCCGCTCAATCCACTGGTGAAAGAAGGCAAACTTTATGGACTTGGAAGCAATGATGCAGGTGGTTGTCTGGTATCGTTGATTGCGACATTTTGCTTTTATTATCATCGAAACGATTTGAAATATAATGTCGTGATGGCGGTAAGTGCTGAAGAAGAAATTTCAGGGCGTGATGGTCTTGAAATTTTAGTACCAGAAATGCCCGAAATTGAGTTTGCGATTGTGGGCGAGCCAACCCAAATGCACTTAGCGGTTGCCGAAAAAGGTCTTTTGGTTTTGGATTGTATAGCTCATGGGAAATCAGGTCATGCAGCTCGTGATGAAGGAGAAAATGCACTTTACAAAGCCGTAAAAGATATTGCGTGGTTCCAAGACTATAAATTTCCGAAAGTTTCCGAAAATCTTGGACCAATCAAAATGAGCGTAACAATGATAAATGCTGGTTCACAGCACAATGTTGTGCCTGATACTTGCAAGTTTACGGTAGATATTCGCGTAACAGAACAATATACGCTAGAAGAAATTACGGATGTTGTGAGGAAAAACATCGAAAGTGAAGTTGTTCCTCGTTCGATTCGTTTACGACCTTCGAGTATTCCAAAAGAACATCCAATTGTGCAAGCGGGAATTTCGATGGGTCGAACTACTTATGGTTCACCTACCACATCTGACCAAGCTTTGCTTGATTGTCCATCGCTGAAAATGGGGCCTGGCGATTCGGCTCGCTCGCACACTGCCGATGAGTTTATTTATCTTGATGAAATTGAGGAGGGTATCAAGTTATATATCACTATGCTAGGCAAGGTGATAATTTAAAAAACTGTATTACACCTTATTTTCATATAAAACCATTTTTACACAGCGTAGGGTCTGCGAACTCTACGCTATGAAAAAAAATAGTATACAATTACTTTGTACATTCTAAAAATCCACCAGCCAAAGCAGGTGGCAATTGAGGTTCGATTCCTACAAAAATCTACAAAAATGAGCATCATCTATTATATCCTTGCCTTTTTATGCGGCGTTACGAATAGCACGCAATCGGGTGTAAATGCAGAGCTGCGGAGATCAATCAATAATCCAATTTATGCAGCTATCATTTCTTTTGCATCCGGTTTATTAGGCTTGATTTTGATAACTCCTTTTTTCAAAGAATCAGTACCGACAATTGACACCTTGAAATCATTGGAGTGGTGGAAACTAACAGGCGGCGTGCTAGGTGCTTTTTTTGTAACAACCGTCATTTTGAGCGTACAAAAAATTGGTTCAGCCAATATGATTTGCTTAATTGTGGCAGGACAATTATTGACCGCAATGATACTTGACCATTACGGACTTTTGGGTTTCAAATTGCACCAAATCAACGGCTGGCGTATTGCGGGTGGTGTACTCATTGTGGCAGGAGTTTACTTGATTTTAAAGAATTGATTCAACCACGTACATCACTTTTTCAGTAGCACCAATGTTCTGTAAAACGTAGTTCTGCGAAATCTTATCTGTTTTTTTCATTTTTACTTTGTCTAAGCGTAAATCGTTCAACATTTCACCTAAATCATCAGTTGACTCTACGGCATAAGCTCCGCCCAGATTGACTAAATCGACTGCTTCTTGGAATTTATGATACGCTTTATTACCAAAGAAAATAGGCATTCCGAAGGTTGCAGCCTCCAAGATATTGTGCAAACCTTTATCAAATGAGCCACCAATAAAAGCAAAATCAGCGTATTGATAAAGTGATGAAAGCATACCAATATTATCTATGATAAGTACTTGATAATCTATCAGTTTAGTATCATTTTTTACTTCCGAAAAACAAATACTTTTCGATTCAATTTGCTTTTGCCAAGCCATTATTTCTTCTCGATGAATTTCGTGTGGAGCGATTACGAAAGTTAAATTTGAATCGTTTTTAAGTAAATTCATCAATGTAATTAAAACTTCCATATCAGTTTGCCAAGCCGAACCCACCATAAGTATTTGTCGATTTGCCTTGAAACGTTCGGCAATCGGAATATCTTTCTTGGCATCCACAATTTGTTTCACACGGTCGAAACGAGTATCACCTGCAAGGGTAATTTGTTGGATATCAATACTTTTTAGTAAATCGAATGACTCTTGATTTTGAACTAAAATATGTTTGAATTTCGTCAAAATTTCTCTGAAAAACCCACCATAATATTTAAAAAATAATTGATTGGGACGAAAAATAGCCGAAAACGAAATCACTGGAATATGTCGCTTTTCAAGTTCTGTCAAATAATTTCTCCAAAATTCATACTTGACAAAAAACACAATCGAAGGCCTTAGAATTTCTATAAACTTTTGGGCATTTTGAGAGGTATCAGCTGGAAGGTAACATATAAAATCTGCACCTGTATAATTCTTTCTGATTTCATAACCCGATGGAGAAAAGAATGTCACCAATATTTTATATGAAGGATATTTCAACCGAAAGGCTTCAATGACTGGTCGGCCTTGTTCAAACTCACCCAAAGAAGCACAATGAAACCAAGCAAGCGAAGCAGAACCACGGTTGGTAAGCGAAGCAGAACCAAGCCGCTCAAAAATATCCTTTCTACCCTCGACCCAAAACTTTGCCTTTGAATTAAATGGAGCTATGATACTGATTATAAACGAATAAGCGTGTATTAAAAAATTATAAAGTAGATGAAGCATCTCCAGAAAAACAAGTATCTAACTTGTTTCGATAAAAAATTTAAAAGCATTGAGAAATACAACAGAGAAATCGGTCGACTGCTGCCTATGCGATTACTTTGCTGAAACAAAACTATAAAAAAACATTCAAAACCTAAGAATTTTATTAATTTCGTTCTTAATAAGTACTTAGACACAAAAAACGAGATACAAAAACTTGGTAATGAATAAATTAACATACTTTTGTCGCTTATTTTTGTCTTAGTTCTTAAACCAAATCATAAACAATGATAGAACCGCCTGACCAGAGCAAAGTAGGTCTCAAAAAAGTTTTAGGAACAACCCAACTTTGGGCAATTGCGGTCGGAATGGTAATTTCAGGACAATACTTTGGCTGGAACTACGGTTGGGGTGTAGCAGGCACTACGGGATTTTTGGTGTCGGTGCTTTTAGTAACGGTTCTTTATCTAACTTTTATTTTTTCTTATACCGAACTTACTACCTCATTTCCAGAAGCAGGCGGGCCATTCGTTTACGCTTTTCGTGCGATAGGCCCAATTGGTGGCTTCGTTGCAGGTTTTGCCACTTTGGTTGATTTCGTTTTGGCTCCTCCAGCCATAGCAATGGCCTTAGGTAGCTACGCTAATTTTCTAAATCCCGCAATTCCTGTACTCACGACGGCCATAATTGCCTATATAGTTTTTATCAGTATCAATTTATTTGGCATGAAAGAATCTGCCAATTTTTCGCTGCTTATCACCACCCTTTCAGTTGCAGAGATTTTGGTTT
This sequence comes from uncultured Emticicia sp., assembly GCF_937903345.1. Classification (GTDB taxonomy): domain Bacteria; phylum Bacteroidota; class Bacteroidia; order Cytophagales; family Spirosomataceae; genus Emticicia. The sequence goes on along the minus strand of NZ_CALCZQ010000032.1, from coordinate 73,205 downwards.
TCATAGTACTCATTTTTCCCGCGTTTAAAATCGAAAACTTCTTGGCAAATTCAAGCATAACTGCCAATGGTGTTTTTGCGGGTATCCCATTTGCGATTTGGTTTTTTGTGGCAATTGAGGGTGTAGCAATGATTGCCGAAGAAGTAGAAAATCCACATAAAACTATTCCTAAGGGATATATTTCTGCCATTCTAACGCTTGTTGTTCTTTCAATCGGAATCATGATTTTGAGCGGTGGTGTTGGAGACTGGCGTTTATTAAGCGAAATCGATTACCCACTGCCCGAAACCCTGGCAATGGCACTCGGTGCAGGAAACGCTTGGTCGAAATTTTTTACGAGTTTAGGGCTTTTCGGGCTTATTGCCTCTTTTCACGGAAATACTATTGGGTATTCTCGACAAATCTACGCTTTGGCTCGCGGTGGCTACCTGCCTGATTTTTTAGCGATAGTTAATCGCCGTTATCAAACACCGCATTGGGCCTTAATAATTGGCGGCTTAGTAGGATTTTTAGCAATTTACTCAGGAAAAACCGACCAAATTATTATCATGTCGGTGCTGGGTGCAATCGTAATGTATATCATGAGTATGATTAGCTTATTTATACTTCGTACAAAAGAGCCAAACCTTATTCGGCCTTACAGAGCCCCTTTTTATCCAATCTTTCCCCTTATTGCTCTGATACTTTCCATTCTTTGTTTGGTGTCTATTGTTTACTATAATCAAGTTTTGGGTAGTATTTTCTTTATTTTTTTATTTATCTGCATGGGCATTTTTGTGTTTTTTAGCAAGAAATGTATCAAGGTTAGTTTAAAATAATATTTTAGTTTTAAAAAGCCATTTACAACATTCTCTCCTTTATCAATTAAAAAAATGTAAGCATCCTACTAGTCTGCTAAAAATCACTGTATCAATATTGCATGTAGAAAAAGGAAGTTTTAAGAAAAAATTATTGAGAAAATTTGAAAAAATAATCGACAAGTTTGTGGAGTCTTGTAGCATAGAAATGTAATATAAATATGATAGTCATAATATTATAATTTTTTACTAGATTTTGGGTGATGATTATGCCAATAAACAGAAAAAATGTTTTTTTTACTACTTGCAACTAAACGACTAAAAAGAAAATATTTTTATTGAAAGGGAAATATACTTTGATTTTGTGGATTTCGACAACCAAACGGAAATAGGAATTCAAAATTGCTCGCTCCTAAAGATAGTATTTATCTAATACAATTAAATTATAAAAACTCTAATTTTTCTATTATTTTTACCCAATAAACTCCCTAAACTATAACAAAATGAAGAAAAGTTTATCTCTAATTTTAACTATTTTCTGTTTTTTTAGTATATCATTTGCTCAAAAAGCAAGTATTCAAACTACCACAAACACTTTCAACCCAGACCTATATAATGGATTGAAATGGCGAAATATTGGTCCATTTCGTGGTGGAAGAAGCGTAACGGCTACAGGCGTGAAACAAAACCCAATGACTTATTATTTTGGTTCGACGGGCGGTGGAATCTGGAAAACAGAAGATGCAGGAATTTCGTGGAAAAACATTTCAGATGGTCAACTTAAAACTGGTTCGGTCGGGGTAATCACCGTTGCAGAGTCTGATCCAAACATACTGTACGTTGGAATGGGCGAGCATCCAGTACGTGGAATGATGACCTCGCACGGTGATGGCATCTATAAATCGACCGATGCAGGAAAAACTTGGAAAAATGTTGGACTCGAAAAAACCAAGCATATTGCGGCTGTTAGAATTCACCCTACTAATTCTGATATTGTTTATGTAGCTGCCCAAGGAGCTTTGCATGGACCCAACGAAGACCGAGGAATTTATCGCACAACTGATGGTGGCAAAACTTGGCAAAAAATATTTTATGTTGATGCCAATACTGGCTGTGCAGATTTGAGTATGGACATGACGAATCCAAGAATTTTATATGCTTCTATGTGGCAACACCGCCGCTACCCTTGGAAAGTTGAGAGTGGTGGAGCAGGTTGTGCTTTATACAAATCGGTTGACGGTGGCGATACTTGGACAAAAATGATAGAAGGTTTACCAAAAAACATTGGAAAAGCAGCAGTTTCGGTGTCGAGAGCAAATCCTAATCGAGTTTATGCCAATATCGAAGCCGAAGGCGATAAAGCGGGCGTTTATAGAAGTGATGATGCAGGAAAAACCTGGACACAATCATCGAAGCAAAGAATTACGATAACCCGTGCTTGGTATTATATCGAAATTTTTGCCGACCCACTCAATGCCGATTTGGTGTATATTATGAATGCTCCATTCCTGAAATCGAGTGATGGCGGACGCAGTTTTACTCCTGTGCGAGTGCCTCACGGCGATAATCATGACCTTTGGATAAACCCAAGCAATAACCAGACAATGATAAACGCCAACGATGGCGGAGCAAATATTTCGTTCAACGGCGGAGTGAGTTGGAGCAGCCAAAATAACCAACCAACTGCACAGTTTTACCGAGTAATTACAGACAACCGTTTCCCTTATTACGTTTATGGCGGGCAGCAAGATAATAGTTCGCTTGGAACGGTTTCTCGCACCAACGGAGCAGGCATCGAACGCCAAGATTGGTTTACAGGCCCAGGCTGCGAGTCGGCCTACATTGCTTTCGATAATCCCAACGACCCGCAAGTAATTTACGGTGGTTGCTATCAAGGAAATATTGAAATTTTTGACACCAAAACAGGCATTGCCAAAGATGTAATGGCATATCCGAACATTGGTTTGGCTGTAACGCCCAAACTTCAAAAATATCGATTTAATTGGAATGCTCCAATAATGGCTTCGCCTTTCAAAAACGGCACAATTTATCATGGTGGAAATGTAGTTTTAAAAAGTAGCGATAATGGCCAAAATTGGCAGGTAATTAGTGGAGATTTAACCCGAAACGATAAAGCCAAACAAGAAGACGGTGGCGGCCCCTTCACGAACGAGGGTGCGGGTGGCGAAGTGTATAATACTTTGGCTTATATTGCGGTTTCACCTCATAAAGAGGGTGTTTTATATACAGGCAGCGATTGCGGATTGGTGCATTTGACCCAAGACGATGGCAGAAACTGGCAAAATATTACGCCAAAAGACTTGGACGAGTGTTTGATTCACAGCATCGAAGTATCTCCACATGACCCAGCAACGGCCTATATTGTAGCTACTAAATATCGTTTCAATGATTTTACGCCTTTGATTTACGTAACCAAAGATTATGGTAAAACTTGGAAGAAAATTACGCAAGGCATTGAAGCGGAGAGCTTTGCAAAAGTGGTGAGAGAAGACCCAAAACATAAAGGTTTGTTATATTGTGGCACCGAATTGGGCTTTTATATTTCGTATAATCAAGGCGAAAATTGGCAGAAATTGCAACTAAATTTACCAGTTGTGCCAATCACCGACCTAATCATCCACGACAATGATTTGGTGGCTTCTACGGCTGGACGTGCTTTTTGGATTTTAGACGATTTGGCGGTTTTACAGCAATCTGAAAACCTTTTGACCGAAACTAAAGCTAAAGTTTATAAGCCAAAAGCCACCGTAAAGTTTGATACTCAAACGCCACCCGAACCAGTTCCGGGAATTGGTCAAAACCCAATGAATGGTGTAATAATTGATTATTTCTTGCCAAAAGATATGGATACCTCAAATGTTAGCCTACAAATACTTGATAATCAAGGCGATGTCATTAGAACTTACGACAATAAAAAGGATTTAACTTTTCAACGCTACGAAGGTGGGCCAGCCGAAAAAGCAGTAATTCCAAGCAAAAAAGGCATTAATCGTTTTGCGTGGGATATGCGTCGAGAAGGCATAGCGGGCATTAGTAAAGTTTTTGTCAATGGCGATTACCGTGGCTCGTTGGTTGCTCCAAATACCTACAAAGTAAGACTCATTGCCGAAAAAGACACGTCAACGACAGAAGCCAGCATCATTGCCGACCCACGTTTGAAAGCTACCAAAGCCGACTTTGATGCCCAACAAGCCATGCTTGCTAAAATTGAAGTCCAAACAAAAGACATTCATAACTCGGTCAATAGAATGAGAAAAGTGAAAAGTCAGATTGAAAATATCACAGCATTGTTGAAAGATAACAAAGAAATGCTTGCGTTGGTAGACACAGGAAAGGCCATTTTGAAAAAAATAACCACTTGGGAAGAAAACCTGATTACGCCAAAACAGGAGACTTTTCAAGATGTGATTAATTTCTATAATCGCCTCAATGCCGAATTGCTCGACCTAAAAAATCGTGTGGACGTACACGACCCACGCCCAACTGCTGGAGCAACTACTCGCCTAAACGACCTAACAAAAGAATGGGAAACGCACAAAGCAACCTTAGATAAACTCATTAACGTAGAAGTAGCCAAATTCAACGAAATGTATAAACAAAAGGCAATTCCTGCATTGATTGTGCCTGAGAAGTAAAATAAAAACTTTATAATTGACACAAATGAATAAGCCAAGACAATATGACAGTCCCATCATAAAAAGAATTGCAGAACGAATTCCGAAGGAATTGAGCGAGCAAAATGACCGCCGTATGGGGCTTGCCGTAAAAATTGCCGAAGCGTTGTGGTCACGAGGGCTGACCAACCAAGAGTTTGCTTTTATGATGGGCAAAAAACCTTCGGAAGTAACTCGCTGGTTGAGCGGTACGCACAATTTCACGACCGAAACGCTATGGCAAATGGAAAGGGTACTAAGAATTCAACTATTGACAAGCTTTCCGCCAGAAGAACATATTGAAAAAGAGCAGCAAGAATTGAAAGAATTCATTGCCAACGAAGTGCAAAAAGCCCTTACGAAATTTATGAGTAGGAAGAAACTGGCAGTTTGAAAATTTTATTGCGGAGAGGAAAATAACTCTCCGCAATAAAATCACTTTCACCTCCTCTTCCACCATTTCACCACCTCAAACCAAATCACTGAAATAAAGCCGATGGCGGTGCAAATGCCAAATTGGGCAATGTTTATTGGTGCAAAACCAAAGAAATTAGCCAATGGTGGTACGAAAATTAGCAAGCCCAGCAAAACCAAAGTAATGGAGATTATCAATAACACGAGCTTGTTTTTGTACATCAAAGTCGTGAAAATTGAATAATAAAACGAGCGATTGACCAAAGTCAAGAAAATATTGGCAATGATAAGCGTAGCAAAAACCAACGTACGAGTACGCGATTCATTATAGGCTTCATATACACTGTATTGGTAAACCGCCAAAGTTCCAACCGTAATCATTAAACCTTGTATAATACTGATAGTCAGTTCTTTCCAACTAAAAAAAGTATTGCTCGCTGGGCGTGGTTGCTGGCTCATTGTGTTTTTTTCCATTGGCTCATTTTCGTAGATAATTGAGCAAGTTGGCCCCATTATCAACTCCAAAAAGATAATATGAACGGGCGAAAAGATATTTGGATACAACCAACCCAAAACCAACGGAATAAAGACCGTCAAAACTATCGGAATATGAATCGAAATAATATACTGAATGGCTTTTTTGAGGTTGGTATAAATCCTTCTTCCCATTGCAATGGCATCCACCATTTTCGATAAATCGTCTTCTACCAAAATCAATGAAGCGGCTTGTTTGGCAATTTCTGTACCTTTTTTGCCCATCGCAATGCCAATATGTGCCGCTTTGAGAGCTGGGCCATCGTTTACGCCATCGCCAGTCATAGCTACAATTTCATTTTGAGCTTTTAGTGCATTAATGATACGTAGTTTTGCTTCGGGAAACATTCGAGTAAAAAGATTGGTATCTTTTACTCTTTTCCTCAATTCAGTTTCTGACAATTGCATCAATTCGTCGCCTGTGAGGCTACGTTCGTGACCTTTAAAACCAATTTGCTTCGCAATGGCCGTAGTTGTGGCGGCATTGTCGCCCGTGATTATTTTTACGTCAATTCCTGCCTTATAAAAACTATTCAAAACCGCCTCTATATTCTTTTTTGGTGGGTCATAAAAAGCCACTAAACCTTTGAAACTAAACTTAAATTCTTGTTGAGTTATTGGGAAATTATGTCCATGAAGTTGAGCCTCTCCCACTCCTAAAATCCTGTAACCTTCTTTGGCTAAAGTGTCAATTACTTCATTAATTTTTTGCTTTTCTGCTTCGCTCAAAACGCTCACATTCATAATAGCCTCGGCTGCTCCTTTGGCCGCAATAAAGCGTTTTCCTGCTTTATTTACAAAAATGTGCGTCATCATGGGTGGTTTCCCTCCCAACGGATACTCATGAATCAATTCAAAATTTGGGCGTTCGTCTTGCGTAATTATTTTTGCGTAAGCGGCGTGCAAAGCAATTTCCATCGGGTCGAAAGGAATTGGTTCACTTGCCCACATGGCTATTTCTATCAGGTTTTTCTCGGCATCAGTTAAAGTACTTTCTGGCTCAGAAATTTTATCCGAACCCAGCACAAAAACCTTTGCCAACGACATTATATTTTCGGTAATTGTCCCTGTTTTGTCGGTACAAATAACAGTCGCACTTCCCAGCGTTTCTACGGTCTTCATTTGTTTTACCACGATTCCCATTTTCATTAATCGCCACGCTCCCAATGCCATAAAAGTCGTAAAAGCCACTGGAATTTCTTCGGGCAGAATACTCATCGCAAGCGTAAGAGCTTTGAGCAAACTATCCAAAACATCGTGTGATTTGAAGTAATTAATTCCCCACACAACCAAGAAAACAATCGCCCCAACAATGACCATTTTCTTAACAAAACTACTTATCTGTAACTCTAAAGGCGTTTTTTCTTCTTCGATGCTTTCGAGACTTTTACCGATTTTACCCAATTTAGTTTCATTGCCGATGGCCGTAATGGTGGCAATTGCCAAACCACTGGCTACGCTCGTTCCTCTAAAAATAAGGTTATCTTCCTTGCTAGAGTCTTTCTCGACCGAAAGCGATTCACCAGTAAGAATCGATTCATTGACCGAAAAATCATTTGAGCGAATAATAATACCATCGGCAGAAATTGATGTTCCCTCTTCTACCATCAAACTATCGCCAAGTACTAACTCTTCGCTCGAAATTTCGATAATTTCTCCATCACGAATAACTTTACATGTAGGTTGAGTAAAGTTTTTGAGTTTTTCGAGGGCATTGCGGCTGCGAGAATCCTGATAGAGCGAAATAGTAGCCACCAATACAATGGCCGCTGCTAAAAAAATACCATCGCCAATATCGCCACTGATAAAATAAATAACCGAAGCAACAAGCAGCAAAATCACCATTGGCTCTTTTACGAGACTTTTTGCGGCTTCCAGAAAACCATTTTCTTTTTTATAGTCGAGACTATTACTACCAAATTTTTCTCTTGCTGCTAAAACCTCTTCTTGAGAAAGTCCATTGATGTCGAAAGTATTAGTTGACATGGGGAATTGATTATGTGGGATAAAATAGACCTGCAATTGCCAAAAGTAAGTTGTTTTTATGGAAAAGCGGTATTTACACTAATTTAATATTTAAAAGCAAAAGCCCATAAGGCCTTTCAAGACTTATAGGTTTGATTATCAATGATTTATAATTAAATAAAAAATTTACGCACGCTCTTTTGTTCCCAAGAAAGGCAGCCAGTTCTCTTCGATGGAGCCTGCGAAATCTCGTAGAAACATAATAAAAGAAGGTTTGTAAGGTTTTTTGGGGAGGGAGAATCCGATTTCTTCGGGGGTCAGGTCGCCTTTGCGAGAATTGCAACGGCGGCAGGCAGTGACTAGGTTATCCCAGTTTGTTTTTCCGCCTTTTGATTTTGGTAAAACGTGGTCGAGGGTGAGGTCGTCATGGCTTCCACAATATATGCACTTATTTCCGTCTCGCCTAAATACATTTTGCCTACTGAGCATCACACCTTTGAATGGCAAACTGACGTAATGATGAAGCCTTATAACTGAAGGAAGCGGATATGTCTTGTCGATGGTGCGAAGCATTCCTTTGGGAGAGTCAACGACTAACTCAGCCTTATCAAGATAAACCAATAAAAAAGCCTTTGGCACTGTACAAATACTTAATGCACTATAATCGGCATTTAAAACTAACACTTTCCTGCTCATAAAACATTTAGAAATTAGCGGTTACATATTTGTAAGGCAAGATACTTAAAAGTTTTTAGATTTTTGGCAAATGATATTGTAAAATATTTGTTAAGTCGCTGAAAGCTAGACGAATATGAGTGGGGTTTGATTAATGGTTTTATGCAAATCGAAGGAAAGTCCAAATTGGATATTCACATTAAAATCATGTACTAAAAAGAAAGTCCAAATTAGAAGTTCAAATTAAAATCATTTCTTATAAATAATGTCCGAATTGAACATTCCTACTAAATTTTTATCGAACGTCCAGATTGAACGTTCCTACGAGTCAGATGCGTAGTATCTTTTCGAAGATCCTTCTTCATTGATTTTATTAAAAAAAATCTTCTCCCCAACTTTTAGGATTATTTTTTATGCATTGAATGAATAAAAAGAAAGATTTTTCATTTCTAATCACAGGGCCGTGAAATCTTCTTGAGTGCCATTAAAACTCATGATTCTCAGTTTGGCATAACATTGTTAAAGTTTTTTTATAATTGTCCAAATTATGACTGAAATTTAATGACTTGGAGCTGCTTTGAACTCTTTAGGTATTTTTAAAGTAGGAGTAGAAAAAACATTTCTTAAATTTTCTACTCCTAAATGAATGATAAGGTGAAGATGATTGGCATCACGTACCATTAGATTAATTGGTCATTTAAATAAAACTTGGGGATATTTTCAATAAAAGCTGCAATTTTTATTCATTTTGGAGTTTTCATTAAAACGTATTCCGAATCTTATAACTCAAATTTCCAAACACAATTGATTCGATTTTTTGTGCAAATTGTCAGAAAATAAGAATTTTCTGACTCGTACTATTTATTTTGTAAACGGTACGGTTTGATGGTTTTATGCCCAATATGTTTGATAAAATGATATTTTCCTCGAAACATACAATTTGAGGATTTCAATACCTTTTTCGTTCGAACATCCAAATTAGACGTTCCTATGATTTTTTTCTACGAAACCCATTTTTCCACTTCTTCCTTACTCGGCATTTTTTCGTCGATTTTGAGTTTCTTTCTCATTCCACCCAAATCATTGAAGATTTTATTGGCGTTGGCTTCTTTGAGTTGCGAAACCATCACAAAGCCCATTTTTTGTATAGCTGGCACCCAAACTGCTGGAATACCAATGGCTTCATAATCGGCTTCTTGCGAAAGTTCTTGTTTCTTTTCTGGTCGCATTTGCGGGAAGAAAAGTACTTCTTGAATACTAACATTATCAGTCAACATCATCGTAAGGCGGTCGATACCGATACCGATTCCTGCGGTTGGGGGCATTCCGTATTCGAGCGACCGAATAAAATCTTCATCCATTGCCATTGCTTCGTCGTCGCCACGCTCAGCGAGTCTCGCTTGCTCTTCAAAACGTTCACGTTGGTCAATTGGATCATTTAACTCAGAGTAGGCATTGGCCACCTCTTTTCCATTCACAAACAACTCAAAACGCTCAACCAAACCTGGTTTCGAACGATGTTTTTTCGTCAATGGTGACATTTCAACTGGATAGTCAATAATGAAAGTTGGTTGAATAAGATTTGCTTCTACTTTTTCGCCAAAAATCTCATCAATCAATTTGGCTTTGCCCATAGTGTCATCAATTTCCATTCCCCATTGGCGGCAATAGGAACGAGTTTCTTCTTCGCTTAGTTCGCCCAAGTTTACGCCTGTATATTTTTCGATGGCTTCCAAAATACTCAAACGAGTAAATGGGCCTGCAAAACTCAATTCGTTTTCACCCAATTTGAAAGTCGTTGAGCCATGAACGGCCATTGCTACTTTCTCAAATATTTCTTCCGTAATTCCCATCATCCATTCGTAGTCTTTGTAGGCTACATAGAATTCGAGCGAAGTAAATTCTGGGTTGTGTGTACGGTCCATTCCTTCATTGCGGAACATTTTTCCGAACTCATAAACACCTTCAAAACCACCCACAATAAGGCGTTTGAGGTAAAGTTCGTTGGCAATACGCATATACAAAGGCATATCGAGCGTATTGTGGTGTGTAGCAAACGGGCGTGCCGCTGCTCCTCCATGAATAGGCTGTAAAATTGGCGTTTCTACTTCCAACCAACCTTTATCATCAAACATTCTACGCATGGTGCTGATGATTTTTGCACGCTTGATAAAAACCTCTTTTATGTGCGGATTTACTATTAAATCGACGTAGCGTTGGCGGTAGCGTTGCTCTGGGTCAGAGAATGCATCGTATATTTTGCCATCAACTTCTTTGACAATCGGTAACGGACGAAGCGATTTATTAAGAATCTTAAATTCGGTTACATGAATCGAAGTTTCGCCAGTTTGGGTGGTAAAAACATATCCTTTTACACCAATAATATCACCAATATCAAGGAGTTTCTTGAAAACTGTGTTATATAAAGTTTTGTCTTCGTCGGGACAAAGGTCATCACGTCGGAAGTATAATTGAATACGTCCAGTTGAATCTTGTAATTCGGCAAAAGACGCACTTCCCATGATACGAAAGGACATCAATCGACCCGCGATCGATACGTTCTTATAATCGAGCTTATTATTGCTGTCCGCAGCCCGTTCGTAGTTCTTTTCTATATCGGCAGCTGTTACGTTTACTTCAAATAAATCAGCAGGATATGGGTCGATGCCCATTACCATGAGCTCTTGTCTTTTCTGACGGCGTAATAATTCTTGTTCGCTAAGTGCCATTTATTTTAATGTATAATGATTAATGTAAAATGCTTAATTGAAGTTTCTTGCAAGCATTAGAACTCTATTTTTTACAAAATTAAACAATCAATGTGAAGAATGACGCATGCTTTGCAAGCTATTTATTCATTTAAAGCATAAAAGTTAACATCGACATCTTACTTTTGTTTAAATTTGAGTGAATCAAATTTTTATTAAAGTGCCAGCTTCATCATTTGCACCGGCAGGGTTTTCAATACGACCGTTGATTGAAAATAAAATTACGGCATGATTGATTTTGACATTAAGCAGGAGGCTTTCTACCAAGAATTTTGAACATTGCTTTTTACAAATACTGTTTGATTTTGCCTGTATTTTTAAAGCATTATTTCCATAAACAAAATCATCTTCAATTTAACAAATCAGATAGCCAACTTATTTATAAAATTAAGTACTTAAAAGCCCTTTTTGGTGTTTTTTCGAAGACCATGAAAAATTCTACTTTTACTATAAATAAAATTCATGCTATTTTTAAATTATAGTGTAGTAGGCATTTTGGTGAAATTGCAAATCTTTTTTTAGAATTTCAGAACTAAATTTTTAGAAAAGCCGAAAAACTAAATTTTATTTCAAGTCAAAAGCTTACATTATTGGACTATTTGATGTATACCATCGTCGATTGATAAATTAACCATTCTTAATTTTATGGTCTTGATTTTTAGAAGAAATTTTACCTGTTTCTTTTCATTTTAAAGATTAGTCAAATGCGTTTACCCTGGTTTCATTTACAGATTTTTTATTTTTCTTACTAAAACAACCCTACTTTACAAAAAAATCTACAACGAGACTTTGTTTTGTAAATTATCATTTCGTAACTTCGCACCCTATTTGGGATTTGCCCCTAAGAAACATGCTTTTCATTTGTAGAATTTTTATCCGATACACGACTGTTTTCGTAGGATAGTCGAACAGGGATAATTATTCACTCCACTACGATAAATAAATTTATATTTTCAAGTTTCGATGCTTAATGTTTGGATTTTAAAATTCATTTTAATATTCTAAATGTTTAACATCCATCGTCGTAAAAAAATTTTCACTTAAAACTTTTCAAACCTTGAATCTGACAGAAACCGGTAGAAAAAGTTTCGCAACGGTAAAGCCGCTCATCGAATACCCAGACTTCTTGGATATTCAGGTAAAATCTTTCCAAGATTTTTTCCAGATTGAGACTCCAGCCGAAAATCGCAAAATGGAAGGGCTTTTCAATGTATTTGCCGAAAACTTCCCAATCGCCGACTCACGTGAAAACTACGTGTTAGAATTCGTCGATTACACCATCGACCCACCAAAATACTCAGTCGATGAGTGTATTGACCGTGGTCTTACATACGCTGTGCCTTTAAAAGCAAAATTGCGTTTGATTTGTAATGATACCGACAACGAAGACTTCGAGACAATCGAGCAAGAAGTATTCTTGGGTAACATTCCATACATGAATGGTCGTGGCTCATTCGTTATTAACGGAGCAGAGCGTGTTATCGTATCACAATTACACCGTTCGCCAGGTGTGTTCTTCTCAATGAGCAAGCACACAAACGGAACGAAACTTTACTCAGCTCGTGTAATCCCGATGAAAGGTTCGTGGATTGAATTCTCGACTGATGTTAATAACGTAATGTATGCGTACATCGACCGTAAGAAAAAATTCCCAGTAACAACATTGCTTCGTGCAATTGGTTTTGGTTCTGATAAAGATATCCTCAACCTTTTTGGCCTTTCTGAAGAAATCCCAGGCACACGTGAAGCCTTGAAAAAATCAATCGGTCGTCGTCTTGCCGCACGTGTTTTACGTACATGGACAGAAGACTTCGTAGATGAAGATACTGGCGAGGTTGTTTCAATCGATCGTAACGAGGTAATCTTAGAGCGTGACTCTATCATCTCAGAAGGTGATATTGACACTATCTTAAACACCGAGCAAAAATCAATCATTTTGCACCGTGAAGATGCCAACGTATCAGAATTCAACATTATCTACAATACCTTACAACGAGATAGCTCAAACTCTGAGAAAGAAGCCGTTGAACAAATCTATCGTCAGTTACGTAACACCGAAGCACCTGACGAAGCAACAGCCCGTGAGATTATCCAAGGATTGTTCTTCTCTGATAAACGTTATGATTTAGGGGAAGTAGGTCGCTACCGTGTAAATACAAAATTGAGTTTGACTACACCTCTAGAAACAGGTGTATTGACAACCCAAGATATTGTCGAAATCGTTAAGTTCCTTATTCAACTCATCAACTCAAAAGCAGTTGTCGATGATATTGACCACTTATCGAATCGTCGTGTTCGTACCGTAGGAGAACAACTTTACGCACAATTTGGTGTAGGTTTAGCTCGTATGGCTCGTACAATCAAAGAACGTATGAACGTTCGGGATAACGAAGACTTCAAACCAGTAGATTTGATTAATGCTCGTACGCTTTCTTCAGTTATCAACTCATTCTTTGGTACGAACCAGCTATCACAGTTCATGGATCAAACGAATCCTTTGGCTGAAATTACACACAAGCGTCGTATGTCGGCACTCGGGCCTGGTGGATTGAGCCGTGAGCGTGCAGGTTTCGAGGTTCGTGACGTTCACTATACGCACTACGGTCGTTTATGTACGATCGAAACGCCTGAGGGACCAAACATTGGTTTGATTTCATCGCTTTGTACGTATGCCAAAATCAACAGTATGGGTTTCATCGAAACACCTTATGTTAAGATTGAAGATGGTAAATTGACTAAAGAAATAATTTATTTAACTGCCGAAGAAGAAGACGGAAAAAATATTGCGATGGCAACAGCCGACGTTGATGCTAACGGAAACTTCTCAGTAGATGCCCTAAAATGTCGTTATGAAGGTGACTTCCCAATGAAATCACCAGATTCAATCGACTACATGGACATTGCCTCAAATCAGATTGTATCGGTTGCCGCCTCGATGATTCCATTCATTGAGCATGATGATGCCAACCGTGCCTTGATGGGTTCAAACATGCAACGTCAAGCTGTGCCGTTATTACGTCCAGAAGCTCCAATCGTAGGTACAGGTTTAGAAGGTCGTTTGGCTCGTGACTCACGTACCTTGGTGGTTGCCGAAGAAGACGGAGTTGTTGAATACGTTGATGCAAATGTTATCAAAGTACGTTATAATTGGACAGCTGAGCAAACGCTCGTAAGTTTTGATACAAACATCACTTCTTATGAACTTATCAAACACCGCCGAACAAATCAGGATACTTGTATCAACATTCGTCCGATTGTATTGAAGGGTGATGCTGTAAAAAAAGGTCAAATTCTTGTAGAAGGCTATGCAACTCAAGGCGGAGAGCTTGCTCTTGGACGAAACCTTTTGGTTGCATTTATGCCTTGGCAAGGATATAACTTTGAGGATGCAATTGTAATTTCAGAAAGAGTTGTTCGTGAAGATATTTTTACATCAATTCACATCGAAGAATACGAGCTCGAAGTACGTGATACAAAACGTGGTGAAGAAGAATTAACAGCTGAGATTCCAAACGTTTCTGAAGAAACTGTAAAAAATCTTGATGAAAATGGAATCGTTCGTACAGGAACGCGTGTACGTGAAGGAGATATTTTGATTGGAAAAATTACTCCAAAAGGCGAATCAGATCCGACTCCAGAAGAAAAACTACTACGTGCAATATTCGGAGATAAAGCAGGCGACGTTAAAGATGCCTCGAAAAAATCACCACCATCAATGGACGGTGTAATTATCGACACAAAACTTTTCTCTCGCCCAAGCAAAGAAGAACGCTCGAAGCATAAAGAAGAATTAAAAGTATTAATGAAGAAGCACGGCCGTCAATTAATTGAACTCCGTGGCTTAATGATTGATAAAATGACGGAATTGCTTGACGGCAAAACAACCGTTGGCGTGAAACATAAATTTGGAGATGAACTTATCTCTAAGGGCATGAAGTTCAATCGTGGAAACATTGCCAATAATTTATTCCCAGACAAAAACAATTACGTTGACGAAAGTCAATATAATGTTCCTGAAGAAGTAAACTTATTAGGAGATGTAATCTTGGATGGTTGGACAGAAGATACTGCTTTCAACAAACTAATCGTAGCACTTTGTAAAAACTACTTGGCTCGTCGTAGCGAAGTAATCGGTCGATTCAAACGTGAACGTTTTGTATTGGAAGTTGGAGATGAACTACCAGCAGGTATCGTGAAATTGGCTAAAGTTTACATCGCTAAGAAACGTAAGTTGAAAGTGGGTGACAAAATGGCCGGCCGTCACGGAAATAAAGGAGTTGTTGCACGTATCGTTCGTGATGAAGATATGCCATTTACGGCAGAAGGCCAGCCAATGGACATTGTATTGAATCCTCTTGGTGTACCTTCTCGTATGAATATCGGTCAGTTATATGAAGTTGTATTAGGTCTTGCAGGTAGAAAATTAGGACGTAAATATGCTACACCAATCTTTGATGGTGCTACTGAAGCAGAAGTAACCGCCGAATTGGATGAAGCTGGTTTACCACCTTATGGACGTTCACAACTTTACAATGGCTTGACAGGTGAGCCATTTGACCAAAAAGTAACCGTTGGTATCATGTATATGATGAAACTTGGTCACTTAGTTGATGATAAAATGCACGCCCGTTCAATCGGACCATACTCATTGATTACCCAACAACCATTGGGTGGTAAAGCACAATTTGGTGGTCAGCGTTTCGGAGAGATGGAGGTTTGGGCATTGGAAGCATTCGGTGCATCGCACATCTTACAAGAAATCTTGACTGTAAAATCTGATGATGTATTGGGTCGTGCCAAGGCTTATGAAGCAATCGTAAAAGGAGAGAATTTGCCAAAACCAAATATCCCAGAATCATTCAATGTATTGGTTCACGAATTACGAGGCTTAGCATTAGAGATTACTTTGCAGTAGTCTGAAAAAATAAAGGTGTGTTTTTCCACGGAATTGCACACCTAAAAATGAGCATATCATTTTCACATCAATCATACTTGAAAATGTCTTTAAAGAAAAATAAAAAACTCAATAGTGACTTCCAGAGCATCACTATCAGTTTGGCTTCGCCAGAGTCAATCTTAGAAAGCTCTTATGGAGAAGTTACTCAACCTGAGACAATCAACTATCGTACTTACAAACCCGAAATGGGCGGTTTGTTTTGCGAGCGTATTTTCGGTCCTGTAAAAGACTGGGAATGCCACTGTGGTAAATACAAACGTATTCGCTACAAAGGTATCATCTGCGACCGTTGTGGGGTAGAAGTTACCGAAAAGAAAGTACGTCGTGAACGAATGGGACACATTGAACTCGTTGTGCCTGTGGCTCATATTTGGTACTTCCGTAGTTTACCAAACAAAATTGGTTACTTAGTAGGTATGTCGTCGAAGAAACTCGACCAAATTATTTACTACGAAAGATACGTCGTTATTCAACCTGGTTTGAAAGGTGAAGATGGTGTTGCAAAAAACGACTTCTTGACAGAAGAAGAATATTTGGACATCATGGACAAATTGCCACGTGACAACCAAATGCTTGACGACAAAGACCCTAATAAATTTATCGCCAAAATGGGTGCTGAAGCTTTAGAAATGATGCTTTCTCGCCTTGACTTAGACCAATTATCGTACGATTTACGTCACGCTGCGGCTACAGATACTTCACAACAACGTAAGGCTGATGCCTTGAAGCGTTTGAAAATCGTAGAAGCATTACGTGATGCAAACACTCGTATCGAAAATAAACCTGAGTGGATGATTATCCGTATGGTGCCAGTAATTCCACCAGAATTACGTCCGCTTGTACCATTGGATGGTGGTCGTTTCGCAACTTCTGACTTGAATGATCTTTACCGTCGTGTAATTATCCGCAATAACCGTTTAAAACGTTTGTTAGAAATCAAAGCACCAGAAGTAATCTTGCGTAACGAAAAACGTATGTTACAAGAGGCGGTTGACTCTTTGTTTGATAACTCTCGTAAAGTAAACGCAGTTCGTTCAGAAGGTAATCGTGCATTGAAATCACTTTCAGATATGTTGAAAGGAAAGCAAGGTCGTTTCCGTCAGAACTTACTTGGAAAGCGTGTCGATTATTCTGGTCGTTCGGTAATCGTTGTAGGTCCAGAATTGAAACTTCACGAGTGCGGTTTACCAAAAGATATGGCAGCCGAACTTTTCAAACCGTTCATTATCAGAAAGTTAATAGAACGTGGAATCGTTAAGACGGTAAAATCTGCTAAAAAAATCGTTGATAGAAAAGATGCAGTAGTTTGGGATATTTTGGAAAATGTATTAAAAGGACACCCTGTTCTTTTGAACCGTGCCCCTACGCTCCACAGACTTGGTATCCAAGCTTTCCAACCTAAACTGGTAGAAGGCAAAGCCATCCAATTGCACCCACTCGTTTGTACAGCCTTCAACGCCGACTTTGACGGTGACCAGATGGCCGTTCACGTGCCGCTTGGTCAGGAAGCAATCATGGAGGCTTCAATCTTGATGTTAGCTGCTCATAATATCCTAAACCCTGCCAACGGAGCTCCTATTACGGTACCTTCTCAGGACATGGTTTTGGGTCTTTACTTCGTAACTAAAGGACGTAAATCGACTCCAACTCACAAAGAGCCAGGCGAAGGTATTACATTCTATTCAGCAGAAGAGGTAATTATTGCGATGAATGAAGGTGCAGTTTCAAAACACGCTCATATCAAATGTCGTGTGAAGGTAAAAGACGAAAAAGGTGAATTGGTTTGGAAAATCGTTGATACCGTTGCAGGACGTATCTTGTTTAACCAATGTGTACCAGAAGAAGTAGGTTATCTTGACGAATTATTGACTAAGAAAAAGCTACAACAGCTTATCGGTCGAGTATTCAAAGAGGCAGGCTATGCTCGTACAGCACAATTCTTAGATGACATCAAGCAATTGGGTTATCAAACAGCCTTCCGTGGTGGTTTATCAATCGGCTTGGACAATATCATTGTTCCTGCTGAAAAACCAAAACTCGTTAATGATGCTAAAAAAGAAGTAGAAGAAGTACAAAACAACTATATGTTCGGTATCATTACTGAGCGTGAGCGTTATAACCAAATCATTGATATTTGGGGACGTGTAAATAGTTCGATGCGTGTGATTCTATTGAAGCAATTGGAAGATGACCAAGCAGGTTTCAATCCAATTTATATGATGATGCACTCTGGAGCTCGTGGTTCGCAAGAACAAGTGCGTCAGTTAGGTGGTATGAGAGGTTTGATGGCGAAACCACAAAAGAATATTCAAGGGTCGGTCGGAGAAATCATCGAAAACCCAATCTTGTCTAACTTTAAAGAAGGTCTCGACGTACTCGAATACTTTATCTCAACACACGGTGCTCGTAAAGGTTTGGCCGATACAGCCCTAAAAACTGCCGATGCTGGTTACTTAACTCGTCGTTTGCACGATGTTGCTCAAGACGTAGTAGTAAACGAAGTAGATTGCGGAACATTACGTGGTATTCAGGTTTCAGCTTTGAAAGACAACGAAGATATCGTTGAGCCACTTTCTGAGCGTATCTTAGGCCGTACTTCAGTTTATGATGTAATCGACCCACTGACTAAGAAACTTATCGTAAAAGCTGGCGAAGAAATCACGGAAGAAATTGCTGCTGAAATCGACGATACTGCAATAGAAACAGTTGAAATTCGCTCTGTATTGACTTGCGAAACGCAAACTGGTGTTTGTGCGAAATGTTATGGACGTAACTTAGCAACTGGCCGTATGTCGGAAGGTGGTGAAGCAGTTGGTGTAATTGCCTCACAGTCAATCGGTGAGCCTGGCACTCAGCTTACACTTCGTACATTCCACACAGGAGGTACTGCCCAAAACGTTGCTTCTGAGGCAAACATCAAAGCGAAATTTGCAGGAACAATCCAACTCGAAGAAATGCGTACCGTACAGTCGAGCGATCGTGAAGGTAATGTAATTACAACTGTATTGGGTCGTCGTGGTGAGATACGTATTATCGAAACTGGTACAAACAACGTACTTATCGTTAATAACGTACCATACGGTGCAACTTTGGAAGTAAAAGACGGACAAAAAATAAACAAAGGTGACATAATGTGTCACTGGGATCAATTTAACGCCGTTATCCTTTCAGATATTGATGGAATTGTAGAATACGATGCAATCGAAGAGAACATAACTTACAAAGAAGAAGCCGATGAGCAAACTGGTTTCCGTGATAAAGTTATCATCGAATCGAAAGACCGTGCCAAAAACCCATCTATTATTGTAAAAACAAGTAATGGTGAAGAAGAAAAAGCTTACAACTTGCCAGTATTGGCTCGTTTGACGGTAGAAGATGGGAAAATTATCAAAGCAGGACAAATCTTAGCTAAGATTCCTCGTGCCATCAACATGAACCGAGATATTACGGGTGGTTTGCCTCGTATCACGGAGTTGTTTGAAGCTCGTAACCCTTCAAATCCTGCGGTTGTATCTGAGATTGACGGTATCGTACAATACGGTTCTATCAAGCGTGGTAATCGTGAGATTTTTGTAGAAGCAAAAGATGGTATCAAGATGAAGTACATGGTGCCTTTGTCGAAATTATTCTTAGTACAAGACGGAGACTTCGTTTTAGCGGGTGACCCACTTTCAGATGGAGCCATCACCCCAGCCGATATTCTTCGTATCAAAGGGCCAACGGCCGTACAAGAATACTTGGTAAATGAAGTACAAGCTGTATATCGCCAGCAGGGTGTAAAAATCTCTGATAAGCACATCGAAACGATTGTTCGCCAAATGATGCAAAAAGTAGAGGTTATCGACTCAGGTGATACGCTCTTCTTAGATAATCAAATGATTGACAAGTGGTTGGTACGTGCAGGAAACGATAAAATATTGGACAAAAAAGTAGTAATGGATGCTGGTGCTTCTGATAAGTACAAGCCAGGTCAGATTATTACCGGCCGTGAAATGCGTGACGAAAATAGCCGATTGAAGCGTGCTGACTTAGCACAAATCGTAGTTCGTGATGCAATGCCAGCGGTTGCTCGTCCAACATTACAAGGTATCACAACGGCATCATTGGGTACAGAATCATTCATGTCGGCGGCATCGTTCCAAGAAACTACTAAAGTGTTATCAGAAGCTGCCGTTAGAGGTAAGCGTGATACGCTCGAAGGTTTGAAAGAGAACGTAATCGTTGGTCACTTGATTCCTGCTGGAACTGGTAACCGTAAATACCAAAACATTATCGTTGGTAGCAAAGCAGAACTCGAAGCAGCAGCCGAAAAGAAAAAAGCTCAAGAGGCATCGAAGCAGCGTAGAGAGTATGTTTAATTTATGAAAAATTGAGAATGGATAATCCCTTTACTCTTTATATAAAACACAAAAAAGGTCGAGCATTTTGCTTGACCTTTTTTTGTAGTTCAGATATGCCCAAATACATACCCCCCCTACCACAAAAATTCTTTAAATTCAGTTGGGATTTAGGAATTTTGTGGTAAATAGCTAATTTATCTATTTTATTCCCGTAATATTGAATTTCAATTCCCAAATTACGGTAATAAAATAACGAAAACGAGTATAAAAAACAATTACAATCCTACTCCAACAAACTCAAAATATCATCTTTAGAAAGCGATTTTACAAAGTTTTCTTCTGTCGTGATGAGGTTATCGAAAAGCTTCCGTTTGTTTCGTTGTAAGGTCAGAATCTTCTCTTCAACCGAATTTCGAGTGATAAATTTGTAGGTAAATACCGTATTTCGCTGCCCAATTCGGTGGGCTCTATCAATTGCTTGTGCTTCGATGGCAGGATTCCACCATGGATCAAGCAAGAAAACGTATTCGGCGGCGGTTAGGTTTAAGCCCAAGCCTCCTGCTTTCAACGAAATCAAAAAAATCTTTATCGAATCATCATTTTGAAAAATATCAACTTGCTCTTGGCGGTTGTTAGTTGAACCATCTAGATAACAATACCGAATTTGGTTTTTCTCAAGATAATTTTTGTAAATACCCAAATGCTTCACAAACTGACTAAAAACCAGCACTTTATGCCCTTCTTCTATGATAGTTTCGAGTTTTTGTAAAACCTCATCATTTTTGCCAGAATCTCCTTCATAATCTTGGTCAATCATTTGTGGGTGATTGGCTAACTGACGTAATTTGGTTAAGCCTTGCAGCACCGCCATTTGAGATTTACCGAAACCTTTTTCTTCGATTTGTTCTAAAATGATATTTCTATAATATGATTTGGCTTCTTCGTAACGTTTTTCTTGCTCTTCGGTCATATCGCAATAATGAATACTTTCAACTTTTGGCGGAAGTTCGGTTGCAACCTGCGATTTATGCCGACGCAGCATAAATGGTTTAATTAGGCTATACAAACGCTTATTTTGCTTTTCGTCTTGGTGTTTTTCAATCGGAATTTGGTATTCGGTTTTGAAATAACCTTGCGTACCCAAAAGACCTGGATTAATAAAAGACATTTGTGTCCATAAATCCATTGTGCTGTTTTCAAGAGGCGTGCCGGTCAGAATCAGGCGATTTGCTGAGTTTAGTTGCATAACGGCCTTAGATATATGAGAACTTGGATTTTTGATTGATTGAGATTCGTCTAAAACCACATAATTAAATCGATAATCTTTCATAAAATCAATATCAATTCTTAGTATTCCGTAGGAAGTCAAAATTAAGTCATAATTATCAAATTGCTCGGTATTTTTCTCTCGATTAGTTCCAGTATAAATAAACGCCCGAAGATTTGGCGTAAACTTTTCAATTTCCTTTAACCAATTGTAAATCAACGAGGTAGGCATCACCAACAAAGTAGGATTTTCTGCATGTCCAATCTCCTTTTGTGATTGCAGAAACGCCAATGTTTGAATGGTTTTACCCAAACCCATATCATCCGCCAAACATCCGCCTAATTTATATTCGGCTAAGAACCGCATCCAATCGTAACCAGCTTTTTGATAAGGCCTGAGGTTGGCATTTAAGCCTTTTGGAAGTTCGTATTGTCCAATTTTATCAAAATTTCGTAGCCTTTCCAATTTTCGAGAAATAACCGAAAACGCTAAGCCCTCATCGGTCAAATCTTGTACTAAAACAAGATGATGTTTTTTTAGAATAGTAATATCGCTTTCGTCTAGGTTATCGACATAACTAAACAATTCTGAATACCTCGTAAACCATTCTTCGGGAATGACCGCAATTTGTCCGTTTGGCAGCCTAAACTCTCGTTTATTGGACAAAATCAGGCTACGAAGTTTCAGAAACGGAATATCAAATTCACCAAAACGAACCTTAGCTTTTATATCAAACCAATCGTTTTTTTCTTCAATATGCACCTCTATCGACGAATATCCCAAAAAATATTGCTTATGATTTTGATTATTATCAACTTGTTTTAATTCAAAGTTATTTTCTTCAAGCAGTTTTGCATTGCTCTGCAACCACGAAAAGGCGTATCGTTTTGGCACTAATTTTCTACCTTGACGTACATCTAAACCCAAGGTCTTCAATAAATTAACTTGTGCTTTTTCGTATTTCAAATCTCTTTTTACCTTATGGAAAAGCCAGCTATCACCTGCACGCTCAACACTCACGTAAGCCTCAGCCGAAAAATTATCAAAGCGAAACGTATAATTACCATACTGAAACGATAAATCAAAAACGATTTTGTTTTCTTCATTATTTTCAAGTTCCACTTCGTTTTTATCAAACAAATGTTCGGCGACTTTTTGTGTAGAAAATACTTCCGAAATTGATATTACAGGCTTCGATTCATGCTTCTCAAATCTAATTTCAAATCCTTGGGCAAAAACATCGAATTGAGCAATTAGAGGAGCAATAAATTTTCGGTAATAAGTTTCCTCAATGTTTCGAGGAATAATAATATGATTTTTATTCAAGAATGGCTTTAATTTCTTCCCATCGACCTGTTTGTCAAAATGATACAATACATCGTCGATAAGCAACCAAGCTGGTTCTTCGCACAAAATTCTAGCATTTTTAAACTGAAATTGAACTCTTTCGCCACCGCATTTGATACTTGGAAAATAATGTGTATTTTCTTCATTTCGAATAAAATTAAAGAAGGCTTTTGCCCCTTCTTGAATAGTATTGATGGCTTTCCAGGTAGGATCGCCATCATTACTCATAATATAAAGTGGCTTTTTCAGTAATTTCTCCAAGATTTCAGCACGGCGTTTTTCCATATATCCATGAATCATTTCTTGCAGTAGTTTATCGCCTTTTTCAGGATCGAATATTTTCAAGAAAAAATCAAGTGGAGCGAGCTTTTTGGAACTAAATTTCTTTACAACAACGTCTTGTTGCATAGCTTCAGTAAGTTTGACAAGAGTGAAATCATCGGTATCGATTCGTTCTGAAAATTCGGCTATATTTTTCGACGAAACACTCTGATTTTGGAGTGTCAGCTCACCTTTACTATTGAGCTGCACCACAAAGGCTTCAAACAAAAATCCTAGATATTCGTGCTCAAATAACGAATAGACCATCTGAAACGGTTGTAGCGTAGATACTTTCATATTAACAAAATAGGAAGCCCTCCCACTCGGGAATTTGGGTGAAACCAATCTTATCTGTGTCATTTCACAAGCTTAGAATTAAACAAAATCACAAAAATTAGCAAGATTAGTATCTAAATCAAATTTAGAGCTCCAAAAAGTAGTGTTTAAAATAAAAATTGCATTTAGGCCGAAACCCAAACAACGAATATACATAAACTCCCAGTGGGGAACAAACAAGATGGAGGTTTTTTATTTACTGAAGTAAAGTAAGTTAGCTTCAAAGAGCATGGCGTAACACATTGTTCAACTATTTTTTAATTTAATGTAGTAGTTGTCAAAATCACCTCCGCACTAACTCAATAAAATCAAAATCGTATTCATTTTTCTCATCCTTTTGAAAGGAGACTCTGGAGGTTTCTTTCCATTTTTTTCTATCAATAGCTAAAAAAAACGCATCACCTTCTAAACAAGCTTTAACATCGGTGAGATAAATTTTATCTGTAATTTTTATGGCTTGTTCATAAATATTTCCGCCACCAATTATAAATATCTCCTCATTCCCAGCATGATTTTTAGCAGTTTCAATAGCAGTTTCGAGGGAATTTACTTTCAAAATTCCTTCGGGTAGAGACAAATCTTTTTGACGAGAAATAACAATATTTGTGCGATTGGGCAATGGTCGACCGATGGACTCAAAAGTCTTTCGTCCCATAATTACCGAATGCCCCGTTGTCAGCATTCTAAATTGCTTTAGGTCGGCCGAGAGTTTCCAGAGTAATTGATTGTCTTTCCCGATTACGCCATTTTCGGCAGTAGCAACTATTATCGAAATCATTGTTTCCTAAATTCTAAGTTAGCTGAATTTTTGATAATTTTATAAGAATAAAATTATCAAAAATTCGTAATTTAAATAAATGTATACACAAATTTACACCCTTCAACCATCGAAAAATCCCTTCTTCACTTTTATTTTTTCAAAATCGAAATATTTTACCCAAATTCGAGTTATCATCGCATCGTGGTTCATTAAATGATTTTATTTAAATTATTAACCACAATCACCTTGATAATTCGAAATAACTAAAAATACACAATTGCTTACGAAAAAGCTGCTATACTGATAGACGCTGGTTTTGTCGAAAACTTTGCAAGTGAAAGATATTTTCTTGAAATGATATTAGCTATTATTACCTACGAAAAGATCCACCCCAAACAGATTTTTCCTGATACGCCCGTGAGTGCTAAAAACGAGCCTATACGCCTATGTCTTTTTTTGACCGAATAAAGAATCTTTTTAGTTCAAAATCAAAACCCTTTTCGTCTAATGAAGAAGATTTTGCTTTGAACATATCACAAATTCCAATTTCCCAAGAAGTAAAAATTATTCCTACCTCCGAAGTTCAGCCCTTTTCTTCCGAAATGGGCGTCATACCCTTTTGGCTTGAAAATGAAGATGCATTGCGTGACGAAGGCGTAATTTTTGGTCTTTCGGAAGCAAAAGCTGAAGAGAAAATCGGAGCAATCCGTAATTTTTTTGCTCATCAAACGGCAGATATCGAAAAAACAGTTGAATATCATTCGGAAAAAATAGATGAAATCAATTTGTTTATTGAACAAAAAGAAACTCGAATCAATGAACTGAACGAAAAAGTGCTTGTTCTTGAAAAACTTAAACGCACTGACCACCAACTGCCACGAACTTTTATCGGCATTTTGCTTTCGTTAGCAATGTGTATTGGTAATTATTATCTAATTGATGAATCTATTCAGACCAATTTTCCAAGAAATCATTATGTCATTGCACTTGGAGTTTTCTTGGCGGGAATGTTCAATTTATTTAATTCGAAATCACTTTTTCATGAAAAAGAATCTTCAATTTCATGGAGACAGCTCCTCGAGGAAGTCGGAATGCCTTTGGCAGCTTCGGTTTTTGTTTTTGTACAATCGCTAACCAGCTTCGAATCTTCACAAAATCAAACTCTTTTACGTTCATTTGCTTTGTTTTACTTTGTATTATTCTTGTTTTTATTTGCTGGAAAACTGTTTTTGAGCAATCTGACTGTATTAAAAACGGATTCGAGAACATGGTTTGATAACCTTCGCTTACAAAAAGACAAAATAAATAAAACCCAAGAATGGGAACATGAAATAACCAAACTCAAAACCAAAATTGATGATCAGCGAGTAGAAAAATGGAAAATCGTGGATATCCTCAAACTACCAGAAGCTGAGCTCAAACGACTCAACGAACGCCGAGAAATGCTCATTAAACTCTTTGAAAGTGAATTTAATTTGGCACGCAGCTACCGTGAAAAACTAACAAGTAAGCAAATAGAGGAAATTATTTTGAAATGAAATTTTGAGGAGCATATCACGTGCGAATAGTTATGATAAAACCAATAATAGAAGATGAACAATTTAGTGGGATAAGTTTCACCCAAGAAACATTTCGCAAAGGAGAATATGATAATTGTACTTTCACGAATTGTGATTTCTCGAATTTACATTTATCAAATTACGATTTTATTGAATGTAATTTTGACGATTGTAACCTCAGCAATATTAAACTGAATAATGCTGCAATGAAACAAGTAAGTTTTAAGAATAGCAAATTATTAGGTGTAAATTTTGGAGAATGTAATCCGTTTTTATTTTCAGTCAGTTTTGAAGATTGTTTTTTGCATTTAGCAGGTTTTTATAGGTTAAAAATGAAAAGCACCAAATTTAAAAACTGCAATTTGAAAGAAGCAGATTTTACAGAAACCGACCTAACAAGTGCTATATTTGAAAATTGTGAATTCATATCAGCAGTTTTTGAAAAAACAATCTTAGAAAAAGCTGATTTAAGGACATCACAAAATTTTTCAATAGACCCCGAACTTAATCGAATAAAAAAAGCAAGATTCTCAGTCAATAACATCCAAGGGCTTTTGGACAAATATAATATTGAAATAGAAAATTAGACGACGATGGTTGTTTTGAATATTGAACAGCTTTGCCAACATTCGTAATTCCTAAATCGTAATTCGTAAATTTTTAAACATGGAAAATACAGAAAATTATTATAATTCCGACTTCCAGCATGGGTATCAGATCGGCGTTGAGAATATTCGAAAAGATAAAAATCAAGACGATGACCCTTACGAAGGTTTTGTATCGAGCCATGTAACTTATGAGTGGCTACAAGAACGTATTGTCGAGAAAAAAGAAGAGGTTTCAAAAATAGATATCGAGATTACCGACACGAAGCTAAAACATAAAACCGCATTCGATAAATTACAAGAATATATATTGGGCATCAGTACGCATTCAAGAAGGGTCGGTTTCATACAAGACCGGATAGACGATAATTTAGCAACCATCAATCTGGTTAAAGGTAAAGGTAACAGAAATGAATCGCCGTACTCGTTATTAGCTGGAATATTGTACTTATTGGCGGGCGTTGCCTTCGTAACAGGCGATTTGATTATCTCTCACGAAATTGTCGCCTACGCTCTCAATATACGAGATAATTATGAAGCGTGGGCATTCGCAATCGGATTGGCAATGCTTTCGGTATTACTAAAACCAGGTTATGATAGATTGGTAGAGCAACCATATATCAACGATTATTCACCAAAAACCAAGCGTACTTATGCCATTTTTCAAGGTTTCTTAGTAGCTTTTTCGGTGGCTACAATGCTTATTTTAGGCTGGTTCCGTTATGAGGCTTACAAAACTGATAAACTAAAAGATAGTATAAATAAACAAATCAAAGCTATGCAGCTCAACAACCAACCACTGGATCCAACGCTTGTAAATCCTGCTGTTAATCAAGCACTTCTTCAAAAGATTGACGAGCAGCTAAAGGCTTATGATAAACTCAATATTGAATTAGTAAATAGCCCTTGGGCTTTGATGTCTTTCATTTTAAGTGGAGTTTTATTTGCTATAGCGGGTGCAATTTGTTTAGGTATTTCCTTCCCGATTCTTCAGGCTTATTGGTATAATTGGCTACAAGCGGGTCCAACAATTCGCCGAATGAAGAAAAGCAACTTGAAATTGATTGAAGAATTGAAAGTTGCTGAAGGGGAGTTGGCTCAGCAAATTATACAAAAGAGTATTTTAGAAAACGACTTAGCCTTATTGCCAAATCTGGCAGAATTGAAAGCAGAAAGAAGAGAAATATTTGCCCATATAGAAGATATGCTCAATCGATCGAAGGTTGCCGATCAAGACCGCCGTATCAATAGGTTTGATGATGGTTTGGAGAAAGGCAAAGCCAACCGCGAAGAAATGACTGACGAAGAGTACGAAGAATTTAGAAGTACATCTGTGCGACAAATGCGAAATGCACAAGACATTACGATCGATGCAGGGCCGAAAGTTTACCGTAATAATGGTCTTCGCCCCCACCAAGCATTACGTAAGGTAATTACGGAACAGTTAAATCAGAATTAGTTATTGGTTATTGGGAAACTGGTAATTAGGAAATTGGTTATTAGGGAATTACTAATCAATCTATTTAAAGCAACAGAAACATAATGCTATTTACAAATTTGCCCAATAACAAGTTCAACAATAACGAATAACCCATTGATAATAAACAATTTAAGTTCAACTCAATAACTTGAATTAATTGTTTTTTTTAACCATTCCTTAATAAAATTAAACTTTTTTAAGAACTTTTGCACTTTTCAATGATTTTTTTAGGAAAAGATGTTTTTTTATGCAAAACTTTACAACATAAAAAATAAAAATAAAAATTATGTCAAGCAAAAAAATTGATTTTCTTCTTACTGCAGATGTAGCAGACGGTGCGACCTCGGGCATATTATTAGGTGATTTTAACAATTGGGATTTAAATAATGGAGTTGCTTTGAAACAACAAAAAGATGGTTCATTGAAGGCTTCAGTTAGTTTACAGTCAGGTTCTTACGAATACCGTTACTTATTGAACAATGGTCGATGGGTAAACGATAAACAAGCAGCAAAATATAATTATAATCCTGAATTTTCAGTAGAAAATTGCGTAATCGAGGTAGTTTCTGATGTGTCCACTGCTAATCTAAAAGATAATACAACTTTAAAAGCAAAAGCAACACCAGAGGCAGTAACTGAAAAATCAAAAGCTCCAGCAAAAACTGCAAAAACTAAAATTGTGGTCGAGCAAAAAGTTGAAGCAACAGCACCTAAAAATACCAAAGCAAAAAAATCATAATTTACAAAGCCCAATGCTGGTCAAATAAAATAATTATTAGGTCTCTTGAATATTTTCTCAAGAGACCTTTTATTTTTACCTAAAATTTGGCAAACAAAAGCACCTAACGGTGCGTTTTAAGCAGAAACAGATACATCTTCACTTGATATACATCTTAATTGATTAAAAATGGCACAGGCAAAAGTTGAAATCATTGACGCACTGCGTCGTACTGCAAAAAAACTTGGTTCGGGTAGTGATTATATGTGGGGACACATGGGTAGCTGCAATTGTGGAAACCTCGCCCAAGAAATCACCAAACGCTCAAAAGCAGAAATTCATGCTTACGCTATGCAAGGACATGGCGACTGGAATGAACAACTAAACGACTATTGTGGCAATACACAAATGCCCATTGATTTGGTTATTCACGAGATGCTTACGTCTGGATTTTCATTGGAAGACCTCCAAAACCTCGAAAAATTAGCAGATAAACAAATTTTAATGCGTCTGCCTATTGAAAATCGTTATTTTCTTCACAATGTTAGAGCCGATGTTATCGTTTATCTTTCGGAGTGGGCAAATATGCTCGAAGAACAACTCCTCGATACCATCAAACTGCCTGATTTTTTACAGGAAGAGAAAACTTTAGAATATGCGTAAAATAATTTTAATGAGTGCCTTGATTATTAGCACATTTAACGTTTTTTCACAAGAAGGAATTCCGACTTCGAGCGATAAAGACAACCAAACTCAAGTATTTTTTGAAAAAACAAAACCCGAATGGAAAGAGAAGCTAAGATATGGCGGAACATTTTGGTTGGGCTTTTTTGGAGCTTTTTATATTGATACCTCGCCTATGGTCGGCTATGAACTGAATGAAAAAGGAACGGTTGCAGGAATAGGTGCAAACTTTATTTTTCAGGGTACATTCAACCGGAATAGTGCGGCAAACACTAATAATACAATTTTTGGCCCAAAAATATTTATTCGTCAGCAGGTTTTCAAGCGTTTCTTCGCTCATGCTGAATACGAGTTTATCAATGCTTACGCCGACCAATTTTATTCATATAACCTTAACACAACCGATCCAACTAAAAGGGTTTGGGGAAGTTCGCCACTTATTGGGGCAGGTTTTTATCAAGGTGGCGACGGCCGTCGTGGCAGCTTTATTTCCTTGATGTACAATCTAGGCTACCCAAACAGAGGGTTTATTAGTCCACAAAGCCTACTTGGTAATCAAACGCCGATTACGCTGCGTTACGGATTTTTGTTTTAAATTTGTTAGTCAAAAACTTTTGTTTATTCATATAATCTCCTTCTCAACAAAAGAAGGAGATTTTTAATTTAATTAGTTTGAAAATCTCCTTCAAATACTCTTTTCCACTCATTTCTTCGATATTTCTGACGGTTATTCCATTGATTTTTAGTTCGGTTCTTACGTTTGCGGTCGTCACTCATGAAAATACTGTATTGGACTTTAGTTGGCAAGATTGGACGCTTATCACTTTCATTTGCTGTCTGACTTGCACCTTTGCTTTTACACCACCTACCCTATTAGCCCTTATTTTTGGATATTTTATTGGTTGGAATGCCGTTTTGCCAGTTTTCTTGATGAATATGGTTGCTATTTTTCTGGTGAATATTATTACCAAACGCATTGATGGCAATAAATTTAAGATGTACCTTGCTAATAATAAGCAGATTAGTAATATTTTAGAAAATATTAGAAAAGAAGAATTAAAAGTTATTTTCTTTAGCAAACTTTCACCCGTTTTACCATTTGCACTCACCAATTTTGTTTTTGCTTTATCGGGTGCTAAACTCAAAAATATACTTGTAGGTGGATTTTTCGGCATGATTCCACGTACGTTATTGGCAGTTTGGACAGGCTCACAGGCGAAAGAAATTAGAAAATTACTGGAAAATCCGAATGAAGGAAATTTACAAAAGATTTTAATTATTATTCTGTTAGTTGTTTCGGTGGGTGGGATTATATACTCTATTCTCCCTAAAAAAACAGCAATATAAATCTGTAAAGTCTATTTTTTAGACTTTACAGATTTTCAAAGATTAAACACTCGGTGGCAACAATTTATACATCACAGGTGTAACAATTCTGGTCAGAATCAAAGAAGAAATTAAACCACCAACAATTACTAAGGCCAAAGGTGAGTACAATGGTGAATGTTCCATAATCAATGGAATCATGCCACCAATTGCCGTCATAGTTGTCAAAACAATAGGAATAAAACGAGTTTCGCCAGCTTCTTCAATAGCAGCATCTATGCTTAAGCCATTTTCTTTTCTCAGGAAATTGGTATAATCTACTAGTAAAATAGAGTTTTTTACCTCAATACCTGCCAAAGCAATAATGCCTACGATGGCCGTGAACGAAAGCGAATTTCCTGTAAAAAGCAAAATCAAAATCGCACCAATCATTCCGAGCGGAATCACTGAAAGTACGATGAATGTACTTTTGAAAGTTTTGAATTCAAGAATCAGAATGGCAATAATTCCGAAAATCGTGATGATAATAATTGTACCAAGCCCACCAAAAGTTTCGGCAGATCGCTCTACTTCACCAGCCATTTTAAACTCATAACCTTTGGGAAGTTTGATTTTATTCAATTTTTCAACGGCTTCTTTCGTTACGTTAGGTGTCAAGAATCCACTTTTAATGAAAGCCGAAACTGTCGAATATCTATTTCGGTCGTAATGATTAATTCTGTTAGGTGAAGTCTCAAAACCGACCGTTGCGAGTTGGCTCAACGGTATTAAACTTCCCAATTGGTTGGCCACAAATACTTTCGAGAACACATCCATACTTGGGCGTTGATTACGTGGCAAGCTCACATTAAGGTTCATTTCTTCGCCTTCTTTTTCTTTGTAAATTCCCATATTTACGCCTGCAATTCCCATTCTAATTGTACGGTCAATATCAACCGTTGGAATACCCAACATTCCTGCTTTATCTTTATTGATATTGACTCTTAAATCAACATTTTGAGCGGAAAGTGCATTATTTACGTAAATCGTACCTTTTGTATCTTTAAAAACACGCTCAACTTTCGCAGAAATAACTCGCAGTGAATCAAGGTTATCGCCCACGATTCTCACCGCCAAAGGTGCTTCAAATGGAGCCCCTTGCTCAAACTGAATCACACGAATTTTTGCACCTGGATACGAATCGAAAATCGCTCTTAGTTCGTCAATGAAACTCTCACGCTCAGGCACTTCTACTTTATCTTGAAGTTGAACAAAAAGTTGAGAATAATTTGCCAAAGTGCCGCCAATTGGCAAGGTATTATAATAAATTCGCGGATTACTTTTTCCTACGTTTGTCGCAAAATTCTTGACAATTTTATGCTTTAAAAGTTCTTTTTCTACAAAACGAGCTGCTTTATCGGTTTCACCCAAACTTGTCCCAAGCGGTGTTTCGATATTTATCAAAAACTGTGGTTTTTCCGAACGTGGAAACACACTCATACCCACCACTGGAATCAAAGCTAAACTTCCGGCAAAAATCAAAACCGCTATCAAAAGAGCTGTTTTTGGGTAAAAAAGTGCTTTGTGCAATACTTTTCGGTACGAGCCTTCGATACCTTTTTTCATCAAACGCAATACAATATTTTCGCCGTGTTCTTCGCGAGGCATAAGTTGACTTGCCAAAAATGGGACAATTGTGAGCGATACGAAAAGAGAAGCAATGATAGTCATAATCACGGCTATCGGTAAACTTCGGATAAAATCTCCAGCAGATTCGGGTAAAAAACAGAGCGGCAAAAAAGCGAAAATCAAAGTTGCCGTACAGCCTAATACAGCCAGACTGATTTGTTTGGTTGCTTCGATGGCTGCTTCTCTGCGTGGCATTCCTGTACGGAGGAATCGGGCGATATTTTCGACTACGACAATCGAATCATCAACCAATAAACCAAGAGCTATTACGAGACCAACCACGCTCAATTGATTGATGCCAAAACCCGCTAAATCAAGTAAGGTCAAGCCGATTGCTAGAGACAAAGGTATAGAAATCATTACGATAATAGCAGGGCGAATACCCAAAGGAATGAGTGTAATGAGTACCAACAAAATGGCAATACCAAAGTCACGAGCCAAACCAAACAAACGAGTAGAAACACTTTTTACTTGGTCGAAACTTTGTTCAAATTTGATGTTTGGCGGAAGATTTTTAGCAAAATCATCAAGAATCGGTCTAATTTCTTCACCCGTTTTGAAAATATTACTTCCATTTTTCATGGTGGCGGTTACGAATACAGCTCTTTTCCCATTTAAGCGACCCAAATAACTTTCTTCTTCGTAATCAAATTTCACTTCGGCTATATCTCGCAAATACGTAACGGTTGTACCTGACGAACTCACAATGGTACTTTTTATTTCATCCAAATTTTCGTAGCTACCTGAAGTTTTCACGCTAAATTTTCGACTGCCGATTTCGATATTTCCTGCTGGAATGTTGGCGTTTTCAGATTGAATTGCACCTAAAACACGATTCAGTGGAATTCGGAATTGTGACATCTTATCTAAATTGACCGAAATGGTTACCTGTTGTTTCGGGAATGCCCAAATTTCAGACGTTTTTATTGACTTTACCTTCAATAATTTATCTTTCAGATTATCGGCTTCTTTTTCCAAATCTTTGTAAGGAGTAGTTTCTGACATCAAAGCACATTGAATGATATTTACACCTTCAGGCGTAAATCGAAGTACATCGATGCTATAAATATCAGTAGGTAGTTTACTACGAATGGCGTTCAGCTCTCGTAAAACCTCGTTATATTTGTCGTCAGGATTGATTGAATGAATAAACTCCAAACGGATTTGAGCAACACCTTCATCAGCTGTAGAAATGATTTTTTTAATATCGCTGATTTCGGACATTTTATCTTCAATCGGATTGACGATAAGCTTTTCCATGTCGGCAGGCGAAGTACCAGGATAAACCACCACAATACTATTAAAAGTTGCCTTCAAAGCTGGGTCTTCGGCTTTGGGCATATTGAGCAATGAGTTGACTCCAATCGCCATAATCATCAAGAAAATGATAATGGTGAATTGGTAGTTTTTGACGGAAAATTCGACTAATTTCATGTTTAAAAAAATATTAAAAACCTTGTCTTTTTCTTCACCATTAAGGCACTAAGAGCACAAAGTTTTCACTAAGTGATTTCTTAGTGTCACTTATTGTCTTATCGGGTTGCCGATGCGGTTGTAAATTTTTGCATTAATTATTGATGAGGATTAATAAATTAAAACTCATTTTATCACCTTAACCTTGCTTTTATCGCTCAAGAAATTAGCTCCTTTCGTTACGATTTGTGTACCTTCACTTATGCCTGAAACGATGGCAACGCTACTGCCAAAAATATTTCCAATACTGACTGGTATTTTACTAACTGATTGACTTGTAGTATTATATGAATAAACAAACGCCGTGTTTTTATCGGCCTCAACTAATGCTTCAATGGGTACTGCGAGTGTAGAAGGAGCTTTTCCTGTAGAAATTTCAGCTTTGGCTACGAAACCAGAAATAAGTTTTTTCCCATTCGGTTGAATCTGTAGTTCAGCCTCAAAAGTTCCGGTTGCAGGGTTTACGGTTTGGGCAATTTGCGTGATGCGGGCTTGGAAGGCTTCGTTTGGATAAGCATCTAAATAAACCGTTGCCACATCACCAATTTTTACTTTTACTACATCACGGTCGGCCAAACCGATGTTTACGATATACGCACTTTCGCCTGTTCCGAGAATAAATGCTGGTGTAAATGGCGTAATCAGTTCGCCCTGTTCAGCAATTTTTCTTAGAATTCGGCCATTTGTTGGGGCATAAATTCTTGAAAGTTTTTGGTTGAATTCGGCCACTTGTACACTTTGTTTGGCTACATCGAAACCAGTTGTTGCATCTTGAACATTGGTGAGCGTTGTGGCTTCATCGGCGTAGAGTTTCTTTACTCGCTCCAAATCTCGTTCTGATTTTTCTAAACCCAATTTTGCTTGACGGACTTGTGCATCTATTTCAGATAAATCAAGTTCTGCTAATAGTTGTCCTTCACGTACCGATTGCCCTTCTTGTACATACACACGGCGAATCATGCCACCTGTTTTAAACGCCAATTTCATTTCTGATTTTGAAGAAAGTAAGCCACTTGCAATAATTGGTTCGCTCAAATATTTACGGCTAACTGGCTGTACTTCAACTGTCAGAATTTCTTCGGCTTCGGCTTTTTTCGATTCTTGTTTTTTGCCACAACTTATTATTAATAAGCCAGTCACGATAATTATGGAAGTATAACTTTTCATGTATTTTTCTATTTTTGTTCAAAACCTAATTTTTCTAATTTCTTTAACCAATTGGCTCGATAGCTGTCTTTTGATAATCTAATTGGGCCGATTGTAGTTGTTCGGACTGGCTTTATACCTACAAAATGAAAAGTTAATTGCTTCATTGCATGATAACTCGGGCGGCCATAATAGAGCCAATAATACCAAGCTGGCTGGTCGAGTGTGCTGACGATATGGCCTGAACGACCTGTAAGTAATTTTTTCCACCAAACCGAGTTTTCTATTTTCTCGAAAACT
This sequence comes from uncultured Emticicia sp., assembly GCF_937903345.1. Classification (GTDB taxonomy): domain Bacteria; phylum Bacteroidota; class Bacteroidia; order Cytophagales; family Spirosomataceae; genus Emticicia. Next base: position 38,091 of record NZ_CALCZQ010000032.1, on the reverse strand, counting down.
ATTCCCGGTAAGAAAACTCTATCAATAAAACCTTTTAAGAGTGCAGGAACAGAACCCCACCAAACTGGGTAAAATAGCACTATATGTTCTGCCCATTTGATTTTTTCGATGGAATCAAGTAAATCAGGTTCTAATTCAGTCCGTTTTCGATAACCAAATTGTAAGTTTGGATTAAACTGCAAATCACGAACGATGATTTCTTTTATTTCAGCTCCCGATGCCATTGCACCTTTTTTATAGGCTTCATACAAAGCAAAATTGAAACTCTCGGCGTCTGGATGTCCTTGAATAAGTAATATTTTTTTCATAAATATGTGGCTGATATAAAAGCATTTATACTAAGAATTAAGCATAATGGCGAATAATATTTTGTGTCTAAAGTAGCGAATTTTGTTCCTTTTACTTTTTTGAAAAAACCTACATATCGAAACTCTCCAATGGCACGAAGTAAGAAGATTCCTGCAATGATTTTTAAGCCATAAGCATTAATCCAAGTTGGAATTGGCAAACCTAACTGCGGAGTGCTGCCCATTTGCACTTTTTCAAGATGAAGCAATGCCATTGCCAAAATTCCAAAAGCTACTACGAGCGTTGCAAAAATATCTGGCGAAAGCATTGTTTTACCTTCTTTATTCGTTGGAATGGCAGCATCTGCTCCCCAACGGCCACCGAAAGCCCAAAAGAAATGTATGCCCGAAATAGCGAGTAAAATGAGTGTGTTTGTTAGTGGGAATATGTTCATGGTTTTTGTGTTTAGTCCCGTCGGCAATTTACAATTCATAATAGAGTTAATCTTGCTGTTGGCTGTTTGTAACAGCCAACACAGAATGGAATAAAGTCTATGACTTAAAATCTAAATAAATTCAATATTTATTAAGCCTTTACCCCCTGAATAATCAATTGCACTACTCCAATAATAATACTGAGCTTCTGAAACAATTCGTGCTTTTACTGGGTTTTGATGAATATAATCTAATTTTTGTTGAATAACATCAACTGACCAAAGTTCAATCGGATGTAATGTTTGTTGCCAAAGCTGAATAATTTCATTGTTACTATTTTCTTCACCTGCCTTTTTGAAAATCCATTTCATCCAACTTTTTCTACTTTCCTGTGGGTATTCTTCAATTACTTTAAAGATTTTCTTTGCTGTAAACTTTTTAAAATCTCTCATTGTACCCGATAAATCACCAGTTTCTGACCTTACTAATAGATGAATATGATTGCTCATCAAACACCAACCATAGATTATCAATCCTTTTTCTTTTACGCAATGATTTAGACTATCAACCACAATATCACAGTATTCTGCACGAGTAAAAACATCAACCCATTGAACTGTTGCAAAAGTCATAAAATGTAAACAAGTTTGGTCTTTTACAGTGTATGAAGACATCTTTTTGTTTTTTTAAGTTAGAAACTTAACTCTATTCTCATGTGTCGAGTTACAAACTCGACACGGCTGCCGTAGCCAGTTTGCAATCCGTAACGGAGTTATGGCTACGAAGAATAAATAAAAGTCTTAGACTTTAATATTTACTTCACCGCCCCAACCTTATCCAAAGCCGCTTGCTTCACCAAAATATCATATTTAGCAACCGATTCTTGGAGGCGTGCTGAAATGATTTCGTTTGATGCCCGAAGGTATTCAATCATTATTGCTTGACCATTTCGGTAGCGACTTTCTACTATCTTGAAATATTTTTCTGCTTTTGTAGTACCATCTTTAGCTGTTATTAATGATTTTTTGGCTGCTTCTAACTCAAAATATGCCTGTGACACTTGTAGCTGAATCTGTTTTTGTATATCTTCAAGTTTGGCATCAAGAATATTTTTCTGAATTTTTGCTTGTTGAATCTTCGATTTCTTCTCATAACCGTGGTATAAATCCCAACTTAAACCAATCTGCCCAATGAGATATGCTTGGTTTTTAAAAGAATAGCCAAAGCCTTGAAAACCTATATTGCCGCCGACAAAAACCTGTGGACGTAGGGCATTCATTTCTTGCAATTTGATAGCTGTTTCACTCACCTTTATAGTGGTACGTAATTGCGAAAGTTCCTGACGGTGAGCCAAAGCATCTTCTTTTATTTGAGCCAAACCAGTTGTTGGCGTTGTATATTTTACCAAATTTGTATCAGCCACGATTTCGGACGAAAAATCACGATTCATTAAATAATTCATGAAAGCTTGTACCGATTGTCGATTTTTTTCTATCACCGCAACTTGTTGGTCGAGTTTGCTCACTTCATATTCAGCCGAGTAAATTACTTCTTTGGTGGCTACATTATTATTCACAAGTTTTTCGTTAAGTTTCACAAAATCAGTCAATAATTTTCGTGACGCATCAAAAATCTTTTGGACTTCGAGCGTTTGTAAATATTGCAGATAAGCAATTGTGATACTGTAACGAATTTCATTTTCTAAAACCCGCTTCTTTGCCTCTTGTGCCAAAAGTAAATCTCTCTGCATCAACAAATTATATCGAATATCTGTATTAAAAATCGGATACTGAAAACTTAGTTTGGTATCATGAAAATTATTGGGGGCGAGTTGTTGATTGACGTTTTCGACTTGCGGGAAATTATTGGTTTTAGTCAATTGATTTAATGTAGAATAAACAGGATTTAGCAAATCTCCAATCGGAAATTCTAACCTACGCCCACCTCCTGCCAATGAGTAAGTTGGATTAAAAATAACTTTAGGCATGAAATTCGCTTTAGCCTGCGTGATGTTTTCGTCTGATTTCAAGATTTCGAGGCGTTCTTGTTTCAGGCTCAAATTCTGTTTCAAACCTTCTTGAATATAAGACTCAAGAACGGGAGAAAGCGGAGTACCTCCCAGCGGAACGCCGACCGTTTGTGAAAAAGCTCCAAAAGAAGCAAAAAAAAGGTATGTAAATAGTTTTTTCATTTTTACCAATACTATCTCTATTTATGAACACTGTTAAGTTGTGTTTCTGAAAAAAAGGGTCAGACCTGCGGTCAGACCCTAATCTTACATTTTTATGCCAGTAGTTACTAAGTTAGAAGTACATTTGGCAACAATTTTATGTTCATTGTTTCTGACCTCACATTCCATGTTGATAACCGTTTTTCCGGCTCTAATCACCTTCGATTTTACATAAACAACGTCACCCACTTTGGCAGGTAGCAGATAATCGACGCTTAGATTGATTGTTGAATAAAAATTTTCACGACCGAGCGAAAAAACGGTCATTCCGATTACGTCATCCATCATTGATGCAGATACACCTCCATGCAGAATTTTTCCTGGGTTCGTCATTTCTTCACGTACCACAAACTCAACTGTAAGCGAACCTTCTTCTGCCGCTATCAATTTACCATTGAGCCAACGCCCCAAAGCGGAAGGGCTCATTTCGGCAGAATTTTTACCAATATTTGAAATAAAATATTCTAAAACTTGATTTGTCATCGTTACTTTTTATAGGTTTTTAAGATTTCTGTAAACTGTGCATAAGCGTCTTCCAAAAGTTTTATTCTCTTCTCTTCGGGAAAAATCATTGTTCGGCGACGTAAATGAAGTGTGGCTAAACCGTGTACCAAACTCCAGACCATCACCGAAATGGTTTCATTGTCTGCTCCTTCAAAATACCCTGCTTTCATGCAATCGGCTACCACAAATTCGAGTGTTTCAAAAGCCCGCTCACCATCGCACCAAATTTCTTTACGATACTCCAAGGTTTCTATTGGAGCGGTCATTACAAACATCAAATCGTATAATTCGGGGTTTTCAAAAGCATATTTTAGATAATGTTTTCCCAGCGAAATTAAGCGTTCAAAAGGGTCAGCTTCGCCCACGATACCTGCCTGCATTGCTTGCATCAATGCACTAAACGCTTCAACGTGTAGTGCAAAAAGAATTTCATTTTTGTCTTTAAAATACAGATAGATCGTTCCCGCACTATACTCAATTACTTCGGCAATATTTCGAATACTGGTTTTTTCAAATCCTTGCTCCAAAAAAAGAGAACGAGCGGCGTCCAAAATCTGCCGTTTCATTTCTACTTTTTCTCTTTCTTTTCTATCAATTACGCCCATTTGGAAATAAATTAATCACTAAACGATACAAATAAAATGAACGGTGTTCATAAATACAAATATTTTTATAAAATTTTATCTAAAACGTCTGCACCGAAGGTCTGACGCTCTGCATTAAAAAAAAGTGTGGCACATTTTAGAAATATGCCACACTTTCCGTGTTCTCGGTCAAACTACAGCCCTTCGGTGGAGACGTTTATTATATTTCAATAATATTAAAGCTATAATCTATAGGATCGAAGGCTTCGAGGAGTTTATTGATAAAATCTTTATCGTTGAGATAAAAATTTAAGAAGTTCTCTTTGCGTTCTTGCAAACCACCATCGGGGAAAAGCTTTTGTTTCAAAGCCAAAAGTTGCGTAACCGATGTTTCTTGGTTACGTTCTTCGGCTTTTTTGATTCGTTTTTCAAGATTTTCGAGTGAACTAATGATTTTTGACTTTTCGGCCTCAACCGCACCTTTCATTGTTTGGTCAATAGCCAGCGATTTCTTTAATATACGTTCAAAAACTTCACTTACATCATCAATTTCAAAAGCAAGACTTAATGAATTTTCTGAATTTCGTTCTACATAACTTCTGCGGAGGGATACATCATCGGCAAAAAGTTCTTCGGCTGTAACTCCGAGTTTCTCTATGCGTTTTTGGCTTGCTTGATTGATTACCAAAGCAAAATTTCGAGGCATAAGCAAGGGGAATTGCTCTCCATAATGATCGAAAACACCTTTGAGTTGTAGCCAATAAGGCACTTCAGAAGGCCCACCTATATAAGCCAAATTCGGCAGAATTGTTTCTTGATAAAGTGGACGTAAAACTACATTTGGACTGAAGTTTTCGGGTTGATTATCAAGTATTTTCAAAATTTCTTCCTCCGAAAATGAAAACGCTGAATTCAGAACTTTATACACATTATCTTCCTTAATTATTCGTTCTCGAAGCCAATCTTGCAAATAAAAGAAATTAATTTCACGAGGTGTGATTTGGGTATGATAACCCATTTCATTTAGCTCATTAGAGGTTTTTGTAACAATTTCGTTGGCTGAGTTATTCAACAAATCATCTTTGATAACATCGCTGAAAATACCTTTCAATGCTGAATCATCGGCATCTATGCAAACTAAATTTTCGCTACCGAAAAGCTCGTGCATATATTGTCGGGCAGCATCGGAAAGTGTTGTATTTTTTAAATATGCTTCTTCAAATATTGATGGTTTTTCAGAAAGTTCGTCGAAAATTGTTTGTAACTCGGCAGGATTCATTCGTCCAACTGCACCTTTTTGCTCAGTTTCCCATTTAAAATTTTTCCCGAAAAGATTAAAATAAGCGATTTCGGCAAAATCGTGGTCTTCGCTAGCCATCCAGTAAACTGGCACAAAATTATAAGCAGGAAATTCGACCTTTAATTTCTTGGCTAAATTGATTATCGTAACGATTTTATAAATCACATAAAGCGGCCCAGTGAAAATATTGAGCTGATGCCCAGTCGTAACGGTGAAGGTATTCGTGTCTAAAAGAATATCAAGATTTGGCTTGTTTTCTAAAAGTTGGTATTGTTTTTTGAGGACCGAAACCAATGTTTTACGTTTTTCATCCGAAAACTTTCTAGATTCAATTACTTTACTAAATCCTTGAATATCAGGATATTGATTGTAGAACTTTTCTAGTTTTTCTTTTTTTGAGATATAATCTAAAAACAGTTTCGGAAAAACTCCGACCGAATTTAAAGCGATTTGTTGAGAGGGCATATTATGTTTTTTTTCTTTGCTCTAAAGAGAACACTAAAAAATGGGTGTGGGTTTCAAGGGAATTAAGAATTAGGAATTAGGTATTAAGAATAGGTGGCATATTACATTGATAATCAAGGAATTACAGATAAATACGAACTCATTCTTAATTCTACATTCTTAATTCTACATTAAAACCTACGCATACATTCCATCAATTAGGGCTTTGTATTTGGTAATAATGGACTTGCGTTTGGGTTTTAGGGTTGGGGTTATTTCTCCACCTTCGACTGTCCATGGGGTTGCCAAAAGTGTGAATTTCTTCACTTGTTCGTAAGGAGCAAATTCTTTATTGAAACGAGCAATTTCACTGAAAATCAACTTTAAAATTTGCTGATTTTTAATCATTTCGGCATCAGAAGTATATTCAATTCCTTGCGATTTGCACCATTCACGAATCACGATAAACTCAGGAATAATCAATGCCGCAGGAAATTTCTGACTTTCGCCCACCACCATCAATTGTTCAATGTAAACCGACTCTTTCATCTTGTTTTCAAGCACTTGCGGAGCTACATATTTCCCGCCCGAAGTCTTGAATATCTCTTTTTTACGGTCGGTAATTTTTAAGTATTTGCCCTCTTCCAATTTACCAATATCGCCTGTGTGTAGCCACCCATCTTTGTCGATTACTTCTTTTGTGAGTTCGGGTTTGTTGTAATAACCAAGCATTACGTTTGGTCCTTTGACCAAAATTTCGCCATCTTCGGCAATTTTCACGGTCGTTCCATCAATTATTGGCCCTACGGTGCCGATACGTAAATCTAATGGCATAATGCGATTGGTAGCAATTACTGGCGAAGTTTCGGTCATGCCATATCCTTCCGAAACTGGAATGCCCGCAGCCCAAAAAACTCTCGCCAAACGTGGCTGCAAAGCGGCCGCTCCCGAACAAATCATGCGTATATTTCCGCCCAAAGCTTCCTGCCATTTGCTAAAAACGAGTTTTTTGGCCCATTTTAGCTGAAAATTATACCAAACACCAAATTCTTGGTTGGGGTCATATTTTAAACCTACATCTAAAGCCCACAAGAAAATTCGGCGTTTTAGTCCGTTTAGTTCGTAGCCTTTTGCCACGATTTTGTCATACACTTTTTCGAGTAAACGTGGCACGGTCGTGAAAATATGCGGCTGAACATCTCGCAAATCTTCGGCAATGGTTGCCATATTTTGAGCATAATAAATTGATAAGCCTTTACTCATATAGAGATACAAAACCATGCGTTCGTAAACGTGGTTGAGTGGTAGGAAGCTCAATGCTCGGCAGGTTTCATCAATCGGGAAATTATCTCGGCAAGACTCCAAATTGCTAATCAGATTTTGGTGCGAAAGCATCACACCTTTCGGATTTCCAGTGGTGCCTGATGTATAAATAATTGTCAGTAAATCATCACTTTTGATGCTTGATTTGATGCTTTCGAGCTTTTCAATATCCTGATTATCAGCTTTTTCTAAAATCTCTTTCCAGTGATTATTACCTAAAATTTTATCGAAAGAATAAATTTCTTGCACACTCTGAGCATCTTTGGCGGCATCTTGTGCTTTTCGTAATAAGTCAGCATCGCCCACAAAAACCAATTTTATACCGGCATCATTGAAGATATACTTATAATCTTCAACGGTAATGTTGGGGTAAAGCGGCACACCAATCGCCCCGACTTGCTGAACGGCAAAATCAACAATATTCCATTCGGGACGGCTTTCAGAAATTACCGCAATTTTATCGCTTTTTTTGACACCAATTTTTAATAAACCCAGACTCAATTGCGTAACAGCATCAATGAAATTTTTTGCCGAAGTGCGTTGCCATTCGCCATTGATTTTAGAGGCGAAAACATCAGATTTATTATATTTTACAAGTGATTGGTCTAATAAATCGAAAACTCTTGTCATAGGTTGTGACATCTTTAGTGGTGCAAACATCCTGTTCACCAGCGTATTATACTCATTTTCTTTATTTCATCTATCTGCAAACGACTGCCCAGCAGGTCTAAAACTTATGCTCGTCAACATCTTTTATAAACTGAATAACGTTGGGGAAATAGGTTTTTTGGTCATCCCAAAAGGATAAATGACTTCCATCGGGGCAATACAAATAACGACCTTTTTTTACTGATTTAGAAATGTATTCCATGGCCTTTGGATCCATCGTATCATATTTTGCACCGATAGCCAACGTTGGCACTTTGATATTGGGTAAACTTGCTTTTCTATCCCAGGTCAATAAACGACCGCCTACTTTAAACTCACTTGGGCCTTGCATGAGCACATAAATGTGCTCGTTTACATGCTTGAAAGTACGATTTACGGGCTCTGGCCATTCGGGCAATCGACAAATATGCTGGTTATAGTATTCACGCATAACCAAATCGACGTAAATTGGACTTTTGAAATCTCCAGCAGCTTCAAAAGCATTAAGCGAATCGACCAAAGATTTACGCATTTGGCTTCTTAATACTTCATTGTATTTTGCATAGTCTAGGATACTCGGCATCATGTTGCTGATTATTAAGCCTTTCAAGTTTTCTTGGTATTTTAAGGCGTATTCCATTGCCAAGATACCACCCCAAGAGTTTCCGAGTAAATAAAAATTATCTTTATTTAAGCCCAAAGCCTTGCGAACTTGCTCGACTTCTTCAACAAAACGTGGGGTTGTCCAAAGTGAATCGTTTTTGGGTTGATCAGAATAATATGAACCAAGTTGGTCATATTCGTACATTTCAAAGCCTTCTTTCGGAAAAAAACTCTCAAAGCATTCCATGTATTCGTGGGTCATGGCTGGGCCACCGTGCAATAGTAAGATTTTTATACGTGGATTATCACCAAATTTTTTCGTCCAAACTTTAAATTTTCCTGCCAATGTTTCTATCTCTACCATTTTCACGCCACCCATCTGGATTTCGTCCGAAACCGATGCTTCATTTTGAGAGTTTTTATTACCAACTTTTTTTTCGCAGTTTGTAAGTAAAACGACCGTAGTAAGTATTACAAGAAGTTTTTTCATAAGGTCAGTTTGATTAGATTTATACAAATATATTCATAAAAAGCTACTTTTTTGATGCTTAGAGTTGAAAGTTTAAGTCTTAAAAATTATGAATTTAAATTTTGAAATGGTCACCTGATTGAGTATCACTTTATCAAACTATATTAGAAAAAAACATTTGTTGTTGGCTCAATGGGATTGCTCAAAAAACCTGTTAGAAATCAATGAAAATCAAGCGAATAGCTTATTTTCATCGTTAATACACTTTGTATTAGATTTGAATAATTTTTATTTTTAGAAGTTTAGAATCAAATAAAAGGCTAAGCAGAAAATTAAAAAATTGGTAATAGCATATAAAACTTTTCATCTTTCAGTATTTATTTAATGCATTTTTTACCGGACGAAATAGGGTAGTACGTTTGATTATAGTATTTATAAAGTTGGTTTTTTAAATAGATACCACGAACAGTTTGAGGCTCAGCAAACATGGGATTTACTGGAAAAACCACAAATGATGCCCAAAGATTTTGCTGAAAGTTTGTAGCTCACCATCGCATTAGTTTCAAAGTCTTTTTCCGCGTTAAATCTTCGATTCGGAGCAGAATATCGGGAGAAAGCATATCAAAGGAAATGGTTTTGCTTGTTTGATTTGCGGTAAGGGTAAAAGTATCTTGGTAAATAATTTGTTGAGTGATTTGTTGAATAAAAACAATGCGTAAGTTATTGTTAATCAGTGAGTTACTGAATCTTATTTCAATATTAGCTTTGTTAGATGGCAAAATTTTAATCGAAACTAAATCAGCATTTGGCTCAATGGCAGAGATTGAAAGCTCGTTTTGAGCAATAGTATTTGCTCTCGAAAAATTGGCGTACCCATAACCCAATAGCATGTCAGGAGTTGTAAACTGATGCCCTGATTTTCTGATACAATAAGTCACTTCCTGTGCTGTAAGATGCGGATTTGCTTGCCAAAACCCTGCCACTAAACCCGCCACCAAAGGAGCAGAAAACGAAGTTCCATAACTGGTTGAAGCAAACCCCGAAATATTGCAAAGTGCAGTACCGCTACCAACCGCCACAACATCGGGTTTCGTTCGCCCATCAGCCGAATTTCCTCTTGAACTGAAGGAGGCATAATTGCCTGTTCGTGTAACAGCTCCAATTGCCAGCACCGAATCTGCATCGGCAGGGGCTGTAATGATTTGCCAAGATGGGTCATTTCCCGAATTACCTGCCGAAATTACAACTACAATTCCTCTTTCGGTTGCCAAGTCTGCTGCTCGAGTGCAGAGGGCAGTATTGCCATTCATCATAACGGGCGTATAATTATCCGCTGAATTATCAAACGTGCTATAACCCAGCGATGAACTAATTATATCTACTCCCAAGCTATCAGCCATTTCGGCAGCAAAAAGCCAATTTGCTTCTTCCAAAGGGGTTTCAGAGAAAATATCTTCTGTACGAAACAAAGCAATGGATGCACCAAACGCAGGGCTAATCATTTGATTATCAATATAACCAGCCATTGTACTTAGAACAGCAGTGCCGTGTCCACCTTGTAAATAAACAGTATTGTCATTATCCACAAAATCATAGACTTTTACGATTTTGTTTTGCTGAACAAGGTGCTGCAAACATTCACTTGTATTTACATTCAGGAAACCATCATCAAGTAAAGCCACGAGCATTCCTTCTCCATGAAATCCTTGATTGTGCATTACGTCAGCTCCCAATAATTGAATTTGAGCGGTTGCATCGCCGTAGTTTAGGCTTTCGGTGTTTTTTATAGTAAATTTATCTTTAATCGATATTTGTCGTGCTTGCGTAAGCGGCCGATTAAACTCAATTCCTTTGACCGAAGGTAAGGCAATAATTGTATTTTTCTGCGATTCGGTAGCTTCAACTAAAACTGCATTCATCCATCGAGATTTGTAAAGGATAGTTGCACCAGTTTGTTGAATACTCGAAATATATACAGGATTTGGCGGCAAATCACTGGATTTTACAGTAATTCCTTGTTTGAATCGTCGGTCTATAGCTTTTTGAGAAAGATAAGCTAATGGAGAATTTACTGAAAACGGCGAACCATCTTTGTCTTTCAACAAGACTAAGTATTTATATTTTGTTTGGGCGAAAGAGTCAAAAATACACCCTAAAAAAAAATATGCAATCAATAAATATCCTAACTTCATGGCTTCAAATATGTATTGATTCTATTTCTCAATAATTAACTTTTTCACATTTTCATTGCTAAGATCAATTTTCTTAAAATTCTTGGTTTTAATCACGAGGTCATTCTGAATATAACTCAGGCAAGTCATGGCACTATTTTCGTTAATATCAGCCTTTATATTCCCAAAATAGGAGTTATCCTCTAAACGATAATTGCATGGATGCTCGGTATGTAGCTCTAAATGCTTAATACGAGTTCCATAAAAACGCACCCAACTACTGCGACTATCAACTTTGAGTTGCTCAATGCTAAAATACGAAAAAGTAGTCTGACTGGCTTCGCCTCTGTAATATTTTATATCAGGAGCATACACATAAATTTGCTTAAAAACAGGTTCTTCTTTAGTAGATTTTGGCGTTTTTTTGGCGTGAATAACCAAAGTATCGCCTCTGTATGTCATATCTACATATTTTAGATACGATTGATGAAATTTAATAGAATGCTTTTCGCTCGGTTCAAAATAAATTTTTACTGGACCTAAGTCGGTTTCAAGCACGACATTTTTAAAGGCCTGCGAGGCAATTGTTGTATAATGCGTTGGCTGAATGAGGGTATCGTATTCAGCCACTCCTTTAGCCTTTATAGGTTTAGAACTAAAACTATTAATAACATACCAACCTAAACCACCAATGCTAGCCCAACCAATGATTGAAATAATAATGAGCAATGTGCGGTATTTTTTGTCCATTGTAAAAATTACATTGAATGCTTTATTAAATTTATAAACCTAACTTCTCTCCTTGAAAAGCTACTTTAAAACCTTTCTTTCTAAGTTCTTTACTTTCCAACGATTTGGCATTCATTGCTGGATTAGTATGATTAAAATGAATGAAATGAACTTTGGCTTTTTCTTTGGCTGGTAGATTTTTTAATAAATCCATCGTTTCGGTTACAAATGGGTGTGGCACTTCACTCATCGGGCGATTTATTTCTCCATCTTTATAAAAAGTACCATCTAAAAAAGCATAATCCACCGATTTTATCATTTCTTCTAAACTTCGATTCCACTTTTGCCACTTATCAATATCTGGAATAAAAATCAGACTTTTATTAGACGTAAACACCTTATAACCAACCGTTTCCGAAAATTCATCACGGTGCGGAACTTTGAATGCCTGCACGCTGATACGTTCGTTTAAAACAATGACCGAATCTTCGTTAATCGGCTGTAAATCAATATTTTGCAAAGCAACCAACTGACTCCATGGGCCATTTTGCTCAATAAATTTTTTCAATTTAGGCAGAACATAAACTTTCACTCGGTTAGCTCCCATGACTTCCCTGCCTAAATACATAATACCAGTATAATGCCCAATGTGAGCGTGAGTCAGGAAAATACCCAAGTTTTTGGGTGCTGGATTATTGAGCAAATGTAATTGTTGTGTAAAATCTGGCGTAGCATCAAAGAGCAATTGTTGATTTGAAATTGGATCTATAACCGCAATACATGATACAAACTGATGTGTAGCTTTTCCTTCAAAAACAGCCTTACAACATTCTTTTTGGCAATTTGCCTGCGGGTATCCACCATCTTGTGCAATACCTAGTACATGTACGTATGGATTTTGAGCTACTACTTTACCAAATAAAAAAAACAAAAACAGAAAATGTTTCATAAATTGTCAAATAAAAATACCAAATTACAAGGAAAAATAACCATTCCTACCAAGATTCTTTCTTATTTGTAATTTTTATTAAATATTTAGATATTTAAAATTACTAAACCGCTCTTATACTATCGAAAAATGACTCCTTTTAGCAAAAAAACTTTTATCAAAAAAGTTAAAGACATTACCATTAGCAGTACAATTGCTCTCTCAATTATGGGAAACGGTGTTGCCCTTCAGAGTTGCAGCGGCGATAGCTCCAACGAAGAGGAGTATGAGTATGAAGAAGTTTATACAAAAGGTGTAAAAACTTACATTTCAGAGACCTCAAAAGGCGTTTTCAAAATAACCAATGAAAAAGAAGTAGCCATTGATAGTTCGGTGGCGATAGTAAGCTACCTTGACGGAAAAAAAGATAGCCTATCACCCAAATTTGTGCAGGGTTTGATTGATAGCGAAGTAAAATCTAACCCCAATACAATCGGACAAAGCAATAATTTATCTAATGCTCTTTTATTTGGCGGAATGGGTTATCTATTAGCAAAAACCATGAGTCCAAACTATGCCACTTATCGCCCAGATATGAATGGTGTTGCTCAAAATTCAAACGCTAAAACAGATACCTCTCGACATTATCGCAGGAATCATTATGGTGGCGGAATGGGAATGATGGCTTATTATGCAACAACAGCGGCATTCAATAGGTCGAGCCAAATTCACCAAAATATTGGAAATTCACGCACTTCAGTCGCTCGCCCAACAGGTGGTCGTAGCGGATTTTTTCATGGTTCAAGCCACAGTAGCCATAGTTCATAATAAAGTTTTGTAGAGTACTTTTTAACTTAGCGTATTCGGGAGTGACAATTGCTTTGTTTTTGTATTAAATTCGATACAAAAATAAGTTTACGTAAACTATAAGATATTTTCAATGGGTCTAATTTTGAGATTTTCTTAAAAATTTATATCCCCTATGAAATCAATAATTTGTTATAAAAACAAACGTCGGCAAGGTTTAAAACCTTGCCGACGTAGTAATTAAAAAGAATCGGTTACGCGATGAATATCAAACTTATTTGATTTCAACTTCAGCACCAGCTTCTTCTAAAGATTTTTTCAAACCTTCAGCCTCGTCTTTAGCTACACCTTCTTTCAATGCTTTTGGAGCACCATCAACTAAATCTTTAGCTTCTTTCAAGCCAAGACCTGTTAAGTCTTTTACTAATTTAACAACTTGCAATTTGTTTGGACCAGCACCTTTCAAAATTACATCAAAAGCTGTTTTCTCAACAGGAGCTTCAGCAGCTTCACCAGCAGGACCAGCAACTACAACTGCAGCAGCAGCAGCAGGCTCGATACCATACTCATCTTTCAAAATTGTTGCTAATTCGTTTACTTCTTTTACAGTTAAGTTTACTAACTGTTCTGCGAATGCTTTTAAATCTGCCATTTTTATAGATTTTAAAAAGTTTTTTTACAAAAAATAAATAATAAAAATATTAATGATTAACCGAAAACTGCCAATTGATGACAGTTAACTGATAATTGTTTAGGCTGCTTCTCTCTCTGAAAGAGTTTGAAGGATACCAGCCAATTTCTTGCCACCACTTTGCAAGCCAGAAATAACATTTTTGGCAGGTGACTGCAACAAACCGATGATTTCGCCAACCAATTCTTGCTTTGATTTCAACGTTAACAACGTATCCAATTGGTCGTGTCCGATGAAAATGCTTGAATCAATTGATGCACCTTTTAGTTTGATGCTATTTTTGTTTGCTTTAAGGAAATCCTTAATTAGTTTCGCAGCCACTTTGCCCGACTCTTGGTGGAACATTACGCCTGAGAAACCTGTCAATACTTCTGCATCGAATGATGAATAGTCAGTATCTGTACTTTCAAGAGCCTTTCTAATCAAAGTATTTTTGATTACACGGTACTCAATACCACGCTCAAAACAAAGACGGCGTAATTCGTTAGTTTTGCCAACGTTCAAGCCACTTGCATCGGTGATGTAGAAGTAAGGTGTAGTCGCAAACTTCGCAGAAAGCTCTTCGATTATTGCTCCTTTGTCTTCTTTTGTCATGATTACAATCCATTAATGGTTGTTTTGTCGATTTGGATTCCAGGTCCCATTGTGCTTGCAAGTGAAATAGTTTTCACGTACGTTCCTTTTGCAGACGAAGGTTTCAATTTCAACAAAGTTTGAATCAATTCGGTGGCATTTTCTGCCAATTTCTCAGGCGAGAATGAAACTTTACCGATAGAAGCGTGAATAATACCAGTTTTGTCCACTTTAAAGTCGATTTTACCAGCTTTCACTTCTTTTACCGCAGTTGCAACATCCAAAGTAACTGTACCAGACTTAGGGTTTGGCATCAATCCACGAGGTCCGAGGATTTTACCTAATTTACCTAATTTCGCCATTACAGTTGGCATTGTGATGATTACATCAATATCAGTCCAACCTTGCTCGATTTTTTGGATGTACTCGTCCAAACCTACGTAGTCAGCACCCGCTGCTTTCGCATCTGCTTCTTTGTCTGGTGAACATAATACCAAAACACGAACAGTTTTACCTGTTCCGTGAGGTAATGCAACCACACCACGAACCATTTGATCAGCTTTACGAGGGTCAACTCCAAGACGAACGTGTAAGTCCACCGATGAGTCGAATTTTGTATAAGCAACTTCTTTCAAAACTCCAGCCGCTTCTGTAAGCGAATAGACTTTGTCAGCGTCAAACTTAGCATTCGCCTCTTTTCTTTTTTTTGTTAATTTTGCCATTGGCTTGATTTGGTTTTAGCGTCAGAATCTAATCAAAAGATTTATTTCTAACTCCCAGTGAATAAATAGTTGTCGCAAGAGCGACATTCGCCGAAGCGAGACTTTCTGAAAATGAATTTTAAATAAAGAATCGAAATAAAAACATTCTCAATTCTTGATTCTCAATTCTTAATTAGAAAGGTGAGTTGCCTGTGATGGTGATACCCATGTTCTGAGCAGTACCGGCAATCATCTTCATTGCTGAATGTACAGTAAAGCAATTTAAGTCAGGCATTTTGGTTTCGGCAATAGTTTGCACTTGTTCCCATGTAACTGTTCCAATTTTCTTACGATTTGGTTCAGCCGAGCCTGTCTTTACTTTAGATGCTTCCAACAACATGATAGCAGCGGGAGGAGTTTTGAGAGCAAACTCAAACGATTTGTCAGTAAAGTAAGTAATTACTACTGGAACAACCATACCCATTTTATCTTGAGTACGAGCGTTGAATTGCTTACAAAATTCCATGATGTTCAAGCCTTTTGAACCTAACGCCGGACCAATTGGTGGAGCTGGGTTTGCTTGACCGCCTTTTACCTGAAGTTTCACATAACCTGCGATGTCTTTCGCCATTGTCTTTCAGATTTAAAAGAATGTTGTATTTAATAAGAATCTGGTTTCTACGAAAAAGGTAACATTCTCTTACGTATTGACCATTTAAAAAAATTCGCTATCAGTCAGGGGAAGCGACGGCACGAATGACGTCAAGACTAATAGCAGAATTTCGACCGAAAAAGACGGATGTTTGCACATCTATCGAAAATCGGAGTGCAAAGGTAGAAGTTTGTGTTTAATTATGCAAAGCTTTGATGGAAAATGTTTTAGCTAAAAAGATGCTTTTTAAATCTTTTTTTTAACTACCTCTTTCAGTAAAAATGAAATGTTTTAATTTTTATCAACAAAAGACTTTCAATTTTAAATTGTTTTATAATATTTAGCGTTATTATTGAAGTATTCGTGAAAAAATCACAAAATCAAAGAAAATGCTACTCGAATTTAGTGTAAGTAATTTTCGTTCAATTAAAGATACGCAGACGCTCAGTTTTCTGGCGACTGCAATGAACGAGCATGAAAAGACAAATGTCTTTCAAGCAACGGACAAAGTGCGTTTGCTTAAATCCACGGCTATTTATGGGGCAAATGGTAGCGGAAAGAGTAATTTGTTGATGGCCATGTGGGCAATGGTAAGTTTTATTAAAGCCCCAGTTGAAGATAAAAAAAAGTTCGAAGAGCATATTCAACCTTTTAAGTTAAATACCTTCACAAGAAATGAGGGTTCATTTTTTCAAATTATGTTTATTCTTGAAGGAAAAACTTATCGATATGGCTTTGTTTATTTAAAAGGAAAAATTATTTCAGAATGGCTTTTCGGAACTGCCAACAAAAACGAAGTGGAATTTTTTACGAGAGATAAACAAAAGGTTTTTATCAATAAAGAGCGTTTTAAAGAAGGCATTGGGTTAGAGACTAAAACCAGAGAAGATAATCTTTTTTTGAATTTGGTTTTTGAGTTAAATGGTAAAATTGCCTGTGTTATTAAAGATTATTTGTGTGAAATATTCATCTTACAAGGCCTTGATGAAGAGATATTACAAAGTTTTTCTTATAATTTAATTCAAAACAAAGCAAATAAACACAGATTATTGGAAATACTAAAGTTGGCGGATTTGGACATTTATGATATTGGAATAGATGAAGACTACGACCAAAAAACTAAGAAAATTATTTCCCAAAGGAAAATATTTGATGAAAACGGGCAAGAAGTTGGTTTAGAAACCCTTGATTTTGACATAGAGGCTTCGGCAGGAACTAAAAAAATGTTTATTTATGCAGGTGTTTTTGTGCATTTATTGAAATCTGGCGGTACTATCATCATTGATGAATTTGACACAAAACTTCATACTTCTTTGACGAAAGCTATTGTGAAGCTTTTTAATTCTGAAAAAAACAAAACTGCACAGTTGTGTTTTATAACGCATAATACAAATTTATTAGATAATGATTTGCTTCGCCGTGACCAGATTTATTTTGCCGAAAAAAATCAGCGAGGTGAAACTTCAATTTATTCGCTCAACGAAATCAAAGGCCTAAGAAACGATTCCTCGCTCGAAAAAGACTATATCAAAGGCAAATATGGTGCAGTTCCTTTTATCAGAAATTTAAACAGTATTTTTGAATAATGGGAAAGAATACAAATTACATAAAACCAAGCGATGCCGAGAAAGCGTGGAACAAAAAGCAAAGTTCCGCTCGACCAGCACGAAATATTGCTATCCGAAGCACTTTTTTGATTTACTGTGAAGGCATAAATACTGAACCTGAATATTTCAATTCATTTCCGATTATGCCAGAAGCCAATGCAATAGGCTTGTCAAGGTCGGGAATTTCTTTAGTCGAAAAAGTAATTGAATTATTGGAAAAACAGAAAGAAAAAGACCACGACCAACAAGTTTGGGTAGTTTTTGATAGAGATATTAGGTATTCGGATGGAAAAAAAGGCGACGCCAACTTCAATAAAGCAATAAAGCTTGCCCATGAAAAAGGTATCAAATGTGCATACTCAAATGATTGTTTTGAGCTTTGGTTTATTCTTCACCGTGAATATCAACAATCGGGCTTGAATAGAAAACAGTATTTTGAAAAACTCTCTAAATGGTCGAATATCAACTACGAAAAAGAAGGAAAAACTAAAGGTTTTGGAGAGAAATTATACAAACAATTTGAACCTCAGCTCCAAACGGCTTTGAAAAATGCCGAAAAACTGCATAAATCTCATAATTACGAAGAATATCATAGACAAAACCCTTGCACAACGGTCTATCAATTGGTAGAAGAATTGAGAAAAAATCTAAGAGGATAATTGCTACCTTTGCAGTATTATTCAGCGAAAAAGGTATTAAAAAAAATGTCGAATCAAGAACGTATTGAGCTATTAGAGGCCTACAAACTCAAAGAAAGGTTTATTTTGGATGATTGGGAAGACCGAGAACTGGAGATGCCAATTCCCGAAATAGTTCAGTTGATGAGGTTAGAAGTACTAAAATTTGCCAATTTTCTGATTAGTCAGCTAAAAATTAATGTAAGTAATTTTCAGACGCAAACACAGCTATATTTCAATGCGTGGGACAATGAATTTTTCGACCACGACCAAACCGAATTTATTGTTGAAATGGAATACGAAGCCATGCGAATAGCAGGCGTTGATGGCGATAAGATGGTGATTTGACTTTTACTTATACTATCTTGTGTATAAGTAAAAGCCCAATCTTTTTTATTCTTATTTAAAAACCTCATTCAGCAAACCAGCCAATCTTACACCACCTTTCAAAAGCTGTTGATTAAGTATTTCTACGTTTTCAAAATCGTAGCGATAGCTTAGGCGTGGCTCTTGAGTTTTGATTCCAGCGTATAACTTATCTGCTAATTGATACGACTCAAAAAACCATTCGGTCATGGGTTGTTTTTGCCACTCACGACGTTGTTGTTTGCTTACATGATTGATATTTGCCGAATATTCGGTATAACTTAGGTTTTGAAACTCAATCAATTTAGTATCCCAAAGAGCGTGCAGATTTGTGGCATCGGCAAACCAAAAAGCTTTGATTCGGTTTCCGCCCAAATCTTCAAAACGACCTACGTGCATTGGCTGGTGAATATCGCCTGCAATGTGAATCAATAAGCGAAGATAAAAACGCTGTTGTTCGAGACTGGTTTTCTTGTTTTTTAGTTCGCCAATCAAAAAATTAAGTTTTGTGTAGGCATCGGTTTTGGTGTCTTCCTGCAAATATTTAGTAAATTCTGCATTATTCAAACCTGTTTTGACATTGATATAGTGCCACGAATCGAGATATTTATACGAAGTATCAGACTTGATAAAATCCGCCCAATTGCTCGAAATAGCTACCGATTCTGTACCCAAAATTTTACGAATATTTCGCTTTGCTTTACACGAAAGATAAGAACTGGCAATTTGCCCCACTACTCGATGCCCCGTTGAACCCCAAGAAAACCCTTGTAAGGAAATGGCGAGTAAAAGAAGTAGTATAGATGTTTTTTTAAGCATTATGGTAATGGTTTGGAAAATTGGTTATCGGTTACAGGAAAACTGGGAGCTGATTATTGCTAAATTAATAACAAATTTCCCAATAACCGCACGGGTGGCCCCGCAGTTCCCCAAAAACCAATTCCCCAATATATAAAAAATTATTTTTTCTTAATTTTCATCGCAACTGGGTCCCAGTTGATGATTTTTTTATCGAAATAACTTAAATTACAAGCCAACGCTGGTGCAGCCGCACGGAATCCAAAAACAGGGTCTTGGGCCGTTTCTTGGCTTCCTTTACGCACGTTGTCAAAGAAATTTTTGAAATGTTGTGCATGCGGGTCGTCTTCTTTTGGTGTCTCGTATTTTATTTCTTCCACTGGAGGTGCCACACGGTCAGATTCTGCATATTTAGCATCGTATTCTTTTTTGTATTCAGCTTGCATATCGTTCGAAAAAGTAGCGTAGCTTTCACCTGCACCATAACCTGGAGCTTTTGGCAATTTACGCTTCGTAAGCGTCAGACCTTGAGCATTCCACAAAATCTCGCCTTCTGTACCCACAATACGAGTTACGTTTTTGATTGCTCCTGCATTGGCAAAGTTTACTCTCAACACCGCTTGAAACTTCGTGTGTTTTTCGGTATCAGGATAGTCAAGTACCGTCACCATTACATCAGGCACATCACGGCCATCTTTCCAATAGCTCAATTCACCCGAAGCAAAGATTCTTTCTGGCCCGATTGCACCCGTTGCGTAGTGCATTCCTGTAATCAAATGCACGAATAAATCGCCTGCTACGCCTGTTCCATAATCACGATAATTTCTCCAACGGAAAAAGCGAGTAGCATCAAATGGACGTTTCGGAGCATCGCCCAAGAAGGTATCCCAATCAATCGTTTTAGCTGACGCATCAGGCGGTATTGAGTAAGTCCATGCACCCAAAGCATTGTAACGGTCATAAGTAGCTTCTATGAAATTCAAATCTCCTATAGCTCCCGTGCTCATCAATCTGCGAGCTTCAGCATAAGCCGCTCCGCTACTTGGCTGGCTTCCAACTTGCACGGTTTTGCCAGTTTTTCTCCAAGTGTCAATCATCGCATGGCCTTCATCGATGTGTTGCACCATTGGTTTTTGGCAATAAACATTTTTGCCAGCTTTCATAGCTGCGATGCTGATATGGTCGTGCCAGTGGTCAGGCGTGGCCACAATCACGGCATCAATATCTTTGCGGTCTAAGATTTCGCGGTAATCACGCGTTGTGAAAAGATCCTTATTAAAAGCTTCTTTGGCGTGAAGTAATCGACCATCGTATAAATCGGCCGCTGCGACAAACTCAACATCGGGATTTCGGAGAGCTGCACGAGTGTCGCCATGCCCTTGAATTCCGAAACCAATTGTTGCAAAGCGAAGCTTATCGTTAGGGCTAATTTTCTTTAAATCTTTGATAATATTGAAAGGTTTGGCAAAAGTATCGGTTGCCAACAAGACCGATGCCGCTCCTACTCCTTTAATAAATTTTCTACGAGATGATTGCATGATAAATTAATGATAGATTTAAGATAATACCACAAATAGTAATATTACAGGGTGAATATTTTTCAAGAGATGAAATTAGTGTAAAAAAAGACTTATGTAAATAATTTTTGCTATTTTATTTTAAAAAAATTTAACAATACCAATCTTTCGACAAGCACCATGTATCCTTATACCTATCCATGTAACCACAGGAGAGTGTCGAATAGCAGATTTACTTATTTTGTCATATAATTTATGGTATATTTACAATCAAATATAAATGTTTAAAAATCTCCATCAATTTAAAAAAACTTGATGTGAGACGTCGTATTCTCTTATAGCTATTTCTGTTATAATTTTTTTTAAGTTACCGAGCATCAGTCGCAATAGCGGCACGGAAAACACGAATTTGTACGGAAAATCTCAGTGCAAATCTTAAAATCCGTGCCTCCGTGACGGGCGACGCTCGGTAAGAAAAAACAAAATAATATGCTCAATAAAACACTAACAATAATTCTATTCGCAAGTACGCTTGCTGCTGCCCAACCAAAATGGAAGCCCATCACACAGCAATCAAAACCTTGGTCTAGATGGTGGTGGGAAGGCAATGCAGTGAATCCAAAAGACCTAAGCTACAATATGGAAGCCTACAAAAAAGTAGGTTTAGGAGGTCTGGAAATCACACCAATTTATGGCGTAAAAGGCTACGAATCGCAGTTTATAGATTTCCTTTCGCCCAAATGGGTCGATATGTTTAAGCATACACTCAAAGAAGGCACTCGCCTCGGCCTAGGAATCGACCTGGCAAACGCTTCTGGTTGGCCGTTTGGTGGTAGTTGGGTTACGCCCGAAGATGCTTGTAAAGCCGTTTTTCATAAAACATATACTCTAAAAGAAGGCGAATCGCTGAATGAAAACATCACTTTTGTGCAGCAACCGATTTTAAGGTTTGTTTTACCTAAGAAAACCGAACTTAAAGATTTAAAATATCCCATTTCAAAAAATGACAATTTGCAAGAATTGGCCATTGACCAAGTACGTTTCGAGCAAGCACTGCCATTGCAAACTTTAATGGCTTATTCAGACAAGAATGAAGTGCTAAATCTGACCGAAAAAGTAAACAAAGAAGGCAAACTTATTTGGCAAGCTCCTGTAGGAAATTGGACACTTTACGCAGTTTTTCAAGGATTTCACGGCAAAATGGTTGAGCGTGCTGGCCCAGGTGGCGAAGGAGATGTAATTGATCATTTTTCGGCAAAAGCTATTAAAAATTATCTTTCAGCGTTCGATAAGGCATTTGCAAAAACCGATGTTTCAAGTATGCGAGCGTTCTTCAATGACTCTTATGAAGTTGATGATGCCCGTGGGCAAGCTGATTGGACAGAAGCTCTTTTAGATGAATTTAAAACTCGTAGAGATTATGACCTTCGTAATCATTTGCCAAATCTTTTTAGCAAAGAAAATACCGACCTCAATCACAGAGTTTTGTTTGATTACAGAACAACAATCGGTGATTTGATTCTTGAAAAATATACTTCTGAATGGACAAATTGGGCTCATGCAAGAGGCAAAATCGTAAGAAATCAAGCACACGGTTCACCAGCAAATACTTTAGATTTATATAGCGTTGTTGACATTCCAGAAATCGAAGGGACAGATTTATTGAGAATAAAATTTGCATCGTCGGCAGCTAATGTGATGGGTAAAAAACTCACTTCTTCTGAATCAGCTACTTGGGAAAACGAACACTTTCTTTCAAATCTGGCTGACGTAAAACATGCTTTAGACCTTTTCATGGTTGGTGGTGTAAATCACATTTTTTATCACGGAACCAATTATTCGCCCAAAGAAGCGGCTTTTCCTGGTTGGTTGTTTTATGCTGCCGTACATTTCACACCTCATAATCCCTTTTGGAAAGATTTCGGCAAACTGAATAATTATGTGGCTCGTTGCCAAACTTTCTTGCAAGATAGCAAAGGTAATAACGATGTGCTGTTCTACTTTCCCATTACCGACCGACTAACCGAACCTTCACCCAAAGGTTTATTGGAGCATTTCGATGGCGTTACGCCCGAATTCAACGGCACAGATTTTAAAGAATTAGGCCAAAAACTCCTCGACCAAGGCTATGGTTTTGATTTTATTTCAGATAAACAAATCGGAAATTTAAGCATCAAAAACCAAGTAATCCTAACGGGCGGAATCAGCTACAAAACTATTTTATTAGCTGAAAGTGAACAAATTCCTCTCGAAACTTTTGAGAAATTGGTGGCTTTGGCAAAACAAGGTGCAAATATTATTTTCCATAAAAAACTCCCTAACGATGTACCGGGTTTAGGCAGTTTAGATGCTCGAAGAAATAAATTTAAATCTTTATTGGCTGAATTGAATTTTGTAAAAAATACAGTGGGTTTCAGTCAAGCTAAAATCGGTCAAGGCTCAATTTTAGTAGGGGAAAACTTAGAGGAAATGATGGTTTTTGTAAAAGTTTACCGAGAAACAATGACTGATAATGGTTTACAGTTCGTCCGAAAAACCTACGCTAAAGGCAATTATTATTTCGTAAACAACAAAACCCCAAAAGCATTTGATGGCTGGGTAAAGCTTTCAGTTTCGGCACAATCGGCCGCCTTGTACAACCCAATGACCGAAACTTTGGGTATGGCCAAGTACAATGCAAAAACAAACGAAATTTATCTACAATTAGCGGCAGGCGAATCGTGCATCATTGAAACTTACAAAACTCCGGTTTCGGGTGCGAGTTATGCGTACTTTAAGCCAAAAGGCGAAGCACAAGAATTGACAGGAACATGGAAAATTAGCTTTTTGGAAGGTGGCCCAGAATTACCAAAAACCGTAGAAACAAAATCACTCGGTTCGTGGACAAAATTGGAAGGAGATGCCTACAAAAATTTCTCTGGTACAGCTTCTTATTCACTTGATTTTGCAAATCCAAACACCTCAACAGCAGGCTATTGGCTCGATTTAGGCAAAGTTGCCGAAAGTGCTACAGTTACAGTCAACGGTAAATTTTTGGGAACTTTAATTGGCCCAACTTACCGAATTTTTGTACCAAATTCATTACTGAAAACACAAAATACTTTAGTAATAAATGTTTCAAACTCAATGGCAAACCGAGTAATTGCGATTGAAAAGCTAGGCGAAGTTTGGCAGAAATTTTATAATATCAATGTATCAGCAAGGCTACGACCAAATTTGGGTAAAGATGGTTATTTTACGACCCTAAAATGGCAACCAAAAGATTCAGGTTTACTTGAAAAAGTAACTTTGATGGCGGTTGAAGACTTTTAAGCATTGCTCAATTTCAACAATTATATACAACCTCAACTCGTTTTTCTTTAAATTTTCCTAATTTTGCCCCACCAGCGAAAGGAAATACCATGAAAATACTCGTAATTGAAGATGAAGCAAAGACAGTTCAACTCATCAAACAAGGGCTTGAGGAACAACTATGGGAGGTTGATATAGCTTACGATGGCTTAATTGGTCTCCAACTCGCCACCCGCAACAATTATACCCTCATTATTTCGGATATTATTTTGCCAGGCATCAGCGGCTTGGAGCTTTGTCGTCAGCTTCGTTCCAAAGGTGTAGTTTCTCCGATTATATTACTGACAGCATTAAGCACAACTGATGATAAAATAATTGGTCTTGATGCTGGTGCCGATGATTATTTGGCAAAACCTTTCGAGTTTCGTGAATTAATGGCACGAATCCGTGCATTAACTCGCCGAAATATTGGCTCGATTCAGACTGCAAATCTGCTCAAAATAGCCGATCTCGAAATGGATTTAGATGCTAAAACCGTAACACGAGACGGTAAAGATATAGCACTAACAGCAAAAGAGTTTTTATTGCTCGAATACTTCATTAGGCATCAAGGAAGAGTGATTTCTAAAGTAGAACTAGCTGAAAAAATTTGGGATATAACCTTCGATACAGGCACAAATGTTATTGAAGTTTATATAAATTTTCTCCGTAAAAAAATTGATAAAGATTTTGAACCAAAGCTACTACATACCCAAATCGGCATGGGCTATGTTATGAAAAAATAGTGCTAAAATCTGAGTGGTCTAAAACAGCAAACAAAAACTCAGCACCGTAGTGGCAATGCTTTGAACTCAGAACTCAGCACTCTAAATCGCACGGGCGACCCCGTCAGAACTTTCGTCATGATAAACATTCGCTCTCGACTTACTTACCAATTTATGGCTATCGTAACGGCTATTTTGATGTTTTTTTCGGTGGGTGTCTATTTTTTCAGTAAACTTTATCTCGAAAAGCGTTTTTTCAAACGACTACAAGATCGTGCCATAACGACCACTACCCTACTTTTCGACCTCCAAACGGCTGATTCTACGGTACTAAAACTCGTAAACACCGCCGATAAAGAATTATTGAGCGATGAAAGTATTTATGTCTATGACGAAAATCTAAAAAAACTCGTTTTTGCGAGTCAAGAACCATATTCAGGCTTGTATGAAGAGTTGATCCCTAATATTCAACAACAAAGCAAGCCGACCTATTATTATGCTGGTTTTTATCAAACGCTTGGTATTCAGCTCAAAAAAGGCAATGCAAGCTATTGGGTGATTGTGAGTGCCATAGATAATAATGGCAAAGAAGCCCTCGCAGACCTCCGCAAGATTCTGACCATCATGGTACTTGTTGGTTTATTACTTTCGGGACTTTCGGGGTGGTTTTTTGCCGATAAGGCCCTTGCTCCGATGTCGGATATTATAACACAAGTAAACGAGATTTTTCCTGCCAATACCGAAAGGCGTGTCGAACACCCAAATCGATCAGACGAGATTGGACGCTTGGTAGCCACTTTCAATCAGCTCCTCGACCGTATCCAAGAAGCATTTACGATGCAAAAAATGTTTATTGCCAATGTTTCGCATGAACTTAAAAATCCGCTAACTAAAATTTACTCACAAATTGACATTACTTTACTCCAAAAACGCACGCCAGAAGTCTATGAAGAAAGCCTAAAATCGCTCCAAGAAGATGTCCGAACGCTTATACAATTAACAAATACTTTACTAAATTTAGCAAATACAGTTGTGAATGCCGAAGCAATTCAGCATACATCTTTACGCATGGACGAACTTTTATGGGAAGCCAAAAGCCAACTAAAAAAATGGAACGAAAATTATGTAATAAATATTGATTTCAGCGATTTCCCCGAAGATGAAGAAACATTGATTATTGAAGGAAGTGAGGCTTCGTTGAAAGTGGCTTTGATGAATTTGATGGATAATGCCTGTAAATTTTCAGAAAATAGTAGTGTTTTTGTGAGTTTTTCGGCCACCGTTAAAGAAATGAAGATTTCGTTTATGAATAAAGGGCCAGTAATTCCTCAAGCTGATTTACCCTATATTTTCCGACCATTTTATAGAAGTAATTCCACCGCCAAAGCCACCAAAGGGCATGGGGTTGGTTTGGCAATAGTTGCACAAATCGTAAAACTCCATAATGGCGATATTGATATAATTTCTACTATTGATGAAACTATTTTTAGTTTGGTATTTCGTAAGTAAATCTCCAACCTTAAATTTTAAGCTAAAATTAAAGTCGATTTAATTCGCCTTTAACATTGACTTCGTTGCTTTGTAAGCATAAACTTAAAATCAATTAAGCAATATGGAAACAACGCAATCAAATAATAACAACGGACTTTTGAAAGTAATCATCGGAGTAATGGCAGGCATATTAGCTCTTTTGGGCTATTTATTTATGGGTGCAAGAAACGAAACGATCGAACTTCAAAAATCATTAACCTCTAAAGTAGAACAACTTTCATCTACACAAATCAAACTTGATTCTATCGCAAAATCGTTGGATGAGAAAATTAGTGAAGTACAAAGCCTCGGCGGAAGTGTTACTGAATTGGAAGCTGTTAAAGCTCAACTTGAAAACGATAAGAAAAAATTAAAAACTGACCTTAGTTTCTCGATTCAAAAATACGAATCAAAAATCAAAGATTACGAAACATTTTTAGTTGCTAAAGACGATGACATTCGTAAGTTGAAAGAAGAAAACGGTATATTGGTTGCGAAAACGCAAACGCTCGAAACTGAAAAACAACAAGTGATCAAAGAGAATACCTCTCTTAAAACCGAGAAAGAAGAATTATCTACAACTTTGACAAAAACAGTAGATGATTTCACCACAAAAAACAATGACTTGAAACGTCAAGTAACTTTGGCATCGGCGATGAAAGCTATCAATGTGCAGGTTACAGCACTTTCATCAAAAGGGAAAGAGCGTGATGGTGGCGAGTATAAGGCAAAAAGAATCGACCAAATAAAAGTAGCATTTATAATGCCTTCAAACCCCGTAGCAGCTCAAAACAACAAAGATATTTATGTGCGTGTACTTGATAACAACGGTGCAGTTGTAGAAAACGGTAACGGTGGAGTCGTACAAATTGACGGCAAAGAAATTGGTTATAGTTTCAAAAAAAGCGTTCCGTTTGAAAACAACGACCAACGTGTTGATTTGGTATCTGGCAAAGGCACAAGCTATACAAAAGGAAAATACAGCGTTGAACTTTACTCAGAAGGCTTCAAAATTGGTAAAGGAGCTTTTGAAGTAAAATAAGTAGCTTAGATTACAATTAAATTTTATAAAGACGGTCTTTGCTCTTCTGAGCTCATACCGTCTTTATTGTTTTTTTTCTATCAATTTACTGCTGTTCAATTACTTATCTAAGCAACCTTCAATTATGAAACTATACGAGTTATTAATTTTTCTTTGGAATGTTGTGCTGATTTGTGTCAAAATATCTTCAAAAACAGCATATATCATTAGTAAGATTTTACGCCAAAATCCTATTTCATATACAGCTTTACTCTACTTATTTATCACAATGGCATTTTGCTATTACCCAATTTTCGATCATTGGAGTGCGGGTTTTATAATGATGAGCTTACCTTTGGCGGTCTTGTCAGGACTTTCGGCAGCGTGTTATTTACTCATTAAAAAACAAAAAATCATGGCAGCTATGGGCTTTATTTGGGTTCTTCTTACTTTTCCTCTTATCAAACGTACAATTGGAATTCATAATGGCGAAATGAAGTTGGAGAATATTTCAGCCTTAAAAGTTTTGAGTTTCAATGGAGAATGCTTTGACGAAAAACATAATAGTGATGAAAATTGGACTAAAATTCAAGCTGATATTGCTTGTTTTCAAGAATATTCACCAAACAAAGGTATTGAGTCAAAATACGCAAATAGTGCAATTAAACTAACCAAATTTGATCAAAAAGGTTTTATTGGTTTGGCAATGTTTTCGCAATATCCAATTTTGAAACAATACAGTAAAATTTGGGACAGAAAAAATCAACCCAATATCAACGGATATATATGTGCAGATATTGCTTATAAAAATGATACTGTAAGAGTCGTAAACGTACATCTTTGGTCAATGGGCGTACGCATCAATTTAGCTTTTGATGCCTTAAAAAAAGGACATATTAAAACCTTTGGCGTAGAAATGACAGATAGTTTTCGTCGCTTAAAAGAAGGTTTTAAGAAACGTGACGAACAAATGCGTGAAGTAGAATCTTATGTATCGGGAAGTAAATTTCCTGTCATTATTTGTGGCGATTTCAACGAAACACCTTTTGGATATTCTTATGGCAAACTCAAGTTAAGTTTTCAAAATGCTTTTGAAGAAGCTGGTAAAGGAATGGGCTTTACGTTGAATCGCCAACCCTATTTTGCTCGAATTGATCAACAATTTGTAAGTAACGACTGGCACGTAGAATCATATACAACCATTTCAAATGTCAATTTCTCCGACCATTTTCCTGTAATGGCTAAATACATTTTGAAGAAATCGCTTAGTAAAGTGCCTACTTTGGTTGCCAACAAGTAAAATAAGTCTCATAGAGCCTCGTTTATCAAAAAAAAGCAATCAAGAAACACTAACTCATTACTTCATAAGTCACTAATTACCAAGTATTTACGAGATAAAAACCTTTATATTCGATTTTTTAATACAACATCCAGTTAAAACATAACAAAAATCGACGCTAAACTAAGCCCCAAACCGAGTAGAAACCCAGCACCAACCTGTGCAGGTGTATGAGCATTGAGAGCCAAACGTGCTGAAATGACGTACCCAGATAAAATAACCAAGAAGAGTAAAGGAAAAAATAGATTTTGCTCGCCTAACTGCACCAAAATTCCAGCTAGGGCTCCTATCATACCCCCAACTCCAGCCGCATGAGCCGAAATTTGCCACCAAAGACTGACAATTCCTAGGCATAAAATAACAGCCGCAATGCTCCACAAAATAAATCCACACGGAAAAAGCATTGAGTTTTTGGAATACAAAAAGTAACCTAACGCCGTATAAATTATAGCAGTAACAAAATACGGTAATCGACGATCCTTCAAAATTTCGAGTTTTAGGCTGCTAATCATACCCCAACGTTTCATCAAATACACAAAATAGGCCGGTATGGCAAAAGTATAGATAAACACAAAACCCACTACTGCCAACTTCATAAGCAAATCGAGCGGTTCGGCTCCCAATGGAGTAGGTGCAATAAACAAAAGCAACAAAAATAAAATTGTAGGCATCAACAAAGGATGCAAAGCCACCGAAAGAAAATTAGCGAGTCGAGTATTCAAAGAATAATTTATTTTTTGTTCAAAGTTATTTAAACTTCAGCTGTCGGCAATCTGTTATCTACTTTTTTTAAGTAAATAATATAGTTTCGATAGCTGATAACAGAAAGCTGACTGCAAATTTATTTTTTATCACCGAACTAAAGCTAAAAGCCCATCGTTATTCAGATGCAAATAAAAATATTAGGGTGATTCTTTGGATATTATTCCGAAACCTAACATATTTGTATCCTATTTTTATTTATATACATTTTCGTCCGCTTAGGCAGTCCAATTCTATTAATGCCAGTTAGACTATTTCGACATATCAATATTAGACAGTAATAGTTTTGCTTCTCTTGCAAAATGTCATCTCTCCCTATTTCTTATTTTTTCATTTAAAACCATTTAGGATACAGCGTCTCCGTTTGAGGGAAAGCCCAATAAATGACGATGAATAACACAGCACTCACATCCGAAGATTTATATATTGTGCAGGTAGCCAATGAAAGCCACTATAATTTAGCCGAAACTATTTGTGATGAAATGGCTGAAAGTGCCAAAGCACGTGGCACAGGTATTGCCAAACGCTCGCCTGATTATTTAAGAGAAAAAATGCGTGAAGGCAAAGCCATTATCGCATTAACTCGGGAAGGACACTGGATGGGGTTTTGTTACATTGAAACATGGGAACATGGGAAATTTGTAGCAAATTCAGGCCTTATCGTGCATCCTGAATACCGCAAGAGTGGAATCGCTACCCGAATCAAACAAAAAGCATTTGAGTTATCTCGAAAGAAATACCCCAACGCCAAAATCATTGGCCTAACTACGAGCTTGGCAGTAATGAAAATCAATTCTGATTTAGGTTACGAACCAACAACTTTCAGCGAGCTCCCAGCAGATGATGCGTTCTGGAAGGGCTGTTCAAGTTGCGTAAATTATGATGTACTTACTCGTACCAACCGCAAACATTGCTTGTGTACAGGAATGCTCTTCGACCCAATTGAGGCTAAAAAGAAAGAAGAAGCGGACAAAAAAGATGAAAGCTGGAATTTCTTGGAAGAATTGCCACTTTTCGAACGATGGATGAAATTTAAACAAAGAATCTTATTAAGACGTGAAGAACGTCGAAAAAAAAAATTAGATGAAATCGAATTAATGGTATAATCGACACCAAAAAAGGAATAATTGAGTAAAATTCATCAAAGCGTGCTACATTTCAAAAATGTGGCACGTTTGGTTATTAATCGTGTCAATCTTGAAAACATTTTATTCCTAAAAAATAACACATCTATGGATTCAAAACCTCTACCAAAAGATTATCTAAAACTACATTTCATTGTCATTATACTTGGTTTCACTGCTATTTTGGGTCGGCTGACCGAAGTTTCATCAATTGGTGTAGTTTTTTATCGCACCTTACTGGCAGCATCAGGTATGTGGATTGTGGCTCAATTTCAGAAAAAAAGCCTAAAAGTTTCATGGAAACAAGCAATGCCCTTATTAGGAGTTGGAGCAATCATGTCGTTTCACTGGATATGCTTTTTTGGTTCGGCTCGAGCATCTACGGTGGCAGTTAGTTTGGTTACTTTTTCTACGACTTCGTTTTTTACAAGTATCTTTGAGCCAATTATGCGAAAAACCAAAATCAGTTGGGTTGAAGTTTTTCTTGGCATTTTAGTGGTTTTGGGAATGTATTTTGTATTTACGTTCGAAGGAAAATATATCGTAGGTATTCTGATTGGGTTGGTTGGTGCTTTATTGGCAACCGTGTTTTCTGTAATAAATGCCCAATTTGCCAAGAACAACGATGCTCAAATCGTTACTTTCTACGAGATGGTCGGAGCATTTGGAGCCATGTGGATTTACATTCCGATCATTATTTTTGCTTTGCCCAATGAGCGTTTTCAGCTTACACCTACTCATTACGATTGGATTTGGGTTGGAATATTAGGCTTGGTTTGTACGGTCTATCCGTATATTGAAATGATGCATTTGCTCAAAAAAATCTCAGCATTTACGCTCAATCTTTCAATCAATATGGAGCCTATTTATGGCATCATTATGGCCTATTTTATTTTTGGAGAAAGCGAAAAAATGACTTCTGGCTTTTATATAGGCGGGGCCTTAATTTTACTATCAGTTGTGCTACATCCGTTTTTGAAGAAGAAGTAGCAAAATTCAGAAAATTTTATTTAAAAAAAGCCCTTCAAAAAAATATATTTTGAAAGGCTTTAAATCTAAACCAAAGAAAATTATTTCTTACCGTAACGTCTGTTGAACTTATCAACACGACCAGCCGTATCAAGCAATACATTTTTACCGGTATAAAATGGGTGTGAGTCAGAGCTAACCTCCACTTTGTAAACTGGGTATTCGTTACCATCTTCCCAAACGATACTTTCTTTAGTATTGGCACATGATTTTGTCAAAAATTTGAAACCTGTTGACAAATCCCAGAAAACAACTGGTCTATAATTTGGATGAATATCTTTTTTCATTACTTTATTTATTGAAATATCTATTACTTTTCTAAAACGGATTGCAAAATTAGAGATTTCAAACGAAAAAACAAAAAGTCTTTAATTTTTTTAGTAGTTTTTTGTGATAATTTTACTGTTAACCTCAGAACAAGCACTTTTCACTCTTCAAAACTTTGAAAATACTTACAGCCAAATAGTTAAGACCAAAAAATATTTTTACCTTCATACAACTTTAAAGGCATCTTCTGCATTTAAATCATAGGAAACGTCTGTTACGAAAAACACTTGATAGCAACCTCGACCATCGAAAGCCTACGAAGCAAAAACCCCATTGCCCAAAAAAATGTTTTTGAGCATTATGGAAGCTTTTTGTATCGGGTGGCGTATCGTTATGTACATGACCGCATGACGGCTGAAGATTTGGTTATTGATTCGTTCCTCAAAATTTTTGAAGGGGCAGTCAATTTTAGGTTTGATAATTTGCGGTCATTTGAAGCTTGGATGAAAAGAATTGTGATTAATGAGTCGTTGATGCTACTTCGTAAACAAGCAAATTTTAATCTGATGCCCGAAAGCGAGGCCATCGAGGTACCAGTTGATAATAATATCTTAGATTCGATTTCGAGTGATGAAATCTACAAACTCATCGCCGAGCTACCCGACGGTTATCGTACGGTTTTTAATCTTTTTGCTATTGAGGGCTATTCGCACAAAGAAATCGCAGAACAATTAAATATCAATGAAGGCACATCAAAATCCCAGCTAAACCACGCTCGAAAATTATTACAGAAGAAAATTCTTTTAATGAATAAAAGTCATGCAAACAGAGGAGTTTTATAAGAAAATTCAAGAAAAAGTTGACCTAACTAATTTTGAATCCGACTGGAACAAAAACGAGATTTGGCAACGCATCCAACAAAAGCAAACGAAGCGTAAAAAGCCTTTAGTTTGGTGGCAGACTGCGGCAGCAAGTGTAATTTTGCTGGGCGGCTTGGGCATGTATTTCTATAATCAAAAAACAGATATAGCAACTAAAAATCAAACAGTAAATAGCCCAAATTCTACGATTTCGATAGAATCATCCTTGAATCAAACCACCAAATCTAAACAACTGATGATAGCCAATAACGACAACCACAAAAATAAGGTGGTGAAAGTTATGGAGACAATCAAAGAACAAACAACGCAACAACTTGAAAAAATCCCCATCAAAGAAAATTTGATGATAATCGAGCCAGTCGTAGCGGTTAATGAAACACAAAACAATGTTTCAACAAATGAAAGCGAAGTTTTGAATAATCAACGAACTCCTGCGAGCGATAATTATATATTTGTGCCGTATCAAGGATTTGTTGAAAAACGAGTTGCACCACAACGACGTGAACGTGTAGCGATTCTGGAAATCCCTGACGATGAAGATGATTATAACCAAGTTCCTCGAAAAGAGAAAAAGAATGGTTTAGTTGCTCGTTTGGGTAGAAAAATTGGCAAAAAAGGAGTCAACCCCGCTGAAGAACTACCTTCTATCAATAACAAACCAAACAAAGTTTGGGCGTTTGTAAAAGAAAGTTTCAAAAATGAAACAATGGCTGTTGACTCGACAAATAGATAATAGGCGAACCTTCATAACAACTGGAGTTCGGCTATTTTATTTTTCTGACACTCCATTCCCACTTGTAAATGAATAAACTGTTCATAATTATATTTTTATGCTTTGCAACGCTCGCTTTTGCTAAAAAAACGACCGATATTGACTCAATAGTAGTGAATATCGGTAAACGTAAACGAATTGTGCTTTGGGGACAAACCAAAGAAGATTTAAAAGCTCTCGAAAAATACGATTTGAATAGAATTGTTGTACAAATGAATCAAGATTTGGACGAAATGCCTTCAAACGTTCGCCGAAGTTTCCGACAAGACTACGAAGGTAATAGCTTTACCAAAGAAATGACCACCCAACGACAACTGGAAGGTATGACTTCATGGCAACGCCTCAAACGCAATACCTACCTCAATCTTTCAGTGGGGCTAAACTCAGCTAACTATCTATCTGTCAGTACCGTTACGTATAATCCATTTAAAATGACGGAGCAAATTTTTCGTCAAAACTTCCTAACTTCACCAAGTTTGAGCGTGTCATTGATGCGTCAAGAAAGTTTTATTCGGACTGGCCATAAAGAAATCGTACTTCGCTACGGCTTTGAAGTTAGCTGGTATCACTTAAGGGGCATCAGCACCAAACGCAACGCCTATTTGCTACGCCTCAATAGCCTCGATAATACAAAATATGATACTGTGGCGGTTTTCAAACCAGCCCGCAATGGCGATAATTACTACACCGTTGACCGCCTAAACGCCACCGATTTACCCAAAGAAATCACGCCTTATACCAACAACCAGTCATTGTTTTATACTGATTTTAAGATAATTCCGACTATCAATTTCTACGGACAAAACAATCAAAAAACCTTCAATTTCGGCATTGGGGCATATATCGGAATGTTGCTGAGGGGCAGTAGAAACTATTCAGAAATAAAAGCTCTCAATCGGCAAGAAACAAAAGTGAGCATCAAAAACCCAGAGAATCCGTACCGCTACGGAATTATTCTGAATGTGGGTTATGGTGTAGTGAATCTTTTTGTGGAAGCTGATATAAAAAATGTTTTCTTGAATAAATTAGAACGAAGCTCAGCCACTCAGAATATCACGACCGTTGGTTTGAGATTTGGGAGATGAAAAGTTTTTTTTAGGGCGAGACACCAAAAAAACATAGACCAATCCCTCAGAGTACCTTGCAGGATACACTATCTGGGGGCTATACGAATATTCATTTCATAACTTAATAAAAAAGGAGAGATTTAAAACTACCTTATTTTCAGATAGAGAAATTTTTTTTAAAACCAATTCGCTTTCAAAATCAGTTGTTACCCCATAAAGAGGAAATTCAATAGAGTCCAAAGGCTGTTTTTTCCTAATATTACTAAAAGCATCTAAAATATAATTTTTTAAGGTTAAATCGTATTGTCTTATTTCTTTTTCAAGAAAATTTAAAATTTGTGCGTTATTGCTTGAAAACCCTTTGACTTGGGACACTTCTGAAAAGAAATATGTTACATTTATTTCATGTAACGAAACTCCTTCATTTTCTGATTTTAATATAATTAGCTCTTTTATTTGTCCATTTTTTTGAAATAGTATCAAACTACACCTATTTTCATCTATTTTTGAAAAAAAATTATCTTGTAATTTTTCAATTTTCTTTAATTCTTGTAAACAAAATTTTGAGTCATTTTTTTCTTGGGAAAGTGCTATACCAATTTTAAAAATAAAAATAGTAATGCTAAATAATTTTTTCATTCTACTATATGTTTAAAGTTTAATTTCAATATGTAATGCTTTTTCTCCTTTTGCTGAAGGTGATAATACTTGGTTAGGATTAACACTTGAGTTTTTCTTTGCATCACTAACGATAGATGAAATATCTCCTGAATATGTTCCATCAAAACCATTTGATGCTTCACCAAAATCAACAGCTCCTTTAGTTAACCAGTCCATATGTGCTGAAACAAATCCAACTTCTATCATTTTATTTACTAATAATGGTATAATTTGAGATTCTGTATAATCATTTTTAATAGTTTCGTAATAATCTATAACTTTATCTCCTTTACTTCCATAAAGGTTTTTCATCGCTTTAACTCCTTCACTTTTAATGTTTTTTATCATTGCTTTTGCTTGACCTTCCGCAGACCTTTTTGTACTAGTTATAATCATAGTTCTATTAATATTAGCATTATCTAAAATTTCATAGAATATATTTTCAATGGTTGTCGACATAACAGATACATCAACACCTGCCGCATAAGTTATTTTTAGCTTTTTATTTTTATTTTCTCTCTTTTCTGCATCTTTAATGTCATCTCCCTTTTTCTCTTCCTTTTTCTCTTTTTTCAAAGAACTAAAAAGCCATTTTTCTAATAATTTTGTTTTTTCAAGATTTTCAGTTTTAAGATTAAAAGCACCATCTATGAGTAATATATCTCCTAAATATTGCTTTTTCTGAGGGTTAATTGCAGATTTACCTAAGGTAATTACAACATTATCAAAACACTCTCCTCCAATGTTGACCTGTCCTTGCAAAGGTAAATATAAAGATCCCTCTGCTACATCAAAAATAGTATTTTGCTTGTTATCAATATTTGTTTTTAGTTGTGTTAAATATTGTTTTACCAATTCACAATTTTTATCGCTTGTTCCTAAATCTTGCATTAATGATTTTATACTATTCCACCCACACCCACACTCCATTTTTTTACCTTTGATGGCCATTAATTTCTCTTCAAGGGCTTTGGCTAATTTCGCCATTTCTTGCTGTCTTTTCTTATCGTCTTCTAAGCATTTTTTGCAATCTTCATCATAAAAAATCCACTCTCCAGCATAGGCGTTGGGTCCTTTTTTAGGCTCGGTTGTTTCGGTATTAGCTTCACAAACACAACTTTGGCTCGCCAAATTAACTAATTTAATGATTTCGCCTGAACCTCCGCTTCCAAATTTTTTCGTAAAATAGGCTATCTGCTTATCTATCCCTTCTTTGGCTTTCTTTTTCATTTCTGCCAATGCTTTTTGCTCGGCTTTACTTATCTTTTTGCCATCATTAACTTTATCTAAAATTAGCTGCGTTTTCTGTGCAGTTTTTTCATATAAATCTGTTAGTGAGTTATACGTCTCGGCAATCGCCCCTGCATTTTCGTAGGCTACATCTAAAATTAAATTATATGCCGTATATGCTTTTTCTAATGTTGCTCGCTGTTTATCGGTTAATACTGAGGCACTTACGCCACTTAGCTCTGCCTTACCTGCTACAATACAACCACCTTCGGCTACTTGTATACCGCTTAAAGTTACGCCTAATTTGATGTTATTCAGCATCGGTACTTTTATCAAACCTTCGCCATTGCCAGAGCCATCAATGCTTACTACTGATAACACAAGGCTATTCATGGCTATTTCATCGCCTGCCGATACTGGCACTATTGCACCATTGTATTGTGGCACAAACGGTGCGGCGACCCGCTCAT
Organism: uncultured Emticicia sp.; assembly: GCF_937903345.1. Lineage (GTDB taxonomy): Bacteria > Bacteroidota > Bacteroidia > Cytophagales > Spirosomataceae > Emticicia. The sequence goes on along the minus strand of NZ_CALCZQ010000032.1, from coordinate 840 downwards.
GGTTGCCACATGAGTAGCTTGCCGTTATGCCTGCACAAGTAGGCTTTTTGCTTTTTAGTACTTCTTGTAGTTGCTCCACACTTGGATTGGGCGGTAAAGAAGCAATGGGTTCGGGTAAGCCTTCGGGTAGCTCTTTGCCCTCGGCTGGTATGTATATCTTAGTTGGCGTGTTGAGTAGGGCATCTATATCAACTTCTGCATCAGGTTCTTTAGTTTGTGGTTCGCTATCTTCCGCTTGAGGGTCGTCTTCAGTTGTTTGTACAACCTCTGGGTCTGGTTCAATCGAGCTTTCTGGTTCGTAGGTCAGTTCAGGGTCGCTTTCCCATGCTTCTTCTTTGGGCTTTTCCTTTAGCTCAAAATCGCTTGCGGTGGCTTGGCTTTCGCCTTGTTGGCATACACTCTTTACCTCCCATTGGTATTGGTAGCCTACGGGTTGCTGAATCAACAAAAATGATGTACCTAAAACACTTTTCTCGGTTTTTATGCCATTGGGTAGTGTGTAGTATGCCAGTTTGTAGCTAAGGGCATCGGTGGGGGCTTCCCAAGTTAGTGCTACTGAGCCATCATCGGCATCAACTTTGGCTTGCAAATTGGTAGGCCTTGGGCAAGGCAAATGCCCATAGACAAAACTTTTAATATCGCTGTATCCATCATTCAAAAAACCATCGTTTTCATTAAAAGATTCTACCCGTACCTGCCAAGCATAGCGTTTGCCTGCCCTTAGGGGTAGGTTGCTTGCTCCGTAATTATAGTAAGGTTTATCGCTCAATAATTCTTGCATATTAGGCGTTCCGCTGTTGATAAGTGCCTGAATATCAGCTACCGAGCTTTTCGAAGCAT
>NZ_CALCZQ010000031.1 GCF_937903345.1 uncultured Emticicia sp. | reverse complement strand
TACTGCTGCCTCCCGTAGGAGTCTGGCCCGTATCTCAGTGCCAGTGTGGGGGATTCTCCTCTCAGAGCCCCTAAAGATCGTAGACTTGGTGAGCCGTTACCTCGCCAACTATCTAATCTTACGCATGGCCATCCTTATCCAATAAATCTTTAATAGCTGAATGATGCCATTCTACTATCTTATGCGGTATTAGCTCGAGTTTCCCCGAGTTATCCCCCAGATAAGGGCAGGTTCCATACGCGTTACGCACCCGTACGCCGGTGTATTGCTACCCCTTGACTTGCATGTATTAAGCCCGCCGCTAGCGTTCATCCTGAGCCAGGATCAAACTCTCCATTGTAAATATCAAGTTTGCCTGACTACTTAATTAAATTAAACGTCGCATTCGTTTTCCCAATAAGTTAATGAACTTTATTCAACTAATCTCACCGAGACTAACCAAATTTGTAGATTCTTTTTCTTCACTCTAAATAATTAATAATCAATCATTTAAATCCAGAATCTCTTTACTTTATCCCCCCCCTTCTACTTAACGAAACGGAGTGCAAAATTACTACCCTTTTATTTTAAAAACAAATTATTTTGCAAATTTATTTTTCTTTTACTTCCCTTAATCAATTACTTAAACTCTGTAATTTTATTCGGGGTGCAAAGTTCTTACTTTTAATTTTAAAAAACAAATTATCTTAGAACTTTATTTTTACTGTAAACGTTACTCAATTAATCTAAACCGAAATCCTTATCAACTTAATTTTGTTCGGGGTGCAAAGGTCTGAATTTTAAATTCTAAAAACAAACTATTTCTGAAATTTATTTTTCTAAGCCTCCCAGTCAACTAACTCCTCTTTCCTAATTCTCTTAACCGGGGTGCAAAGGTCTGAATCTTAATCCTAAAAAACAAACTTTATTTCTACTTTTTTCTGACCTAGTTTGCCATGCTATTGCTACGCAACGTTCTGTCTCTTTTTCCCAATCAACTCTAACCGTTTGGGAGTGCAAAGGTACGAATCTTTTTTTATTACGCAATACCTCCCCTAAAAACACTTTTTGTATATATTCCACTCCTTACTTACTATCAGTTAATTACGTATTTATCCTCAACTAAAAATATAACATGTTCTTCGTTTTGTCATATTAAAAAATACCAATACTAAGTGTCTTATAGTGTCTCGTAGATTGGATATTGAAAGACTGACTATTTAATGACAGATATTTCAAACAAATTAGAATCGTCTGGGTTTTTCATTTACAGTTGGTTTTCTGTTGATTAAATAATGTAGGTAAGTAAAACGTAACACTTATTTCTTTGTCTAATAAGTTGAATAGATTTTATATATTGTGTAAGTTTGACTGGTGTATGTATAAGAATTGTATTTATATATATATGTAGGCTGTATTTTTGAACTAAGTTGATGGGTGTAGATTGGCTTGGGTTTGTTTCACGAAATCTTTTATGTTTTTTATGAAGAAGGTTATTGTTATTGGTGCGGGCTTTGCAGGATTATCAGCTGCTACTAAATTGGCCGATGAAGGCTACGATGTTACGGTTATTGAAAAGAATTCGATGGCTGGGGGTAGAGCAAGAGTGTTTGAAGAGCAGGGGTTTGTTTTTGATATGGGGCCGAGTTGGTATTGGATGCCCGACATTTTTGAACGCTACTTTGCTGAATTTGGAAAGAAACCTTCTGACTATTATAATTTGGTGAGACTTGACCCTTCCTATAAGGTTATATTTAATAAGGAAGAAGATATATCATTACCTGCTAATATGCAAAAACTTGAAGAGCTATTTGAAAGTATTGAAATTGGTAGTACAGAAAGATTACGAGATTTTATGGAGGAATCGAAATACAAGTATGAGGTGGGTATCGGGGAGTTTGTATGGAAACCGAGTATTTCGATAACTGAGTTTTTTGATATTCGCTTAGCATCTAAGGCCATAAGCCTTGATTTGTTTGCTTCGTTTGGAAAACATATTCGTAAGTTTTTTAAGAATGAACGTCTGTTACAGTTAATGGAATTTCCTATTTTATTTTTGGGGGCTACTCCACAAAATACTCCTGCCCTATATAGTTTGATGAATTATGCAGAGATTGCTCTTGGCACATGGTATCCAATGGGAGGAATGCATGAGATTATTAAAGGAATGGTATCTTTGGCTAAAGAGAAAGGTGTTAAATTTAAGTTGAGCGAACCTGTGACCAAAATAGTTGTAGATGGAAAGCAAGCGAAAAAGGTGGTCACGACTAAAGAAGAGTACGAGGTTGATATCATAATTGGGGGGGCAGATTATCATCATATTGAAGATAAGTTGTTATCGGCTAATACTCGCAACTACAGTGAAAAGCAATGGGACAAGCAAGTAATGGCTCCCTCATCTCTTCTATTTTATTTAGGTGTAAATCGAAAAATTGAAAAGTTGACACATCATAATTTATTTTTTGATGAAGATTTTAATATCCATGCTGATGAGATATATACAAATCCTAAATGGCCATCGAAACCTTTGTTTTATGCATCAGCTCCATCAAAGACGGATGACAGTGTTGCTCCCGAAGGCTCCGAGAATTTATTTATATTGATCCCTATTGCTCCTGACTTAGAAGACAACGAGGCAATCAGAGAAAAATATTACAATATAGTAATGGACAGGCTTGAAAATTACGTAGGACATAACATCAGAAGCCATGTAGTTTATAAGCGAGGTTTTGCGGTTGATGATTTCAAAAACGAATATAATTCATATAAAGGTAATGCTTATGGTTTGGCAAACACTTTGATGCAAACGGCATTTTTGAAACCTAGCCTGAAAAATAAGAAAGTAAATAACCTCTATTATACTGGTCAATTGACTGTCCCTGGTCCAGGAGTTCCTCCTTCATTGATTTCAGGCTTGGTTGTGGCCAAACAAGTAATTAAAGAAAATGTTTAGAATTTTAGTAAAAATTATATTAACAAACTGTAAACACTTTTTAACTTTGTTTGTTAATTACAATATATTGATGCTTTAAAAGTAATTTGCAATGATATATATCGTATTTTTGAAAAAAAGTACAAGATATCCGAATATCTATTAAATCTATTTTCCCTAACAGTTTGAACGAAGAAATATAATGTTGGATTTGTATGAAAAAACAACCTTTGGTTGTAGTAAACTCATTACCGAGCTATACAGTACTTCCTTTACGTTAGGTATAAAGACGCTTGACAAGAAATTCCATGAGTCAATTTTTGGTATCTATGGATTTGTGAGGTACGCTGACGAAATAGTAGATACTTTTCATGGCTACGATAAAAAAAAGTTGCTAGACCGCTACAAGGCAGAAACTTACCTTGCGATTGAGGAAGGTATTAGTTTGAATCCTGTTTTACATTCTTTTCAAAAAGTTGTGAGAAAATACAAGATTGAAAACGAATTGATTGCAGCGTTTTTACATAGTATGGAAATGGACTTATATAATATAGCTTATGATGCAAACGGCTATAATGAATATATATATGGCTCGGCTGAAGTAGTAGGTCTAATGTGTCTGAGAGTATTTTGTGAGGGAAACGAAGCTTTGTATGCTAAGCTAAAAACTGATGCTCGTAGCCTCGGAGCTGCATTTCAAAAAGTAAACTTTTTGCGAGATTTAAAAAGCGATTTTAGTGAGCGTGGACGAGTTTATTTTCCTGGAGTTGATTTCGAGAATTTTGATATTGAAGCTAAGGCAATTATTGAAGCTGATATTCAACAAGACTTTGAAAATGCATATAGAGGAATCATGGGCTTACCCGAAGGTGCAAGAAAAGGCGTGTATTTGGCTTATATTTACTATTTAAAACTTTTTGGAAAAATCAAGCAAACTGCTGCGAATCGAATTCAACATGAACGAATTAGAGTTCCTGATAGAGTAAAATTTGCCTTGCTGGCGAAAACACTGGTTCAGAGCGGCCTTAAGGTACTTTAAAAAACAAGTCGCAATTAAAAACTTCATCATTATGATAAGGCTATCGGGAAACCGATAGTCTTTTTTCTTTGGGATAAATATAATTTTCACTACTTTTGCTGACTTATTCTGTGCCGAAAATGTAGGCTCATTTTTCTTGAATAGGTTTAAAAATTGAAGCATAAATAGAAAAACCGATAAAACCCATGAAATTTGTTATTTCATCATCTACATTACTAAAGCACCTTTCGACAATAAATGGTGTAATTGCCAGCAATCCGATTGTTCCGATTCTCGAAAACTTTTTGTTTCAATTAGATAAAAACAATTTGACCGTTACGGCATCTGACATGCAAACGGTTATGATTACAGAATTTGAAGTTGAATCTCGTGACAGCGGTTCGTTTGCGGTACCAGCACGTTTGTTACTAGATACCTTACGCAGCTTGCCTGAGCAACCTGTACAGATAAATATTGATGAAGAAACCTTTGGTACTGAATTAGTAACTGCTAATGGTCGCTATAAATTAGCGGGAGAAAATTCGATGGATTTTCCACGCGTACCGCAAGTAAATCGCACATTTAGTATCGAAATGAATTCTGATATGCTTGCATCTGCAATTGCTAATACAATTTTTGCGACAAGCACCGATGATTTGCGTCCGGCAATGACTGGAGTTTTTCTACAAGTATCTGAAAGTTCGACTACCTTTGTTGCTACTGATGGACATCGTTTGATTCGTTATCGTCGTGAAGATGTTACTTCACCAAATAGTACGACAATGATTTTGCCTCGTAAAGCCCTAAATTTATTAAAATCATCGCTTCCTGCTGAAATGACACCAGTAAAAGCAGAGTTTAGTAATTCAAATGCCTTTTTTAGTTTTGGTCACATCAAAATGATTTGCCGTTTGATTGATGAGCGATTCCCAGATTATGAAAATGTGATTCCACAGAGCAATCCAAATAAATTACGCATCGAACGCACAGAATTATTGAGTACTTTAAAACGTATATCTATTTACTCGAATAAAACTACGCATCAGATTCGTTTGAAAGTTTCACAAAATGAATTAGTTATTTCGGCCGAAGATTTAGATTACTCAAACGAAGCAACTGAAAAACTTTCATGTGAGTATGACGGAGAAGAGATGGAGATTGGATTTAACGCAAAGTTTTTGATTGAAATGTTGAATAATTTGAGCGTGAAAAATATTTCGCTGGAAATGTCTCAGCCTAATCGTGCAGGCTTGATTATTCCTGTTGAGAAAATTGAAAATGAAGACACCTTGATGCTCGTAATGCCAGTAATGTTGAATACTTATGCATAAATACCATAAAATGGATAATTGATTACACTAAAATTTGCATTTCCTCCTATTTATAGCTTGAAAATATAAAACCTGTTTTCTGCAAGATTTGCAAGAAACAGGTTTTTTTATTGAAAATCCCATATGAACGGTTTTCCTATGGTTTTTTGTCAGATTTGTAAAAAATACAAATATGTACACCACTAAGGATTTTTATGAAAATGGTGTGCTGAAATTTATTGAACCAGCACAAAATATTGAAAAATCATATGATTATTATCTCATTACTATTAGAACACAAAGAGTGGACGTCCCCGACCCTTTTGACCGACTAATTATAGCAAGAGCCATTTCTGAAAATCTTCCTATAATATCGGCTAATGAATAACTTAAACTTTATGACTCGTTCATAAAGTTTAATTAAAACCCAAAATAAAAACCCCTGTTTTATACAAATTTTTGTAATAAACAGGGGTTTTTGGTACAATTTATTACTCTTAATTCGTAGAACCTAAGCTTGCTCCAAGGTATTCACGGTTTAAACGAGCGATATTTTCGAGAGAAATCTCTTTTGGGCATTCGGCTGCACAAGCACCTGTGTTTGTACAAGTTCCAAAACCTTCGGCATCCATTTGAGCAACCATTTTCATGGCACGGTCTTGACGCTCTGGTTGTCCTTGTGGCAATAATGCTAATTGTGAAACTTTTGCGGAAACAAATAGCATTGCCGACGCGTTTTTACAAGCCGAAACACAAGCACCACAACCAATACAAGCCGCAGCCATAAATGCTTTATCAGCATCATCTTTCGGAATTGGCAATGAGTTTCCATCTTGAGCATTGCCTGTATTTACAGATATAAAACCGCCCGATGCAATGATACGGTCAAACGAGCTTCTATCAACAACTAAGTCTTTAATAACTGGAAATGCTACTGCTCTCCAAGGCTCAACCACAATAGTATCTCCATCTTTGAAGCTACGCATGTGCAATTGACAAGTTGTTACGCCTTGCAATGGACCGTGCGGCTGACCATTAATATACATACTGCACATTCCACAGATACCTTCACGGCAATCGTGGTCAAATGCAATTGGTTCTGTTCCTTCTGAAACGAGACGTTCGTTCAAAACATCAAACATTTCTAAGAACGACATATCTTCAGAAATACCCGCAACTTGGTAGGTTTCAAGTTTTCCGTTTACTTTTTTATTTTTTTGACGCCACACTTTTAGTGTGAGATTCATATTTCCTTCCATATTAGATTTGAAAATTTGATGATTTGATGATTTGAAATTAATTTTTAGAACTACTTATTATTTTTGATAAGATTCTATTTATTCGCTCCAAATCTTCTATTATTTCTTTATTTGGTGAAGGATAGCTTTCTGCTAATTCACCTATTTTTAGTCATTAATTAACCTCATCTGCTTCTTTTGCGGAAATTTTCATTTATGAATAAAATCTGCCAGGCTTTCAGCATTTTGAGCTTCCCAAACGTTTGCTCCAATTTAAGTACCTAAACGAAGAAGTTGCTTTGATACAACATAATTCCTCATTTTACCAAGGAATTCATAATATTTGATAATTTGAAGAGAAAACTGTAATGTTTCATTAACAATTAAATTATCTCTATCATTTCTCATTTTCAAATCTTCAAATTATCAAATTCACAAATTCTTTTCTACTTATAACTACGTTGAGCAATTTTGATGTTTTCATAGATCAATGGCTCTGGGTTAAGATTCCATTTACTTTCACCTTCATATTCCCATGCAGCTACGTACATGAAGTTTTCATCATCACGCAAGGCTTCGCCTTCTTCGGTTTGGTATTCTTCACGGAAGTGTCCTCCACAAGATTCATTACGATTGAGAGCATCAACGCACATCAATTCTCCAAGTTCGATAAAATCAGCCACACGACCAGCTTTGTCGAGTTCAGGGTTAAACTCGTCAGCATCGCCCAAAATACGTACGTCTGACCAAAACTCATTTTTCAATGCTTGAATTTCTGCAATTGCCTCTTTCAAACCTTTTTCACTTCGAGCCATTCCACATTTATCCCACATGATTTTACCCAAACGCTTATGGAATGATTCTGGCGATTGCTTTCCTTTGATATTCAACAATTTATTGATTCTTTCTCGAACAGCTTTTTCAGCCTCAGCAAAGGCTGGATGGTCAGTTGAAATTGCTTTTGTACGAATTTCACTTGAAAGATACGAACCAATTGTATAAGGAATTACGAAATATCCATCGGCCAAGCCTTGCATCAAAGCACTTGCACCCAAACGGTTTGCACCGTGGTCAGAGAAGTTAGCTTCACCCAAAGCGTATAAACCTGGAACATTTGTCATTAAGTTATAATCAACCCAAAGTCCACCCATTGTATAGTGAACCGCTGGATAAATACGCATTGGCAGTTCGTAAGGGTCTTCGCCCGTGATTTGCTTATACATATCAAACAAGTTGCCGTATTTTTCTTTCACAACGGCCTTACCCATTTCACTAATTTCCTCTTTTGAAGCGTTATGCATGTTCTTCTTGTTCGCTTCGATTTTACCATAACGCTCAATAGCGTAGGCATAATCAAGGTAAACTGCCATTTTTGAAGCACCAACGCCATAACCTGCATCGCAACGCTCTTTGGCGGCACGTGAGGCAATATCACGAGGGACTAAGTTTCCGAAAGCAGGATAACGACGCTCCAAATAATAATCTCTTTCTTCTTCTGGAATATCATTTCCGAGACGAGTATCATTTTGTTTTTTTGGCACCCAAATTCTACCATCGTTACGCAATGACTCCGACATCAAAGTCAATTTCGATTGGTGGTCGCCCGATACTGGAATACAAGTCGGGTGAATTTGTGTATAACATGGATTGGCGAAATTTGCCCCTTTCTTATGGGCTTTCCAAGCGGCAGTTACATTACTACCCATTGCATTTGTTGATAAATAGAATACGTTTCCGTAGCCACCGGTACAAAGCAATACAGAGTGCCCAAAGTGACGCTCTAGTTCGCCAGTTACTAAATTTTTTGCAATAATTCCACGAGCTTTACCATCAATGGTTACAACATCAAGCATTTCATGACGCGTGTACATGGTTACGTTACCGATACCCACCTGACGCTCGAGACCTGAATATGCACCGAGTAATAATTGTTGACCAGTTTGTCCGGCAGCGTAAAAAGTACGTTGTACCTGTGTACCTCCAAACGAACGGTTTGATAAAAGTCCGCCATATTCACGAGCAAAAGGCACACCTTGAGCGACACATTGGTCGATGATGCTACCCGAAACTTCGGCCAAACGATGTACGTTTCCTTCTCTTGATCGATAATCACCACCTTTGATGGTATCATAAAATAAACGGTAAACAGAATCACCATCATTTTGATAATTTTTGGCAGCATTGATTCCGCCTTGAGCGGCAATCGAGTGAGCTCTACGAGGTGAATCTTGGAAACAAAAGGCTTTCACTTTATATCCCATTTCGGCTAATGTAGCGGCGGCCGATGCTCCTGCTAAACCTGTACCAACCACAATAATTTCCAAGCTACGCTTATTAGCTGGATTTACTAATGGTACAGTTGAACGATACTTTGTCCATTTGTCTGCTATCGGACCTTCTGGAATTTTGGCATCTAATTTATTTGACATCTTATTTATTATCAATTAGTCTATTAAAATCAATAACCTTTGAAATATTACTTAAAGAAAAAGAAAATCGGCATAGCCGCAAAACCCAAAGGAATAGCTATTGCAAAAACCCAAGTTCCAATAAACTTAACCAAAGGTGTATATTTTGGATGATTCCAACCTAAAGTCTGAAATGAACTTTGAAATCCGTGATACAAGTGATAAGCTACTGCTATCATTCCGAGAATATAAAAAATCACTAGTAAAGGATTTTGGAAAGCTGTTGCTACCTCTCTATACAAATCTTTTACGATAACAGCGTGAGTTCCAGCAACTGGATCTGTCATTTCTGCCATTTTCACCTCTTGAGTATAACCACTTTCCATTGTTTTTGTGACAACCTGTCCCGTAGTTACGTTTTCAGTGTATTGAACGTAAGGAAGTGGCTCATTGTGGAATTTATACCAAAAATCACCCATGTGTACAACGATATAAACCAAAAGGATAGTTCCGAGGATTGCCATGTTACGACTTGAGAACGAAGATTGGTTTCTTACAACTGCATAACGAATGGGACGAGCCTTACGGTTTTGATATTCGAGGTATAATCCCCAAAAAGCATGAAACAAAATCAAAAAATAATTGGCATAAGAAATAACTTTAATCGGTGTAAAAGTTGTCATAAATACCGCATACTTATTGAAAGCATAGCCACCGTCGGGCTTGAAAAGTTGTAAGTTTCCAATTAGGTGAACTAATAGAAAAGTACAAAGAAATAGACCTGTAAGTGACATCAGGACTTTCTTTCCAATTGAACTTGTTAACGTTTTTGTGAGCCAAGACATAGCCTTATCTAATAATTTTAATGAACAATTGACGAATTTTACATTCCTTTGAAAAGTACAATTACTTTCAATGCCCAAAAGTAAGCCACAAATAGCTTAGAATCAATAAAAGTTTTTACTTTTTTGTTAATTTATTATCTTAATAAATTTCTAACTTTATGTTAGGTAAAATTGTTTTTAAAAAAACTACTCAATATTAACACAAGGATTACGTATTTTTCGTTTATGTTTATGTAAATCCTAATAAATTGTCTATGAAAGCATTGAAATTTATACTTTTTTCTTTTATCATCGGTCTTCTAGCAATTTATCCTGCGAAGGCAACCCATATTAGGGCAGGAGAGATTACGGCAAAAAGAATCTCAAATACAAGTCTTACTTACAGAGTTACACTCACAACATACACTGACCAAATAAATGGTGTGACTGCCAACGAAGGGCAAAATACGGTCAATTTCTACTTTGGAGTAACTGGTGTACCACTTTATACCGTAAAACGAAAGAAAAAAACACTCATCAATGCCTCGACGATGTGTAATGTATATGATACAACATTTACGTTTCCCGCTCAAGGTAGATATACAATTACTTGTGCCATTTCAAATCGAAACGTAAACACTGTCAATTTACCAGGGCGAACCGATGAAATTAGTTTTTTTGTCGAAACCACAATTGTTGTAAATGGTTCTTTAGGGTTAAATAATACGCCTGTCCTTTTAAATATCCCGATTGATACGGCTGGTGTAGGTAAGAAATTTATTCACAATCCTGGTGCATTTGACGCTGATGGCGATAGCTTGGCTTATCGCTTAACTACGCCCAAAAGAGACTTTGGTGAAGGGTCGGGGGCTGGAGAACTCATTGCGGGTTATAAAGACCCTGCTACACTTGGAACAAACTTATTTTCTGAAGATGGCTCGGGGCCTTCAAGTTTTAAAATAAATGCTACAACTGGCGATTTGATCTGGGACGCTCCTGGTAAATGGACAACGCCACAGTACCAAATAAATGTGGCCTTTATTATTGAAGAATGGCGAAAGGGAGCAAATGGGCAGTATTCTAAAATTGGGGAAATTACCCGAGATATGCAAATTATTGTAGTTGAAACTCCTAATAAACGACCACTTTTGACCGTACCCAATCAAATTTGTGTAGAAGCTGGGCAAAAAATAGAATTTAAAGTAGCTGCGATTGATGGTGATAATAATAACATAAAAATTACAACAAATAGTGGCGTATATAACCGCGATGCTTCAGGTGGATCAGCCAGCTTTGTAGCACCATTAGAGGCTAAATTTATTCCGCTTAATATTACACAAAAGAGCCCTGCGTCGGGCACTTTCACATGGGAAACTAACTGTAAGCACGTGCGAGGACAAGCCTACGATGTGTTGTTTAAAGTTGAAGACTTCCCAGGTAGATTTGCGGTACAACTAACCGATATTAAAACTGTAAAAATCAAGGTTATCCCGCCTCGACCAAGGGGATTATCGGCCAAAAATACCGAAAGAGGAGTAGAACTTCGTTGGCAACAATACCCTGATTGTAGTATTTCAAATGCGGAAATGATAGTTTATCGAAAAGAGGGCTGTTCAAATTATATTCCGGCTCAGTGCGAAGTTGGTCTTCCTGCATCACTTGGTTTTGTAGAAATTGCCCGAATATCTGTTAAAGACACTTTTTTCCTAGATACTAAACCTCAAAACGGTAAAATTTATAGCTATAGTCTAGTTGCTAGTTTAGCAGCCTCTGATTTTGTTTCTATTCCAAGTGTTCCTTCAAATGAGGCGTGTGTTGGCAGCGAATTACCACAAAGAGCTCCTGTTCTAACTAATGTAAGCATCGAAAGTACCGATACTCAAACTGGCAGAATTAATGTAAAATGGACTCGCCCTTTGGGTTTTGACTCAACCGAATATAAAGGTCCTTATCAATATAAACTCTACCGTGCTTCCGGCATCAACGGTGGTGTTTTTCAACTTGTAACGAGTATTACGACTAAAGTTAGAAAGGGAATAGCTGATACTGTTTTTGTTGATGGAGGATTAAATACTTTACAAAATGGGTACACATATAAGGTAGTATTTTTGTATGAAAACGATAAAGTTTTGGCCGAAAGCCAAATCGCAAGTAGTGTAAGATTAGTAGCGACCTCCGATGCTCAAAAAGTAAGAATTAACTGGCAGGCTAATGTACCGTGGAACAATGATAATCGCAAACACCGTGTTTATCGAGAGTCTCGCACAAGACCGGGTAGCTTTAATGTCATAGCTGAAGTATCCGTTGGTGCAGTAAATACCTATACTTATCTTGATGATGGTATAGATAGGTTCCCTGAAGATGGAACAAGTACAATTCAAATGAAAGTTGATACTTCGTATTGCTACAAAGTAGAAACAGTTGGAGTTTATGCTCGTTTACCTCAATTTGGCTTGCTCAATAATTTATCTCAAGTAACTTGTGGTACACCAATCGATAACACACCGCCATGTCCGCCTACGTTTAGTTCGGAAGAAATCAACTGTCAAAACCTCGACCGAAAAGCGATTTGTGACGCCAGTAGTATTTCTAATAAATTTAGCTGGCGAACGCCCCAAAGTGCTGGTGGAATAATATGCAGAATTGATATTCTGAAATATAATATTTATTATGCTCGGTATAAAGACGAACAGCCAAAATTTTTAGCCACCGTTCCAGCAACCGAAACTTCATTTACGCATGCAAAGCCCATCCAAGATGGCTTTGCAGGATGTTATTATATTACAGCCGTTAATCGTTTAAATATTGAAAGTGCACCAAGCAATATTATATGTAAGGATAACTGTCCGATTGTAGAGCTTCCAAATGTACTAACGCCAAATGGCGATGGTAAAAACGACTCCTTCACTCCGATGACTTGCTCGGCGTTTATTAAAACTATTAGTATTGAGATTTATAATCGTTATGGAGTGAAAGTCTATGAATCGAGTGGCGATACACTTAACTGGGAAGGTAAGACAAGTAATGGAATTGATTTGACTTCAGGAACATACTTTTATGTAGCACAAGTAGTTATTCAGCGTTTAGATAAAGCTGACGAAGTCCCTACAACAATTAAGGGCTGGGTTGAGTTGATTAAATAAAAGCCTGATTCGAAGCCTTGAGAATTTAATCTACTAGATAATGATGATAAATTTTAAATGTCAGTCAATTATCTTCGCAAACCTATAATTGGTACAATTTTTGAAAGTAATCAAAAATACAAATTTATGGTTCTAACGAAAACCTTATTAATTTAAAATGAATAATTTACGTAGTTTTTTTGGTAGTATTAGCCAAATTTTTAAAACATTTATTGCCTCATTTAAGAAACCAATGGCCACATCTATCAGTTCGTTTAGAGGCTTTATTATTTCTCTTTTGGTCGGTTTATTTGTAGCAATTGTTGCAGTTGGTGTTCAACCTTTCGGCATTTCAGCATTTTTAAATAGCTCAAAAACGCTTTATTTGATTGGCTTTGGTATTGTTGCCTTCGTTGGAATGTTGATAGCGAAATTCGTTTTGCCGATGGTTATTTCCAATTTCTATAATGACCAACAATGGACAGTCGAACGTCAAATTGTTCATCTTTCAACAACTATTTTAGTTGTAGGAACTTTAATAATGGCCTATGGCAATTATTTCAACATTGTAGCTTTTACATTTATCAATATTCTGACAGCAATGGCCATTGCTGTCATTCCAATTACAATTACTACTTTTATTCAGCAGAATTTATTTCATAATAAGTTTTCTACAACTGCTGAAAACATCAATAGTAGCTTAGGGTCAATCAACCCTCCTGAGAGCAAACAGCTTTTTCCTGTGATGGTTTTTGGGGAAACTGGTCAAAAATTAAGCTTGATTCCAAATCAATTAATTTATGCTGAAACCTCAAAAAATTCGACAGATTTCTACTGGCAAAGCCTCATGGGAATTGAAAAAACAACAGTTCAAACACCATTAGCACAAGTAGAAAAAGAATTAGCAGCACACCCGCAATTTGTTCGTTTACACCGCAAGTTCGTAATCAATATGCGTGGCATTCATAAAGTAGAAGGTAATGCTCGTGGGTATCGTTTACGCATTGCTCGAACCAAACATGAGATTCCTGTATCGTGGAAGTTTCACAAAAAACTGGAGCAGATTGGACAGTAGTATGAATGTATCGAATTACGATTTTCGAATAATTAAAATAAAAGCCGCAGTTTTTAATTCAAACTGCGGCTTTTTGCATTTATTTTCAACAAATAACCAGTAACAAATTAAGAATACTTCGGAAACTTATCATAATCTGGTTTACGTTTTTCTAAGAAAGCATCACGGCCTTCACGGGCTTCTTCTGTCATGTAGCCTAAGCGAGTGGCTTCGCCAGCAAAAATCTGCTGCCCGACCAAGCCATCATCAATCATATTAAAGGCATATTTCAACATTCTGATTGCCATCGGACTCTTCTCCAAAATTTCTTGGGCCCATTGGTAAGCAGTATCTTCTAATTCATGGTGTGGCACAACGGCATTGACCATTCCCATATCCAATGCTTCTTGTGCCGAATAATTTCTGCCCAAAAAGAAAATCTCTCTTGCACGCTTCTGCCCCACTTGGCGAGCCAAATATGCCGAACCATAACCAGCATCATAACTTGCAACGTTTGCGTCAGTTTGTTTGAAAATAGCATGTTCTTTGCTGGCAATCGTCAAATCACAAACCACGTGGAGGCTATGGCCACCACCAACAGCCCAACCTGGTACAACAGCAATTACAGGCTTGGTCATGAAACGAATCTGACGCTGAACTTCCAAGATATTCAAACGACCGACTCCGCTTTCATCTTTATATCCATCTTTCCCTCTTGCACGTTGGTCGCCACCGCTACAAAACGCCCAAACGCCATCTTTGGGAGCAGGACCTTCAGCAGAAAGTAATACTACACCAATGGAAGCATCATTTCGGGCATCTTCAAAGGCATCAATGAGTTCAAAAACTGTTTTCGGACGAAAAGCATTGCGTACTTCTGGACGATTAAAGGCAATTCTTGCCACACCATTCCGTTTTTTATAAGTTAAATCTTTGTATTCTTTGGCAGTTTGCCATTCTGAGTTAAGCATATTTATTTACTGTAGAATTTAAAATGAATAATGTAAAATATAAAAACACATGATATTCTTACCAAAAAGAGATTATTTTATATTAAAAACAACATATTTTAACACTCCATAATCATCTGAGCAACTTCACGGCCAGTTTGCATGGCAGCATTGAGCGATGGATACGCCAAATAATCACCACAGCGATAAAGATTATCGCCAAGTTTAGAATTTTGATGTTTGCTTGCTGCACTGTACTGCACCAAAGATTCGGGAATATGATAAGTTTTTAGATGCTTCCAAACATTTACAGATGCCCCAAACCAATCAAATAATTCTCGTTTGATTGTATTCGTTAGGGTTATTTCATCTAATTTGTCTACACCGTGAGTACTCACCGAAATCAACGATTTTCCTGCGTTTGCGTAGTGCGAAGAAATGTCACTCGGTACGCATATATTGTGCACAGCTCCACGACGATTTGGGTTAAGGGCAATAAACTTTTGTTCTTTCAAAGGTGAAGTTTCAGCAGAGAAATACGTACAAGTAGTTATGTTATAAGTTCGTTGGCTGGTTTCACCCAACAATTTATAGCTTGTGTTGGGGTCAGTTGCTACCACAATTCTGTCGGCGGTTATTACCTCTCCCCCATCCAAAAAGATTTGATTTCCTTCAAAACCTTTCACATGAGCATTTTTACGGATACAATTTCTTGGTAGCATTTCGGCAATTTGTTCGGGAATTGCCTGAATACCATTGGCTGGAATAGCCGCATCACCCATAAAAAATTGTTTAAATGTAAACTGAAAAAAATTACTTGATGTAACCAAATTGTTTTCAAGAAAAACGCCACCGTAAAATGGTTTAAAGAAATTATTAATAATTTTTTCGCTCCAACCGTAATTTCTCAGAAAAGCAAGCGTATCGGTTGCCTGCATTTTGAAAAACTCATCGTCTGGAATTTCGGCTAATTCGTTGGCAAATTTTCTGATTTTTAGTTTATCGCTTAAAGTTCCGACCGACGAAAACGCCATTGTTAGATATGCCATCTTATTACGGAAAGGATTTTCCATTTTCATAAAACCCTTTTCGGCTTTTATCATTGCTCCAGAACCAAAATACTTTAGGTCGAGCTTATTATAATTCAATATCTTTTTGGCTTCTGGATAATTTGTCAATAAAATCTGAAATCCACGGTCAAGCAGAAACCCATCTACTTTATCCGTGCGTACTCGTCCGCCTAAAGCATCTGAGCCTTCAAAAAGCATAAAATTATATCCTTTTTCGTTGAGGTACTTTGCACAGGTTAGCCCCGAAATACCACCACCAATGATTACTGTTGAAAAATCATGCATAAACTTTTATTGAAGGATTGACGTTTTTGGATTAAAAGTTTTGAAAATTCGATTTAAAAGCCCTATTTTGTCTTTAATAAGCACAAATATACCAAGCATTGCGGTACAATTAAGGAATTATTGATAATTCGTCATTATATCAATGCTTTGTGATATTTAGTCTTTAATACAACATAAATAAACAGTAATCAGTTTTTTTTTATTTATCGAATGAATTACGAAGTAAAACAAGAAGGCGAGTTCAAATACATTGACGAAGGTCAGGGAGATACCCTATTGATACTACATGGACTTTTCGGAGCATTGAGCAATTTTGATGATGTAATCGAAGGTTTCAAGCACCGTTGTCGAATAGTTATCCCTGTAATGCCCATATACGATATGCCGATGCGTGAAGCGAGTTTAGAGGGTTTACAGGCGTTTATTGAGCGTTTTGTGGATTTTAAACAACTCGACGACCTTATTATTTTAGGAAATTCGTTGGGTGGTCACGTTGGTTTGCTTTATACACTTGCCCACCAAGAAAGTATCAAAGCTTTGGTTTTGACAGGCAGTTCGGGCTTGTTCGAAAATACAATGGGTGGTTCGTTTCCGAAGCGTGGCAACTACGAATACATCAAAGAAAGAGTGGCCTATACTTTCTACGACCCAAATACGGCTACAAAAGAGTTGATTGATGAATGTTTTGAGATTACATCGAGTATTCCAAAATGTATGAATATTGTGCAGATTGCAAAATCAGCTCAACGCCATAATATCGCCAAAGAGATTCAGAGTATTGATGTACAAACTTGCTTGATTTGGGGTTTAAATGACACCATTACACCTCCACACGTAGGTTTTGAGTTTAATCGACTTATAAAAAACTCGGAATTGTTTTTCATTGATAAATGCTGCCACGCACCAATGATGGAGCGTCCTGCCGAATTTAATGTCTATCTCGAAAATTTTCTTGATAAAATTCAAACAGAAATAGTTGCGTAGTGTTTAATTATAAAATCTTTTGACTAATCATTAATGACAATTGCCGAAATTATTAACCACGATTTACCAATTTTAAAGCCCACCGACAGCGTCAGGAATGCTTTAAATTGGATGGAAGAAAACCGCATCGGGCAATTAGTTGTTGTTGATGCAGGAAAATACGCAGGCATTGTCAGTGAAGAAATTCTATTGGGTTATGATGAAGAGATGGAACTTACCGATGTAATGTTGCAGTTTTCAGAAATATCTTTATTTGATTATCAGCACATTTATGAGTCTTTAAGTTTAATTTCTAAGTATAATTCAGGCGGTGTTCCGCTTCAGGTTATTGGTGTGATTGATGAAGAGGAAAACTTTGTTGGAATCATCACCGCTTCAGAAGTTTATGCTAAATTTGGTGAACTGCTCGGAAGCCAAGAACCAGGGGCAGTTTTGGTTATTTCAATAAAAAACCGAGATTATTCATTAGCAGAAATTAGCCGTTTAGTCGAATCTGATAATGCTAAGATTTTGAGCAGTTATTTTACTGGAAATACTTATTTGAATAACGAATCGGCAAGTTTGACCTTGAAAATCAACCGAGAAAGTATCACATCAATAGTAGCAACGCTCGAACGATTCGGTTATACAGTTGAGGCCAGTTATGCCCATGAACCAGTAGAAAGCATTGAGCAAGAACGCTATAATATGCTCATGAAATATTTAAGTGTATAAAACAAAAGCCGTAAAACAGAAATTTTACGGCTTTTGTTTTTAGTGAGTATTCTTCCTTAAAGTCCTTACTATCAGCAATAAACTTATCAAACTAAGTATCGCTGCAGCCATAAACGGAGCACCTGGAAAATAAACAGCAGCCCCTTTTTCTGTAAATTTATAAAAAAGTGTAGTCATCAAGATTGGCCCAATTATAGCCGCTACACTATTCAAACTTGTGAGCGAGCCTTGTAGTTCGCCTTGTTCATTGGCTGGCACTTGCGTTGAAATAATGCCTTGCATGGCTGGCCCAGCCAAACCACCCAACGAAAATGGAACCATGATGGCATACATCATCCAGCTCTGATTGGCAAATGAGAAGGCAATCGAACAAATGATGGAAAACATAAAACCTATATAAATAGCATTTTTTGTTCCCAGTTTCGGAATTGCGATGCGAGTTAGGCCACCTTGAACCAACGCAATCATCACTCCGATGAATGTCAATGACCATCCGATTTCTTTATTCGTCCAATTGAATAATTCTTTTACAAAATAAGACCATGTGCCTTGTGTAGAAAAGTTGGCGATATACACCAAAAACAAAGCTGCCACTAAACCAATAAGCATCGGAAAACGGCGTAGATTAATCAAAGCTCCCACTGGATTTGCTCTTCTCCATTCAAATTTACGTCTGTTTTCAGGTTTCAATGATTCTGGCAAAATAAAGAATCCATAAAGGCAGTTGATTAAAGTCAGCACTCCTGATACCATAAATGGCACTCTTGTACCGAAATCACTAGCTAAACCACCGATAATTGGCCCTACGATAAATCCTAAACCAAAGGCAGCTCCAATCATACCGAAGTTTTGAGCTCTTTTTTCGGGAGTGCTTATATCTGCCATGTAAGCAGCGGCAGTTGTAAAGCTTGCTCCCATCACACCGGCAATCAAACGACCTACAAATAGCCAAGCAATTGTTGGGGCAAAAATTAATAATAGATAATCAAGTCCAAAGCCAAAAAGTGAGGCTAAAAGTATTGGTCTTCGGCCAAATTGGTCACTCAAACCGCCCACAATAGGCGAACAAATAAACTGCATTACGGAGTAAGCAGCAAATAAAAATCCACCATAACGAGCGGCACCACTCACATCGGTATGAGCCAATTCTGAAATCAACGATGGCATTACGGGAATAATAATTCCAAAGCCGATTGCATCCAAAAGTATTGTTATGAATATAAATATTGTTGCAGCATTACGTTTTTCGGACATCTTTTTTGTTTAATTGATTCAGTTTAAAATTTTTTTTCTTAATTAATGGTTTCTATAACTTTTTTCTTACCACGACTGGAGAATACTATCCCGGTACTCCAAAGTAGAAGTGAAAAAATTGAAATATAAGTTCCTTCTTTCGTATAGGGTGGTTCAAACAACAATTCTACCTTATGATTACCTTTTTCTAATAAAATTCCTATTAATCCAGCATCCACTTTTTCAATAGTTGTTTCTTTCCCATCAACGATTGCCGACCAACCTTTGTCGTGCGGTATAGCAAAAAATAGCACTTTTGAAGCATCTAAATTAATATTCCCTTTGATATTGTCAGGTTTAAATTCGGTTATTTGAAGTGTATCACGCTTTAACTGACTCACCCAACTTCGTAATGCTTCTATTGTGACACCTTGCTCTGACAGACTTGCCGAAGTAGTTTCTTTAAAGCCCCGTAATTTTGCCTGTAAATTTTTATCAACCGAAACCGCTTGTAATAATATCGCTTGTCGGCTCACTGAATCAAGTTTCTCAAAATTTGCTTCCGAAATAAAACTATCATACGTGATTCCTAAAGGCAGTGTATCTTTCAGTTTCAAAACTTTCACATCTTCAAAGCTTGCTACAGCATCCATATTCATTCCTTGATATGCCACAAACGCATCAGGATTTTTAGATAAATAATACTTTACTCCACACAATCGTTGAAGTAAGGGTGAACCTATTAACCCAGAAATCCACCTCGAAGCTGTTTCATCTTTCGGATTCAACAGCTTTACACTTTTCATAAACCTCACATAATTTAGTTGGTTAAACGAGTTATAAACACGTGAGCTATAATAACCTTGTACTTTAGCATCGTTTAAACTGGAGTGCATGGCTGTTCCTGAAGCGTATTCTTTCTCAATGCGGTAAAATTGCGATGGATCAATCTTTTTTAAATAAGCAACAGCATCAACTGTGCTATCATTATAACCACTACCCGCTTCATTCATTTCTCGCTTAGTTGCCCTATTTCTTTTGTTAACCGTAATATTATTTGAGAAAAAAATCATTTCTCCAATACAAATCATTAACAATAAACCTAAACCAATACTTTGTAACGCACTTTTGGAAATCAGGAATAAAACTCCTGCATAAAGTACAATCAATAAAGCGGCTGATTTTTGCAGGGATTTATTGAGATTTCCATCAGGAGCGAAGCCAAAAAGCATAACAAATAATATCATAACCGTTGCAAGTAGAGCTAAAAGACCTATTCTCTTCTCTTCCAAAATTTGCTGAATGGCTTTCAGATTTAAGTATAAAAGAGCTAACAACGTAAACAAACCTAAAGTACGGTAATAGTCACCAGTAAAAAGCCAAAAGGTATATCTAAAATATGGAAAAAAAATTACCCAAAAACACAAACCCAATAAAACTCCATATAGGATTCTGGTCTTGCGAATGCCAAAATAAAATACCTGCGGAGCAGCAACCAAGCTCAAAAGACCACAATAGTACATAGGAGCTTCCATATAATTATTCCAGCCTCGAAAGGTTTCAGCATTGCCAATCATATTCGTTGAAAACAACCGCATAAAGTTTGTACTTCTTTGCACCGAGTCTGCAACAGCCAAAACTGGCTGTGAAATAAGCTTAGTTGTATAAGCAAACTCGCCACTGCCTCTCGGACTTTCAATCATCTGAAACAAATTACTTCCAAACATAAAGGCCCCAATGCCAACACCCAAAACGGAAATAATAGCTATTGAAGCCAAGCCAACAAACCATTTGCCAAAATGCCATTGTTGATTTTCGGCAAAGCGTAGGGTATAATATATGATAATTAATAAAGTATATAGGTATAAATAAAAAGGCAAGTGCATTGTAATCATTGCTATTGGAATAGGAATAAAATACCAGGTTTTTTCGCTGATAAATTTTTCTAAAGAAAATAATAGAAAAGCAGCATAAACCACCTCAGTTCCAAAAACTGACAATTGCCAAGTTGTTCCCAAAACCATATATCCACTAAAAGAATAGAGTATAGCACCTAAAACTGACAAGAAGCCTTCTACTTTTCTGGTACGAAGAAATAAATAAAAAAACATCCCCGCCAGGAGTAATTCGAGCAATAAGATATAAATAAGGTTATTAGCAACACTTTGTTTACCGCCTATGACCAACAAAAATGTAAAAGGGTCAAACCAATAAGGATGAATATTTTGACCCAATCCTTGCTCAAAACTCCAACTTAGTGAACCATACTTTTCCCAGTGGTCTGCCAAATTATACAATTTCGGATAGTCAAAATTATATGAGTCACTGCCTATATCTTTAAAAAGAAATACATTTTTACCAAAGAGAAAATCAGAATATAGAAACGAAGCTATCAATAGTATTAGTACTAATAAGATATAAATACCATTACGCTGAAATAAACTCAACAAAACTTGCTTAGATGATTGGTTGAAATTAGCCTCTTTATTTGTATGGTTTGTTGAAAAAAAACGCAAAGGTGGGTTGGGAGAATTGGTCGATATTTTACTCTTTTTCTTACTCATGGAAATAGAATATTATGGATTTATTGCAAGTTAATTACAACTTTTCAAATCTCATGCCATTTGTATTTAGTATTTGTTAAAAAACAAAATGAGCATTTCCTTTCGAAAATGCTCATTTATATTTTTTAACTTAAAAAAGATTAAGCTATAATTTCTGTTACTTGACCAGCACCTACAGTACGTCCACCTTCACGAATCGCAAAACGTAAACCTTTATCCATAGCAATCGCACTGATTAATTTTACTTCAATAGTGATGTTATCACCAGGCATAACCATCTCTACTCCTGCTGGTAACGAAATTTCTCCTGTTACGTCAGTTGTACGGAAGTAGAATTGAGGACGGTATTTATTAAAGAATGGCGTGTGACGTCCACCTTCTTCTTTGCTCAATACATAAACCTCAGCTTTGAAGTGAGCGTGTGGTTTTACTGAACCTGGCTTACAAATTACCATACCACGCTTGATTGATTCTTTCTCAATACCACGTAATAATAAACCTACGTTATCACCAGCTTCTCCACGGTCAAGGATTTTACGGAACATCTCAACACCAGTAACTACTGATTTTAAGTTTTCAGCACCCATACCTAGGATTTCAACTGCTTCAGAAGAGTTAATTACACCTGTTTCGATACGACCAGTAGCAACTGTTCCACGACCGGTGATTGAAAATACGTCTTCAACTGGCATCAAGAATGGTTTGTCAGTTGCACGTGGAGGAAGTGGAATAAATGAATCCACAGCTTCCATCAACTCATCTATTTTCGCAACCCATGTTGGTTCTCCATTCAAGCCGCCAAGTGCTGAACCTTGAATTACAGGTATATTATCGCCATCATACTTGTAGAATGACAATAACTCACGAATTTCCATTTCTACTAATTCTAATAATTCAGGGTCATCAACCATATCCACTTTATTCATGAATACAACTAATTGAGGTACACCAACCTGACGAGCCAAAAGGATGTGCTCACGAGTTTGTGGCATCGGACCATCAGTTGCAGCTACTACAAGAATGGCACCATCCATTTGAGCAGCACCAGTTACCATGTTTTTAACATAGTCAGCGTGTCCAGGACAGTCAACGTGTGCATAGTGACGGTTGGCAGTTGCATATTCTACGTGAGCTGTATTGATAGTAATACCACGCTCTTTTTCTTCAGGAGCATTGTCGATTGAAGAGAAATCTCTTTTCTCTGCCAAACCTTTTTCTGAAAGTACTTTCGTGATGGCAGCCGTCAAAGTAGTTTTACCGTGGTCAACGTGACCGATGGTACCGATATTTACGTGAGGCTTACTACGGTCAAAATTCTCTTTTGCCATGATTGATAAAGTCTATTATTATTGTTCTTATATACTTAATTTAAACTAACGCTAATCTGTTGCCGAAACTCAATAATCACCTTTTAAATTACATTCAGCTTGCTTTACAAACCTAAATAAAATAACTTTTAAAAGTATTAGATAGTATGAATACCTTAACTCTAAATTTGGCTACAAACCTATCCCTTAAAAAGGAATAATCAAAGTTCAGAGCCTTCAAGCAGAATCGGACTGCCGACCTCTTCCTTACCAAGGAAGTGCTCTACCACTGAGCTATGAAGGCTTTTCAGTGAGCGGCTACAAATAAAGCAGTAATTAATCTAAGATTAACAACTGCAGAATGTTTACTATCTATTAACGAGAGGCTATTTTCAAACAAACAAAAACTAAAATTTTGTTGCCGATTACTAACTGCCAAACACTATTAGAGCGAAAGACGGGGCTCGAACCCGCCACCTGAAGCTTGGAAGGCTACCGCTCTACCAAATGAGCTACTTTCGCTAATTATACATTAAATAAAAGAGTGGGGGCGGATGGATTCGAACCACCGTAAGCATTACACTAGCAGATTTACAGTCTGCCCCATTTGGCCACTCTGGTACACCCCCTCATTATTTTCTTAACCCTTTTCAGTTTCTAAATGATTACTTTGTCGCTGAATTGGAGTGCAAAATTATATCCTTTTTTTATTTTGTCAAATAGTTAGACACTTTTTTTTAAATTTTTTTTCAAATATTATTTTTTACCCCTTTTTAATATTCATTGAAGTGCTAATTATCAACCTTTTGCATTTTATAGATGCTCACTTTTAAATTAACAATACCACAATTAATTCTAAATATTGTATTTAATGAAAATTTTTCACAAAAACTTAGCAAAGGAAAGTAAAAAGGGTCTTTTTTAGCGTTTGTTGTACAAGCTCATAACGTGTTTTGATTGTTCTATTAAAATTGAATGTTAGTATAGAAACGAATGCTATCCAAATTTGATTTAGATAGCATTTTTTTATTTTCTTGCGGAAATATTTTATAATCTAAGCCCAATACACCACGCCTGCAAACCTATTGCATTTGTTTGTTCAACTTTAAATACTTGGTTTAAATCGTATCTTACAAATAAAGTGGCCCCTTTTCGTTTACCGAGTTCGGCAGTAAGGCCGTATCTAAAATCTTCTAAACCATAACCTCCTTTAATTTTTTCTTTCTTTCCCCCCTCATATTTTAGTTTACTGTATCCACCAATTCGGTAGCCTATATAGCCACCAAGCCCAATTCGAAATTTAGCTTCCTCAAAACCCAAATTAAGCATGATCGGAAGATTTAGCATCGGTACCACCAATTTGCTTTTCGATAAATTTTGTCCAAAATCTTTGAAAACGACTTGTTTGCCCAGCATCTGGACAACCTTGTTTTCGTCCAACATAAAATTATTCCAAGCTACTTCTGGGCCGTAAGTAAAGGCTAAATCGACTTGTTTTCCATTGATTAAGGTAATATTTTTTTGAAAAGAAAGTGCCGCATACCTTGAACCCCAGGTAACCAACGATGAACCAACAGCTGAGCCTTTTGCCCAATTATTTAGCCCTAAGTAAAGGCCAAAATCGTTGTGTGAGAAAAATCTTCCTGAATTCGATTTTTTCATAGTTGCTGTATTGTCATTAGAATCGTCGTCTCGGTCTTCTTCCTTATAAACTTTAGTTTCACGACTCCAATGGTCTTCTTTATCGTTGCGAAGTGTATCCGGACGAGCGAGGATTTCTTTTGGAGCTCTCATAACAATCTTAATATCGCGACCATCACGAGCCACTAACAAGATTGTATCCTGCTTTGAGCCATTGGTTTCTGCCAAAATAATTGCTTTTTTTCGTTCTAGAGAATCAACACCTACGCTTTTCAAAACATTTTCGAGGTCGAGCGTTTTCGGCAAATCGAAATCTTTTTTACTTGTCGCAAATACAGTAACTCGTCTTTTTATGCCTTTGTCGGTAAATTCGACTATAGTGGTATCTGATTTAAAATTGGCTTTTACTACTAATGAGCTCATCATCAGTAATAAGGCTAAGGGCAGTTTTTTCATAGTTTCAATCTATTTTTATGCTAAATATTTAAAAGGTGCTGTCAGAACCTTATTTATTCTTTGCGTTGTAACCTGCTTACTTTTCTTTGTACGAAATCACGTATATCGACTATATCTTCTTTAATTACGCTGTCATCAACACGTGCCAAAACATCCTTTATGCCGAGTTTCTTCAAATCTACTTTCTCACCGTATTTAAAATGCTTGTATTCACTATATAATTTGGCGATAAATGACTTCTCTTTTTCTACCTTTTCTTCACCAAGTCGTTTTACCTCCGCCAAAGACATATTTGAATCTGGGTTGATTGAAGGGATTAACTCAACTTCTGCATCGGTTGGCTCAATCACAACTACCACCGACTCGCCAATGTCGGTTCTGAAAATTCCTTGAGAAATTTGTTCGGCTGGCTTAGTTGTTTCAACTATAGAGTTTTCGAAAATTGCTGTATTGGTTTCCGCACTATTTTGCTCTTCATATGAATCATCAACGATTATATTCGGTGCTTGCTGAATTCTAAGATTTTGGTTTGCAACGTTTTTTTCGGATAGACTTTTAACAGCAGACAAAATTATTTTTTTTGGCTTTGTTAAGTTTAGCTTATTTATATTTTTTAGCATTGATTGAACATTTTCTGCTGAAAGTATTGCTCTATTAATTGCAACTTTTGGAGCGGTTTCAGCGGTATTTTTCTTGCCACTTGGCAAATCCGCAAATACAGCTGCTGGACTTACTGAATTCTCTTTTTGAGTCAAAAATCCAACCGAAATAGCAATGGCGATACATGCCGCAGTGACATAGTAAGTCCAAGAAAGATTGCCAAAAAGAAGGCCGGCCTTTGGTTTTTGTTGTTTTTCTTGTAATCGTGACTGAAACTTCTCAAAAGTTTTTCGAGAAGGCTCTTGTCTATGTTCTGCCAACGTTTTGGCAAAAAGGTCGTCAATCAAATGTTTTTTCATTTTTATTTTGAAATTCATTTTTGTATGGTTACCAGTTACCGGAAAACTTGTTAATGATGATTTGATTATTTCTGTATCCAACGTTACGAATCAAACTATTAAAATTTCCCAGTCCACTAATAACTTTTAGCTTTTCTTTGTTCTAATTTTTTTAAATTCGCCTGAAGCATTACTCTTGCTCGGCTTAATTGTGACTTTGATGTGCCTTCCGAAATTCCTAGCATTTCTCCAATTTCGAGGTGGCTATATCCTTCGATGGCATAGAGATTAAAGACTGTTCGATAGCCAATCGATAAGTCTTGAATAAGTTTCATCAAATCGGCCGCTTCAAGGTCGGTGCTAAATGAAGATTCGATGGGTTCGTCAATGGCATATTCGAGGTCAACGATAATCATTTTTCTGCTTCTAATATGCATCAAAGCTTCGTTTACCATGATTTTGCGAATCCAGCCCTCAAAACTCCCTTGGAACGTAAACTGGTCGATTTTATCAAAAACCCGCATAAAACCATCTATCATTACATCTTCTGCTTCCATTTTATCACCGACGTAACGAATGCAGACCGCCAACATTTTCGACGAAAACTTTTCGTAGAGCCAAGTTTGTGCCTTGGAATCTTGCTGCTGTAAGGCCTTTGCGAGGCTGTAATCGCTTGAATAAAGTGATAAAAGTTTAGCCATAAAAAAGTTGGTACAATAGCAAGATGCAAAAAAAGGTAATTAGAGTTGCATGTAAATTAAGAATTAAGAATTGCGAATTAAGAATTAGACAGTAAACTGCTAATTATCAAATACAAATAAATACTTTAATTCTTTCTAAATTTTATTTTCACACAAAGTATATAATTTTTTTAGAAAAACTTTGGGAGTTTGGCACGAGTCTTGTACTTTTGCAATCCGATTTGGAATCTTAATCTTCACACGGACTCCGATAAAGTTAATTAATTATGGTCTTGTGGCCGAGTGGCTAGGCAGAGCTCTGCAAAAGCTTCTACAGCGGTTCGAATCCGCTCGAGACCTCTTCAAGCAACAAAAAGCACCTCAAAAGGGTGCTTTTTGCGTAAAAAAGTACCAAAAACACCTTTTTATTTAATCTTTATTCCCCACTTTTGATGTTATCTATGATGCCACTTAGATACCGATTTTATTCTGATTAATACAGTATGTTTTGTTTTCTTCTATTTTAGGATAAAGCACCTACTTGATAAACATTATCCGATTGTCAATAAGGGTACTTTGAAAAACGGCATTCATTTGTTTCGATAATTGATTAACCAAATTAATAAAATAAATACCTTACATGAAACGAATATTTTTTATACCATTTTTGATAATTTTCACATCTGAGTTACATGCACAAAATACTTGGACAGACCCAAAATTCCATTTTTTAGTAATTATAGGAGGTTATGAATATCCATTCGAAGAGGTTAGTGGCCTTAGTGCAGAAACTCAGCCTATTGAATATCGAGAGGGAAACAGTAAAGTATATTCAACAGTAAAAATGCCTGGTATAAAAAAATATGGAAATGTTACTTTAAAGAAATGTATTGCTAACAATGATTTTACAGCGTTGCTTGCCAGAGCAAAGGCAAATGCTATTAATCGCGAAACCATAATAATAAAATTGATGGACGAAAATGGAGAACCTACGATGATTTGGAAATTAACAAATGCTTTTATTACAAAGTCGGTTCTGTCTAATGATAAAAGTATTATTGAGAGAATTGAAGTCACACATGAAGGCCTTTCCATTTCAGATGGCAAATAACCCCCGCTAGTTTTAATAGCGTTAACCATTAAAATGTGAAAATCTGGTAATTTTAAAGTAATAGTGGATAAAAGCCATTTTTACAATGG
The DNA here is from genome assembly GCF_937903345.1 of uncultured Emticicia sp. GTDB lineage: Bacteria > Bacteroidota > Bacteroidia > Cytophagales > Spirosomataceae > Emticicia. The sequence goes on along the minus strand of NZ_CALCZQ010000031.1, from coordinate 369,610 downwards.
CATCATATAAGCTTATTTTTATAGTTGCTTCATGCGTTAGGTTCCACTTACACAATCAAACTTAACGCATGAGACAACCAAAAATCATTCTATTACGAATAACAAAACACTTCCTCAAACAGGGCCATATTTTGTCACGATACGTTTCTGAATTGTTAAAGGATACTTTATATTCTACTTATTTTTAACTCCAAACGACTAGTATTTCTATCGTATATAATTGACTATAAGCAACTTAAACTTTTCAATAATCTCGAATTTTTTATAAAAATACAGAATCCATCCTACTTCAAAATCTTAACCTTAATATCTTTAAAATAGGCAATGCTTTTAGGGTCGTGGCCTTGTAGGGCTACCGTACCAGAACTCAATCTTTTTAGTCCACGGTTTTCGGGGAGGGTGTCCGGCTCGGTATAATCAACCGCTACTTTATCATCAATTTTTATGATGATGTGCTTGTCTTGCACAATGATATGGTATTCGTACCACTCATTATCTTTCGCAAAATTTTCTTTCACATCATTAATGCCATACAAACTTCCCGTTTTACGCCAGTCGGTGTGCGTTTGGTTTACTTGCACTTCGTAGCCTTTTTCGGGCCAGCCTTTTGCTTGATAGGCTGTATGAATAAAAATACCAGAGTTTGAGCCAGGTAACGTTTTGGCTTTCAATTTAAACTCAAAATTCTTAAAATCGTGGTTACCAACTTTGCCTTCGTAGAATAGGTGGGCTCGTTCGCCTGCTACTTTAATTGTTCCGTCTTCGATAGAAAATGTGGTTGGGTGGTCTTCGTTTATTTTCCAGCCGTCAAATGATTTACCATCAAAAAGAGAAACCCAACCTTTTTCTTTTTTCTGCGAAAAGGCCAAATTGACCGACAACAACAAACATAACAACAATGATAGTTTTTTCATGATTAAAATTGATTCTTAAGATTGAATATTTGTTTAAAGACCCTAATTTACGATATTCATTCAGGCTTACAAAATTCAATTTCGGCTATTTTGTATCTTTCAAAACTATTTATTTACTTGATATTTGTCACTCTTTCTTAATGTTTGCTTAATTTTGCATAAAATATAGCAGAATTTAGCATAATGAGTCAAACTAACAGTGTTTTTATACTTACCTTATCAATTATTGGATTAGGATTCTTTATAAAAAAATATAATTTCATTTCTGAAAAAGAGGGTAAAACCATCTCGAAGTTTTTGATGCACACTACTTTTCCCGCTTTGATGATTTTCTCAACGGCACGTATAAAACTCGACTCTTCACTCCTACTGCTTCCGCTATTTTGTATTGTTTTTTGCTCAATCATGATTACCATTGCATGGATTTGGTTTGCTAAATATCCGAATGATCTGCGTGGCGTATTGACAATGGGGGCCGGAGGGCTAAATGTTGGTCTTTTTGGTTTTCCGCTCATTGAGGGGCTTTTCGGAAAAGAAGCAATGGTTTATGCAGTGATGTTTGATATTGGCAATACAATTATGACTTTTGGCGTGGTTTATCCAATTGGAAGTTATTTTTCTTCTAATCATAAAGGTTTACCTGCCTTCGGCACTTTAATCAAGAAGATTTTTAGTTTACCTCCCGTTTTAGGTTTATTTATTGGATTGATAATCAATGTTTCTAATGTAGAAATGCCCACTTTGTTTTTTGATTTTTTGGGTACTTTGGCACAAGCCAATAAGGCATTGGTATTGCTTTTAATGGGAATTTATTTAAGCTTTAAGCTAAATAAAAAACAAGTGATAGCAATCTCAAAGGTGTTGCTTATTCGTTATGCCGTAGGAATATTATTTGTGTTGGGCATCTACTTTAGTTTTTCGCACGATACACTATTGTATGCCGTTTTGATTATATGCGTAATGCTTCCGTCAGGCATGACAATTTTGCCTTTCGCCGACGAACTAAATTATGATACACGTATTCCGGGTACGCTGGTCAATATCTCACTACTGATTAGTTTTGTACTAATGTGGGGATTGGTTTTGGGGCTGCGTTTGAATTGATGACTGCTCTCTACACATGTACAAAAGAAGGATGTTTTTGCTGGAATAAACTCCCCTATTGCTATGAAACTCGGGTAATAACATGACCATCAAATTTGACGGCGTTTCGTTAGGATTCAGCTAATTTTAATTCTTTCAAAATCAACTCTTTTATGTTATTCACCAAAGGCATTAAATTCTAAAGGTAGTTAATCATAAAGCCACTCTCGTCCGCACTTTTTGGCATATTCAGTGATGTGTCCATCACATGCCTAACTATGTGCTTCCACCGAAGATTTCCCAAAAAATTAGAATTATCCATTAAAAAAAATTATATGAGATACTATAAGAATTTGGCGTGATGTTGTCGCTAAAAATACACAATTAAACTATCCCATCGCCAATTTTTACATAATCTAAAAATTGGTCATAGGTGCTAAATGTTTAAATAGGTTAAAAACAGCCAAAAGTTTAGCATATAAATTTCACAAAATCTCATTATATTTGACTGATTCAAACTAAACCTAAAACATGAAAAACTTAATCAAAACCCTGCTTATTTTCATCATAAGCATTTCTTCCTTTGCCCAAACGATAAATATCAAAATCCTGCAACAACCCGTTGAGATTTATAAAGATAAGTGGGGAATTTCGCATATTTATGCCCAAAATGAGCATGATTTGTTTGTAACACAAGGCTACGTGGCTGCTTCAGACCGACTTTTTCAACTCGAAATGTGGCGAAGACAAGCCACAGGCACAATGGCCGAACTTCTGGGCGAGCGTGAACTAAAGCGTGATATTGGCACAAGATTATTTAAGTTTAGGGGAAATCTAACCGCTGAGCTGCAGCATTATCATCCACGAAGCAAGCTAATCATTGAGGCTTTTGTGGCAGGAATAAATGCCTACATTGCCGAAGCAAGACAAAAACCCGAAGACCTACCTTTTGAATTTAAGCTACTCAATACTCTACCCGATTTTTGGACACCCGAAGTGGTTATTAGCAGACATCAAGGGCTTTTGAGCAATATTGAAGATGAAATCAATAATGCCCGACTCGTAAAAATTTTAGGGGCTGATAAAATGCGAGAATTATCGTGGTTTCATCCAAAAAACTCAGATAACGAACCCAACCTTGAACTCGACAAAATTCTTGATAATGATATGCTTTTTGAGCATATTTTAGAATATTATGAAGCATTTAGGGCTCCATTAAAATTTCCCAAACCTGATAACAAAGTCGGTTTGCTTGATGATTTTCAAGACTGGTACAAAGACGAAAAAGACAATGTTGGCTCAAATAACTGGATAGTTTCGGGCAAACTTAGCGAAAGCGGCTACCCAATGCTGGCAAATGACCCACATCGAGCTCAATCTACTCCTTCGTTGCGTTATTGGGTGCATTTAAACGCTCCCAATTGGAATGTAATTGGTGGAGGCGAACCAACTTTACCTGGAGTTTCCATTGGTCATAACGATTACGGTGCTTGGGGTTTGACCATTTTTGAAACCGATAATGAAGACTTGTACGTTTATGAAACCAACCCTAAAAATCCCAATCAGTATAAATACAAAGGTCTTTGGGAAACCATAAAAGTAATATCGGATACGATTAAAGTAAAAGGGCAAGCCCCAAAAATAGTTCAGCTAAAATATACCCGACACGGGCCTGTTGTTTTTGAAGACACCAAAAACAATCATTTGTATGCCGTTCGGGCTGGTTGGCAAGAAGTTGGTTGTGCTCCTTATTTAGCCAGTTTACGCATGAATCAAGCGAAAAGCTGGGAAGAATTTCGCAAAGCTTGTACGTTTAGTCGTATTCCAGGCGAAAATATGATTTGGGCAGACAAAAAAGGACATATCGGCTGGCAAGCGGTGGGTATCTCGCCAATTCGTAAAAATTGGTCGGGCTTAGTTCCTGTTCCGGGCGATGGCCGCTATGAATGGGGTGGTTATTTGCCGATCGAACTTTTACCCAATAAATTTGACCCAATCGAAGGCTTTGTTGCCACTGCTAATAATAATCTGACCCCAAATAATTTCCCAAATCGAAATGCTATCGGTTGGCGATGGGCTCATCCTGTAAGAGCCAATAGAATCGAAGAGGTATTGAAATCTGGCAAAAAGCACACTTTAGCAGAATTTGCCTTGCTGCAAAGCGACTATGTTTCGCTCACAGCTCGCGTGTTAGTTCCGATGCTAAAAAGACTACCAATTGATATACAATACCGCAGTCTAAAATCAAAACTGGAAAACTGGGATACTTTTGAGCTAAGTCCAGCATCAACCAACGCCACGGTTTATGTTGAATGGGAAAGTTTATTGCAAAAGGCTATTCATAAACTGGCAGTTCCCGAAAAAGCCCAAAAATACATGAAAACAATTCCAACCAAACGCTTAACCGATTGGCTCGTAACTCCTCCGCCATTTTTGGGGGCAAATCCATTGGCAAGTCGAGATTCGTTATTAATTTCCTGTTTCAAGCAAGCGGTTGAAAATGTTACCACAAGATTAGGAAAAGATGAAAGCGAATGGCAATACGGCCAAGCGAAAAATAAACACATAAAGCTCACACACGCCCTCTCGGATTGGGTAACAGACCCCGCTTTGAAAGCAAAAATTAACCTTGGGCCAATTCCTCGTGGTGGTTATGGCGAAACTGTTAATAATTCAAGCAATAACCTCAACCAAACGCACGGAGCTTCTTTCAAAATAATTGTTGATACCGAAAATTGGGATAGAACTTTGGGCATCAATAACCCTGGTCAATCAGGCGACCCACGCTCAGATCATTACGGAGATTTATTTAATTTGTGGGGAACTGGAGGTTATTTTCCAGTGTATTTCACGAAATCAAAAATTGTGGACGTTTCGGAAAAAGTTTTAGTTTTGAAGCCATGAAAATATAAAGAGCCGTAAGACAAAAATATTTTACGGCTCTTTTTTTAACCCAATATCTCCTTCGCAACTCTTTCACCCGAGCGAATCGCTCCGTCGATATAGCCATTCCACACATCGGAGGTTTCTGTGCCTGCCCAGTGAATATTTCCAACTGGTTCACGAAGTGATTTTCCTAGTGATGTCCACACTCCAGTAGGCATTAGGCCTGCATAACAGCCGCGAGTAAATTCCTCAGCTGCCCAACTATGGTCGATGTAAGCAATCAGATTTCGTGCTTTTTCACCGTAAAATTTAACAAAAGAATCTAAAATCGACGCTTTTCGTTCTTCTTCCGATAGATTTGCAAATACTTTTGCTTGATTGCCTAATACAAAACCCATCATTATTCCTTTGCTTCCATCTTTAGGAGAATTATCGAAAGTTACCGTCGTAAAACCCTCATTAGTAGCCGATAAGCCATTTAAGCCCGCTTCTCGCCAAAAAGGTTTGTCATAAATCGCATACGTTTTCCAGACCGTTCCCATTGGCATTCGTTGTGTAAGCTGCTCACGATTGGCAGGCAAAAACGGAAAATAATTGATTCGACCAGCCAAGGTTGGCGGAAGTGCCACTACAACCTTGTTTGCCAAAAACTCAAAATTATCGCCTTTTACCGTAACAATATCGTTTTCCTGCGAAATACTCCTTACTACCGAATTGAATCTGATTTTGTCTTTAAAAGTCTCTGCCAAACGCAAAGCAGGCTGCGATGCCCCGCCCAAAATGCGTTCTTCTTGAGCCCCATTTTTTACATTCATCAAGGTATCTAGATCTCGCCCTGATTTTGTGTAGAAAAGTGCATGAAGCATCGAAACCTCATTGGGGTCGGCTGCCCAAATTGCTTCGGCTGCGAGTTTAAACATAATTTTGGCTGTCTTGAAACTCATCTGCTTGTCCATCCAAGTAGCCAGCGTCATTGAATCATGGTATTCAGCATTGGGCGACTCCCACGGTTTTTCTAAATCAATGGTTTTTGAGAGTTTATTCATTTGCTTGATGGCAAAATCTAAACTTAACAACGAACCAATTGGCAACGGAGGAATCAGACCTTCATAGCGTTTTACTTTACCATTAAAAAGTAAGGTACTTTTTCCTTCGTCGTAAGTCGGGAAAGTCTCCACACCAAATTCTTTTGCCAAAGCATAGATTTTGTCTTGTGTAGGCCCAACCCAAGCTGCTCCTAAATCTAAATATGTGCCATCGTCATAATATTTCGTATAAACTCGCCCCCCGACCCTATCACGAGCTTCGAGCAGTAAAACATCTTTTTCGGCTCTGAGGAGCTCACGAGTAGCAGTCAGGCCTGCATAGCCAGCTCCAATGACAATGGCATCGTAGATTTTCATATTTTTAGAGGAGGTTGAATTTTCTGTAATTTACAAAAAAAGGTCACTTAGTAAACCTAAATTTTGCACAGTGTTTCAGAAAGTTTTTTTAACTACTTCGTGAAACATTATGTAAACTCAGAGTAACGCTGTGACCCAAATATAAACCTTTAATTACTCAAAATCTCTTCAAAACCAATTCACTTACGGTTTGTCCAATCGAGAGCGAAGAAGTGGCCGCTGGCGATGGTGCATTACAAACATTGATAGCTTGCTGATTCTCGAAAATCGCAAAATCATCTAATAATCCGCCATCACGGTCACAGGCTTGAGCTCTTACGCCCGCTGCACCCGCCACGAGGTCATCTGACTGAATTTCGGGAATCAATTCTTGCAAAGCTTTGGTAAATGCTGCTTTCGAAAACGAACGATACATTTCTCCCAAACCAGTTTGCCAATATTTAGCCGCCACTTTTCTAAACCCTGGCCAAGCTAGCGTTTCAAATAGTTCGCCAAAATGAATATCCAATTTCTTGTACCCTTCTCTTCTAAATGCCAAAACGGCATTTGGCCCTGCCTCTACGCCACCATGAATCATACGAGTAAAATGCACACCTAAGAAAGGGAAGTTAGGGTCTGGAACTGGATAAATAAGGTTCTTTACAAGGTATTGTTTTTCAGGCTTTATTTCAAAATATTCACCTCTAAATGGCGTAATTCTAAGGTTATTGGCACGTTCATCGGTCATTTGTCCAACTTTATCAGAGTAAAGCCCAGCACAGTTTACAACCAATTTTGTTTCGTATGTACTCTTTGAAGTTTTTATGACCGAAATCCCATTTTTTATGGAAATCCCTTCCACTTTTTCGTTGAAAGCAATTTCACCGCCTAGTATTTGGGTTTTTGCTAAGTATTTTTTACAAACATCCGTATATTCAATGATACCAGTTTGCGGCACAAAAAAACCTTTCAAACCTTTTACATGTGGTTCATATTCTTTGATTTGTTCGGCATTCAATATCTTGAAGCCATTCAGGCCATTTTGATTACCACGCTCAAAAAGTCCGTCAAGAATCGAAATTTGTTCGGGTTGGGTTGCCACTACGATTTTTCCGCAGAGATCGTATTTTATCTCTTCCTTTTGACAAAAATCAAGTAGCATATCATAGCCTTTGATACAATTTGTAGCTTTCAAACTACCAGGTTTGTAATAAAGTCCTGAATGAATCACACCACTGTTATGCCCTGTTTGGTGTTTGGCCACTACATCTTCTTTTTCGATGATAAGTAATTTCAAACTTGGTTTTTGTTCTTTTATGCGTAAGGCAGTTGCCAAGCCAACTATTCCTCCACCAATTACAGTTACATCGTAAATCATTTCAATTATCAATTATAAGTTATCTATTATCAAAAAAACGATTAAAAATCAATTTCTACGATAACAAAATAACCTTGTTCATTTAAAAAGTACAATTTTTCTTGGCGAATTGAATTACCAAACTTAAATTTGTGCAAATTTAACGACAACATTCAGACATGAAAAAGTTTAGTGTTTTATTATTTGCAGTAGCAGCGGTTTCGTTGACTTCATGTGATTATCAAAAAAACAATCGTATCGAACAAAAAGACGTTCGACAAGGTGATGAGTGGGTTTATGGTGTAAGTCCAGATTCAGCTGCACGTCAATTAAAAAATAAATATACGGCTAATCCTGAGCTTGAAAAACGCACGAAGGCAATTCAAGAAAAAATGTTTGGAGCAGGAAAATCTAATGAGGGGGCATAATTATCAATATTTAATTTGAATAATAATTGGCGGTAAGCAGTTTATTTTGACATTTGCGAGCTACATATTCTGTAATATGCCTTTTTTTATTTTTTTAATATTTCAATAACGCCTAAATGTCATTAAAAAGAAACATCAATAAATGAACATAGCACTCGTAACAGGTTCGGCAGGTTTGATTGGTAGTGAATCAGTCGCCTTTTTTGCAGAAAAATTTGATTTGGTAATTGGCATCGACAATAACCTTCGTTCGTATTTTTTTGGAGCGGAGGCTTCTACCGATTGGAATCGTAAAGGTTTAGAGGAAAAATACAGTAATTATCGCCATTACAAAGCCGATATTCGTTCGGAAGAAGAAATTAGTAAAATTTTTGAAGAATACGGTGCTGACATTAAACTCGTTGTACATACGGCCGCACAACCAAGCCACGATTGGGCTGCTCGTGAACCCTTTACTGACTTTACGGTAAATGCCAATGGTACACTCGTAATGCTCGAATCAACTCGTAAATATTGCCCAGAGGCTGTATTTATTTTTACTTCGACCAATAAAGTTTATGGCGATACGCCAAACTTCTTGCCATTAGTAGAGTTGGAAACTCGTTGGGAAATCGACCAAAATCATCCATATTTTGTAAATGGTATCGACGAATTAATGTCAATCGACCACTCGAAGCACTCAGTTTTTGGTGCATCCAAAGTCGCGGCTGATGTAATGGTTCAAGAATATGGTAGATATTTTGGCATGAAAACCGCAGTTTTCCGTGGTGGATGCTTGACTGGCCCAAATCACTCGGGAGCTCAATTGCACGGTTTCTTGGCTTATTTAATGAAATGTGCCATTACTGGAAATCATTACACGATTTTTGGTTACAAAGGAAAACAAGTACGTGATAATATTCATAGCTGGGACTTAGTTAATATGTTTTGGCATTTTTACCAAAACCCTCGTGCGGGCGAAGTTTATAATGCTGGCGGTGGACGTTTCTCGAACTGCTCAATGCAGGAAGGAATTGCGATTTGTGAAGAAATCACAGGCAATAAAATGAGTTTTAGCTATGCCGATGATAATCGTAGTGGCGACCATATTTGGTATATTTCTGACCTTACGAAGTTCAAGAATCACTACCCGGAATGGACTTGGAAATATGACTTAAAAACTACACTTACACAGATGTATGATAACATCAGCAAGCGTGTGTAGCTATGCAATATTTTGTATTGATAAGCCTTAGAACTATTAAAGTTTTAGGGCTTATTTATTTTAAAACCTCAATAATAAGCAAGGTATTGGAGATTTTATGTATTTTTGTCCTTTATTACCTTCACTATTTATACTAAAAAGTTCTAAAGATGAAAAGGTGCAAGGTACTGATAATGAGGTAATTAAACATCTGAATTTTCGTATACCATTGTTGGTTAAGTTTAATACTTTACCACTTTAATTAAAGCCGTAGGCTTGACAAACTTTGTAACCCTGAAATTTATTTCGGGGATGATAAATGAGAAATAACTTTGAGTTCCGTAGGAACGACACATTTTAAAATGTCGTTCCTACGGAACTTTGTTCAGCTTTTTATCCATGTTCTCCGAAATAAATTTCGGGACTACAAAATGTGCCGAGCCTCTGGCTCTTACAACTACACTTTATTAAAGTATTAAAATCGTATTTTAGTATTAAAAGTTTGAATTTGTTAATTTTTGAAAACCTCAATCAATGAAACTAAGCGTTGTAATCCCCGCCTATAACGAAGAAGAAAGTATCTCCGAAACCCTCAGAAGTTTGTACAATACTTTAAAGAAATACGATATTCCGCACGAGATTTGGGTCACAAATGATAACTCAAAGGATAATACTTTGGGAGTTTTGCAGGAATTACAGAAAGAAATGCCAACTCTGGTTTTTGAAACAAACAAAGGACCAAATGGCTTTGGGTATGCTGTTCGCTACGGTCTAGAGCGTTTTTCGGGCGATTGCGTAGCGGTTTTCATGGCTGATATGTCGGACGACCCAGAGGATTTGGTAAAATACTACAAAACAATGCTCGCCGAAAACGTTGATGCAGTTTTTGGTAGCCGTTGGATAAAAGGCGGTAAAGTCATTGACTACCCAGCCGTAAAAAAAATCATTAATCGTGTAGCGAATTTCATTATAAAAATAGTAATTGGTATCAAATACAATGATACTACCAATGCCTTTAAATTATATAAACGTGAAACAATGGAAGGCTTGAAACCTTTCCTTTCCCCACACTTTAATTTGACGGTTGAGCTTCCACTAAAAACCATTGTTCGTGGATATTCTTTCAGCGTCGTGCCAAATAGCTGGACAAACAGAAAATTCGGAGAATCTAAACTCAAAATCAAAGAAATGGGTAGCCGATATTTCTTTATTTTGGTGTATTGTTTCGTAGAGAAATTCTTCTCACGAGGAGATTACATGAAAAAATAGAAAATGTACAAGTGTGGCACGACCATTATAAAAAGTGGTGCTACATCATTATTTCACAATTTTTTGACAATCGGGGCAAAAAAATCTAATGCAGGATCAAAAACGCTTATCGAAAATAATTTTCTATTTCATTTTTTCGATTCCTTTTATTTCTTTTTTACACATACTATGTTCGTATGCTTTGAATGTACCCTTCGAAGATGAACACGGTATTTTGCGAAATCTCTACGATATTGGCTTAAAAACCGACTTAAATGAACAATTAAAAATCTTGATTGCACCTTGTAACGAACATTCAATTATTATTTCTAAAATATTTTTTGGCTTACACCTTTGGCTTTTAAAAAGTATTAATTTTAAAAACCTAATTTTTGTTGGTAATCTTATCTTCTGCTCTATTTTTATTTTCTTCTTCAGTTTACTTAAACAACACAAAATTTCTATTTGGGTCATATTACCAATACCTTATATTTTACTTTCAGCACACATTTATGAAAATAGCCTTTGGGCAATGTGTGCATTTGAAAACAATGATGTCGTTGTCTTTCTATTTTGGGCTATTTTCTTGATTTTCAGCATCACACCGAACAAAACTAAATTTTATTTGGGTCTATTTTTATTGGGATGTGCCTTGTTATGCAACGGTAACGGAATTTTAGCTTTCGCGGTTGCCGGTTTAGGGCTTTTTTATCAACGACGCTGGCAAGAATTAATCATTGTCGTGGCTACATTATTAATAATGAAGTTTGTCTTTTTGTCGGGAAGCCAATACAAAACCCCAAATTCAATAATGACAACCATATCAAGTTTTAGTGTTTTGGTTGGCGGTTTTCTAAAAACAAGTTCACTCAATTTTATAATTAAACTGATTGGATTTGGTGTGGTACTAATTATTAGTGGAGCAGCACTATCGTATGTGTTTAATGCAAAAAAAAATGTTTTTGAGTTGAATATTATACTTATTGCTTTATTTTGTCTCGGAACTCTATTTGCCGTTGCCCTCTTTAGAGATATAGTAAGTTCAGATTTCCCTGACCGATACCGACTCTATCCACAATTATTACTGATATGTATTTACTTATTGATAATCAAACAATTACCAAGGTATTTCAATCGTATTGTAGTGCTTTCTACTATTTTTGGCATATTTTACTTTGTGTATTCATACTATATTTCGTTCCCAAATATGCTGCAAGGCTACCAAAAAAGGCTTTTATCGTCGGTTAATATGGTTCACAATGGCTCAACTTTAAATGGTTCTTTTTATCGTTTATATTTTGACCAAACCATTAATTTTTATCAGAAAGAGGGTACTTACAATTTCGAACAACCTATTTTCGATATAAAAAACACTATTATTAGCTCAGAAAGGATAAATCTTAAGACCGAAGAGACAAAGCAGGGCTTTATCTTATATTTTAAGGATATTGACACACAAAAAGTAAATAAAGAGAAAGGTTATTATTTAAGTTTAAAAACAATTGATAATAAATTTTATTTTTTACCGCTCTTTCACACCCGAAATTCGTTGAGGCAAATACTTTCAAGTAAGCAATATTTAAGCAATGATTTCTTTGGAATGATTACTCATGCTGAAATTCCTGCTGACACCTACCAAATAGGTCTCATTTCAACTTTAGATGCTTCTGTGAAATATTTCAAGACCGATATAAGCGTAAGCACCCGCAAAGTTGGTTATCAGCAATAATTAAAAAGGGAGCTGGCAACAAGAAGTTTGGTAAATAAAAGTTTTAAGACAACCTTATGAAACGATTTTTAAATTGGCCAATCAATGGTTCATGGATAGTTCTAAGCTATTTAATTTTGCTGATAGTTTTGCTTTTTCCTTATTATCAGATATCTAACATACCAAGTGCGGGCATTGATAATTCTTGGCGAATAGCTTTAGAAATGGCCTATCAGAAAGGTTTGATTTTCGGGAAAGATATAATTTATACGTATGGCCCACTTGGCCGACTCACACAAAGAATTTCTATCGAAACGAGCAATTTTCAGTTTTTCCTTTTTGATCTTTTTTGCTTTGGAAATGTAGGCTTTTTACTTTATTATCTACTACCAAAACCCCTCAAATTATACCAGTTATTCATACATTTTGTATTTTTCTTGCTTATCTCTTCTATCTATGGTGAATGGCAGAGTTTTTTGCTTTTCTATGTTAGTATTTTTTCAGGGTTATTATTTCTGAAAAAGCAAAATCACTGGTTGCTCATCCATGCAATTTTGATGGGTGTAATCAATTTTTACATCAAAGCAAATTATGGCGTTATTGCTCTAGGATTTGTCTTTATTTTATTGTGTTATGCCTTTTTCTCGAAACGATTATCGCTACAAAACTTACTATTATATTTCTTCGGAAGTATGTTTTTTTTGATTTTATTGGCTTTTTTATTAAAAACAGACCTCATAGCTTACGTTTTTTCCAGTATTGAAATCATTAAGGGATATAATGAATCACAGTCTTTTTTTCCTGCAAATAGACTTCGAGCGGTTGCAGCCTCTTATAGTATTTTTGTCTTATTTATATTGGTTTTTGTGGCGTTTATCTTACAAAAATTGCTAAAAAAAGATTTTTCTATACCTACGCTTGACTCTTTATTTGTGCTGGGTTGTGTGGGCGTTTGCTCGTTTGTGCTTCTAAAATATGCTTTTGTACGAGCCGACGACGGACACTTGATGTCGTTTGTTCGTAGTGCGAGTTTGCCTTTTTTACTTTTATGTATTTTTACTACTGACAAATGGCTTAAAGTAGGCGGTTGGTGCTTAGTTTCGCTCAATTTGCTAAGTTATCTCGTTTTTTATCAGTCAATTTATGGACAATTATCAATTTCTATAATTGATAATTTACGAACAAAAAGCTTCATTCTACCTCAATATTTTAAAGATATTTCCAAAAAAAACACTCCTCACTACAATTTTACTTACCCTAAGGAGGTCTTAAATATAATTGACGATAAAACCGTTGATTTAGTACCCAACGAAACCTCGGAAATATACCTCAACAAACTCAACTATAATCCTCGTCCAATTATTCAATCTTATCAGGCATATAATGAATTTTTAGACAGAAAAAACCAAGAAAAATACCTATCAGCTTCCGCTCCCGATTTTGTAGTATATAGCATAGAAAGTACCGATAATAAATATGCTTTTAGTGAAGAAACCCTGACATTATTAGCTCTTTTGCAGCGATATGAACCAATTAAGACTTGGCCAAATCGTTTATTATTAAAGAAGAACGACCAAACCAAAACCTTAAAATTAGTAAAACAGCAAAGTACCATTTGGGAAATGGGTAAACCATTTGTTTTAAATTCGTTGATTAAAACAGATTCTTCCAAAAAGCTACTTGCCATAATTAAAGTAAAAACCACATACAACTGGTTCGGTAAATTACTAAATTTGTTGTTCCAGCCGCCGCACCTAAATATGGAAATTACCACAAACAAGGGCGAAAGAACGATTTATCGAACTATACCAATTTTGCTAAATAAAGGTATGATTGTAAATGCAAAAATGGATGATGTTGCGGCAGTAAAGCAGTTTTTTGAAACAGGTTTAGTAGAAAATAAAACCATACAAAGCGTAAAATTTAATGAAATTCTGAGAAGAAAAGCTGGTTTTAACAAGAAAATTGAAATTTTAGAGGAATTTTACGATTTAAAATAAAGACCCTATGAAGCATTTACGATTATTCTTTGTCCTTTTTTTTAGTATAGTTATTTGGCCTAATCAAATGCATGCTCAAAAATACGTCTGTCAAGGAATTGGAAATCTGAGTGACGACCCCAACCATGCCCTTTCTGTGATGAATAAGTTGGTTGGTGTTGGTTGCAATTCAGCGATGCTAACAGTCTGGTGGGATAGGGTTTATCCACTGCCAAACTCCAAACCCAATTGGGTGCAGCTTGATAATCAGATGAATCATGCTATCAATAAATTAGGGATAAAAGTAGTGATTCGCATACATCTTGGACGAAACTATGGCCTTACAAAGGGATTTTGGGACGAAGAGGAGGCCGTCAAGGATTTTCGTGGAAAAGTTCTTACCAATTATTATGACAATAATCACTTTAGCTTTGCCCATCAGCCTTCGATTGATAAAGCCAAAGAATTTGTAAAAGAAGTGTGTGAGCGTTATAAAAACTATCAAAAAGACGGTAAAATAATTTTTGTTACAGTAGTTAACACCCCACAACAAGAGTTAGGATTTACTTTTCAGAATCAGCAATGGCCTGAAAAAGAATATATTGCTGTTTTCGACCACTCGAAGTGGTCAATGATTAAGTTTAAAGATTGGGCCAGGGAAAAATATACAACCATACGCACACTAAATACTTACTGGGGAACAAATTACAAGAGTTTTCTGGAAGTAGAGCCTTATGTAAATTGGTGGAATTTCAATGATTCATTCAGAGGTCGTCGTGGAAAAGATTGGTATATTTTTCGTCACCAAATGATAAAAAACTATTACGACCAACTCATCAAAACCATTAAGACCGTTGAACCCTCCTACAAAGTGGCTTGTGAGTATGGAGGAATAGCCGATAACCTTACTTTACTCCGCAATACTTTTGGCTTTAAAGATTTATCTGAGAATGCCGATATTATTAAGACATCGACCGAGGGCTTGCAAGGAGACCTCCTTTTTAGCAATATAAAACCAAACCAAAAAGCCTACACAGAAGTAGCCTTTTTTGATCTTCCAACTTCAGAAGACCTCAAAAACTACGTAAAACGTGCAGTCAGCTATAATTGTGAGTTTATAATGTTAGGAGTTGAGTATGATAATCAAGCCGAATATGACAAAATACTACCTGCTTTTCAAGAGGCAATCAAAAGTATCAATACAGTAAATACTCAAATAATATTTACTGATTCAGTAAAATATCGTCTTTCCCAACTCACTGACAGCCGAGAATTAGTCGTCAATGATTGGAAAACAAGGTCAGATAATGGCAGAAAAAAGGTAAAAGTAATTTTGGAAGAGGATTTAATCATTGAAAACAAAAAAATTGAAAATCCACTACCAGATATTGTTGAGATAAATCAGATAGTTTCGCCGCCACCCATCGTACTGCCACCGAGTAATCTTCCAAATCAACTTCCACGAGAAAACATCAGTCAATACACCAAAGAGGTTGTTGTAAATCAGAATTTTCAGTTTCGTATTCCTGAAAATTTATATTATGATACCGATGGTTTTATTGCTTACATTGAAGTGATTGAGGCTCCAAAATGGATAGAATTTAATCGTTTTGAGTTAAATTTTTACGGAAAAGCTCCTTATTTAGGAAAATATAAAATAAAGGTCAAGGTTTATGATAATGTAGGTGGAATGCTAGAATCAGCTATTTTTGTGGATATTATTCCGCCAATTATTGATTTTGAACTCATCAAAGGAGATTATTTCGATGTACCTATTGAGCCTTGGGGGCCTGTTTTCAACAAGCGTACACTGTATTTAGATGCCCTTCCCGACTTGGTCAATATACTTGCTCGCTGTAATCTTGATTCTGTGAATATGGTTTTTGAACTAAATGGCCCTTATAAATTCAAACGTGGCTCTGATAAATTGCCTTACAACATTTTTGGTGAAGGTCGAGGCATGAAGTTTCCTGTTGGCACTTACTCGCTTAGTGCCAAAGCCTACAAGCAAGATTCGGTGATTTCTTCTAAATTAATTCAATTTTTTGTTAAAGCATCAACCAATTCTTCTGCAAATAACATTGACGATTGGAATGCTTATCCGATTCCATTCCAACAAATCTGTAACATTAAAATTCCAGAAACCGAAGATGCAGAAAAACTTACTTTTGCATATTATACCGTTAATGGCAAGAAGCAAAACATTAAAAAAGAACACATCAATATTGTAGAAAAAACAGCCTATCTTGATTTAGGCCATACTGAGATACCAACAGGAAATTATATTTTGGAAATTAGCCGAGGTACTGAAGTAATAAAGACCATCAAAGTCAGTAAAATCAATTAAGTTTACATAGGAACGTACAAATTGGATCTTCCTATATAAAATCTATTTAACTGAATATCAAGTCTTTCACATAGAAAAAAAACAAAGTTTGGACAATCGCCCATGCGGCTGCACTAATGAACATTTGTAAAAGTATTGCTTTTTTATCAAAGCGAAAAGCCATACTCAAAGCCGTTCCAACCGGTGGCGTAAACAAAAGTGGCGTAAGAAAAGCAATGCCAGTTAGACCAAATTTTTGTCGAATTTTAACACCATAGCGAGTCATTTTTGTAAACTTTTTTGGCTTATCTTTGTAAAATCTATTTCTAATAAAATCGCCCGAAAAAACGATTAGAAAAACCGTAATCATCATCCCTACAACAGAACAAATAGCTGTTTCAATCCAAGACAATTTGATGGCCAAACCAGTCAAAGGCCCACCCGCAAACTTCAACATACTTATAGCGATTACTGAAAGATATTTAGCAAAATTCATAGTCAAGCGTATTTTGTTGTGTAATTCTTTTTTCACATACTATATTTCTAACAAAGCAATGCAAATTTTGTTCAAATATAATACATTGCCTTTTAAACAGCCTTTTAAAAATATCAATGGTTATTTATACATTTAAACACTAAAAAAAAATTATGAGATTATCAATACTTACTTTACTGCTATGCTTTTTTTTTCTAAGAACCATAGCTCAAGATGCTCCCTCGGATACCCTTCAACACCTCAAACCTGATACTAACATGCCCGCAGACTCCACCTCCGAAGGTGAGGAGGAAGAGGAAGAAGGTGGCGAAGATGAAGAAGAAGAAAAAGACAATACACCAGCCAAATTTCGCTACCGAATTGCTGCCGATGGCACTTACACCTCAGGAAATGTCAATCGTGCTTTGATTCAATTTTCATCGGCTCTTGATTTCAATAATAGCAAAATTATCAAATTTTCGAGTAGTCCATCGTACATTTATGGGCAGCAAAACAAAGTTTTAGCCGAAAAAGAACTTTTTGTTGATATTCGAACAAGTATTCTGCACGAACGTAAATTTTATTATTTAGCCTTTACATCCTACGAAAAAAGTAATCTCCGAAAAATCAATAACCGCTTTATTGGAGCGGCTGGTGTGGGACTAAAGTTAGTTCAGAAGAGTCATGCCTACATATCAATCACGAATGTTTTACTCTACGAAAAAACTGACTTTGTGATAAACGAAAAATTTCCTGACCGTAACCTTTGGCGTAATTCATCGCGTATTTTTGGCGAATATACTTTCCGTGATAGTAAGCTGAGTCTCTCGCATACGCTTTTCTTACAGCCAAGTATTACCGAGAAAAACTTCCGCTGGAATGGCAATTTAATTCTGAAATATCAACTATCAAAAAATATCAGCCTCCGTAGTTTAGTCGAAAACTCTTATGAAAGTATTGTAGTGCCTGGCCGACAAAACAATGATTTCCGATGGACATTTGGAATAGCTTATGAAGGGAAAAAGTAGCTTATGGCTACTTTTTTTGTGGTTGATAATCGTTGAAAATCTCTAACCAAATTGAGCGAGAAAGACGATAGAGTACAGGAGTTATCAATACCGTAAAACCAACATAACTCCAAATGTAAATTCTCCAATCAACTCTCGTATCAAAATAAGCATAATAAGCAATGGTAGCTGCCACAAAAAACATCATGTTGATAATTGAACTGATATACATTGCTCCGTAAAAAAAACCAGTTTCACGCTCATATTTTAAGCCACAAACGGAGCAATTAGTGTGCATTTTTGATAGTTTTCGCCAAGAGAAAAAGTTTTTATTTTCAAACATTTCTCCCTCGTGGCAGCGTGGACATTTTAACCTAACGGTCGCTTCTAATTTATTCATATTTGTTCTCAGTTCGAGAAGTTTTTTACAAATTTATCGTAAGATTAACTCCTTGATAATCACCCAACAGCCTACGACCAACACAAACCACCCAAAAGCAGGTTTTAGTTGATCCCCATTGATTTTTTTTGATAAATAACCACCTGTCAAAATTCCTGCAATTGTAAGTACTGCAAATTTCGTCAAAAAATACCAGTCGAGGGCTATTCCTGCAGAAAAATCACCGATTGCACCAAAAGTAGAATTGATTGTAATAATCAAAAGCGATGTTCCAACGGCCTTTTTCATTGGTAATTTTGCAAAAACAACCATTGCAGGAATAATCATGAAACCGCCACCTGCACCAACAAAACCTGTCAAAATTCCAACAAAAACACCTTCTGCAAAAATCATCCAATAACTCACTTTATGCCCAATTTGGTCACTTAGTTTTTTGTCGCTTTTTATCATTGAATAAGAAGCTCCAATCATCAAAACCGCAAAAATGAGCATTACCATTAGATTCTTTGAAACCGTAAAATCAGCTGACTGATAAACAACCTGTGGAATATGCGGCATTACAAATTTTCGCATCAAAAACACCATAATGAATGCGGGAAACGAAAAAAAGAGTCCTTTCTGTAAATCAACCAATCCTTTTCGAAAATAATCAATCGACCCAACCAATGATGTAACTCCAACTATAAAAAGCGAATAGGTTGTGGCCATTGTTGGTGGAATGCCAAGAATATACACCAAAACAGTAATCGTAAGTATTGAGCCACCTGCCCCTACCAAGCCAAGCGTTATGCCAATGACAAAAGCTAATACAAACCCTATAATTTCCATAGATTTTAATCAATTCTATTTTTCGTAGAATATTGCAATTTAAAGAAATTAAATGCCAATATGCAACTTTTATTGTATTTTTCTAATATACTTAATTGATAGAAAAAGTAAATTTTAGTGACGGTTCTTGAAAAAAATAACCAAAAACTATGAATCTAAAAAATGATGTTTAAATTTGCTAAAAACCTAATCCGGTGTCGAACCGACAAATACTATGTTTAAAAAAATTACACTTCCTTTTATTAAAGTTTTTCTTCCCTTTATTGCTTCTTTGGCTTTTGCCCAAATCGAAAAAGCACCAAGGCGTGCCGAAGGCGAATACGCCAATCGTACTATTATTAGAGGAGTAACCCTCATCAATAGCACCGGAGCCCCTCCCATTGGGCCTATTGATATTGTTATTGAAAAAAACAAAATTGCACAAATCAAACAAGTGGGCTACCCTGGTGTACCAATTGACCCAAAAAGTCGCCCGAAACTCAATGAGGGCGACAAAGAACTCGACTGTACAGGAATGTACCTCATGCCTGGTTTCATTGATATGCACGGCCATATTGGCGGAAAACAACAAGGTACGCCTGCAGAATACGTTTTCAAACTTTGGCTCGGACACGGCATCACGACCATTCGTGACCCTTCAGCTGGAAATGGTCTCGACTGGACTCTAGACCAAAAAAATAGAAGTGAGAAAAACGAAATTACAGCCCCACGTATCAAAGCCTATACTGCTTTCGGCATGGGAAGTGATAAAGCTATTACGACGCCCGAAGAGGCACGTCAGTGGGTACGAGAAAATGCTGCCAAAGGAGCTGACGGTATCAAGTTTTTTGGTGCAGAACCTGCAGTTTTCAGGGCAGCTCTTGAAGAAAACAAAAAAATTGGACTTCGTTCGGCTTGCCATCATGCTCAATTGGAAGTGGCTCGTATGAATGTTTTGGCAACGGCAAAAGCAGGTTTGACCTCAATGGAACACTGGTATGGCTTACCCGAAGCACTTTTTGATGAACGAACTTTGCAGAATTATCCAGCCGATTATAATTATAGCAACGAGCAAAATCGTTTTGAAGAAGCAGGAAAACTTTGGAAACAATCTGCTGAGCCAGGTTCAGCCAAATGGAATCAAGTAATGGATGAGCTTTTGAAAATTGATTTTACGCTTGACCCAACTTTCAACATTTACGAAGCTAATCGCGATTTAATGATGGCTCGACGAGCCGAATGGCACGATGATTATACCCTTCCAGCCGTTTGGCGTTTTTATGGCCCAAGCAGAATTTCACACGGTTCGTACTGGCTAAATTGGGGAACAGAGCAAGAAGTAGCGTGGAAAGAAAACTATCGAATTTGGATGCGTTTCGTAAACGAATACAAAAATAAAGGAGGCCGTGTAACTACTGGTTCGGATTCTGGTTTTATCTATCAATTATATGGTTTTGCATACATTCGTGAACTTGAGTTATTGCGTGAAGCAGGTTTTCACCCATTAGAAGTTATTCGTGCTGCCACAATCAAAGGTGCAGAAGCCCTCGGAATGGCCGATCAAATTGGCTCAGTTGAGGTTGGAAAACTGGCCGATTTTGTAATTACAGAAGAAAACCCTTTGGCAAACCTCAAAACACTTTACGGCACGGGAGCTATCAAAGTAAATGATAAAAATGAGGTTACGAGAGTCGGAGGCGTGAAATATACTGTAAAAGATGGTATAATTTATGACGCTAAGAAACTTTTGGCCGATGTGCGTAAAATGGTTTCTGATGCCAAAGTAAAAGAAAACTTTGAGATTACCCAACCTGGTATTCCACAGAAAGGAGCATCAAAAGTACAAGGTGCTGAGAAGAATTAAATGTTTTTTTTACAAACGACTATTAGGAATGAAGGCTTCGCTTAAAGCGAAGCCTTCATTCTTTTTTTTATATGAGATTGACTAGGCCACCACAACATCCAAAGGAGCAACTATGGCTGTTTCTTTCTTTTCTTCTGGAAGAATAAAATTCAATGGATTGGCAACCTTTTCTTGCAAAAGAGCAATTTCAAGCACTTCTTCTACATAATCAACATAGTGGAAAGTCAATCCAACGGTGTATGCTTCGCCTACTTCTTCAACATCTTTGCGGTTTTTATAACACATAATGATGTCTTTTATTCCTGCACGTTTGGCAGCCAAGATTTTTTCTTTGATACCTCCAACTGGCAATACTTTTCCACGAAGCGTTATCTCGCCAGTCATAGCCGTATTTGGTTTTATTTTACGTTGAGTAAACATCGAAGCCATTGAAGTAAGCATCGTGATACCAGCCGAAGGGCCATCTTTTGGCACAGCTCCTTGCGGAACGTGTACGTGAAGGTCGTAATTTTGGAAAATTCGGTAATCAATGCCAATCTTATCAGCGTGAGATTTTAGGTAAGAAAGTGCCGTAATTGCAGATTCCTTCATCACATCGCCCAACTGACCCGAAAGTGTAATTTGTCCTTTTCCACGGCTTAGACTTGATTCAATGAAAAGAATATCACCACCAACCGAAGTCCAAGCTAAGCCTGTTACCACCCCTGGTACATCGTTTCCTTCGTATAAATCTCTATCGAAAATTACGCCACCGAGCATTTTTTCTACGTGTTCGGCTTTTACTGTTTTTGGATATTCTTCATTCATCGCAATTGATTTGGCAATCTTACGAATCAAGGCCCCAATTTGCTGCTCCAAACGACGCACGCCAGACTCACGAGTATAGCCTTCTATTACTTTCTGAATCGCTTTATCGTCGATTTTCAAATCTTTTGGTTTAATTCCGTGCTGTTCTAATTGCTTCGGAACGAGGTGTTTACGAGCAATTTCTATCTTTTCCTCAACGGTATAGCCCGAAATCTCAATGATTTCCATTCTGTCTCGTAATGGCCCTTGAACATTATCAAGCGAATTGGCTGTCGCTATAAAAAGTACTTTCGAAAGATCATAATCAACTTCCAAATAATTATCTTTGAAAGCGTTATTTTGCTCAGGGTCAAGCACTTCGAGTAAGGCCGACGAAGGGTCGCCACGTTGGTCACGGTTTACCTTATCAATTTCATCTAGTACAAAAACAGGATTCGATGATTTTGCTTTTTGTAAATTCGTAATCAATTTTCCTGGCATTGCCCCAATATACGTTTTGCGGTGTCCACGAATTTCGGCTTCGTCATGCATGCCACCAAGAGCCATTCTGACGTAGTTTCTTCCCAAAGCTTTTGCAATTGATTTTCCTAGAGAGGTTTTACCAACTCCTGGAGGGCCATACAAACACAAAATTGGAGCTTTCATATCATTTCTGAGCTTCAAAACTGCCAAATATTCGATGATACGCTCTTTTACTTTTTCCAGACCAGAGTGATCTGAATCTAATATTTTCTTAGCACGTTTGAGGTCAAAATTGTCTTTTGTATATACATTCCACGGTAAATCAACCATTGTTTCGGCATAATTCAAGGAAACACCGTATTCGGGTGACATCGAATTCATGCGTAAAATTTTGTTCAATTCTTTATTAAAATGATCGTTGGCATCTTTTGTCCATTTCTTTTTCGAGCCTTTTGCACGCAGTTTTTCAACTTCTTGGTCGGGCGATTCCATGCCCAATTCTTCCTGCAAAACCTTGATTTGCTGACGCAAGTAATATTCCTTTTGCTGTTGGTCAATATCAATACTGGCTTTGCTCTGAATATCTCGCTTAATTTCCAAGACTTGGATTTCCTTCATCATATGTTCGAGTAGCTTATGGGCTTGCTCTCCGCCATCGAAAGTTTCGAGAAGCAATTGCTTTTCGCTGATTTCGATGTTGAGGTTGGATGAAAGAAAGTGAGTTAAGAAACTCGGACTATCAATATTACTAATAGCCATTTGAGCATCGCGTGGAATATCGGGATTGAGGTTCAAAATTTTATAAGAAGCTTCTTTCAAGCTCTGAATCAGTGCCTTTGTTTCTTTCTTGCGTACATTCGGAAAACTTTCAGAAATATACTTCACCTTTGCCATCAAATGGGGGTCAGTTTGAGTATATTCTTCTACCTCAAAACGCCGACGACCTTGGATGATAACCGTTACATTTCCATCGGGCAACACAATCATTTTTAAGATATGGGCAATCGTTCCAACTTTAAACAAATCGTCGGGAGTAGGCTCGTTTTGTGTATTTCTTACCTGTGCTACAACGCCAACGGTTCGGTCGGATCGATAAGCTTTTTTTACCATTTTGATAAATTTCTGGCGAGTGACCGTTACGGGTATCACGATACCAGGAAACAAAACGGTATTTCTCAAAGATAAAAGAGCCAAATCTGCTGGCAAATTATCTTCATTTTCCATTACTTCTTCAGGAGAAGCAATTTCTATCATTTCAACGTTTTCAACGTCTTGTCTTGCCATTACAAGTCTTGAGATAAGTTCTCTATTCATTCACCACTATATTTTGGGGCCGTTGATTTGAAACTGATTTTATTGATTTCGCTGGTTTGAGCAGAGGAGTCTCTATCATCTAATTTTATTAACGGATTCAGTTGCATTAAAATCTTGTTTTGCCATGCTTATTCATAAATATTGATTATCAAGGTTTTATCAAAGGCACGAGGCTGTCTGACAGATTGGCAGAGTGAAAATACTAAACCTTTCTGACAATTAAAACATTTATGAGGAAATATAATAGTTCAATACTCATGCCAAGTCACTTTTGCATGGCAGTTTGGCAGGAAAATGTTATTGTGATTAATATATTAGTATACCCTACTGGCACTATGAATTGAAAGTTGATAAATACAAATCAAATAATCTTATAAATTCGGCACTTCGATTAAACGCAGGTTTTTTGATGATTTTTTATTTACTTTGGGTAATGGTTCACTTATCATCAAACCTAACGCTTTAATGAAAAAACTCTTTTTCCTTATCCTATTACTTATCAATACCTTATCAAGTTTTGCACAGAAAGAACCTGATTTTCTGACAAACTACAATAAACCTTGGGTTGATTCAGTCTTTACGACACTAACATTGGACGAAAAAATCGGCCAACTACTCATGCCCCGTGGCAATACTTCGGGCCGACCACACGATATAGAAAAACTCAAAAATTGGGTAAAAGATAACAGAATCGGTGGAATTGTGATGTTTGCCGCTCCGCCAACTGTGCAAGCACGCATCGTGAACGAGCTACAAGCATTATCAAAAGTTCCGCTTCTAATTGGAATGGATTTGGAATGGGGTTTGGCCATGCGATTGGATAGCACGGTGCGTTTTCCATACCAAATGACGCTCGGAGCCATGCAGGGCAACGAGAAATTACTTTACGATATGGGTGTAGAAGTTGCCAAACAATGCCGCCGAATTGGGGTGCATATCAATTATGCTCCTGTGGTTGATGTGAATATTAATCCAAACAATCCGGTTATCAATTTTCGTTCGTTTGGCGAAAACCAAGAAGATGTTGCCAACAAAGCCCTCGCTTATATGCAGGGCATGAATAGCGAACATTTGCTTACAACTGCCAAACATTTTCCTGGTCATGGCGATACAGGCGTAGATTCACACTTCGATTTGCCATTGATTCCACATGAGCGTAAGCGTTTAGATGAAGTAGAATTTTATCCATACAAAAAACTGATAGACAATGGTTTAAGTGGAATTATGACTTCTCATTTAAGCGTTCCGGTGCTGGATACAACTAAGAATCTAGCGGCTACTTTTTCTAAAAGAATCGTAACGGATATTTTGCGTAAAGACCTCAATTTTAAGGGTTTGACTTTTACCGACGCAATGGATATGGAAGGTGCCATAAAATATTTTTCAAAAGGACAGGCAAATGTGCGAGCAGTTTTGGCAGGAAACGATATTCTCGAAACTTTTGAAGATGCAGGAGGTGCGATTGTAGCTATAAAAGCTGCAATTATTAACAATGAGATTTCGATGGAAGAAATTGATTTCCGTGTGCGTAAAATTCTGATGGCAAAATCATGGGTTGGATTGGATAAATATCGCCCAACTGACATCAAAAATTTGATTACTGAGCTCAATACTACAAAATCAGATTTACTAAATCGTCAGTTGGCTGAGGCAACGATTACTTTGGTTAAAAATGATGATAAAATACTTCCTATCAAGGATTTAACTAAAAGAATCGCCAGTGTTTCGATTGATGCCCTTCAGCCCACGGCTTTTCAAAAAATGACCGATAATTTTACAACTATCGACCATTTTCTGTTGCCCCCAAATGCCTCAGATTCAAGCATCAATCAGGTTTTAGAACAAACCAAAAACTATGATTTGATTTTAGTAAACTTGCACCTCAACAATATTCGTCCAGCCGCCAAGTATGGCGTTACCGATGCTAATAAAAAGGCATTGAAAGCTCTTATAAATACAAATAAGGCTATTACAACTATTTTCGGAAACCCTTATTCTCTTGATAAATTTGACAATTTAGAAAAATCAAAAGCCATCGTAATGGCCTATCAGCTAACTAATTATATGGAAGAAGCTGCTGCTCAAGCAATTTTTGGAGCGATTCCGATTTTGGGAAAACTGCCAGTTTCTGTAAATAATTCTTATAAATATGGCATGGGCGAAAATACCCAATCAATTGGGCGTTTAGCTTATGGAATTCCAGAAATGGTTGGGCTTGATGGCGTAGAATTTAATAGAAGAATCGACTCAGTAATCAATTTAGGACTTCGTGAAAAAGCCTATCCAGGAGCAACCATGCAAGTGGCCAAAGATGGTCGAGTAATTTATCAGAAAGCATTTGGTTTTCATACATACGAGGCAGCAAACAGAACTGTTTTAGCGAATACTGATCCTAAATTCAAAGCCGATAATAAAAATGATGTAATGGACGAAGCCGTGAAAAAAAGCCCCATTACCTCCAGAGGAGAAACTCTTTTAACTCCCCCGCTGGGAGTTAAGGAGGCTGTCCGTCTAAGCGACCTCTACGACCTTGCATCGGTTACGAAAGTAAGTACTTCGGCTTTGGCTGTAATGCAATTAATGAGCGAAGGAAAATTTGATTTAGATAAATCTTTCAAAGACTATTTTCCAGAATATGCCGATGGTAATAAAGCCAACTTGCATTTCCGTGATATGCTTACACATAAAGCTGGTCTAAAAGCTTGGATTTCTTTTTGGAATGACTGCATAGACTCCGTTAAAACTGTTAAAAATAGTTTAGTTTTTAAAGAAAGGTATGCTACTCAGTATAGGAAGAAGCTATTTATGAGCAAAAAGAAACATAACCTACTGCTTGCGAAAGCCATCAAAACTGACAAAAACCTTTGGAAAGACTGTCTTTCATCAAAAACAATAGTTTGGAAGCCAAATACCCTTTCTACTAAGCAATCAGCTGATTTTTCTGTGCAAATATCTGATTCTCTATGGTTACATGAAGATTATAAAAAAGTCATCTTCGCTGCGATCGAAAACTCACCATTAAAGCCCGAACAAGGCTATGTTTATAGCGATTTGCATTATTATACATACCCAACTTTTATGGTCTCATTGACGGGCGTGCCGTGGGAAGATTATTTAAAGAAAACCTACAAACAAATTGGAGCTAACTCTTTGACTTACAATCCTTTGCGTTTTTATTCAAAAGATAAAATTGTACCAACAGAAATAGATACTATATTCAGAAAAACCCTTATTCACGGATTCGTACATGATGAAGGTGCAGGAATGTTAAATGGTATATCGGGGCATGCAGGTCTTTTCGGAAACGTAAACGATCTAACCAAATTGATGCAGATGTATTTGCAAAAAGGATTTTATGGTGGAACACAATTTATCAAGCCTGAAGTAATTGCAGAATGTACGAAATACCAGTTCCCAGAGCTAAAAAACCGTCGTGCGATTGCCTTCGATAAATTAGATTTTAATCCGAAAGTAGGAAATGGTCCAACATCGGCGTCACCTGAAAGTTTCGGACATTCGGGTTTTACAGGTACATTTGTTTGGGTTGAGCCGAAGTATAATTTTGTTTATACTTTTTTATCGAATCGAGTTTATCCAACCCGTGATAATGTGAAGATTAGCACACTCAATATCAGAACTGAAGTCGGCGAGCAGATATATAAGATGGTGAAAAAGTGACATAAGTCTCCCAAATTGTCAAGCGAGCACAGTAGGGAATTTGTTTTACAAAAAAGGCTTAGAAATTAGTTTCTAAGCCTTTTTTATTACTTCCCAGCCCTCATCAAGCTAAGAGCTTTATTACAGAAAACAAATTCTTCTAACTCAGGTACGGTATCACCCATGATGGTTTGGCTATTGCCTTCCCACAGTTTTTTGCCTTTATGCAAAAACATAATTTTATCGCCAATCGAAAGAACTGAGTTCATATCGTGCGTAATGACTACTGTCGTAATTCCAAACTCATCGGTAATTTCTTTGATTAATTCATCAATTTTTATTGAGGTCAGTGGGTCGAGGCCAGAATTTGGTTCATCGCAAAACAAATATTTTGGGTTCATCACAATCGCACGGGCAATGCCCACACGCTTCTTCATTCCTCCTGAAATCTCCGATGGCATTCGGCCGCCTGTTCCTTCCAAACCAACCCTTTGTAGGCAAAATTCTACTCGGTCTTTCTTTTCACCTTCGCCCATTTCTGTGAGCATATCGAGCGGAAACTGAACGTTTTCATGCACAGTTTTAGAGTCAAACAATGCTCCGCCTTGAAAAAGCACGCCCATTTCTCGACGAATATCTTTTTTATCTTCTTCGTCGCCTACATAAAAATCACGACCATCATAAAGCGTTGTTCCAGCTTCGGGACGCACCAAATCGAGCATACATTTTAACAATACGCTTTTTCCTGTACCACTTGCACCGATCACCAAACTTGTTTCACCTTTCTTGAAAACGCCGCTGACCTTATCCAAAACCATACGATCGTTGAAAGACTTTGATATGTTTTTTATTTCAATCATAAACCCCGACCCCAAAAGGGGAGAAAAATGGTTTTACTATTTTATAATTCTTTCATTCACTCATTCAAAATTCATTAAGTCAAAAGCTCTGCCAAAAGATAATCGGCAATCAGCACCGCAATACAGCTATTTGTTACAGCCGAAGTACTGGCTTGTCCAACTTCCAAAGCACCACCACGGGTATTATAACCTTGAAAAGCCGAAATCGTAGAAATCAAAAAGCCAAAAACAATGGCTTTGATGATAGAAATAAAAACATTGAAAGGTATAAACGAATACCTGATTCCATAGACATAATCTTCGGGAGTGATGATGCCCGACAGCGTGCCTGCTAAATATCCACCAAAAATGCCCAAAAAACCTGAAATAATTGCCAATAAAGGAAACGTGAAAACCGCAGCCAATAATTTAGGTAAAACCAAATAAGAAGCCGAATTAATTCCCATTACCTCAAGGGCATCAATTTGCTCTGTAATTTTCATTGTACCGAGTTCACCCGCAATATTTGACCCAACTTTTCCTGCCAAAACCACACACATAAACGTCGAAGACAATTCGAGTAGCGTCATGTCTCGCACAATATTACTAACTACATAAACAGGTATGACTGGACTCACCAAGTTGGCACGGGTTTGAACGCAAACCACCGCCCCAATAAAAACCGCCACGATGGCCACAATAAATACCGAACTAACACCGATTCCGATACATTCGTCAATAAATCTTTCCCAATATACTTTCAACGATTCTCGTCGAGTGAAGAGTTTTCCGAGAAATATTAAATATCTTCCTATTACTGATAACATAGTTTTTAGCTAAATTTTAACGATATTTGCAAAGATAACGATTTGTTTAGGGTTCATTGTTCTATATTTAAGGTTTTTCTGAGAATTATAGCAAACCCATTTAAAATATTACTTCATTCAATGAGTAGAAAATTAGCGGTAGTTTCGGGTGGTACAAGAGGAATTGGTCGAGCAATTGCCGAACAATTTGCCAAAAATGATTTTGATGTCGTAATTTCAGCTCGAAATGAAACCGATTTGGCTGGAACAAAACAGGCAATAGAAGCACAATATGGTATAAAATGTTACGTATTTAAAGCAGATTTGGCTGTTAAAGTTCAGTCAATCGCTTTTGCCGAATTTGTTAAATCTTTGGCTCAACCAATCGGAATGCTGACCAATAATGCTGGCACTTTTATCCCAGGCAACGTACACGAAGAGGCCGATGGCGTGTTAGAACAACTCATCGAAACCAATCTTTATAGTGCATATCACCTCACTCGTGGGTTGATTCCGGCAATGATTGAGCAACGAGGCGGACATATTTTTAATATGTGTTCAGTAGCAAGCCTAAAAGCCTATCCAAATGGTGGCTCATACAGCATTTCAAAGTTTGCTTTGTTGGGTTTCAGTAAGGTTTTGCGTGAAGAAATGAAGGATTATGGTGTAAAAGTAACTTCGGTAATGCCAGGGGCTGTTTATACCGATAGTTGGGCAGGGGCTGGAATTCCAGAAGAAAGGTTTATGACCGTTGCCGACATCGCCGAAACTATTTGGAGTGCATATAATTTGTCGAAAAACGCAGTTATTGATGATATTGTTTTGCGTCCGCAGGGTGGCGATATTTAGTCCGACCCAGCCCTCCCCGATGAGAATAGCTTTTTTTAAATAAGTATAATTCTTCTAAAAAAAATAAAAAACTTTTATATTTGACCTTTTAATACATATAATTTTACGCTAAATGGCAACCGAATATTTAGGAATTGATGTGGGCGGTACTAACGTCAAGATGGGCATTGTTGAAGCTCAAACTGGTAAACTTTCAAATTTTTATAGTCACGATACTGCAAGTTGGCGTAAGTCTGGGCATTTTGTAGAGCGTTTGGGCGATGCAATTGCGATTCAGTTGGCCGAAAATAAAAGCGTAGAAAAATGCGGAATCGGTGTGCCAGGGCTTATTAACCGTAGTCGTACGACTTTGGTTGAAATTACGGCAATTCCCGAAATTGATGGAATGCCAATCATACCATACTTGAAAGAACGTTTCCCAAAATGCGACTTTTTTCTCGAAAACGATGCAAATGCAGCTGCTCTTGGAGAATATTACTTTGGAGAAGATGAAGAAATTCCAGAAGATTATATCATGGTTACGCTCGGAACGGGTGTTGGTGGAGCAGCGATCATCGACAAACAAGTTTTCAAAGGTGGTGGCGGAAATGCGATGGAACCTGGTCATGTACCGTCAAAAAATGGTAAAGTTTTAGAAAGAAATATCGGCAAAAACGAATTGCTCGATTTGGCCAATAAAATGAGAAAAGCTTATACAGGCAAATCGCAATTGCCTGACGATGGCACTATTTCGACTACTGGTTTGGTGGCGGCAGCTGCCGAAGGTGACGAACTCGCTCTTCAAGTTTTCAGTGAAGTTGGCGAAATGCTCGGCAATGCCTTGGTTTCGATGATTCGTATTTTAGATATTACGACCATTTTAGTGGGTGGTGGTCTTTCGGCATCGTTTGATTATATCATGCCTGCTATAAGTAAGCAACTGGAATATTGGCTAACACCTTATTACCTCAAAACGCTTGTTATCAAAAAAGCCACACTCGGAAACGATGCAGGTTTACTCGGAGCGGCAAGTTTGTGTTTCTAAGATTAAGTACATAAATTTCTGCAGGAAAAGGTTGATTATCAGATTGATAGTTAACCTTTTTTTGCTCAACAAATAAGATTGTTTTTTTCCATAAATTCAACCTAAAACCCTATAAATTAAACTATGGAAATCTCTCATGCTCTTTCTGATGCTGTACTCACACTCACAGGCATTTATGTATGTTACCAATATCTCCTAAAGCTCGAATTCAATACCCGCTTACTTTGGCAAACCTTCGTACTTTCGATTTCAGCAGCGGCTTTTTTCGGAGTTATCCGATTTTTGGGTTATGCTCCTGCAAAAACTGTTTCAGAGTTATTTCAACATTTAGCAGGAACAGCAGGAGCTTTTTGCTTGGTTTATGCTTCATTTTTATTAGTTCAGCAAAAAACTGCTTCTCGAAATGCTACCTATATCGTGCTGACTATAGGTTTTGTAGCCTTCGGTATTGTGCAACTAACTGATAACCTAAAGGTCTTACAGTTAGTATCATTGGTAGCGATTCCGTTGGTTTTATTTATCGGTATTTTTGGACTTATCAAAGGTCGTTCAACCGTTGGTTCTTTGCTTATATTGGGAGTTTTAGCATTGATTTTGGCTACCTATAACAAGAGTTTTATACCCAATAGCATCCTCGACCCGACCGATGTTTATCATTATTTGGTGGCTATTAGTTTGTTTTGTTTCGGAAGAGCCGCTCGGCATCAAATGGCATAATTCTCAATAAAAAAACCTGTAAAGACTAACGATTCGACATCATTCTTTACAGGCTTATTTCTGTTTACTGCCAACTATTGACTGTAAACTTTTATTCTATCACTTTCGGTACTTGAAAATACTCGCCATTTTGACTTGGAGCATTCTTCAAACCTTTCTCCCTTGATAAAGTATTTTTAGCAATGTCTTCTCGGAAAACATTCACTTCTTCGCTCATGTGCGTAAGTGGCTCTACATTGGTGGTGTCGAGCTCTTTGAGTTGATCCATCCAATTTAAGATTTTCGACAAATCACCCACCATTTTTTCACTTTCCTGCTCGCTCAATTCTAAACGAGAAAGATGTGCCATTTTTTCAACTGTTTTTTGGTCTATTATCATGTTTTTATTTAGGTTCAAAGTAGCAAAGGCACATAGGCACATAGTAAATTTTACTTTGCCACTTTGTGCCTAAGTAACTAAATTTTTTCTTAGTCTCTAAATTTATTTAGTGTTGGCTGAATCACATCATAAACTTGTTTTTTCAAGTCGTCGATATCAGCTTTTGTTTTGCCTGTTGTTTCAATCGGTTTATGTACGATTACTCTCATTTTGTGCCATTTGAATAATACTTCGGGCATTACTTTATAATTATCCAAAAGAGAAATCGGTACAATTGGTACTTGATTTTCGATAGCCATCGAAAACGCTCCATCTTTAAAAGGCTGTATCATTTCGGGGAAATTAGTCGAAAAAATACCTCCTTCGGGAAAAATCATAATACTTCGTCCCAATTTCAGAGCTTTTATTGAGCTAGTTAATGCCTTTATTCGGCTATTTTTTGCTGTTCGATCTACTTGTATATGAAGTTTTGTAAACATATATCCAAACAGCGGCACTTTCTTGACCGAACTTTTGCCCATAAACGCAAAATAGTTTTTAATGACTACGCCCATCATCGCAATGTCTAGATAACTAAAATGATTGGCACAAAAAACGTAGGCACGTTTTGGGTCAAGTGCTGTTTCGTAAGTAACGTGTACAGGCTGACCAATCAGGAAAAAGAAAATTTTTCCCCAAATACGGTTACAATAATGGGCAATTGGCTTCCATTGTTCTTGTTGCAAACAAACAAAAACAATAGGAAAAAGCAATAAAAAAACTACTATAAACCAAAACGCACACCAAACTGTGTATATCCAAGAAAATATCTTCATTGCCCCCTCAGCCCCCAGCGGGGGTTTTTAACTAAAAAACATGAAATTTTTCCCCAAAACCAATTAAATCAATTTCTTATTCGCTCATTTTCCCTCTGGGGACAGCAGGGCTTCTTTTATTTATTTAATATCATTACGTAAATCAACTGGTTTTGCATTTTTACGCATTTTGATATTGAGCGTTTCAACCAAAAACGAGAATGCCATCGAGAAGTAAACATAACCTTTTGGTACATGAACTTTAAATGCCTCAGCAACGAGCAACGTACCAATCATTACCAAGAACGATAAGGCCAACATCTTAATTGTTGGATGACGCTCCACAAAGTCGCCCACACTTCCCGCAAAAGCCAACATCGCAAAGGTAGAAAGAACAACCGAAACCGCCATCACGATAATATTATCTGTCATGCCGATGGCCGTAATTATAGAGTCTATTGAAAACACTATGTTGATGATTGCAATATCAAAAATGGCTTTTGACAATTTTGAGGTAGTTTTTTTTCCACTGATATTTTCTTCGTGTCCTTCGAGTTTTTGGTGAATCTCAGAAGTTGATTTGTACAGCAAGAAAAGTCCTCCAATCAATAAAATAATATCTTTACCGCTAAAACCTAAATCGATAGGTAAACCCAAGTCCTTTAGATTAAACAAGTCAGTTTGAAGCCCTAAAATCCAACCCAACACAAACAATAATGCAATACGGATAATCATTGCCATCATTAAACCAATACTACGTGCTTTCTTTTGTTCAAGATGTGGTAGTTTAGAGGCAATGATTGAAACGAAAATTATATTATCAACGCCCAATACAATTTCTAAAAGTGTTAAACTTAAAATGCTCGTTAAAGCTGCTGTTGTAAAAATTTGTTCCATCGAGAGGTTTAATTATATTTGTTTGTATGGCGAAATTACCCTTTTTCGGGGTTTCTGCAAAATTCAAAGATGATAAACGGAAAAATTCAAGCAGTATACAAGTTTGATTTCTTGATGAATATCAAATAATCTTCCCTATTTTTCTAAATAATCCACACTAAAACAACTAAAATATTATTGTTTTTACAATCCATATACTCAACAATTGCTTTCTTGTAGAATTATTCCTCAAGTATATCTAAAATCACAAAATAGTATTATAATTTAACTGAATTTTAGTTGATGAAACTTAATAAAGTACCTACTTTTGTTAGATTCAATCTATCATATTTTGACTTTTAATGAAACTCTCTAAAGAATTACTAACCGACAGTTCTACACTCCAATTACCTGAAAGAGTACTCCAGTTTGGTACGGGAGTTTTACTTCGTGGACTATGCGACTATTTTATTGATAAAGCCAATAAGCAAGGGATTTTTAATGGACGAATCGTGGTTGTAAAATCAACCGATTCGGGTGGTGCTGATGATTTTGCCAAGCAAGACAACCTTTATACAATTTGTGTAAGAGGTATCGACAAAGGTGTGCCAACTGAAGAAAACATCATTAATTCGTCCATTAGTAGAGTGCTTTCGGCTAATTCAGACTGGAATTCGATTCTTGAAACCGCACAAGACCCTAATATTTCGGTTGTAATTTCAAACACTACTGAGGTTGGTTTGCAATATGTAGAAGAGAGTATTCGTCAATCTCCACCTGCTTCGTTTCCTGCAAAACTTACGGTGTGGTTATATGAGCGGTTCCAGTATAAACAAGCTGGTGTTGTAGTTATCCCAACTGAACTAATCGTAGGTAATGGCGATATGCTAAAAGACATTGTTTTGAAAGTTGCCAGTTTCAATCATTTACCAGCCAATTTTATTGAGTGGCTTACAACAGAAAATTCATTTTGCAATTCGTTAGTTGATAGAATCGTTCCAGGCAAACCAAAAGGTGAGGCATTGGCTGAATTACAAGAAAAACTCGGCTACGACGACCAACTTTTACTAGTAGCCGAAACATACAGACTTTGGGCGATTCAGGGTGGCGAAAAAGTAAAAGATGTTTTATCTTTTGCCCAAGCCGATGAAGGTGTAAAAATTGCCAATAATATTGAGCAATTCCGTGAACTTAAACTTCGTATGCTCAATGGTACACACACGCTAATGTGTGGCATGGAATTCCTTTCTGGTTTTCAGACTGTGAAGGAAGCATTGGCAGATGACGTAACAGAGAAGTTTATCACAAACTTGATGATGTCAGAAATTGCTCCATCAATTCCATATAAAATTGACGCAAAAGTAGCTCAACGCTACGGCCGTGATGTTTTGGATAGATTCCGTAACCCTTACCTCGACCACCAATGGATTAGCATCACGCTGCAATATACCATGAAAATGCAGATGCGTAATATTCCATTATTACTTAATTATTACAAAGAATTCAATACTGTTCCGCAATATTTTACTCGTGGTTTTGCTGCTTATCTTTTATTTATGAAAGCTGTAAAAGAAGAAAACGGCAAGTATTTCGGAGAAAAAGAAGGTGAACTTTATCCAATCCAATGCGATTCGGCAAAATATTTTTATGAAACATGGCAAAATCATAAAGCAAATGAAGTAGTGAATGCAGTTTTGGGAAATGAGCAACTTTGGGGAACTGACCTTCGCAAACTTAAAGGTTTTGAAGAAAACGTCACTACGCATCTATCAAATATGATGGCAATCGGTGTACGTGAAGTAGTAGCAGCATTGAATGTTTATGCTTAGTCAACTGTCAAACGACCAAAGTCAATAGAAAAACAAACGCTCCGAAAGATATTCTCTCGGAGCGTTTGTCATTAATTACCTCCTACTTTAGCTGGAGGATTAATAGAAAATTTTATTTCAATCCTTTGATAATATTCAGAGCATTACCCACAATTTCGGTAACTTTTGCCCAATCTTTTGCAGCTAAAACATCTTTCGGCACTAATTGCGAGCCAATTCCTACGGCAGTTGTACCTGCTCCGAACCATAGTTTTAGACTTTCTTCGGTTGGTGAAACTCCGCCCGTAACCATAATTTGTACATCGGGCATTGGGCCGCTTTTGAGGGCTTTTACAAAACCTGCTCCCAAAACATCGCCTGGGAAGATTTTGATGAATTCAGCACCCGCCACACGAGCATTATAAATCTCGGTAACAGTCATTACACCCGGCATCCACGGAATACCTGCTGCTTGACAAACTTTGCCAACTTCGGGGTTCATTACTGGAGCTACAATGAAATTTGTACCTGCATCAATAAATTTTTGAGCCGTAGCCGCATCGTAAATTGTTCCAATACCCAAAATCATTTCGGGCATTTCGGCTTCTGCGATTTTTACGAGTTCTACAAAATTATTGTATGAATTTTCGGTGCGATTCGTAAACTCAAAAACTTTTACTCCTGCTG
Organism: uncultured Emticicia sp.; assembly: GCF_937903345.1. Classification (GTDB taxonomy): domain Bacteria; phylum Bacteroidota; class Bacteroidia; order Cytophagales; family Spirosomataceae; genus Emticicia. The sequence goes on along the minus strand of NZ_CALCZQ010000031.1, from coordinate 333,544 downwards.
CATAACATGCACGCAAAACGCCCAAACACAATTCTAAATCATTGTGCGTAAAAAGTGGCACTAAACCCGTTGCCGAAACCTGTGCTAAGGTTGTATTTTTATCAAATTTTGCCATTACTATTAAAATTTACGATTTCAGACGGGGTCGCCCGTGCGATTACGACTTACGATTTTCAGGAAATTATTCTGTAAAAACAGAAAATTCGTAAATTGTAAATAAAAAATTATCTTCTCAATCTACCAGATTTATCACCACTCATTACTGCTTCTACTTCTGGTACAGTAACTAAATTTTGGTCGCCTTCAATGGTGTGTTTCAATGCTGCGGCAGCCGTTCCAAATTGCAGTGATTTTAAGTCATCATTCAAAACAATTTGTCCGTAAATAAAACCACCCAAAAACGCATCACCAGTTCCGATTCTATCAACAATATGTGTAATATCTTGATAACCAGTCTCTATTAATTCCTCACCATTCCACATTTTAGCAGAATATTGGTTATGCGACGCACTTACCTGAATACGGTCAGTATCGATTATTTTCTTAATGGTCGGATAAGCCTGCATCAACATTTTACAAGCTTCTACAAACTTTCCTTTTTCAGCCGTTACTTGCAGACCAAAAATCTCTTCGATGTTTTTGCGACTTGCCAAAATAATATCTGAATAAGAAGCCAATTCGGGCAGAATTTCTTGCGGAGTTTTTCCATATTTCCACAAATTACTTCTGTAATAAATATCTGACGATACAGTAAGACCCAATTTTTTCGCAGCTTTCACGGCGGCCAAACAAGCTTTTGCTGCTCCTTCTGAAATAGCTGGCGTAATGCCACACCAATGAAACCAATCAGCACCTGCCAAGATTTCTTCCCAATTAAACAAATCAGGGTTGATATTCGCAAAAGCTGAATCAGCACGGTCATAGACAATCTGGCTAGCACGCATTACGGCACCTGTTTCCAAGAAAAAGACTCCTACTCTATCGCCTTCTAAAACTATGTGAGTATCATCAATTCCCAAAAATCTTAAAAATGCCTTTGCTTTTTGTCCCATCAAATTATTTGGGAAGGCAGTTACATGAGCCGCTTCAAAACCAAACTTTACGAGCGATGCACCAACGTTCATTTCTGTACCACCAAAAGTAGCATTGAACGAAGTTGCTTGTTCGATTTTCTGAAAATTGGGTGTCGAAAGGCGAAGCAGTACTTCACCGAAAGTTACTATTTTTGGCATAAATTTAATGAGTGAATGAGCGAATGAATGAATTTTGAATGTTTTCAAAAATACTCTTCTATCTTTATGTAACTTTACTATGTCTAAATTTTTAACTAATAGCTAAAAGCTACAAAGACCTCGTAATTCCCAGTTCCAAACCTCTCAATTCGGCCAAACCACGCAAACGACCGATAGCAGTATAGCCTGGATTTGTTCGTTTGTTGGCATTCAAATCATCGAGCATTTTGTGGCCGTGGTCGGGGCGGAACGGTAATCTGTAATCTTTACGGCCTTCGCTTATTCTTCGATTTTGCTCTAAAACTAAGGCTTTCATTACCCCATACATATCTACATCACCATCTAAGTGGTCTGCTTCGTGGAAATTCCCTTCCGCATCACGTTTAGTTGCCCGCAAATGTATGAAGTTTATTCGATTTCCCAGTCTTTCAACCATACCTGCTAAATCGTTATCGGCACGTACGCCGTAGCTTCCTGTGCAGAAACAAAGTCCATTAAACTTGCTTTCGGCAGCTTCGAGCAACAATTTTGCATCAGTTTCGGTACTCACTACCCGTGGCAAACCCAAAATCGGATACGGTGGGTCGTCAGGGTGAATCGCCAATAATACGCCCGATTGCTCGGCAACTGGTGTAATTTCTTTTAGGAAACTATACAGATTTTGGCGTAATTCTTTATCTCCAATATGTTTATAGGTATCAAGTGTTTCTCTAAATGCCTCAATCGTAAAACTTTCTTCGCTTCCTGGCAAGCCAGCAATGATATTTCTGGTCAGGCGTGTCACGTCAGCTTCTGACGCACTTTCAAACCATGCCTTTGCTTTGGCAACTTGTGCTTCCGAATATGATTTTTCAGCATTTACTCTCTTCAAAATATACATTTCAAAAGCACAAAACTCGTTCATATCGAATCGTAAGGCTTTAGAGCCATCGGCTAACTCAAAATCTAAATCGGTGCGAGTCCAATCCAAAATCGGCATAAAATTGTAGCAAACCGTGTCGATACCACATTCGGCCAAGTTCACAAGACTTTCTTTATAGTTTTCGATATATTGCTTATAATTTCCCGAAGCCTTTTTTATGTCTTCATGCACAGGCACACTTTCTACGACCGACCAAACCAAACCGCTGTTTTCGATGAGCGATTTACGGGCTTGAATTTCTGCTTTTGTCCAAACCTGACCGTTTGGAATATGATGAAGTGCCGAAACAATGCCAGTAGCCCCAGCTTGTCGAACATCGGATAAACTTACGGGGTCATTAGGGCCAAACCAACGCCATGTTTGCTCAAGAGCCATATTTTTAAGATTGTAATAAATGATTTACAAAAATATAACTAAGGCGAGAAGACTCCAACTAATATTTTGTCAGGAACAAATACTTTTTTGACAGTATCGATCTAAAATATGTCAAAAACTTGAAATGAGCTTATACAAAACAAATTTTAAATATAATTTTTGCGAGAAAATAAAAAAGAGGGCAATTTTTTCTACTGAATATTTGGAAATCAAAAAACAGACGTGCATCTTTGCATTCCCAAACAGAAAAGTAGTTTGTTTGCGAAAAGGGAGTTTAGCTCAGCTGGTTCAGAGCACCTGCCTTACAAGCAGGGGGTCACTGGTTCGAACCCAGTAATTCCCACCAAGCCTTAGAGAAATCTGAGGCTTTTTTGTTGAAGTTTTTTGAGGAATATATTTTAAGTATTGGGTTGCTGATTTGAAGAGGTTCATCGCACCGCCAGTAATTCCCACAAAGCCAAAGAGAAATCCGAGGCTTTTTTTGTTACGGTCTTAGAGTCAAACGTCATCTTTTTAGTAAGGCTACAAAGTCAAGCCACAAAACTCCCTTATTTACGAATATTTTTAAAGAAAACTAATGATTTAACCGAAAAAAACTCCTACCTTTGCACCCTAATTCGAAAAGGAGTGCTTTCTATACTTTATATAAGCACTTTATTATAAGAGACTTACAAAATCAAAAAATAATTTAAAACAAAAAAATGGCACGTGATTTAAAGTACACAAGAAATATTGGTATTGCAGCCCACATTGATGCGGGAAAGACTACCACTACTGAGCGTATCCTTTACTATGCTGGTGTAAGCCACAAAATTGGTGAGGTACACGATGGTGCAGCGACAATGGACTGGATGGAGCAAGAGCAAGAAAGAGGTATCACGATTACTTCGGCAGCTACAACAGTTGATTGGGACTACCGTGGTGACAAATACCATATTAACATCATTGATACACCTGGTCACGTTGACTTTACTGTTGAGGTAAACCGTTCGTTGCGTGTATTAGATGGTCTTGTATTTTTATTTAGTGCGGTTGATGGTGTTGAGCCACAATCTGAAACTAACTGGCGTTTAGCTAACAACTATAACGTTGCTCGTTTGGGCTTTGTAAATAAAATGGACCGCTCTGGTGCTGACTTCTTGAACGTGTGTAAGCAAGTAAAGGAAATGTTGGGTAGCCATGCTGTAGCATTACAATTGCCAATTGGAGCAGAAGACCAATTTAAGGGGGTTGTTGATTTAGTAAACTTCCGTGGTATCGTTTGGAATGAAGACGATAAAGGAATGACATTTACTGAGGTGCCAATTCCTGATGATATGTTGGAAGAAGCAACTGAATATCGTGAGAAATTACTTGAAGCTGTTGCCGAATTTGACGACACTTTAATGGAAAAATATTTTGAAGACCCAACTTCAATCACTGAGGCTGAAATTTTAGCAGCTCTTCGTGCAGCGGTTGTTGCGATGAAAGTCGTTCCGATGCTTTGTGGTTCTTCATTTAAAAACAAAGGTGTTCAAACAATGCTTGACTACGTGATGGCTTTATTGCCTTCACCAATGGACAAACCTGCGATTGTTGGCACAAACCCTGAAACTGGCGAAGAGGTAATTCGTCGCCCAACAGAAGATGGACCATTCTCAGCTTTAGCGTTTAAAATCGCCACTGACCCTTACGTTGGTCGTTTATGCTTTATTCGTGCCTATTCTGGTGGTTTGGATGCTGGTTCTTATATCCTGAACAATCGTTCTGGAAATAAAGAGCGTATCTCTCGTATCTTCCAAATGCACGCTAACAAGCAAAACTCAATCCCAAGATTGGGTGCTGGTGATATTGGTGCAGTTGTAGGTTTTAAAGACATCAAAACTGGTGATACTTTATCAGATGAGAAAAACCCAATCGTTCTTGAATCAATGGTATTCCCTGAGCCAGTAATCGGATATGCAATTGAGCCTAAGAAAACTGCTGACCAAGATAACTTCTCGAAAGCTATCACTAAGCTTATCGAAGAAGATCCAACGCTTACAGTTGAGTCGAACGAAGAAACAGGTCAGACTATCATCCGTGGTATGGGTGAGCTTCACCTTGAAATCATCATCGACCGTATGCGTCGTGAGTTTAAAGTAGAAGTAAACCAAGGTGCTCCACAGGTTGCTTACAAAGAAACTATCACGAAAACTGTTGAACACCGTGAAGTTTACAAGAAACAATCGGGTGGTCGTGGTAAATTTGCCGATATTGTATTTGAAATCGGACCGAGAGAAGATGGTAAACAAGGTTTAGAGTTCGTAAATAATATTGTTGGTGGTATCATTCCAAAAGAATTTATCCCTGCGGTTCAGAAAGGATTTGAGCAAGCAATGGTAAATGGGCCATTGGCTGGTTTCCCAGTTGACTCAATGAAAGTTCGTTTGTTCCACGGTTCTTACCACGATGTCGATTCAGATTCATTATCTTTCGAATTGGCTGGACGCATGGGTTTTAAAGAAGCTGCTCGTCAGGCTGGACCGAAAATTCTTGAACCAATCATGGCAGTTGAGGTAATCACTCCAGACGAATATACTGGACCTATCACTGGTGACTTGAACCGTCGTCGTGGTATGATGAAAGGTATGGATACAAAAGCAGGTTCGCAAGTTATCAAAGCTGATGTGCCTTTGTCAGAATTGTTCGGTTATGTAACCGACCTTCGTACAATGTCATCTGGTCGTGCAACGGCTAACTTGACATTTGACCACTACGAAATCGTACCTCAGAACATCGCTGACGGAATTGCTAAGAAAAACGCTTAATTCATCAGTTGAAGTTTAATCATAAAAAAATCCCCTGTTATTGCTAACTGGGGATTTTTTTTTGGATAGCAGGGGGTATGCGATACGCCACTACATTCGCTCGATAATCACGGCGTAACCCATACCAACACCAACACACATGGCAGCAAGGGCATAACGTTTGTTTGTCCTAACTAGTTGATTTACAGCCGCTTGAATTATACGAGTTCCTGACATGCCCAATGGATGACCGAGAGCAATTGCACCACCATTTGGATTGATTCGGGCATCATCATCGGCCAAACCTAAGTTTCTTGAAACTGCCAAACATTGAGCAGAGAAGGCTTCATTGAACTCAATTACATCTATATCATTTAAAGTCAAGCCTGCTTTTTGGAGGGCTTTTTGCGTTGCTCCAACTGGGCCAATTCCCATGATGCGTGGCTCTACTCCTACTACTGCCGAAGATACAATTCTTGCTTTTGGTGTAAGATTATAGCTTTTTACGGCATTTTCTGAAGCAATATACATGGCAGCCGCACCATCATTTAAGCCCGAAGCATTTCCTGCGGTGACAGTTCCGTTTTCTTTTTTGAAAGCAGGACGAAGTTTTGCCAAAGTTTCAAGTGTTGAGCTTCCTTTGATAAATTCATCTTTATCGAAAATCGTCACATTTCCTTTTTTATCCGTCAATTCAACACCTACAATTTCTTCGGCTAAAACACCACCCTGCTGTGCAGCAAAAGCTTTTTGTTGCGAACGAAGGGCAAATAAATCTTGGTCTTCACGACTGATATTATACATTTCGGCTAAATTTTCGGCCGTTACACCCATGGCGTCAGTGCCATACATTTTATTCATCAATGGATTGACAAAACGCCAGCCAAAACTTGAGTCGAACATTTGCATATCACCACCAAAAGGTTTAGCTGATTTACTCATCACCATTGGTCCACGAGTCATGTGTTCTATTCCGCCAGCAATAAAAATTTCACCATCACCTGCTTTAATCGCCCGATTAGCGTGAATAACGGCCGACATTCCGGAAGAACATAAACGATTGACAGTTTCGCCAGGAACTGTATAAGGTAAGCCGGCCAAAAGTAAGGCCATTCGAGCCACATTTCGGTTGTCTTCTCCTGCTTGGTTATGACAACCCAAAATCACATCTTCGATAGCTTCGAGTGGAATATTTGGGTTACGTCTAATTAATTCTTTGATTGGCAAGGCTGCCAAATCGTCGGCACGCACTGGCGATAAACTGCCCCCAAAACTACCAATTGGTGTGCGAATGGCATCTATTATGTATGATTCTTTCATTCTATAAAATCTAAATAGTTTTCTTTACTAATTATACTAAATTTTGCTTCTGGATAAGCATTTTCAAATGCGACAGGAATTTTTGCTTTTGTATTTCCCCACTTAAATTCAAACGCTTCAATTTCTTGATTTTTTTCTTCAATATAGTCTATTTCTTGCTGGTCGTAAGTACGCCAGAAGTAGATTTCCTTGAAATTTTGTTCATAATTATTTTTCTTCAATCGTTCTACCATCAAATAATTTTCCCATAACTCTCCAACATCATTTCTAAGGCTTAAAGGTTTAAAATTATCAATCAGAGCATTCCTAATGCCATTATCATAAAAATACCACCTTGATGATTTTGATAGTTCTTTTCTTAGATTTTTGCTATAAGCTCCGACTTTATAAACCACAAAAATCTTACTGAGTAAATCCAAGTATTTTTCAACCGTATTTTTACTCATCCCTAATTGTTTTCCCAATTCATCATAAGACACTTCTTTTCCTAACTGAAAAGCTACTAACTTTAATAATGTCCTGCTTTTATCTGAACTCCTGATTTCATCAAAAACTAATAAGTCTTTAAATAAATAACTATTCAGAATTTCTTTTATGTAAGCTTCTTTTTCTTGAAGCGTTGTCAACTGAAACATTTCTGGATATCCACCGTATATTAAACGTTCTTCCAAATTTCGAACTGTATCCACATAACTTTCGTGATGTTTTAACTCATTTTGGGCAATTGGAAATATTTTATGCCAAAAAGCACGACCTACAAGAGGTTCTCCAACTTTATAACTTAGTGCATACACAGACGAACCCGATGCTATTATTTTAAGATTTGGAATTTCGTCTATCATCAACTTCATTTTTAGCCCAATGTCTTTAATCATTTGAGCTTCATCAATGATCAAAAGCGAAATTCCCGAAGTTATTCTTCTATAATTAGCAATGGTTAGTTCTGCCAATAAATCATGGGTTGATTCATCATCTCCATTAAGCCATAAGTATGGCTCGTTGATGTCTTGTACTATTTTTTTAAGTAAAAATGTTTTCCCTACCCTTCTCGCTCCTACTAATAAATTTACTTTTCCAGCAACTAATCTATTTTTGATTGTCGCTTCAATTGTCCTTTGTATAAACATTTTTAGGTTTTTTTACAAAAAAAACTGTCAATACAATGACGAATTTTACATAAATTTAGTCAATACAATGACGAATTTAACTAATGATTATATTTTTACATCAAACTCTGCACTTGTCTTAGCTTTTACTTCCTCTATAGTAATATTGGGCATTAAGCCAATAAGTGTCAATTTACCTGCTGGATAGGCAAAAACTGCTAAGTCAGTGATAATCATGCTTACAACACCCGAAGCTGTTAATGGAAGCACACATGAGGGTACGATTTTAGGCGAACCGTCAGAATTCGTGTGTGTCATGGTAATAATGAGTCTTTTTGCTCCTTTCGCCAAATCCATTGCTCCACCTACGCCCAAAAGTGGTTTTCCTGGGACTGCCCAATTGGCCAAGTTTGCCGCTTCATCACATTCTAAACCTCCCATTATTGCTACATCGATATGTCCACCACGAATCATGGCAAACGATTCAGCACTATCGAAATAGCTACTACCCAGTAGTGGCGTTACGGGAATTTTCCCTGCATTTACAGGATAATTCATTGCTCCGCCGCCATCGGTTGGAACTGGACCTACACCCAACATTCCATTTTCGGTATGGAGAATAATTCCATGTTCCTCGGTGATTAAATCGGCTACTAAAGTCGGAATTCCGATACCAAGATTTACAACATCACCTTTCTTCAATTCTTGCAAAGCTCGTTTCGCCATGTTCATTCTGACTTCATCTACTTTTTTAGAGGACGAAACCGATGCCGATATTCCTAAATCGTGGAGTGTGAGCGTGGCTTGTACCAAATAATCTACAAAACAGCCTTGTGTATGTATATTTTCAGGAGCTATTTCGCCAACTGGAATAATTTCTTCAACTTCAGCAATGACCAAATCGGCAGCCGTTGCCATGGCTTTATTGAAATTATTTTCGGTCATTCGGTACTGCAAATTGCCTGCGGTATCTGCTCGCCATGCACGAATAAAAGCCACATTTCCTTTGATACCTTTGATGAAAACCTGCTCTTTGCCGTCAATAATTTTAATTTCTCGGCCTTCGGCAATTTTTGTACCTGCTGAGGTTGGCGTATAAAATCCACCAATTCCTGCACCACCTGCACGAATGGCTTCGGCCAATGTTCCTTGTGGTAAAAGTTCAGCCTCAATTAAACCTGCTTGCACGGCTTTTACAGCATTTGGATTTGAGGTAAAAAATGAGCCGATTACCTTTTTTAATTGTCCATTTGCTAAAAGTCTATCTCCTCCTAAGCCTGGTTCGCCAGTATTATTGCCAATGAAAGTTAGGTTTTTAGTACCTGTTTCTGCCAAAGCGTGCATTAAGTGAACAGGGTTTCCCGTCATCCCGAAGCCTCCTTGTAGCAAAACATCACCATCTTTGACCATCGAAGCTGCTGTATGTAAATCTATTATGGGTACTTGTTTCATGTAGTCTTTTAGATTTTAATTGATAAGTAATTTGCGAACTGGAAGTTCGCTCCACAGTTTACTCAAAACTCTCAAACGACAAACCAACATAATTTTCGGCAATAGTTTTTTGATAAGCTTCAGACATTCTTAAATAATCAAATTTCGATTTTTGCAATAATTGTTCAAAACTTCCATTTTCCGCTTGTTTATGACATAAATATGTCATAAAATTTGAAAAATCTTGCACCCTCCAAACCCTTGCAACACATTTTTTGGTGTAATTATTTAGTGATTCTTCGCTGCCATTTTTGTAGAAATCCGTAATTCCTTCTGCTAAATTTCTTACATCAGCTATTGCCAAATTTAATCCTTTTGCTCCTGTTGGTGGCACAATATGAGCGGCATCTCCTGCCAAAAACAATCGCCCAGCTTGCATATTGTCAATCATAAAACTACGCATGGGCGTAATTCCTTTTTCAAAAATTTCTCCTTTATCAAGCTCAATACTCAAACGTTTTTCGAGTTCAGCCCAGATTTGTTTGTCCGACCAGTTTTCTATTTTTTCATCGTTGGGAACTTGCAAATATAAACGACATACTTTTTCGGAACGCATACTTGCCAATGCAAAACCTTCGTAGTGAAAAGCGTATATCAATTCATCATAACTGGGTTTTGAATAAGCCAAAATTCCTAACCAACTAAAGGGATATTCGATTTTAAACTCATTATAGGTTTCTTTTGGTAAAGTTTTTCTACCTAAACCATGAAAACCATCTGTTCCTGCTACAAAATCACAGTTTAAACTGACATTTTCTCCGCTATGCGTAAACGAAATACTTGGTTTTTGGGACATAAAATCAATAATTTCAGTAGCTTCTGCTTCAAAAATAATTTCAATTTTCCTATCCAAACAAGCAATTATGAGGTCTTTTACTACTTCTTGTTGACCATAAATGGTTACTTCACGCTGTGTATGTTTCTTAAAATCAATGCGTTGCGTAACGCCATTGTAGGCAATATAACAACCATGATGCACCAAACCTTCTTGATGAAGTCGATCGGCAACACCCAATTCTTCAAAAACTTCTACAGTATTATGTTCTAAAAGCCCCGCACGAATTCTATTTTCTACATACGCACGACTACGATTTTCTAAAATTACGCTTTCTATCCCTTGCTTTTGTAGCATCAAGGCCAAAGCAAGTCCAGCTGGGCCAGCACCGATAATTCCAACCTGTGATTTTTTTGTTTTCATTAAAAATATGGACTGCTGTTTATGAAATGTTGACTCCTAACTCTTTGAATACTTCTTCGGCCGCATGAATAGCTTCGTTGGCAGCAGGAAGTCCACAATATAAAGCCGATTGCATAATTACTTCTTTGATTTCGGCGACTGAAACACCGTTATTAAAAGCAGCTCTAAGGTGCATTTTAAACTCAGTTTGGCGGTTGAGAGCTATCAACATGGCCATCGTAATTAAACTTCGGTTATGTTTTGAAAGATTGGGTCTTGACCATGTTTCTCCCCAAGCATAATTTGTTATGAACGCTTGAAAATCAGCATTAAAATCATTGATTTTGGTGTTTGCACGGTCAACGTGGGTATTGCCTAAAACCGTTCGTCGAACGTGCATTCCTTTCTCAAAAGTAGATTCGCCTATGAAAAAATCTATTAAAACTTGAGCGTATGCTTTGGGCAATTCGGTGGCGGCTAAATGTCTTGCGTGTAACACTTTTAAAGTTGCATTCGGAATGTTTTTGACCAAAAATTCAGCCTGCTCTACATTTGTCACGGGGTCTTCATCGCCTGTAATGACCAGCGTTACGACATTCATATTTTGTAACTGATTTCTGAAATCGGCATCACGAATAGCACAGCAACAATTTGAATAACCCTGCACATCGCTTCGCAAAAACATGTCGTTTGTTTCAGCTACTTTTTGCGGATTTTTTTTTCTAAAACCTTCGGTAAACCAACGCTCCATCGTGTCCTCAACGATTGCCTGCATTCCATTTTTTGCAATAATCTCGATGCGACCATTCCAGCGTTCATCATTCCCGATTTTTGCCCCTGTATTACTCAAAACTATCTTTTTGAAACGATTTGAGTGATTTATGCCAAGATATTGGCCAATCAAACCGCCCATCGAAAGTCCGCAAAAATAGGCAGTTTCGATGTTAAGCTCGTCCATCAATTTGATTATATCCTTGCCCAGAAGTTCGATAGTGTAGCCTTCGGTATCAATATTATTTTTGGAAGTGCCATGTCCACGAGTATCGTATTGCAATATTCTAAAATAGGGTAGCAAATAGGGAATCAGCTCGTCCCACATCATCATTTCTGAACCCAAGGAGTTTGAGAAAATTAGGACTGGACTATTTGGTGTTCCTTGTATTTTATAGTTCATAGTTATTTTAATATTTCATCAATTATTTCCAGACTATTACCTATCGAATTTTCGGCTTTGAATAATGCTTCTAAATTTGGCAAATCAACGTTCATTTCTTCAAGTACTTCTTTTAAGTGTTTTTGTTGCGAAATGGCTGATTTGCAAGCTTTTTCGACTAACTCGTGGGCGTTAATTTTACCAATTTTTGTAGCTAAAGCCAATGAAATGTTTTCGGCATAAATTAAGCCTTTAGTTAATTCAAGATTTTGAAGCATTCGTTTTTCATCTACTTCTAAGCTTGCTATTAATTCGATGCTTCTTTCGATACTACCTGCGGTAAGCAATAATATTTCGGTCAAAACCTCCCACTCTGAGTGCCACAAACCCGCTGAACGCTCATGTTCTTGAGGCATAGCCGCTAACAATGAAGCGACCAAATTTGGGATTCGGTTTGCATTGGCCAAAATAGCAGTACAAGTAACTGGGTTTCGTTTGTGTGGCATCGTACTTGAACCGCCTTTACCTTCTGCAGCCCCTTCAAACACTTCGGCAACTTCGGTTTGCATCATCAGAGATATATCTTTGGCAATTTTCCCGAGTGATTGATTTAATATTCCAAAAACAGATGCAGCTTCAACTAAGTTATCTCGGTTCGAGTGCCACAAAAAAGAAGGTTTTAAGTCTAAAATGTCTGCAAGACTTTGTTGAACTGATTTCGATAAATTAGCATTTCCACTCCCTACTGCACCGCCTAATTGAATTACCAAAACACGTTTTTGTGTGCTTTTTATTCGTTCTATGCTTCGCTCGATACTTTGAAGCCAACCCGAAGTTTTAAGCCCAAACGTAATTGGTCGGGCATGTTGAAGCAGCGTCCGACCAATCATTAAGGTATTACGGTGTTTTTTTGTAATTTCTACCAATAAGTCTGACAATTCGGTCAGTTTATCGTTTAGCCAATACCAATATTCCTGCATCTGTAAAACCGTAGCCGTATCTACCACATCTTGGCTGGTTGCTCCTAAATGCACATATTTTGATGCTTCAACGTCATTATTCTTTACGATTCGAGTAAGTTGCTTGACCAGTGGAATCGCAGCATTTCCTCCCAATTTTATCTCTGATTTGAGTTTATCAATATCAATAAAATCGACCTGACAGCAATGCTCAATAATCTGAGCAGCTTGGGGCGGGATAATTCCATTTTCGGCTTGGGCAAGTGCCAAGGCTCCTTCAAAACGCAACATTTGTACTATTGTCTGTTTGTCAGAAAAAAGCTCATTAATTGTTTTGGAATAAAAATATTCGGAATATAGAGACATTTATGAGTTACGATTTACGAATTTGAAATGATGCATTCGTCATTCAAATTAAATTTCAAAAAAAACAGTTTCGTTTTCTCCTTGCATATTGATATTGAATTCAAATATATTTATGCCTTTTTTCTTGGCAATAAGTGTACTTTTTCGTTCGGCCGGAACGGTTTTAAGCACTTCATCAGTTGTATTTAGCTGGGTTTCGTCAGAAAAATAAATACGGGTATAAGAATGAATCAACTGCCCACGCATAAAGATAATTACTGAAAGATACGGAGCTTGTCCATCAACTGATTTTGGCTTGATTGTGCTAAAAATAAAGCGATTCTGAGGGTCAGTTCCTGTACCGAAACGTCCAAAAAGTTGATTTTCACCATCATTTTGCCAAATTTCTATCATAGCATCGGGAATCACATCGCCATTACCATCGTAAACTTTTCCAATGATTGTGATTGCTTTTTCTTGCTCAATTGGGCTAAGCATCTGATTACCAACCAATTGCTTAAAATCATATAAATATTGCTCAGGCGTAAGACCATAAGCAAAATATGGACCTACTGTTTGTGAGGGAGTTTGAAGTACCGCCCCTAAAGGCGAGCTTGAAATATCTTTATTTAAAATATTTTCCATAAATCTTATTTTTGTCCCCCTTTAAGGGATAGGTGCGTTTTTTAAATCTTTTCAAAAGGTGTTGCGTTGTGGCCTCTTAATACAAAATCGAAGCGGTAGCCGAGAGCAAAATTTGGCTCGGTAGCTCCTAAATCGAATTTTGATATTAATAAGTCACGGCCCTTTGGTGGTAAACATAAGAAAATAGGGTCATGCTGCAAGAGAGGGTCGCCTGGAAAATACATTTGGGTAACCAAACGATTGGTAATATTTGCCCCAAACAAAGAAAAATGTATGTGGTTTGGACGCCATGCGTTGTAATGGTTTCCCCAAGGATATGCACCCGGTTTGATAGTATAAAACTTATAATTTCCATCTTTATCGGTCATACAACGCCCAGCACCCAAAAAATTCGGGTCGAGTGGGGCGTCGTGTTGGTCCACTTTATGCACATATCTTCCACACGAATTAGCTTGCCAAATTTCTATTAAAGTATTCGGTATTGGCTGCCCGTTTTCATTCATCACCTTGCCGTGAACTACGATTCTTTCGCCTAATGGCTCGCCATTTTTTATTGAATTTTTGGTTAGGTCATTATCAAATTCCCCTAAGTGAAAATCACCAAAAACCGGGCCTGTGAGTTCAGAAAGCGATTGCTTCAGAAAAATCAAAGGTTTAGTTGGAGCTCTCAGAATTGTTGATTTGTATTCAGGAGCTAAGTATGGCGGATGTACTTCACGATCGAATTGATTATATGTGATTTTATTCATTTGTAAAATAATTAAAGGTATTGAATGGCGGTTTTTACTTTACAAAACTATTATAATTATCGAAATAAATCTTGGACTAATCAAAATTAGACTTGTATAATTAAAACATTCAATTTTATAAAATTAAAAAAAAACTGTACATTTATATAGAATTTAGTTAAAATAAAGGCTTTTTTCTGATAATTCAGAACTAAGCATATAAATAATAATTGTAAAATTTAAACATGAATAATTCGAAGCAGCTTATAAATTTTAAGGGTCTTTATGGCGACAATCATTATCCGCATATACCTGATTTTATTCATCATGAGTCACTCGAAGTGCGGAGTAAAATGTATGATTGGGAAATAAACGAACACCTTCATTCTTATTTATACCAAATTTTTATGATTGAGTCTGGCTGTGGTGTTTTGTTTTCTGAGCAAAATAAAATTTCTATTGAAGGTCCTTGCTTGATTATAATTCCGACCAATACCCTGCACGGTTTTTCTTTTGAGCCGAGTATTATAGGTGAAGTTTTGACTTTTTCGGAAAATTTTATGGAAACACTTTTCAAAAACTCACCCAAAATTATGCTCGAACTCAATCAATTGAAACACCTCCAGTTTCATAATCATCCAAGCAATTTTGAGCAATTAAAAAACTATAAAAGTCTGATTTTAAAAGAATTATACGAGGAAAACTTAGAAAAACATACTGTAATTCAATCATTGTTTAAATTGTTTTTTATTGGTATTTATCGTTTTAATTTTTCATTTAAAAATACTATTTCTGCATCCGACAACCAAACTTTGATATATTATCAGGCATTTAAAATGCATATCAAACGAACTATACAAGAAACCAAACCCATTAGCGAATACGCCAAAGAATTGAATATCACGACCGTGCACCTTAATCGAATTTGCAATGCTTTGGTTCAAAAATCTGCCTTACAAATTGTGCAGGATTATCTGATTGTAGAAGCAAAAATGTATTTGCTTAACACAAATTATTCAATTTCTGAGGTTTCGTATTTACTCAATTTCAAAGACCCTGCCTATTTTACTCGACTTTTCAAGAAAAAAACGGGGGTTTCGCCGAGCGAATTCAAGAAAGTATAATAGAAAAGGCGACCGAAGCCGCCATTTTCTAGTAAAAATTTATATAAGTGTAGTCAAGAAATTACAAATGTTGAATGACCGTTGCGATTACGAATTTTTAGGAATTACAAAAACTTGAACTATTCTATAAAACCAGCCGTCGCTTTTGTTCCCGATTTCGTCCAGTTTCTGAGTTCATCAAATGCTTTGCCTGTTTGATTGGCCGTAAATACGCAATGCCCTTGTCCGTTGGTGTGTTTTACTGTAAAAAATTGATTTTTGCCTTGTAGTTGTACCATGTTTTCGAAATTCGTCACGCCATAATTTACAGGAATCAGTTGGTCATAAATTGTATGCATCAACAAAATCGGCTTGTCAATATTTCCTGTACGGTCATATTTATTAAAAATGTCAGGTTTTGAAGTTGCTGACATTCTTTCGGCTACTTTATTGACCAAAAGATTATCGGGAAAACCAATATAAACCGTATTGGTATTATCAAATGGATTTCCACCAGTTTTTCGTGCTAAATCTCTCAAAACATTTTCGTTGAAAAACAAAGAAAATGGCAAATCATCGAATTTTAAGTCAAAACGCTTGGCAAAAGCCACGCCCAGTGTTGAATCTTTGGCAATGATGGCATTTTTGATTTCCATTGCTCTTGCCATCATCTTGCGAGAATCGGATGCTTGATAAGGCTTCGATAAATCAAAAATATCTTTCAATGAAGTTACGATATTCGGGAAAAGCCCATTGAAAGTCGCATAAATATCAAACTCTTTTCGACATTGCAAATACGGACGACTTGACAACGGACAAAGCGGCATTCCTGCATTATAGTTTTGGCTAAAATTCTCCATTATAGCAAGCGTTATACCGCCACCCATCGAATGCCCAACCATGAATGTGGAATCAGGTTTACCATAATTTTGAATAAAATATTTGCGAAGTGCTTCGGTATCATCAACGCCCTGTGCCAAAGCAAAGCCTTGAAAAGCATAGTCTGAAGCCGCTACGGCAAAACCTCTTTCTAAAAATGGAGTCATTCTTTTTGGAAATTCTGGGTTCTGGCTTTGCGATGGTTTTGCCCCCATAAATTCATACCCGTGTGCATACATCACCAATTTACCTTTCCAGTTTTCGGGAAAAAGAATTCGGTATTTTACTCCATTTATGCTTCCTGTATCAGTTTTAGCGATATTTTGGGCAAAAATTGCTTTCGTGATAAATAATAGGATTAAGACTTTTTTCATGGTGAATAGCTATAAATTAAGTTTTATAATAATAGGTTAGTACTTGGTCGAACTTCCCAGTTCGACCCATTTTTTATGCTTCTCCCCAAACTTTTAGGGCGGTATTTACTGTCAAATCAAGCTTACGCCATTGGTCATCGTGGCTCATGTCATTGCCATGGTGCGTTGACGAAAATCCACATTGCGGACTCACACAAAGATTTTCGATTGGCGTGTATTGAGCCGCTTCGTCGATACGTTTGCAGAGGTCGTCAATGTTTTCGAGTTCACGTTTTTTTGATGAAATAATGCCCAACACCACTTTTTTATTATTTGGCATGAAGCGAAGTGGAGCAAAATCGCCCGAACGCTCATCGTCGTATTCGAGCAAATAGCGGTCAACATTTATTTCGTTAAAAAGGATTTCGGCTACTGGCTCATACCCACCTTCAGCAAACCACGTACTGCGGTAATTTCCACGGCAAAGGTGAATACCCACCATCAAATCAGCGGGGCGATTATCAATAACGGAGTTGATAAGAGCGGCATAAGTACGTGGCAGTTCGTTAGGGTCTTCGCCTCTCGCCTGTGCAGCGGCACGCATTTTAGGGTCGCAGAGATATGCTAAATTTGTATCATCAAGTTGTAAATAACGCAATCCTGCATCATATAAATGAGCAATTTCTTCACGATAAGCGGCAGCTAAATCGGCAAAGAATTCGTCCATATCTGGATAGGAATTAATATCAATTGATTTTCGGCCACCACGAAAGTGAATCATTGTTGGTGAAGGAATTGATACTTTTGGAGTTTGAGAAACAACCGTTTTTAAATAATTAAAATCGGCTAACTGTATGTCTTTTACATGCTTGAGTTTGCCTGTTACGCTCAAAATCGGCGGAGTAAAACCATCTTCGGCGGCTTTGGCATTGGGATTAGCATCTATACCCCCAGTTACGCTAACTCCGGCCAATTCTTTTAAGAAATCCAGGTGAAAATAATCACGGCGAAATTCGCCATCGGTGATAGCCTTCATGCCTGTTGCCTCCAACATTTTTACTGTTTCGGCAATCCCTGCATCTTCTATTACTCTTAGTTCTTCAGCAGAAATTTCTCCTTTTTTCCACTTAAAACGATTCTCCTTTACTTCTATTGTGCGTAGTAAACTACCCACGTGATCGGCTCTAAAATTTGACATTTTATGTGACTATTTAGTGAATTAAATACAAAAATAATTTGGCAAAAAACCATTATTTTATGCCTTCTTAATTTAGTTTGATTGTATCCTCTTAAGATTATTAAAATAACTTAAATCCAGAGAAGGACCTAAACAATTGATTCTTCTGATGATTTCATTTGAGACCTCTTAAGTAAAAAACAATAGTAATTTCATTGTTTTAAGTAAGACTGTGATGTAAAACAGTTCGCTCCTGAGTGGCAAGATTTATATACTCAAAACGTCTTATTTCGGTAAATGAGCCCATATCGCTATCACTGTTGATCAATATAACACCTACCAAAATTATATATTTACAATTATATTTTGTAGCCGCTACAAGTTCTAAAATTCGACGGTCTATAGCTTCATAAATTACTTCGGTGGCTTCTTTGATAGGAAGATCTGCCGATAAAACTCGTTCTTTTTCTTTAAGTAAAATTTGCTCAATGGTATTCATCTGATAGTCCATATCGCTTACTTTTCCTTCTTCGATAAGATTATTAACCAACTTACCCAATGCTCCTTTGGCAGCTCCGCAACAGCCTGTATTTTTGGTTTGTCCAACACGATGAATTTCACCAATAGCTCCATTTTTAGAAACACCTATATGCGGGCCATAATAAACAAAAACAGCCCCTTCGTCTGGTACATGACTTGCAAAAGCTCCCATTCCGGTCAAGCCCGTAAACGGAAACCCATTTAAACCTCCCATTTTGAAAGGCCCTAAAAACTCATGAGCTCTTGAGGGATACTGAATACTATTAACATCATCACTACAAATACTATCAGCAAGCATAATTTGGCTGGTTTCCAAATCGAGTTCGTTTTCAACAAAATCAATCAATGTATTTACATTATCAATTGTTGTAGTGGCATTCGGATAATGCTGATGAATGATGGCTAACTTTTCTCTTTTTTTCATGACTTTAAATGGGTTGTAAAAAAATAATTGGGTAATTCTTTAACTTATTTCTTTTGAATCTATTTTTGCAGTAATCAAACCTGATAAAAGTGCTGGAACAGCAAAAATGAGAAAGTTTGTAGCGATACCCAAACCAGCTCCAATCAATAATCCACCAATCATTGGGCCAACGATTCCGCCCAATCGGCCTGCTCCCATTGCCCAACCCACGCCTGTTGTACGAAATTCGGTTGGATATAATCTGGCTGAAAGTGCATAAAGTCCAACGAAACCGCCTTGAATACCAAAGCCTAATAGTGCCAAAATAAGCAAGATTACATCTGAGCCAACAAAAAGGCCAAATGAAGCCATTAAAACACCTGTTAGTACTAATATTAGTCCCAGGGTTTTCTTTAAGCCATATTTACTCGAAAAATATCCTTGTGTAATAATTCCAAAAAACGCTCCAATATTAAAGACTGTTCCTGCATAAATCGCCAATTCCATCGAAAGTCCTGCATCTTTTGCCAATTTTGGAATCCAACTTGTCAAAAAATACAAAGCCGCAAATGCCATGAACAAAGCAGCCCAAAGTTGAAGCGTTGGTTTTTTGAAGTTGGTTTTAAGCAATTGGTCAACGGGTAATTTTGACTTAATTTTATCAATTATTGGCAAAGATTCTAAAGGCTGAATATTCATTTTGGCCAAAATCTTATTCAGTTTTTCGAGAGCGTTTTGGGGCTGAGTTCGTGCATAAAAATCAATTGATTCTGACAGAAAAAACAGAATCAATGGCACAGAAAACATAGAAGCAATACCCGCAATACGAAACATTTGTTGCCAACCTTCAGTTGGAATTATTTTAGCAGCCACCAAACCCGCTACCACAGCCCCAATCGGATAACCCGAAATTACAAAACTCACCCAAAAATCGCGGGTTTTATTGGGAGTATATTCAGAAGCAAGTGATGCCGTGCTTGCCAACATACTTCCAATGCCAAGCCCACTTACAAAACGATAAACCAACAACTCAGTAATTGAAGCAGCGTAAGACGTAAAATAAATACAAACGCCCATAATGATTCCGCTGATAAGAATAATGGATTTTCGGCCAATTTTATCGGCAAAAGGAGCTAAAAAAAGTGTACCGATTGTCATTCCGAATAGACCAGCACTAAAAACTGTCCCCAATGCCTGTGGAGAGATATCCCATGCTTTGGCAATGGCGGGAGCGGTGTAAGAAATCACCAGTACGTCCATACCATCAAGCATATTCATCAGAAAACAAATAAAAATGGTAGAATACTGCAGACCTGTCATCGGGTTTTGATCGATGAGGGTTTTCGGGTTGAAAGTCATTGTTTATTAGGTGTATAAGGTTGAATAAAAGAGGCTTAGCAAGTAATCATTTATAAAACTTTCCAAACTTGAATTGTGACGTTGTCTGGGTTTCTGATGCCTTTACAAATAAAAATGGCGTTATTCATCCATTCGTATTTGCCCTGTGGTGCTTCAAATTTTGGTATCGCACGAAAATAGTAATCTGATGGCGATACAAGTTCTCCTCTTCCGATTCGAGCTGCAACTTCGGGCGTAGCTACACGCAAGCCAGTATTTTTGATATAAATCGTTACACCATCATCGGTTTTGATTTGATAATGTGCTTCCAGTTCGGCCACGCCATCTTTTCTCACAATTTGCCAATCGCCACCACCATCCAAAATCTCACCTTTCATTTTTGGCCCTTCAAAAGTTCCGCCTATTATTGGAATGATTCTACGCAAACCGTGAGGCGTTTCTCCGACAATGTACGGTGCTTTTAGCTTAACTTTTAATTCACAAACAAACTCTAAATCTGGTGCTTCGGGTGAACTTTGGGCAAATAAATCCATATTTAATAGAAAAAAAACAATGCAGATAATGAAATACCGATTAGGACAGATTTTTTCTTCAGCAAAAATCAACCTCGCATTTCTGTGGTTTATTGAGTGTTTCATAACTTAGCTTTTTTGGTTAAGAGTGTATATATCGAAGCCAGCTACTTTTTTGTAATTATCCATTACTTTTTTCAATTCTTCATGCGGAATTTCATCTTTCGTAAAACCTTTTGGAAACCAATCTTCCATCATATCCATTATTTCGTCGGGGCCTTTGGCTCGGTTTTGCAAGACCACTTTCGCAGTTGCTGGGACTCTTTCTTTATCATATTCCATAAGTGCCTCAAAAGGATTTTTTGTACTTTTCAAACATTCGGTTAAGCAATCGGCATCAATAATGGCTTGAGAAGCACCATTTGAACCGATTGGATACATCGGGTGAGCGGCATCACCGAGTAGTGTAACTCGCCCGAAAGTCCATTTATCCAATGGATTTCGGTCAGACATCGGAAATTCGTAAACAGCTTTTGCTCCATCAATCATCGTTGGTATATCAAGCCAATCGAATTTCCAATCTTTATACAATTCTACTAATCTTGCTTTATCGGCTTCTCGATTCCAATCACGAGCCGTAAGTCTCGATTTCCCTTCTTTAATATTCCCTACCCAATTGATTAATGAATTACCATCTGCATCAGGTTGACCGATTGGATAAACCACCATTTTTTGCCGTAAACTACCAATCATTGCCATGGACGTGCCATCCAAGTATGGTTTCATGGTGGTTGTGCCGCGATAAAGAATATTTTCGGAATAAACTGGCGATCCTTCGTTAGGATAAAGTTGCTGACGTACAACTGAATTGATGCCATCAGCACCTATTAAAATATCAGCACATTCTTCCAATATTTTTTCATTGGTATCTTTATCTATAAAATGAGCAATTACTTCGGTCTCGGTTTGTTCAAAATGACTTAAATGGTGATTTTTCCTTATTGCATCCTTGCCCAGTATTCCAACAACTTCATCAAAAAGCAACAGCTGCAAAACACCGCGATGCACTGAAAATTGAGGCCATTTGTATCCAGCAAACCGTCCACGTGGTTCTGTCCAAAATTGTTGACCGAATTTGTTAAAATAGACTAAATCGCTCGTTTCGATAGCATTTTGAGCAATTTTTTCTTGTAAACCCAAATTTTCTAATACACGAACACTATGCGGAAGTGTGTTAATACCCACACCCAAAGGTTTAATTTCTTTGACTGATTCAAATACTTTAACCTCGAATCCAGCCTTATGAAGACTCAATGCGGTAGTCAATCCACCAATTCCACCACCGATAATAATAATTTTCATTGAATATAGCAGCTGCCCCCAAATGAGAGTTTAAAGATTTATCGCAATTTTAAAATTATAACTAATAAACAAATTTCTGCATTATACCTTGATTTAACTATGCAAAATAGGCAAATAAATAGGCAAAAACAATCAGAAAGTGGCAGTTTAATTGTGTGTTCTACACATTTACTTCAATCCCAGCATTCTGATAGCATTTTCTTTCAGAATTAAGGGCCTTACTTCTTCTTTGAAACCTGCCTCTTCAAAATCTTTCATCCATCGCTCTGGAGTAATTAATGGAAAATCAGTTCCGAAAAGAAACCTGTTTTTGAGCATTGTATTAGCATATTGAATAAGCTGTTTCGGAAAATATTTGGGCGACCATCCACTCAAATCTATGTAAACGTTAGGCTTATGCATCGCTACCGAAAGGGCTTCATCTTGCCACGGCCAAGAAGGATGAGCAATTATAATTGGACAGTCAGGGAAATCAATTGCGACGTCATCAAGGTGCATTGGATTTGAATATTCTAAACGCAAACCACCTCCACCACGCACACCTGAGCCAAAACCCGAATGCCCAGAATGAAAGAGCATCGGTAAATTGTATTCGGCTATCACTTCGTAAAGATGATACGCCATTTTATCATAAGGATAAAAACCTTGTACCGTTGGATGAAATTTGAAGCCTTTTACACCATAATTTTCTATTAAATCACGGGCTTCTCTGGCTCCCATTCGGCCTTTGTGAGGGTCGATGCTCGCAAAGGCAATCATTACATCATCGTTTTTTAGAGCAGCCTCAGCCACCTCGATATTCGGAATACGACGTTTGCCAACATTATGTTCCGAATCAACGGTAAACATGACAAAAGCCAAATTATTATCACGATAAAAATCGGCTGTTTCTTGAATGGTTGGGCGTTTGTCCGACTTAAAATATTTAGCAAATGCTTCATCCAATTCAGGACGAAAATCATCATGCGGCTGGCAACACGACACCTCAGCGTGCGTGTGTACGTCTATGGCTGTAATTTTATTTATATCTATCATATTTTTTAATGACGAATTATTCGAATGACGAGTTACGAATTTTTTAAAATTAAAATTTATTTGTATTTAGTGGTTTGAAAAATTCGTCACTTCTTTTAATTTTTTTTCTTGCTGTTTTAATTGATGAAACTGTTATTGCTAAAAGTTCATCAGCTTATTTATAAATTGGCACAATTTCTTGTCTAATTTCTGGTAATAAAGCAACTATGAATGCTAACCAAAACATAGTTTCGTCTAATTCTTCTTCAACAATTTTTAATTTATTGATAAAATTTGGACTAGACTTTCCTCTGCAAGCTGCCCGATAATTTGCAGCAGTTTATGGAGCAGAACGAACAATTTGATTTCTTACGGCCTAAATTCATGCTCATTTGGTAGCTTTCTTGTAAGTAAAACTACCGAAATCACCCAATTTTTGTATCTATTTTTTTAGGCTTTCGATATCGATAAAAGTATTTTTAAATCAAAAATTGTTTGTTTTGTCGAAAATCTGTTTGACATTCGTTATTCGAATAATTCGTCATTGGAAACTATTTCGCTCCCATTCTGATTGCTCCATCAAGGCGAATTACTTCGCCGTTGAGCATAGTGTTTTCAATAATTTGTTTTACTAATGCGGCAAACTCTGATGGTCTGCCCAATCGTGGAGGAAATGGCACTTGCTTTCCCAGAGAGTCTTGGGCTTCTTGTGGCAATGTTGCTAATAAAGGCGTTTCAAAAATACCTGGTGCAATTGCCATTACTCTGATACTCATTCGAGCAAATTCACGGGCAATTGGCAAGGTCATAGCCACAATTCCTCCCTTAGAGGCCGAGTAAGCCGCCTGTCCGATTTGTCCATCAAAGGCAGCAACCGAGGCAGTATTAATTACAATTCCTCTTTCTCCTTCGTTATTTGGTTCATTGTATTGCATTCTATCGGCTACCAATCTAAGGGTATTAAAAGTGCCGATAAGGTTTATGTTGATTACTTTATGAAAGAAATCAAGCGAATGCGGGCCGTCTTTGCCAACTACTCTTTTGGCAGGGCCAACTCCGGCACAATTAATGATTCCTTCAATACTCTTGAATGTTTCAATAGATTGATTCACAGCATTTAGCACTTGTCCTTCGTTGGTTACATCAGTTTTTACAAACTTTGATTGTGTCCCTAAATTGGCTTGTGCAGTTATTCCCGAATCTTCGTTTACATCGAGTAAAACGGCATTCCCTCCATTTTCAATTATCATTTTAGCAGTTGCGAAACCTAAGCCAGATGCTCCGCCAGTAACTAAGAATGTTTTATTTTCTATTTTCATACAGCACCCTAATCATCGAAAGGGGAATTAATATTGTTGGATACTTTTCTTAAAAAACGCTATTTATCGCTAAACATTTCATTTACCAAATGACTTCGATGTTTTAAAACTGCTCTCTGATTTAAAGAACCTTTATCGGTTATTTCACCTAGATCAATTGAAGGAGCTTCTATTGCAATTACATATTTTTTTATTTTGGTGGAGCTTCCCGTTGAAGTTATATTGAACTCCGCCAACCAATCATTTAAAAACGTTTCTACTTCCACATTCAAATATGCCTCTTCGTTCGAAATTTCGGAACCCAAATTAGCTAATTCTCGGCAAGCATCCGCATTTAAAAATAAAATTGCTCCAATATATTCCTTGTCTAAACCTGCCAGCACCACATCTTGAATAATTGGAGAGCCTTTCGAAATAACTTTCGCCTTCAAAACGCCCACATTTACCCAAGTTCCTGTCGAGAGTTTGAAATCTTCCGCAATTCTTCCATCAAAAACCAAACCTTTATCGGGATTGTTTTCATCTAAAAATTTTACAGCATCACCCGTTTTATAATAACCATCTTCATCGAAAGCTTTTTTGGTGTCTTCGTCGTTTCGCCAGTAACCTTTCGTAACGTTGGGTGCTTTGTAGCGAGCCTCCAATTTATCGCCATTGGGTACGAGTTTTACATCCATTCCGGCAACAGGCACCCCCAAAAGTCCAGAAAATGCACCGCCCCAATTAGCAAACATAGCAGATGGCCCCGATTCAGTACAGCCCAATCCCGTAATTATCGGTATTTTTACACCAATCGTTTCTACTGCCAATTCTTCCAAACGATTCCAAACTGGCTGAGCCAAACTCGCACCAGCATAAAACAAAATATTAAGATTTTTGAAGAAATTTTCGCGTAAAACAGGTTCTTTTTCAAGATATGGAATCAACATTTCGAAACCTTTTGGCACATTGAAATAAGCAGTTGGCGAAATTTCTCGGAGATTCTGAACAGTTTCTTCGATGCCTTTGGGCGTAGGTTTTCCATCATCAATCAAAATTGTTCCACCATTGTAAAGAGCCAATCCGAAATTATGATTACTGCCAAAAGTATGATTCCACGGAAGCCAATCTATAAAAACAGGCGATTGTTGTTGCATAAACGGAAGTACCTGCGTAATCTGCTGTAGATTGGCACACCACATTCCCTGATGATTCATTACGCCCTTAGGCAAGCCCGTTGAGCCAGAAGTAAATAAAACTTTGGCAATCGTATCAGCATTTACTTTCGCTGCGGCAGCATCAACATCGGCTGTAGCTTTCGTATTGAGCATTTCTTGAAAATAAATCCCATTTTCTCCATCAACAGTAATGATAGTGGCTTCAAGGAAAAGTATTTTTGAAAGTTCTATTGCTTTTTGATAAACCTTGCCACTTTGAGCAAAAATGACTTTCGGAGTCATCAGTTCGAGACAATGGCTGAGTTTACCAAAATCATCAGAAACTAATGAATACGGCGGTGAAATCGAAGTATAAGTAATACCAATATGCACCGAAGCCAAGGCCAAAAGTGCATGTTCGAGGCTATTTTCTGATAAAATTACAATAGTTTCATCAGATGTAAATTCGAGATTTAATAAATACTGAGCAATACTTTTCACTTTTTCGAGGGTTTCGGCATAAGATAATTTATGCCAATCTCTCGTAGTTGGATTTCTTCTACCGATAAAAGTATGGTCAGGTTTTGTATTTGCCCAATGCACTAATTTATCAGTGATTTTTGTAGGAAAATTTGACAATAATTGCTCATTTTTGAAATGAACAACGTCATTTTCGAGTTGTTTTTTATTGGTTTTGGTAGGGCCGAATGCGGTATCTTTATACATTCCTATTAGATGTTGAATGTTGGATGCTTGATGTTTGATAATTCAGAGATCGAAAAAAGCTCATTCTCCTACTTTTTTGGCTCTTCCTTCCATAAAATCTTTTAATCTTGCTTTGGCTTCGGGAGTATTTTGAGCGATTGCTGCGGTTAAGCTTTCAATTAATAAGCCTTCATTTTGTGCGGAATCAACGATTTTTGGTAATATGTGCATGAGTGCATAATTAGTCATGCCAGCATTTGAGGCTATCTTTTTTGCTAATTCGATACCCTTTTCGAGTCCTTGACCTTCATCAACAAGATACTGAGCCATTCCTATTCGCTCACCTTCTTCGGCTTTATAAACCCTTCCTGTGAGCATCATATCAGTCATGCGAGCCATTCCAATCAATTTTGGAACTCGCACCGATGCTCCGCCACCCACAAAAATCCCTCGTTGACCTTCGGGAAGTGCATAAAAAGTGCTGGTTTCAGCTACTCTTATATGGCAAGCTGAAGCCAATTCGAGACCGCCACCTACAACTGCCCCGTGTAGAACCGCTACCACCGGTACAGTTCCAAATTGTACTTTTTCAAGTACACGATGCCACATTCTAGAATGATGTAGCCCTTGAATCGCATCACGTTCTTTCAGCTCTGAAAGATCGAGTCCTGCCGAAAAGTGTTTTCCTACACCATAAATGATTGCACAACGAACCTGCGAAGGAATATTCTCAAAGACTTTTTCGATACCCAAAATCAGGTCATCATTGAAGGCATTTCGCTTTTCGGGGCGATTGATGGCTACCAACAGGATTTCGTCTCTTATTTCTAATTGAATTGACGAAGTCGGGGATTTTATTTCTTGCATTTTAACATCCAAAAACTGATTGACTTATTTCAATACAAATTTGAACAATAAAAAGATTTTTTAATAGGTAAAATAATGAATAAAATAGGCAATAACAATCAATTTTTCAAGTTTCTGTATTCTTTTGGAGAAATTCCTGTATTAGATTTAAAGAATCTCGAAAAATCGCTTGGCTCGAAACCACCAATCTTAAACGCAACCTCGGCAATACGCATAGGTGTTTGTTTGAGCAAAACTTTTGCTTCCAAAACCCTCATTTCTTCTAATAATTCGTGAGCCGATTTTCCCGTTGTGGTTTTTACACATTTTTGTAAATGATTGGGTGATACCGCCAAAATTTCGGCAAATTCGATGACGGTCTTTTTATTATAAATCTGTTCTGATAATAAAATTTTGTAGCGTTGTGTAAGATTTGAAGCCGCATTATTTGTCATTTTTTTCGATTGACTATCCAAAAACTTAACTTCATTAAAAAGCGTAGTCAAGTACAAAGCAATGATTTCGGCACGATGCGATTCGTTTCGAGTCCGCTCCGAAAATAAGGTTTCTAAAAGATTAGTAATTTGGATTGTTTCTTTAACCTCAATCAATGGTTCGGCTGTAATTTGAAAAAACGGAAAATCTTTTTCTACATCAACATTAAGCATTGGCTGATTGAAAATTTCGGGCTTAAAATGACAATAAAAACCTTCTAAATCATCAGAAATGGCATCGAGCGAGGTAATTTGGTCAGTAGAAAGACAAAAGAACGTATTTGCTTTTACTACATAATTATTCAAACCTTTGCTTCTAATAGCAAATCCTTTACTTACGTATAGAAAAAAATAAACCGAACGTCGATGCGGTAAAATAGGTAATTTCAGAAAAGATTTGTAGTTTTCGATGCGTTCGATATGAAAATTTTCATACAAACTTGAAACTTTGGGTTTCCAATTTCCAAAAAGATAGTCATCAAACTGCGAAGGGTTAAGTTTTGGTATTTCTTTTAAAGGTGTCATTTTTTTAACCATAGAATCATTTTTTGATGCAATATATAAAACCTTATCAAGCGATTCGGCGGATTTGCACTAAAACTACGCAAAGCTGGCTTTTTGAATAGGAAAACAAGGTATTTTTGCCGAACTTTGCAAAAAATATGTAAAACAATCGGGCTACGTTCCGTTGAGAGACACCCCGCTAAATCGCACCAAGCTCTCCCAAATTGTTTAGAAGAAAAATGAAAACAAAAGGAATAATAAAAAATAAAATCAATATCGTTACACTCGGTTGCTCGAAAAACATTGTCGATTCGGAAGTGCTATATACACAGCTCAAAGGTAATGGTATGAAAGTTGAGCACGAGTCGAAAAAAGACGATGCCAATATTGTTATCATTAATACTTGTGGTTTTATTGATAATGCCAAGCAAGAATCTATCGATACCATTTTGCGTTATGTTGATGCAAAAGAGGCAGGAATTGTTGATAAAATTTACGTAACTGGCTGTTTATCACATCGTTATAAAGATGAACTTTCGGTCGAAATACCGACGGTTGATGCCTGGTTTGGCACTAATGAGCTACCAAGAATGCTAAAAACGCTAAAAGCTGACTATAAACACGAGTTAGTTGGCGAACGCCTCTTGACGACGCCCGCTCATTATGCTTACCTAAAAATTGCCGAAGGTTGCGACCGCCCATGCAGTTTCTGTGCGATTCCGCTCATGCGTGGCGGACACGTAAGTCGCCCAATGGACGAAATGGTTTTACAAGCCCAAAATTTAGCAAAAAAAGGCACAAAAGAACTAATTCTAATTGCTCAAGACCTTACTTATTATGGTCTTGATATTTACAAGAAAAGAAATCTGGCTGAACTGCTCGATAAATTATCAGATGTAGAAGGCATCGACTGGATT
This sequence comes from uncultured Emticicia sp., assembly GCF_937903345.1. Classification (GTDB taxonomy): domain Bacteria; phylum Bacteroidota; class Bacteroidia; order Cytophagales; family Spirosomataceae; genus Emticicia. The sequence continues at coordinate 304,700 of NZ_CALCZQ010000031.1, read as the reverse complement.
AGGCTGCAATATGCTTATCCTTCAGGCTTTCCGATGGATATTTTAGATGTGATGAAGAATCGCTCGAATGTTTGTAAATATTTGGATATGCCGCTTCAACATGGTTCGTCAGAGCTATTAAAAATCATGCGTCGTGGCATTGATCGACCAAAAACCGAGGCTTTGATAAATACCATTCGTGAGAAAATTCCAGAAATTGCTATTCGCACGACCTTAATTGCGGGCCATCCAGGTGAAACCGAAGAGCATTTTGAAGAAATGTATCGTTTCGTAGAAAAAATGCGATTTGATAGATTGGGGGTTTTCCAATACTCGCACGAAGACGATACGCATTCGTTTACATTGCCTGACGATATTCCTGCCGAAGTAAAACAAGAACGCACTGATATTATCATGGAGCTTCAACAAGGTATTTCGGCCGAATTAAACCAATCAAAAATCGGAAATACTTACAAAGTTTTGTTTGATAGAAAAGAGGGAGGTTATTTTATAGGAAGAACAGAATTTGATTCGCCAGAAGTTGATAATGAGGTACTTGTACCAGCTTCGCAGTACGTAAGAATGGGAGATTTTGCCAATGTAAAAATCAATAATGCCGAAGAATTTGATTTGTATGGCGATTTGGTTTGATTTATATACAATAGAGACAAGGCATGTATTCCTTGTCTCTACAATTTATACGAATTAAAAACATCATTTCACTGCCGCCACAACTCCCTTTACCAATGCCGAATGATTGAAATCATCTGTTGGCGTACAACCCAAACGAACAATCACTAAATTCTTCGAAGGCACGACGGTTACGTATTGTCCTTCAAAACCAACGGCCATAAAAGCATCTTGCGGAAAAGTTTTATCTCGATGATCGAGCCAAAAATGAGCCGCATATTTTCCATCAGAATGAGGCGTTTCGGTTGCAGAATATTTTACCCAGCCTTCTGGAAGCAAGCGTTCGCCATTCCAAACACCATCTTGTAGATATAATTGGCCAAACTTTGCCCAGTCTCGAGCCGTGGCGTACATAAACGAAGAACCAACGAAAGTTCCCGAAGCATCTGGTTCTAGCACTGCACTTTTCATTCCTATTTTATGAAATAATCGCTGATATGGAAAAGCAAAATAATCTGCTTGGGTAGCAAATTGTCTGTGAATGATTTCCTGCAAAATATTACTCGTTCCGCTCGAATACAACCAAACTTTATCGGCTTCGTTTGCTGCTTTGCTCAGCAAAGCATAAGCCCCTGCACCTTTTTTACGGAAGAGCATTTGAGTCGCGTCGCTTGGTGTAGCATAATTTTCTTCAAAACCAAGTCCGCTACTCATACGAAGTAGGTGGTCAATGGTTATTTTCTTTCGCTCATCATTTTGCCATTCAGCGATAGGAGCCGATTTTTTGATGTCCAACTTTCCATCTTTCACCAAAAGACCAATCATGGCACTCGTTACGCTTTTAGTCATTGACCAACCCAAAAGAGGTGTTTCGGGTTTGATTTTTGGAGCATATTTTTCTGTTAAAATTCTACCATTATGCAAAACAACAATTGCTCTCGTACGAATTACATGCTGAGGGTCTTTTTCTTGAAAAGCCTCATTGATACTCTTTTCTAAGGCAATTTTGTCAATTTCTCCTAAATCATCTGCCATTAAAAGGTTTTCTGTTAATGTATCGGCCGATGGAACAGAAGGTTGTTTTTTAATTTCTTCTTCTGATAATTCATTGACCAAAGTACAACCCAAACCTTTGCGATAAATGGCCTTTGTCTCGGCCAAACCATAAATATTAGCAGTTACTACTTTTTTGACTTCATCAACTTTTATGGTTGAAAACGGTACAGCATAAAGGTCTTCGGACTTGATATTTTCTAAATCTCGCCCTGAGACAAACATGCACGAACAAACAGTTTTTGCATTATACGATGAGCCAATATAAGCATACTGAATGGCAAAATTGCCAACATAAACCAATCCTACAATCACAAACAGTAATACAGCAGAGATAATTTTTCGTTTGTTCGACATTTTATTGATGCATTATAATGGGGTGGAATATTACTAAGTTATTAAGAAAAACTTTGATGTTCGACCCTAAAAAGGGTCAAAATTCATTTAAACCCTCAATCTTCCAAAATATTTCCAACAAAAGTATTTTTAAAGAAAAAAGCAGCTAACAAAAAAAGTACTGCCCAATTTAGGTAGATATAGTAAAAATCTTCTACATCACGATATACATTATCTTTGATTTTTACTTTTTCAAGTCGGTTGATTTGTTCGAAGATATTTCGGAGGGTTTGGTTATCGGTTGCTCTAAAAAACTGTCCGTTTCCTTCACGAGCAATTTCTCGGAGAGTATTTTCATCAACTTTTACTTCGCTGTCATTACCACCGACAGCAATCGTATACACTTTTATGCCAAACGATTTTGCCAAATCGGTAGCTGTAAGCGGGTCGAGGGAGCCTGCGGTATTATCTCCGTCACTCAAAATAATTGCTACTTTACTCTTGCTCGGAATCTCTCGCAAACGGTTGATACAGGTGGCTAAAGCACTACCAATAGCCGTTCCTGATGTTTTAATGAGGTTACTATTGATCTCATTGAGGTATTCGTTTAAAACTTCATAGTCAGTCGTAAGTGGACACATCGAAAATGCTTCTCCTGCAAAAACAACTAAACCGATTCGGTCTTGAAAACGCCCTTTAATGAACTCATGCCCGACATTCTTAGCCGCTTCCAAACGATTTGGATTTAAATCAGTTGCCAACATAGACTCCGAAATGTCTATGGCGAGCATAATATCAATACCTTCTGAAAACTGTTCTTTGCTTTCTCGAACTCGCTGTGGCCGTGCCAACGACAATAAAACACAGATAAGGCCTAGAATAAAAAATATTGGAGGAATAAAACGTAAGTAACTAATCCAATTGGTGCGAAGCTGATAACTTGTGAGTGAGAGCCCCAATTTCTGTTGCCCACGAGTATAAAAAAGCCATCGAAAAAGAAACAAAAAAGGGATTCCAATGATTGCGTATAGGTATAGTTTTTCAGCCCAAACGAACGAACGTAGGGTTTCCCAACTAAGCCAATCTATTATAAACCAGTCCCACATAAAAAATGAAGAATGTAGAAGGAAGAACGTAGCATTTTATTTGTCTACTCATCCTCTTTCCAAAATTTCGTAATGAAACTATTTATTAATTTCTGTAATTATCAACTGCGTTTCTTACGCTGCCGTATGTATGTAAAAGTTCGCTTGCTTCTTCGTGCGAAATATTCAATTCGTTCATTACCATTCTTACGCCCCTTTCTACCAATTTGAGGTTTGTAAGCTGCATATCAACCATTTTATTGCCTTTTACTCTACCGAGTTGAATCATAACTGAGGTTGAAATCATATTTAGCACCAATTTTTGGGCAGTTCCTGACTTCATACGTGTGCTGCCCGTTACGAATTCTGGCCCTACCACGGCTTCCACTGGAAATTCGGCTTCTGCTGCTACGGCACCTCCTGCATTACAAACCACACAACCTGTCAAAATACCATTTTGGCGTGCCGTACGCAAACCACCAACCACATAAGGTGTGCGACCCGAAGCAGCTATTCCTATCAAAGAGTCATTTGCATTAATTTCATATTCCTCTAAATCTTTCCAAGCTTGCTCAATATCATCTTCGGCATTTTCAACGGCTTTTCTGATGGCTCTATCTCCACCAGCCATGATTCCCACCACCATTCCAAAAGGCACACCAAATGTTGGCGGGCATTCAGAAGCGTCAACAACGCCTAAACGCCCGCTTGTACCTGCACCGATATAAAACAAACGCCCGCCTGCTTTCATGCGTGTCACAATCTGAGCAACCAATGCTTCAATCTGTGGAATACATTTTTCTAAAGCATAAGGCACCGTTTTATCTTCGTTATTAATACCTTCAAGCAATTCTCGAACTGACATTTTTTCAAGATTATCGTAATGTGAAGAAGATTCGGTTGCTAATTTTTCTAAGCCAAGTGACATATCAGAATTATAATACAAAAGATTTTAAACGAAAGATAAACTACTGATAATAAAGCAATTAATTTACTATTTGAAAATTAATTACTTTTCATCAACTCCGCATAATGTTTAAAGAACAAGGGGATGGTTTCAATTCCTTTGAAAAAATTAAACAAACCATAATGCTCATTTGGCGAATGTAAAGCATCAGAATCCAAGCCAAAGCCCAAAAGTATTGATTTCAAACCTAATTCTTGCTCAAATAGAGCTACAATCGGAATACTTCCACCGCCTCTTGTTGGTACTGGTTTTATGCCAAATGCTTCTTCCAAAGCCAAAACTGCGGCCTTATAACCAGGAGAATCAGTTGGCGTTACGTAAGGTTGACCACCATGATGGCGGCTTACTTTAACCTTAACTGTTGGCGGAGCAATCGCTTTAAAATGTGCTTCAAACAAATCAGCGATTTCTTCCCAGTCTTGGTCAGGCACGAGTCGCATTGAAATTTTAGCGAATGCCTTTGATGGCAATACAGTTTTTGAACCTTCGCCTGTATAACCGCCCCAAATCCCATTTACATCAAGCGTTGGGCGGATACTTGCACGCTCACGAGTTGTGTAACCGCTTTCGCCAGCAACTTCGGCAATATCAAGGTCTTTTTTGTATTCTTCTAAATCGAATGGTGCTGATTCTAAATCATCCCGCTCAACTTGCGAGAGTTCGTGAACTTTATCATAGAAGCCTTTTACCGTTACTTTTCCATCGGAGTCGTGCAATGAAGCAATCATTTGACAAAGTATATTTACAGGATTTGCCACTGCTCCACCGTAAACACCTGAGTGCAAATCACGGTTCGGGCCAGTAATGGCAACTTCCATATAAGTAAGGCCACGCAAGCCAGTTTCTACCGAAGGAATATCATTTGCAATGATTGAAGTGTCAGAAATCAAAATCAAATCAGCGGCAAGTTTTTCTTTGTTTGCTTTTACAAATACACCTAAGTTTTCGGAACCTACTTCTTCTTCGCCCTCAAACATTATTTTTACATTACACGGCAAGCCATCTTGTGCCAACATCATTTCTATTGCTTTTACGTGCATATAGATTTGTCCTTTATCATCGCACGAGCCACGAGCAAAAATTGCTCCATCGGGATGATTTTTGGTTACTTTAATGGTTGGCTCAAATGGTGGCGAATCCCACAATTCGTAAGGGTCAGCTGGCTGTACATCGTAGTGACCATAAATCAAAACTGTTGGTAGCGAGGCATCTACGATTTTTTCGGCATATACAATTGGGTGGCCTAAAGTATGACAAATCTCGGCTTTATCGAGGCCTGCTTCTAATAACCTTTCTTTCACAAATTCAGCCGCACGAAGCATATCAGGCTGAAACTTGGTGTCGGCACTTACCGACGGAATTCTAAGAAAATCAAAAAGTTCGTTTAGAAAACGGTCTTTGTTTTGTTCGATGTAAGTGTTCATTAATCTTTAGTTTTCTATCTAATACAAAGTTATGCGTTTATTTCTTCACACCAAACTTACTTTCAGTTCCTTTGAGTAAGCGTTGAATATTCTGACGGTGCATAATGGCCAAAATGATAAATATCAACCAAGCAAAACCAATCGAGTATTTATCGGCATTATCATTCCAAAGATTGAAAATTAATTGAATAGGAAAAGACAATGCTCCAAGGAGAGAAGCAAATGAAACATATTTTGTTGTAAAAATAGTACTCATAAACACTAACAAACAACCCAATGCAGCCCATGGAAATATAGCCACCATAACGCCCATTGCCGTGGCTACTCCTTTACCGCCTCTGAATTGTGCAAAAATCGGAAAAATATGCCCCAATATCACCGCTAAACCCATGATTAAAGGCAAAATACTGTCTTTTTCGGTTGATAATAGACTTGCCGCTTTCACTGCTAAATAACCTTTGAGAAAATCGATGATTAGAACAATGATTCCAGCTTTTTTGCCAAGCGTACGAAGTGAATTAGTTGCCCCTGCGTTCCCGCTTCCGTGCTGACGAACATCTATTCCATGAAAAATATTTCCATACCAAACTGCTGTGGGAATTGAGCCTGCTAAATAGGCAAAAATAGTATTAAAAATCATTAAGGTTATTTGTTGATGTTGATAGACTAACAAAAATACACAAAATTGTGATAATCTGAGATAGCCCTAGAACAATAAACACATAAGATACTGACAAACAGCAACTTATGTGTATCATGTTTTATTATAAATTGTATATTTTTAAACTTTTGTAAACCAAAATAAAAGCAAATTTGGGAATTAATCCTAGTGTTTTTATAAACCTTATATACGCGTTATACCCTTACGTTTAAGAGCCAAATCATGGGCAGTATCGTAGTACGAACGAAGGTTTGTCCAGTCGAAAATTTCAGAAATATTTTCGACACGGTTTCGCTGCATGATACGGTCACGGCGATTCATGGTTACGAATTTGTATAAAATATCCGCCAGCTGGTCAGCGGCTTTATCGAAGTTTTTAGTCTTTCGATTTACAACATAAACACCTACATTTTCGTAATCTTTCATCAATTGCATAATGAAATCACCGAAACCTGATAAATCACTCGTTACCGTCGGAATACCCCGCACTACGCACTCAAGAGGCGTGTAACCCCAAGGCTCATAGTAACTTGGAAATACGCCCAGGTGACAACCTCTCACAAATTGGCTATATTCCATACCGAAAAGTGGATTGGTTGGCGAAATAAAATCTGGGTGATACACAAACTTTACTCGATCTTGCTCGTGGTTAAGTAGGTTGGTGTCTTTCAAAAAACCGGTAATATCATCGGGCTGCTTGAGCAAATGGGTGACTGTATGCGGAAGTTTCTTGGTTTTCCAAGTCTGAATTGTACGACGTAGGCGAAGTCTCCAATATTCATCCACAAATTCATTCAAATCAGGCAAATTTGGGTTATCATTCGATGCTGAGGCGTGGAAAAGATGCTCACCAATTTGTTTCTCGATTGACTCACAAGTCTGACGTATTTCTTCCATTACGGCTCTTGACTGCAACACTTCGGGGTCAATCGAATGTACTGGATTTTTGGTAATAATAAACATCACTACTGTTGTGTCAATGCCTGCCTGAACGAGTTTGAAGTTAAGACGTTTGAGAGCTTCGAGTGTAATATCGTAACCTTTATTTCGATATTCATAACGCCCCGAAGTGAAGAAATAAAGTGTATTATCTAAATCCCAGGAATAACTTTGAAAGAAATGACCCATTACAAATTGATGGATTTTTTCTTTGTATTTTAAGTGTAAATTCTGGAATTCGTGCGTAGCTGCAAAACGAGTTACGTTTAGGCCATTTGGCAAAATCAAATCGCACGTTCTTCCAAAAAACACCTCACATTCTTTAGCCGTCACATCACTTACGGTCGTAAGCACATGAGATTTTTGAGCAGCTAAACGCTCAATTTTTGCTTGAGCTTCGATACCGTAGTTTTTAGCTTCAACATCCCATTCGTAAGTCGATAATTTATCGTAAAAACCTTCCTCATTTCCAGCAATATAACGCCCCAACATTGTTGCATGTGTAGTAAAAACAGTCGAAATAGGTACATTATCGGTTCGAATATCAATCAGTGCCGCGGCAACCATCCATTCGTGAAAATGGGCGACAATATCATTTTTATATCCAAACGCTTCACCAATTTCTGTTAGGAAGACTCTAACCATTTCGCCAAGAGCAATTACTTGGTCAACGAGTGGTTCAGTATTAATTGTAGAAATCTGGTGTCTTTCCCAGAGTTTAAATTTATAATCGTTGGTGTTTTTTAGAAGAGCTTTAAAGTCAAATAATACAATTTTTGGCTTTCCAGTTACGAGCCAACGACCATAATGAGCTTCAAAGCCCATTTCTTGCATTTTCTTAACAGTTTTGCCAAACGCTGATTCGTCGAGGTCAGCAATTGGCTCAAACTCAATCATTGCGGTATTCGGGAAATATGGGCCAACAAGACAATAATTCTCGCCCCACTCTTCTACCATTGAAGGCACTTTTGAACGAATAACGGTGTAAATTCCCCCTACTTGGTTGCAAACCTCCCAAGCTATTTCCATCAACATTGGCTTCTTTTGTTCTCGTGGTTTAATACTAATGGTTTCTTCTGATTCTTTCTTTAACTTTACTTTAGTTGCCATGTTGCTTAAAAAATTGGTAAAACATAGGGTTGAATTAGCTTAAAAAATTTAACAATAGCAATAAATAATTTAACTTTTCAAATAATACTGATTCAAAAAGTTCATTTTTAGGCTTTCACCCATTTTTTGTTTAAATTTCTTTTGGCAAATCTATCATATTCGTTCGTTCATTCTATTAATATTAGGTTATTTTTTATGCCCAAACGCTCAAATTATTGGTTAGGAGCAGGATTAGTCTTTGGGGCAGCATTTGGTTTTGCTTTAAAAGGAATCTTCATTAAATCGGCTTATGGATACGGCATAGATGCTATTTCGTTGCTGTCGCTACGATTTTTGTTTTCGGTGCCATTTTATATTTTTGTTTTATCTCGGAAAAGAATCAACGAAGAAATTCACCCAAAGGTACCATTAGAAACTTGGGCAAAACTTTTTGCGGTTGGTTTTATTGGTTATTACGTTTCAGCATATTTTAATTTTTTGGGTTTAAACTATATTACGGCCAGTTTAGAGCGAATTTTACTTTTTGTGTATCCTACTTTTGTGCTTATACTTCGAGCAATTTTACACAAAAAAAAGATAACTCGTCTACAATGGTTGGCTCTCGGCATCACTTATATGGGAATCACCCTGGCTTTCCTTAAAAACTTTGATGCTCATCAGCAAAAAGATATTGGTTTGGGTGCTTTCTGGGTAATTTTTAGTGGATTTACTTATGCTTTTTATCTTATTAATAGCGATGACCTTATCGCCAAACTCGGTACAACTCGCTTTACTTCGTGGATAATTATCTCGGCACTTTTCCCTACACTCATTCATTGCTACATCAAAAACGGTCTTGATATTTTTAAATTACCGATACCTGTCTATTTTATTTCATTGTCAATGGCCTTTTTCTCAACAGTTTTGCCAACATTTATGCTAGCTGAGGGTATCAAGCAAGTTGGTTCAGGAAATGCTTCGATAATAGCGAGCATTGGACCAATTTTTACAATCTTTTTGGCAACAGCATTTCTGGGAGAAAATATCTGGCTCGAACAAATCATCGGAACAATTTTCGTCTTATTTGGGGTGTTTTTGATTAGCTGGAAAGGCGAAAAGTAGAACCTGTATTTTAGGCCGAAAATTTATAAAAATGAAAAAAATAACATAGAATGCCAACTATCTACCTTGGCATATTTAATAACTTATCATTAATAGTCAAATATTACGTTTTACCACACAATTTGATTAATTTTGAAGAATTAATTGCAACAAACCCTAACGAATGAACTATTATATTACTGTTTTTAGCCTATTATTAATAATTAATGCATGTACTAACAACAACGAGAAAAAACAAATACAATTATCTGATAGTCAAGAATTTAGAAAATATTGGTTTGCCAATAAAGCTGAAATTAATAGCTATGATTTAGTTCAAGCCCAATATGGGAAACTTAATAAAGGTGAAGCCATTATGATATTTGTTAGTGAAGAATTTCGTTTAGACAAACAAGTAAAATTGGAGTCAGATGCCAAAGAAAATTCGACAACAGTTTTGAAACTCAATTGTATCAAGAAATTTGTCACAGGCATTTACGATTATTCGATGTACACATCGGTTTTCACGCCTGTACAAACCAATTCGTTCTCTGCCACACTCAAGGTAACAAACACCAACCAAGAGTGGTGTGGGCAGAGTTTTATGCAGTTCAATTATCACCAAAATGGCTATCAAGTATTGGGAAAATCATATTTTGAGGAGGAGGTTTCAGACGAATACCATATAGATTATACGATGCTAGAAGATGAACTTTGGACAAAAATAAGGTTATTACCTATCGAACAGATGCCACAAGGCAATATTTTGATGGTGCCAAGTATGACATCATTGCGTCTGCGTCATAAAAAAATACAGGCCGAAATGACCAAAGTTAAACTCGAACCCTACGTAGGGGACTCAACATTTAAAGGAAAGGATTTGATGGATTATCGAATCAAGTTTCCTGAAACTCAACGAGATTTAAGAATCATTTTCGAAAAAGGATTTCCGCACCGAATTGTGGGCTGGGAAGATACTTATGAGATAAGGAAAAAGAAATTAACGTCAAGAGGAGTACTTAAAGCAACCATTCAAAATGCTTATTGGGAGAAAAACTCGCCTGCTGATACCACTTATAGAAAACTTTTAAAGTTGAAATATTGAAAGTATAAATTTGTATAAGTTCTGTATAAAAAAAACAGACAAAAGCATTTATAATTTAGGCAAATAGCCCATTAACAATAATTTGATGAAAAAGATCAATCTCTTTTACTTTCTTATCTCTTTATCATTCGTTTCGATCCTCCAATCTTGCGGAGAAAAAAAAGCTCAAAAAACTGAGAATAAAGCTGATAGTCAAGCTATTCATACACTTATTTTTATTGATAAAACTGCTAGTGTTGATGTTTCTAAGCCTTTTGTGGCTCAAAAATACCAACAAACACTTAATAGCATTATTGAAGAAAACCTAAGAAAATCGGGTGATAAATTCGAGATTTACTACATTCACGAAAACACCGCCAAAGGGCGTTGTCTTTCTCTTACTTGCCGAACCGAAATGGAAAGTACCGAAGGTATGAATGCAACTGACTTAGAGGCACTCAAAACTTCTTATGATTTATCCATTAGAAAAGAACGCAACTTTGTAAGAATGCAAGCATTGGCACGCCTAAATGCTCAAAATGACAATGCCTCGAATCGTGAAACCAATATTCTGGCAAGCCTTCCAGTAATTTCAAAAGCATCAGAATTAGGAGCAATCGTGAAGGTATATTACCTGAGCGATATGGTAGAAAGCGTCAAAAGTGGTCGAGATTTTCAACAAAAACCACCAAAAGATGATTCAGAAGCAGAAAGTTGGGCAAAAGCTGATGCTGAAAAATACAAAGAATTGGCTCTAAACAGTCCTGATATTTCGATGATTCTTCCATTCGAGCCAACGAGTTCAATCAAAGAAAACAACCCCACAATTACACTTTATTGGTCGAAATTATTCGAAAACTTGGGCGTGATGAATGTACAGGAATTGTAAAACAATTTTCTAAATTGTATCAAGAACATGTTAATAGTACAACAAAAAACGGCGACATATCTTTCGATAAATCGCCGCCTTTGTATATAAGAACTATAATCTTTACTGTGCTTTCAATGCTTCCGCACCACCAACAATCTCTAAGATTTCGTTAGTAATAGCAGCTTGACGACTACGGTTGTACTCGATTTTCAGGTTACGTAGCAATTCGTTAGCGTTATCAGTTGCTTTGTCCATTGCGGTCATTCTGGCTCCGTGTTCCGACGCATTTGAGTCAAGAACTGCCTTAAATACCTGCATTTTAATAGCTTTTGGCATCAATTCCAAGACAATCTCTTCTTCCGATGGCTCAAAGATATAGTCTGTTTTGCCAGCTTTAGCCGCATCATCTTTTTTCTCAACCAAAGGCAACATTTGCTCTGCACGGATAATCTGTGTAGCAGCATTTTTGAATTCGTTGAAAACAATTTCAACTACATCATATTTACCTTCGGTAAACGCGTCCATCACTTGTTCGGCAGCCTGACGAGCAGTTGCAAAATTCAAGCGTTGGAAAATATCCATGTATTCGGCATTTATTTTGAAGCCACGTTTTTGTAGGGTTTCACCACCTTTTTTACCCAAAGGCATGATTTCTACTTTCCCTTTGGCAGCTTGCGGAGCGTATTTTTCTTCAATAAGTGCCATTGCAGCTTTGACAACATTTGAGTTGAAAGCACCACAAAGACCTCTATCAGAAGTTACAACAATAATCAATACGTTCTCAACTGGGCGAACCTTTGTATAAGGGCTTGTTGCTCCTACTTCCGTATTGGCAGAAACAGTCGAAATCAATTCATTCAACTTATTGGCATACGGACGCATCTGCATAATGGCATCTTGAGCACGACGAAGTTTCGCCGCTGATACCATTTTCATCGCTTTGGTAATCTGTGTTGTAGAATTTACCGAAACAATTCTATTTCTTACTTCTTTTAATGAAGCCATCTTTTTTGAGTTCTGAGCGACCGACGCCCGGTTTAGAGTTCTGAGTTCTGAGTTTAAAACTCATTGATTCAAAGCTCATGCTTAGTTTTATTTGAGCTAAAATTTCCTGATTGAGATTTCAATCTTTAGCAAAAACTATGCGAGTAATGAGTTCGTGATTGCAAAGTAAAAAACTCAGAATTCAGAACTCATAACTCAGCACTATTTTAAGCGTATTTCTCTGCTAATTCTTTACCAACCTTCTTGATGATGGCCATAACGTCATCTTCCAATTTGCCCGCTCCTAGTTTCTGTAAAACTTCAGGATGTTGTGCTTTCAACAATAACATAAATTCGTTTTCAAACGCTTTTACATTGCTTACATCCACTTTATCCATAACACCATTGATTGAAGCATAAATGATTGCTACTTGCTCGCCAACTGGTGCTGGAGAAAATTGAGCTTGCTTCAAAATCTCTTGGTTTTTACGACCACGGTCGATAGTTAATTTTGTAGAAGCATCAAGGTCTGATCCAAACTTAGCAAAGGCTTCCAATTCACGGAACTGTGCTTGGTCAAGTTTCAAAGTACCTGCTACTTTCTTCATTGATTTGATTTGAGCATTACCACCCACACGTGATACCGAGATACCTACGTTAATCGCTGGACGAATACCTGCGTTGAACAAGTTAGACTCCAAGAAGATTTGACCGTCAGTAATCGAAATTACGTTAGTTGGGATGTATGCAGAAACGTCACCCGCTTGAGTTTCGATAATCGGAAGGGCAGTTAATGAACCACCACCTTTTACTTTACCTTTCAATGAAGCAGGTAGGTCGTTCATGTTGCTTGCAATCGCATCATCAGAACTGATTTTTGCGGCACGCTCCAACAAACGGCTATGTAGGTAGAAAACGTCTCCTGGATAAGCCTCACGACCTGGCGGACGACGAAGTAATAATGATACCTCTCGGTAAGCAACGGCTTGTTTTGATAAATCATCATAAACAACCAATGCCGGACGACCAGTATCACGGAAATATTCACCGATGGCAGCACCCGTAAACGGAGCAAAGAATTGCATCGGAGATGGGTCAGCAGCACCAGCATTTACGATAACTGTATAGTCCATCGCACCGTATTTACGAAGTGTCTGTTCAACAGCCTTCACAGTAGATGCTTTTTGACCACAAGCTACATAAATACAAAATACTGGTTCGCCTTTGTCGTAGAATTCTTTTTGATTGATGATGGCATCAATACAAACAGCAGTTTTACCCGTCTGACGGTCACCGATAACCAACTCACGTTGTCCACGACCGATTGGAATCATGGCATCAATTGATTTAATACCTGTTTGTAAAGGCTCAGTTACAGGCTGACGATAAATTACACCTGGTGCTTTACGCTCCAATGGCATTTCAAAAGTTTCGCCTTGAATCGGGCCATTCCCATCGATTGGTTCTGCTAAAGTATTTACAACACGACCGATGATTCCTTCGCCTACTTTCACAGAGGCAATTTCACCTGTACGTTTTACTGTTGCTCCTTCTTTGATTCCAGTCGAATCACCCAACAATACTGCTCCTACGTTGTCTTCTTCGAGGTTAAGTGCGAGGGCTTTTAAGCCGTTTTCAAATGCCAGCAATTCACCGGCTTGAACTTTTGATAAACCGTATATACGTGCTACACCGTCACCGACTTGTAACACAGTACCAACTTCTTCGAGTTCAGCTTCGGTTCTTGAACCTGCCAATTGCTCACGCAGGATTGCCGAAACTTCATCTGGTCTAACTGATGCCATATAATTTTTTGATGAGTTTTGAATATAAAACTTTACAATGAGTGAATGATAAAATGAATAATTGATAGAATATGTTTGAAAGAACGTGCTTTAAAATATTCAAACATTGTATCATTCAGGCATTCATTCATTGGATTTTTCGGGTGCAAAATTACGATAGTATTTTCACAATTCCCATAATTTTAGCAAAAAAAGATTCAAAAGGTAGGATTATTTTTAGAAATTTGGTTTTAATTTTAAAAGATTACTGGTAAAATCTGACATCTTTACGAAAGTTGTCAGATTTAAACATATTTTTTGGCATCTTTGCAACAGTTTTTTTATAAAGAATCATTGTTTTTAAAATGAAAAATATTGACGTTTGTTTAACTCCAGATTTACTGCACCTTCACAAGATTGACAATACGATTGTGATTGTTACTGATATTTTTAGAGCAACCTCGTGCATGGTAACGGGCTTTGCATATGGCGTAAAAGCGATAATCCCAGTAGAAACCGTTGAAGAATGCCAAGCCTTACAAGCCAAAGGATTTATTGCAGCAGCCGAGCGAGATGCCCAAAAAGTCGAAGGTTTCGAGCTTGATAACTCGCCTTTTAGCTACATGGACGAAAAATTAATTGGTGAAAAAATTGCCATGACAACTACTAACGGTACTTATTCAATTACCAAAGCTAAAAGTTCGGCAGTAAAAGTTTTGGTGGGTGCTTTCTTAAATCTCAATGCAATTGTTGAGTATTTGAAAACTCAACCCTACGACGTTTTGGTGCTTTGTGCTGGATGGAAAGGTCGTGTGAATTTGGAAGATACACTTTTTGCGGGTGCAGTAGTTGATGCCGTGCAAAATGAGTTTTTTGTAGCAGAGGATAGTGCCATATTGGCCATGCGAATGTATCAACAAGCCAAAGACGATATGTTGGGTTATTTGGCCAATTCATCACACATTCGTCGCTTACAACGTTTGGGTATTAATAAAGACATTAGCTATTGCCTTCAACGTGATTTGTATGACGTTGTGCCTGTGCTTCGTGGGAATGAGTTGGTGAATATGTGATATTTTATGTTAACCAAAATATCGAACATCGAACGCAGATTTTTATGATTGTGATGATGTTTTATGATTTTAATCATAATAATCTGCGTTCTAAAGCTTTTCTTCATACATTTTGCATCACTTTATCAAATCAAAATTATTTTTCCTCTTCATCAAATGAAACTAAAGTTCCATATCCTTACGCTGCAAATGCGACATACATTTACGATTGCACACGGCTCTCGTGACGACATTGATGCCTTTATTGTAGAACTTCAAGACGGTGACCTCAGTGGTTATGGTGAAGCTACCCCGATTCCTTATTATGGTGTAACTGCTGAAGGGATGCGAGATAAACTCACTGATTATCAAGAACTTATCGAAAACTACGAACTAAATAGTCCCGAAGATTTTTGGACGTTTATGTATCCGTACTTGAAAGAAGATTCGTTTGCTCATTGTGCCTTAGATATGGCTGCTTGGGATTTGTGGGGAAAAAAGCAAGGCAAACCTCTTTACGAAATTTGGGGATTGGATATTACAAAAGTTCCGTATTCGAATTATACGATTGGTATTGATACCATCGAAAAAATGCTTGAAAAAATGCAAGAATTTGATTTCCCAATTTATAAAATCAAACTTGGCACTGACCACGATGTAGAGATTGTACATGAACTTCGCAAGCATACTGATGCACTTTTTAGAGTAGATGCCAACTGTGCGTGGGGCGTAGAAGAAACGATTGAAAACTCAAAAGCATTTGCCGAATTGGGGGTTGAATTTATTGAGCAGCCAATGCAAAAAGACGATTACGAACCTATGCTCGAGGTAATGGCTGGCTCAGTTTTACCTTTAATTGCTGATGAAAGTTGCATCATAGAATCTGATGTAAAAAAATGCGTTGGAAGATTTGATGGCATAAATGTCAAACTGGCAAAATGTGGCGGAATCACGCCCGCCTTACGCATGATTGCCGAAGCTCGCAGCCTTGGATTACAAGTAATGTGCGGTTGTATGACCGAAACAAGTATTGGCATTTCGGCAATCGGACAACTTGCACCTTTGCTTGATTATGTAGACATGGATGGTTCGATTTTGATTGCTAACGACCCCGCAACTGGAGTTTATCTTGATAAAGGAAAACCTGTTTACCCAAAAGTAAACGGAACAGGAGCAATTTTGAAATGATAACATCGGCTTTCGGCAATTAGCTATCAAACAGTCGATTGCCGAAAGCTGCCTGCCGATTGCCAAAATCAAAACTCATTTAAGACAATCACACTCGACTCAGTAGTATTACTAATATTACCCGCTCGGTCTTTAATAGTTATTTGGAATTTCAATGAATCTCTCACTGGTGTAAAAGGTTGAGGAAAATCAATTGAATAATCAATCGTCCCTTCGATTGGGCCGATTTTGCCATCAACTTTTAAACGCGGGAAATAGCCCGAATAAGGAACAGATGGTTTAAACTCGGTAAAAACGCCTTTCTTTTTACGAAAAATACGAATAATATAATTAAAGTCGTTTTTCAATTCAGCGGCGGTCTTCTCTTTTTCATTCAAGCCCAAGTCACCATCACCATCCTGAAACTTAACGGTCAATATAACAGAATCTTTTTTTGAGCCCGCAAATTGGTCAATTCTGATTTCTTTTTTCAAAGTTTTAAACTCAATGGTTGGCTTTACATCGAATGCTGTTTCTTTATAACAGCCTATTAATGAACCTATTGTAGCTAATATGATAAATCCTGAAACCTTTTTCATCGTAAATATGTAATTTTAATTAATCCACAGTTGGCGGTCGATAGTCCACATTTAGGTTTTGTGTACTGATTGACTGCGATTTGTTGACTATTTTCTGCTAATTTAGTAAAAATTATAAAAATTTCAATGAGTATTCGCGACGAACTAAAATCAGCAGTTATACAATTGGGCGATGCCTCTGTAAGACCACACGATTTTGAAGAATTAGCTTTAGAAATCTTTCGCTTTCAGGCTGCAACTAATTTTATTTACAAAGAATATTTGAGTTTATTGAATGTAAATTCTACGAAAATTAATCGTTTAGAAAAAATTCCGTTTTTGCCGATTCAATTTTTCAAACACCATAAAATAGTTTCGGATGCTGCTCCTACCCAAATAGTTTTTGAAAGTAGCGGTACAACAGGCGACTCAACAAGCAAACACTTAGTAAGCGATTTGCCATTCTATGAATACATCAGTCAGCGAATTTTCGAACAATTCTATGGTTCATTAAGCGAATTTCATATTTTGGCATTACTCCCTTCTTATCTTGAACGAAATAACTCGTCTTTGGTGTATATGGTTCAAAGTTTTATTTATCGTACTTATTCGAAAGAATCGGGCTTCTATTTAAAAAATACCTCCGAATTAGTTCATCAACTCCGGCAATTATCTAACCAAAATTCTCGACGAAAGGTTTTGTTGATTGGTGTAACTTTTGCCTTGCTCGATTTGGCCGAATCGGGCGAGGATTTATCGTTTATGCACAACCTAAAAGACAGACTCATCGTGATGGAAACGGGCGGAATGAAAGGCAGAAGAAAAGAACTCTTGCGTGAAGAAGTGCACGAAATTTTGACTTCAGCTTTTGGTATTGAAAAAATTCATTCAGAATATGGCATGACCGAGCTACTTTCGCAAGGCTACTCGAAAGGTGATGGTATTTTTGAATTACCTCAAACGATGAAAGTTTTGCTGCGAGAAATAAATGACCCTTTCAAAATTATTCCTACCATCAATTTACCTGCTTTAGGTAGCAAAAGTATTGTACGTGGCGGAATCAATGTGGTCGATTTGGCAAATATTGATTCTTGTTGTTTTATTGAAACACAAGATTTGGGAGCATATAATACTGAAAATCAATCGTTTAGTATTATTGGCCGTTTTGATAACTCAGATATTCGGGGCTGTAATCTGATGGTAGTTTAGGGTGTTAATAATTTATTCATCAGCATCTTACTTTACTTTCTTGGCATCAACAAAAAGACTTGTATATTTAGGTACAAAAAAACACCAAAATTTATTTTTGATTATGAAAACTAATCTTTTTTATGCCATTTCTGCATTTATTCTTCTATTATCTTTCACCAAAAGAAACGAAATTCATAAACCTAACTTTATCGTTTTTTTTATTGATGATATGGGTTCGGCAGACTTGGCATGCTACGGAAACACATTCAATCAAACACCAAATATTGACAACTTAGCTCAAAAGGGCGTAAAATTTACGAATGCTTATTCGGCTTGTACGGTTTGTTCACCAACAAGAGCAGCTCTGATGACAGGAAAATATCCAGCAAAACTTCACATCACCGACTGGATTGCAGGGCATGAAAAAAAGAATCCTAAACTTTTGATTCCTGATTGGCAGAAATTTCTTCCACAATCAGAAAAAACAGTTGCCGAGTACCTCAAAGAAAACGGTTATGAAAATTGGCACGTAGGAAAATGGCACCTAGGCGAAGGGGAAGAATTTTTCCCTTTAAACCAAGGATTTGATGTAAATATCGGTGGTTCGAATTGGGGGCATCCTAAAAAAGGCTTCTTTTCACCTTATCAAATGCCTAATTTAGCCGAAGGAGAAACAGGTGAATATCTGACAGACAGATTGACAAATGAAGCCATCAAACTTATTGAAAATCATGACAATAACTCTCCATTTTATTTGAATTTTGCTCACTATGCAGTGCATACTCCTGTACAAGCGAAACTCGATAAGATAGAAAAATACAAAAAGCAATTAGTATCGCCTGACAGTCAAAAAAATCCCATTTATGCTGCTATGATTGAAAGTTTAGATGAAAATATTGGGCGAGTGATTAGTGTTTTAGAGCAGAAAAATTTATTGGAAAATACGGTAATCATATTTGCAGCCGACAATGGTACTTTGATGCAAACTGCCAGTAGTTTACCATTCAGGAAAGGGAAGGGTTGGTGCTATGAAGGTGGCACTCGAACACCTTTAATGATTTATTGGAAAAATCAGATTGAGGGTGGAAAAGTGATTGATGAACCAACAATTACGATGGATTTAACAGCAACTATTTTAGACTTGGCAGAAATTAAACCGAGCGAAAAACTTGATGGAAAATCACTAAAACCAGTCATTTTAAGCAATAAAAAATATAAAAGACCATTATTTTGGCATTATCCTCATTACCACGAAGGTGATGCTCCATATAGTGCTGTACGCTTGGAAGATTGGAAATTA
Organism: uncultured Emticicia sp.; assembly: GCF_937903345.1. Classification (GTDB taxonomy): domain Bacteria; phylum Bacteroidota; class Bacteroidia; order Cytophagales; family Spirosomataceae; genus Emticicia. The sequence goes on along the minus strand of NZ_CALCZQ010000031.1, from coordinate 285,425 downwards.
ATTGAGTTTTTTGAGAATAATTCTATTGAGCTTTATAATTTAAAAAACGACATTGCTGAAAGTAATAATTTGGCATTAATCAATCCAGAAAAGGTAAAGGAGTTAAAAAATCTACTTGCGAAATGGAGGAAAACTACCAATGCACAAATACCAACCCCAAACCCCAATTATATCGAAAAAAGAATAAATAAAGAATGAGTTAAAATACATTAAAAATGTATTTTAACAGTTGTTGCAAATTGCTTGTAAGTTTCTAATAATTAAGCACTTGCAACTATATGCAAATTTTCAAAAACTTAAATAACCTAGTTTACTGTATAACAAACCTATAAATACTTATTCAAAGTCCGAATCACGGGGGGTAAATAGCTCGTTCCAAACAAATTTACGTGAACCAATAGCGGATAAATATTATAAATCGGCACACGCATATCGAAGCGAGGCTGTAGCGAAAAGGCTTCATTATACGAGTCATAAAATCGTTTATCAAAGCCTCCAAAAAGAGTAGTAAAAGCGATTTCCATTTCACGATTTCCGTAATAAACGGCAGGGTCAATGAGCGTTGGCTCGCCATTATTATTGGTAATTACATTTCCTGTCCATAAATCTCCGTGTAATAACGAAGCAGGTTCGTTGGGCAACAAATCTGGTAAAACTTTATAGAATTGTTGAAATTTATTGTACAACTCTTTGCTAATCAATTCATTATAATAAGCCAAGCCTGCTTGAAGATTTAAGCGTTTTTCGATAAAAAAACTTATCCAATCACTTTTTTGCTCATTATTTTGGCGAAGAGAACCAATATAGTTATCGAAATTCAATCCAAACTTTTCGTCAGTATTTCGATGAAGAGTAGCTATTTTTTCACCCAACATTTCCCAATAATCAAAGTTTGGTTTGGTATATTCGATATTTTCCAGCACCAAATAATCTTGTCCATCACGTCGCCCCCAGTTAATTACTTCTGGAACTCGAATTACGTTGACTTCTCGCAATAAATCAAGTCCGCGGGCTTCGGTTTCAAACATTCCTTCGTGATTTCGAGTATTATATTTCACAAAGTATTTACCTTCGTTGGTCACTACTTGTACGGTCACATTGATACTTCCGCCTTGTAGCAAGCGATATTCCGTCACTTGTACATCACGTCCGAAAGTTTCAAAAAAAACACCCTCAAAAAATTGAAATTGGTCTTCAGCCGTTTGCATGCCTCCATCCCCAAAAGGGGTGTATAATTTAAAAATAGTATTTACACATTACATTTAAAAATATCTATAAAATATTGATTATAAGAGTGTTATATATAAATATTCGTATTTCGCAATTCATAATTCGTAATTCGATCTGAATAGAAACGTTAAAATAAAAACTTTATCATTAAATTTTCCGAACTTTGTAAAAAATTTCAGTAGATTTATTTATTTCATCCTTTTTCATGCAAAAACGTCATCTTGCCATTCTTGGTTCAACGGGTTCGATAGGAACACAAACGCTGGAGGTAGTAGAAGCCAATCCTGATATTTTTGAAATAGAGGTACTTACAGCACAAAACAACGCCGATTTGTTGATTGAACAAGCAGCTAAATTTCGCCCGAATGTAGTTGTGATTTCAAACGAAGACCATTATGATAAAGTTTTTGCAGCTCTTGATCCACTCAATATAAAAGTGTATACAGGCGAAAAGTCTTTGGTTTCGGTCGTGGAAATGGAGTCGGTCAATATGGTTCTAACAGCCTTAGTGGGCTATGCAGGTTTAATTCCGACGATTGCGGCCATCAGGGCGGGCAAACACATTGCATTGGCAAATAAAGAAACCTTAGTCGTAGCTGGCGAATTGGTGACAGAATTAGCACAAAAAAACAAAGTTGATATTCTGCCAGTTGATTCGGAGCATTCGGCTATATTTCAGTGTTTGGTTGGTGAATTCCATAACCCAATAGAAAAGATAATTTTGACTGCTTCTGGTGGTCCTTTCAGAGGAAAGGACTCTGCGTTTTTGAAAACAGTTACAAAAGTACAAGCTCTGAAACACCCAAACTGGAGCATGGGAGCAAAAATAACGATTGATTCGGCTTCTTTGATGAATAAAGGCTTAGAAGTAATTGAAGCAAAATGGCTGTTTGGACTTTCGCCCGACCAAATCGAAGTAGTCGTGCATCCGCAAAGTATTATACACTCAATGGTACAGTTTGAAGATGGCAGTATGAAAGCACAAATGGGTTTACCAGATATGCGTGTACCCATTCAGTTTGCGATTGGCTACCCTAATCGCTTAAAATCTAGTTTCCCAAGAATGGATTTTGCTCAATTTCCATCTTTAACTTTTGAAAAGCCTGATTATGAGACTTTCCGAAACTTAGGTTTTGCATTTGAAGCTCTCGAAGTTGGCGGAAATATGGCGTGTATAGTTAATGCAGCCAACGAAATTGCGGTTGCTGCGTTTTTGCGAGACGAAATCGGTTTCTTAGAAATGTCAGATTTGATCGAAAATTGCATGAAAAAAGTGAGCTTTGTGCGTACACCAACACTCGAAGATTATATAGAGACCGACAAAGAAACCAGACGTTTGGCTTTGGAGTTTGTTTAGTTTCTGCTGCCAGCAATCGGCTGTCAGCAAAGCATTTTTTAAAGCCGATGGCTGACAGCCGATTGCCGGCAGCCAACACAAGTATTAATAGTAATATGGCAAAGAAACAAGCATTTCAAGTAGTTTACGAAGATAATCATATCATTATCGTCAATAAAGCACAAGGTATTTTAGTTCAAGGTGATAGCACGGGCGATAAAACGCTTTCGGATTACGTTAAACAATATATTAAAGACAAATACAACAAACCTGGGGATGTTTTCTTGGGAACTGTACATCGACTTGACCGCCCAGTAAGTGGTTTGGTTGTTTTTGCAAGAACCTCAAAAGCTCTCGAACGAATGAATGAACTTTTCAGAAAAAGAGAAATTCAGAAAACTTATTGGGCAGTTGTGGGCAATAAACCTGAGAAAAAAACAGGAAAACTCACCAATTGGCTCGTAAAAGATGAAGCCAGAAATATAGTAAAGGCATTTGATGAAGAAGTTGAAGGCTCTCTAAAAGCTGAATTAACTTACCGCTATTTGGGAGAAATAAATCACTCTCATTTGCTTGAGGTAAATCCGATCACTGGTCGGCCACACCAAATTCGTGTACAGTTGGCCAAAATGGGTTGTCCGATTCGAGGTGATGTAAAATATGGCTTTCCCCGCCCAAATCTTGAGGGAAACATCAATTTACACGCTCGCCGCCTTTATTTTGTGCATCCAGTAAAAAAAGAACCAATTATATGCAAAGCAGCCTTACCTGAAAATCCATTTTGGGAGGAGTTCTTGGAACTCGAACCAGAAGATGTAAAAACAGAAAATTTAGACTTTTTGTATTGAAATGACTTCAAATTTCGGCAGTCGGCTTTCAAGTTTGGAGGAAAAAATCTTTATATTTGTGTAAATTAATAGCCGAAAGCTGACTGCTGAAAGCTGTTTACTTTAAAATCATTCAACCTTCAATCTATAAAAACTAATGAATCGTAGAAACTTTCTTTCAAAAAGTGTCTTGGCCGCAGGTGCAACAAGCCTTGGAACTACTGCTACCGCTTTGGCTTCTTCGCCAACAAATGTAGCTCCCTATAAATACAAACTCCTCTATGCTCCGCATTTTGGGATGTTTGAAAATTCGGCAGGAAAAGACCTTTTCGACCAACTTAAATTCATGGCCGAAAATGGTTTCATGGCTCTCGAAGACAATGGAATGCTGAAACGCTCGGTTGAGACGCAAACAAAAATTGGTGAAACCTTAGCCAAGCTTGGCATGAAAATGGGCGTTTTTGTGGTTGATGGTGGCGATAACTGGAAAATTTCATTGGCAACTGGCAAAAAAGAGTTTCTCGAAAATTTCTTGAAAACTTGTCGAGATTCGGTAGAAACGGCCAAACGTTGCAATGCAAAATACATGACGGTTGTACCAGGTTATTTTGAGAGAAATTTGCCTTTGGGTATTCAAACGGGTCATGTAATTGATGCTTTGCGTCGTGCTTGCGATATTTTTGAGCCACACAACCTCACAATGGTACTTGAACCATTGAGCGATAACCCTGACTTATTCTTACGTCATTCTGACCAAAGTTACATGATTTGTAAGGCTGTAAACAGCCCTTCGTGTAAAATTTTGTTTGATATGTGGCACATGCAGCGAAACGAAGGCCGAATGACAAATCACATGGATTGGGCTTGGGAAGAAATTGCGTACTTCCAAATTGGCGATGAGCCAGGACGTAAAGAGCCAACAACTGGCGAAATTAACTACAAAAGCCTTTTCAAGCATATTTATGATAAAGCAAAAGCCAAAAACCAAGAGTTTATTATGGGTATGGAACACGGCAATTTTGCGAAAGGAAAAGAAGGCGAAATGAAACTCATTGAGGCTTATCAATGGAGTGATAATTTTTAGAAAAAACTCAATTTTACCGTATATCATGACTGGGGCTTTATTCATTTAAAGCCCTTTTTTTATTCAAAATTTTAAATTACATTTAAGCCACAACAGGAAGCAATAAACATGAAAAAGTTTTTTCTTTTCACTATTTTGGCAATACAAGTCACTTTTGCTCAAGGTACCTTTAAATCAGAAGAAATAAATTACTGGAATCAGGCAGATTCTGTACATATTTTTGGTACACTTACTATGCCTGAAAATGGCTCGATGTTCCCTGCGGCCATTCTGATTACCGGCTCAGGCACTCAAGACCGAGATGAAACGATTTTAGGACATAAGCCATTCAAAGTAATTGCTGAATATTTAACAAATAATGGAATTGCCGTACTGCGAGTCGATGACCGAGGTGCAGGAAAAACAACATTGGGTAAAAACATTAAGACAGTTACGAGCGAAAATTTTGCCGAAGATGTAAAATCAGGAATTAAATACCTTAAAACTCGGAACGAAATCAATCACAAAAAAATAGGCTTGATTGGTCACAGCGAGGGAGGAATGATTGCATCGATGGTAGCAGCTCAAAGCCAAGACATTTCCTTTATTGTATCATTGGCTGGCACAGGAGTTTCGGGCGAAGTTGTTTTACAAAAGCAACTTACAATGCCAATTGAATCAATACCAAATTTTTCTACCACTTTCAAACAAAAATATGCTCTTTATATAGCCAGTGTTTTAAATGCCTATAAACAGGCAGAAACTCAAACTGTTGCAGTGCTTTTGTTAGATAAAATCACTAAAAACTGGAAAGACAGTCTTTCGTCTGAAGAAGCAAAATATGCCAGCAACTTGGCCAACGTCTATTACACATTAAAAAATATGGCGAGTGATTGGGGCCGCTTTTTTATTAAATTCGACCCAAAAACAGCTATTTCTAAAGTAAAATGCCCAATTTTGGTATTAAATGGCTCGAAAGACCATCAAGTTTTTCCTGAAGAAAATTTGGCAGGAATCGAAGAAGGCTTAAGAATGGCCAAAAATAAACATTACAAAATCATAAAATTAGAAGGTTTGAACCATCTTTTTCAGCACGCTGCAACTGGTTTGCCTCAAGAATATGTCAAAATAAAAGAAGATTTTGCTCCCGAAGCCTTACAAATTATGGGCGATTGGCTGATAAAAATTAATAAATAAAAGCGGGGGTTTGTCATCCTAACCCACTTTTCATTTTTTTTGACTGATATAATCTTAACCCTAAAATAAGTACTAAGAAACAAATAAGCGACAAAAATATATACATTAATTTATTGATAACCAACTTTTTATCTCGAAGCCAGTAAATCATTTATAATGTCTCTTGAATAAGATTTGGATTTTATGAAAAAACTTAAAATTGTTTTTCTATTTAATTTCTAGGCGGTTGACTAAATTTGAATTTTGAAATCAGACCCAATGCTTACATTTCCAAACGCCAAAATAAATATTGGCTTAAATATTACCGAAAAACGTTCGGATGGTTTTCATAACATCGAATCAGTGTTTTATCCTGTCGAGTGGTGTGACGCCCTCGAAATTATCCCCAACAAAAATCCAGATGCTACAAATGCTGTCTTTCAGAGTTCGGGTTTGGCTATTCCTGGCAATGAAAGCACAAATTTATGCCTAAAAGCATTGAATTTATTGCAAGGCCGCATCAAAATTCCGCCCATGATTCACCTGCACAAAGTTATACCGATGGGTGCTGGCTTGGGTGGCGGTTCGGCAGATGGAGCGTTTACGCTAAAAATGCTCAACGAAGTCTATGAATTAAAACTCAGCAATGACGAATTGAAAGATTTTGCCCGAAAACTGGGTTCAGATTGTGCATTTTTCATCGAAAACCGACCAGTTTTTTGCTTTAATAAAGGCGATGAATTTGAAGATTTTAAACTTGATCTAAAAGGAAAATTTGTAGTATTAGTAAACCCCGATATTCATATTTCTACGGCTGAAGCGTATTCGGGCGTCTCTCCAAAAAAGCCTCAAATAGCTCTAAAAACGGCACTTTCGCAACCAATTTCTGAATGGGAAAAAATAGTTAAAAACGATTTTGAAGAAAAATTGTTATTAAAGTATCCGACCATTGCCGAGGTAAAAGAAACACTTTATCAATCAGGGGCAGTTTATGCTTCTATGACGGGTTCGGGTTCGACAGTTTACGGTATTTTTGAGGAAGAATCGGACTTGAAAAGTAGTTTTCCAAGCTTCGCAATATGGCAAGGATTCTTTAAAGTTTAAAAACAAAAACAGCTCTCTTTATCGAGAAAAATGCATGAACCGACTTACAAAACGCCGTGAACCATTTGCTTTCATGCTATATTTAGCCATTGTTGGTAGTGGCTTATTGTTTTTCTTTTTGCTCTTGGTTTTTATTACCAAAGAAGCACGCAATCAGGATATTCCGCTAAAAATACCGGGAATGTTTTGGGTGAGTACGTTTGTGATTATTGCCAGTAGTTTGACACTCCAAGGAGCCAATAAAGCATTTAAAGAAGAACGTTTTCGTAGTTATCGACTCAATATCAGTATTACGCTTTTGGCGGGTATATTGTTCATTATTTTACAGGGTTTGGGTTGGAGAATAATGCTCCTGGCAGGAATTACGATGAGCAATAACACAGGCGGAATGTTTATTTATGTGCTTTCGGGCTTACATATTTTGCATACACTCGGTGGATTAATTGCATTGGCTTCGGCCAATAAAGATGCTTTCCAACGAATGGAATATGTTGACTCTTACGTATATAGTGTAAACCCTCCTAATCAACTGAAAATCAAGCTTATAAGTATTTATTGGCACTTTATAGATATTCTCTGGATTATCCTTTTTCTCTTTTTACTTTATCATGCTTCATAAAACTCGTGGAATAGTTATTAGCTATATCCGTTTTCGAGAAACATCAATTATCGTAAAAGTTTATACCGAAAAATTCGGTATTCAATCTTTTATTGAAAACGGTGTAAGAAGCAGCAAAGGCAAAAACAAAATCGCACTTTTTCAGCCACTTTCATTACTCGATATGGTGGTTTATCATGATGAGAAGAAAGATTTGCATCGAATTTCAGAGATAAAATCAAGTTTTCCTTTTCGCACACTTCCCTATGAAATCCATAAATCAAGCATCGGCATGTTTTTGGATGAAATCTTGAATAAAACGCTGAAAGAACACTCCCAAAATGAAGTATTATTCGATTTCCTTTATCATTCACTCATTTTTTTGGACGAAACCGAAGAGCATTTTGAGAATTTTCACTTGATTTTTCTGATAAAATATGCGTTTTTCTTAGGTTTTTCACCGCAAGATTCAAGTGAAATTGTATCGCAATTCAAAGAATTTAATGCCATGATTCCGTTTGATGTCGACTATCAAAAGCTGATGAATATGCTTATTTTGGCCGATTATCAAACGCCCCTTTTGATGAGCCGAGGTGTGAGAAATCATTTACTCGAAGTAATTATAGTATTTTACAGATTTCATGTAGAAGAATTTGGCGAAATAAAATCTTTGCAAGTTTTGCGGGAAGTACTTAGTTGATTCATTTCAAAATTCAATTGCAATTTACTGATAATCAAAATTAATTGGTCTAATTAATGGGAAAAGTAAAGTATAGAAACATCGACTTGATAATAATTAGGGAGCTTCATTAATTTGCATGCTTTTGATTAGCTTTGGTTCCTCTCGATACAAGAATCAGTGAATCAGTAAGGGCCAATATTATTAGCCACTTAGGCTTGAGATAAAACTTTTTTAGGATAATATACGGTTTCTTGAAAGACGTAGATTACTTTTCAACAAATTTTTTCTGATTTCTATTTTGAATTTCTCAGGCAACCCCTATCATCTTTTGGCAACAATTCGCAATTTAGCTTCAGCTAACTCCTTTTAAGCTTTTCTACTTCCGTTTTTTGAAAATGTGTTTTTTCAGGTTTTGGCTTTGGTGTGTTTAAGCTTAGTTGTTCACTTTTTGTGAGCGTTTTTAGCTTGTCTTTTAGTCCAAATTGTCACAACAAAAATACTTTCAACGGCTTACTCGTAGTTGTTCTTCAAAATTTGTTTCATTTCCATTCAACTATCTCTACCATACTTTCCACTTGAATCCTGAAGATAAACACAACTTGTGTTTGTTATACCCTAACCTTTTTTTTGCCTTGATTCTGGCCAAATGTTTACTTTTTTATTTAAACATATTTTAAGAAAAAACACAGTTGTTTGATAAGATTTGCTATAAAGTGCGGTATTGAATAAAATTTATTTGCATCTTTTTTTTATTATCTTGTCTTTAGTGAAAAAAAATAAAAAATGGAAGATGTAATAATTATTGGTGCTGGTATAGGTGGACTTTCAACAGCCTATCATCTCAAAAAGAAAAATATTAGTTTCAAAATTTTGGAAGGTCAAAACCGTTTAGGTGGTCGAATTGAAACAATTTATGGCAATCTAAATACACCCATGGAAATGGGGGCAACTTGGTTTAATAAAGATCATAAAAATCTAATACAACTTTTAACTGAACTTAAGATTGGCTATTTTGAACAACAAAATGAAGGCATTGCCTTATTTGAGACAATATCTTTTGAGCCACCACAACAATATTTTGTTCCAGCCAATACCCATTCTGCCTATAGAGTACAAGGCGGAACTTACCATATTATTGAAAAACTACATCAAAATATAGGCAAAGAAAATGTCGTCTTAAATACTGAAATTGTAGAAATAATTGATGAGTCTGAAAGCGTTAAAATAATAGATAGTTCGGGAAATACCTTTCGGTGTAAATTACTTATAATGGCTTTGCCTCCTAAATTACTTATTGATGCAATTCTTTTTTCGCCTTCTTTGCCACCGACTTTATATCAAATAATGCGGCAAACACAAACCTGGATGAGTGGTGCAGCAAAGTTTTCCGTTGAATACAAAAAACCTTTTTGGAAAAAAGACGGCTTTTCAGGAAGTGTTTATAGTCAATCAGGATTAGCCACAGAAATTTACGACCATAGTAATTTTGAAGAAACAAAATTTGCACTTAAAGGATTTTTGAATAGTTCCGCTAACCATTATTCTTTTAAAATGCGAAAAGAAAAAGTTATTGAACAATTGAAACATTATTTTGGTAATGAAGCACAAGACTTTGAAAGCTACAATGATAAAATTTGGAATGATAAATATATTCAGCCTAATAATGATGTTTTTCTTCCTCCACATTTTAATAACGGGCATTCTTTATTTAGAGAAAGTTATATGAATAATAAACTTTTCTTTACAGGCACTGAAGTTAGCCCACAATTTAGTGGCTATATGGAAGGAGCAATTATTGCTTCAATTGCAACTCACACAAGCATTTTGAGAATAATCAAAAAATAACAGAACTTTTTTTGCATCTTTTTTCAGGTAGGTCGTCTTAGGAACGTAACAGTTAAAAAAACAAAGAAAATGTTAAATCTTATGAAAAAATCATGAAAGGATTCTACAATAAGAGTAGGAAGACCAAAAAACATTGCCATAACTATTTCATTTTTATTATCTAGAAAATCAATGACAGCGATAAATTAATCATCAACAAACAATATAAATAAACAAAATAAAAAAATGGAAAATTCATCAAAAACAGAAGCATCTGCTCAAAGTACTTCTTTCATAGTAAATAAGCAAAAAAGAGTATTATTAATCATGTCATCCGTTGATGAATTAAGCATCAGTGGAAAACAAACAGGAACATGGTTTACAGAATTGGCAGCACCTTATTACATCCTTACCGATGCTGGATATGAAGTAGTATTGGCCTCTCCAAGTGGTGGCAAAGCCCCCATAGATTTATTAAGTATGAAAGTACCCTTCACTACTGAATATACAGAGAGATTCCTTAAAGATTCTGTGGCGATGTTTGCTGCAGAAACAACCAGAAAAGTAAGACACATTGATTACAACCAATATAATGCCGTGTTTTTTCCAGGAGGTTATGGATTAATGCACGACTTGGTAAGCGATTCATACATTTTAAAATTAATAGCTGATTTTTATGAAAGCAACAGACCAGTTGCAATGGTATGTCATGCACCAGCAATTTTGAGAGATGTGAAATTGAGCGATGGGTCATTCTTAGTAAAAGGGAAAAACCTAACAGGTTTTAAAGATGCAGAAGATGCAGAAATTGAATTAGACGTTCATTTGCCATTTTCATTAGAGCAAGATTTACAATTAAGGGGTGCAAATTATAAAAGTGTTAAAAACTGGGCACCCAATGTAGTAGTAGACGGGGCTTTAATGACAGGACAAAGCCCAGCATCTGCAGCACCGTTAGCCGAAGCCTTAAGAGATGTTTTAAAAAAATAAACACTATTGATGAAAAGGGTAAGACCAAAACCCTCACCCTTTTCATTAATAATTAAGAAAGAAGAACAAATTATTTAATACGCTTAAAATAGATAAAAAATGAAAAATTTAATTAAGTCAATCGCATTAACAATATTAGTGTTTGTAGGATTTTCAACTAATGCACAAAACACATCCTACACAATTAACAAACAAAAAAGAGTCTTATTGGTGATGACTTCTTATGATGATCTAGGCATAAGCGGCAAACAAACTGGAACATGGTTTACAGAATTGGCGGCACCGTATTATATCTTAACCGAGGCAGGGTATGAGGTAGTATTAGCTTCACCGGATGGAGGAGACGCACCTGTGGATTTATTGAGTATGAAATTGCCTTTCACGACACCATATACTGATAAATTTCTGAAAGACCCTGTTGCTTTATTTGCTTCAAAACATACAAGAAAATTGAGAAATATTGACTATAATACGATTGATGCAGTATTTGTACCAGGTGGATATGGTTTGATGACGGATTTAGCATCAGACCAATATTTAATCAAATTAATTCGAGATTTTTATGAAACAGGTCGTCCGATAGCGATGGTATGTCATGCACCAGCAATTTTAAGAGATGTAAAATTGACTAATGGAAAATACTTAGTAGAAGGTAAAAATCTTACAGGATTTAAAGATGCAGAAGATGCAGAAATTGAATTAGATAGACACTTATTGTTTTCATTAGAACAAGAATTAAAAAGAAGAGGAGCAAACTATAAAAGTGTAACCAACTGGGCACCCAATGTAGTAGTAGATGGGCCTCTAATGACTGGCCAAAGTCCAGCATCTGCAGCACCCTTAGCAGAAGCTCTAAGAGATCGACTAAAAAAATAATTAAAAGTTAGGGGTGAGAAGAAATCTCACCCTACTTTTTTAATCATCGCATTTTCAGTGTCAAAATCTTATGTTTAAAAAACATAAGGAAATATATAAATCCAGCCTGAGTTAGAGATTTCATGGATAGAGAGCTTTCACTTGTAAGCAATACGGAAGCATGAATATATTTACTATAAAAAGTGCCGCTCGAAAAATATAAAAAAACAATCAACATGCCAAATAATGAAATAAATAGAAGATCATTCTTGTCTAACACAAGAAGTCTTGCAGGACTTGCCATTTTATCCCCCAGCGAAATCTTACCTTTTTTTAAAAATAGCTCAAACATTGAGAAAGAAAGAACAGCGGAATACAAACAAGGTGATGGTTTTTATAAAACTAAGGTTGGAGACAAAGAACTCACCATAATTAGTGATGGTGGACTATATTTTCCTGATGGTTTTTTTGCATAAGAGCCTAAAGAAGCAGACTTAAAAAAAATACAGTTGAAAAATGGTTTTGCGACGGATACCATAGCAGTACAAGTAAATGCCTTGGCAATCAAAGATACGCATGGTTTGACCCTCGTTGATGTAGGTACCAGCAAGGGTATATACGATACCGTTGGAAATTTTTTAGAAAATTTTACAAAAGCAGGCTATACCACAGATGAGGTAAAAAGAATAGTATTGACCCATTTACATTTTGATCATTTCGGTTATTTGTTTGACCAAAAAGGAAATACGATTTTTCCAAATGCAGAAATTATTCTATCAGAAGATGAGTATAACTTTTGGAATAATGGTACGCCTAACTTATCAAATGTACATACCGATCAAGGCACTAAAGACTTCTTTATTTCAAGTGCAAAAACAGTAATCAAAAATATGAAAAAAGATTTTACTGTTAAAAAAGATGGTCAAGAAGTAGCACCCGGTTTAAATATGATTGCAGCACCTGGCCACACCCCTGGTCACTTTGCCATTGAAGGAAATGGATTTGTTTATCTTGCTGATACATTCGTGCATCCTTGGTTACATTTATCCAATCCAGATTTGACATCAAAAGCAGATGTGGATCCGAAATCTGTGGTGGCATCTAGAAAAAGAATTCTTGACAAAGTAGCAAAAGACAATATTTTAGTTGCTGGAAGTCATACCAATTTTCCAGGATTTGGAAGAATATCAAAGAACGGAAAAGGCTATGATTGGAACGAAATACCTTTTAAATGGAAATGAAGAAGTAATTAACGGGTTTAATCAACGCTTTATTTTTCGCAAATTGCTAATTATCAATCAATTAAATCTCGAAAATTTAACAACTTTTTTCAAAACGATATGAAATTTATATTAATTGTCAGCTTTATAGGACTTTTTATGAATAGCAATTTTGCATTCTCACAAAAGGCTAAATTAAGTACATTGATAGCCAATGGAACAATTTTTGGTGGATACGTAGATAATGGAGGTTTCTTGAATTTTACAGGCCCTGGTATTAAATTACAAGGCCGGTCATCAGAGCTAATGATTGGTGTACTGCCATCACTTCGGTTTAAGGAAGATAATGGAAACACTAAGAACTCATTTATCACGCCCAGTCTTGGAATAGGCATTACTTACAGTTATAAAAACTTGGCTCTACAAGTTCCAATTTATTACAATAGTAAAACTGCCGTTTCGGATGGTAAGTGGAAATTAGGAATTGGCATAGGCATAAAATTAAACCAAGTTTCAACAAATAAGAAAAAAGCAATCTAAATATTAAACTGGATAAATTTAAAAAGACTAACTCAAAATACTAAACGCAAGTAATAAACAAAAATAAGAAGCAATTTCAACTTTTAGTTTTCATTCATCACAAGATTATTTACTCAAAGAAATAGCAGTAAGAATTGAATTTAAGTTTAGAGTGTATGGAAATAAAACAAAATAACAATATCCATGAAAACATTAAAAATATTCAATAGTTTTTACCTAATCAACTGCCTATTTCAAATAGTATTAATCTAGTACTAATTCATTAAATTATGATTAAACCTCATTTGAGTTTAGTAAAATCCTCAAATTCTGACGAATACTATACAGTTTCTAATGTTCGACAATTCACTATCATCGCTGATGAGCCTATCACATTCCATGGGACGGATTTAGGTCCAAGTCCCTTCGATTTATTAAATGTCAGCCTTGCAAGTTGTACAGCAATGTTTCTTCGTACACAGGCAGAAAAACATAATATTGCTGTTGGAGAAATAATTGTGAAAATTAAAATTATTAAAGTCGATAATGACAACTTTTTGTTTGAAAGAAGTATAACTTTTGAAAATAAATTAAATGAAGACGATAAATCTTTTTTATTAGAGGCATCTAAACTTACCCCTATTACAAAAATCATTTCAAATTCTCAAAGAATTGAAACAGTCTTGTCCTGAAATAGGTTTACACAAAATTATGTAAACAAATGGCAAGAACAAAGACAAACAAAGGGTCGGTTTATAACCGACACAAGCTACATTATGCTTCGGATTTTAAATGGCGAGTATGCCAAGCATATTTGGCTGCCAAAATAGCCCAAGAAAAGCTAAAGGCTGCCCAAAAACAGGTTTCGGCACAACAAATTGCCTACGATTCTGCCAAAGACCGCTATTTAGAAGGCTTACTTCATGCAATTGAATTAAATACTTTTCGCATCGATCTCGAAAAAGCAAAATCAAATATAATTCAATCAAAATATGAATTTTATTTTAGAAAAACCATATTGGATTATTATGTAAAAAGATAAATTTAAATAGACAATTTGCCTTCTCATTTTATCTCTCACATCAATTATTCATGTAGTTTTTTCGCAAAAAAGCAGTCAATAAATTTACCCCGTAGGCGGTTGCCGATTTCATTTTGGCAAATTCTGAATCACCAAATGCCAAGCCTGCAATATCAAGATGAGCCCAGTTTGTGTGGCCATCTATAAAAAACTCTAAAAATTTTGCGGCAGTAATTGCCCCTGCAACGGGTGCTGATGAAAGATTTTTGATATCAGCTACGTCTGAGTTCATCATATTTTTATAATCGTCCCAAAGTGGTAAACGCCATAGTTTTTCGCCAGTTTCTTGTCCGATTTCTAGTAATTGATTAGCTAATTCGTCATTATTCGAAAACAAACCCGCAGCAGCATAACCCAGTGCGGCAATACAATTTCCTGTGAGCGTTGCCAAATCTATTATTATGTCTGGCTCGAAATTTTTCTTGAGATATGCCAATCCATCAGCTAAAACCAATCGGCCTTCAGCATCAGTATCAATGACTTCGATGCTTTTTCCCGAATACGAAGAAATGACCTCACTTGGTTTTAGAGCATTTCCATCAACGCAGTTTTCAGTTGTAGGAATAACGCCAATCAAATGCACTGGAAACTTTAGTTTTGCAGCTAATTCCATTGCTCCTAAAACTGCTCCTGCCCCACCCATATCATACTTCATATAACTCATACTTGTCGAACCTTTGATTGAAATTCCGCCAGTATCAAAAGTTACGCCTTTACCGACTAAACCTACCCTTCGGCTTCGCTCAGGGGACGGTAAATCCGAAGAGCGTTCCCCGAACGTAGCCGAGGGGTATTCCATCACAATAAATCGAGCAGGGTTTTCGGTGCTACCTCTGCCAACTGCCAAAAGTGCGTGAAGACCAAGTTCGAGGCATTGTTTTTCGTCGTAAACTTTTACTTCAAAACCATATTTTTTGCCTGATTCTATGGCAAATTCAGCTAGTTTTTGTGGATATTTATAATTAGCGGGTGCGTCAACCAAGGCCATGATTCGGGTTTGAGTTTCAGCAATAGCGTGTCCGATTTCTGCTGATTTTCCTGCACTTTCAAAGTAATTTTCGGCTACTTGAATTTCTAAAACAGCATCTTCAGTAAAAAATTCAGCAATACTTTTTTTATCAGTTTTATACGCACCAACTTCATATTCGGCTAAACAAATTCCATTAATAATTTGCTCGGTGTAAGTTTCTAAACCAACTAATTTAAGCTTCAAGCCAATATTTTTAGGTAGTTTTTTCTTTGAATTATAGAAAAATGAACGAAAAATATTTACAAAATCAATCTCTTTTGGAGCTTTTCCTAAACCCAAAAGATATACCTTATCTAGCCCTTCGATTGCACCGTACAAAGCCAAAGTTTCTTTTGAACCTGCCTTAAAATCTTGTTGCAAAATTTCGGCACTAAGACCTACATGCTTTGCAATTTTTGAAAGGTTTTCAGCCAATTTTTCATTATCTACTAACGGAAAGATGATGGTTTTGGCAGCTGTGTTATTGGTTGTTATGTTGATTTTCATATTTGATTTATGTTAACCCTCGCGTTGCGGAGGGTGAAGTGGTTTTTTGGGCTCATCAGTAAAACAACCATTCAATGGCTTTCGGGAATTCTTGTCCCCAGCGTTTTTCGTTATGCTCGCCTTTGGGGTCGGTCGATAGTTTGATTTGAATTTTTTCAGCATCCCAACCTTGGCTTTCTATGGTTTCTTTCATTTTCTTTACATTCGGAATCATCGCTGCACTTTCTTTTCCACCTCCATACAGATAAATTTTTGTATCCATTGGATTGAAAAACTCAATGGTATCGAAGTAAATTTTAGGCGAAACCCACAAAGCTGGCGAAAGCACCATCAATCGACCGATAGCTTCGGGATACATCAGACCAGCATAAATGCTTATCAAACCGCCCATTGAACTTCCGCCGATTCCGGTAAATTGTCGTTCGGTTTTTGTTCGATAATTTGCATCGATAAATGGTTTTAACTTACGCACAATAAAATTGGCATATTTCATACCCAAACCTTTCCCTTTATTCTCGACTGAATAAGGTGAATATTCATTGAAACGGTCTACTTCGCCATGTTCGATGGCAACTATAATTACATCGCCCAACTCTTTTTTAGCCAATAGCGAAAGGCGTTTATCAATTTCCCAGTTGCCGTAGCTTGAGCCTTTGCCAAAAAGGTTTTGGGCATCTTGCATGTACAATACAGGGTAATGCTTATCCAGATTTTTTTCGTAATCGTGTGGAAGAAGAATATAAATTTTCCGTGTTTTACCCAATTGTGGTATCTCGAATTTTTCGGCAACTACCTGCACTTTTGGCATCAATTTTTTGACAAATGCGGTAGAACCATCTTGTCGCCAGTAAGGCACAAAGTCGGTATAATTTCCTGCCAATTTATCAATTATTCGATTGTTTGATGTATTTCCGTAAGAATCTAATTCCACAAAATCCCATCCACCACGGGTATATTTGTACTCTATTTTATCGGGAAGTACTATTTCGGGGGTGAATGTAAATTTGTATTTTCCCTCGCTCACACGCTTCATTTCAAAACCTGATACGTCGGGATTCCATTCGCAAAAATTACCTGATAAATACACAGGTCGTTCGTCGTCCACAGACGTTGTCAATTCTAAACTCAATAAATTTCGGTTACTCATTTTTACTTTTTTAGTGGTACTTAAGAATAAGTAAGAATGAAACACCTTGCAACTATATATTGTTTCTGTAAACTACCTACTGAATGTACTTTGGTGGCTCAGATTTACTTCTATTGTGATTTTTAGCTAAATACTCTGACAATTTTAAACAAAATCATTAATATATATTTACAAAAGCTATATTTACTTAATAAAAACGTAAAAAATTTATAAAAACTAACACTATAAAACAAAATTGTCGATGTCTTTTTTCTCAAAAGACATCGACAAGTGCAATAAAAATCTATTAATCAGATCAATGCTTGCCACAGAATTTCAACTGGATGTAAAGCTTTTCGGCCAGTTCCGTCATGGATTTGGTGGCGACAACTTGTGCCTGGGGCAGCAATAATCACTTCTTTGAGTTGTTTTCTGACCGTCGGGAAAAGCACTAATTCACCGATTTTCATTGATAAATCATAATGCTCTTTTTCGTAACCAAACGACCCCGCCATTCCGCAGCATCCTGATGGTATGAGATGTACTTCATAGTTTTTTGGTAAAGAGAGTATCTTTTTGGTTGGGGTAAGCGAGGCTACTGCTTTTTGTTGGCAATGTCCATGTAGCTTGATAAGGCGTTTTTCGCTTGTAAAGCTTTCTGGAGTGATGCGTTTTGCGTCAATTTCACGGGCAATAAATTCGTCAATCATTAACGCATTTTTGGCGAGATTTTTTGCCGATTCGGCTAAATTTGCTTCAACTAAATCGGGGTATTCATCTCTGAAAGTCAAAATTGCAGAAGGTTCGATGCCGATTAGTGGCCTTTCCTCTGTCACAACATCTTTCAATAACGCCACGTTTCGATTGGCTAATTTTTGGGCATCCTTCAACAATCCTTTCGATAAATATGCTCGTCCCGAATCAACATGATTTGGAATAATCACTTCATAACCAAGCTTTTGCAATAAATCAAATGCTTTTTTACCGATTTCTACATCATTAAAATTCGTAAATTCATCACAGAATAAATATACTTTTTTTGTTGTTTGGGAAACAGTTTTCTTCGATTTTTTGTACCATTTCTTGAGGGGAATGTTACTCAAAAGTGGCATTGTTCGTTCGGGATGAAAGCCAATTATACGATTGGCAATTTTACGCAAAGGTTCATTTCCCAATATCAAATTATACACCCATGGCATATAAGATGCAATATTGCTCATTTTTGAATAGTTGCCAATTAGCCAAGACCTCATCGGAATACCATTTTTCTCTTGATAATGCTGCAAAAACTCCATTTTCAACTTCGCAACATCCACATTCGACGGGCATTCTGACTTACAACCTTTACATAAAAGGCACAAATCCATCACTTCCTTTACCTCTTTACTATCAAAACGGTCAAGTTTTTCTGAGTTTGTCAACACTTCACGCAAAATATTGGCTCTTGCCCTCGTAGTATCTTTTTCGTTGCGAGTGGCCATATAACTCGGACACATCGTTCCGCCGCTTAATTCAGTTTTGCGACAGTCGCCCGAACCATTGCATTGCTCAGCGTGCTGAAGGATGTTTTGATTATTGAATCTGAATACAGTTTCAAATGCTGGCACTTTATGGTCAGCCTCGTAGCGAAGGAATTTATCCATCGGAGGCGTGTCAACGATTTTATTTGGGTTGAAAATATTTTGTTCATCCCAAACCTTTTTCAAATCTTTGATTAAAGCGTAGTTTTTTTCACCAATTTGTTGACGAATAAATTCACCACGCAAACGGCCATCACCATGCTCACCCGACAGCGAACCTTTATATTTTTTTACTAAAGTCGAAATCTCTTCGGCTATCAATCTGAACTGACGGTGGCCTTCGACAGTTTTTAGATTAATGATTGGTCGAAGGTGAATCTCGCCCGAACCAGCGTGGGCATAATGCACTGACGACATATTGTTTGCAGTTAAGATTTCATTAAATTCTCTAATAAAATCTGGTAAATCGTTTACGTCAACGGCAGTATCTTCAATAACCGCTACTGCTTTTTCATCACCTGGGAGGTTTGAAAGAAGCCCCAAACCAGCTTTGCGAAGTGTCCAAATCTTTTTAGTGTCTTCGCCAAAAAGAATCGGAAAATGATAGCCTAATCCTGCAGCACGCATTTCTGCTTCCATTTCGGTAGCACGAGATTTTACCTCATCAATATCATCATTTGAAAGCTCTACTACTAAAATTGCCCCAGGGTCACCTTGCACAAAGAAACGATTTTGGCTTTGCTCTTTGTTTTCTTTCGTACATTCTAAAATATAATGGTCGATTAATTCTACGGCTGTCGGTTGATATTTGAGAGCAATGAGGTTTGCTCGAAGCGATTCGTCCACCGTATGTACATGCACACACACCAAACCTTGTATTTTTGGCGGTAATGGATTTACGTGAAGTTTTATTTCAGTAATAAACATCAGCGTTCCTTCTGAACCTGCAATCAATTTACAAAAGTTGAAAGCACCGCCCGAAGCAACGCCAGACAATGGCGGGGTCTTGATGGTTTCGTTTTGGCCTTGCGTAGTAAATACTTCGGTTTCCAAAAGTTCATCAATTGCATAGCCAGTATTACGACGCTCGATACTCATCTTAGGAAATTCCTTCCGTATTTCGTTCTGATTGTCTTCATCGCTCAAAACTTTATAAATATGTCTATAAATATCTCCTTCTAAACCTTCTATTTTTAATTTCGACTCAAATGAATATTCTCCTTTGGGTCTTAGAGACGTAAATTCAACAAAAGAGCCGTCGCTCAAAAAACCTTTTACTTCCATCAAGTGGTTGCGGGTACTTCCGTAAACTATTGAATTTGAGCCACAAGAATTATTTCCGACCATTCCGCCCATCATGGCACGATTGGCCGTTGACGTTTCTGGACCGAAAAATAGATCATTTTGTTTCAAGAAAAAATTCAGTTCATCACGTACAACCCCGGGTTGCACCCTTACCCAATGCTCTTCTTTATTTAGTTCGAGTATTTTGGTAAATGTTCGAGAAACATCAACAATAATACCATTACCTACCACTTGACCAGCCAAGGAAGTTCCAGCAGTGCGAGGAATAATGGAACTATTATTTTTGTGAGCAAACGCTATCAATTTCTGAATGTCAGACTCGTCTTTCGGAATTGCTACAGCTAAAGGCATTTCACGATATGCCGAGGCGTCGGTGGCATAAAGTGTTCGCATGACATCATCAAGGTAAAGTTCTCCAGCCAGTTCTTTGGCCAATTGCTGCAATTGTTGGTTCATCATTGATTCTCAAAGTTTTCGAATTTTTTCAAAGATATTCGTTTTTCGAGTTCCTCACTCAAAAACAACATCTATTAACTTACTGTCTTAAAAAAATACAAATTCGACTAATATTGTTTAATTTATTGGGTATTAATTTAGCTGTTGACTTTGAAGCAATAAATGATTATTAAAATTGGAGTACAAAATTATGACTAAAAACCTAAAGCTAAATTGTTTTTGTAGAATTATTATAAATTGAACTATTTAAAGAAATTATATTTTTTATTATAATATTTTGGACTTTATATATTTCTTTTTGTAATTTTGAAAGTTAATTAGAAAAATAATTTAACGTTTTCTTAATAAATTTTTATTTAACGTGATTTCATTATTGAAAATAACGTTCTTATGAGTTTACAATGTATAGGAAAACGGTTTATTTTTTAAGTTAAATTAATCATTTATTAATCTTTCTTTAATTACAACCTATGATGAAGTCCTACCAAGTGGGTCGCTATATTGAGCGACTATCAGCTTGTGTGAAAAAATCTATTTTCACAATCGCTGCAATGCTGTTAACATCACTCACTTTCACTGTGATGGCACAAGAAGTAACTGTTTCTGGTACGGTAAAAGGAGCTGATGGCAGTGGATTGCCAGGAGTAACTGTACAGGCTAAAGGTACATCCAAAGGTACGCAAACAGGCTTAGATGGTACTTACAAATTGGCAGGTGTTCCGAAAAGCGGAGTACTTGTTTTTAGTTTTGTAGGTATGGAAGCTAAGGAAGTTGCTATCGGAAACAAAACTACTGTAGATGTAACTTTAATTGACGACACAAAAGCTCTTGAAGAAGTTGTTGTTGTTGGTTATGGTACTCAAAAAAGAAAAGAAATTTCTGGTACTGTAACAAGTCTAGGTAGCCGTGATTTCAACGCTGGAATAGTAACTAATCCTTTGGCTGCTGCTCAGGGCAAAGTTGCTGGTTTAGTTATAACACAAAGCAGTGGTGACCCAAATTCAAGACCAACAGTACGCTTGAGAGGAACAGGTTCATTAAGTGCTGGTTCTGAGCCACTTTACGTAATTGATGGTGTGATTGGTGCTCCAATCGAAAACGTTGCTCCTGAAGATATCCTTACAATGGATGTTTTGAGAGATGCTTCTTCTGCTGCAATCTATGGTTCAAGAGGTGCTAATGGTGTAATTTTGATTACAACCAAAAGAGGCAAGTCTGGTGCTCCAACCGTTGATTACAGTGCTTATGTTGGACAAGAGACTATTTCTCAAAGACCTGATTTATTAAATGGTGCTGAGTACAGACAGGCTGCTACAAAGTATAAGCAAACTTATACTGATGGTGGTGCTAACACAGATTGGTTGGATGTGATTACTCGTAAAGCAACAAGCCAAAACCATAATCTTGGCATTTCTGGTGGTTCTGAAAATTTCTCGTACCGTGCTTCGGTTGGTTATTTAGACCAAACAGGTACATTACTTGGTTCAGGAAAAGACCGTGTGAATGCACGTTTGAACCTTGACTCAAAAGCAATGAATGGTAAATTATTGATGAGATTTAATATGTCTGCTTCTCAATCGAATGCTGATATTGCACAAAACAGAGCAATCGGTTTTGCAATGAATATGCGTCCAACTGACCCAGTTTATAATTCAGATGGATCATATTTCCAGATTCCTGGTACGTTTGCAAACTTTAATCCGTTGGCTGTACTTAATAACTACTCTCAGAAAGAAAAATTGCAAGATTTATTGTTTAATGCACAAGCTGGATACACTATTGCAACAGGCTTAGTGTTTAATGTAAGTGGAACTTTACGTACACAAAATAAAAATAATAGCACTTTTGTAAAATCAACTCCAGGAAACCTTCTTTCTACTGTAGGCGGAAATGCGGGAAATAGATCATTGAATGCTACAAATGACCAACAATTAGAGACAACGTTGACTTATACAAAAGCTATCAGTTCTAATAGCACATTAAATTTATTAGGCGGTTATACTTACCAAGATGTTATCAATGATGGTTTTGGTGCGGGTAACAACAATTTCTTATCTGATGATTTAGGAGCAAATAACCTTGGCTCTGGACTTGGTATCAGAACTAATCCAAATTTAATTGGTTCTTACAAAAACGAATATAAACTAGTTTCTTTTCTTGCACGTGCTCAATATAGCTTAGCAAATAAATATTTTGCAACTGTAAACTTACGTCGTGATGGTTCTACAAAGTTTGGAGATAATAACAAATGGGGTTTCTTCCCTTCAGTTTCAGTAGGTTGGGCATTGAATGAAGAGGCTTTCTTGAAAGGAAACTCTGTAATTGATAACTTAAAACTACGTGTTAGCTGGGGTAGAACTGGTAACTCAGAAGGTATTTCTCCATTGCGTTCTCGTTCATTCTATGGCCCAAGTGGTTCATACTATGATGGCGGAACTGATGATTTCTTGCCTGCTTACGCTATCCAAGGAAACCCAAATCCAAACTTAAAGTGGGAAGTTAACGAAAACTACGGTGCTGGTTTAGACTTCTCATTGCTTAAAGGAAAATTATCTGGTTCGATTGACTGGTATACTCGTAAAACCAAAGACTTGTTATACGTTGTAAATGCTCCACAAGAGAAGGGATTTGTATTCCCTACAATTTTGGCAAACGTTGGTAGTATGCAAAACAAAGGTGTTGAAATCTCAGCTTCATATCAGTGGATTGACAATAGCAAATTCTCATTCAGTTCTACTTTCGCTGGTTCATTCAATAGAAATAAAGTATTGAGCTTGAAAAATGACGATTTTGCAGCACCTGACCAAGTATTTTTACAAACAAGTTTAGGAAGCTTTATCAGAGGTACATCTGCTGTAGCATTCTCGGTATTACAAGCTGGTCAGCCAGTTGGTGTATTCTACGGAGCAAAAGTTGCTAAAATTGAAAATGGCAGATATGTATTCCAAGATTTGAATGGTGATGGTAAAGTAAATCAAGCAAATCCTGATAGAGATGACCAAACTTATTTAGGCAGCCCAACTCCTTTGTTTGTTGGTGGTTTAACTAATAACATCAGATATGGAAAAATTGATTTCCAATTCCAATTGACAAGCAACTTGGGAGCTAAAATTGTAAACACTAACAACTTGCTTTTAGGTCGTCAAGATGGTCGTATTGCAGAAAGTAATGCCCTTAAATCTGCATTGACAACTGTTGTTAATGATGAGCGTACATTACCGATGGACTACTATGTTGAGTCGGGCAACTATGTTCGTTTGAACAATGCTTCTTTGGGTTACACTATTCCAGTAGGAAAAAGTGTTGTTAAAAGAGCTCGTGTTTATATCGCTGGAAACAACTTATTATTGTTTACTAAATATTCAGGTGTTGACCCTGAAATTAGTCAAGCCTTATCAATTGGTTCACAAGCACCAGGTATTGATGTTCGTGAGACTTTCTACAAGACTCGTGGTATTACCGCTGGTGTTAGTATAAGTTTCTAAAAAAATAAAACCATTTGTGTTAACAAGTCGTTTATATAACAACTAAAAATAATCATAAATAATAATATGAAAAAATTCATTTTTACAGCATTGACTGTTGGTGCTTTTGCTTCATTTTCATTACAGTCTTGTACAAATTTAGATGAGCCTGTATATGATGCAATACCTGCAGACCAATTTTTGAAAACTGACGCTCAAGTAGCTGCAGCTTTAGGACCTGCCTATGGTGGTTTAAGAGGAATTACTTGGGATTGGTTCAATCCAAGTGAAGCTTCTTCTGATGAGTTAATTGTTCCTACTCGTGGTGGTGACTGGTTTGATAATGGTGACTGGTTGGCTTATTCTCGCCACACTTGGACTCCACAACACGGCCCAATCAATGGAATGTGGGGTTTTATTTTCGGTAATATTTCACAGGTAAACCAATTGATTCCAGTAGTAAGTACAAACAAAGCTGCTGTTGACGAACTTCGTGCAATCCGTGCATTCTACTATTTCATGGCTATTGATGCATTTGGTAATGTGCCAATTGTAACTGACGCTACTTCAAATGGTGGTACAAAAACACGTGCTGAAGTTTATGCTTTCCTTGAGAAAGAATTGACAGAGTCAATTCCAAGCTTAACAGCTGGAAAAGCTTATAGCCGTATGACGCAAGATGCAGGTAATATGTTACTAGCAAAATTATATTTGAATGCTGGTGTTTACAAAGGTTCGCCTGAGTGGCAAAAAGCTTTAGATGCAGTAAATAAAGTAATTGCATCTAAAAACGCTTATGCTCTTTCTGCTTCAACTTTGTCGAATTTTATCGTACAGAACCAAGGTTCAGGAGAAAACATTTGGACTATTCCTTACGATAGTTTCAAAGCAGGTGGTATGAACTTCCAAATGAGAACATTACACTATGCTAACGCTACTACTTATGGTTTGAGTAATTCACCTTGGAATGGCTTCTGTACTTTAGCAGATTTCTATAACTCTTTCGAGAAAACAGATTTACGTAAAGCAATGTGGATTGAAGGTCAGCAATATGCTGCTTCTGGTGCAAAATTATTAGATGCTAAAAATCAACCTTTGGCGTTTATTGCAGATTTCGCTAAAGATCAAATGACAGATGCTGACCCTGAGTTTCAGGTTGCAGGTATTCGCTCGCAGAAGTATGAAATCCAAAGAAACAATCCTAACGGAGACCAAAGCAATGACTACGTTGTATTCCGTTATGCTGATGCACTTTTGATGAAAGCTGAGGCTTCTTTCAGACTTGGAAAAACTGCTGATGCTTTAGTAGAAATTAATAAAATCAGAGTACGTTCTGGAGTAGCCCCAATGACAACATTGACAGATAAAGATATTCTTGCAGAAAGAGGTCGTGAAATGGCTTGGGAAGGATGGAGACGTAACGATATGATTCGTTTCGGTACTTTCAGCCTTGAAAGAAAATTCATGAAGAACTTGAACAAAACAAGAGAATTGTTCCCAATTCCTCAGGCTCGTATCGATGCGAACCCATTGTTGAAGCAAAATCCTGGATATTAATATTTAGTATCTTTCTTAAAAAGGCAGTTCCTAACGGTTCTGCCTTTTTATTTTTTAAATATTTGATAATTAACGATTAAGACTTTCGTCTTTTTGCTATAAGGCTTATTTATTACTAATTTTACAGCCCGATATTTTTCGGTTTAATAGATCAGCGGCGAAACTTTTAACATCTTTGTTTGTTCAATAAATACCGCAAAGAAAAAATACTTTAACCTATAATTGATGAAAAAGATACTCTGGGCTATCTTATGTGTGGGACTACTGTTTTCTTGTTCAAAAACCGAAGATACGCTATTTGAATCATTGCCAAGTTCGGTAACAGGAATAGACTTTGTAAATAGAAGCCTCGAAAGAAAAGACTTCAATATATTTAACTACCGTAACTTCTACAACGGTGGTGGCGTTGCAATTGGCGACATAAATAACGACGGATTATCAGATATTTTTGTCACCTCAAATTTTGAAGACAATAAACTGTATCTAAATAAAGGCAAAATGACCTTTGAAGATATTACGGTAAAAGCAGGAATTGTTGGAAAAAAATTCTGGTCAACGGGTGTAACTTTTGCCGATGTCAACGGTGACGGCTTGATGGATATATATGTTTGTAATTCGGGAAGCCGTGACCAGCGTGGCAATCAATTGTATATAAATCAGGGCATTAAAAACGGTATTCCGAGCTATAAAGAACAAGCCAAAGAGGCGGGCCTTGAAGATGGAGGTTTCTCGACTCACGCTGCATTCTTCGATTATGACCGTGACGGAGATTTAGACATGTATCTGCTCAATAATAGCTTTACTCCGATTGATAAACTCGGCTATATGAATCTTCGAAATGAGCGTGATAATCTAGGGGGAGACAAACTTTTCCGTAATGATAGTCCAACCTCAACATCAATCAAATTTACTGATGTTTCGGCAGAAGCTGGTATTTTTGGTAGCTTGATTGGCTTTGGTTTAGGGATTACTATCGGTGATGTAAACAACGATAACTGGCCTGATATTTATATTTCAAATGATTTCTACGAACGAGATTACCTTTATATTAATCAAAAAAACGGAACTTTTAAAGAAGACCTTGAAAACCAAATGCCACATACGAGCTTAAGCTCAATGGGTGCAGATATTGCCGACATCAACAACGATGAAAATCTTGATATTTTTGTGACAGATATGCTTCCAGGCGATGACCGTAGATTGAAAACTACGAGTATTTTTGAAGGCTATAATTTAGTTGATTTGAAGCTAAAACAAGGCTTTTGGCACCAATATATGCGAAACAATCTGCAATTGAACAACGGAGATGGCACATTTAGCGAAGTCGGACAGTTGGCTGGTGTTTATGCAACAGATTGGAGTTGGGGAGCATTGATATTTGATATGGATAACGATGGTTTGAAAGATATTTTTGTAGCCAATGGCATTGCAAAAGACCTTACTGACCAAGATTTTGTCGAATTTTTAGGCGATAGAAATACGATGCAACAAATGCTCAGTGGCAAAAAATTTGATGCAAAAGAATTTATTGATAAAATCTCTTCTGTGCCAATTCCAAATTATGCTTTTAAAAACACTGGAGATTTAAAATTTGACAATCAAACAAAAAGTTGGGGACTCGAAGGGCCAGGGTTTTCTAATGGTTCGGCTTATGGCGATTTGGATAATGACGGAGATTTAGATTTGGTTGTCAATAACATTAATGCTCCACTTTCGGTTTTTAAAAATAAAACCAACGAAAAGACAAAAAATCATTTTTTGACAGTAAAACTAAAAGGAACTGCCAAAAATCTCAATGGAATCGGTGCTAAAATTACGGTTCATCAACAAGGTACAAGCAAACTTTTGCAACAAATGCCCAACCGTGGCTTTCAGTCTTCATGCGACCACCAAATGGTTTTTGGTCTGGGCGAAAAAGCCAATATTGATTCATTAAAAATCATTTGGCCAGATGATAAAATGCAAGTTCTAAAAAATTTAAAAGCTGACCAAATGCTTACGCTTGATTATAAAAATGCTAAGCAAATTTTCAAGGAAATTATCCAAGTTAAAACGCCCATTTTTAGTGATATTTCAGCAAATGTACTGGTATACACACATATTGAGAGCAATTTCCAAGATTATGACCGTGATGTGTTGCTCAAACAAAAATATTCAACTCAAGGTCCTGCAATGGCTGTGGGCGATGTAAACGGCGATGGTCTTGACGATTTGTATTTGGGAGGTTCGGCTGGTCAGGTAAAAAAACTTTTCATTCAGCAAAAAAATGGAAAGTTTGCCGAGTCAAACCAAATTGATTTTGGAATGGATGTTACGACCGAAAATACTGATGCCTTATTTTTTGATGCTGACAAAGACAATGACCTCGATTTATTCATCGTAACAGGTAGTAATGAATTTGAAGAAAACGCCCCCGAATTACATGATTTACTCTATCTCAACGACGGGAAGGGCAACTTCAAACGTGATGTACGTTTTCCTTCTATTTTTGAAAATGGCTCTTGTGTAACGGCTGCAGATTTTGATAAAGATGGTGACCAAGATTTATTTGTAGGCTCACGCATGATTTCAGGAAAATATGGCATGAATCCCTCAAGTAATTTCTACATCAATGATGGAACAGGCGAATTTAAGAATCAATCGAAGCGTTTCATGGCAGAAATAACTGATTTGGGAATGGTAACCGATGCCGAATGGAGCGATATTGACAAAGACGGCTACATGGATTTGATTGTGACGCAAGATTGGGGACAAATCGTAATTTTCAAAAATGAACGTGGCAGAAAAATGACGCTTGCGAGCAAAATTAAAGACTCGGAGGGACTTTGGAACTGTATTAAACCATCCGACATTGATGGCGATGGCGATACTGATTTTATTGTTGGAAATATCGGAGATAATACTAAACTCAAAGTTTCGCCCGAAAATCCTGCATTTATTCATGTAAAAGATTTTGACAACAACGGAACCGTTGAACAAATAATTTCTTGCTTAACTGAAGATGGAAAAACCTACCCTATGGTATTAAAAGGCGAACTCCAACGTGCTTTGCCGATGATTAAACGTAAGTATGTAAAATATACTGACTACGCAAATCAGCGTATTACAGATATGTTTACGCCTGAACAAATGAAAGACTGTTTAGAGAAAAAAATTACAACTACCAAAACCGTATTTTTGATAAACGATGGCAAAGGTAACTTTGAAATGAAAGCACTACCTATTGAGGCTCAATATTCTCGCATTGCAGCCATCGAAACAGGAGATTTTGATAAAGATGGCATTTTGGATATTCTTCTGGCGGGTAATTTCTACGATGTTTTGCCAGAATGGGGTCGTTTTGATGCCAATTATGGTTTATTTTTGAAAGGAAAAGGTAAAGGGAATTTTGAGGTAAAAAAATCAAGCGAAACTGGCTTTAAGACCATCGGGCAAGTTCGCAAAATGTATAAATTAAGGGGTAGTGCAAATCAAGAGGTAGTAGTGTTGGCAAAAAACAATGATAAAGCACAAGTGTTTAGTTTTAAAAAGTAAGTCTAAAGGAAACCTGCAAGATCTTTATCAGACCATACAGGTTTTAGTACTCAAAACAAGTGTTTAAAATGAAATCAATAGTTAAATTTTTAAGTACAATTACGTTCATTTCTTTAGTTTTTAGTTCGTGCAAATCTGGTGAGAAAGAAAACGATGTAGTTTTATTCAAAAAACTTTCTCCAACCGAAACAAAAATTGATTTTATCAATCAAATAAAAGAATCTAAAGACTTCAATATTCTCGATTATCTCTATTTTTATAATGGCGGTGGCGTAGCAGCAGGCGATATTAATAATGACGGCCTAAGCGATTTGTTTTTTGTTTCAAATCAAGGAAAAAGCAAACTTTACTTAAACAAAGGAGTAAAAGATGGCTCGCCACAATTTGAAGATATATCCGCCAAAGCAGGAATTGAGGGCTTTTCTGATTGGAAAACTGGTGTAACAATGGCCGATGTAAACGGCGATGGTTTCCTAGATATTTATGTGTGTGCCGTTGGGAATTATAAAGGTCTGGAAGGTTCAAACGAACTC
This sequence comes from uncultured Emticicia sp., assembly GCF_937903345.1. Classification (GTDB taxonomy): domain Bacteria; phylum Bacteroidota; class Bacteroidia; order Cytophagales; family Spirosomataceae; genus Emticicia. The sequence goes on along the minus strand of NZ_CALCZQ010000031.1, from coordinate 255,909 downwards.
TACATCAATAATGGAGATTTAAACGGTTCGACGCCTCAATTCACCGAAAAATCAGAGGAATACGGGCTTGATTTTACTGGTTTTTCGACCCAAGCCGCCTTTTTTGATTATGATAAAGACGGTGATTTGGATATGTACTTGCTCAATCACGCAGTGCATAATTCTCGCTCTTATGACCGTGTAAATACTCGTATGCTCAAAGACAACGAAGCTGGCGATTATTTGTACCGCAACGATAACGGCAAATTTACTGATGTAAGCAAGGAGGCAGGTATATATCAAGCCGCTATGGGCTATGGTTTGGGCATTTCGGTGGCGGATTTGAACAACGATGGCTGGCAAGATATTTATGTAAGTAATGATTTTCACGAAGACGATTATTATTATATCAATCAAAAAAATGGCACTTTTTCAGAAGAAGTAAAACAGCATTTCAAACACTTGAGTCGCTTTTCGATGGGCTCGGATATTGCAGACATAAATAATGATGGATATCAAGATGTAATGACGCTTGATATGTATCCCGAAGACGAAGCTGTTGAAAAATCTTCGGTTGGTGAAGACCCACTTGATATTTACTTATATAAACTCCAATTTGGGTATTTCAATCAATATAGCCGAAACTGCTTACAACTAAGTATGGGCGGCAAAAAATTTAGCGATATTGCCGCCTCGGCCGGCGTTATGGCTACAGACTGGAGTTGGAGTACGCTTTTAGCCGATTATGACGGCGATGGAATCAAAGATATTTTTATCACCAACGGTATTTTACGCCGCCCAAATGATTTAGATTATTTGAAATTTATCGCAAGCGATTCGCTTCACTTCAACTTACCAACTTCCGATAAGCTCGACCAAGAGGCAATTGACAAAATGCCAAGCGGAAAATGGCATAATTATCTCTATAAAGGCACTAAAGAATTACGTTTTCAAGATAAATCAGCTGCTTGGGGCTTCGACGAAAAAGGCATTTCAAACGGTGCGGCTTATGCCGATTTAGACAATGATGGCGATTTAGACCTCATTTCTAATAATCTTAACGAGCCAGCGGCCATTTACCTCAACAATAGCCGTCAGGTTTTGAACAATAATTTCGTCAAAGTTAAATTTAAAGGTAATGATAAAAATACCTTCGGAATTGGGGCAAAAGTTATTCTAAAAACCACCGACGGACAACAATTCCAACAAATGATGCCAACGCGTGGCTTCATGAGTTCGGTTGAACCATCATTGATTTTTGGAATTGGCAAACTCACCAAAGTTGATACAATGATGGTAATTTGGGAGAATCAAATGATGGAAATCATTTTAAATCCTAAAATCAATACTTTTGTTACTTTAGACCAAAACAATGCTAAAATAAAAGTAGCTGACCATCAGTTCTTTATGCCAGTACAACCGATTTTTGAAGAAGTAACAAACCAAGTCAATATTCCATTTGTACATCAAGAAAACGTTTATTTTGATTTCAATCGAGAATTTTTGATTCCATTTAAAGTATCGATTGATGGACCCAAAATGGCAGTTGGCGATGTAAATAGTGACGGTTTAGAAGATTTTTACCTAGGTGGGGCAAAATATCAAGCAGGTTCGCTTTATTTACAAAAAACCGATGGCAAATTTATAGCTACGCAACAAGCAATTTTTCAAGAAGATTCATTGCAAGAAGATGTTGATGCCGTATTTTTTGATGCTGACGGAGACAAAGACCAAGACCTTTATGTAGTTTCAGGTGGAAATGAGTTTTATGACCAAATGGTTCAGCTTTTCGACCGACTTTATATCAATGACGGTAAAGGAAACTTCTCGAAATCAATCGCTTCCTTACCGCCAATGTTCGATAATAAATCTTGCGTAAAACCTTGCGATTTTGATAAAGATGGCGACATTGACCTCTTTGTAGGAGGACGTGTGGTAGCTTATGGTTACGGAAAGTCGCCTCGCTCCTATCTCTTAGTAAATAATGGTAAAGGACAATTCTCGGATGTAACCGTCAATAACGCTCCCGAACTCCGAGAAGCAGGTATGATTACTGATGCCATTTGGACAGATTTCGATAAAGATGGCGACCAAGATTTAACTATTATAGGCGATTGGATGCCTATCAGAATGTTTGCCAACGACAAAGGCAAATTTAAGGAAATTGATATTCAAGTGTCGAACCGCAAACTGAGCGAATTTACTGGCTTTTGGAATGGAATAACAGCCGCCGATTTTGATAATGATGGCGACATTGACTTTGCGGTGGGAAATCTCGGCACAAACACCAAATTCAGAAAAGAAGAAAGTAGTAAGCTAAAAATGTTGATTAAAGATATTGATGGTAATGAAGCCAAAGACCATATCGTAGCCTATAATCGTGGTTCAAATTGGTATCCAGTAAATAGTAAAGACGAAATGGGCAAACAAATGCCTAGTATCATTAATAAAAAATATGTTGAATACAAAACTTTTGCTGGTAAAACCATCGACGAGTTGTTTACTAAAAAAGAACTTAAAGATGCTGAGGAGAAGCTCGTAAATACCTTTGAGTCTGTTTACCTTGAAAACCAAGGCAATAATAAGTTCAAAATGACCGCACTTCCGAGTTTGGCACAAGTCTCAAAAGTAATGTCGCTCGTAACTGAGGATGTAGACAACGACGGAAACTTAGATATAATTGTAGGTGGGAATTTCAACGGTGCGAATATGTACCAAGCTCGTTATGATGCTTTCTTTGGTTTGATTTTGAAAGGAAATGGAAAAGGAGGATTTGAGGCATCAGTTCCGACAGATAATGGTTTATTGATGGAAGGCGATGTTCGTGATATTAAAACGCTGAAAACGCCTAAAATCAAACTCTATTTCGTTACTCGAAATAACGATAAAATGCAGATTTTCAAGAAAATAACGAAATAAATCATTGGTTGGGGTTCAAGATTTTGAACCCCAACGTTCATATTCCGATTGATGAAATTAAGATATTCAAATATACTTATTATTAGTGCTTTTTTTGCGATTGGCCTCTCAGCTATTTCTGTTAGTTGCAAATCTAAAGAAGCCGAAGGCGAAAAACTTGCCCAAACTTATTGTGCAAGTTGCCATTTATTACCTAGTCCCGAAATGCTACCAAAGAACGTATGGCAATACAGCACCTTGCCATACATGGGCATCATGATGGGTGTAGCTACGGAAATCAATGGTTTAGAAAAGCCCCTGTCTGATTATGCCATTCTTCGCCCAGCTTCGCAGATGATTAGTGATGAAGATTGGCTCAAAATAAAGCGTTATTACTTGGCTAATGCTCCAAAAACGCTCGAAATGCCTACATATGAAAACTTGGAAGTGCTTACGGGAAGGTTTGAAATACAGAAAACAAATGTCGCCATTCAAGGAGCAACAATTCCAAACTTCACGGCAGTTACGTTTGATACAATTAACCAAAAAATTATTGCGGGAGACCAATCAAATCGCGTGATTTGGATACTTGACCAAAACGGCAAGCCAATTCAAACAATTAAAAATCAAAACGCTCTTACCAACGTAGATTTGTCAAACGCCAAAAACAACCAATATTTATTGACTTACATCGGCACCACGACACAGGCAAATCCGGATGTAAATGGTTCGGCCGAACATGTAGAAATCAAGAATAATACTTTTGTAAATACAAAAAAACTTTTGCCAAGTCTCAATCGTCCGATTGAAGTTATTACAAAAAACCTTGATGATAGCCCCGAAGATGAACTAATCAGCAATGAGTTTGGCTTCAAAAATGGAGGCTTATCCATATGGAAAAAAGATGCTAAAAATCAATACCAAAATCAAATTTTAAGCACGCAGTCAGGAGCAACAAAAACAATCGTTATGGATTTTGATGGCGACAAACGAAACGATATTTTAGCACTTTTTGCTCAAGGAGATGAACAGATTGTTTTATACCTTAATAAAGGTAATCTCAAGTTTGACGCCAAACAACTTTTGCGTTTTCCTTCGATTTATGGAACGAGTTCGTTTGATATTGCCGACATCAATAAAGATGGAAAATTTGATATTGTTTGCACAGCAGGCGATAACGCTGACTTCTCAACAATTCTAAAGCCTTATCACGGAGTTTACGTTTATACAAATACTGGCTCTGTTGGTTCACCAAAATTCGAACAAAGTCATTTTTTTCAACAAAATGGAGCGACCAAGGTAATGCCAAGAGATTTTGATAATGATGGAGATATAGATTTGGTTTCCATCGCTCTTTTTCCAGATAATGACCACCGTCCGCTTGAGGGTTTCATTTACTTTGAAAATACAGGTAACGATTTCAAACAAAAAACGCTCAATATCAACCATTTAGGTCGTTGGAGTGTAATAGATGCGGCCGATATCGACCACGATGGCGATATTGATATAGTTCTTGGAAGCCACCCAGTAGCCAAGTTTCCCGCAGGTTTCAACCAAGCATGGAAAAAAGGCAGTGGCTTAGTGATTTTAAGAAATAAAACGAAGTGATTATCTCGCTGATCTATAAATTTCTCTTAGACTCAGTGGACTCATCATATTCTCTTCAACATAAGATTTTCGGCCAGCCCCCACATAGGCAATAAATTTATCTTTTTCGATACTTTATGCTGAATTACAATTAATTTTTAAGTTTGTAAAATATCCCGAAATTGTGATTACAATTGCTGCGAGAATCAAACCAATTTTTTTCATAGTTGTATATTTTTATTGTTTAGCTCAAAACTACTAGTTAATTGAATACCATGCTGTTAAAGAAACCTAATTGATATTTAAGAATGTTAAGTACAGGCCCAAATCATCACTTTTCTGAATCCTATTGCTGTTTATTCTTTGCCATTCTTCTATTTTTATTCTAATCAGTGGCAAAAATGCCTTATCTTTGGTATAGAATATACGTAAACCTATAGATGAAAAAGCATTTACTAATTTGGACATTTATATGTCTATCCACCACCTTGCTTTACAACGAAACTTACGCTCAGAAAAAGAGCTTCCTACTTTCGGGTACAGTAAAAGATGCCGAAACCAATGCTCCACTCGAAAATGCAAATATTTTGTTTTCAGGACTCACCTTTGGTACACAAACCGACTCTACAGGCAAGTTTTCAATCTTTATACCAGCTACTTCTTATCAAATTGTTATCAGAATGTTGGGGTATAAAATCAAAATCGAACGATTTACACTCAACAAAAACACAGAATTTGAATTTTTACTCGATAAAACAGCTAAAATACTTGATGAAGTAGTAATTACTGCCGAAAAAGCCGATGCCAACGTCAATCGAACAATGATGGGGGTAGAAAAAATTTCAGGTAAAACCATGAAAAAGCTTCCTACACTTATGGGTGAAGCCGATGTTATTAGAAGTATTATGCTTTTGCCAGGCGTAACTACGGTTGGCGAAGGTGCTTCGGGCTTCAATGTTCGAGGTGGAAATGTTGACCAAAATTTAGTGCTTTTAGATGGTATTCCGTTATTTAATACATCTCATTTATTCGGATTTTTCACAGGTTTCAATGCCGATATGGTACAAGATGTGAGCCTCTTCAAAGGCGGAATTCCATCAATGTATGGTGGTAGAGCATCTTCGGTGCTAGATGTGCGTTTAAAAGAAGGAAATTTCGATAAATGGAGTGCTCAAGGTGGAATTGGCCCAATTTCAAGCCGTTTATTACTTGAAGGCCCTATTTTCAAAGGTAAAACTTCGGTAATCGTTGGAGCAAGAGCTTCATTATCAGATTTTTATTTACGCTATTTCAATAATCCTTCACTCAAAAATAGCAATGCTAATTTCTACGATATAAACGCCAAAATCACGCATCGCTTCGGAAACAACCAACGTATTTCTTTGGCAGCTTATACGAGCGATGATGCTTTTAAATTTGCTCAAGACACTTCATATTATTGGAACACTCATAATATTAGCCTGAAACATAACGCTCTTCTCTTCTCAAAATTATCGCATAATTTTACGGCTTTCATGAGCAAATACAAATACGGAAATAAAGGTTTTAAACCGCAATATGAATATAATTGGCAGCCGTCAATCACGCAGCAATCTATACGTGAAGATTTGAGCTATGAGCTTTCAAACAAAAGCCGTATCGACTTTGGCGGAGATTTTAGTATTTATCGAAACGATGCGGGAAGCTTATTGCCGAATTCGGCTCAATCAATCATTGACCCATTCGCGATGCCCGTGCAGCACTCACGAGAAATGTCTGTTTATGCCGGTCATAGCTTAAATTTGAGTAAAAACTTAAGCCTTGATTATGGGCTGAGATATGTTTTTTATCAGCTCGTTGGCCCAGATGATATTTATAGTTATCAGCTCGGTAAGCCACGAGAAATTGAAACAATTACCGATACTTTGTCTTATAAAAAAGGTTCAGTTATTCAATCTTATGGGGGGTTTGAGCCACGTTTTTCATTAGCATTTAAGGTCGATTCGAGCCTTTCTATTAAAATTGGGTTCAATCGTATGCAGCAGTTTATGCACTTACTCTCTAATACAATGGCGATTTCGCCTGCCGATATTTGGAAAAATAGCAATGCTCAATTACCGCAACAAATTGCCGACCAGTTTTCGATTGGAGTTTTTAAAAATTTTAATAACGCACAAAATAATACTTTTGAAACATCGGTTGAAGTCTATTATAAAAACCTTAAAAATGTAATTGACTACGTTGATGGTGCAGCACTTTACCTCAATCAGACCGTCGAAACGCAACTTTTAGTTGGAAAAGGCTACACCTACGGTGCGGAGTTTTTTATAAAAAAATCTCGTGGAAAAAAACTAACTGGCTGGCTATCATATACTTACTCTCGTACTTTCCGACAAATTGAAGCCAACGAAAATCAGATTGGAGCAAATTTTGGGCTTAAATTTCCTGCAAATTTCGATTCTCCACATAACATAAAATTTGTCCTAAATAATCGTTGGACAAAACGCATTACTTTCAACGCCAATTTTACGTACAATACTGGTCGCCCGATTACTTACCCGAATGGTCGTTATAAAATCTATGCGTTCAGTGATGTTTATGATTATATGGTAAATAATGGATTGAATCCTCGTGCGGGATTAGACAGAAAAACTTATACTTATAATGGTCAGATATTCGTATTATTGGACAATGCAACCATTCAAGAAATCTTAGATGGGTATGCTTCACCAAGTTTTACACTTCGAAATGCCGAGCGAATTCCCGACTATTTTAGGCTCGATTTAGGGCTTACACTTGACCCTAAAGAAAATAGTAAGTCGAATAGCAGTTGGAATTTTTCGATTTATAATATCCTGAACCGTCAGAATGTCTATTCAATCTATTTTAAATCATCAACTGGACTTCGAAACCTTGCTCGAACCTACAAACTTTCGGTCTTGGGTGCAGCTATTCCATCACTAACTTATAACTTTAAATTTTGATGAAAAAAATAATAATTTTCCTAATACTCAGTTCGTTATTTTTATCCTGCGAAACAGAAATAACCGACTTCAAAACACAAAATTTGAGTACTGCTTATGTCGTTTTTGGCGAAATGACAAACCTCAACGGCCCGTATAACGTTCGTATCAATCGTACGAGTTCTTACTCTCCATATGACATTACAGCTTTCCAAGGCGATGAAATCAAAGGTGCAGTTGTGAAAATTATTGACGATACAGGAGTTGCAACTCAGCTGACAGAAACTCGAAGTGGATTTTACCAAACTTCGCCATTATTCAAGGGAATTATTGGAAAAAAATACCAATTAAAAATAAAAACTAGCGATGGCATTGAAATAGAATCGACGATCGAAACATTGAAAGCCCCTACTCCTCTCTATGATTTTTCATATAAATTTATTAGTGCTGAACGAGTAGAAAATATGCGTTTCGATGTAACGGCTTCTATTAAAGATTCAAAAGAAACTGAAGACTATTACTTTATCAGACGTCAAGATTTTATTCAATTTCTAACCACATGTCCGGAGCCGCCTCCACCGCCAGCCCCTGTACCTATTTGTTATTCAAAATGTTGGCGAACACCGCTCAATACCCAACCAATTTTAATCAATGATTTTTTGGTGAATGGGAAAAACCTTCCCATTTCTTTGGGTAGTGTCGATGTGAAAGATTTCCCCGAATGGATAATTCAATTAGATGTTTTCTCTGTCTCGAAAGAAACCTATAATTATTGGAAACGACAAGAAGATCAACGTATCATTGGCGGTGGATTATTCGATAAAATTCCTGCACAAATCATTGGAAATTTGAAATGCACAAATCGGACTAATCAAGAAGTGTTGGGGCTATTTCTAGTGGGTGGATTGGCAAAACAACGGTTATCGGTTGACAGACTAGGAGCATTAAGTATTGAAAATCTACAAAAAGTACAGAATTATGCCAGTTTTAATAATATTCGTTATAAGGATTTGGTTCTTTGGGACTGTAAAAAAGCAGCTTTTATAAATTATAATATTGGTTATAAAATACCCGATTTATTTTGAATTTAAGATCGCCAAATACGCTACTTTTTTACGAAAAAAAAGCAATTACTTGCAAATCACTGCGTAAGTACTGAAATTGCACGAATTTTCCTGTTAAAATCACAAAACTTCGGCCGCCTATTGCTGGTGGACTAAAATATGAGTGTAGTAAAAAAACTGGCGAGCGACACCGCCCTTTATGGTTTAAGTAGTATTGTTGGACGTTTTCTCAACTGGCTTTTGGTGGCTGTACATACCCGTGTTTTCGACCAACCAAAACTCCTTGCTGATAACAATCAACTTTACGTTTGGGTAATTTTATTAAATATTCTTTATACGTATGGCATGGAAACGGCTTTTTTTCGCTTTGCTAAGAAAGAAAATCGCCAAGAATATTTCAATCTGATACTCACTTATATCATTTTGTCGAGCGTACTCTTTTCACTTTTTATTTTCTTCTATGCTACGCCAATCATCAACTGGATGGGATTTCCGGGTAAAGAACGCCTCATCGTTTGGTTTGCAATTATTTTGGCGACTGATGCCATCGCAGCCATTGCGTTTGTAAAATTAAGAGCCGAAAATCGGGCAAAACGCTTCGTTTTTATTCGCCTGACAAATATTTTTATCAATATTGGGCTAAATGCCTTTTATTTGATGTTTTGTAAATATATCCACGAGGGCCTTTTCCTTGAATCTTGGAAACCCTTTGCCGACTATTTTTATAATCCAGCCATCGGGCCAGATTATATCGTTTGGGCTAATTTTATTGCCAGTCTGATTACAATTTTGCTCTTGTGGCGAGAATTTATCGACTTCCGTTTTAGCTTCGATTTCCAAAAATTCAAACCTGTGCTGATTTACGCTTACCCACTTCTCATTATGGGTTTGGCAGGAGCAATCAATCAAACCGCCGACCGTTTGATGCTCATAAAAATACTTCCAGAGGGCTTCTATAAAGGTCTAACGAGCGATGATGCTTTTAGTATTTATGCCAATGTTTATAAACTTTCAATTTTTATGTTATTGGTTGTGCAAGCATATCGCTACGCTGCCGATCCATTCTTTTTTTCTAAAACGGAAGACAAAAACTCTCCTTCGATGCTCGCACTGGCCACCAAATGGTTTACGATTGCCTGTATTTTGATTTGGGTGGCTGTAAGCGTCAATATTGATTTAATTAGCCTAATTTTGGGTAAAAACTACCGTTCGGGTATAATTGTAGTGCCCATTTTATTACTCGCAAATCTTTTCAGTGGCGTTTATCAGAATATCTCAATGTGGTTTAAATTAAGCGATAAAACATATTTTGGCACTTATTTTACCGTTATCGGAATGGTTATCACTGTTATTCTAAATATCATTCTTATTCCGATTTGGGGCTATGTTGGCTGTGCCATTACATTTGCCATTTCATCGTTTATTATGATGGTACTGTGCTATTATTATGGACAAGAATATTACCCGATTCCGTATGAACTCAAATCGGTTATCATTTATTTAATCATTGCAGGAATTTTTATAGTTATTTCTTGGCAAATCAAAATCGAAAGCCTTTTGTTCGCGATTCCGTTTCATATTTTATTGACGCTTTTATTTGTATTCGGAATCGTAGTTTCTGAACGAACGAGCCTAGGTATAAGGCTGGGAGGAACAAAGGCACAGAAGGTCAAAGTTAAAGAGTAAAAAACGTTTGTTTGTTCAGCCTTATTCTTCTTTAAACTACCTCATTCAAAAAAAACTTTGTGCATCTGACCCCATTTACCTTAGTGCCTCATAAAAAATGAATACCGAATTTACTTTTATCATATTATCTTTCAACGAAGAGCAACATCTTCCACGTTTACTTGAGTCTATTAAGGCACTCAACGCCGAAACCTTTATTTTGGATTCAGGAAGTACCGACCGAACGCTTGAAATTGCGGACAGCTACGGTGCAATCGTCAAATATAATAAGTTTGAAAACCACCCCAAACAATGGGATTTTGCCCTTAAAAACTTCTCAGTAAAAACACCATGGACAATCGGTCTTGATTCTGACCACATCGTTCTGCCCGAATTATTGGAAATGCTCAAAGACTTCAAGAATTCGACAACACCAGAAGATGTCAACGGTATTTTCTTTAACCGAAAAAACTATTTCAAAGGTCGTTGGCTCAAACATGGAGGATATTTTCCGAAATATTTAATGAAAATGTTCCGCACAGGTGTAGGATTTTCTGACCTCAATGAAAATATGGACCATCGTTTTGTGGCTGAAGGCAAAAATATTGTTTGGGACAAAGGATATTTGAAAGAAGAAAACCTCAAAGAAAACAAAATCAGTTTTTGGATTGAAAAACACAACCGATACAGCGACCAAGTTGCCCGTGAAGAAATCGAAAGAAAGAAACAATTACGCAACCAAACGATTCAGCCAAAATTCTTCGGAAACCCCGACCAACGAGTAGCATTTTTGAAAAAAATTTGGTGGGATATGCCGCTTTTTGTGCGTCCATTTATCTATTTTTTTCACCGATATTTTATTCAATTGGGAATTCTTGATGGCAAAGAAGGAATGATTTTCCACTTCTTACAAGCTCTTTGGTTTAGGTTCGTAATTGATGTGAAGATTTTTGAATTGGAAAATGAAGAGAAACAGCAAAACGAAGCAAACAAATGAGCAAATCATTAAGTATTTTAGGTTGTGGTTGGTTGGGCCTGCCTCTCGGGAAACATTTTTCGGATAAAGGATATGAAGTAAAGGGAAGTACTACCAACAAAGAAAAACTACCTATTTTGACCAAAAATGGTATTAAAGCTTTTCGTATTGAACTTAATCCACAAGTTGTTGGCGAAAATGTGGATAACTTTCTGGATACAGAAACCCTGTTAATAAACATCCCTCCACGTATCAGCCACCAGAAAGTAGATGCTCATGTAGAGCAAATCTCTAATTTACTTATTTATATAAAGCAGTCTTCTATCAAAAACATCATTTATGTAAGTTCAACCTCCGTTTACCCAGAACTAAACAGGGAAGTATTTGAAGAAGACGTCGTTTCACATGAGCAATCTGCCAGCCCAACGATGGTAAAAGCCGAAAAACTATTACTTGCACTTTGGAAAGAATCTTCTGTTAATCTGACGATTCTACGTTGTGGCGGCCTGATGGGTTACGAAAGAATTCCTGCTAAATATTTTTCAGGGAGAAAAGGACTCACATCGGGCGATATTCAGGTAAATTATGTCCATCGTGATGATGTAATCAAGATTATCGAAGCAATCATTGAAAATAATATTTGGAACGAAACTTTTAATATCGTTTCGCCAATTCATCCAACACGAAAAGAAATTTACGCTAAAAACAGCAAAGAATTTGGCTATGTGATGCCTGAATTTGTAGCACTTACCGAACCTCAGCCATTTAAAATTATAAGTTCAAAAAAATGGCTTGAATACTCAAAATATAAGTTTATTTACGAAAATCCTTTGGACTACTATTATATACAACTGAATTAATGAGAGTGGCTATGACAAGCACGGTGGTGAGAATTCCAGTTTATATAATATGCTGATGCCATTAGTAAAGCACCTAAAACATTAAAAAGGATTTCGTAAATTCCTTTGGCAAGAAATAAACCTGTAAAATTAAAACAGAGAGCAACTGATAAAAGTCTGAGAGGTAATGAATTTTGATGGTTTAGATAATCTTTTATTAACAAATAAATTGCTAAAATAGCACTTGCTCCTATCAGATAAATTTCTGATTTTTCACTCAAAAAACTTTTACCCAAAAACGGTAAAGCGGTCATCAAAAATGGCATAGCCAAACAATGAATCGTGCAAAGTACCGAAAGCCACAAGCCAACTTTATTAAGTGAATGGTAATGAGTGAATATTTTACGCATAAATAAACAGAACCGTGTATGTAATTACAACAATGATGCAAATATAGTTATTTATGCAACACTATTGCAAATATTTTGGTTCACGTTTGAAAAAATATTCTTAGTATGATTCTTTTTCATTTGGGAAATCTGAAGATTTTACATCTTTAGTATAATTAATAACCGCTTCTGTCATGATTGAATATAAATCTGCGTAACGACGTAAAAAGCGTGGTGAGAACTCTTTATTTATACCCAACATATCGTGTACGACTAAAATCTGTCCATCACACCCATTACCAGCACCAATACCAATGGTGGGAATAGCAACGGATTCGGTTACTTTTTTAGCCAAAGTAGCAGGAATTTTCTCCAGAACCATCCCAAAACAACCTACTTCATTGAGCATTTTAGCATTAGCTAAAAGTTGTTCGGCTTCTGATTCTTCTTTGGCTCGCACGGTATAAGTACCAAATTTATAGATAGATTGCGGTGTAAGTCCCAAATGCCCCATAACAGGAATACCAGCACTTAAAATACGTTCTATAGATTCTCTTATCTCAAATCCACCTTCTAATTTCACAGCATGTCCACCCGATTCTTTCATAATTCTGATAGCCGATCGCAATGCTTCTTCGGAGTTTCCTTGATACGAACCAAATGGTAAATCGACCACTACTAAAGACCTTTTTACACCCTTCACAACTGCTTGGGCATGATAAATCATGTTATCGAGCGTAATCGGTAGTGTAGTTTCGTGACCAGCCATGACATTTGAGGCAGAATCTCCTACTAAAATTAGTTCAACGCCAGCCGCATCAACGATTTTAGCCATTGAATAATCATATGAAGTCAGACAGGCAATTTTCTCACCTTTACGTTTCATTTCTTGTAGCGTATGGGTAGTAATACGCTTAATTTCATTGTGTACTGACATTCTGTCTCTGTTATTAGTTATCGGGAAATTAGTTATTGAGGAATTGAGTATTGGAACGATTTATCAAATTACCGATTCTCCAGTAAACGATTTCCCAGTTTTCCAATAACCAATAATCTATCTCGGAATAAGCCACCCTTCAGGGTTTAAATGCTGACTATTTTGCCAAATCTGAAAATTTATTTCAGTTACTCCACCTGACTCGCCCGCAGTCCCGATAGTTTCTTTTGTTACTACTTTTTGTCCAACCGAAATAAAAATCTGTTTCAAATTGGCGTAAACTGTAAAATATTCACCGTGTTGAATCAAAACCACATTACCCAAACCAGGTATTTCAGATATATCTTTTACTTCACCTGTATAAACTGAACGCACCGTAGCACTGGCAGACGTCTGAATATCAATGCCATTATTGTTTATCAAAACCCCATTCAGAACTGGGTGTTCTTTTATGCCAAATCTATCTGAAATAAAACCACGCTGAACTGGCCACGGCAAACGAGCCTTTGATGCAGCAAACAACTTTCCAAGAGCGGTTACATCATCATTTAAACCTTTGTTAGCTTTATTAGATGTTGTCTTTTTTGCCTTATTGTTGTACAATTTGGACTCAATGTCTTGCTTCATTTCACGCTCTCGATTTTTACGGGCAATTTCACGGGCCACTACCGCTTCAATCGATGATTCGAGTTTATTTACTGATTTTTTTGTAGATTCAATCTCTTTTCTCAATTCTTTCTCTTTTTTCGACAACTCGCCCACCATCTCCGTTTGTCGGCTTTTTAATTGTTCTAGATATTGAGCTTCCGAGAGTTTTGCAGAGATAATTCGCTTTTTATCTGATTTTTTACCTTCCAAATTTGCTTGTCGCTCACGCAATAAAGCCACGACCTTAATTATCTGAGCTACTTGCGACTTTCGATTATCTGTGTATTGTTGGAGATATTTGTACCTCATTATAAGGTCATTAAATGACGATGAAGAGAATAGAAAGCTTAATTGATTAACCTTGCTACTTATTTTTGATGCACCATACAGCATAGCGGCATATTCACGCTTAAGCGTATCAAGCTTTTGTTCGAATCCTGCTTTTGCACCAATAATATCTTGCATTTCCATATCAATCAAGTCCATGTCTTGCTCCATGAGCCCAATTTGCTCTTCTTGCGACGAAATTTGCTGTTTAATTGCCTTAATTTTCCCGACTGTTACTTCTTTTTTTTCTTTGGTATTTTCGAGTGATTTTTTGGTTTCAGCAATTTTTTCAAGGTTTCTTTTCTTCTCAATTTCAAGCTGAGCCCTACTCTTTTTTCGACGCTGAGCAAAGGTATCAGTACTTACAAAAGAGTTAAGTAATGAAAGGAAAAAAACAAAATATGTGATATTTCTGAAGGTCATTTTTAGGGAAATAGGCAGAATTGGCTTTCAATAGAATGCTTTATAAAGCTGAATCCAGTATATTTATTTAGGCACATAAGATTTCGGAATACTAAATGCAAAGCCTGGGCTTTGGTCGAGCACTTCAATTTTATTATGTTGCAAATTAATAGAAGTTTGAAGCAGCTTGCCATCTTTTTTAGCATCTATCTTGGCCCTTATTTCCTGTGGAAATATAAATTCGCTCAAAGTCAAAAAATTAGCATAATCTATCCCCATTTTACTATCTCCAGTTTCATCGCTGGCGTTCACTTTTTGAAGTTTCAGGTTGGCTTCGGCAATGACATTTTCTATCTGAACAAATCCTTCTTTTTGCTTTATCACAAAAACACTCTCTTGCTTAGACACCTCATCAATTTCTCGTTTTTTAATAGGCATATTACCAATCAAAATCGATTGGACGAGATCATAGTTAATATTAAAATTGAATTGTTTACTTAAACTCGTAAAGTCGTATTTGTAGTACGTACGGTGCAGACGGTCTAGGAAAATAACAGAATCTTTGGTGATTATTCCTCTTGCACCTTCAAGACCTACGACGATAGACAACCAAATAATACTATCTTTTTTAATATGAATATTCACTGGAAAACTCTGCAATTCCCCACCTGAAGAAAAATCTACTTTTGATTTGATATTGAGGTATTTGAAATCAATTTCAGCAGGTTTTACATCAATTTTTGTTATTGAAGGGGTAGAACTTTTGCTATCCTCATCAACAACTAAAATAGGTTTTTTGGTTCTCATCAATTGAGAATCCAAAGTGTCAACTGCAACAATTTCTTTTTTATGTATCCTATGACGCTTGCATGATGAAGCCGAAAGAATCACAAAAAGACCAATTATTAGAAATGAATATTTAAACATTTTATCGTTAGTTTATCAAAGCCCCCCCCTACCGCGAGGAGGACAATCAGCCATTGTAATTGGGAGTAGCTTTATTCAATCAAAGCCCCAAATTGAATCTTTTTATCAATATTTGTGCTATTTTCGCCCATTGAGCGAGCTATTTTCCATTGTTCAATGGCTTTTTCCTTTTCTCCAAGTTGAAAAAGTACATCGCCATAATGCTCAACAATGGTGCCGCTTACACCTTTTTCTTGCTTTAATGCACGTTCCAAAAACTCACGTGCCTTTTGGTATTGTTTCATTGTGTAGAGTACCCAAGCATGCGTATCGAGGTACGTGGCGTTATCGCTAAATTTCTCAGTCAAACGAGTAGATAATTGCACAGCTCTACTAAGTTTGTCCTTACGAATTGATAAATAATAGCTGTAATTATTAAGGACGTGCTCGTAGTCAGGGTCAGTTTTTAAAACCGCTTCGTAAGCATCGTCAGATTTGTCGTATTTCTTCAATTCGTTGTAAGTATCACCTAAAAGTGCATTTACGTGCTTGCTCAATTCAGCATTATCAAGCGATAAATTCCTTGCTTCTTCGAGCGAAGAAAGTGCTTTTTGAAAATCTTTTTTAGCAAAATTAGCAAAACCATTATGGTACCAAAAAAAAGATTGGTTTGGAAAATATTCAATGGCTTCTTCCGAATGTTTCGCCAAATTATCAATATGATTTAATTTAGCATCTAACTCAACGATTGCTAACCAAACTTCAAAAACTGATTTATCATAAAGTGTTGACTTGACGTAATTATCACGTGCGGTTGCCATTTCACCTTTTTTCATCAACAAATCGCCTAAAACCACATAGCCTTTTGCTTCATTTGGCGATTGTTTGATTAATTCGTAGGTCAGAGTCAGAAGATTATCTAGCGTTGTATCACTGTTGTCTTCTTTCATCATAAGCATGTAGCTACTCAAAATCTTAAATTTAACCTCAACTGGAAGATTTTTGTTGGCAAAAGCTACTTGAAGTTCTTCATTACATTTTTCAAGCTCATTTTGTTTGCGATAAATCTCGGCCAATAAAACATGTGCTTCGGCAAAATTTAGATTTTTTTTCAAAGAGCTTTTCAACATTGTAACGGCTTGGTCGTAGCGTTCATTTGAAATTAAAATCTGAGCTTGTTGCACCACATATTCGGGTTCGGTTGGTTCGGAAGCAATCAGACGGTCGCCCTCCTCTATCGCTTTTTCAATTTTATTTTGTTTTAAATAAATCAATTGCTTTTGGCGTGTAATTTCTTCACTTACGCCAATCGTCCGTTCGATTTTGTTGTAAATATCAACGGCATCCGAGAACTTTTCTTGTAAAATATATACATTTGATAAGTCAAGATAATTGTCAATATCTTGTGGAAATTTATCAGCCAGCTTTTCATACATTTCCGCGGCATCTTTGTATCGCTTCTGCTTGGTATAGATTTCGCCCATAAATTTTAAATAAAACTTATTCGAATCATCTAATTTGAGAGATTTTTCGCCGTAAACTGTGGCACTTGCAAGGTCACCGCTGGCGTCGAATGCCTTGGCAATCATATAATTTACACCCGCACTAATTGGATTCCCTTCAGCAGCTTTTTTAAATAAAGGAATCGCTTTGTCGTAAGTTTCAGCAATGAAATATTTCATACCTTCTACGAAATATGCTTCTGATTTTAATTCTTTTTCAGAAATTCCTTCACTTTCAGTTTTTTTATTTTTCTGAGCCTGCAAATACGTAGGCAAAACAACCAAAGCTAAATATATGATTTTTTTGAATCTCATTGTTAAATTTTTTAGTAGCTTTTCAACGCTAAAAAACAATATATATTGCGAGTGTCAAGGTCGCAAGATTCTTGCCAAATATAATTCAAAGTTCTTAATTTTTCTTGATAAAACAGCAATAATCGCCCCATTCTTTTGATTCAATCAAAGGAGAATAGTTTGTTTTGGCAAGATGATTGAAATATATTTGGGTATCCTAAGTTTATCATATTGGATTGACACTGCAAAAACCAGCACACAAAAGAAAACATGCGTCAAGAAGCGGCAAACCAACCAACAAAAAAAGATTTAATGTGTATGGCTTAAGAGCAAAACCATATTTGCTGAATTCCAGCTATATTCATTGCACTTATTTTAGTAGATTACCACCGAGTATGGTAAAATTCCTTTGATTAGAATATAAGGCAATGCCAATTTGAAAGATATTTTGGAGAAGAATCGGGTAAAATATTAGTCCTGAATTATGAGGGTAGAGTCCTGAGTTAGAAAGTGGAAAACACTCATAACTCAGAACTCAGGATTCAGAACTTTATTAAATGTACTGATTAATAATCATTTCGAATAATTCTTGCTTACCGCTGATTTGTTTCGGCTCGCCTGATGCCAAAGCAATGCGGTGCAAATCTGCTAAACCTAACTTTCCTGTATCAAACAAAGCACCGTCTCCGCTATCAAATGAAGCATAGCGATTAGCACGAAGTTGTTTGTATTCAGATTTTTCAAGAATATCGTTTGCAACCAATAATGCACGTGCAAACGCATCCATTCCTGCTATATGAGCTATGAAAATATCATCTAAATCAGTTGAATTTCTACGAGTTTTCGCATCAAAGTTGACACCTCCAGTCGAGAAGCCGCCCGCTTCAACAATAATCAACATTGACTCAGTTAATTCATATAAATCAATCGGGAATTGGTCTGTATCCCAACCATTTTGGTAATCTCCACGGTTAGCGTCGATACTTCCCAACATACCTGCATCAACTGCCATTTGAAGCTCATGAGCAAAAGTATGACCAGCCAAAGTAGCGTGATTTACTTCTAAGTTTAATTGGAAATCTTTATCTAAGCCATACTGACGCAAGAAACCAATTACAGTTTGGGCATCATAATCGTATTGGTGTTTCGATGGTTCGCAAGGTTTTGGCTCGATGTAGAATTTACCTTTAAATCCTTGTTGACGTGCATAATCACGAGATATTTCAAGGAATCTTCCTAAATGATCGATTTCTTTCTTTGTGCTAGTATTCAGCAAAGACATATAGCCTTCACGACCTCCCCAAAATACATAACCTTCGCCACCCAATGCAATTGTAGCATCAATGGCGTTTTTTACCTGAAAACCTCCGTGAGCAACTACCGAAAAATCTGGATTAGTTGAAGCACCATTCATATAACGCTTGTGCGAAAACAAATTGGCAGTTCCCCAAAGCAATTTCATGCCACTTTCTGCTTGCTTTTGTTTTGCCAGAGAAACGATTTCTTCTAAGTTTTTTTGGAATTCAGCTTGAGAATTGCCTTCTGGAGCAATATCAGTATCATGGAAGCAATAGAAAGGGGTTCCGAGTTTTGTCATAAACTCAAATGCTGCATCCAATTTTTGTTTTGCGGCATCCATTGGGCTTGAAGCTACATCCCAAGGAAAAACCTTTGTTCCTGGGCCAAATGGGTCGCCGCCATTCCCACAGAATGTATGCCAGTAAGCAGTTGCGAAACGTAGGTGTTCGGCCATTGTTTTGCCAGCTACCATACGGTTTGCATCATAATATTTGAACGCTAAATAATTATTTGATTCTCTTCCTTCGAAAGCAATCGCTTCTTTGATAAACGGAAAATACTCTTTCTGACCAAGAGTTACTTTAAGATTTGACATGACAGTAGTATTTTTAATGGTTTTGTTCGTAAATATGATGCGAAGTAAATTATTAAGTGTCAATTATACAATTAATTTTAAATAATTATTTTTACCAAGATTATTAAGATTACAAGATAGACAGGATTATTGAAAAGTAATTTTATGAATAAAATGCTTTGATTAGCTATATGTAATTAATTTTTTCTTTAAATTTGGTTATAAAACATGAATATTAGACCATCTGTACGATATAAGTAGAATAAGAATGAAACCCCTTAAATTAATTCGCACTTTGAACCGCTTATTTTTAAAAACTAATGCCCATCAAGTTGGTGGAGAATTGATTCAAGAAAATGATTTAGTTTTTTTTAGTGCAGAAGATATAGAAAAAAGTGATGAAATAAAGCCAATTCCTGCATTTGTAATTATACTAATCTCTGAGAATGACAAAGTGGGTGATATTCAAGAAAAAATATCAGAATATTTTAAAGCGGGTGTGGGCGGCGTTCCGCTAAAAGTAGTTTGGTTAGTGTTTCCCGAAGAAAAATCAGTTCATGTTTATACTTCTCGTCGTGATGTGAAGATTTGTATCGAAAATGATATTTGCTCAGCAGCACCAGTTTTGCCTGACTTTGAGATAGGTGTGGATGTGTTGTTGGGGTGAAAAGTTGGGTCAAAACTACAATTTTAAGGAAGGGTTTGGACTGGGTATCCCCCATTTGAGCTAAGGATGCATTTTTTTAAAATATCGTATCAAACAACAAATAACTATTTAAAGCAATAATAATAATCGTAACTACCCAAGCAGTATATTTCACATAGGCTGGGTTTGCAAATTCGCCCATTTTTAGTTTATCAGACGTAAACATTACCAAAGGCACAACCGCAAAACTCAACTGCAAGGATAATATCACTTGGCTTAGTACGAGTAAATCAGAAGTACCTTTTTCTCCGTAAATTATTGCCACAATTAAAGCTGGAACAATTGCTACAAGTCGAGTAATCAATCTTCTGAGCCACGGTTTTAGTTGAATATTCAAGAAACCTTCCATAACTATTTGTCCTGCAAGCGTACCTGTGAGTGTCGAGTTTTGTCCCGCCGCCAAAAGTGCAACAGCGAAGAAAAGTCCAGCTAATTTTACGCCCAAAATTGGGTCGAGCAACATATAGGCATCGGTTATATCGGCAACTTCTTTGTTTCCTGTAAAGTGAAAAGTTGCGGCCGCCATAATCAAAATTGCGGCATTGATAAAGAACGCAATAAACAACGAAGCCGTAGAATCGATAGTTGCATATTTGATGGCACTTTTCTTGGCGGCGTGCGTATTTTCTATCTTGCGGGTTTGAATAATACTTGAATGCAAATATAAATTATGTGGCATTACGGTAGCTCCCAAAATTCCGATAGCGATGTAGAGCATTTCTGGGTTGGTAACAATTTGGCTACTCGGAATCAAGCCTTTTGAAACGGCAACAACATCTGGTTGAGAGGCCAAAATTTCGTAGCCAAAACATAGTAAAATTATCAAAATCAAGCCTCCAACAATGACTTCGATAATGCGAAAACCTTTGTTTTGTAGGAATAAAATAAAGATTACGTCAATGGCGGTTATCAGAATTCCGTAAGTTAGTGGAATATTAAATAGCAAGTTAAGAGCAATGGCCGCTCCGATGACTTCGGCCAAATCACATGCTGCAATGGCGATTTCGGCCAGAATCCAAAGCACAAACGATATTGGTTTTGAATACGAATCTCGGCAAGCCTGTGCTAAATCTCTACCCGTAGCAATGCCCAATTTGAGAGACAAATGCTGCAAAAGCATCGCAAAAAGATTAGAAATTAGAATGACAGAAAGTAGTGTATAACCAAATTTTGCCCCGCCCGCAATATCGGTTGCCCAGTTGCCAGGGTCCATGTAGCCAACAGCAACCATCAAACCTGGGCCAACAAAAGCCGACATTTTTCTCCAAAAACTACCCTTTGTATATACCGCAATGCTTCTATGAACTTCGGGCAATGAAAGATTACTCGTCGTCGAACGCCACGCTTTATTATTTGGGGCTAAGTTTTTTTCCATTTGTTGTTATTCCACTTTTTTCAATACAAACATAAAACAAAAAGTTTGTTAATCAAAATATATTTTTAGATTAGTCTAAAATTTTGTTTGATTAGACTAAAAATGTACTTTTGTAAACCTCGGCTGTCAGCTATCGGCAATCGACTATTTTTCAAACTATCGACTGTGGACAATCAACTAATATCTTTTACCGAAGAAAATTACTTAAAAATCATCTATCTACTTACCGAGCGACACAACGGTAATGAGGTGAGTACCAATAAGTTGGCTGAACACACGCAGACCAAAGCTGCTTCGGTATCAGATATGCTACGCAAATTGGCTGAGAAAAATTATATCAATTATAGAAAATATCAAGGCGTAACGCTCACAGAAGCAGGTGAACAAATTGCATTAGGTGTGATAAGAAAACATCGGCTGTGGGAGGTATTTTTGGTTGAAAAACTGGGTTTTGGTTGGGATGAAATTCATGATATTGCCGAACAACTCGAACACATCGACTCGAAGGAACTAACAAAACGTTTGGATGATTTTTTAGGAAATCCGCAATTTGACCCACACGGCGACCCAATTCCTGATGCAAAAGGGAAAATGCCATCGGTAAGCTATCAGAAATTATCCGAAATTACATTGAATCAATCAGTGGTAATGATGGGCGTTTCGGTGCATTCGCCTTCTTTTTTACAACACCTTGATAAACAACAGATTACGCTCGGTTGCGATCTTAAAGTATTAGAAATAAGTGACTTTGATAAATCGTATGGTTTACTTCTAAATAATAAAATTAGGTTATTTGTGAGCAATGAAGTTGCGAGAAATTTGTTAGTTTGTTAATCAAATGACTGATTTTAAGAAAATATGCAAGAATAAAAAAATCCATGAAGGTATTTGGTGTTAATACTTCTTAATAAAGTCATTCGCAAACCTACATTCTGTATATTTGTATAAAATCTTTGTTTTTGAAATGTTGTTAATGAATTACAAATTCATTTTGCATTATTCAACGCACGGGAGACCCCATTTGCATTACTCCATGAATATTCTCGATAAATATTTAATTAAACGTTTTCTAAAAACATATTTTTTTGCGGTTTTGGTCATTGTGCTTATTATCATGGTGATTGATTTCGTTGAAAAAAACGACGACTTTATTCAGAAAAACGCTCCAATGAGAGCAATTCTGCTTTCGTATTATGCTAATCTTGCTCCTTATTGGGCAAATTACATTAGTCCGTTAATGATTTTTATTTCTACGGTTTTCTTCACAGCTCAAATGGCGGCTCATACCGAAATCGTGGCAATTTTGAGTAGTGGTACAAGTTTTCCCCGACTGATGCTCCCCTATTTTATTGCCGCTTCAATGGTAGCAGTTCTTTCGTTTATAATGGTTGGTTGGATTCTGCCTAAAGCTAATAAAGTTCGACTGGGTTTTGAGGCTATCTACATAAACGATAAATTCTATTTTTCTGACCGAGATTTTCATACAGCAGTTGCACCAAATACTTATGCTTATATGTCGAGTTATAATAACGAAACCAAAACTGGCTATGATTTTACACTTGAAAAAATCGCTGATAATAAACTAATTGAGAAACTTTCGGCCAAAAGAATCGAATGGAATGATAGCACCAAACGCTGGAAAGTTTCTGACTATAAAATTCGAACTTTGGGCATTATGAAAGATAAACTTATCTACAATACAGCCTCAAAAGATACGTTGCTAAACTTAACCCCCAGCGATTTTGAAAGTGACCATAACGTTTACGAAACCTTCACAATTCCAGAATTACGCCAACGTATCGATTTAATTCGAAGTCGAGGAGCTGAAGGAATTGAGTCTTTTGAGATTGAACTTTATCAGCGAATTGTAACGCCTTTTGCCGTAATTATTCTGTCATTAATGGGCTTGATTGTATCGGCCCGAAAATCTCGTGGAGGGGTTGGTTTTCAGATAGCCATCGGTTTTGTGTTGGCTTTTGTTTATATTTTATTCTTCATTATGTCGAAAGGCATAGCCGAATCAGGCAATATGCCAGCAATGTTAGCGGTTTGGCTGCCAAACATCGTCTTTTCTTGTATTGGGACCTTTATGTATTTTACAGTGCCAAGGTAGAGACTAATTTTGAGTGCTTGCATGCGAAACGAATGAATATTTTGATTTCTCAGCAACATTTAATGTATCATTCAATCAATGTTTTATTCTATCATTGTATTTGCCCTTATAAGTCCTATTTTTGCGTGAAATTTAATTGAATTCTAAAAATATGCTCATTTTAGAGCAAGTCTGAGCTTATGAAAGTTGTTTTGGCATACAGTGGAGGTTTGGATACTTCCTTTTGTGTAAAGTATTTGACCGAAGATTTGGGTCATGAAGTTCATTCTGTATTGGTTGATACGGGTGGATTTACCGAAGAAGAAATGAAGGATATTGAAACCAAAGCCTACGAATTGGGAGTAAAAAATCATTACACGGCTCGCATGGTAGATGAATATTATCAAAAATGTATTCGTTACTTGATTTATGGAAATATCCTAAAAAATAATACTTATCCGCTTTCGGTGAGTGCCGAGCGTATGTTTCAAGCTGTTGCAGTAGCGGAGTATGCTAAACAAGTTGGTGCAGAAGCAGTGGCTCATGGAAGCACGGGGGCAGGCAACGACCAAGTGCGTTTTGATATGGTTTTCAGAATCGTATTACCAAATGCCGAGGTGATTACGCCAATAAGAGATTTGAAATTATCTCGTGAAGCCGAAATTGAATACTTAAAATCGAAAGGTGTCGTTCGTGAGTGGCACAAAGCGGCTTACTCAATCAATAAAGGCCTGTGGGGAACTTCGGTTGGTGGTCGTGAGACTTTAAATTCGTATGAATTTTTGCCTGAAAGTGCATTTCCAACCCAAGTTACAAAAACCGAAGGTTCAGAAATTGCCTTGCAGTTCATTAATGGCGAATTGAAAGGTGTAGCAGGTAAAAGTTTTGACAATCCTGTTGATGCTATTCGTAAATTATCAGAATTGGCTTCTCCTTATGGCATCGGACGTGATATTCATGTAGGCGATACCATTATTGGTATCAAAGGTCGTGTGGGTTTTGAAGCAGCAGCACCTTTGATCATCATCAAAGCTCATCATTTACTCGAAAAACACGTATTGTCGAAATGGCAACAATATTGGAAACAAAATTTGGCCGAATGGTATGGAATGACACTCCATGAAGGTCAGTTTTTAGAGCCTCTAATGCGTGATATTGAGAAGTTCTTGGAAAGTATGCAGTCGCACGTAACTGGCGAGGTACGTGTTTATTTAGCACCTTATAATTTCCAATTATTGGGTATTAAATCTGACTACGATTTAATGTCGCCAGTATTTGGTAGTTATGGAGAAATGAATAATGCTTGGAGTGGCGATGATGTGAGAGGCTTCTCGAAAATCATGTCAAACCAAGTGATGATTCACCAAAAAGTTACAGAATTAGCTGAGAAGAAATAAAATAAGTCAACCGAAGATAATTATAATTTTAGGCATACGTCTTTGGCGTATGCCTATTTTTTTAAGATTTCTGCCACCGCTTTACATTTATCAAAATCGGCTTCATAAATCAGGTATTCGTTGGTAAGTGCGGCATTCGCCATACTCACATCCGGTTTACGGAAGACCATTTTGCTTTCAATTACTCCTTTACCAGTCATGTGTAGGGCATGAATACCAATATTCAAAAATTGTTGAGCATTTTGGGCTGAGACTCCGCTACCTACCATTATTTCAATACGATTTTGAGATTTTTCTACCAAAGTTTTCAGTAAATCAATTCCTTCGATGGCAGTGTTTTTTTGTCCAGAAGTCAAGATTCGTTCGCAACCGCAGTCAATAACATCTTCTAAGGCTTGCATTGGGTAGTTGGCTACATCGAAGGCTCGGTGGAAAGTTACTTTGAGCGGATTGGCTAAATTTACGAGTTCAGTTGTACGCTTTTTATCAATACTTCCATCGGGGTTCAAAATTCCGAAAACTACGCCATCAGCACCCAAGTTTTTGGCAACTTGAATATCAGCTTTCATTACTTCATATTCAGCATCGGAATAACAAAATTCTCCTCCACGAGGGCGAATCATGACGTATAATTTAATAGTCAGATGCTGACGAGCCAATCTTATCAAACCAGCCGAAGGAGTGGTTCCACCTTCAAACATTCCACCACATAATTCAACACGACCAGCACCAGCTTTTTGAGCTGTTAGACAAGATTCTAAGGAAAAACTACAAATTTCGAGCATTCGACAGGGTTAAAAAGATTTGGTAAGATGATAAGATTTTGTTTTTTAGGATGAACAAAAAGCTTCGTCAATCGTAATTCGATATATTCGTCAATTTTCAGTTACGTAGTCAATTCTCTAAAAACATCTTCAATACCTTTCCCACCTTGTTTGAGTTCAGAAAGCGTGCCATTCGCTACAATTTTCCCACGATTAATAATCACCGCACGGTCGCAGATAGCTTCTACTTCCTGCATGATGTGCGTACTAAAAATAACAGTTTTATTTTTCCCAACCGATTTTATCAAATCTCTGATTTCGACCAATTGATTAGGGTCAAGTCCCGTGGTTGGTTCGTCCAAAATCAGCACATCAGGGTTATGAATCAAGGCTTGAGCAAGGCCCACACGCTGCCGGTAACCTTTAGATAGCTGGCCAATTTTCTTGTGTTTTTCTAAACCCAAACCCACCATTTCGATGGTTTCGGCTACTTTTATTTGAAGCGTTTTACCTTTTAAGCCATAAAGCGAACCTGCAAATTCGAGTAACTCACGCACGTACATATCCAAGTACAAAGGATTATGCTCTGGCAAATATCCAATACTACTTTTGACTTGCATCGGCGAAGCTTTTACATCAAAACCATTTACTTCTACCGAACCATTAGTGGCTGGTAAATAGCCAGTCAGAATTTTCATAGTTGTTGATTTTCCGGCTCCATTTGGGCCAAGAAAACCTACAATTTCGCCTTTGGTAACTTCAAAAGATATATCATCAACAGCACGTTGTGTGCCATAAACTTTACTTAGATTTTGGATTTTTATTGACATTTTTTAGTCGATAGTCCACTGACAACAGTCAATAGGATTAAGATTTTTCTTTTATAACGCAAAAATAGGTTTTCTAATGAAAACTTTTCAAAAAAATAGTTCTATATTAAGGTTTTTGGTTAAATTTGATTGATTCAACCTTATATCTAACATGAAAAAACTCCTCTTTTTGGGCTTATACCTAAGCCTAACATTTGTATTTGCCCAAGAAAAGCCTGTCCGAATGGGCATTGCCGGCATGACACACGACCACGTTTATCAAATTTTAAATAATCCCAATCGTGCGGATGTAGAAATCATCGGTTTTGCAGAGCCCAATAAAGAATTGGCTCTAAGATTGTTGAAAAAATATAATCTACCCGAAAGCTTGTGGTACGCCAGCCTCGATGAAATGCTCGAAAAAGCCAAACCTGAGGCCATTTGTGATTTCAGAAGCATCATTGAGCATCTCGAAACAGTGCAAAAATGTGCTGTAAAAGGTGTCCACGTCATGGTCGAAAAGCCTTTGGCTGTAAATTTTTTCCATGCTACACAAATGGCAGCTTTGGCAAAAAAACATAATATCCAACTTTTGACGAATTACGAAACTACATGGTATGCCAGTAATCATCAAGCCTATGAATTGATTCATACCGAAAATGCCATTGGCGATATTAGAAAAGTAGTGATTCATGATGGACACCGTGGCCCAAAAGAGATTGGCGTGAGCAAAGAGTTTTTGAGTTGGTTAACCGACCCTGTAAAAAATGGCGGTGGTGCAATCATTGATTTTGGTTGCTATGGAGCCGACATTATGGCTTGGTTAATGAAGGGTGAAAGACCGACTTCAGTAACGGCAATTACACAAACTATTAAGCCCGAAACCTACCCAAATGTTGATGACGAAGCAACTATTGTTGTAACTTATCCAAAAGCACAAGGTATTTTTCAAGGCTCATGGAATTGGCCTTTTGATAGAAAAGATATAGAAGTTTATGGCAAAACGGGCTATGTTTTTGCCGATAAATCTGCCCAAATGAAGGTAAGAAAAGGTGACAGAAATGCTTTACCAGAAGAAAAAATAGCAGTAAAACCACTCGAAAAGCCCATGAATGATGCTTTTACTTATTTTGCGGCCGTAGCACGAGGTAAAGTAAAATCAGAAAGTGATTTAGGTTCGCTTAAAATAAATATGGTGGCAATGGAAATCTTGGATGCAGCTGTTAAGTCTTCAAAAACTGGCAAGACGGTTGTATTGAAATAATATCGATTAAAATCGCTATCTAAAGGAACAAATGAAAGCTATTTTTATAATCTGACGAATTAATTCGTCAAAAAAACACTTCTTATTTCCGTTGTTCCAAAAAAGGGGATTAAAATCACGTTTTTGGGAAAGGAAAAATAATTGTATAATAAAAATCCCATCGTTTCTGATGGGATTTCTATTATATCTTAATTCAAAATTATGCTTATGCTTCTTCGGCAGGAGATTCTTCAACTGCGGCAGTTTCTTCTGAGGCAGCATCTACTGAGGCAAGAACGAAAAGTTCTGGCATTGCTGCCGAAAGAACATTATACCAACTTATGATTTTCTTAATGTCGGAAGCGTAAACACGCTCACGGTCAAAATCTGGCATGACAGTAGCAAATAAATCAAAGATTTGATTATTTGAAGCTGTTCTGAAATCAAATTCTACTTTTTCACCGTGAAGTTCACGAGTTTTTAAAAAAATATCTCCTAGTGGAGTTGATTTGTTTGGGTCTTCGGTATAAATCGAAATGTCTTTCAAAACCGATACACGGGCATTTGAACTAACCATTTCTTTTAGTTTTTTCTCGTCAAGTGTTTCAACGATAACACCACCACGCCCTGGCTTCAAAATTCTATACAAACCACTTTTTCCAGAAATGTGGGCAATATCTCTTAATAATTCCATTTGAAAAATATATTGTTTTTGTTTAGTCAGCTGTCAATTCTCGACAGCAAACGATGTTTTTCTAAATTTCTTTTTGCGTTTTTTATAACGGAACAAAAGTACAAATTATTTCGTGAAAGACAGATTTAACTCTTCGATTGCTTGTAATAATTCCTCACGGCCTGTTCGTCGCTCGGCCGAAGTGATAAAATATTGCGGAATTTTCGTCCAACTCAAAAGCATCGTTTTCTTGAACGATTCTACATTTTGTTCGGCTTTTACACTTCCAACTTTATCGGCTTTCGTGAAAATCAGATAAAAAGGCACGTCTTTTTCGCCCAAAAAGTCGAGAAACTCTAAATCGACTCTTTGTGGTTCGTGGCGTACATCAATTAGCACAAAAACACACATAAGGTTTTCACGATTGACCAAATAATCGCCAATCATTTCGCCCCATTTATCGCGTTCACCTTTTGGAGCTTTGGCAAATCCATATCCTGGTAAATCGACAATATACCATTTTTTATTTACCTCAAAATGATTGATTAATTGTGTTTTTCCTGGGGTTTGCGAGGTTTTTGCTAAATTTTTGACCGCTAATAACATATTTATCAACGAAGATTTTCCTACGTTTGAGCGTCCAATAAAGGCATATTCTGGTTTTTCTGGTGGTGGACATTTACGGTAATCTGCCGCACTCGTGACAAATTTAGCTTCTAATAATTTTGTATTTTTCATATGATAAAAATATCACCATTTATACTAATTCTTAATCGGTGAGAGATAAGAAACCTGGCCTATAAAAATCAAAAAAGGAGAAAGAATTTTGTACAAATGTACTAATTTCTTTCTCCTTTTGGTGATAAAGTTTGATTTAGACTTAGCTAAACACCTATTCAGCATTATTTTATATCCAATTCAAAGGGCATTCTTGCCTGAACTTTATCCATGCTTTGGAGATTTTTTAGTTGTTTGGCATAAGGTGCAAAATCGCCTAAATAGGCTTTCAGTTTGGTTTCTTCTTGGTTACTACCTAGTTTTTCGATAATAGATTCAAAGCTTGACTTTTTAATTGGCAAATATTTTATTCTATAATCTCCCTCTTTCAATTTTGCTTTTTGAGCAGCAATTCTGATGGCATCACCTACACCACCAATTACATCAACTAAACCATTAGCTTTTGCTTGGCTACCAGTCCAAACACGACCACTGGCAAGAGTTTTCAATTTCTCAACACTCATGTGGCGACCTTTCGCAGCTTTGGTTGTAAAATTTTCGTAACCTTTATTGACGCCGTTTTGAATCATGTTTTTCTCGGCATCAGTCATTGTTCGAGTTGCCGATGGGAAATTGGCATATTTATGAGAATTTACACCATCGAACGTAACACCGAGTTTTTCGTTCATCAATTTTTCAACATTAAACATTACCCCAAAAATACCAATTGAACCTGTCAAAGTGGTTGGTTGAGCAACAATTGTATCGCATGCCATTGCCATATAATAACCACCCGAAGCAGCATAGTCACCCATTGATGCGATGATAGGCTTTACTTTCTTAGTTAATTCAACTTCTCTCCACATCACATCCGATGCCATAGCACTTCCACCACCAGAGTTAATACGTAAAACTATTGCTTTGATTTTTGAATCTTTGCGTGCCTTTTGGAGTTCTTTGACAATAGTTTCCGAACCAATAGTTCCGTCTTGACTTTCGCCCGAAAGAATGTCTCCTTCTCCCACAATTACCGCAATCCGGTTAGAATTATCACCTTCCTTTAGCAATTTATCAGCTTTCAAATATTTGTTTAAACCAATATACTCAATTTTTTTATTTTCTTTGAAACCTAACTCGTGACGAAGGGCAGTTTCGAACTCATCCCAATAACCTGTATTGGTTATAATTTTATATTTTATGGCATCGGTTGGTTCTTGAATCAAAGCATTGTTCAAGATGTTATTAACTTCGGCCATCGTAATTTTGCGTGAAACAGCAATATCTCCGTAGAAATTATTGGCCATATCTGAAATAAACGACTGTGTTTGTAGTCGGTTTGCATCACTCATTTTTGTTAAGAAGAAAGGCTCAACTGCACTTTTATAATCTCCTACCCTAAAAATCTCAGGTTTTATTCCAATTTTCTCAAATAAGCCTTTCATAAAAGAATAATTGGCACTCAAACCATTAAAATCTAATCCACCAGCTGGATTTAAGTAGCTTTTATCAGCCACCGAACAGAGGTAAATCGAACCTTCTGTCATGGTTTCGCCATAAGAATAGATAAATTTCTTTGATTTTTTGAAATCTAATAGATATTCTCTTACCTCTTTCAATGTTGCCATTCCAGCCATTGGATTTTCAGCTTTTAGGAAAATCCCTTTAATATTGGGGTCGATTTTAGCATTCGCCAATGCTTCTTGAATTTGTGGCAAACTTACTTGTCCTGAGCCATTTCCCCCTGTTAAAATTTCAGTTAATGGTTCGTTTTCTGTTGCATTTTCTCTGATAATTTTATTGAGATCGAGCTTAAGAACTGAATTAGATTCAACTTGGGTTTTTGTGTCCGAGCTTGACATCAGGCTTCCGATTCCAATCAAAACAATAAAACTCAAAATCGTGAATAGAAAAATCCCGATGATGGTTGCGAAAACATATTTCAAAAATTGTAACATATACGGTTTATAGTTTAGTTTTTTATTTCGGCATACAAAAATATATGTATTCAAAGAAAATTATCTTAATTTTTGATAGATGGAGGATATTAGTTATAGGCGATCTTCGATAGGCATTCGGTGTCTTTCAAAAATTAGAAGTTTTTTTCAAGACATCTGCAATTTTACGGTCATTTGAAAGGCGAGGGACTTTATTTTGCCCACCTAGTTTACCTTGCGAACGCATATAGTCAATAAAAGCATTTTTTTGAAGTGGACTAATGACCAATTTCTTCAAAATGTTTCCCACAATCAAATCATCATAATAGGAATTTAGTTTTGTCATTTTATGATCTAAATCATTTTTAAACTGCTCCATATCTCGAGGTGGAATGGAAAACTCTATAAGCCATTCATGGTAAGGAAGCCCTTCGTTTGGTGTTACCATTGGAGCAACTGTAAATTCTACGATCTCAACTTCTGGCTGAAGTTGACAAGCATATTTCATGGCTTTTTCAACTTCTTCTCCAATGACGTGTTCGCCGAAGGCAGATATAAAATGCTTGATTCTTCCCGAAACAATTAAACGATAAGGGTCAAGCGAAACAAATTTTACAGTATCGCCAATCGAATAGCCCCAAAGCCCAGCATTGTTATTAATAATGAGTGCGTAGTTTTTACCCAATTCTACTTGTTCGATGCACAAACGAGTCGGATTTTCGTTGAAAAATTCTTCGCTTGGAATAAATTCGTAGAAAATACCAGTATCGAGCAGCAATAACATTCCTTCATTGTTTTGCATATCTTGGTAAGCAAAAAAGCCTTCAGACGCAGGGAAGAGCTCAATAGAGTCGATTTTTTTACCGATTGATTCAAAAAGTTTTGCTCGGTAAGGCTCGAAGTTTACACCACCGTAAACAAACAAATCAAATTCGGGAAAAACATCTTTTATCTTCTTGCCAGTACGATCTTGGATTCTATCAAAATACATTTGCACCCAAGGCGGAATCCCCGAAATCAAACTCATTGGTTGATTGATCGTTTCATCAATGATTTTTTCGAGTTTGGATTCCCAATCTTCAATACAATTTGTTTCGTAAGAAGGCAGACGATTAGCTTGCAAATAGGTAGGAACGTGATGTGTTGAAATTCCCGAAAGGCGGCCAGTTTTGATACCTGCTTTCTCAGTCATTTCGGGGCTTCCCGACAAAAAAATGAGTTTATTATCTAAAAACTTCGATTTGCCTGTCTCGTTGATGTAATTCAACAATGCATTTCGTGCCGAATCTATGTGATTATGAATCGAATCTTTCGAGATAGGAATATATTTTGTTCCCGAAGTTGTACCTGAAGTTTTGGCAAAATAAAGTGGTTTTCCCGCCCATAGAATATTTTCTTCACCCTCAACTACTCTGTTTATGTAAGGTTTTAGGACTTCATAATCACGGACAGGGACAGCCTGCTTAAAGTCATCGTAAGAGCGAATATTATTGAAATGATGGTCATGACCAAAAACCGTTTTTGAAGCTTGGCTAACCAACTTTTCTCGCCATTTGGCTTGTACTTCTGCCGAGCGTGCTATCCACTTTTTCTGCTGAGCAACCACATAAGCTGCTATGGGTTTACTTAGTATCGAACGAACTCCCATTTTCTATGATTTATATTTCAGTTCTTTTGTTAGATAAATTGCTACGGGACAAAGATAATGTTTTTTTTTGTTTCACTATTTATTGAAGGCTTTGGCGATTCAAAAAGCAATAACAATACGAAAACAAGTATTAATTGAACATTATCAACAAAATTAGTTTTTATAGTTGAATACCTAAATTTATTGGTATTTATGCCTAAAACACAGGTTTTTTATTGAAAAAGCGACATATTGCCTATGAAAGCAATCTGTATGCGGTAATACTTTTCACTTTTTCAATACTTTTTCAACTTTTTAGAAATATTTTGTCAATAATAGTTGTAAATTTGCGGACAATTTAAAAAAAATTAACCCAATTACGCTCAAAATGGCTGGACTGTTTAACTTCCTCACGAGTGACATCGCGATAGACTTGGGTACGGCAAATACCCTCATTATTTATAAAGACGAAATCGTTGTAGATGAACCCTCAATCATTGCTTTAGACAAAATTACTGGAAAAGTGTTGGCGATAGGTCACAAAGCAATGCAGATGCATGAAAAAACCAACGAAAATATAAAGACCATTCGTCCTCTCAAAGATGGTGTTATTGCCGACTTTACTGCCGCTGAATTGATGATTCGTGGCATGATTAAGATGATTGAGACAAGTCGCAGTTGGTTTTTTTCTCCCTCTCATCGCATGGTAATCTGTATTCCATCTGGTATTACTGAGGTTGAGAAACGTGCCGTAAAAGATTCAGCCGAACACGCGGGTGCGAAAGAAGTCTACATGGTACACGAACCAATAGCTGCAGCAATAGGTATCGGTATCGACATTGAGCAACCAAATGGCTCGATGATAGCCGATATCGGTGGTGGTACAACTGAGATTGCGGTTATTGCACTTTCGGGGATTGTTTGCGAGGCGTCGGTACGTATTGCGGGTGATTTATTTACGAGAGATATTGTTGATTATATGCGTCGTGAGCATAATTTACTGATTGGCGAACGTTCGGCGGAGTTTATCAAGATTCAGGTAGGTGCTGCTTTACCAGATTTGGATAATCCACCTGCTGATATCGAAATTCGTGGTCGTGACTTAATGACTGGAATTCCTAAAGAAATCAAGGTAACCTACAGTGAAATTGCTTACGCTCTTGATAAATCAATCTCAAAAATTGAGGAGGCGATTATGCGTGCATTGGAGATGTCTCCACCAGAACTTTCTGCAGATATTTATGAAAACGGCATTTATTTGACAGGTGGTGGAGCATTACTTCATGGCTTAGATAAACGTTTGGCTATTAAAACAAAACTTCCAATTCATGTAGCTGACGACCCACTTCGTGCGGTTGTTCGTGGTACAGGTGAGATTTTGAAAAATATAGAAAAATATAGAGCAGTTATAATCCAATAATTTCTTAGTTCTGAATTCTTAGTTTATCAGAAAAAATAGGTTCAAAAAGTTAGTTTGAATGTTTAAACTAACTTTTTGAACCTATAAAATTAAATATTTTCTGTTTATACTGTGTATTGGTAACTCAGAATTCTTAAACGAGCGTCGGTCGCTCAGAACTCTCATAAGATGTCGCAACTCTTCCGACTTATATTTCGCATACGAAATTTTCTTTTGTTTGCTATACTCGAACTCGTCAGCTTTTGGTTGCTCGTCAAGAACAATCATTACTGGGAAGTTTCGTTTTTTAATTCTTCTAACTATTACGCGGCAAAGACCCTCGAAAGTTCGAATTATGTGAAAAATTACATGAACCTTGGCAATGTGAACGACCAATTGATTGCTGAAAATGCTCAACTCAAAAAAGAAGTATCGGCAATGCAATCGTTTAAGCAAAGAGAAGGAGACTATTATACAGTTGATTCGGCTTTTGCTAGACGCTTCGAGTTTAAAGTTGCAAAGGTTGTAAATAACACTGTTGGTTTGTCGAAAAACTATTTGACGATTGATAAAGGCACAATCGATGGCATAGAGCCTGGAATGGGTGTAATTTGTCCGCAAGGGGTTGTCGGCACGGTGATGCAATGCTCTGAGCATTTCTCACGTGTTTATTCGATTCTACACGCTGAGTCTAAGGTTTCATCAGAAATCAAAAACCTGACTCTTCGCAATAAAAACGATAAAGCCTTAGGTATTGCCGAATGGGGTGGTATGAATCCGAAATACATTAACTTGAATACGATTGACCGCTTTAAGCCGATCACACAAGGCGACTCGGTGGTTACTTCTGAACAAAACGTAATTTATCCTTCTGGAACAATGATTGGTAAAATTCGTAAACTCAGTGCCAAACAAGACCAAGCATTTTTTGAAATTGAAGTGGAGTTAGCAACTGACTTCCGCAATTTATCTTATGTTTACATTGTAAACAATAAGCTGAAAAAAGAACAAGATTTATTAGAGCAATCAACCACCGAAGAAAAGAAATGAATTCTCAAACGGTCATAAAGTTAGTCCTTACATTCGTCATTTATTTAGTGCTACAAATTCTGGTTATCCGCAATTTTGTATTCTTCGATGTGGCGTTTTGCTTTGTTTACATTGCATGTATTTTACTCATACCTGACGAAATTGACCCTATTTGGGTGATTTTGATAAGTTTTCTGATAGGTTTGTTGGTCGATATATTCTATAATACGGCAGGTGTACACGCTTCAGCATGTGTAATGATTGGGTATTTAAGAAGTTATATTATCAAGTTTCTATTCCCTACAAAAGGAGTTGAAAGTGATATTACGATTTCGTTGAAAGAAATGGGCGGTGAACGTTTTATCAGATATGTAGCCATTCTTACAATCATTCACCACTCATTGTTGTTTTTTGTAGAAGCGGGAGGTTTTCAATTTTTCTTGATTACTGTACTGAAAATTATTTGTAGTGTTATTTTTACTATGTTTTTGATTATTATTTTGCAATATGTGCGTGGAAATTAAACTTCCATGCATAATTTTCCTGTGCTACTTCTTTTAAAAACATCACCTATTATTTTTTCGACACAATTTGACAGATTTCGGTTTCTGTCCTACTAAAATTATAGCCTTTTTCTTCATCTGTTTGATTCGGATTTGTGAGATATTATTATGAAATTTACTCAAAACTTTCCCTTCCATAGTTACTATATTGTTGTTTGTTTACTCACTACAAGTTTTTTTTCGTGTCAAAATGCTGGCTCAAATAAAAGCGAGAAAAAAGTTGATAGTGTTGCCCTAAAAAAAGAAGAGGCTCGAATCAGAAAAGAAATAAATGCCGATAAAAAAGCAGTTTTGATAGAGCAAGTAATTCAACAGAAATTAGCCGAAGGCTTCAATGGTAATGTATTGATTGCCCAAAAAGGTATAATTGTCTATCAAAATGCCTTTGGGTTTGCCAATGACTCAGTTAAAAATAACCTACAATCGAAGTTTCAACTTGCTTCACTTTCGAAGACGTTCACGGCGGTAGCCGTCATGAAATTGGCCGAACAAGGTAAGCTCGGCTTAGATTATACGGTAAAAGATTATTACCCAAATTTCCCTTACGAAGGTATCACCATTCGAAGTTTGCTTTGCCACCGCTCAGGTTTGCCATTTTATCAATACACTTTTGATAAGATGGTTCGAGAAACTAAGATTTACCCTACAAATCAACAAATAATGGAATGGTTTGCAACCGTGCAGCCAACACCAAAAATATTTAATCAACCCGACCATTATTTTGGATATAATAACACCAACTTTGCCATTTTAGCAGCATTGGTTGAGAAAGTTACGGGTAAAGATTTTGAAAAGTATATGCACGAAAACATCTTTGGCCCAGCCGGCATGAAAGATTCGTATATCGTAACTACTAAAAATGATTCAATCAATATCAATCGTACGGTTGGGTATCAGTTTAGACGTAAATTACCAAAAGATTATTACGATGATATTTCTGGTGATAAAGGTGTTTACTCTACAATTAGCGACCTTTTGAAATGGCATACCGCTCTAAAAAACAATACGCTTATCAGTAAAGAATCTTTCCGTGAAATGATTATGCCTCGAAGTTTTGAGTTTCCTGGTTTGCGTAATTATGGCTACGGTTTCAGACTTTGGGTAAACGCCAAACAACAAACCGACTATGTGTATCATACGGGTTGGTGGAAAGGCTACAATACCATTATGTTTTTCGACCCACGTGAAGATTTTGTTATAATTTTACTCAGCAATAAATATAACCGAACAGTGTATAACATCAAACAACTAATTGAAATCATGCACGGTGGAAACTCCACTACGATGGAAGAGAGTATTTTGGATGAATAGCAATACTAAGTATAGCACATCTGTTGTCTCTGAAAACAGGTATGCTATACTTTTTACTTCATAAAATACCGTTTCTTAAAAGCCAAAGGGTTTTCTCCAGTCAGTTTTTTGAAAGTCCTGTTGAAATACGACATACTTTCAAAGCCACAATCAAAGCAAGTTTCGGTTACATTTTTATCCAATAAAAGTAAGTTTTTTGCTTGATTTACTCGGTAATGATTCAGAAATTCGGTAAACGTTACTCTTGTCATTTTCTTGAAATACCTACAAAAAGCAGCTTCGCTCAAACTACTCATATTGGCAACTTCCCGTAAATCAATTTTCCGTTGATAATTTTCGTCAATAAACTGATACAAGCGTTTAATACGTTCTTGGTCTTTTTTATTGTATTGATTTTCAAGGGGTTGCTCGTGCAGCAGCACATAATCCTGTGTTATTGCCAAAAGCTGTAAAATACCCAATATTTCTAAAAACTGTCCAAAATAATTTAGTCTATTCAGTAGTTTCATTCGTTCTCCAATCATTTTCTTTGTTATTTCACCGAAAGCAATCCCATATTGTGAACGTTGGAAAAGTTGCTGAATAGCAGCTAATTCGGGAGTTTCGAGCATGGCGTTTTGTAGGAAATCTTTACGAACTTGCAGCACAACTTTTTCATAATCAGACTTCACCAAATAATCAAAGTTTAGGTGCGGAATATTCGAACCAATCAAAACCAAATCGCTGTATTCAAAACGAGAAATATGTTCGCCAACATGTCGAGTTCCGTCGGTTCCTTCAATAAAAACCAATTCAAATTCAGGGTGAAAATGCCAATAAAAAACCTGACTCAATCGTGGCCTAAAAACCCGAAACGAACTTGCAGAATCGATAGTAAATTCTTCTAAAATAATTTTCATTTTAATAATTTTAGTAGGGGCATATCAGATAAGCCCAAAACCAATACATTCAAAACAAATTTGCACATTTTATATGGTTCATCCACAAAATTATCTATAAATAATCAATATTGTTCAAAAAATGGCAATTATAGGTTAAGCCTTACATGATTTTATCTCATACATTTGTATCATTATTTCAACCTTGAATATCATTAAACAAATATTTTACTATGCAAATGACAGGAACGCCTCCCGTGCCGACAATGGCCGCACCCACCATGATGCCCAATAAAAATCATACTGATAAACCTGGCAATCCTTCGACCGCTACGAGTAGCCAAGTTAAATTGCGTGTAAGCCTTGAAGAAGGTGGCCAACTTAAAGTTTTGAACGAACAAGATTGGAAGTTTTGGATAGAAAATGGCTATGTAATTATCAAGAATGCTGTGCCCAGAGAACAAGCCCTCCGAACTGCTGATTTTATTTGGGAATTTGAAGAAAAATCGTCCAACGACCCAAGCACTTGGTATACCGCCCCTCGTGCCGAAATGCAGATGAAAGAACTTACTGGCACGGGTATGGTAGAAGTTTATAACAACCAACACCTTTGGAACAACCGACAAATGCAACGAGTTTATGATGCTTTTGTTGATATTTGGGGAACCGAAAAGCTTTGGGTAACCATTGACCGTGCAAATTTAAACTTTCCACTCCGCCCTGGATTTGAATATAAAGGTTTTATCCATTGGGACTATGACCCCGAAACAAAACCACAAAACGTACAAGGCGTATTGGCCTTAGCCGACCAAACCGACGAAAATATGGGTGGTTTTCAATGTATTCCGGAGCTTTTCCGTACGTATGATACTTGGAAACTGTCGCAGCCAGAAGACCGCAATCGTTTCAAACCTGATGTAACAGGTTTTGAGGAGCATCTCGTAAAAGTAAAACTCGAAGCAGGCGATTTATTGATTTTTAATAGTTGTCAACCGCACGGAATTCGTCCGAATAATTCGACAGATAAGGTTAGAATCGCTCAATATATTTCGATGATGCCCGCCGAAGAAGATAACGACGACTTGCGAGATTGGCGAGTAAATTCTTGGAAAAATCGTATTGCTCCTGAAGGCTACGCTTTTCCTGGAGACCCTCGTAATTGGGAAAAAACTAAATACGATACAGCAAAGCTAAACGACTTAGGTAAAAAACTTTTGGGTTTAGAAAAATGGTGAGTTCAGAAAGAATCGAAAAATTATACAGGTAAAATATACATCCCCCTGCCCTCTTCAAAGGGGGATTTCAAACTCTCATCTATTTCCTCAAAAATTATCGTATTTTTGGCAAAACCAAACCCTTTATGTCAAACCAACTCTATACCATTCTCAACAACGGCCATCAAATGCCACTGCTTGGCTTAGGCGTTTATGATATGTATAACCGTGAAGCCGAGCAAGCCGTATTGTGGGCTTTAGAAACTGGCTATCGGCTCATTGATACCGCCGAAATGTATAAAAACGAAACCGAAATTGGCAATGCTGTGCGTGAAAGTGGCATTAAGCGAACAGACCTTTTCGTAACAACCAAAGTCAACAATAGTGACCAAGGTTTTGACAAAACCCTTCGGGCTTTTGATGAAAGTCTAAAAAAACTCAACATCGACTATATCGACCTTTATTTGGTTCATTGGCCAATCAAAACAACCCGAAAAGACACTTGGCTGGCCCTCGAAAAACTCTATACCGAAGGACGAGTAAAAGCCATTGGCGTTGCAAATTACCTCGTGCCATTTCTGACCGAACTCGAATCTTACGCCAGCATTGTTCCAGCGGTCAATCAAGTTGAGTTTAGTCCGTATTTGTACTTGAAGGATTTGGAGGAGGTTTGTAAACAAAAGAAAATCCAATTGCAAGCCTATACCCCGCTCGTACGTGGTATGCGTATGAACGACCCGAAACTTCAAAGTCTTGCTCAAAAATACGATAAAACTCCCGCCCAAATTATTTTACGTTGGGCTTTACAGCATGGTGTATCGAGTATCCCCAAATCGGCCAATTTGCAGCGAATCAAAGAAAATTTCGATGTTTTCGAGTTTGAAATCAGTCAAACCGACATGGATTATATTGATACCTTCAACGAAAACCTAAGAGTCGTAGAAGACCCTATGGATTTAATTTAAACTCATAAATAAATTTTAAAATCAGTAAACATTCTTTCAAATGAAATCTTTATTATCTATCTGTTTTTTCTTAATGTTTCCGATGACAAGTATTTTTGCACAAACTGACACAAAACCAAAAACTACAAAAATGCTTCGACATGTGGTTATTTTTAAGTTCAAAGAAAGTTCTTCTCCAAGCGATATTCAGAAAGTTGCGGATACTTTTTTCGCTCTAAAAAATGTAGTACCGCAAATTGCCGATATGGAATGGGGTATCAATAATAGCCCTGAAAATTTTAATCAAGGCTTTACACATTGCTTTATGCTTTCATATAAATCGGAGCAAGATTTGGCAAGCTACCAAGAACACCCCGCACACAAAGCATTTCAGGAGGTACTTAAACCACACATGGAGAAGGTTTTTGTGGTAGATTATTGGGTAAAATAATGATTATTTAAAAAATATCGAAAAAATTTGCAACGCTTCTCCCTTCTTGTGCATCTTATGTTAAATTATGAAATTTTAACATACACAATTGATGAAAAAGCTAGTCTTATTATTTATTTTAGGATTATTCATTTCTACTTTTTCTTTGGCTCAAGATAAAGGAACTCCTTACTTAGTAAAAACCTACAAATCATCAGAAGTAAAAAATCTTAATGTAAGCACTTCAGGTGGCGAAATTTCAGTTATTGGTGGTGCAGGAGATGAAGCTCGCATAGAGGTTCATTTAAAAGTAAACAATGGTGGAAGCAACCTAAGTAAAGACGATGTCGAAAACCGCTTAAAAGAATACAAGTTAAGCATAAAAAAAGAAGGTGAAACCATTTTGTGCATCGCCAAACGCAAAAGTGAAAGTAGCTGGAACAATCGGAAAAATGAACTCAGTATCTCTTTTAAAATCTATACCCCCGAAAAAATATCCATAAATTTAATAACCAGCGGTGGCGGAATTTCTCTTAAAAATCTTACAGGAAATTTAGATTTCTCAACCAGCGGTGGAGGCTTGAAACTCCAAAACCTAGGCGGAATTATAAAAGGTCGTACATCGGGCGGAGGAATCAATATCAGCGGTTGCCGAGATAACATAGATGTAGCTACAAGTGGTGGCGGAATTTATGCTGAAGGCTGCAAAGGCGATGTCAAACTCACCACCGCGGGTGGTATTTTAACTCTCAAAAAACTCGATGGTACTATCAATGCAACAACTAGCGGTGGTGGAATCAGTGCCGAAGAAATCAGTGGCGATTTCGAAACGTCGACTTCGGGTGGTTCAATAAAATTAAAAAATATCACTGCCAACGTAAAAGCCTCTACTTCGGGCGGTGGCATTGACGCT
Source organism: uncultured Emticicia sp. (assembly GCF_937903345.1). Classification (GTDB taxonomy): domain Bacteria; phylum Bacteroidota; class Bacteroidia; order Cytophagales; family Spirosomataceae; genus Emticicia. The sequence continues at coordinate 214,663 of NZ_CALCZQ010000031.1, read as the reverse complement.
GATATTAAATCGCTTGGCAAATACCTTTTTCTTTCCACAAGTGCTGGCAGTATTCACATAAGAATGCCAATGGATAAAGGCATAGATTTGGACCTTTGCGGACAAAAAGTAAAAGTACCAACTTTATCCAAATTTAGCGGAACAGTTGAAAAAAATCGTGTCAAAGGCTCGCTCAATGGTGGCGGAATTACCGTTAAAATGGAAGCAAATTCAGGCGGTGTTTATATCAACGAATAAATTTCATTTCAACAAATGTGACAACTTTTTGCGGTGCGACGACTCGCAAAGTTTTCAAATGTTTTAATTATTTCCTCATTATGAAAAAAATACTTATTTTACTGATTTTTACTCTCATTAGCACAAAAGTTTCAGCCCAAAAAGAAATTTCAGCAAAAACTATTTTTGAAGCCATCAACAAGGGACAATCTGTTGATTATCAAGATGCTACAATCGTTGGAAATCTGGATTTAACCGAACTCTCAAACCGTAAACGCCTCAACAACAAAAGCAACTACGAAGAATACAAAAGCTACGTAGAAGTACCAATTTCGTTCAAAAACTGCACATTCAAAGGCGATATTATTGCGTGTAAAAATTTAGAAGAAGAGAAAAGTCGAAAAATAGGAAATGGAATTGTAAACTGGAATATCGGCGAAGGTTCAACCTACACAACTGATTTTGAAAAAGATGTGATTTTTGAAAACTGTTCTTTCGCAGGAAAAACTGAGTTTAAATATTCTCATTTTGCCGAAAAAGCCTCGTTTGGTGGAGCTAAATTTGCCCAAAGTGCCAATTTCAAGTATGCTGATTTTAAACAAGAAGTAATTTTTGCTAAATCTGATTTTGACGAATACGCCAATTTTAAATACACTTCATTTAAGCAAGACGCTGACTTTTTTGATGTACGATTCAATAATTACGCTGACTTTAAGTACGCCAATTTCGGCGAACGTGTAACTTTCAAAAGAACCGCTTTCAGCAATCAAGCAGATTTCAAATATACCGAATTCAGTAATGATGCCAATTTCGATAATACCAAATTCAAAGCTGGTTTCGACATGAAATATTCAAATGGCAAGAAATATATGAATAAATAATGTTTTATTATTTAATTCTGAAGATTAAGTTAACTAGAACGTCCAAATTAGACGTTCCTAAAAAATTCATTGCACACCATCTTTGTAAATACTACTCTAAAATCTCAACTCTGTACCCAAAAGCATTTAATTGCTCTAAAATATGGTGTTCACAATTCTCCATTTTTCGATTCGTAAGATTTTTCATAATCTTTACAATCAAAATTCCAATTTCTATGCGGTAAAAAAATTTCGTTTAGCAATGGAGCTACTTTCCGTACTTGATTTTTAAATCGTGGTTTTGAATACCCAAACCATGACTATTCTTTGGTTTAAATTTGGAAGAATAAACAAAGTAAATAGGAGCCACTGAAAGCCCTATGTCAGTTAATACAAAAATAATTTACTTATTTTTCTGAATTTGCCGATTCAAAATATTCACGAACCAAGCATAGCCTAAACAACAAAACCTTGCCTTTTTTGAGGTTTCAAATCATTATTTATTTTATATTTGAAAGCACAAAAACCTTCCCTATAAATTATGAAAAGAATTACTCCAATTGATGTTGTTCGTGGCATCGTTATGGTTATTATGGCACTCGACCATACACGAGATTTTTTATTACAAAATGCTCTCACTCAAACCCCAACCGATTTATCGAACACCTACCCTGCACTTTTTTTTACTCGCTGGATTACGCATTTGTGTGCTCCTACTTTCGTATTTTTATCAGGCGTATCGGCTTATATTTCGGCCAAACGTCAGAATAATGTGAGTGAAAGCCGAAAGTTTTTGCTAATTCGTGGTATTTGGCTGATATTCTTAGAGTTTAGTATTATTTCCTTCGGTATATGGTCAGATATTGGCTTTCATACCTTACTTTTTCAAGTAATTGCCGCCATTGGAGTAGATTTTCTACTGCTATCATTGTTGCTTGGTAAATCACACAAAATTGCTTTGGGTATCGGTAGTTTTATTATGATTTTCTACGGTTTATTGGCCTTAGTACCTGAATCTGGTATGAGAAACGCTTTGAGTCCGTTATTTGTACTTACCGTTCTTCCTCTTGGCGAAAGATTGTTGATTTTGGCTTACCCAATACTGCCGTGGTGGTCAATTATGCTGATTGGCTATGGTTTAGGAGAATATTTTTTAGTCGAAAAACCAAACAGAATCAGATTTTTCATAAAAATGTCGGGCGGATTTTTTATTGCCTTTTTGATTTTACGCTTTATAAATATCTACGGCGACCCCGTGCCGTGGAGTATGCAAACAAAGCCTTTTTTTACGTTTTTATCATTCATAAATGTCTCAAAAAACGCTCCATCGCTCGATTTTTCACTTTGTATGCTCGGCATTGCTTTTTTAATGCTATGGTTGGCGGAAATATATGGCGAAGGAAAATTGAAGTTTTTTAAAGTCTATGGCAGTGTCCCGCTGTTTTATTACCTCATTCACTGGTACGTAATTCGGGCATTTTTGATAGTTATATTCTTAGCTAAAGGCTATCATTGGAGTGATTTTGTTTTTCATGAGCAAACACTAGGTCGCCCCAAAAACGATGATGGGCTTACACTTCCGCTAGTTTATTTGGCTTGGCTCATCGTGATTTTAATTATGTATCCGATTTGTAAATGGTACAGCAATTATAAAAGCCAAAACCCCGACAAAACTTGGCTGCGGTATTTGTGATTTGTTTAATTCTTGTAGGTAATTCTAAAAAAAGAATTTGGCATACCTGTAAGTGGTGTGTCAAATTTTGCGACCCCAACTTTTATTATATTAACAGCTTATATGTATTTTGTTGGCGTCATAAAATTATGCCAATGTAGCCGTCAAAGAAATTTCAGTATTTGATAAGCGGAAAATCGGATATTTTGCTTTAGCAGCCAAAGCTGTTTCTTGAAATTTCTCTTCGCTAATTTCTGGAATTGTAGCAGTCAACTCTAAATCGATTTTTGTGATTATACCGTCTTCAAATACCACTTTTGCATTAATGTCGATATTTTCGGCAGTAAAACCAGCTTCGTTTAATAAAAAACCAACCTGCATCGAAAAACAACCTGCGTGAGCCGTTCCAATAATTTCCTCAGGATTTGTAGCTAAGCCATCCGCAAAACGAGTTTTGTCTGATAATTGTGCTTTATGGAGTGACTGTAGATTAAGCGACATCAGATTATCTAAGTGAATATAAATAAGCTTTGATTTAAGCATTGATTGCGTATAAAAATAACACAGAACTAGATTGATAAATCTGGCATGAGAAACCACTAGTTGATTATCGGTTTAGAAAAAGAATCGTCGGCAGTTTTTCCATCACGAAAATATGTTCAAAAAACACCTTTCATCACTAAACCTAAATACTCACAAACTTGATGAAAACCGTTGTAAAAATATCCTTTTTTTAGATTTTCGCTCGCCAATAATTCGAAGAAAGCTGAAAAGAATTGATACTCAACCCTGAAAATACGTTTAAATTCCTTTCTAAGATTTCGATCATCAGATTTTGAATATTTTCAGCAATTATGAGTAACGAACTTTGATAAAACATAGAAGCAAGAAATATTTATAAAATACTTATACGATTTTGTAAATCATTTACATGATTCAAACATTTTTAGTACAGTTGGCTACTAAACAAGTACCTTTCCATTCAAGAAATTTTTAATAGATATAACTCCATGAACAAAAAACAACGAGCAACTATTGAAAAAATAGCGAAGTATTGGAAGAAAAAAACCTAAACTATAAAAAGTTTTGGGGTTGGGGCGTTGGACTAATATTAGTCTTAATGGCTATTGCCTATTTTGCTGGTTTAATTACTTTTGGTGTTCCTGAAAAAGCAACGCAAGCCGAAAGAAAAGCCTATTTCCATAAAGATTCGACTATCAAACCTGCTATTGCCGCAATGGACAGTTCAAAAAATAAAAAAGAGTCAAATAATGGCCCTCTTTTTCGTTCAGTGGAATATGTTTTTATTTGATTTTTTTATGATTTTTATTGTTTTTGATTAACAAAACGAAGAAACTATGTCTTCAAGTATGAATTTTTATTGTAGAAAAAATCTTGGACTTCCATACAAATCCAAGTGATAAATTGAATAAGAATTCAAATCAAATTTTAGCACTCCAAGTTTCTCATGTAGCTAAATAAAACGCCATGTTTTGAAATTCTACATAAAAATTTCATCAACAAACATCTACACCACCACAATTGGGCATTTAAGGTAAATAAACTGCATTTTTAAGAAATAAATTCACTCTATGTCTATCTTTTTAGAGTTTAAGTCTCCAAAATATGCTTTGAATAAGTTTTAATCATTAATTTCACTTCTTTAAATCATTATTCATCAATTTTACTTACTAACACTTACAATGAATAAAAAAATCACCTTTTTATTGATAGGTTTTACTATGTGTTTTGAGGTTTTTGCCCAAGATGCCGTAAACTACCAACTTCCGCCCAAAGAAATAGCCGACTTGCTTTTGGCAAAACCTACGCCTGATGTAAGCATAGATAGTCAAGGAGAGTGGATCCTACTAAGCGAACGTAATTCTTACCCAACCGTTGAAGAATTAGGTCAACCCGAAATAAGAATCGCAGGTTTGAGATTAAATCCAAATAATTTCTCGCCAAGCCGACAAACTTTCATCAATAATTTTACGCTGAAAAATATCAAAACTGGTAAAGAGTTTAAAATCAAAGGTTTACCAGCAAATATGTTGGCAGGAAATGTAAGATGGAGTCCAGGCGAAAAGAAGATTGCTTTCACGAATACTACCAATAGCAGAGTTGATTTATACATTGTTGATGTTGTGACAAAAATTGTAACCAAAGTAAATAAAAAGGCATTAAACGTAGTTTTAGGTGCTGATTTAACTTGGTTTGACGATAACGCCATTGTCTATAAAACAGCAGTTAGCTTGCCAAGTGATGCTCCTGCAAAGCCAATAACGCCTAAAGGACCAACCATACAGCAGAACATCGGAAAAGCTGCTCCAGGCCGTACCTATCAAGATTTAATAAAAACTCCTTATGATGAACAACTTTTTGAGTTTATGGCAACCGCTCAGATGGTCATTAATCGTGGAGGGGTAGAAACGCCATTAGGCAAACCAGCCATTTATGAATCTTACACTTTATCGCCCGATAAGAAATACTATTTGTTGGAAGTTTTAAAGAAACCGTTTTCTTACTTAGTAACATCAAATGGCTTTCCTACATCAGTTTTGGTAATTGATGTGACTGGAAAGTTGGTAAAAGAAATGGCAGATTTGCCAAGTGCCGAAACACGACCTTCTGGAAATGATAATGTGCAGAATATTCCGAGAGGTTTTGAATGGAGAGCCGATGAGGCAGCTACTTTGGTCTGGGCAATGCCACTTGATAGTGGTTTGATAAAAAAGAACGTGGAATTCCATGATGTAGTTTATGCTCAAGCCGCTCCTTTCAAGGTCGAAAAACAAGAATTATTCAAAACCAAAATGCGATTCCGTAGCATAACTTGGGGAAATGAAAACTTTGCGTGGGTTTCGGAAGCACTTACGGGCAAACAAAGCCTTAAAGTGAGTAGATACAATAGTAGTACAAAAACGATTTCTACACTTTTTGAAAGAAATATTACGGATGCTTACGGAAATCCGGGTACGCCTTTGATGGAAAAAAACAGCTTTGGCAAACAAGTGATTTTGGTAGAGGGAAATAAAATTTTCTTAAATAACACAGTTGGTTCTTCGCCAAAAGGTGATTTGCCATTTTTGAGTTTATTAGATATTGACACAAAGAAAACTGAACAACTTTGGCGATGCAGTGAAGGTACTTTTGAGTTTGTGTTTGATGTTTTAGATTCAAAAAACTTGACCTTTATTACTCGTAAAGAATCGAAAACCGAAGTACCTAATTTTTTTATAAAAAATCTAAAATTACGCATCGCAGATATGCCAATAACGGCGTTTATGAATCCGTATCCTGCATTGGTTGGTGTGAGTAAACAAAAAGTTAAATACACTCGCAAAGATGGCATTGAGTTAACGGGAGATTTGTATTTGCCAAAAGGCTATAATAAGGAAAAAGATGGAGCTTTGCCGGTTTATTTGTGGGCGTATCCAAGAGAATTTTTTAATGCGGCCGATGCTGCACAAGTGCGTGGAAGTGAAAATAAGTTTATTACGATTGCTTGGGGAAGTCCAATTTACTACGTTACACAAGGTTTTGCGGTGCTTGATAATGCAGAAATGCCAATTGTGAGTAAAGGTGGAGACTCAAAACCGAATGATAGTTTTATTGAACAACTTACGCTAAATGCCGAAGCCGCAATTAATCATTTGGCAGAAATTGGCGTTGGCGATAGAAATAGAGTTGCCGCTGGCGGACATAGTTACGGTGCTTTTATGACTGCCCATTTATTGAGCCATACTAAACTTTTCAAGGCAGGAATTGCAAGAAGCGGTGCTTATAATAGAACATTGACACCATTCGGTTTTCAAGCAGAAGACAGAACTTATTGGGAAGCTCCTGATTTGTATTATAAAATGAGTCCATTTAGTTATGCCGATAAAATCAAAACGCCACTTTTATTAATTCATGGCGATACTGATGATAATCCTGGTACTTTCCCTATCAATAGTGAGCGTATGTTTGCGGCCATCAAAGGACATGGAGGAACTGTACGTTTTGTATTTTTACCTTATGAAGCTCACGGCTACCGAGGTAAAGAAAATCTACTTCACATGCTTTGGGAGCAAAACGAATGGTTGAAAAAATATGTAAAAGAGGCTAAGTAGTCGATTTTTTAAGCAAAACGCCCAGTTATTGAGAAGTAGCTGGGCGTTTTTATTGTTTTCTATAATCTTGTAAGATTTTATAAAGTCCTTATTATTTTATTTCTTCGGCGGAACCGTCCCCATTTTCACTAAAACTGCATCTGTAAGGTCATCTTTGCCATTATCGGCCGAGTAAAGCATTACGGTATTTGATTCATTATTTCCTGCTTCTGCATTTCTTCTGAACACAATTTTGTAACCTTTCTCAGCAGCCACTGTCTTGATTGAAGCAATTACTTTTTCACGAATTGCCAAAAATTTCTCTTGAATCATTTTTTGAAGTTCGGCTTCCGAATTTGTTTGAAACTCATCGGCATCTTTTTTGATATTCTGCACTCGCTTTAATTTTGCATTCAAAGAATCGGTTGTAAGGCCTGTAATATCTTTCATCATTGCTTGATATTCGGCAAATTCTTCTTGATATTTTTTGGCTTTCTGTTCTAGTTTTGTTTCAAAACCTACCTTTTTAGAAGCGATTTCAGCTTGAAGATTCGTCATTTCTTTTACATTCTGAAGAATATAATCTTCATAAACATAAGCGAGTTTTAAACCTTGTGTGGCTGGTTTGGCTGCTTGTGAAAAACCTAATTGACTGATTAATAGTATAATAGCGATAAAAAATGATTTTTTCATTAGTTTAGTTTTGGTGATTTTTTAATCAAAATTACGGAATATTTTTGACCGAAAACAAAAAAGACGAGTAAAAACCCGTCTTTTTATCGAACCAATATCTATTGAACTACTTATATTCTTGACAAGACTTGCTCGCCCATTGCATCTGTCCCCAAAATCATGTCTTTTGGAGTGTTGGCATCTGCAATATCACCTGTGCGGAAACCTGCTTTTAAAGTTGCATCTACGGCTGCGATAATCGCCTCCGATTCAGCTTTTAAGCCAAATGAGATATCCAACATCAAAGCTGCTGATAAAATCGAAGCCAAGGGATTTGCCACTCCTTTGCCTGTAATATCGTGGGCTGAACCGTGAATTGGCTCATAAACTCCGGTGCTATCACCAATGGAAGCCGAAGCTAACATTCCCATTGAACCTGCAATTTGAGAAGCTTCGTCGGTCAATATATCTCCGAAAAGATTTCCTGTTACAACTACATCAAATTTACGTGGGTCTTTGATGAGGAGCATTGCTGCTGCATCAACAAATTGGTGCGAAAGCTCAACTTCTGGGTAGTCTTTTGCTACTTCAAGCACTACTTCACGCCATAAACGGCTACTTTCGAGAACGTTTGCTTTATCAACCGACATTAATTTTTTGCCACGAGTCATAGCTGCATCGAACGCCTTGCGGGCGATACGCTCAACCTCGTATTTTGAATAAATCATTGTATCGTATGCAGTGTTTCCATCATCGATACGCTCCCGTTTTCCAAAATAAACATCACCTGTTAATTCACGGAAGAAAAGAATATCAGCACCTTTCAAAAGCTCTGGTTTGATGCTTGATGCATCTAAAAGTTCATCAAAAAGTTTGATTGGGCGAAGATTTGCATAAAGTCCCAATTCTTTACGCATTCGCAATAAACCTTGCTCTGGACGGACTTTTGCCGAAGGGTCATTATCGTATTTTGGATGACCAACTGCACCGAATAAAACGGCATCAGAGGCTTTCATTTTTACGAGTGTTTCTTCTGGAAGCGGGTCGCCAGTTGCTTCGATGGCAGCGTGACCGATAAGTGCTTCGTCATAAGTAAATTCATGACCAAATTTTGTAGCGATTTTCTCTACTACTTTTTTACCAACGGCAGTTACTTCCTGCCCAATTCCGTCACCTGGGACGATTAAGATATGTTTTTTCATATGTTTGTTTGAGGACACTGAGTTCCACAGAGTTAATGCACAGAGTTTCACAAAGTTTATAAAATGAGTCTTTTTATACCATCTTTTAAACTTTTTACATTAAAATTTAAGAGTAATCCTAACTTGTATTTACCCAACTTCATATAAGTTAATGTCTGTGCAATGTGTAAATCGTTTATAAATTCAACCGATTTTAATTCTACAACTATTTTATTTTCAACTAATAAATCTAAACGATAGCCTTGGTCTAATTTGATTTCCTCAAATATTAAAGGCATTGGTTTTTCTTTTTCAACTCGTAAACCGTTTTTTTCTAAACGATAAGCTAAACATTCTTTATAGGCACTTTCCAAAAGCCCAGGCCCCAAAGCCGAGTGAACATCAAATGCTTGCTTCAAAATAATTTGAGATAGCTGATTTAACTCTGTGATACTCTGTGTCATAAACTTTGTATTACTCTGTGTCCTAAAAAAACTATATCAAATTCAACATCTTCTGAGTAGCTTTCAATGCTGAAACTGTTTGATCGCAATCTAATCCACGAGTTTTGAAACTTTTGGTTGAACATTCCCAACTAATAATCGTTTCACAAAGAGCATCAGTTTTTCCTCCAGGCGGGATCCTCACGGCATAATCGGTCAGCGTTGGAAGAGCGATTTTCTTCTTTTCATAAATTTTTTTCAAAGCATTCATAAAAGCATCGTATTGACCATCGCCTTGTGCATTTTCTTCAAAAACTTCTTCATCAATTTTTACCATCAAAGTAACTGACGGACGAAGGTTTTTTGAGTGGGTCATTACATAGTTAATCACCTGCACACGCTCTACAATTGCCTCACTATCAAGTATATCAGCAATAATGTATGGTAAATCTTCTTTCGTAATTACTTCCTTTTTGTCGCCAAGTTCAATGATTCTTTGTGTTACTTTCTTAATTTCTTCTTGTGTAAGCGTAATGCCTATTTCTTGCAGATTTTTCTCAATATTTGCTTTTCCAGAAGTTTTTCCGAGAGCATATTTTCGAGTTCTGCCAAAACGCTCAGGCATCAAATCATTGAAATAGAGATTGTTTTTGTTATCTCCATCGGCATGAATGCCTGCTGTTTGCGTGAAAACATTTTCACCGATAACAGGTTTATTTACAGGGATACCAAAGCCAGAAAAAGATTCAACAATCTTGCTAACCGTATAAAGCGATTGCTCAACAACCGAAGTCGTTACGTCTGGCATGAAATCATTGATAACAGCAATTGTACTAGAAAGTGGAGCATTTCCCGTGCGTTCGCCCATGCCATTTACGGTCAAATGCAAGCCTTGTACACCCGCACGAATGGCTTCCATGGCATTGGCGACGCTTAAATCGTAGTCGTTGTGTGCATGAAAATCAAAGTGCTGATTTGGGTATCGCTCCACAATCGAATGCAAAAAACTAAAAGTTTCCTGTGGAGTAAGCACGCCCAAAGTATCGGGCAATAAAACTCGTTCGATGGGTTGTGTTGCAAGAAAATCAAGAAAGCGAAAAACATATTCTTGTGAATTTCGCATACCGTTGCTCCAATCTTCGAGATAAACGTTTGTTTTTATACCTTTCGACTGAGCCAAAGCAATCACACTAGAGATTTCGTTAAAATGTTGTTCGGGCGTTTTCTTCAACTGGTGCTTTAGATGGTTCATCGAGCCTTTTGTCAATAAATTCATCACTTTTGCACCAGCTTCAAGCATCCATTTTATGGAAGATTCGCCATCAACAAATGTCAAAACCTCTACTTTATCAAGCAAATCATGCTCTTTTGCCCAATTGGTTATTTTCTGAACAGCTAATAACTCCCCATCCGAAACTCGTGCCGAAGCCACCTCGATTCTATCGACTTTTACTTCGGTGAGCAGCATCTGGGCAATTGCCAACTTTTCAGTTGCAGAAAAAGACACTCCGCTGGTTTGTTCACCATCACGGAGTGTTGTATCCATTATTTCAATGTGTCGCATATTAATTTTGAATGTTTCAATGAGTGAATGAGTGAACGAGTGAATGAGCGTTTTTTTAAATTATTCACTCATTCTATCATTACTATCACTCAAAATTAATAAAGACTTTTATCTGCAAAATCTGAAATCTCGGCTTTCATTGACTGTAAATAATCAATGTCATCGTAGCCATTAATCATGTTGTTCTTTTTGTAGCCGTTGATTGCAAAACTTTCCGATTCGCCAGTTGCTAAAATAGTAACCGTTTGAGCAGGAAGATTGATTTCAAGTTCCGCTTTTGGGTCTGCTTCAATTGCCGTGAAAATTTTGTGTAAAAAATCTTCACTTACTTGTACTGGTAAAATACCTATATTTAAAGCATTTCCCTTGAAAATATCAGCAAAGAAACTCGAAACTACGCAACGGAAACCGTAATCGTAAATCGCCCAAGCGGCGTGTTCACGGCTTGAACCACTACCGAAGTTTCTACCTCCAACCAATATTTTGCCAGAGTAGATTGGGTTGTTTAATACGAAGTCTGCTTTCGGAGAATCGTCGTTGTTATAACGCCAGTCTCTGAATAGGTTTTTGTCGAAATCTACTCTGCTTGTTGCTTTCAAGAAACGTGCAGGAATGATTTGGTCTGTATCCACATTTTCGATGGGCATCGGAACTGCGGTGCTTTTTAATATAGTGAACTTATCGTAAGCCATTTTTTAGAATATTTTTTTACCACGGAGGCACAAAGAACACAGAGTTTCACAGAGATTAACTTAGTATTTTAAGTGTTCTTAGTGGTGAATTTTAAAATTGATTATAAAAATTCTCTTGGGTCAGTAACTTTTCCTGTAACTGCCGCTGCTGCTGCAACCAATGGAGAAGCCAAAAGTGTTCTTGCACCTGGCCCTTGACGACCTTCAAAGTTTCGGTTTGATGTTGAAACTGCGTATTTTCCAGCAGGAATTTTATCATCATTCATCGCCAAACACGCCGAACAACCTGGTTGACGCAAAGCAAAACCTGCTTCGGTCAAAATATCCAAGATACCTTCTTCTTTAATTTGAGATTCTACGATGTGCGAACCTGGTACTAACCAAGCCGTTACGTTATCAGCCTTTTTGCGTCCTTTAACAATTGATGCAAAAGCACGGAAATCTTCGATACGTCCGTTTGTACAGCTTCCTAAGAAAACATAATCAATTGCTTTTCCAATGATTTGCTCGTTTTCGGCAAAGCCCATATAATTCAATGATTTTGCATAAGATGCCGCTCCATCAAGTACGTTGGCAGCTTGAGGAATATTTTGAGAAATACCTGTTCCAAGACCTGGATTTGTACCGTAAGTAATTTGTGGCTCAATTTCGGCTGCATCAAAAGTATATTCAATATCGAAAACTGTTCCTTCGTCAGTTTTGAGTGTTTTCCAATAAGCCAAAGCTCTTTCCCAAGCCTCGCCTTTTGGAGCTTGCTCTCTGCCTTTTAAGTAAGCGAAAGTGGTTTCGTCAGGAGCAATCATGCCACCTCTCGCACCCATTTCGATTGACATATTACAAACTGTCATACGTCCTTCCATGCTCATGTTTTCAAAAACATCGCCCGCATATTCGCAGAAATAGCCAGTTGCACCCGCTGCCGAAAGTTTTGAAATGATAAAAAGCGTTACATCTTTTGGTAATACGCCTTTGCCCAATTTACCATTGATAGTTACACGCATTTTCTTTGGTTTTGGCTGCATGATACATTGTGAAGAAAGTACCATTTCTACCTCAGAAGTACCAATTCCGAAGGCAATTGCACCAAAAGCACCATGCGTAGAAGTATGAGAATCGCCACAAACGATGGTCATTCCTGGAAGTGTGATACCATTTTCTGGCCCAACTACGTGAACGATACCATTTTTTGCATGGCCTAATCCCCAGTGAGAAATGCCGTATTTTGCCGAGTTTGTTTCCAAAGCTTTCAGCTGATTGGCCGAAAGTGGGTCTTGCACTGGTAAATGTTGGTTAATTGTTGGTGTATTGTGGTCGGCAGTTGCGAATGTACGATTTGGGAAAAGTACGCCCAAACCACGGCTTTCGAGACCCAAAAAGGCTACTGGACTCGTTACTTCATGAATGAAGTGGCGGTCAATAAGAAAAACATCGGGGCCGTCTTCGATTTTACGAACAACGTGGGCATCCCATACTTTGTCAAATAATGATTTTGGTGCTGACATATTTTTTTATTTGTTTTTAATGCGTTGTATTGTTTGTTGGGTACCTTAGAGACAAGGCATTGCCTTGTCTCTACATTGGAATATCTATTTCCTCTTCAAAAAATTTATCATCTTCCCAATTCAAGGGATTATTGATAATATATTGGCTAATGGTGTTAAATGCCTCATCATTACGAATAATATTATCCCAAAAACGTATTTGCCATTCAAAATTCAATGTCGGAAATGCGGCATGAATGTGTTTGGTGCAAATTGATTTGTATGAACCAATAATTGATGAAACCGTATTTTTCCCTTGATTCCGAAATCGTTTTTGGCCAATGGTTTTTTCCGAATTGGGTTTGTTGGTGGATACGTCGTTGGTAGAGACAGGGCAATGCCCTGTCTCTACGGGGTCGATGGGTTCTATTATGTCAATAGATTCAATATTTTCATCAAAACCATTTTTATTCAAAATCAAAACACCTTGAATATGATTAGGCATCACCACAAATTCACCCAATTCAACAAAAGGAAAATGTTTTGGAATTTCATACCAAAAACCTTGTGCAATTGCTCCTAAAGTCGATAATTTCATTTTGCTTTTTTCGCATTCTCCAAAACAATATTGTCGGTTTTTCGTACAAATCGTTATGAAATAAGCCCCATTTGTGCCATAATCCCAGTTGGGATGTCTTGCCGAAAGAATGCGATATTTATTTTGGAATTTGTTCGCCATTGGAGTTTGTGGAATAGGCGATGCAAAATTGAGTATAATAACCTAATAACGATTAACGAAATACGCCCAAAAAATAGCGTTTTTGGTTTAATTAATTTTATTGGGCGTAAAACCGTATTTTTCTTTAAAGGCTTTGATGAAGTGAGAAACGCTTTCGTAGCCAATTTCGAGGCTTATTTCGGAGACGTTTTTTTGAGAATTTTGTAAAAGAAAAAAGGCATATTCGAGGCGTTTGTTTTTTATCCAAACGGCAGGCGAGGTATTAAATTGTAATTCAAAATCACGTTTAAAAGCCGAAAGGCTCCTACCAGAAATTCGTGCTAATTCATTAATAGACAAGGGTTTAAGGTAATAATTTTCGAGAAAAAATGATAAATCAACTTTCTGACCTTGATAAATATTAAAGAGTGTAATGCGAAACTGATTGCTGCGGTCGAGGTCGAGTAGATGCAGCATCAATTCATCAAACTTTAGTTTCAAAAATTGATTCAAAAGATTGGTTCTGCTACTGAAAAACGGAATAAGTGAATCAACGAAAATATCAAAGTTGGAGTTGCTTTCGAGGCTCAATATTTGTTCAAACGAGCTTTGGGTATAATCTTCAAAAAGTGAAAGATTTTGTGCCACAAATTCTTTCAATAATTTTTCGGGAAAGAAAAAAACAAGGCTACGATAATTGACATCAATCGACTCATTCATCGAATAGCAACCACGCTGAAAAAATAAAATCTGTCCTTTTTTTACATGAACATCCTGCGTTGGAGAAACAAATCTTTTCTCACCTTCAAGGACATAAACAATGGCGTGTTCCTCAAAAAAAATCTCGTTTCTTGATGGATAAATATTATTTCGATATGCCACAAAAGTCATGTCTTGAATCTTCAAAGACTCAAATTCATTAGAATTTATCGAGGATGGAACACGAAGCATGACAGAAAGTTTTTATTTCGGTCAAATATACACGAAAAAAATAAAACCTCTGTGATTGTAGTGGTTTCCCAAACAGTCGCAGAGGTTTTGTCGATTAGATAAAATCAATAAACCTTCTCATAATACTCTGCTGCCATACGGTCAGAGTCAAAGAAAGCGTTTACATCATTCATGCTCTGTAAAACCATTTTTTGCCATTCTTTGGGGCGGTCATAATAGGTTGGCAAGATTTTATTTTCGAGCATATCGAGCATATTATGAATATCAACCCTATCTCGTTCCCAATCGGGAGATTTTGGAGCAACAGGCACAACGAATGAGTTTTGCTCCGTTGCAAATTCACAAACCCAACCATCAAAAGTCGAGAAGTTGATCGAAGCATTCATGGCTGCTGTCATTCCGCTTGTTCCCGAAGCCTCACGGGTTACGATTGGCGTGTTTAGCCACACATCTGAGCCATCTTTTATAAGCTTCGATAGGTTCAATTCATGCCCAGTCAGCACTGCCATATTTGGGTAAAGGTGGCTCAAATAATATAACTGATTGAATTTATTTATGGCTTCACTATCAAAAGGATAGGGTTTTCCTGCCCAAATAAACTGAATTGGATATTTAGTGTTTTTCATCAATTTATCAAACCGTTCAAGGTCACGAGTGAGCAAATCGGGGCGTTTGTAAGCCGCAAATCTTCTTGCCCAAATAATTGTTAGAACTTCGGGCTTAAAGAGTTTTCCTGATTGGTCGGCTACAGTTTTGAATAATACTTCTTTCAATTCTTTTTTGCGAGCAGAAATCGTTTTAAAATCGGCTTTTTTACGAGCTTTTTCTAAAATATCATCAGCCCAATAAATATTGTTTTGGGCGTTAGTCACATGAGTAATTTCACAAATACCATCATAATCGCCCCACATTTTGCGTGAAACATCGCCATGAAGTTTTGATACAGCATTAGCTTTTCTGCTCAAACGCAAAGCAACCAGCGAATGATTGAACACATTTTCTATAGTTCCACCCAGTGGAATTATAATCGGTGACATTCCACAGATTTTACGAACTTCATTCATCGGTACGCCAGCAAAGAAATTCATGTTTTCAAGCATGTTAATGTCGTGCTTTTCGTTGCCTGCCTCTTCGGGTGTGTGAGTCGTGAAAACCAACCGTTTTTTCAAATCAGCGGCTTTTCCAAATTTTTTGTAAAGATGAAAAGCTCCCGAAAGTGCATGAGCTTCATTGAAATGATATACTTCGGGTTCGTAAGTAATTTTATCCAGAAAAGTAGTACCACCAATACCCAAAACCATACATTGTGCAACTTTTATCGAAGCATCGGCATCATATAGATGATATGAAATTGACCTTGCCCAATTATCATTTCCATAGGTGTCGGTGGTCAGAAAAAACATCGGAACAGTGCCAAAAGTGGTCGGGGGCAAGTAGTATGTAGCTACCCAAACTGCTCGATTTTGGATATTCATTTGGAAACGAACGCCAGTATCTATTAAAAAACTATACATTTTCTCACGAAACTGCACTGCCATGCTATTATCAGTATTTCTAACTTGGTCATAATAACCAAATTTCCAAAGCATACCGATTCCGACAAGATTTTGTTTGGTTTGATAGGCACTTCTCATGTGCGAGCCAGCCAAAAATCCAAGTCCACCCGAATAGGTTTTCAGAGCCTGGTCAATAGCAAATTCCATCGAAAAATAAACTACTGATTTCTTAAACTTTGGGGCAAAAGAATATGGATGAGCAAATTGCTCAGGAAGGTTTTTCATTTTTTCATAGGTTATTTTCTATGACAAATGTAGAGAAAAAAGTGGATTTAAGATTTACGAATTACGTTTTACCAATGAAATGAACCTAAAATTAGGGTTTCGGCTTCGCTCTGCCACCAATTTTCGGTAGGGCGGTAGCTGAGCATTAGAAAATAGAGCGTATTTTTTCGAAGCTACCATCGCACCTGCCCATCGCCCACTACAACCCATTTTTCGGTGACTAGTTTTTCAAGTGCAAAAGGGCCACGAGCGTGTAGTTTTTGGGTAGAAATACCAATTTCAGCACCAAGTCCAAACTGTCTGCCATCGGTAAAGCGAGTGGACGCATTATGATAAACGGCAGCGGCATCAACTTCTGCCAAAAATCTTTCTGCCAAACCTTGGTTTTGAGTCAAAATTGCTTCTGAATGTCGAGATGAAAAGACTTGAAGGTGCGAAAGGGCTTCGTCAAGATTGGCAACAGTTTTGATAGAAATTTTATAATCGAGCCATTCTTTTCCAAAGTCTTCATCTTGGGCTTTATGTAATTTCTCATAGCCGATTTTCTCAAAAACCTCGAAAGATGCATCATCTGCATAAACTTCTACATTCCATTTCTTAAAATCCTCTACCAACATTGGCAAGAAGTCATTTATAATTGCTTTATCAACAATGGCACAGTCAAGAGAATTACAAACCGATGGACGAGAAACCCTTGCATTCACGATAATATCTTTGGCTTTGGCTAAATCGGCACTTGTTTCAACGTAGGTATGTACCACACCCGCACCAGTCTCGATGGTTGGAATGAGTGAATTTTGACGCACATATTGAATTAGTGAATCAGACCCGCGTGGAATAATAATATCAACAAAGCGAGTGGCTTTCAATAATTCTTCGGTAAATTTTCGGTCGGTTGGTAGAAGCAAAACTGCTTCATTGGCAATGCCAAATTTTGTTAAAACTTGATGAATTAGGCTCATCAAACAAGTATTTGAGAAAATAGCTTCTTTTCCACCTTTTAAAACGCAAGCGTTCCCCGAGCGTAGGCACAACGAAGCCACATCAATCGTCACATTTGGTCGAGATTCATAAATAACAGCAACAACCCCCATCGGAACGGCTATTTTTTTGATATTTAGTCCATTTTCAAGATTTCTTTCAATCAATATTTCTCCCGTTGGGTCGGGTAAAAGGGCAACTTCTCTCAACGAATCTGCCAAACCTTGAATACGACTTTCATTTAATAACAAACGGTCGTATTTAGGGTCAACTTTGTCCATCAAGTCTAAATCTTTCTGATTTTCAGACATTATCAGTACCTTCGATTGCTCAACGATTGTAGCCAATTCATTTAATAAATCGCTACGTTGAGCACTTGTCAAACGGCGAATGGCAGCCGAAGCTTGTTGGGTTTTCTGTAAAAGAGGGAGTATTGAATTCATGATTTTTGAGTGGTCCATAGGCCACGGACAACAATCCACAAAGTAATATCGACTGCCTTCTATTGACCGTTGCCTTGAATAACTTTAATTAAACCCTAGCAAAAACATTGCCTTGATTCTATTTTTTCGTAAAATTACATTTTTAACAAAACAATCGCACAATAAAATAGCTGATTAAAAGCAAACAACGACAATTTTCACCAAAAACCTCCTTATCAATAGTTTAATATTACTCAGAAACCAACTATTGACTGTGGACTAATTAACTCAACCATTTAATATGTTTAGCGAAAACGACCTTAACCTAATCGAAGCCCGAGGGGCAAAAGTGGAAACGATTCTTGAGCAAATCGAGAATTTTAAAATAGGATTTCCATACCTGAATGTCGTCAGAGCGGCTACCATCGACGATGGAATGATTCAACTTGGTGACGAAAAAGCCAAAGAACTATCGAAGGATTTCGACGACCAAATTTTCGGTAAAAAACTACTAAAATTTGTTCCTGCTTCGGGAGCAGCTTCTCGCATGTTCAAATCGCTTTTTGCGGCTTTGGAAGAAAACAAATTCGATAAATCAGTTAATGAGGTTTTAGAACACCTACAAGATTTTGCATTTTATAAAAGTTTGATACAATCTGTTGGAAGCGAATCAGCCGACCATAAAACCATTTTAAAACACCTCCTTACGGCCGAAGGCCTTGATTATGGTGCTTTGCCAAAAGGCTTGTTGGAGTTCCATAAATACGGCGATTTAACTCGCACGCCGGCCGAAGAACATCTGGTTGAAGGTGCAAAATATGCCAGTTCAGGTGGGAAGGTAAACCTTCATTTTACGGTTTCTCCTGAGCATAGAAGCAAGTTTATTGTACTGATTGATACAGTTTTGGCAGATTACGAAGCAAAATATGGCGTAAAATATGAAATCAGTTTCTCAGAGCAAAAGCCATCTACCGATACGATTGCTGTAAATCTTGATAACACGCCTTTCCGCACAGCGAACGGAGATTTACTTTTTCGCCCTGCAGGACACGGTGCTTTGCTCGAAAACCTCAACGACCAAGATGCTGATGTGGTATTTATCAAAAACATCGACAACGTTGTGCCAGATAGTCTAAAAGAGCAAACAATCATCTACAAAAAAGCTTTAGCAAGTTTGGTTTTGAGCTATCAACAAGCGGTTTTTGCTTATCTGAAAATGATGGATGGAGCAGATTTGAAAGAAGAAGACGTTGAAGAAATTGAAGACTTTATCGAATTTGACCTTTGCATAGAATTTCCTGAAGGTTATGATGATTTATCTTTTGAAGAACGCAAAACTTATTGTCGCACGAAACTCAATCGACCATTGCGTATTTGTGGCATGGTAAAAAACGTTGGCGAACCAGGTGGTGGGCCTTTTTGGGCAGAAAATGCAGATGGCTCTATTTCACTTCAGGTAGTAGAATCTGCTCAAATTGATTTAAAAGACCCCGAACAAAAAGAGATTTTTGATGAAGCAACGCACTTCAACCCTGTTGATTTGATTTGCACTTTGAAAGACTATCAAGGAAAAAAATTTAATCTATTAGATTACCGTGACCCCAAAACTGGCTTTAATACTCAAAAATCACAGAGTGGTCGTGACTTAAAAGCCCAAGAATTACCTGGTTTATGGAATGGTGCAATGGCCGACTGGAATACGTTGTTCGTAGAAGTTCCGTTGATTACATTCAACCCCGTAAAAACGGTGAATGATTTGTTAAGACCAGAACACCAGTAAGAATTGAGAGTGAAATTTAAAAACAAAACTCTACTAACCGTGGAGCGGAAAGCAGCACGCAATTGACAGAAAAAATGACATTATTAAAAATTGATACACCTACGGCAGTTAGGCAGGGCGAAGAATTAGATTTGATCAAGTTGAATAACTTTTTTAAATCTCAATTGCCTGATTTTGAACAAATTACCGAAGTTTCGCAGTTTCCTGGGGGATACTCCAATCTGACGTATTTCTTGAAAACGACTAATTGTGAATATGTTTTGCGTCGACCGCCTGTGGGAGCAAAAGATATCAAAGGTGGGCATGATATGGCTCGTGAGTATAAGATTCTGACCGCTCTTAAGTCGATTGGGTATGAGAAAATACCAAATCCGATTATTTTTACTGATGATGAGGCTGTGATGGGTTGTCCATTTTATATCATGGAGCGGATGCAAGGTATTATTTTACGAGCAAAAGATGCCCCAAAACTCGTGCAAACCATTGCCCCTGCCGAAATGCGAAAACTCTCAGAAGCTTTGTGCGATAATCTGGCAGCTTTGCACGCCATTGATATTGAATCAACTGGCTTAATAAATATCGGTAAGCCCGAAGGCTATATTCAGCGACAAGTAGAAGGCTGGCACAAGCGTTATGTAGCTTCACAAACTGATGAAATTGCAGCAATGGACACTTTGTCTGTTTGGCTCAAAGAGAACCTTCCCACAGAAAGCAAACCAACACTCATTCATAATGATTATAAGTATGATAATGTGGTGTTAAATACCAATAATTTATCAGAAATCATTGCGGTTTTAGACTGGGAAATGACCACCGTCGGCGACCCACTCATGGATGTAGGCACAAGCCTTTCGTATTGGGCAGAAGCCAATGATGGAGCATTTGAAAAAACATTCAATTTATCATGGGTCGAAGGTAACTTAACCCGTCAAGAATTTGCCGAGCGTTATGCCGAAAAAAGTGGTCGAGATGTATCGAATATTCTATATTTCTATGTTTTTGGTCTATTCAAAAATTCGATAGTGATTCAGCAAATTTATAGCCGATACAAAAAAGGACTAACCTCCGACCCACGCTTTGCTGATTTGATTTTTGGTGTAAAAGCCCTTTCTGAAAAAGGCATAAAGTCGGTTGAAAGTGGGAAAATGATATGATGATGATATAACGCGAGGCTTGGAAATGATTTCCAAGCCTCGATTTTAGATTGCCTAACCTTCCTTATTTATACTGCTCAATAATTCTAAAAAGTGCCTTCTGTGTATCAAGATTAGGAAAGAAATCATAGATTTGGGTATGGGCATCATAGTTTAAAATCAAGCCTGTTTCGAGGTATTTGTAGGCCTCGTTGTAGCTTCCATCAAAAATCAAATAAGCCGCTGCACGATAGAATAAATCTGAATCGTCTGGCATTTCGCCGATTCCGTCATACACAATCTCGAAGGCTTTACTATATTGGCTTTGCTCAAAGAAAAGCAACGACCAATTTAACCAGATATCAGGGTTATTCGGGTCGATTGCAGCGGCTTGCGTATAAGCCTCATTACTCGAAATAAAATTTCCTAGCTTAGATTCAGTATCGCCCAAAAGCAGCCAATAATCAGCGTTTTCGTCGTTTAGTTTAATGGCCTTTTGCGTAAAATGAACACTCTCAAACCAGCGTTCTTGCTCATACAAAGCCGAACCCATTCCAAACCAAGCATCGTCCCAATTTTCGTCCAAAACCGTGGCTTGTCTGTAGTTTTTGTAGGCTTCTTCGTATTGTTCCAACTTCTCGTAAGCAGCCCCCAAATGTGTATAAACCTCTGCCGTTGGGGCTTCGTGTTTCAGCACATTGACATAGCATTCTTTGGCATCAATAAAATTATTGAGATTCATGTAAGCGTGAGCCAAATTGAACCAACCCGAAGCAAAATCTTCTTTGACCGTAATGGCATAATCATATGCAAAAGCAGCATCTTTGTGCTTGCCAAGGCGGCTATAAGTCATGCCAAGGGCAAACCACGCAAATTGTGAGTAGGGATCGTTATCAACTAACTCTTGAAAATAACTGAGGTTTTCTTCTAATTTATCGGCTTGTTCTAGGCAAAAGACTAATTCATAAAAAGCAATTTCCTCTTGAAATTTATTGCGGATAGCTTTTTTATAAAAATGAGCTGATTCTTCAAATTTCTGCCAGTTTTGGTAGGTTTGAGCTAGCTGAAAATATACTGTTTCTTTTTCGTCTGATAATAATAATGCCTCACGTAGATGCTCAATGGCCTTATCGTAATTACCCATGAGATTGCAAATTACGCCTCTCATGTAGATGATTTCATTATCGGAAGGATTATAAGTGGCAGCAGTATCCAAAACCTCCATTGCTTCGTCAAACTGCTCGTAATTGGCGTGAAGTTGCACTTTGTCGAGTAGTAATTCGAGCGAGAAAGGGTATTGCTGAAGACCAATTCGGCATGCCTTCATTGCCATATCCCACTTGCTTTTTAGCAAGTAGTATTCGGATAATTGTTCGTATGTTTCTTCGTCGAAGAAAATCGTCTCCTGACTTTTGAGCATTTCCTCAAAGCGTTCGGCCGAGGCTTTCACATCAGCGTCATCGAAACCATCGAATCTGTCACTAAATTCGTGTTGCATGTAGAATTCCACTCAAAGGTTAAACAGCCCAACCAAAGGGCTGCAAATTGTGCTAAAAATTAATTGTATGGTTATAAAAACACTCTTGTATTTTCTTTATACTGTAAAATTATCCGCTGATAATCAATAAAATAATATACAAGATTATTGACACCAATAAAACGATTAATAAATATAAAAACTATTTATTAAATGTCAATGTTTTTCCAGAAATAAAAGTTCAAGTAGTAATTATTAGTTGATCAGAGAATTACGGGGCGGCCCGTGCGGTTACTGATTGTTGAAAACTGAGAACCCGCCTATTAATTAAACAATTCTCAAATAACTCGTTTGCCAGTTTTGCAATAACAAATTTCCAAGAAACTATTTCAAAAGAAAATTTCCAACCCGATTTATCGTTTCGTCTAAATCGGTAAATTGAAAATTAATAGCTTTTTTAATTTTTTGGTTTTTATAAGTAAATTTTGTGCTAGAGTTATGAGCAGTTTCTTTTGTAATTAATGGAGCTTTTTTTGTGAAGAAAGCCCGCAAGGCTTCGAGTCGCCAAAGGATTTCGATGGCAAAAGGTGATAAAGTCTTAGAAGGGGCTTTTTTGCCAAAAACCGCCGCTATTTTCTCGAAAAATATCTTATATGTTGTAGTACCGCCATTCAAAATGAAACGTTCACCTTTGATTTTTGAGGTAGTAAGTTTGAAAATGGCCATTACTAGGTCGTTTATATCAATATAATTTAGATAACCATTCGTATAATACTCATTCTGGTTATAAACGTATTTGAAGAGTTGCGTACTACTTTTGTGCCAATCTCCTTCGCCCAAAATAATTGAAGGATTTAAGACCACCACATTCAGTCCTTCAGCTTCGCCACGCCATACTTCAAGCTCGCTTTCGTACTTCGATTTTGCGTAATTCGAGTTGAGTGGAGAATCTTCCCATTTTTGATTTTCATCAATGATTCCACCATGTATATTTTCTGATGCCAAAGTTGGGCGACCCAATGCGGCAATCGAACTTATATGACAGAGCTTTTTGATGTTTTTCTCCAAACAAATGTTTACCACGTTAGCCGTCCCTTCTACATTTACCTTAAACATTTGGTTGCGGTCTTTGGGTAAGAAAGACACTAAAGCGGCTGTATGAACTACAAAATCTTGATTTTCGAGTGCATTTTCTAGTGAATGTATATCTAAAATATCCCCTTCGATGATTCTGATTTTAGATTTAATATCCTTCAATAAAGACAAATCGCTATCAGCACGGCACATTGCCGAAACCTCATAGCCCGCTTCTATAAACTTACGGGCAGTGGCACTTCCAAGCAAGCCATTTGCACCTGTAATTAGTACTCGATTCATGCTGTCAATGTGTGAATGATGCGGTAAATTAACCAAATAGAACGCAGATTTTTATGATTGTTCAGATTGATTATAATAGACTTTCGTCAAATCATCTATCATAAAAACCATAAAAATCTGCGTTCTGTTTTCTTTTTGCGTAAAGGAAAAACTATTATCTCGAATAGTTCGGGGCTTCTCTTGTAATCTGAATATCGTGCGGGTGACTTTCTTTGATACCTGATGCTGTGATTTTTACAAATTTTGCTTTTTGTAAAGTAGCAATATCGCCGGCACCACAATAGCCCATACCTGCTTTTAAACCTCCAACCATTTGATAGATGATTTCGGCAGCACGACCTTTGAATGGTACACGACCAACGATTCCTTCGGGAACGAGTTTCTTAATATCATCTTCTGCATCTTGGAAATAACGGTCCTTTGAGCCATCTTCCATTGCTTCAACCGAACCCATTCCACGGTAAGTTTTAAACTTTCGTCCTTCATAAATCACCATTTCACCTGGGGCTTCCTCTGTTCCTGCCAAAAGTGAACCAATCATAACAGTACTTGCACCGCCAGCGATTGCTTTTACAATATCGCCAGAGAAACGAATCCCACCATCAGCAATTACTGGAACACCATATTTTGCGGCTGCTCTTGCCGAATCAGCAACGGCCGAAAGTTGTGGCATTCCTATACCTGCAATGATACGGGTCGTGCAGATACTTCCTGGACCTACACCAACTTTGATGGCATCAGCACCTGCTTTGGCAAGGGCTTCGGCGGCTTCTTCAGTAGCTATATTTCCTACGATTACATCAATTTTCGGAAATGCCGATTTAATACGTTTTAGGCTATCAATTACACCTTTCGAGTGTCCGTGAGCGGTATCTATACTTACTACGTCTACACCTGCTTTGATGAGGGCCTCAACACGAGCTTCGATGTCGGGCGTTACGCCAACGGCTGCACCTGCAATTAGCCGACCTAATCTATCTTTAGCGGCATTCGGGCGGTCTTTTTTCTTCAAAATATCTCGGTAGGTAATCAAACCGATAATTTTATAGTCTTTATCAACAATCGGCAATTTCTCTATTTTATAATTACGTAAAATGTCTTCAGCTTCTGCCAAACCTGCTCCCTCATGTCCAACGATTAGGTTTTCTTTGGTCATAATATCAGTGATTGCTTTTGACGCATCTAACTGAAAACGTAAATCTCGGTTGGTGATGATACCTTTGAGTTTTTGGTTTTCGTCAACAATCGGAATACCACCAATACGGAATTCTTTCATGATACGAAGAGCATCGCCCACAGTTGCAGTTTCGTGCAGCGTAATCGGGTCGATAATCATACCACTTTCGGAGCGTTTTACCTTGCGAACTTGTTCGGCTTGCTGCTGAATGGTCATGTTTTTGTGAATAAAACCAATTCCGCCCTCTTGTGCCATTGCCACAGCCATTTCGTATTCGGTAACGGTATCCATCGCGGCCGAAATAAGTGGAATGTTTAATTGAATATTTTTTGTCAAAAATGTTTTCGTGTGCGTATCACGTGGAAGTACCTCGGAGTATGCAGGGACGAGCAGAACGTCGTCGTAAGTGAGTGCTTCGTAAAGCAACTTTGAAGAATCTAACATAGCAAATAATTTCGTTTCTCTATTTGCCAAGCAAAATTACGGCAAATATTTTAAAACGACAATTTTATGCTGAAATTTTAATTTTTTAGTCTTATAAAAGAAAAGCCAACAGGCAACTATCCACCTAAGGAGGCTTTACTTTTGAAAAGCTAATAAGAACAAAAGACAAACAAAAACGCCCGTCTATTTTTCAATAAATGGGCGTTTTGATATAAAAACTTCACTGAATTTTAGTAACGATACATTTCAGACTTAAATGGTCCATCTGTCGAAACACCGATATAAGCAGCTTGTTCTGGGTCTAAAGTATCTAATTTAGCACCAACGTGAGCTAAGTGGAAAGCCGCTACCTTCTCATCTAACTGCTTAGGAAGAACGTAAACTTTTTTCTCGTATTTCTCTGGGTTGTTCCATAACTCTAATTGAGCCAATACTTGATTAGAGAACGAGCATGACATCACAAATGATGGATGACCCATTGCACAACCTAAGTTTACTAAACGTCCTTCAGCCAAGATAATGATTTCTTTTCCATCTATTTCGTACATATCAACTTGTGGCTTGATTGTAGATTTTGTATGACCATAGTTTTGGTTCAACCAAGCCATGTCGATTTCGTTATCGAAGTGACCAATGTTACAAACAATAGCCTTATCACGCATTGCTTTGAAATGGCGGTCACGGATGATATTAACGTTACCAGTAGCTGTTACGAATATATTCGCACGAGTTACTGCTTCGTTCATCGTTACAACCTCGTAGCCATCCATTGCTGCTTGTAAAGCACAGATTGGGTCGATTTCAGTAACTAATACACGACAACCAGCTCCACGAAGCGATTCTGCCGAGCCTTTACCTACATCACCATAACCTGCAACAGCAGCAACTTTACCTGCCATCATAATATCAGTTGCACGACGAATCGCGTCAACTAATGATTCTTTACAACCGTATTTATTATCAAATTTCGATTTCGTTACTGAGTCGTTTACGTTGATGGCTGGCAAGAATAATGTACCATTTTTCATACGCTCATACAAACGGTGAACACCCGTTGTAGTTTCTTCTGATAAGCCTTTGATACCAGCAATATATTCTGGATATACATCAAAAACCATGTTTGTCAAATCGCCACCATCATCCAAAATCATGTTCAATGGATGTTGCTCTTCGCCAAAAAGCAAAGTTTGCTCAATACACCAGTCGAATTCTTCAGCTGTTTGACCTTTCCAAGCATAAACCTGAATACCAGCAGCAGCAATAGCAGCGGCAGCGTGGTCTTGTGTTGAGAAAATATTACAAGAAGACCAAGTTACTTCAGCACCTAACTCTACAAGGGTTTCAATCAAAACCGCGGTTTGGATTGTCATGTGTAAACATCCTGCTACTCTTGCACCTGCCAATGGTTTCGACGGGCCATATTCAGCACGGATTGCCATCAAACCTGGCATTTCGGCTTCTGCTAATTTTATTTCTTTGCGACCCCAATCGGCAAGAGTGATGTCTTTTACCTTGAAAGGAAGATAGGATTTTGTTGCTGCTGACATTATTGATATAAGTTAAATTATCCTTTTAAAATTCTTTATTTAGTTGGTTTTTCTAAATATCATACAAAATTAGGATAAATTATTTGCCAAATCAATTTTTTTTGGATAATTTTTATTTAGCAAATTTTGCTTTTTTAAGAAAATTGGCCTCAAAAAAGCTCTCTTCCTAATGAAAGAGAGCTTCTATTTACAAGCCAATTTGAAATATTCTTACTTTAAAGTAGCAATCAATTTTTCATTTAAAGCTACATAATCAGGATTTCCACCAGCTTTTGCTAACTCAATTCCTTTTATTGCTGTTGCTTTTGCAGCTACTTTATCACCTATTTTAGCTTGGATTTTTGCTTTTAAATGTACCATCCAATAAGCACTTGGCTGAGCCTCAATTGCTTTGTTTACCCATTCCAATGCTTTTGATAAATCTTTACCATTATCATAATAATAAGCCGCTGCTGCAAAGTAGGGACGGCTATCCACATTCATTGCACCATCAATTGATTTCATGATTTTGCTATCTATATCCGCTTCTACTGGAATACTTACAGCTGTATTTTCCCACAAAATTTGGATATTTGCCGATGAAGCATATACATCACCTATGATAATTGTAAACGATTCAATATTCATTGGCAAAGCCATTGATTTAACTTTAAAACGAGCTACGTCTTCTTCTACTTTATAACCACTCAATCCGCCATTATTTACGCCTTTGTTCAAGATAATTTCCCACTCACCTGCATTCGGAATAGAATATAGTGCATATGAACCAGCTTTTATTGCTACACCGCCAACTTTCACGTCTTCACCGAAAGTTACTTTGGTTGCACCATTTGCACCAGTTCTCCACATAGCACCAAATGGCACTAAATCACCAAAAATCTTACGACCTTTAGCCAATGGACGAGAATAGTTTACTTCGATTGATGAAAGAGCAAAATCTTGCTTGATGGTTTGGGTTGGACTTGGAGCTGGCGTTTTGATACCTTGAGCCATTGCTCCTATTGATACAAAAAGAGAGAATAGTAAAACAATTTTTTTCATTTGTATTTAATAGATTTTGTTTGAATACGTATAACGATAAAAGTTGAAAAATGGTTTATTCGTAAATATGAGATTGGGGATATGAGATTCGAGAAAAAAATTAAAGCAAATTTTATTTTCCCAAAAACCTGTATTTAAAATCTCGAATCTCATATCTCACCTCTTGTATCTCAAAAACTACACCAAACTAATTCGTTTTCCAGTTTGAGCAGCTTCGTAGATAGCTGTTAAGATTTTCATATCTCGCTTGCCTTCATCGCCATCAATATGTTTCGGAAATTTTCCTGTTTCCATAAATTCTTTGCAGATGGCTTCCATCATCACTGTCTGATGATGCACTATTGGTAATTTCAATTCTCCATCGTTGGTACGACCTTTCACTGGGCCATAACTGTAAGCAGGACTTAACTGAATCCAACCTTTATCGGCCGACACATAAAGTTGCTCAATATTTGACTTGTACGAACTAAAACCATTCACCATTGCTCCACCTGGAAACTCCATTTGCCATGAAACGCTCTCCTCTACATCTTTGAAACGTTCTTTATCAGTAATTGGCCCAAACTGAGCCGTTACCCAAAGCGGTTCTTCGCCCGTAACGTAACGAGATGCCTGAACACAATAAATACCCACGTCCATCAGAGGGCCACCACCTGCTATTGCTTTTTTCAAACGCCACTGCGTTGGGTCGCCAATTGTAAAACCAAAATTTGTTTGGATAAATCTTACATTTCCCTTCTCTTTTTTTTGCCCGATTCGCATAATTTCTTGCGTAAATGGCTCAAAATGAAGACGATAACCAACACCCAATTGCACACCCGCCTCTTTGCAGGCTTTTATCATGGCATCGCATTCGGCTACCGAATTGGCCATTGGTTTTTCGCACATGACGTGTTTACCTGCTCTTGCCGCACGAATCACAAATTCGGGATGCATAGAATTTGGCAAAACAACGTAAATAATATCAACTGCCTTGTTTTTAGCTATTTCATCAAAATTTTGATAATTATAGACGCTTTCTTTGGGTAAATTGTATTTCTTTGTCCATTCTTCAGCTTTGGCTGGTGTGCCTGTTACAATAGCAGCTAAATAACAGTTTTTGGCATTTTCTAAGGCAACCGCCAACTGATTTTTGGCATAGCTACCCAAACCAACGAGGGCAATACCAAGTTTTTTTTCATCTTTTGGAGGAGCAGCTTCTGACACGGCCATTACTGACGGCACTGCAAAAGCAGCAGCTGTTGTGCCAAGTCCGACACCGAGGTTTTGTAGAAACGAGCGACGAGATTGATTTTCAGACATTTCTTTAGTATATTGGGGTTGAGAATAGAAATTTTGTATAATTTAATGTAATTTATTTTCACAAGAATCTGTTTCTAAAAGTACGAAGTAATTTTTAAGTGTAAGTGTAAATTTGTTACAAATTGTTGAAAACCTTGCAAATTTTTGCGGCTTTCACTTTTCAGATGCTATTGACTCCAAAAACAACTAAATCGATATGTAACCAAGAAAACAATTTTTAAACTAAATTAAAAAGTGGAAGAAAATAAAATTCAAAATAGTCAAACAACAATTCGCACCCCTATTGTGATTGCAACAACACTCGTGGTGGGAATCTTGATTGGAGCAACTTTTTTTGGTGGACGAAGAGTTGGCGGAGATGTTTCTCGTAGTTCAAATAAGTTTAAGGAAATTCTGACATATATTAATCGTAGCTACGTTGATAGTGTAAATACCGATTCATTGGCCGACTATTCGATCACAAAAATGCTCGAAAAACTCGACCCGCATACTTATTATTTTCCTCCGCAAGAGGCATATATTGCACGCTCGCAACTCGAAAGTGGTTTCGATGGCATCGGTATTGAGTTTAATGTCTTTAATGATACGCTTTATGTGGTTACGCCTTTGGCGGGCGGTCCTTCCGAAACTGTTGGTCTCCAGAGTGGTGATGCAATTATTAGAGCAAATAACAATAAACTGACTGGAAAAGAGGCTAATAGCAACAATATTTTTGTAAATCTTCGTGGCAAACGTGGAACAGAAGTAAAGTTGGAAATCAAACGCCGAGGGTTTAAGGACTTACTCAAATTTACGGTCGTCAGAGATAAAATCGCACAATATTCGATTGATGCGGCTTATTTGATGGAAGATAAAAAAACAGCTTATATCAAAATCAATCGTTTTACAGAAACTACTTACGATGAATTTAAACAGCATCTCTCTGAGCTCAAAAAACAGGGCATGAAACAACTGCTACTCGACCTTCGTGGAAATCCTGGTGGCTACATGGATAGAGCAACGGATATTGTTGATGAACTCGTTGGCGGTAATGACGTAATTGTTTATACTGAAGGCAAAGACGCTCGCAATAACCGTAAAACCTTCGCAGGAAACGACGGAATGTTTGAAAAAGGTGCAATCGTAGTGATGGTTGATGAAGGCAGTGCCTCAGCGTCGGAAATCGTTTCAGGGTCTTTGCAAGATTATGACCGTGCCTTGATTGTTGGCCGTCGTACATTTGGTAAAGGCTTAGTTCAGCAGCCAATTCAGCTTTCTGATGGCTCAGAACTTCGCCTTACAATTTCTCGCTATTATATTCCTAGTGGACGTGGGATTCAGAAGCCTTATCAAAAAGGACATATAGAAAAGTACGAAAATGAAATGGAAGGGCGTAGTAAATCAGGTGAGTTTTTCATTGCTGATAGCATCAAAAACAACTCCAAAATGCGATTCAAAACCAAAGGTGGCCGAACAGTTTATGGCGGTGGTGGCGTAACTCCTGATATTTTTGTGCCGAGGGATACAAGCTATATTACTAAATATTTACTCGAACTTTACAGCAAAAATATTCTGCGTGAATATGCACTCTCATACGCCAACACGAATCGTAAAACGCTTGAAAAACAGCCTTTTAGTGCCTTTTTGAGCGGTTTTGTGATAAGCGATGCAATACTCGAAGAAATTAAAAAGCTCGCAAGTAGCTCAGAAATCAAGTTTAATGCCACGGAGTTTAGTCGTTCAAAGGAGTTTATCAAGCTACAAATCAAGGCAAACATCGCCCGCCATATTTGGCAACGAAACATGAAAAATGGCTTAAATAATGAGTTTTATCAAATCGTTTATAGCCAAGACCCAATCGTAACGACGGCCATTAAACAATTCAGTAAAGCTGAGAAATTGGAGAAAGAGAAGAAAATTTAGGGTTAAAAGAAAAAATCACAAAAAAAGGGTTTTGAAAAAATTTTCAAAACCCTTTTTTTATATACCTCAATGATGTTAGGCAAATTTTAATAAATCCGTAGAATTGTTCAACCTAAAATCAGCAATTTGAATGGCACAAGGCTTCATTAAACATCTGTCAGTATCAAACCCGCTACTTTTTATTCATTTTGGATGAGAGAAACTTCCATAAACTAAAATGTTAGCAAAATAAAGTTTATTGTTTTTTCTTTCCAAAAACATATCCTAAACCCAAATTAGCTCTAAAAACCCCTAAATCAAAGTTTTTATTGGCATAAGGAGAAAGTTCAAAAACTATCTGAAATCTTGGCAACTTTTCGATTGGAGAGGCTCTGACACCAGCATTAAAACAATATCCTTCTAAAGCTGATTGCTTGGATACATCTGGATTCAAAGAATTTAAAAAATTGGCCTTTACGCCTGCACCCAAATAAAACTTAGCTGCTCCTGATTTATTCAAATTAAACATCGGCGACACCTCGGTGCTTAGTGATGAAAAGTAAGAATTCATCTGGAATCTGAAATCAGCCCAAACAACTCTATTTGGATTTGTGGCAATCGAAAATATCGAATTGAAAGGGTAATATGTAAATGCTTGTGCCCGTGAAAGTTGAGCGATTGATAAGAAGACTATAATCAAAAGTAGTTTTTTATGCATATCAGGTTAACGTTTTCGATACAAAACTATAAGAAATAGATTTTTAGTCTCAGCAATTTGATTAAATTATTTCGTTTTCTAAAACGAGAGTTTCTTTAGCTTTACTGTTTTGCTCATCAACCAAGCGATTAATTTCTTTGATTACTTCGAAAAATACCGACAATTTTTCTGCTGGAATTTGCTCTTGAATCATTTTATTAAAAATGATTACACCTTCACGAGAAAAACTTCTTTTCTTTCGACCCTCTTCTGTTAAGAAAACCCTCACAAAACGCTTATCTTCAGGGTCAATTTCACGATAAATCCAGCCTTTTTCCTCAAGCGTTTTTAGCATTCTAGTTAGGCTTCGAGGCTCCATTCCAATCGAAGGACCGATTTTCGTTGCAGGAGTACCTTTTTCTGAGTCAATATTAAGCAAAACGTAGCCTATAGCCATCGTCATGTCATTCGGATTGGCATAAGCATTATACATTCTTGAAATAGAATGCCATGCCCATTTTATATAAAAATCTATCGTTTTTTCCTTTTTCATTGGTATATTATACTTTTCGACTCTACGCAAAAGTATAAAAAAAACAGTATGCAGGCATACTGTTTAAAGAAAATTTTCAAAATGCAGGTTTTTATCATTAAATGCGGTTAAAAAACTTATAAATCTATTTCAATTGCACGAGTTTTGGCATTGAAAAGGTATGTTTTTTTATTACCCAAATACATAAAATTTACCAGATTAGTTTGGTCATCAAACATTTCTTGCATCAAGTTATTGTAAAGAACATGTCCTTTAAAGTCTTGACTATTAGGAATTTCGACATAGACCCAAGTGGCATCTCCTTCTAATTCTTTGCCCAAAACTGTCAATATCTTTTTTTGTTTTTGTGCCGAAATGACAGCGAAATGTTGTTGAATATACTTATTCAAAACCACATCACTATTATCATTCTTCCCCCCTATCATTATTTTCTGACCGTTATTCGCTTTCGTAAGAGCAGTTTCCAAATCATCAGTAAACATTCGGATACTAATCTCCAAAGACTTTTCTTTGGCATTATATTGAATCTCAGTTAAGGAAGTATGGAAAGCGTGCAGCCCCATGACCCCCAGAGAAGGAGTTTTTACGACTTCCCCTTTGGGAAACATAATTATTAAAGAAAAAAATATTACAATTACTTTTATCATTTTATGGCATAAAAATCCCCCTCAAGGGGTTTAAGGGCTGTATTATTTAAACAAAGCCTTAAAAGTATCATTAAATAACACGAGCACCATCAATGTCAATAAGATAAATGTTCCTACTTGTTGTGTACGTTCCATAAATTTTTCTGATGGCTTGCGGCGTGTAATCATTTCGTATAATAATACCAAAACATGACCCCCATCAAGAGCTGGAATTGGCAATGCATTCATAAATGCTAAACCCATTGACAATAAGCCTGTTAAGCCCCAAAATCTTTCCCAATCCCATGATTTACCGTACATTTGAGCCAATCCAACAGGACCACTTACGGCATTCCCTGCAGAAATATGGCCTTTGAAAATACGACCAAATCCTTGAATTTGATTTGGAATTACCGATAATGCATCTTTCGCTCCTGTGATGAATGATTCGCCAAAAGAAAGTGAGCGTTTGCTCGAAGCAAGAGTCATGTCGGACGTAAAACCGATAGTTCCTTCTTCTGTTACGGTTGGACTTACTTTGATAATTTGGTTTCCTCGCTCAACAGCAAGCTCAACTTTCTTCCCTGCTTGTTTTTTAATAGCTACTTGAAAGTCTTGAAAACAAACAATTGGCATACTATCAATTTTAACGATTTTATCACCTGCTTTCAAACCTGCTTTCTCGGCAGGCATTCCTTTGGCAATTTCACCGACTTTAAATGGATAGATTGGCTCCATAAAAGGAACTTTGCTCGCTACTTTATCAATCAAATCGTTTGGTACGGGAATTTCTTTTTGTTGGCCGTTACGCTCAATTGTAAAATTAGTATTTTCTTGCATCAAAGCCGCACGAACTTCGCCCGCAGATTCGTAGTCTTCGCCATTTACTTTGATGATTTTATCGCCTGTTTTTATACCAATTTCTTTTGCCAATGGGTGTGCATAATAACCCAATTTGTTTACTTCTGCTTTTGAATAATATTCTTCTCCCCAATAGAATTTCACGCCCCAGAAAATAAAAATTCCGAGAATTATGTTTACAATAATTCCACCGAGCATCACAAAAAGGCGTTGCCAAGCTGGTTTTGAGCGAAATTCGTGTGGTTCGGGCGTTGATGAAAGCTGTGAAGCATCTTTGGTTTCGTCAATCATTCCGGCAATGTCCACATAGCCACCTAACGGAAACCAGCCTAAACCGTATTCAGTATCACCACTTTTCTTTTTCCACAAAGCAAAATTTAAAACATTTGGCAATGGAAATAGGAAATCGAAGAAAATATAAAATTTATTAACCCTAATACCGAAAATACGAGCAAAAATAAAGTGTCCAAATTCGTGTAATCCGACCAAAATAGTCAATGCCAGCAAAAGCTGACCAATCATTGTTAAAATTGCCATTAGTTGACGTTGATTTGTTTGATTTTTGGTTTTAGCCTAAATCAGTTTTTAATTGTGAAATAATATTTTTTTTTATTAACTCTTTACTAAACTTTACTCCAAAACCACCGTTCCCTCTAAATAATCGGAAGCTATATTTGGGTCATCGACCGACCACATACCTACATATGAACGATATGGAAACAAAAAACGATTGTCGCTTAAGGCAAAAATGATTTTTTTACGATACTCTGCCAATGTTTCCATCCCATTCTGCAAACGCATTTCGTTGATTCTTTGTTCATTGGTAGCGTCTATTTGTCTAAAAACCCACTTATTTATATTAGCTGCAAAAGATTTTCCTTGCATTGCTATCGATTCGTCAGTTAAAATCTTAAACACATGTCTAACAAAAAAAATATCGTTGCCATTGATAGTAGCCATGATATGCGTAGCCGAATGCGGAGTGATACGCCCATTCCGAATGGCTGCTATTAAGTAGTTTGAAAAATTAATTGTCTGATTTTTTGGGGTTTGACGACGAATAACTGAGTAGAACGGATACTGAATAATAGGCATTCCACCTTCTCCGCACCCTATTTGGTCTTCACCTGGAAAGCCATATTTATCAAAAATAGAGTCAAGTTCAGAAGCATTTTGGCGGTCAATTTTCACAATTGTATCTGCGAAAGCCTCTGCTCCTCGCATCCTAAACCATTGGTCACGCTCAACAACTTTTTCCAATTTACCTTGCAACCCTTTATTTATATTTAGGTCAAATCCACGCTTTTTTGCCAAATATTCTTTCTCAAAATTACGCCAATTTGAGTCTCGCTGAATACCCATAAAAGCCGTTTCATCTTTTATAAAATCAAGACTAATGCCTTTTCCAGCCACTTCTAGCAAATATTTATAGGTGTTGGTAGCATCGCTCAAATAAGTAGCACATACCGCAGCATTAAAATAGTCTTTCATAAAACCACGAGGCACTGCCGCAAATGCTTTTTGATAAGTTTCGAGAGCTTCGTTATAATTATTATCAACAACTAGCAACTCTGCCTTATTAATAAATGGATGATAGATTTTTATAAAATTTACATCTTGTGCCACAGCAAGCCGAACTCCCAAACTGAACAACAAGACAAAAAATAACCTCATAGAAATATGTAATTGATTCAATAATATTGTTTCTCCAAATCTTTAATAACGAAACTACCTTCAAATTTAGCATAGTTTTAGCAAAAAGAACGAATTTTAGTTAAAACTTTGTTGTTTCATAATAAAGAAAAAGACGTGAGACTCGAGACAATGGATATTATTTTTGACTGATGAATACTGAAAAATACGACATAATTATAATTGGTGGCGGGCCGATTGGCCTTGCTTGCGGACTTGAAGCTCAAAAAGCTGGTTTAAGCTATTTGATTTTAGAAAAAGGATGTTTGGTCAATTCACTTTACAATTATCCCGCAAATATGACTTTTTTCAGTACATCGGAGCGATTGGAAATTGGCGATGTGCCTTTTGTATCTAATAATGCCAAGCCGACTCGTAGCGAAGCCCTTGAATATTATCGCCGAGTTACGATTCATAAAAAGTTAAACATCCGGCTTTTTGAAGCAGTTTTGGAGGTGAGATCATTACAAAAAGAAACTTATGAAATCATTACAAAAAAACAAACCTATGAAACCAAAAACGTGGTAATTGCGTCGGGTTTTTATGACATCCCAAATAAACTGGGGGTAAAAGGTGAAGATTTGTCAAAGGTTACACATTATTATACTGAACCGCATTTTTATGCTTTTCAGAAGGTTTTGGTGGTTGGTGCGAATAATTCGGCGGTTGATGCCGCTCTCGAAACTTGGCGGAAAGGTGCCGACGTAACGATGGTTATTAGAGGTGAAGGTGTAGGCGAAAGAGTAAAATATTGGGCAAAGCCAGACATAGAAAACAGAATTAAGGAAGGTTCGATAAAAGTATTTTTCAATTCGGAAGTAAAAGAAATTGCCGAAGATTCGGTTATCGTAAAAACGCCAGAAGGTTTAGTAAAAATAGAAAACGACTATGTAATTTCGATGACTGGCTACCAACCCAATCTTGATTTTTTGAAGAAAATTGGCATTGAACTTTCGGCAGATGAAATTATGAAACCACAGTATAACGAAAATAGTATGGAGACTAATCTGCCAAATATTTATCTCGCAGGCGTAATTTGCGGCGGAATGAACACTCATAGTTTATTTATTGAGAATTCGAGAATTCATGCCGAAAGAATTATTGATAAGATTTGTGGTAAAACAAGTTTCTCATTAGTTTAAACTCATAAATCATCATTCCAATAACCAATAAATATTCAAGTGTAACCAAGCAAAGATTTTCTTGGTAGAGATTGGTTTGATAAGTGGCATAACTTAGAAAAATAGTATATGACCAAACTATTGGATAACGAAAACTAGTAAAAATGGCAATCACTAAAAGATTGGTTACATACCACGGATGAACGGTGGTAGCCATTGCAAAATAAAGTGTCAGAATTGCCAAGGCTCCTTCAAATAGATTTTTGCTATTCCATGAAATAAAAAGTACTCCCAAAAAAGTTAAAAATGCCATGATTTTCCCAGCCATTCCGATAATATTATAGCCAAAAATTTTAAATCCAACGGCACGAACCAAATAGTAAATACTGGCATTAAACTCAAATTTTTGAAAATAAAGATTTACACTCGAAAACAGTTTTTCGATAAACATTTGGTCAAGAAATGGCATAAAAAATAGTGCTGTAAAAACACCAACCATTGCAGCGTAAAACATTCCTTTTTTCCAGCCAAGCTGTTTGATAATCAAAGGAATAAAAATCAGCGGCAACATCTTTACGCATACCGCACAAGCAAATAAAAAACTACTGAAGAAGAGCGATTTTCGATTCTTTATTCCCTCATAAAAAGCCAAGACCAAAAAGCACATCACAACACCTTCAAAGTGCAAATTGCCAGTTAATTCTATGATTATCAAGGGGTTGAAGGAGTACAGGTTGCATTTGTCACTGTATTTATTCTTCATCAAAATCAATAATAAACTTATTTCCGCAAAAAGAATAAACATTCTCAAAGCAATCACATTTCCAAATAAGCTTCCTTTAGATAAAGCAGCCGAA
Organism: uncultured Emticicia sp.; assembly: GCF_937903345.1. Lineage (GTDB taxonomy): Bacteria > Bacteroidota > Bacteroidia > Cytophagales > Spirosomataceae > Emticicia. The sequence continues at coordinate 177,372 of NZ_CALCZQ010000031.1, read as the reverse complement.
ACGGTAAAAATGAGCTGATTGAGCGGTGGATAAACTGTATAATAATTTGGAGAATTGAGTCTGCTAAAAATTAAATTATTTTCAACATTATTCTGATAATCAATTGAGTATATAAAATCAGCAGGTAAAACTGTATAAGGATTTATACCATTAAACAACAATCGGCCATCCCATATAAAACGATAGAAATCATCGGATAAGGCTGGAACAGCAAATAATAAAAGCAAACGAAAAAAAACGCCCACGAAAAATACTTCACAAGCGTCTTTGAATGTTTTTATCAAGAAAAAATATACTACAAAAAGTGCTGAATATAAGCTGATTAACTGCACATACGATTGTCGTGGCGTGAAATAGCTCAACCCAATTAAAAGGCATGAAAAGGTTAAAATTAAGGTTATTTTTTTTATCATGGATTCGGCACAATGACAATTTAAAAAATTGTCTTAGAAGTTATTTCAAAACCAAAGACACAACTTTTGGCTGCACAATGGCAAATTCTGCCACTTTTCCAAGTCCCGAATAGCGAACTCTAAAACCTTTATTTTCAAGAATGTGAATGGCATCTCGCAAAGTCATTCCGCTTACATTTGGCAAATCTTTCCTCTCATTATAGACTTTTTCCCACGTAATCGAGTTGCCATTTTTTGATGCTTTTACCCAACCCGCACTGCTTGGAGAGTTTTGTAAGCCCAATTCTTCGCCAATTGTACGAAAATCTTCAGCATAACCAGCTTGATTTTGCATTTCTATTTTTTGAATATTTAATGGCTTATTTTTGGCAGGGTGCAAAGCCACATCATACGCAAATATCTTATCGGCGATGGTTCTGAAAACGGGAGCGGCTACATCACTGGCATAAAGATTTATGCCTTGCGGCTCATCAATAATAACTGCACAACTATATTTTGGATTATCAGCAGGAAAATAGCCTATAAAAGCCGTATAATATTGATTTTTAACGTAGCCATTTTCACGCTTTCGAGAGGTACCTGTTTTTCCTGCAACTTTACAAAAACCTGTATTTATATTCTGAGCCGTTCCATTTTCTACCACTCCTTTCATCATTTCTTGGGCGAGTTTTGCCGTACGCTCCGAGCAAATGGGTGTTGGGTCTTGGTTTGCCTCAAACTTTTCGATGATGCGGTCGGCTTCACGCACTTCTTTTACTATCAACGGCTGTATCCAATGACCATTGTTAGCAATAGCATTATAAAAAGTAAGCATTTGTAGTGGCGTAAGTCGAGTTTCGTAACCAATAGACATCCATGGAATCGTTGTTTTGCTGAAAGACAAACTTTTACGATTTTTGATAATCGGCTCTGTTTCTCCTTTTAGTTGAAACCCTACAGGTTGGTCTAGTTTAAAACGAGTAAGATACGAAACAAAATTATCGGCATTGTCAAAACCAAAATGGGTTTTGACCAAATTATAGATTCCAATATTGCAAGAATGCTCAAAGACTTGCCTAACTGTCTGATTGCCATGCTCTTCCGAACAAGTCATTTCGGTTTTGTTGTGCATGATGCTTCCAATGCAAAAACCCGCATTATCATCTAAATTAATCTTAGCTTTTTCGAGCAAAGCTACCATTGTTGCCAATTTGAAAGTAGAACCTGGGTCAGTTCCTCCACGAACAGCGTAATTGAAGTCTTCTAAATAAAACTTCTTGGTCGAATCTGAACCACCACGGCGAGAAAGATTAGTGATTGCCTTGATTTCGCCCGTAGCAATTTCCATCACGATGGCCGAACCGTATTTAGCGTTGGTGCTGATAACTTGATTGTGTAAGGCACTTTCCACTATATCTTGATAGTTTACGTCAATCGTAGTAACGATATCTAAACCAGCTTCAGGGCGAACCTCGGGCGAGTCGCTCACTGGTTTCCAAACTCCACCAGCTAAACGCTGAAAAAATCCAACACCGTTTCTTCCAGCTAAATACTTATTAAAACTAAACTCAATCCCAAAATCTCCTTTGGTTTGGGTATTGCGGTCAAGTTTACCAATTGAACGCAAAGCCATGTCATCAAAAGGCATCACCCGACGTTCTAATGCTTCAAATTTTCCGCCGCCCCTCATTGGCCCTTCCTTAAAAAAATGAAATTTTATAATCATCTGGCGTTCTTGATAATCAACTAGACGATTACCCAATGCAACGAAAATCAGTTTCTTTTCATTGCGGGCATTGGTGATCAACTCTTTATATTCTTCCATTGAACGATCTTGAAAGAAATTAGATAATGACATACTCAATGAGTCGATTTTTGCCTTAAAATATTCAGGTTTTGCACGAGTTACATCAATACCCACTCGATATCGTGGTACAGATGTAGCCAACAAACTACGCCCATCAGCAGCGAAGATATTTCCTCGTTGAGCTTTGATTTCCATGGGTTTGCGTTGTACTTTCTCGACTTTGCCTATCCACTTTTTCTTCTGAAAAACCTGAATCACAAATATCTGAGCAGCCACCAGAGAGCCAATCAAAAAAACTATTCCAAAAGTGACTTTAGCACGCCACTGGATTTCATCACGTATTGAGCGTTTTTGTGCCATGAACTTTTGATTTACGATTTACGAACGGTTCTCCGTTGCGATAAGGATTTAAGAATGATTTGAACTAAAAAAACTTATCATCAATTGACGTTTTTCTAATCAAAATCCATCAATCGTAATCGCGAACCGTTCGTAAATCTATTTGTTATTTTACAACAATTTTTGTGGGGGGAGTTATGTTCTCTTCCAAGCCTTCACCCATTAGCTTTTTTGCTATTTCAGATTGTTTGCTGGCATACATATATTTTGATTTTTGCGAGATATAAGCCGCACGTTTTTCTTCCATGTCATTGCGAGCCTTGTCGATTTTTTTGATAAAACCTTCATAGCTATGCTGTAAATAAATGTAGAAAATACCCAGAATTCCCATCCAAATAATTCTTCGAAGAGTTTCAGTTGGAAGTTCATCGCCAAGTTCTAAACGATTGGTTAGCCAGGTGTTGAGGCGTTCAAAAATACCAGCTTTACGTGACTGTTTCGGTAAGGCAGTGGCAGGTGTAGCAGGCTCAGGACGGTCCCGAAAAGTATTCGTTGCCATTCCAGTAATGAATTATAGGTTTATTAATAATGCACGTATATTTAGCTTTAGGTTTTATGCAATATGCTTTAGGCTATAAAAAAGTAGCATTATGCATAAATAGTATTGCTCATCGCTCAATAACAAGACAAATTTATAAATTAGGCGGAAATAAAAGCGACTTTTTCATGAAATTTATTTTATGTTCATTGGCTCGGCAATTCTCAATTTGGCACTTCTGGCACGAGGATTTTGCTCAACTTCTTCGGCAGAAGCTTCAATGGCTTTTCTAATGACAGATTCCAAAGGTTTTACATCGTTTCCAAAAAGATCTTTTTCAACTTCTCCGCTAAATTTTCCGCTACGGATAAAGTTTTTTACCAAACGGTCTTCGAGCGAATGATAGGCCATTACCACCAAACGTCCTTCGGGAGCAAGCACTTCGGGGGTTTGTTTCAAGAAATCTTCTAAAACTGTCATCTCTTCATTCACAACAATACGCAAAGCTTGAAAAACTTGGGCAAAATATTTGTTTTCTTTGCCCCTTGGAGCCAATTTTTGCAAAATTCCTTTCAAATCATTGACGGTTTCGATTTTTCGGTTGAGCCTTGCCGTATAAATTGTTTGAGCAGCAGTTTTGGCATTTTTTATTTCGCCATACATTCCCAAAATCTTATGAAGGTCTTCAATCGAATATTCATTGACAATATTTTTAGCAGAAATGGGTGCGTTTTGATTCATACGCATGTCCAAATCAGCATCGTAGCGAGTAGAAAAACCACGTTCGGGAGTGTCAATTTGGTGAGATGAAATTCCTAAATCGGCCAAAATTCCATCGACTTTTTTTACACCATATAAACGAAGATATTGCTTGATACTACGAAAATTAGCTTCGATAAAAATCAAGTTTTTATCATCTATTTGCTTGGCTTGCTCTTTTGCATCAGCATCTTGGTCGAAAGCATACAATTTACCAGTTGTCAGTTGCTCCAAAATGGCTCGTGAATGTCCACCTCCACCGAAAGTAACATCAACATAAATGCCATCAGGTTTGATATTTAAACCTTCTAGACATTCTTTGAGCATAACGGGCGTGTGATAAACTGACATAAACTTTTTGTATATTTACAATGTTGAAATGCAAAAGTACTAAAAAAATCAACGCTGGGAGGGTTCTTCATGCAGCCAACGTTATCGAACCAAAGAAAACCTTATGAAAACATTCACAAAAATACTCTTCATCGTAGCCTTAATATTTACATTAGATGCCTGCAAAACCTCCACCGAACCTAAAACTGGCACTTGGCGAGCAATAATTCCGACAAAAGGCGGTGAATTACCTTTCAATTTTGACATTCAAAAAGAAGATAATGCTTACGCTGTGACGATTTTGAACGGTGAAGAAAAACTAAAAATGGATAAATCATTCATCAAAAATGATTCATTACATATTCCGATTGAATTGTTCGATGCCGAAATTGTGGCAAAAGTTGAAGGCGAAAAAATGACTGGTTACTGGAAAAAAATGCGTTCGGATTTTAGTTATTTACAAGGAGATTTTACTGCGGAATTTGGCAAAACTTATCGTTTTACAGAAAAAACCGCTCAACCAAAAACACTTTTAGCACCAAAATACAAGGTGCTTTTTCGCTCAGAAGACAAAAAAGATTCTACGGTTTCGGTTGGATTGTTTTCAACGAAAGGCAATGAAGTAAGCGGAACATTCTTGACTACAACTGGCGATTATCGCTATCTTTCGGGCAATATTATTGGCGATTCGTTGAAACTTTCGTGTTTCGATGGTACACACTTATTTCTATTCAAAGCAAAAATAGATGGCGGAAAACTGACAGACGGAAGTTTTTGGTCCAGTTTAAATAGTTTCGAGTCTTGGGAAGGAGTAAAAGACGACAATGCAAAATTACCTGATGAAAAAACGTTGACTTACCTAAAAAATGGTTACAAAAGCATAGATTTTACTTTCTTAAACGAACAAGGTAAGAAAATCTCATTGACTGACGATCGATATAAAGGGAAGGTTGTGGTAGTTCAAATCATGGGTTCGTGGTGTCCAAATTGTATGGACGAAAGCAAGTTTTTAGCTCCTTGGTACGCCAAAAACAAGAAAAAAGGAGTAGAAGTAATAGGTTTAGCATACGAAAAAAGTACTGATCCCGCTTTTGCTTATCCAAAAATCAAACGCTTGAAAGAACGTTTCGGTATTGAATATGAGGTACTTTTGGCAGGAACGAATGATAAGGCCGAAGCATCAAAAACGCTGCCGATGCTCAACCGCGTTTTGGGCTTTCCTACTACAATTTATATTGACAAAAAAGGACAAGTACGTGAAATTCACACTGGATTTTCTGGCCCAGGTACAGGTCAATATTATGATGATTTCGTAGGTGATTTCAATTGCTTGGTAGATAAATTAACTTCTGAATAAAACATTTTATTTAATTTAAAAGTTTTCAAATTAAAATTTAAAAGTATTTAATAAAAACTACCTTTTAGAAGTTGGGGGCGTATATGACTGAAATTATTGTAGTAAACGAACAAGACGAAGAAATCGGAACTGGTGAAAAGCTATTGGTACATCAGCAAGGCTTGCTTCACCGTGCTTTTTCAATTTTGGTGTTTAACGAAAATAATGAGTTATTGATTCATAAACGTACGTCTCACAAATACCACTCAGGTGATTTGTGGACGAATACTTGTTGTGGACACCCCAACGCCAACGAACAAATCAGTGCGGCTGCCCATCGCCGTTTGGGTGAAGAAATGGGATTTAATACACCTTTAACGTTTCTTTATAAATTTCAGTACCGTGCAGCGTTTAAAAATGGCTTGATAGAAAATGAAATTGATAATGTTTTTGTTGGAACCTACAACGATTCTTTCGTTGTAAATCCCGAAGAAGTAGCTGATTATAAATGGATTACGGTCGATGAATTATTGAAAGATGTATCGGAAAACCCACAGAATTATACATTTTGGTTTAAAGAAATATTAAAAAGCGACGAGTTCATGGCATTCGTTGCCTTTAATTTTGGATTGATTTAAGCACTATCTTTATATCGTACAACCAAAAGATTTCCTTTAGGAGAATTCTCTTCAAATATTTATTGTATTTTTGTGCTTTATCTGTAGCCTTTATTTGCATGAAAAAGCATTTTTTTGTTTGTACTTTACTGCTTATAAGCACTATTTCATTTGCCCAGAAAAAATCTAAGAAAGATTATTTAGTTACTTTAAAGACTAAATATGGCTCAACGCATATAGTACTTTATGATGATACTCCACTTCATAAAGTCAATTTTATTAAATTGGTCCACAAAAAATTCTACGATAGCTTACTTTTCCACCGCATAATTGATGGTTTTATGATTCAAGGCGGTGACCCCGAATCTAAAACAGCCAAACCCAATCAACGCCTTGGCGGCGGTGGAGGTAATTTGGAGCGTATTCCGTATGAATTTAAAAATAATCACGTACATAAAAAAGGTGCATTAGCGGCTGCTCGTGATAATAATCCCGAAAAAAAATCGAGTGCATGCCAGTTTTATATTGTGCAAGGAAAAAAAATGACCGATGATGAAGTAACAATCGTTGCCCAACGTAATGGAATGGATTATACAACCCTGCAACGTGCTGAGTATATGATTTTGGGAGGTACTCCTCGACTAGATAATAGCTACACTGTTTTTGGCGAAGCTATCGATAACCTTGATTTGATCGATACAATTGCCAAACAAGCAAAAGACTCAGCTGACCGCCCAAAAGAAGATATAAAAATGAGCATGACGGTGAAGAAAATGCGTAAAAAGAAAATCACTAAGAAATTCGGATATAAATACTAACAACCTTCGACAATTCCATTGAGGCTCCGCTATGGTTGCAAAATGGTTTTGATATAAAAATGAAAAAGATTTTAATTACAGGCTCCAACGGTTTACTCGGTCAAAAACTTGTTGAATTACTGCTAAATGCTAAAGATATTCAAGTAGTTGCTACTGCACGTGGCGAAAACCGTTTGCCTTTTACCGAAGGTTACGAATATCAATCAATGGATATTACAAGCCGAGAACAAGTGCATAATGTGGTGGCAAATGTAAAGCCAAACGTGATTATTCACACGGCCGCCATGACAAATGTTGACCAATGCGAAAGCGAAAAAGATGCTTGTTGGTCGCAAAACGTAAGTTCGGTAGAATATCTGATTGAAGCTTGCTCAAAAATAGATTGTTTTCTTCTCCACGTTTCGACCGACTTTATTTTTGATGGAAAATCAGGCCCATATAAAGAAGACGCCGAAGCAAATCCAATAAGTTTCTATGGTTGGAGTAAATACGCTGCCGAAAAATTGGTTACGAATAGTAATATCCGTTGGGGAATTGCTCGTACAGTTTTGGTTTATGGAATCGCTCACGACATGAGCCGCACGAATATTATTTTGTGGGTAAAAAAATCATTAGAAGATGGTAAAAATATCAAAGTTGTAACCGACCAGTGGCGAACGCCTACTTTAGCCGAAGATTTGGCAAAAGGTTGTGTCTTAATTGCCGAACAAGAAGCTGAAGGCATTTTTAATATTTCAGGAAAGGATTTTTTGACGCCTTACGAAATGGCAATAATGACAGCCGATTATTTCAAATTAGATAAATCACTGATTTCGCAAGCTGATTCTACAACATTTTCACAACCAGCCAAACGCCCACCAAGAACAGGCTTTGATTTATCAAAATCACAGCAAATACTTGGTTATGAACCAGTTAGCTTTACCAAAGGAATTGAGATTTTGGCTGGACAGATTAGAAAATAAACCAATGATGAGTACATGTTTTTGCCTCATAAGTTCTCTATAAATAAAACTTTTTCCAACGGATATATTCATCGACCACATCCGAAACCATGTATCGAATGGATTTGCCTGCCTTGATTGAATTTCGGATAAATGTTGCAGAAATATCAAGCAATGGTGCTTCTACATATTTTACTTTGGGGTGCGTCTTGAAATTATGATCGGCCGTGTTGGGGCGTGGATAAACGTAAAGCTCATAATATTCAAGAATCTTATGGTAGTTTTTCCAGTTTTCAAATTGCACCAAATTATCCTCACCCATAATGAGCTTAAACTCGTGGTTGGGGTGGCGTTCGGATAGCTTCGTTAGTGTATCTATCGTATAGCTTGGCTTCGGCATCTGAAACTCAATGTCGTTGGCTTTGAGTTTATAATTATCTGAAATCGATTTTTCGACCATTGTCAGTCGGTCGAATTCATGCAGCAAACTTTTATTTTTCTTGAACGGATTTTGAGGTGATATAATAAACCAAACTTGCTCCAAATCGGTGCAATTGGCCATTGTATTGGCAATAATTAAATGACCAACATGGATGGGGTTGAACGAGCCAAAAAACAAACCTATTTTCATAATTTAATTTATCTGCACCAAAAATACCAAATTTTACAATTTGATTGGGCAAAATTAGGAATAAAAGAATAATTTTGTCAAATTTTAAAAAATATAGCAATCTATATGAAAATTACTATTACAGGAGATTTAGGGAGTGGAAAAAGTACTATTGCTAAGATTTTATCTGAAGAACTTAATCTTAAATACCTTTCAACTGGTGCGATTCAAAGAGAAATTGCTCGCCGCTATGGCATGACTACTCTCGAACTAAACAATTTGGCCGACACTAATAAAGACATTGATAAAGAAATTGATGATAACCTGCGAGCCCTAAATACTCTGGACAAAAACTTTGTTGTAGATTCTCGTTTAGGTTGGTTTTTTATTCCTTCATCTATAAAATTATACTTTCTGATTGATATTGAAGTTGCCGCCAAACGAATTATGAGCGATTCGACCAGAATCAATGAGACAACTTATGCAACAATTCAGGAAACTGTCAAATCAATAACATTAAGAAAAGGTAGCGAAAACAATAGGTTTTTGAAGGAATACGGTGCTGATTGTGCTGATTTCAGTAATTTCGATTTGACAATCAATACAACTGAATTGAAAACTATGACGATTGCAAGGTTTATTACCAAGATAATTAATCAAGAAGATTTTCAAAAAGGCGTCATTTGGTGCAATCCCAAGATTTTATTTCCTACTCAAAATATCAGAGAAACTTTCAATGATGATTTGAACGATTTGAAAGAACAAATTAATCTTACATCGCCTTCATCAGAATATCCGATTTCAGTCATTGAAAAAAATGGCAAGTGGGCTATTCTGGATGGACATAAACGTACGAGCATTGCGATTCAAAATGGAGTTTCATTAGTACCAGTAAAACTCATAGCAAAAAACGAAGAACTTCTACCCAATAATATTTCAGTCAATGAGTATTTTGACAATACTATCAAAACAGCGTCGCTTTTTGACTGGGAAATTGCAAATAAATTTGAGTTTTATTACCATCCATCTTTATAATCTCATCAAAAAAGCCATCAAAAATTGAATTTGATGGCTTTTTTGATGAGATTTATGCTCCGATAATATCTCTGGGGCTAATCAACAACTAAATAAGATATGAAAGATTTTTACTTCGAAAAATATAAACCCTAATAACAAAAGTGCTAAACCAATTTTTGCTCTAATATCAACTACAATCGATTGTGGGCAACATTTTTTTTCTACTTTTCCTTGCATTGCTTCCTTCACGCTTTTCTCCAGCTTATATGTCTCAATACACGGCATACAGGCATCCATATTTAGTTTGAAGTGTTCAACTTCTTCAGCAGATGCAGAACCATCCAAAACTGCCTGTATCATTTTCATACATTTCTGCTGATTATCGCACTTTTGCTTCATTGATTTAATAATTATAGGAACAGTAATATTATTTGTTCACCTTGTGGTTTTAAGGTATTTTCTATCTGACATTTCGATTTTAACGAAACAAATTATTTCGACAAGCACTTTTATAACTCATTCAATTGAACAATTAAGTAACAGAAATCTTTCAGAATTTGTTCAATTTGGTTTCTAATCTACTAAATTTCTTCTTCTTGGCTTTCAAAATCGTTGGTTTTATAACCCATTGATAATGCATACGATTTTAGTTTTTCTTTCAAGAGATTTCTGGCACGGTGTAATCTCGAGCGTACAGTTCCGATAGGAATATCCAAAATTTTGGCCATTTCCTCGTAAGTAAAACCTTCAATATCACACAAGATTATTACGGTTCTGAAATCAACGGGCAAGCTATTGAGTGCATTAGCAACTTCATCGCCAATCATGTCTTGCACTGTTTCGGTACGCAAGTCGGATGTGGCATCCATTTCGGCATCTTCCGTCGAATTATAGGTTGTCTCAACGTCATGGTAATCTACCTTTGAAGGTTCTTTACTTTTCTTACGATAATCATTGATAAAACTATTTTTCAAAATTCGGAACAACCACGCTTTTGCATTAGTTCCTCGCTCAAATGAATTGATAAAGCGAAAAGCCTTTAGGTAAGTATCTTGTACCAAATCATTGGCATCATCTTCATCATTTGTTAGGCGAAAGGCAAAGTTATACATTGAGTCTATGTGTGGCATAAACTCTTTATCAAAAACTACGTATTTTTCTTTTTCGGAGTACCGTGCTACTACTTCTACAATTTCTTCTTCCATAGACTTTACGTTATAGTCAAGCAAAATTACAATTTTTACACCAAGATTAAAATGATTTGTCAGAATACAAAGATTGAAATTGTAAGTTTCCTTAAAAACTGTTTACTAATCTTAAAACAAACCTTGGAGAATACTAGAAATAATATTATTTTGCATTTCTGACAAAGAAAACAAGAATAGCTTTGACAAGAAAATATTTTTTGTTCGAAACGACTTATTATGATGATAAAAGGTTGGTTTTGGTCAACGGACTTTTAATACAATAGGCTTCACTTTGTTTCTGTCGACTGAAGAACAAAAACTGTAGACTTTTCTCTATTTCCTATTATCGCCTCCATCCATCATACTCAAATAGCTAAAATAGCGACTTTGTGCAATTCGCTCTTCCATGACGGCTTCTTTTACGGCACAGTTTGGCTCGTCGAGGTGCATACAATTATGAAAACGACATTCACTCATTATCGATAAAATTTCGGGAAAATAATGTCCAATTTCTTCTTTTTGCATATCGGCAAGACCTAATTCTTTAATCCCTGGCGAATCAATGATGAAGGTTTCTGGAGCGATTTCAAACATTTCGGCAAAAGTTGTGGTATGCACGCCTTTATTAGCAAACGTAGAAACCTGCGAAGTACGTAAATCTAAATCTGGAGCGATAGCATTGACCAGAGTAGATTTTCCAACGCCCGAATGCCCAGAAATGAGCGAAACTTTTCCTTTCAAGATATTAAAGAAATCATCAACACCAGTGCCATCAAGGGCCGATGTGAATATACATTTATAATTAAGGCTTTCGTAAAGTTCGGTTAGCTCTTGCTGATAGGCGATTTGTTCTTCATTGAGTAAGTCGAGTTTATTGAAAACCAGCACCGTAGGAATACGAAATGATTCAGCTGCCACCAAAAAACGGTCGATAAAACCTAATGATGTTCGGGGAAAATCAAGCGTAGCAATTAGCACCGCTTGGTCGAGATTAGTGGCCAATAAATGACCGTGAGCAGTTTTATGAACCGACTGCCGAATGATGTAATTATCTCGAGGGAGAATATCACTGATAATACCCGCATTGCGAACCTCATCTTCTAATGCATAGACAACTCTATCACCAACGGCAATAGGGTTTGTTACTTTGAAACCCTTGATTTTGAACTTACCTTTGAGGCGACACTGCATAATAGTTCCTTCATTGGAACGAACATCGTACCAAGAACCCGTAGAACGCATAACTAATCCAATGTTTTGGCTCAATATTTGATTGTATTTAAATAAATAAAAAAATTAACCTTAAAATAGACTTAAATTATAATTTTTTATTGAAAATGATCTATCTGATAAAATTCATTTGAATAGTTATATTTATTCAAATTAAATCAATAGTTTAGAACTAAAATTTTGGCAATTACGCTATTATACATCTGTTTATCGTATAAAAAGAAGAATATTTACCGTAAAATAAATTTTTAAGTAATTTTTAAGCGTTTGTTGCAACAAAAATTGGTATTTTTCAGTTATTTGTATGTTATAATACAATCAAAAGACACACTTAAAACAAATTCAACAATGAAAAAGGGAGTACTATTCGGATTAGCCGCTGTTGTTGTAGGGGTTGTGGTTTATTCTTTAAATAAAAAAGGAAAACTAATAATCCCATTCAAGCCAACCGCAAAATAATTCAGTCAAAATGAATTGTAGCTATAAAAGCCGCCATTTTGCCGACATTATGAATTTTAGCACCACGCATTTCTATTGATAATTGAAAGTGTCGGGTGCTTTTTTTATACCTTATTTTATAAAACATCCGAATCTGACGTTCCAAAAAAAACTATAAATGCTTCTGATACTCTGCCTTTAGCTTCTCTTTTTCAATAGGTACAACACCCATGTATTCGCAAACAAGTCCTCCGCCCAAATTCGACATTTCTGCAATTACTTTCGGTGTAAGTTGCAGAGCTAAGCACATAGCTGCTATACTAACGACAGTATCGCCAGCACCTGAAACATCGGTAATACTACGTAAATGTGCTGCAATATGATGCGTTTCTCCTTCAAAGTCTATAAAAACACCATTTTCGGATAATGTTAGAAAAACGCCTTTCACACCCAAAGTTAGTTTGGCCGATGCCACTGCCGCTCTGATTTCGTCCAAATTTTTAGAATCAAAATCAATTTTTAAGCCCTCCTTTAACTCTTTAAGATTTGGTTTGAAAATATCTGTACCTTGATAATGTAAGAAATTTCGCTTTTTGGGGTCAACTATTGTTGGAATACCTTTCGATTTCGCAAAAGCTACTATCGCCTTGATACTTTCGGCATCTAAAGCACCTTTGTCGTAGTCTTCAAAGATAATTACATCGCACGATTCGGCCAAAAAATTTGCTTTTTTGATAAGTTGGAAACGCTCATCGGCATTGATGAGGCCATTCATTTCGGAGTCAATCCGCACAACGTGCTGTGAACCAGCCAAAACTCGTTGTTTCACTGTTGTAATTCGTTCATTACTTTTAATAATGCCTTCGGTTGGCAAATCATTGTCAATCAGCAGCTTAACCAAATCATTTGCATCAGAATCGTTACCTACAACAGAGCATAAAATAGCGGTTCCGCCTAAAGATTTTATATTCATCGCCACGTTTCCTGCACCTCCTAAACGAATTTCTTTACGTTTTACATTCACAACAGGAATAGGAGCTTCGGGTGAAATACGCTCAACTTTTCCAAAAATATAAGAATCTATCATCACATCGCCTACAATCAATACTCTGAGTTGAGCGAAGGCATCAAAAATCTGTTTTGCTTGCATTAATATCTTCAATTATAAACTTTCGATATACACTTGATTCAAATCGCTATTTAATGTATCAAATGCGATTGGTACACGGAATATTTCTTTGAAAACCAATTAAAATCGGTTTTATTTGTTTAAAGTGAACTTTTTCTATAAACCCAATTGCAAAACTACGGATTTTAGAATGATTTTTTAGTAATTAATACATTTTGGCTCGGAGATTGCGTTATTTGTAAAGCGATTTATATGATTATTATTAAAAATAAAATAGATTTTATGCGTAAGGCTGTCCTATTCTTACTAAGCTCTTTCTTTTTCTTTTCTGCATCTTCCGAAAACGGTAGACTTTTTGCTCAGTCAATTGAGCAACTCGGTTCGGCGATTAACACTGAATTTAATGAATTAAATCCTGTGATTTCGCCAGATGGTAAGACAATCTATTTTGTGCGAGTGAGCCACCCATCGAACAATTATGGAGCAAAAGGTAGCCAAGATGTTTGGTATTCTGATTATAGAGATGGTTCATTTACAATTGCCCGCCGTATGCCCAATAGCATCAACAAAGACCAGTACAACGATCTTTTCAGTATTACGCCCGATGGCAATACAATTCTGATTTCGGGGGTTTATAATGGTGGTCGTCGTGAAAATGAAGCGGGACTTTCGACTTGCAAAAAAACAAAAACGGGCTGGGGAGAACCTCAAAAAGTGATAATCCCGAAGTTTGATGATATCTGTAAAGGTCAGTTTCTGACAGCTAGTTTATCAAATGATGGAAAAACGTTGATTTTGGCTTTTAGCGAAAAACGCAATAGTAAACAAGACGACTTATATGTGAGTTTTTTGGGGAAAGATGGCAAATGGACAAAACCCGAAAGTCTCGGAGAAAATATTAATACTAGTGATACCGAAACTACGCCTTTTTTGGCTTCGGATAATTATACGCTATACTTTGCAACCGACCGTAAAGGTGGCTTAGGTGGCACTGACATTTGGGTATCTAAACGCCTAGATAGAAGTTGGAGAAAATGGTCGAAGCCAATCAACATGGGTAATAAAGTAAACAGCGATGCTAATGAGCTTTCCTATACAATTTCAGCTTCGGGTGAGTATGCCTATATGAGTACCAAAAAAAATTCAGTTGGCAAAGGGGATCTGGTGCGTTTCAAACTGCGTGAAGAGAAAAAAATTGAGCCAACAGTTGCAGGAGTTCAAACTTCAAATAATAGAGTTGAAGAACAAGCAAGTTTAAATGAAGGAAAAAGCCCTGTTAACAGTGGAACAACTGCCCCAACGCCAGTTGTAATGATTAGCGGTAAGGTTGTCGACCAAAAAACGGGTAGCCCGATTGAAGCAAAAATTGTTTATCAAGACTTAACTGATGGTGAAGAGCTCGGCGAAGCCTACACAAACCCAACTACAGGTGAATACAAAATTGTATTGCCATATGGAAAGAAGTATTCATATCACGCCATCGCCAAGGATTTTATCGCAATTGGCAAAAATATTGACCTTACAGAAATAAAAGAATACAAAGAAATTGACGGCGATGACCTAAAATTGGTGGCAATTAAAGAAGGAGAAAAAGTGCCACTCAACAATATTTTCTTTGAATACGCCAAAGCTACGCTACGTTCGGAGTCGTATCCAGAGTTAGACCGTATTGCTGAAACTTTGAAATCGAATATAAATCTAACCATTGAGATTCAAGGACATACCGATAACGTAGGCTCGAATGAAAGTAACTTAAAACTATCACAAGACCGTGCCGAATCGGTTCGTACTTATTTGTTATCAAAAAAACTTCCTGTCAATAGAGTTACAAGTGTAGGTTTTGGAGAAACTCGCCCAATCGCAAGCAATGATACAGAAGAAGGTAAATCACAAAACCGCCGTGTGGAGTTTGTGATTGTGAAGAAGTAATAAAATTTTGCAATTGGCAGTCAAAAAACTGCCAACAGTGAACTGAAAACTGCCAACTCAAAGTATCACCGTCCGATTTCCAAAAATGAATACTCGGTCGTTGAAAACAAGTTTTAAAGCCTTAGTAAGCACCGACTTTTCTATTTCTTTTCCTTCACGAGCCATATCGGTTACGGCAAAACTATGGTCAACGTCTTTTACGTTCTGAGCTATAATTGGCCCTTCGTCAAGATTATTATTTACAAAATGAGCAGTTGCTCCAATTATTTTCACACCTCGCTCATAAGCCTGTCGATAAGGATTTGCTCCAATAAAAGCTGGTAAAAACGAATGATGAATGTTCACAATCTTATTGGAATAATGTGATATGAACTCTGGTGAGAGGATTCTCATGTATTTTGCCAAAACCAAAAATTCTGGTTGATAAATCTCCAAAGTTCTTAAAATTGCTTCCTCGTGTGCTTCACGGGTTTTATGTTCGTGCGTAATAAAATGAAACGGTATCCCAAATTTACTCACAAATGGCTGAAGCATATTGTAATTACTCACCACTGCCAAAATATTGGCATCGAATTCATCAAAATTATAGCGAATCAATAAATCTGAAACACAATGGTGCTCTTTTGTGGCCAAAATAACTATATCTTTTTTCTTCTTAGGGCTTATTCTTAAATTAATTTCTGGTGTAACAATAGTCTCTCGTAAATCTTTCAACACTGTCTCAAGATTAAGTTTATCAGCAGATTCGAACTCGGTTCGCATAAAAAATCTTCCATCTACTCCTTCTGTGGCGGGGCTTACATACTCATCTTGTGAAATAATATTGCATTCGTTGCGATAAAGCACGCTTGTTACATGAAAAATCAAACCTTTGGCATCAGGGCCATCCATCAAAAGAATATGTTTTGTCATTATTTAAAACGAATTTAAAGTTTTCTAGATTGATACGGTTTTCATAAATGAATTTTAACATTTGAAAAAAGTAGTTACACAATCAAATTAATCAAAATTTAAGGTTGCGAATTACGAATTTTAAAATAAATTTACGAATTACTATTTGAAAGAATTGTGAAAATATTTAAGTTATATTTATTTTTAGTCTGTTTATCAATAAATCATACCATTATTGCACAGAAACCAATTGAAATCATCAAATTTCAAGATTTAGAAAATTTAATACAAAAAGATGATAGGATTTATGTTTTCAACTTTTGGGCATCTTGGTGCAAGCCATGTGTGACCGAAATGCCCGCTTTTGAGACTTTGGCAAATAACTTTCATTTAAAAAAAGTATCCGTAATTTTTATTAGCCTAGATTTTAAGCGAGACCTGAAAATAGTAGAAAAATTTGTGACCGACAATCAAATAAAATCAAAAGTATATTTTATTGACGAACCTGATTATAATAGCTGGATTAATAAAATAAGTCCGCATTGGTCAGGAGCGATTCCCGCCACGCTGATAAGCAATGGCACTCGAAAGGAATTTTACGAACAATCTTTTGACTATCAAAGCCTTAGCAATATTATTAGGCACTTTTTTTGAAATTCTTTTGTTTTAATAGCGTTAATTTATAACACAGATTAACAAAACAAATTTTTTAATTTTTTATCAAATGAAAAAGCAGTTTTTAATCATCGTGGCGGTATTTTTGAGCAGTACTTTCGGGGTATCACCAAGGATTATGGCTATACCATTAACAAATTTGCCAGAAATTACCGCACCTGGATCTACTGTCTATGTTTTGGGCGATGCAGTATCGGATTTTAAACTCAAAAATATTGATGGTAAAATCATGTCTTTAGCTAATTTCCAATCGGCAAAAGGTTTTATTATTGTTTTTACCTCAAATCACTGTCCATTTTCAAAGTCTTATGAAGACCGGGTGATTTCTCTCGACCGCAAATATGCTTCACAGGGATTCCCAGTGATTACGATAAATCCTAACGACCCCGAGGCTTACGAAGAGGATTCGTTTGCTAATATGCAAATGCGTGCCAAAGAAAAAAGCTATCCGTTTCCATATTTGACTGATGACACGCAGCTCGTTTCAAAATCATTTGGTGCGATGCGTACACCCCAAGCCTATGTTTTAAAAAAAGAAAGTGGAAAAATAATCGTAAGCTATCTTGGTGCCATTGACGATAACGCTCAAGACCCTTCAGGCGTGACAAAACGTTACGTTGAAGATGCTGTAAATAGCCTTTTAGCAGGAAAACCAGTTGTGACTACAAGCACAAAAGCCGTTGGTTGTGCCATTAAATGGAAAAGCTGAGTCGACAGATGACAAATCTGTCCTACAAAAACTCAAAAATATAGTTGCCATCTGCGAAAACAGGTGGCTTTTTCTTTTTTATTGTCGAACTTTGTAAGATGGTAGCAAAAACACATGCTATCTTTCACTCATTCAAACATTCACTCATTCAAACATGAGCAACAAACTTCCTCCGATTTTTCCTCCACAACGAATGGAGAAACTAATGGCATTTGACAGGCTTCTAACCATAATGGACGAACTTCGTGAGCAATGTCCATGGGATAAAAAGCAAACAATGGACTCCCTTCGCCATCTGACGATTGAGGAAACTTATGAGCTTTCAGATGCTATTTTGGAGAAAGATTTACCTGAAATAAAAAAAGAATTGGGCGATATAATGCTGCATTTAGTATTTTATTCAAAAATTGCTTCCGAAACTGGAGATTTTGATGTTGCCGATGTCCTTCATGCAATATGTGATAAATTAGTTTCTCGACACCCTCATATCTATGGCGATATTATTGCTGAGACTGAAGAAGAAGTAAAGCGAAACTGGGAACAATTGAAGCTAAAAGAAGGAAATAAATCGGTTTTGGGCGGAGTTCCGCAATCTTTACCTGCTTTGGTAAAATCCATGCGTATTCAAGAAAAAGCTCGTGGAGTGGGTTTTGACTGGGAAGAAAAAAGCCAAGTTTGGGCTAAAGTTGAAGAAGAAATGGCTGAGTTTAAGGAAATGTTTGATGTAGAAACCGAACAAGCCATTGATAAAGAAAAAGCCGAAGGCGAATTTGGCGATTTACTTTTTTCGTTGGTAAATTATGCTCGTTTCATAGACATTAACCCCGAAACAGCTCTCGAACGTACTAATAAGAAATTTATTAAGCGTTTTCAGTATTTGGAAGAGAAAGCAAAAGAAGCCAACAAAAACCTAAAAGATATGACTCTTGCCGAAATGGACATTTTTTGGGAAGAAGCGAAAAAATTGTAAAAGTTAATTAATCATTTTCTTTATCCTTGTTGAAGATTAAAGATTGATGATTTTTCGTACTTTCTACTTATTTCATGCCGTTATCTGTGACCGCACAGATAACATCAATTACATTCATTGACGAAATTTTATGCCAAGAATACTTGCTATTGACTACGGTGCTAAACGAACAGGTTTGGCCGTAACTGACCCATCAAAAATTATTGCTTCGGCACTCGAAACCGTTCCGACCGATAAATTGTTAGAATATTTAAAGAAATATACACAAACTGAAGTATTAGAAGCTTTTGTTGTAGGAATGCCTAAAAATCTTGATGGCACAGCCACCGATGGAACTGCCTACGTCGAACGTTTTGTGGTAGAATTAAAAAATATTTTCCCAGTCACACCTATATATTTGCACGATGAACGTTTTACTTCAAAAATGGCTATGCAAACCATGATTGCGGGCGGAATGAAGAAAAAAGACCGACAAATAAAAGGAAATATTGACAAAATCAGTGCTGTTATTATTTTGCAGAGTTTTATGGAAAGCTAAATTGATTCATTAAAACATGTTTCAACAATTATTTAAAAAAATAAATAAAGTTGTGGATGAAAATCCAAATTTATCTACAATAAACAAGCCCGATGCAATAATTGCAAAGAAGATGGAGGAAATTTTACTCAAACATCTTCCTGCGACTACTGTAACATATTGCATAGGATTGTGGCAAGAACAGCCTTTTTCTTTTAAAATTTCACGCACCCGAAGCAGTTGTTTTGGAAATTATATTTTTCGTGATGGTCAGCACAAAATTACCATCAATCACGACCTCAATGCTTATGCTTTTTTGGTCACATACATTCATGAGATTGCTCACCAACGAGCATGGCTCAATAAAGGCCGAAAACGAATAGAACCACACGGAAAAGAATGGAAAAGAAGTTTTCAAGATTTAATGCTGCCATTGCTAAACGATGAGCATTTGCCACAAAATCTACTTTTGCCTTTAAGTGCTTATTTGCAAAATCCAGCGGCATCTTCTGTGAGTTATGCACCATTGGCCGAGGCTTTAAGAAGTTTTGATGTAGGTGAAAAAGTAGGTATTTCTTTGGTAGAGTTGACTGATAATCAATGGTTTGAATTTCGTGGAACAGTTTTTCAGAAAATCGAAAAACGCCGAACGAGGGTATTGTGTTTGGAGAAGCAATCGAAACGTCGATATACAATTTTGGCTTCGGCACTCGTAAATCCGTTGTGAATTTATTAAATAAATCATGCTAAAATTAAACGAATGTAGAAAATTATCCCCGCTTTCCCTACCCTTCGAATTTTCTCAGGGAACAGGAAAAAAAGGTATTTTTTTATGCATTTTTTATTGTACGTTTCTACTTTTTTTCTCTGTTTTTTCTTATGCCCAATCATCCTTTTTAGCCAATGGCGAATGGTATAAAATTGCCACAACTCGTACTGGTGTGTATAAAATTGATGCTGCATTTTTAAAAAATGCAGGAATCGACCTTGCCAAACTAAATCCTCAAAATATACGAATTTTCGGAAACGGTGGCGAACTTTTACCACAGGCTAATAATACTCCCCGTGCAAAAGATTTAACAGAAAATAGAATTGAAATTGTAGGCGAATTTGATGGCAAATTCGACGCTTCAGATTATATACTTTTCTTTTCCGAAAGTCCTCATAAAACAACCTATAATTCTACTAATCAACAATTTATCCACCAAAATAATCCTTATTCGGATACTACTTTTGTTTTTCTTAATATTTCTGATAACAAAGGCTTACGAATCAAAAACCAAACTTTGGTGAGTTCAACCAACAACATCAGGACCTTTGATGATTTTAGCTTCCACGAACTCGATCAAAATAATATCGTGAGTTTAGGTGGACGAGATTTAGGAGGTTCAGGACGTGAATGGTACGGCGAATCATTTGGTCTAAGCCCAGATATAAGTTTTGATTTAAAAACCGAAGGAATCGTTCCTAATTCAAGCATCAAACTTACCTCTGCAATTTTAGGGGCATCAATCACCACCACAAAAATTAGCATTAAACTCAATGGCGACTCACTTATCGGCGAGCAAAACCTTCGAGCCATCAGCACAGGCACTTACGATATAAAGGGCACTGAAAATATACAAACTTTCACGGCTATTTCAAACGGAAAGAATACGCAAAAACTCACTTTCAGTTTCAATAAAAACAACCAAAGTACGTCAGTTGCCTATTTAAATTATTTTGAGTTGCAAACTAAACGAAAATTACAGTTTTATGAGCAACAAACACTCGTTCGTTCGATTGAAAGTTTAGGAAACAAAACCTCTAACTTTATCATTAGTCAAGCCAACAGTACGCAAAAAATTTGGGATGTAACGAATACTCTTTTACCAGAAAACATTTCGTTTCAAATCAATAATTCAGAAGCCAGTTTTGGAACAGAAACACAGAATAATCTGAAAACTTTCGTACTTTTTTCAAACAATAGTATTCTCGAACCAAACTCCATTCAAAAAATAGGCAATCAGAATATTCATCAAACACAAACCCCTGATTTACTGATACTTACAATTAAAATATGGCATGAGCAAGCAGAGCGTTTGGCCGAATTTCGTAGAAAAAATGATGCTTTATCAGTAGCAGTAGTTGATATTGACAAAGTTTATAACGAGTTTTCTTCGGGCAGCCCAGACCCTACCGCTATCAGAGATTTTGGACGTTTTTTATGGCAAAAAAATCCTATAAAATTAAAATATCTACTACTATTTGCCGATGCAAGTTTTGATTATAAAAACATAATCCAATACGCTTCGATTGATACTAAACTACAAATTCCTACCTATGAAAGTCGAGAATCTTTGAATCCTGTTAATAGCTATGCTTCAGATGATTATTTTGGATTTTTTGAAGATAACGAAGGCGATTGGTTGGAAAACAACGCAGGAAATCATTCGATGGACATTGGGGTTGGACGTTTGCCAGTCAAAAGTGTAGAAGAAGCAAAAAATGTGGTCGATAAACTCATTTATTATGCCCAAACGCAACGAACAGCGGGTAGTTGGCGACGAAAAATTAGTTTTGTGGCCGATGATGGAGATTTTAATATTCACCAACAAGATGCCGATGATATTTCAGAAGTGACCTTAAAAACAAACAAAGACCTGATTATAAATAAAATATATTTAGATGCTTTTCCTCAAATTGCTACGGCCAATGGGGCAATTTCCCCAGAAGTAAATAAAGCTCTGAATAAAAGTGTAAATGAAGGTGCCTTGATAATCAATTACAGCGGTCACGGTGGCACTGATGGCTGGACAGAAGAAAAGATATTGACTCGTGACCAAATTCAAAGTTGGCGAAATCTCAATAATATGCCGCTCTTTCTAACCGCCACATGTTCATTCGGCCGATTCGACGACCCAGGTAATGTTTCAGGAGCCGAAATGGCTATGCTGAGTCCAAAAGGAGCAGCAATCGGCTTACTCACTACCACACGGCCTGTATACTCAAATACCAATTTCTTGTTGAATAATGCTTTTTATCAAGCATTTGCACAAAAAAACACGCATCCAAATCTGAGAATAGGAGATATTTTCAGAATCACCAAAAATAATTCTTTGAGCGGGGTTTTTAATAGAAATTTTTCACTTTTGGGCGACCCATCAATGCAGCTCGCTTATCCTACTGAAAAAATTGTCTTAACTAAAATAAATGGTACTTCTGCCGATAAACAAATAATAAAAGCTTTATCGAAAGTCAGTCTGGAAGGAGAAATTGTTAATTCGACCGATGGTTTAAAGAAAAACAACTTCAATGGCAAAATACTCATCTCGATTTTTGATAAACCCTCTGAAGTCAGCACACTCGGACAAAAAACCGAAAAATTTCGTTATAAAACTTATAAAAATCAGATTTTTGAGGGTTTAGTTGAAGTAAAAAATGGGGCATTTAAAGTAAATTTCGTTGTACCTAAAGACATTAATTATCAGATTGGTGCAGGACGTGTAAATTTCTACGCTATTTCAACCGATAGTACGCTTGATGCTTCTGGAAGCTACGATGAGCTAATGATTGGTGGTAGCGAAACCAATATTTTGAGCGATACCAAAGCTCCAGAAATCAAACTTTCGATTGATAAAGACAATCACTTAGAAGCCCACATTTCAGATGAAAATGGTATTAATGTTTCACAAGCTGGTGTGGGACATGAAATAATTTTAGTGATGAATGATACGCTTAAAATCATTGCAAATCAATACTTTACTAATACCGATGATTATACACAAGGTATCTTAAAATACAATTTTGGCAAACTGCCTCCAGGGAATTATACTGTTAAACTAAAAGTTTGGGACAATTATAATAATTCAGTCGAAGAAACGTTAGTATTTATAGTTGAAAATGTGGAATTTGCGATTTTAAAGGCGTATAATTACCCAAATCCTGTTGAAAATAGTACAAATTTTTATATTGAACATAATGCTGAAAATCAAGATTTGAGCTTCACTTTAGTTGTTTTTGATAGTTCAGGAAAGCAAGTTTTTAATCAAACCGAAACCTGTTACCTTTGCAATAAGTCTCTGAATATTGGCATGAAAATTGAATCTAAAAATTGGAAATCAGGCACATATTTCTACCGTATTTCTATTGATTCTATCACTAAAAATAGCAACTCATCATTTTCTGGCAAAATGGTATTTTGGAAGTAATCAAGAAAATAAGTTATATTTGAATTCGTAAAACTAAAGACAAAAACATATTCTAAAACGATAAGTACCCTTCAATAGGGTAGAATATTAAAAAATCTCACATGAAACGCAAATTAGTAACCGCTTTGACAAGTCTAGCTTTAATCAATGTCTTGACGAGTCAAGCACAAGTAAATAATAAATCTATTCAAAGAACCCTTTCTCCATCTGTACCATTTCTTCTTATCACGCCAGATTCGAGAGGAGCTGCAATGGGTGACGCCGGGGTTGCTTCTTCGCCAGATGCAAACGCTATATATTGGAACACTGCCAAATTAGTTTTTATTGATAAAAATCTTGGAACTACAGTATCTTACACCCCTTGGCTACGTGACTTAGTTGATGATATGGGTTTGTTAAACGCAGGAGTTTTTAAGAAAATAGATAAAAACTCAGCTTTTGGAGCGTCATTGACCTATTTTAACCAAGGTGAGATTCAGTTTACAACTAACACAGGTCAGCCAAATGGCACATTCCAATCGAGAGATTTGAATATAACGACAGGGTATTCTCGCAAAATTGGAAGAGATTTTTCTACTGGTATTAACCTAAAATTCATTCACTCTAATTTGATTGGAGCTCAAGTAGTAAATGGTATTGCAAGTAAACCAGCTAGTAATGTTGCGGGTGATTTGTCGTTTTTCTATACCAATGAAAAACCAAGTGCTATAAACAAAGACCGGGGTATTAGGTATTCGGCTGGAGCTGTTATCTCAAATATTGGCGGTAAAATCAATTATGGGCGTGGAGCTTTTTACATTCCAACTAACCTAAAAGTTGGGGGTGCCATAAATCTTAAAATTGATGCCCACAATCAATTTAACTTTTTATTAGACGCCAATAAATTGCTAATACCTACACCACCATTAAGAGATAATAACGGAACTATCGTTAAAGGAAGAGACCCAGAAAAAACAGGTGTAATAGCTGGCATTTTTGGTTCTTTCTCAGATGCTCCTGATGGAATTAAAGAAGAATTTAGAGAAATTACATTATCAGCAGGCGTTGAGTATTGGTATAATAATTTCTTTGCACTTCGTGGGGGTTATTTTATCGAAAACAAAGCTAAAGGTGGAAACAAATACCTAACAACTGGTTTAGGATTCAAGATTAATAATTATAACCTTGATTTGGCTTATTTAGTACCAACTTCGCAAGGTAGCCCATTAGCAAATACTTGGAGAATTACTTTAATTTTTGACTTAGATGCAAAGAAATTAAGTAATCCAACAGAAGAAGTTTCTTCTGAGATTCAGTAATTTGATTTTAAAAACCTATTGATATCTTTTGAAAAATCAGTAAAGTTTATTTTAAAGTCTTAAATTTAGTAGAAAAAACAAACGAGTCACGTCTGTATTAAAGATGTGACTCGTTTGTTTTTCTATAAAAATTATTGATAGGCTACAGCCGTTTGTCTTTGTATTCCTAGGTTTTCGATACCCAATTCCACTACATCACCTGGTTTAAGATATTTCGGAGGTTTAAAACCAAGCCCTACACCCGCTGGTGTTCCTGTTGAAATCACATCACCTGGCAATAAGGTCATAAATTGGCTCAAATAGCTCACTATTAATGGAATATCAAAAATCATATCGTCAGTATTTGAATCTTGAATTAGTTCTCCATTAAGTTTGAGCCACAAATCGAGTTTTTGAGGGTCCCCAACCTCATCAATGGTAGCCAAAAAGGGGCCCAATGGTGCAAATGTATCACAACTTTTACCCTTTACCCATTGTCCTCCACGCTCCAACTGAAACTCACGCTCGCTATAATCATTATGCAAGCAATAGCCCGCGATATAGCTCATGGCATCTTCTTTTTCGATATAACTTGCTTTTTTGCCAATTACAAACGCTAATTCAACTTCCCAGTCAGTTTTTACTGAATTTTTAGGTATAATTACATCGTCGTTTGGTCCACAAAGAGCAGTTGTCGATTTAAAAAACACAACAGGTTCGGTTGGCTTAGGCATATTTGATTCTAAAGCGTGCTTGGCGTAATTAAGCCCAATGCATATGATTTTTGATGGTCGTGCAACGCACGAAGCTAATCGTACATCTTCAGCAACTGTTGGGCAATCATCAGCATTTGTACTTAACCAAATACCCAGTCTTTTGATACCATTATTGGCAAAAAAAGTTTCATTGTAATCTTCGCCAAAAGCTGATACATCAATTTTTTTACCGTCGGAGAGAATCACTCCTGTTTTTTCGTTGGTTGTTTCACCAAAGCGGAATAGTTTCATTTATAATTTTTAAGCGGTACACCGCCCGTTTTGATTGACAGAATGATTAAATATTTTTGTTATGCTAATTCGCTAACCATTAACAATATATCGTCAAGATATTCTCTCGAATTGCTTAGTCTTGGCACTTTGTTTTGTCCACCTAACTTGCCACGCTTCGACATCCATTGATAGAAAGTGCCATTTTCTACAAAATGTACTTTGGGGAGCAGCAATGCCATATTTTTGTAACGTTTGGCATCGTAGTCTGAATTTATTTTTCGGAGTGAATTATCAAGGGTTTCGATAAATAGTGCTTCATTTTCGGGCTTTTTAGAGCATTCAATAATCCATTCGTGGCAACCTTTACTACCATCTCCCATGTAAACTGGCCCAGCCGTATAGTCGGCTATAGTTGCATTTGCAACGGCACAAGCTTCGGTAATGGCCATATCTGCATTCTCGATAACCACTTCTTCGCCAAAAGCATTGATGAAGTGCTTCGTTCGGCCGCTAACTTTTATTCTGAATGGATCGAGTGAAGTAAATTTGATGGTATCACCAATTTTATATCTCCAAAGCCCGGCATTTGTCGAAATTACGAGGGCATAATTTTTATCAAGTTCTACCTCTTCTAGGGTTAATGTTTTTGGATGTTCTTTTTCCCATTCTTCCATCGAAATAAATTCATAGAACACACCATAATCAAGCATGAGCAGCATTTCTCCTACCCTACTGAGTTCGTCTTGAATTGCAAAAAAACCTTCCGAGGCGTTGTAGGTTTCAAGATATGTTACTTGGTCAGATGGAAAAAGTTTAGTTAAGAAGAGCTCTCTGTAAGGCTGAAAAGCCACTGCCCCATGAACGAAGACTTCAAAGTTTGGCCAAATCTCAAGCATATTTTTTTTACCCGTTCGTTCGAGAATATTTTCAAGCAAGACAACAGTCCAAGTAGGTACACCCAAAATACTCGTCACGTTTTCTTGGGTACAAATCTGAATCATTCGCTCCATTTTTTCTTCCCAATTATCAAGCAAAGCAACTTCACTTGGCGGTGTACGAATAAAATCAGCCCAAGCGGGAAGATTTTTTGTAATTACTGCCGAAATATCACCCGCTTGTGTATTGGTATTGAACGGATTTGGATGAAGTGTTCCGCCAATCGACAAGCCTTTTCCATCATAAAGTTTTGCTTCGGGGCGGTTATTGAGATAGAGCGTCATCATGTCTTTCCCACCTCTATAATGACAATCTTCGAGAGATTCTTCCGAAACAGGAATAAATTTACTTCGTGAATTGGTCGTACCAGAAGATTTTGAAAACCACCTGATATCAGATGCCCAAAGTACGTTTTGCTCACCTTTCAGTACTCGCTCAATATATGGGTATAATTCTTCATAGGTCGAGATTGGTACTCTATCCTGAAAATCCTTGATAGTATCTATACTGCTATAATCGTATTTTAAACCCCACTCTGTATATCGAGCATTTTCGATAAGATCGTGAAAAATACGATGTTGAGTGTCAATCGGGGTACGCAAAAATTGCTCTATGCGTTCAATTCGACGTTTAAGAAAAAAACTTAGTATATCGTTAAGCATGCTCTTTTGGTGGGTTGAAAGCACCAAACTCTTTTAAACCACAATTTATGTTTGCGATTTGTAGTTTGTGTTTCCAAAATTCTTCGGAAAATTAGGCTTTTTTTCTGAATCTCACAAACCTTTCGCTCTATCAGGATAGTCCGTAATGAGCCCATCACAGCCAATGGCTTTTACTTTTAACATATCATCTCGCTTATTTACTGTCCAAGGAATCACTTTTATACCCAATTCGTGCAGTTCTTTTACTCGTTTTTCAGTGGCTTGTGCAAAATATGGACTCCAAATTTGGGGTTTAAAACCTAGTTTATCCAAATTAAATTGAACTTCATTATTTTCGATAGGCTCGATCAAAGCCGAAAGTGCTATCGACTTATATATTTTATGCTCTATTTTTTGATACCAAAACTTCAATACATTATAATCGAAACTTTGTAGAGTGACTCTTTCGGGTGGCAGTTGTTTGATAATAATTTGATAGACTAAATCCGAAAACTCTTCTACTCTTGGCTGCGAAATATCGTATTCTTTTTCCTCACTTTTAATCTCGATATTATATTTCAAAGGCTTTACTCCCTTGGCTTGTGCATATTTTTCGCTTTCACGAATCATATCTTCAAGGAGTGGTTTATAAACCGCCATTTTTTGTTGTTCCGGATAATCTTTATTGCCTCTCAGCCCAACATCATACTTTTTGATTTCTTCATAAGTAAGCTGATATAAATTACCTTTATCTTCCTTTGTGATAAATTTGCCAGATGGGTCGGTGGTGCAATTAGGATTGAAGAAAGGGTCGTGCGAAACCACCACTTTCTTATCTTTTGAAATAATAACATCTAACTCTAAAGTATGCACGCCTAAATCTATTGCTTTCTTGAAAGCAGGAATTGTATTTTCTGGCATTAGTCCTCTACTACCACGATGACCTTGTATCTCAAATTCCATTGTTTGAGCAAAAGTTAAAATTGGTAAAATCAAAAAAAGTAAAGCTTTCATATTTTTTGAAATGCGAACCTAGCGACAAATGTATTCAGTTCGCGGTTAAAAATTTAAATATTTGTTTCCTAAACATTCCACCAATAAGTAAATTTCAAAACCAAAGCACGGTTGCGTACTTGAAATGTATCTGAAATATAATTATCAGTATAAACCAAGAATAAATCTGATGCGGGGCTATATCGCCATTGCAAACGAGTATTCAGATTCATGTTTTTGGTTTGATTATTAAACTGTAAGAAATTGGTAAAAAACAGTTTATTGGTGAAAGTTACATCAATTTTTGGACCGATCAACCAAAAGCTATATTGTTTATTGATTAATTCTTTCGGTAAAATAGCATCGTTTTTAAACTCTAGTAGATTGTAATTAGCCGCAATTGTCATGGCAACATATGGCTGGAAACGATAACCAACCTCACCATTCAGACGCAAACGCGAGCCATTGGCATAATAACCGCCATATCGACTCGAAACCAAATAAGTTAATAATGCTTGTGGTTTTGAAGTGTAGTCAAACCCAAACGAATTCCATTGATGTTCGCTTCCTTTTGGTAAAAATACTCCAGCATAGTTTGTAGGGTCAAATTGATTGAGCAAATACACATAATTATGAGCCACCCAAGCCATCAAGGTGCTTGTTTTTCGGAAGTTTACACGATAGGCCAAAAATTTCTCGTTTTCTGTTTCTTTTGAAAAATCATGTAAAAAATAATGAGTAAACATGGTTGTTGGACCGTGACTTAACACCTTTTTCGATGATTTAGGGAAAAATAAATAGCCCATTTGAGGATTTAGTTTTCCGTAATTTAAACGAGGAACATAGCCTACTTCTGCGGAATAATTATTACCTACTTGCTCCATTTGTAGTCCAGCCGTCCAACGTTTATTTGTATAGAGGATATTTCCCGCCAAAACACCATCATTAGGTTTTGTGCTCGGTGTAAAAGATTTTAGATAGAGTAATTTCCCTGTCCAAGCATTGTTTTTTGAAAGAATGTTATATTCAACGCCGATGTTTCGGTTATATTCGCTGATGTTTTTTGTATCAGTAACCGACTGATAATCAAGCGTTTGTTTATTGACAAACATTACCGCAATATTTGAGCGTGCAAAAACCCTACGTTGTAAAGCAATCACACCAAAATTTTGAGCATTCGATATAACATCATTCTTTCCTGTCTGCATATCCATGAAGCCAATTCGCCAATCTTTGTTAAGTTTCCCACTCACTCTCGCACCAAAGCGTATCGGGGTATTTAAACCTATTCGGCGAGAGAAAAACGGTCGGATATTTTGATAACCAAAGTTTGAGAATAAATCACCATTTTCTAAGAAAAACTGACGTTTCTCAGGAAATAATAATTCAAAACGGTCAAGATTTGTCTGTTGTTGGTCAACTTCTACTTGCGAAAAATCAGGATTTACAGTAAGATCGAGATTTATCGAAGAGGTTAATCCAACTTTTGCATCAAAACCAACATCACCCCTATAATTGGTTGGAAGTTTTTTTTCTTGATTCCTAGATACTCCACCCAAAATATAAGGAATAATAGAAACATTCGATGAGGCTGTGGGCGGTTCTTCATCCCAAATCAATGAAGCTGCATAAGCCAACGAAGCCGTTGGAAACTGGCGTGGAACAGGTGCCCAAGCCGATTTTTCGGTAGTTTTAAGGTCTAATCGGCTGAAATTTATTCCCCAACGCTTAATTCCTTTTTTATATCGAAGTGTTTTAAATGGAATGGCACATTCCCAAACCCACTTTTCATCATCATATTTTACTTCCGAAGTCCATTTATTCTCCCATGTAAGACTAATACTACTTCCATTAAACATCAAGCCATCCCACTGAGCTCCCATGGCATTTGCTCCGAACGAAAAACCATTTGTTTGATCGTCAAAAGTATCAATAAACAACAAATCATTATCGTTTTTTCCAAAACTAAAATCTCTTTTCAATGATTCTACCATATAAGGGCCGGGGAGTTTGTCATAATTGATAAAAACAACGTAAAGATTTTTTTCATCATAAGTCATTTTTACATCTGTACGTACTTTTGCGTAGCTCGTGTCCATTGGTAAAACTTGATGAAAATCAGTAGCCAATTGAGCATCAGCCCATGCTTTTTCATCAACAATTCCATCAATTTTTAGCGGTGAAGTGGCACGACGGATGCGATATTCTACTTTTTCGTTTTTACTTTGGGCAAAAGAGAAGAGAGAATTGAGTATTAGAACGGCAATAAATAGGTTTTTGAGCATTGTAAATTTAAAATGTAGTTTATATATTACAAAACTACGTTTTTTCTGTACTTTTTACTTACTTACACGCCCAAATGGCTAAAAATAGCGACAATTTATTTATTAAATCAAAAACCAATTAATGAAAGAAGCGGGTTTTTGATTTAGTAACTCATGTTACGCAGTTTTATAAAAATTCCTCTCCTTTATTCAAGGAGGGGAAATTAGCCCGTGCGTAACATGAATAAGTAAAAGTTTATTCGTAATACGAAATCTTTATTTGGCTATAATCTTGCCAAGTGCCTCCTTTATTGATTAGGATTTTATAACCAGTCAGTTTATTAGATTGATTTACCTCGGATTCATATTTATAACGTGAGCCTTCGAAGAGTTTAATACTCGTGGAGGGTGAGTTTTGGCTGATAAGTTCGGGAGTGAAACCGCCAAATAAATTCAACTCTTCTTTGTAAAATTTAGCTAATTGATTTTCGCTTGTACCGTATTGATAATCTTCTTCTTCATAGCCACCCAAAAGGCTTCTATCGGTTTTATTAGTGACATTGCCTTGCTTCCAAGTATATTGAATGATTTGGATATTTGACTCACGGCCGTTTCTCACCGAATTACGGCTGTATTTTATTAGCTGATTATCTACATTATAAACAAACTCATCAGCGAGCGTTTCATCTTTTATGGTTTCTTTGATTGATAAAACTTGATTCTTTTCGTTATAGGCAAAAACTTTTTCTGATTGAATTTTGCTACCATCAGCATTCGTTTTTTCGATGCCAATACTTTGCATCTTACCATCAGTATCTCGCTTATAAATTTCTATAATGCTTGTTTTTGCTAAAGAATCTATGATTCTTGAATCTGATAGTTGCTTGGTTGTTGCATCATAGACCCACTCTGTTGTAGTCTTATCATTACCACCAAATACCACCACTGATTTTACATTGCCTTTGAGCGGATGCTCTTATGCTTGTTCAGTAAGCAAATCTATTTCTTTATCTTGGCAAGCTAAACATAGACTTAGAATTAAAATTAATAGCATGTTTATTTTGTTCATCTTGTAAACTTATTTTAGGACGAGTCAGTTGTTCGGCTGAATTTTAATTCAGTCGGTGTGTAATGCGTTCTTTGCACGCAATCGAATAAAAACTTATTCTCTACTGCCGTTCTAAGAACGGCTAACACAAAGACTAAATTAAAATTTAGCCTAACGCACAGCATCATTTGCCAACACTAAGGCGAACGGGGCAAAATCCAGATAAGTGCCGCCAGTTTGGATAAAATCTTGTGGAAGAATTATTTTAATTGAATAATTACGAAGCTCTTCGTGCGTAAAGAGTAACCTCGGCGAAATATCCAATAATTCAGCCGTTAGTGTTAGTTCTATTTCTTCACCTAATGTAACAGTTGGTTTACTTGGCGTCAGAGTAAACTTTATTGGGTCGTTGGTCACGGTTTGCCAAGTTTTTCCTATCAAAACAGGTTGCAGACCTATAATCTTTTCAAAAGCATAATCTTTAGGGTTGAATTCATATAATTCAACATTTGGAAGGAGCGTTTTAAATGGTAAAGGTTTGAATGGAGTTTTAAAAACAGGCTTAGGTCTTGAAACAGGCAAAGCATCTTTAGGTAGGTTTTCGTTTGCAAAAGACCAATGCAAACCAGTGAAAAAATTAAGCAGAAATGTAAAAACAATAATTGTGTATAGTTTTTTCATTGCAGGTAGATTTAAAATTTTAATTCAGGACTGCGACAAATCTAATAATTCATTTCATTAAAATGCAAGAAAATAACCAAAAAAAACATCCATAAATTGATTGAACGGCAATAAATGCTGATGAATGGCGTTTTTTGGAGACAAACGGCATTACAACAAAAGAGCGATTATTAGATTTTAACCTAATAATCGCTCTTTATTTATAAAATTTTAAATTTACTGTTGCCCTATTTTCAAACGCATTTCTTTTCTTGCTGTTTTAAACCACACATACATTACTGTAGGCACAGAAAGATAAGTAAATACCAACATCAATAAAATACCATCATTAATTCCAGTACCAATAACTCCACGCCCTTCGCTTAAATTACTTCCAACTGATGCACGACACATGGCACATTGTGCAAAAGTTATCGTCTGACTAAGCAAGTTTACTATAAAAAACGCAACGATTTTTTTCATAACTTTTTACTTAAAGTTTAAACATAATAGGGTCTAATCATCAAATAGGCAACTACTCCTGTTATCGACACATATAGCCAAATCGGGAAAGCATATTTTGTCAGTTTACGATGTAGCTCAAATTCTCCTATCCAAGCAAAAAAATATGCTCTCAATACCAGAGGCAATACTACCAATGATAGCAAAATATGACTAATCAGAATAAAATAATAAAAATATCTTACGAAACCTTCACCACCATAACTCGTTGAGGGATTGGTTAAGTGATAAAGTACATAACAAACCAAAAAAACACCTCCAAGCAAAAATGCCAAAGTCATCACTTTTCTATGACGCTCAATTTGCTTTTGCTTTATTAGAAATAAACCATAAATCAATGAGATTGAAGTCAATGTATTTATTCCACCAATTACATGCGGAAGGGCTTTCGTCCAGGTTCCCAAATCAACTTTTTGTCTTATTCCTAACAAAATTGCCACGACCAACGGTACTGCTATCGACACTACATTGATTAGTGTCATCGAAGTCTTATCTTGCTTTGCTCTTACTGCTTTCATTTATACTTGTTTTAAAAAAATAATAGAATCGCAATAAAGATAATCAGAGCTGGTTAACTTACTTTTTTGACTTATAAATCTCGGTCAAAACCTTTATTTCACCTATTAGTCGTTCCACATCTGGCGAGTATGTCCCGTCATAAATTCCTCTGATGTATCCTTCTTTGTCTATCAATAGTAACTTCTCAGAATGAATAAATGTTTCATCAATTGATTTGATTTTATTATCATATTCTGAAGCGTCAGCTACTGGAAGCTTATAGCCTTTAATGGCAATATTATAAATTGTCTTTTTTTCTCCCGTCAAAAAATACCATTTACCATATTTAGCATCATATTTTTGAGCATATTGCTGCAAAACTGATGCAGAATCATGACTAGGGTCAACACTATGCGAAACAATAATTACGTTTGTATCGGCCGAAAAAATACTTTGTACTCTCGATAAACTGTTCGATAATTTAGGACAAATAGTACCGCATCTTGTAAAGAAAAAGTCAGCAACATAGATTTTGCCTTTTTTATCAACAGAATTAAATTCATTTCCTTGTTGGTCAATCAATTTATACGGAGGAATTTGATGAAAAACCGTATCTTTTCCCTTCATCACAACCTGACCCGATTCATCGATTTCGGGCATCAGAAAAGGTAAGGTATAATAATTTTGCCCAAATAATTTGAGGAAAACAAAAACAAAAGTCGGAACAGCTAATATGGCTATTAGTATTCCGACTTTAAATGATTTATTTTGCATTATTTAATTAAAAAATAGCCTCTCCAAACCAATATACCCACCTTCCACAATCAACGCAACAACCAGCCATACCACGAATATACAAGGTAGAACTACTGTCCAAATCAATGCTTTTACTTCACTTCCTAAGTGCATAAAAATTGCAACAATAAAATATGCCTTTACAATTGTTAGGATAATAAATATACCCACTTTAGTCCACTTATAGTGGTCTGCATCAACTGTAAATGCGATTAAAAATTCAAGTGCAGTGATGCCTAACAAAATCCAGAATGTTCTCCAAATCTCTTTGGTCTGTGCTGGTATTTTTTCGCTATTTTCAGAATGTTGAGCCATTGTTATGATAATTTATAACTTTCTAAATTTATAAAAAAAGAGTTTTTTTTAAACAAGATAAAAGAATGTGAATACAAACACCCAAACTAAATCAACGAAGTGCCAGTATAAACCTACTTTCTCAACCATGTCGTAGTGTCCACGCTTCTCATAGACTCCGTTTGCTGTGTTGTAAAAGATTAATACATTTAATACTACACCTGAGAGAACGTGTGTTCCGTGAAAACCTGTGATAAAAAAGAAGAAATCAGCAAAGGCAGGCGGACCATATTGATTTTGCACCAAGTTTGCACCAAATACTTTTACTCCATTAGCCAAAGTTAAACCTTCTTCCGTTCCATGAATAAAGTGACCCCACTCCCAAGCTTGTGAACTCAAGAACGCAAAACCACCAAGGATTGTCCAAAGCATATATTTCTCAACATCAGCCTTATCACGACGATGACCAGCCTCTACGGCTAAAACCATCGTAACAGAACTCATAATCAAGATAAAGGTCATGATACCTACGAAAACCAACGGTGCAGAAATTCCATGTAAGAAAGGAACAGCTTCAAAAACCCTTTCAGGTATTGGCCACCAAGTAGTAGAGAATTCAAAGTTTTTACGTAATCCTTCAAATGTTGGAAAACTATAACGAACTAAGCCATAAGAAATTAATAAGGCTGAAAAAGTAAATGTATCGGATAATAAGAATATCCACATCATCAATTTTCCATAGCCAACTTTCATTGGTTGCACGCCACCTTTCCAAAATAAATGTTCTGCGGTCGTAGAGGTATTTGCACTTGCCATAACTTACAATTATTAGCGGTTTGCCGCTTTGGTTAACAGTTTCAATTAATTTTGACCCAAAAATAGTCAAAAAGTAAATATTATCTAAAATACAATAAAAATACGAACAAATATAGCCAAAGTATATCTAAGAAATGCCAAGATGTAGCACAAACTTCAACTAAAATAGTGTTGTCAGCATCTAACTTCATTTTGAATGCCATTAAAAATGTAGCAATCAAAATAGCAAGTCCAAGAACTAAATGAGCCATGTGTAAGCCCGTAAAAATATAAAAGAAAGAACCTGAAGGATTTCCTTTCAAAAAAACACCTTGCTGTTGCAAATTTTGCCAACCTAAATATTGCATCACTAAAAATACAAGTCCTAAAAAAGCTGTAATTGCTACAAACGTTTTAAGTTTTGTATTGTCATTACTTTTAGCAGCTTTCAAAGATAGGTGCATTGTAGCACTACTAATAATTAAAATCAATGTACTTACCCAAAAAATAGTAGGAATGTCAAACTCCGCCCAATTACCCTCTGCTCTTCTTACTAAATAGGCACTCGTTTGAGAAGCAAATAGCATCACAATTGTGATAATAAACAGCCAAATTATAAACTTCCACTTATTTACTGATAGTACCTGAGCTGGCTCTTGAACCCCAATAGTAGATACTGTATTGTTGTTTTTACTTGATTTATTACCCATAATGTTTGTCGTTGAATTATTTACTCAAGCAATGCTAAAGTAAATATGAGTGGTTTTATAATTTATCCAGTAAGTAGGCTATTTGTACAACTGGTAAATAAATAAATGAACCGAACATCAATTGTAAAGCTGCTTTTCTATCAACCTTACGCATCAAATGAAATGTTTGTGCTAAAAACAAGACACCAAACACCATTGCTATTACTGCCGAATTAATACCTGTCATACCTAAATAAAAAGGAACCCAGCAAAGTGGCAATAAAAATAGCGTGTAAATCATTATCTGAATAGCCGAATTAAGATTTTGTCCACCACTTGATGGTAATAACCTAAATCCAGCATTCGTATAATCGTCGTTCAATACCCAAGCAATTGCCCAAAAATGTGGAAATTGCCAAAAAAACTGTATCGCAAATAAGATACCTGGCTCAAGTCCAAAGTGGTTTACTGCTGCCACCCAACCAATCATCGGAGGAAAAGCCCCAGGCAAGGCACCTACTGCTACCGCTATCGGCCCAACTCTTTTCAATGGTGTATATACAAAACCATACAAAACCATTGATAAAAGTGCTAAAAGTCCTGCTTTGTAATTAAATTCATAGAATAAAATATACATTGCAATAGCAGCCATAATCCATCCAAAAACTGCTGCTTCTTTTACTGATAATCTGCCACTTGGTATCGGACGATTCTCTGTTCGAGTCATCAACTTATCAAGATTTCTTTCAATAATTTGGTTAATTATATTAGCTGACGCAGTTGTTGCAAAAGCTGCTATTGAAAATAAAATAAGCTTTGTCCAAACTATCTTATCAGAAGCCAAGGTAAATCCTATTGCTGACGAAAAAACAACAGTCGATGATAATCTAAACTTTGTTAAGTCAAAAAAAGCCCTAAACTTCTGTGCAAAAATATTTTCTGACACTATTATATTCATTTATTCTTGTGAAGTATTGCTTCTGAAAACTCTTTCCTTATTAATAAATAAAAATATAACAAATTGGATACCAATTGCTAAGGTTCCGAGCGTTAGGTGTATAGGTTGCATTAATCTTGGAAAGCCTAAATAAGCTAATGACAGCCCGGAAAGCAGTTCAATTCCAATTGTAATTAACAACGCATTGGCAAATTTAGACAACAAGCCTTTTTCAACTACTGATTTCTTAATTTTATAAAAAATTAAGAAATTAATAAATACAATAAGAATCGAAAAGTAAGCGTGCATTTGAAACTTTCCACCTAAATTAGCCGTCCATTCATTTCGCAAAACATCCCCCATTGCATTAGCAACTTTGTCAACAACCTCACGAACCTGTGTTCCCAAAAGAACTTGGCCAATTGTTAGAAAAATCGCTGCTGAAACCAAAAAACTCAACGAACTTTTATCTACAAGCTCTTCAACTTTAATAACATAATTATATGAACGAGCAACTGCATATAATAGAATAAGCACAATAATTAATGAAAGAATCATGTGCAAAGTAATCATAACAGGATGTAATTCGCTCGAAACTACTTTTGAGCCTAACCAACCTTCAAATGCTACTAAAATTGTTGCCAATAAACTCAAAAAGACAATAGTCTTGTCTTTTTTTCTAAAACTAATGAACGAACTCACAAAAGATCCAAAAACTAAAAAACCAATCGCAACTCCTACTAAACGATTGACATATTCAATCCATGTTTTGGTGACATTGAATTCTACTTCACCCTTGAGTTTTTCACCATAAATTTCTTTATAATTACTTGGAAGCTGCGAAATATCTGTTGGAGGAACCCAAGTGCCAAAACATTTAGGCCAGTCTGGACAACCCATACCCGAACCCGTCGCTCTTACTATTCCACCGATTAAAATTAGAAAGTAAATCGCACCAATCGTCCAAAAACCAAGCTTTCTAAATACTTTACCGTGTGTCATAATCGGTTTGAATCAACGATTCACAACCTTGCAATTGTGAATCGTTTATAATTTTATCAATCTGGAATGCTATAATCAAACTTGATTCCTTCGATTTCTTTCTCTTCACTAATCAACTCATTCTCATACGGGAAATTTGATTCTGATGTAGCAGAGAATGGAACGTTTTGAGGAATAAAATCATCGGCAGCACCTGGTTTGCTGTAATCATATGGCCAACGATATACTGCTGGAATTTCTCCTACCCAGTTTCCGTGACCTACATTTATTGGAGTTGTCCACTCCAAAGTATTAGATTTCCAAGGGTTTTGAGGTGCTTTCTTACCCCAGAAAATAGAATAAAAGAAGTTGTACAAGAAAATTATATTTGCTGCAAATACTACTATCGCTGCAATAGTACTTAGTTGAGCTAAATCTTGGTACTTATTTGTAAAGTCAAATCCAGTGTAGGCATAATATCTTCTTGGGAAACCTGCAATACCTAAATAGTGCTGAGGGAAGAAAACGAGATAGACCCCAGCAAATGTTATCCAGAAGTGTATATATCCTAATGTTGAATTCATCATACGTCCAAACATTTTAGGAAACCAGTGATAAACACCTGCAACCATTCCAAAGAAAGCTGCCGAACCCATTACTAGGTGGAAGTGAGCAACTACAAAATAAGTATCGTGTAATTGTATATCTAATGCACTATTACCTAAAATAATACCAGTTACACCACCTGAAACGAAAAACGAAACTAAACCAATTGAAAATAACATGGCAGGCGTAAAGATTATATTACCTCTCCAAAGTGTCGTAATATAATTAAATGCTTTTACTGCAGATGGTACTGCAATAATCAAAGTTAAAAGCGTAAATACTGAACCTAAGAAAGGATTCATACCTGTCATAAACATGTGGTGAGCCCATACAATAAACGCTAAAAACATGATACCAAGCATTGAGAAAATCATGGCTTTGTAACCAAAGATTGGTTTTCTTGCATTTGTAGCAATAATTTCAGATGTCATACCCAATGCAGGTAAGATTACGATATACACCTCTGGATGACCTAAAAACCAGAATAAGTGTTGGAACAAAATCGGACTACCGCCTTGATTTGGAAGAGCTTGTCCGTTAATGTAAATGTCTGACAAATAGAAACTTGTACCAAAGCTACGGTCAAAAATCAATAATAAAGCAGCTGACAATAAAACCGGGAACGATAAAATACCCAAAATGGCAGTAAATGTAAACGCCCAAATAGTCAAAGGCATTTTATCAAATGTCATACCTCTTGTACGCAAATTTATTACTGTAGTTACGTAATTTATACTACCTAATAAACTTGAAACAATAAAAATTGCCATACTAACTAACCACATCGTCATACCAGTACCCGAACCTGGAGCTGCATCTGGTAAAGCACTCAATGGTGGATAAACTACCCAACCACCACCGGCAGGTCCATCTTGCACGAACAATGAACAAAACATAATAACGCTCGACAGGAAGAAGAACCAATATGATAACATATTAATAAATCCTGATGCCATATCTCTTGCTCCGATTTGTAATGGAATCAAAAAGTTAGAAAAAGTACCACTTAAACCAGCAGTTAATACAAAGAAAACCATGATAGTTCCATGCATTGTAACAAGTGCAATGTAGTAATTCGGGTCTAATTTCCCTGTTTCGTCAAACCATCTTTCACCCAAAATAGGTTTTAACCATCCTAAATCAATTCCTGGATATCCTAACTGTAAACGGAACACCAATGATAAAAAACCTCCAATTAAAGCCCATACAATACCCGAAATTAAATATTGCTTGGCAATTACCTTATGGTCCTCAGAGAATATATATTTTTTTATAAAACTCTGTGGCTCGTGGTGCTCATGTGCTTCATCATGTCCGTGAACATGCGTATCTGCGTGTGCTACTGCTGCCATTTTTATATTATTAGTTTAAATAATTTAGATTGAATTCTTATTTTAATGATGTAACTGTTGGTAAACTTGAAATTGCTGATGCAGTTGTAGTATCTGAAGACGCTTCTGTCGGAAAATATTTCATTGCCTTAGCTTTTAAACTTGCAGGAACTTTCTCTAGAAAATCTGGATTTGAAGCTAACAATGATTTTTGTTCCTTTTTCCATTTTTCGTAATCAGCAGGCTCATCTACTACCAAGATTAATCTCATAGCAAAATGACTTCTTCCACAAACCTCTGTACAAGCGATTTCATACTTAAAGTCTGGATTTCCAAGCTCGGCTTTCATATCAGCAGTGCTTTTGTCTGCAATGAACCAAAACTTTGTTGGCATACCCGGTACCGCATCCATTTTTACTCTCATGTGAGGGATGAATACACTATGCAATACATCTCTAGCTCTAATTTTCAATAATACTGGTTTTCCTTTAGGGATATGCAATTCAGAACTATTTGTAAAATCATCAAATGAATTTTCATCAGTAAAATCTAAACCAAATTCATTTCCTGCGGCATCATCAATTAACTTATAGTTATAATTTCCTAATTTACCGTTTTCAACTCCACCGTATCTAACCTGCCAGCCGAATTGCTTTCCCATGATTTCAATAATTTCAGCATCTTTCGGAGCATCAGACATTACTTTATTCCAAACACGTAGCCCAGTAAATACTAAACCAGCCATAATAACAGCAGGTACTAATGTCCAAACAATTTCAAGTGTGTTATTATGAGGGTAAAAATGTGCCTTTCTGTTTTTGTTATATCTGTATTTTAATGGAAAGTAAAACAATACAGAGTTCACAATTACAAACGAAACAGTTACTACAGCCATTCCAAACCAAAACCAAAAGTCAGTTTCCTTTCCATGTACTGAAGAAGCAGATGGAATATCGCCAAATGCCATTAAGAAATCTTTCTTAGCATGAAGAAATGACCAAACCATGCCGATAATACTCAAAATCCAGAAGATGAATAGCCCAACTGCGTTAATATTATTGGCACTATCTACCACATCATCATTCTGTTCAGTTTCTCCTTTAACTCCTTTCAATAGAGTCTGTGTTTTTGATATTACCAGTACGGTAAGAACAATGAACACAATTGCTAAAGCTACAATCAATAATGTCATGTTACTAAATAATTTACAAGTTTGAATACTTTAACCCTTGTATATAAAAAAGAATGTTCAACGAAAATGTTTAAAAAATTAAATATCGTGGTGCATACTTTCTTCTAGGAATGGGTGATTTTTAGGATATAAGTTTGCTTTAGATAATTCATTTGCTACAAAATAGATAAACAATGAAGCAAATGTTAAGGTTGTTCCCCATTCAATAATTCCAATTCCACCTTGGTCCTTAGCAATACCAGGCATGTGCATTTGGTAGAAATCAAACCAGTGACCAATTATTACCGATACGCTACCTAATTTCAAGAATGTTGGTCTTCTTTTTGAGTTTCTAGCCATCAAAATTAAGAATGGGAAGAAGAAATTTAAAACTAAACTTATATGAAACGGCCACCAATACCTGCCTTGGAAACCTGTGAAACGCTCACGGAAATAAATTGTTTCTTCAGGTAAGTTAGCATAAAATATTAATAAATATTGCGAAAACCATACGTAAGTCCAGAATACTGAGAAGCCAAAAATAAATTTACCTAAATCATGCAAATGACTTTCATTAACAATTTTTAAATATCCTTGGTCTTTCAACAATAAAATTGTCAACATCATTGTTGCCAAACCAGCCACGTGCCAGCTTGCTAAATGGTACCATCCAAACATTGTTGAGAACCAATGTGTATCAATAACCATTGATAAGTCCCATGCAGATGTAGAAGCTGTTACAGCAAAAAATACCATAAACAATTTTGAAGCATTACGACCTTTGTAGTAGTTTTCAAGGCCCCCCATTTCATCTTCTAATAAAGAGTATTTACGGATTGCTTTCCAGCCCAAATACCATACTGTTACGTAAGCGATTAAGCGTACAAAATAGAAAGGCAAATTCAGATACCATGCTTTTCCAGCAATAATTTTATCATAATGTTCGCTTGCTGGGTCCATTATTCCATCATGTGTCCAATGCATCACAATATGACGTGTTGATGGAAGAGCCATCAAAATAATCAAAATTACGCCTGGAACAATAACGAAAGATGGCATTGCTTCAGCTACACGTTTGATTGATGAAGACCAACCTGCTTTAGCAATATAGTTATAAGCAATAAAAAATGCTCCAACTACTGAAATTCCAAGAAAATAAACACTATTCATCCAAATATTAGCGATAATCCTCGCAAATAATGTTGCACCGTGTTCACCACCATGTTCTGCATGCCCTGCGACTTCGTGACCTGCGGCAGCGTGTTCGCCGCCATGAGATTCCCAAACACCTATTGACCAGCCTTTTGATAATAAGAATGAACCAATTGCTACCATTACAACGCCAATAAGAGCCGCAATAATAAGATTACGTTTGGTTTCAGATTTAAACTCAAATCTTTCTTCTGTAGAAGGAATTTCGTGAGTACTATGAGCCATTTTCTTTAAATTTGAACCCTTTTACTTAAAGGGTGTTAATAAATAAATATCTTTATACTTTGCCAAAAAGGGTTAACGCACTTGATGACGGATAGCATTTATAATATTAGTTACCTAATTGCAATCTGTGTACGTAATGAACGATTTTCCATCGCTCTTCTGGGTTTACTTGAGAAGCATGAGACCACATACGACCCTTTCCATAAGTAATTACGTGGAAAATATGACCATCGTTCATATTTTTATAAGCATCAGACGC
This sequence comes from uncultured Emticicia sp., assembly GCF_937903345.1. Classification (GTDB taxonomy): domain Bacteria; phylum Bacteroidota; class Bacteroidia; order Cytophagales; family Spirosomataceae; genus Emticicia. Next base: position 134,880 of record NZ_CALCZQ010000031.1, on the reverse strand, counting down.
ATAGTTCGGAACTCCTTTATATACCTTACCTACAGCACCATCACCCGCACCTTTTTCACCGTGACAATGTAAACAGTTTCTCTCATAAAGCACTTTCCCTTCTTCTTCAGCCTTATCTGACCATGGAATCGGGTTCTTCAATGTAACTTCAGCCACTGCAATACTATCTTTTGGCAAATTATATACCATCAAATCATTTACTACTGTGCTATCATCTTGCAAGAAAGAAGTTTGATAATTCGCACGAGAAATTGTTCCAGCCACTGGCGAACGCATATCTTTACCATCTGCATTGATAATATTTTTACGCCATTGTGTCAACGGTTCGTACGCACGAGAATTGTACATATTTGGAGCAAATTCCCAACCTGTACTATTATTATCGCTACAAGATGTCAATACAACCGTAGAAAAAGTTACGATTGATAATGCGAGCGAAATATTTTTTAATGAAACCTTCATTTTTAAATTCTTTGAATTGATAAACAGATAAATGTTATACTTCTTTCACATTTACTTCTGAAGCACCTGATTCTTTCAATAATTTTGAAATTTCAGTTTCTGACAATTTATTTTTAGCAAGGTCAATTGCAACAACAAATTTATCATCAGTACTTCTTACGTCAAATATAATTGGCTTAGATGTTGGACCTAAATCTTCCATAAAAAAGAAAGTAAATGACATACCAAATGCCGCTAAAAGGACGGTTAGTTCAAATACAATTGGAATATTGGTTGGGAAAGGAAAAAAGTTTTTTCCACCAACATTAATTGGCCAATCAACACCCATTGTCCAGAATGTTAGCAACAATGCACAAAGCGTACCTGTGATACCGAACAAGAATGCTGCAACACCCATTCTTGGAAAGCTATAACCTAAAGCTTTATCAAGTCCATGGATAGCGAAAGGCGTATATGCTTCATGAATTTTAACACCTTGGTGTCTTATGTCTTCAACTGCGTGTAATAACTCATCGCCATCGTCAAAAACTCCTACTAAATATTTGCTATCTGCCATTTAAGTAATGATAAATGTTGAATGTTGAATGATAAATTAATCTAAATTATTTATAATCAACTACTTATATAATGGTAAAAACTTTAATTACGCTGTTACTTTCTTTTTCTCCGGGTATTTTTCAGATGATGATTTCAATACAGATTTTACCTCCGCCATATTAATAACAGGCAAAAATTTAGAAAACAAGAAAAATGCTGTAAAGAAAAATCCAAAAGAAAATATATAGTCAGAAATGTCACCCATGCGTGGAGTAAAATATGTCCAGCTTGATGGTAAATAATCACGATGTAACGATGTTACGATAATTACAAAGCGTTCAAACCACATTCCAATATTTACCACAACAGCCATTACGAATGAAACAAGGATGTTTTCACGAACTTTTTTGAACCAGAATAATTGTGGAGAAAGTACGTTACATGTCATCATTGCCCAATATGACCACCAAAGTGGACCAGTTGCACGATTAATGAAAGCATATTGCTCATATTCTACACCAGAATAAGCTGCAATAAAGAATTCTGTGATATAAGCGATACCTACAACCGAACCAGTCAGAGTGATGATTTTATTCATCAAAGAAATATGTTCAAGTGTTACATAGTCTTCAAGTTTGTACACGACTCTTGTTACCAACATCAAATTTTGAACCATAGCAAAACCAGAGAAGATAGCACCTGCAACGAAATATGGAGGAAAAATTGTTGTATGCCATCCAGGAATTACAGACGTTGCAAAGTCAAATGATACAATGGTGTGTACTGAAAGTACAAGTGGTGTTGATAAGCCAGCCAAAATCAAAGAAACATCTTCGTATCTTGCCCAAGCTCTTGCTCCACCAGTCCAACCGAGAGCTAAAGCACCATAAACTTTCTTACGAGTACCAGTTGCACGGTCACGAATTGTTGCTAAATCAGGAATCAAACCAATGTACCAGAATAAACATGATACTGAGAAATATGTTGAGATTGCAAAAACGTCCCAAACCAATGGAGAATTGAAGTTTACCCATAAAGAACCAAAGGTATTTGGTAATGGAAGAGCAAAATAAGCTAACCAAGGACGGCCCATGTGCATTACGATAAATGACGCCGCACAAATTACTGCAAAAATGGTCATTGCTTCAGCAGCTCTGTTTATTGATGTTCTCCATTTCTGACGGAATAATAATAATACTGCAGAAATAAGCGTACCAGCGTGACCAATACCTACCCACCATACGAAGTTGGTAATGTCCCACGCCCAACCTACTGTTTTGTTAAGTCCCCATACTCCAAGACCTTCCCACCATGTCCAAAATACCCAAGCAGCACCATAAAGAAGTACTAATACTGATATTCCGAAAACGATTTTCCATTCTTTGGTTGGTTTTCCCTCAACCTGCTTACAAATATCTTCAGTTACGTCATGGTAAGTTTTACCATTTAATACCAAAGTTTCTCTTATTGGTGAAACTACGTGCATAGTTTTATTTTTTTGAGATATTTATTTTTAATTTTCTATTTAAATTTCAAAGCAATCTTTCTAATTATGAATGATGTGCTTCTTTCTTTTCAGCATGAGCTACTTTTGCAACGCCATCCTTGTTACGGATTTTTGTCAAGTAGTTCAACTGTGGTTGAACGTTGATTTCTTCCAATACGTGGAAAGCACGGCCTTCTTTCTCAACAGCTAAAATTTTCGACACTTCTGATTCGTTATCAAGCATATCGCCAAATGTGATTGCATTTGTTGGACATGATTGTGAGCAAGCTGTTTGAATTTCTCCATCTACCGGGCGACGACGTTCTTTTTTAGCTGTCAATTTGCCCGCTTGAATTCGTTGCACACACATTGAACATTTCTCAATCACACCACGCGAACGAACGGTTACGTCAGGATTTAATACCATACGACCTAAGTCGTTGTTCATGTGGAAATCAAAGTTATCGTTTTCAAAATATTTGAACCAATTGAAACGACGTACTTTATATGGACAGTTGTTGGCACAATAACGAGTACCGATACAACGGTTATAAGTCATTTGGTTTAAGCCTTCCGAGCTGTGAGTAGTAGCCAATACTGGACAAACAGTTTCACAAGGTGCATTCGAACAGTGCTGACACATCATTGGTTGGAATACAACCTCTGGGTTTTCAGCGGCAATTTCTAATTCTCTGTAACCACCAATGATACCTTTTTCAGCGAGAGCCTCATCATGACTCATTTCTGAGCTATAATAGCGGTCAATACGAATCCAGTGCATCTCTCTTGCACGTGCAACCTCAGCTTTACCAACTACTGAAACATTATTTTCTGCTTGGCAACTTACCAAACACGAACCACAACCTGTACAGCTATTTAAGTCAATAACCATTCCCCAGCTATGGTTTTTCTTTTCGTGACCATTCCAAAGTGTGATTTGATATGGTTTTTTCTCGCCTTCCGAAGTTTCGATTTTTGGTTCGAAACGTCCTGCTTTAACATCTTTAACGTATTCGCCTAAAACAGACTCTTGTACAACTGCTTGGCGACCCATTACAGTACTGTGAGTTTGTGTTTGTGCTAATGTATATCCGTCTTTTATTTTTTCTATTTTTGCATCGTTTGCCCAATATTGCCCATTAGCAACCAAAGGATAAGTGTTTGCTCCAGTATTTCCTGATTTTCCCGCGGCAGTACGACCATAACCTAAAGCTATTGAAATTGTACCGTTTGCCTGACCTGGTTGAATTAATACAGGAATTCCACCTTCCAAATCTGTACTCGTACCTACTACTTTTTTGCCACCTACTGTCAAATTAACAATATCTCCTTGTGCGATACCTAAATCAGTAGCAGTTTTCTGTGAAACCGCAACTACATTTTCCCAAGTAACTTTAGAAATTGGGTCTGGCAATTCTTGCAACCATGGGTTGTTTGCCTGTAAACCTGTTCCAATAGCTATTGATTCGTAAATAGAAACTTCAATACCTGCACCTTTCACTTGAGCAATTGTAGCTGCAGCTACATCAACGTTTCCTGCAAAAACTGCAACTGATACGATTGCTTCAGCTATTGGCTCGTAAACACCATCATGTAAGGCTTGTACCCAAGACTTTCCGCTTAGGATAGTGCTATTCCAGTTTGATTTCAAATATGCTTGATAGTCTGCATTCAAACCTGCCCAAGTCAATAAACTTGATTGTGGTTGACGAGTATCAAAAATCAAAGAAATTGTTGGCTGTGTAAGTGAGTAAAAACCTTTTTTAGGTTCTGCATCATTCCATGACTCTAAGTAATGAGGGGCCGGAGCGATGTATTTACATTTTGAAGCCGTTTCGTCTGCACGGTCTGCAAATGAGATGGTGGTAGCAACTTTCGATAATGCTTCCCCAAGTTCAGCACCTCTTGCGTGGTCATAAACTGGATTTGATAAGAAAATTGCTGTGCTAACTTGTCCAGCTTTTACTTCATTGATGAAAGCTGTCATTTCTGCATCGTTACCTTGACGATAATTTACTGGAGTGCCTAAATCAATCGTTGTTCCGTAGCTACCCAGTAAGCTATTGATAGCATTAACAATCGTCTGTACCGCAGGGTTGTTTGAGCCTGATACTACTAAAGCAGCACCTTTGGCAGCAATAAGGTCTTTTGCACACTTATCTATATTTTGCGTTTCTACCGCAACAGCAGAAACAGCCTTTCCACCTAAAGCAGCAGCAACTTTATTGTATAATGCAATGGCAACAGCACCCTCCTGTGAAGGTTTTATCATTCCTCTATAATCGGCCGAAGCACCTGTGATTGTCAAACCAGTTTCAAATTGGTAGTGACGAGACATTGTGTTCTTGCCATTTTTACCACTTCTCAATTTACGAGTAACAGCCCATTGACCTGCAAATGTGTTTGGAGCAATCCAAGTTCCTAAGAAATCGGCATTGATACCAACGATTACGTTTGCTTTGCTGAAATCGTAAGAAGGAATAACTGCTTGACCGAAAGATTCAGCATTCGCTTGCACAATAGCGTAAGATGAATTTGCATCATACGTAATGTGCTTTGTTGAAGGGTATTTTGCAGCGAAATCAGCAACTACCTTTTTTGTTGTGGGAGAAAGTATTGAATTTGTTACGATACGGATATTTCCACCTTTAGCAAGTGCTGCGATGACCTCCTTATCTAATTCTTCCCATTTTATATCTGAACTACCTTTTTTAGGTGCTTTCAATTTTTCATTGTCATACAAACTCAGTACTGAAGCGTGTACTCTTGCGTTTACTGCACCTTTTGTGATAGATGAAAGTTTGTTTCCTTCTATCTTAACAGGACGACCTTCACGTGTTTTTACTAAGATGCTGCAATAATCTCCACCTTCTGAGAAAGTAGATGCGTACCAGTTTGGAATGCCTGGCTCTACACTCTCTGGTTTATTTAAGTAAGGAATAGCCTTACGAACTGGAGCATCACAAGCAGCCAATGATACCGCCGCCACACTAAAGCCTAACACTTTCAAGAAGTCACGGCGATGAGTTGGCTCGACAGTTTCGATGTCATCTAAATTAAATTCACGATTGGCATTTTGTACAAACCCAATGTCGTTTTTCAACTCCTCAACCCCTTTCCAATACTTTTTATTAGTGTTTTCCATATAACCCTAAATCCCGAAGGGACTTTATTTTTTTCTGTAAAAACTTAATTTCTTTTTATAAAACTTGGGTATTAATAATGGCATTTAGCACACTCTAATCCACCGTTATCCTGTACTTTCATTGCTCCTTTGCTTACTGCACTGTGAGCTTCCATTAATTTAGCATAATAGCCATTATCTTTGCCATTCACCTCTGATTTACGGTGACAATCAATACACCAGCCCATTGTAAGGCTTGAACGTTGTTGTACAACCTCCATCTTTTCAATTTCTCCGTGACAGTTTTTACACTCTAAACCACCAACATTTGTATGTTGTGCGTGGTTAAAGTAAGCTAAGTCAGGCAAATTGTGTACACGTACCCACTCAATTGGCTTATTAGTTTCGATTGCCGTATAAATTTTTTGTATTTCTGGAGACTCACGCTTGATTGCATTGTGACAATTCATACAGATATTGGCTGAAGGAATACCCGATTGTTTTCCTTTGTATACACCTGTGTGACAGTAAGCACAGTTGATTTTCATTTCGCCAGCGTGCAATTTGTGAGAGAAAGCAATTGGTTGTTTTGGAGCGTATCCTTGGTGAACACCAATTCCGTACATTCCATCGAAAGTAGCTTTTGTTGCAAGCAAGATAAATGCCCATACAATTGCCGAACGAACGGTTTTGTTTGCCGCAATGTTTTTGAAGCTTGCTTGAAGTTTTTCTCCAAATGAAAGAGAGGTATCTGCCGCACCTGCATCGGCACCTGACAATCTATTTAATAATTGTAAGATACCTAGTAATGCTACCAAAACAAGGCCCATGATTACTAACAATGCTACCAATATAACATTGATAAATGTACCACCACCTGTTTCGGCTGGTGTAGTAGCGACTGCCCCTGCAACTGGTGCAGTAGCAACCGGTGTACTAGCAGACTTAACATAAGCTAAAATAGACTTTACCTCTTCGTCACCAAATGCAGCAAAAGCAGTCATTTGAGTTTTGTTGTACTTTAAGTAAAGTTCATTGGCATATTTATCGCCACTTCCAATAACACCCATCGGATTGTTTATCCAATTCTTCAACCAAGCATAATCTCTACGCTCTTCGATTCCTGCCAAACCAGGGCCAACAACAACTTCTGCCGTAACAGCATGGCATTGTGCACAATTATTCTTAAACAACCCTTCTCCTTTTGCTACATCGCCGCCACCAGCAGGTGCAGCAGATGCAATAGAAGTACTGTCTTGTGCCGCTACATAACCAATAGAAATGCTTACAGCAACAGAAAGAGCTAAAATTGACTTATAAAATTTACGAATCATATTTATATAATGTAGTATTCCTACTTTTTCAGACTGCAAAACTACGCTACTATTGTTTTCTATCAAATAGGTTTTGTTATTTTTTTTATAGCTTATAGTAATTTAGAATTATTTTAAATAGAAACATAATTACTTAACTATAAGCATTTTATAACAAAAAACCATTCTAAAATCAACGTATACTGATGACTTTAGAATGGTATTTTAGCAAGAATTTTAAATATGTGGAACGTATGTATTTTGTACTTAGCTGAAATAAACTTTTTACTTATAAACGACACAAAGGTAAAGTATAAGCTCTTTTGTTGCAAATTATAAGGCATAAACTTCTGTTTTTGTGGCATTAAAACAAAATTAAACGTTTTATAAAAATTTGAATTTTTTTTAAAAAATATTTCGCATAGATTGCATTCTGACCTAATTTCCTCCTTCAAATGATCGAAATATTAACTCCAAAGGCGTTTAATTTTGAACAAACTCTTAGGTTTCTTTCTCGGAATGAAAAGGAATGCCTGCATACTATAAAAAATAATGAGATTTTTAAAGTTATCTCATTTGAAAATTCGCTCGTTTTATTCTCTATATCATTCACTAAACACTTGCAAATATCAATCCATTCTGAAAATCAAGGCCAAAAAATTATTGATTTTGTCAAAGATTATGTCTCAGATTGGCTTGATTTGAAGGCGAATCTTCATTTTTTTTATGAAACTGCTCAAAATGATGAAATTTTAGCTTCGCTTTGCCAAAAGTTTTATGGACTCCGTATGATTGGAATGCCAGATCTATTTGAATCTTTGGTATGGTCGATTATTGGTCAGCAGATTAATCTAAATTTTGCCTATTCGCTGAAAGAAAAGCTAGTTCAGAATTTCGGTCAAAAACATTTTTATAACAATGAAGCCTTTTATGCCTTGCCCACTCCTGAAAGATTGGCTGGTTTGACTCTTGAAGATCTTCAGCCATTACAATTTAGTAGAAATAAAGCACAATATATATTAAATGTATCACGTGAGTTTGCTGAAGGAAATTTATCCCAAGAAGTTTTGAAAAAATTATCATTCGAGGAGGTGAAAAAAGAATTAGTAAAAATTAAGGGGGTAGGAAACTGGACGGCTAATTATTCTATGATGAAAAGTCTAAAAAACTATGATGCTTTTCCTGTGGAAGATGTTGGCTTACACAATGCTGTGAAAACACAATATGGCTTAATGGCAAAGCCAACTATTAGTGAATTGAACAAAATGGCCGAAAAATGGAAAGGTTGGAGGGGATATGCAACTTTCTATTTTTGGCATTCGCTGTTGGGTTGAACTAATTTTCAGAAAATAAGATTTTCAGAGCAGAAACAATCTGAAAAATGGCAAAGAAAACATTAATAATCGGTGCATCAACCGACCCAAGTAGATATTCTTTTTTGGCAGCTAATAAATTAGTGAGCCACAAGCATGAGATTGAACTTTTGGGTATAAAAGAAGGGATTGTTGCTGGAAAAGAAATAAATACCGAAAAAGATAAATTTGAAAATATAGATACGGTTACGCTTTACGTGAATCCACAAAGGCAAAGGGAATATTTTGATTACGTGGCCAACTTAAATCCTCGGAGAGTGATTTTCAATCCCGGTACAGAAAATCCTGCATTTGAGGATTTTCTGACTGAAAAAGGTATCGAACCGATTGAAGCATGTACACTTGTAATGCTTGCTACCGGGCAGTATTAAGGCATATTTGTTTTCAAAACTCTATTTTCTGGTGCTAGGTAGGCTTTAATTATTTTTGTTTGAACTGGGCTTTCGCAACCATTTTTACCTTTATTGAAAACTTTTAATTCGTAAATGCCTGGTCTTCTAAAATCAAGCATAATTGACGATTTGTTCGGATAAGAAAACATTACTGCATCTTCAAAATTTTTCGCAGTAACACCCAAGTTTCCATGTAATAGGTTAGTGCCTCCTTGTGAAAGATAAACCGACCAAGTAAAGATATCGCCATCTGAATTTTGACTTGCTTCAAAAACATTATCCGATTTTGAATAAACTCTGTCTAATCCTGCAATGCTAATTTTTGGTTGCTCACGCACCATTACCTTAAATGTTTGACTACTAAGGGCATTATCTTCCGAAATAAAAATGGCTTTGAGTTCGTACTTTCCATTTTTAGCAAACTTTACAGTAATTTTGTTTTTATTTTCAGATAATTTTTCAGCCCCCTCTGGTAAAACCCAATCTTTAAATTTTATGCTCTTATCTGAAATTGTATAACTGTAAGATGCTTTAGCCCCTGCACAAACATCATTATCACCTTTAATTGAAAGATTTTCGTTTTGACCAAGACCTGTAAATACTATAAGTTGTAGTAATAAGAATGTGTAGGTTGTCATAGTTGAAAAGATTTTTGGATGAATTAAATGTATTTTTTATTAACACTATCGCTAAAATACTAAATATCAAACTTTTATGTAAAAATCTAACTAATTAGCCATTCGCCCATCAAAACCTATTTCAATTAGCTTATTGTAAGCATCCCAAACATTTTCTGGAATTTCCATCACAACCAAGAATCCTTTTTCTGGATAAATTTTCAGGCGTTGTAAATCGCCCGTCATGTTACTGATTACTCTTTCTTTGCTAATATTATTTTCGGCACACCGAGCAATGTATTGAGCATAAGAATCTGGTTTGGCAGTTGAAATGAACTTAAACTCAGCAAATTGAACCATGGCCGTTGCAAAAGTTCGACGCACCATATAAGGTTTCTGAACTAATATAAAGTTCTGAAAATGATACCCTTTTTCTTTCAAAATCTTTCTTGTACACGAAAAATTCTCGCCCGTATTAGTGGCATCATTATCAATTATAATTGATTCGGCTGAAACGCCCGCTTTTACTGCAATATCAAAAAAAGCATTGGCTTCTGTTTTTGGCGTAGAATTTCTTAGTTCTCCAATTGGACGAACCACTCCTCCGGAAAAAATAATATAATTTGACCAACCTTCTTTATACAATTCTACGGCATAATCAGCCACGCTAGGGTCGTGGCTTCCTAAAACAAAAATTGCATCAGCTTTTTGTAAGGGTTGTTTCATAAAATGATAATCATACAGAATCTCTGCGTAATAGTCAACTAGGTTTTTGTCCATCTGCATATAAAATTTACCAATCGGCAAAATTATTAATTATTAATCAATAAAGTTCAATACATTTAATCCTAAATTTCGTCAGAGATTCAGACCTAAAACACATAAAACAACATTTACAAAAATGGTCAACGCAAAACATTTAGCAACATTCGTACTCGGAGCAGCGGCGGGCGTAGCACTTAATAAATATTTACAAACCGAAGAAGGAGAAAAAGCTTTGGCAGATTTAAAAATAAAAGCTGGGCAGCTTAAAGATGAAGCCGAACAAGCAATTGATAAAGCTCCAGAATATTTTGAGAAACTAAAAACGGAAGTTTCTGCGGCATTGAAAGATAGTTTTCCTGAGGTTAAAGCATTTTTGCAAGAGTTATTTGGAAAAGCCAAGGTAGCAACCGAAACACCTGCTGCCGAAGAGCCAAAAGCATAAATTTGTGGGGCGAAGTTCTGACTTCGCCCTTACCTATTTTCTACGTATGCTGCAAAGACAATAACAGTTTAGCAATCTGTTCTACAGTTTTTTCACGGTTACACATATTTTATAATCTTTTTGACTGATTTCAGTCGCTACTTTAGGATAAGGAAACACGTCCGAAACCTCCACTTCATATTTCGCAGCACCAAAATCAACGCTTGTTTTTATGGGCTTTGATTCAAAATTGACTGAGGAGTCCTTTGAGATGCCCTTTTGGCTGATTGTAAAGAAAACCTTTGCCATTCCGACCCAAATACAAGTAGAATTTTGCGGACAACGACTATCTTCTACTTTTGTGATTTTGATTTTTATACCTCCTTGAAACGTAAGTTCCGTATCAAAACTTAATTCTATTTTTGATGCCAATTGTGTTTGTGCAACCTTGACTTCTTCTTTTGTACAAGCCGAAAAAACTAAAAGGAAAGAAGCTATAATATACTTCATTGTATTTTGGTTTTTATTCTTAGATACAATCTGAAGGAAAAAGGTTGTTGAAGAACTAAAATATTTCAAAAATAACCTTTCTTCCTTTGCATAGTTACATTTATGTAAATTTTTTTGAAAGATTTCGGCATAAACCTTATCTTCGTTTCACCAAATTTAAACCCAATTTATTCTATGCGTTCTCACGAAATTGACTACAAAATCTTTGGCGAAGATATACAAATCGTCGAAATAGAACTTGACCCTAACGAAACCGTTATTGCTGAAGCTGGCTCGATGCTTTTCATGGAAGACGGTATCATTTTTGAAACCAAAATGGGTGATGGTTCGCAGCCCCAACAAAGCCTTTTTGGCAAATTAATGCAAGCGGGTAGCAGAGTCTTGATGGGCGAGTCAATTTTTATGACTCACTTCACCAACCAATCAAATATCAAACGTAAAGTAGCTTTTGCTGCTCCATACCCGGGCACAATCAAAGCCGTTGATTTAGCAAAAATTATGGGTAACACCCTCATTGTACAAAAAGATGCATTTTTGTGTGCTGCAATGGGTACTAGCATTTCGATACATTTTAATCAAAAACTCGGTGCGGGTTTCTTCGGTGGCGAAGGCTTCATTCTTGAAAAATTACAAGGCGATGGCATGGCATTTATTCACTCGGGTGGAGTCGTAATTGAGCGTCAACTTAATAACGAAACACTTCGTATAGATACTGGTTGTGTTGTTGGTTTTGAACCTCAACTCCAGTTTGACATTGAGCGTTCGGGAAGTCTAAAATCAATGGTTTTTGGTGGTGAAGGTATCTTCTTGGCAACACTCCGTGGCACAGGAAAAGTATGGATTCAGTCATTACCGATTTCTAAACTCATTCAACGTCTTTCTCCTTATGGTGGAAATGCGACAAAAGAAAGTGGCTCAGTTTTGGGTGGCTTAGGTAGCTTGTTTGAAGGATAAAAGAAAAATATTATCCTTTTCTCCATAGTAATGGGTTTGAAAACCAATACTTAATAGCAGCTTATTTATAAGCTGCTATTTTTATTTTCAGAACTGACAATTATCTATGATAAATCTACTAAATTGCTTTCTCTTTTTAACTCAACCTTAAATTATGACAATGACTATCAATCGCAGAAATTTTTTGAAACAATCAGCTTCATTGGCCGCTTTGGCATTTGCAACTAATGATTTGCAAGCAAAAGGCTCACTTCGTGGAACTTTAAAGCAATTTGGTTGTCAACTTTATAGTATCCGAGATGTGCTTCCAAAAGACCCTAAAAACTATATGAAACAATTGGCTGATATGGGTTATGAATATTTTGAAAGCTACTCGAAAGACCCATTTTGGGGTATGGCTCCAAAGGATGCAAAAGCATATTTGGGCGATATTGGTGTAAAAATGGTAAGTACACACTTAGGTTTGCCCGATACCAACGAAGAAATGATTGCCAAATGTGCAGAAGGTGGCTTGAAATATGTAATTTGTCCAGGTATCGGAATGCAACCATCGGCCGATGCTTGGAAACAAAAAGCGGAAGCATTCACGAAAAATGGTGAAATCTGCAAGAAATATGGCCTACGTTATGGTTATCATAATCATGCCTACTCCTTCCAAAATGCTAATGGAATCAAAGGACAAAGGATTTTACTTGAAAACACCGACCCTTCAATCGTATGTTATGAATTGGATATGTGTTGGAGCGAAGCAGCAGGAGAAAATAGTATTGAACATTTAAAGCAATATGGTAATCGATACGAGCTTTGTCACATCAAACAGCTTGTAACAAAAGACCCAAAACCACAGCAAACCGACCTTGCCTCTGGAATAATCGACTATAAAAGTTTACTTCGTGCAGCCAAAGATAGTGGAATAAAGTATTATTTGGTTGAACAAGAGCAATACCCAGTTGGACCTATCGAAAGCATGAAAAGTGATGCTATTTACTTGAAAGGATTGAAGTTTTAGGTTTAATTTCGCTACGAAATGTAAGGCGATGAAAGGGCGTAAATCCATGCTCTTTTATCGCTTTTTTGTGAAATTGCGTTGGATAGCCCACATTTTGCTCCCAACGATAATGAGGAAATTTATAAGCCAATTTTACCATTAAATCATCACGATACGTTTTTGCCAATATTGAGGCCGCGGCGATAGACAAGAACTTTGCGTCGCCTTTCACAATGCAAGTATGCGGAATTAATGGATAAGGCGTAAAACGATTGCCATCAATCAATAAATGTTCGGGGCAAAGATTTAAACCATCAATCGCTCTGTGCATTGCCAAGAAACTTGCCTTAAGAATATTAATTTTATCAATTTCTTCGTTTGAAGCTTCCGCAATGGCAAAAGCTATGGCATCTTGCTCAATTTCTATCCTCAACTTTTCTCTTTGTTGGTGATTGAGTTGCTTAGAATCATTGAGCCAGTCGTGCCTGTAATCTTTTGGCAAAATAACTGCCGCAGCAACTACTGGCCCAGCTAAACATCCACGACCTGCTTCATCAAGCCCTGCCTCTATGGCATCAATATTATAATACGAACGAAGCAAATTAATGAGCTAGTGTTGAAGAAGTAGACGAAAGAATAATTTTAGGCTGATCCAATTTTATTTTCTTAATCAAAAAATAAAAACGTACTGTTAGTAAAACGGCAGAAACAGTCAAGCCAGCCAAAAGCCCGAACCAAATACCCATGGCATCCATTTCGAGAATAAAAGCCAGCAAATAACCTAAAGGCAACGAAATAACCCAATAGGCAAACATAGTAATCCAAGTCGGAATATTCACATCTGAAATTCCACGCAGAATACCCAATGAAACCACTTGAATACCATCGGATAATTGGAAAATGGCAGCTACTATCATTAATCGCATTGCAATTACAATCACCTCCTTATCTGCAATATACAATTCAACAAGAAAACGATTAAAGACTAAAATAACCAACATCATGGCAGTCATGAAAATTGTAACTAAAAGCAGAGCAACATTCGCCGAAAACCTAATTTTACGCACGTCTTTCAGTCCAAGCCCCTCTCCTACTCTAATTCCACCTGCAATACCTAGACCCGAAGCCATCATGTAAGTCGTCGAGGCGACATTGATCGCAATTTGGTGAGCTGCCAATTGGTTTTCGCCGAGCCATCCCATCATGAGCACAGCCAACGAAAACGCGGCAATTTCAAAGAAAAACTGAAGTCCACTCGGCACACCAATTTTAAAAATCATTGCAACTAAATCGTTGGTTTTTAGTGATTTATATCTTTTATTAATGTATTTTTTAAAAGTTTTTGTATTGAATAAATAATACAAAAGTGCCAACATCATCAAAATTCGAGTGATAAGCGTGGAAGTCGCCGAGCCAATCAAACCCATTTTCGGGAAACCTAAATAGCCATTTATCAGAACAATGTTAAAGATTAGGTTGAGAATTAAACCAAAAACCGTAATCATCATCGCAACGTAGGTGCGAGAAAGGCCATCTGAAAGTTGTTTTGCAGCAGCGAAAACAAACATAAAGACATTCGAAACAATTATAATCGCCATAAAATCGGGAGCTTGGGCATTGATTTCGGGTGATTGTCGAAAAGTCTCGAAAAAATAAATGCAAATAAAACCAATCACACCCAATAGTAAACTAAACCAAAGCGAAACCTTGATTCCTGCCCTAAAAAGCCGATTGATTTCGGGAACATTACGCTCGGCTTTTGCCTTAGAAATCAGTGGTGCAACCACCGAAAGTCCACCAATACCGATAGAAGCAATCAGAAACGACATAGAATTTGCAATTCCAGCCGACCCAAGTCCAATTTTTCCAATGTATCGCCCTACCATGATATTATCAGTCACTCCCATCAAGACCACGCCCAACTGGGCAATCACAATCGGCAGGGCCAATAAAAAGGTTTTCTTTATTTCTTCTTGGTAATGTTGGGAAAAAATTGCCATGGAGTTTATTATATAGTGTATTTTTGGCAACAAAGGTCGTAAAATTTTATTCAAAAATTAGCACCGAATTATTAACTTTGTTAATAAACTAAGCTTTTTTCAAAGAAAAAAATAATCTTGCCTATCATTATAGATTGTATGTTGATCAAGGCTTGCAATATCACAAAACAAGAAACTTCAGCCCCCAAGCTCAAAGGGAAATGAAATATTTACGAACAACTTTCAACTCAAAAATCAGACAAGCTCAGTAGATTCGGAACAATTAAAGGTTGGGATAAATTATGATAACTACACCGTTTCTGTAAACAGAGATTGCGTGGCCAACGAAAAAGGTGATGTGATTTTCTTAAGTACAAAAGATAATTCAAATAGACATGGGTTCTGCTTAAAAAAAGATTCGATAACAATTTTCGAAATTAACCAAGTCAAAGATATCAACTAAAAACGAATGTTTAATTAAGATAAGTTGATGATTTTGTTGAAGAAAACAAAACGTGTTGACAACTACATTTTGTACTAAATGCTGGTATTAAGGCAGCGAATAAAAAGTT
Source organism: uncultured Emticicia sp. (assembly GCF_937903345.1). GTDB lineage: Bacteria > Bacteroidota > Bacteroidia > Cytophagales > Spirosomataceae > Emticicia. The sequence continues at coordinate 119,387 of NZ_CALCZQ010000031.1, read as the reverse complement.
CAGTTTTGAAAACTATTATGAAAATTCATAATCTGCATTATTTCAAAAAAGTATTGTAAATTAAGTCTTTTTTTGAATTAATGCAGATTATATGTCATCAATCAATTCTCTCTTTCTAAAGTAATGTTATCAATCGGTCGAAGAATCAATGGAACTTTCTCCACTTTCACGTTGCTTGTGTCAAGGCCAAACCATTTATCTTCTGAACTTGTAAAGCCTTTTATAAAAAAGTATGCTTCCATCGTGATACGTTCCCAAAATGGAAGATTGTTTTCATTGGATAAATATCTTTCCAAAACCACAAAGCGGAAATCACCAGTAACATTTTGTTTGTTAAGTGATTCGTATCGACTTCTAATGTCAACTTCCTTACGTTTCACCATTTCTTCAATAACTTTTCTGAAATAGAGATTGATTTTTTGCTCAACCCTAAAGCCTAATTTAAAAGTTACCTTAATGACATCATCTGGCTCAATGATATTGACCTTATATTTCATTGTGTAAGGTTCATCTGTTATATCAACGTGGATAAACCAATAAATATCGGCACGTTTTGGTCGTTTCTCAAAAATTGAATACATCACTTTCGATTCGATTTCTGAAACTCGGTGTGCATTACTCATATAAACCAAGTGTGTAGCGTATTTTTGAATAGATTCATCATTACTCAATTCTTTCAAGCCTTCGATGTATTTTTCTAATTTTACAAATTCTGTTAGACGATTTTTTATAATATTGGAACGATACCAAATAATCATTACCAAGGCAATCACCGAAGCAATAACTACCGATACCCATCCGCCATGCATAAATTTAAGCATATTTGCAGCCAAAAATGCACCTTCAATTACTACATAAACAACCAAAAAAGCAACAATCCATATTTTATTAAAGCGGTGTGAATAAAGATAATATGCCGCTAAGATTGTAGTCATTAACATAGTAAGAGTAATAGCCAAACCATAAGCCGCCTCCATATTAGCCGACTCTTTAAAGTAAAGCACAACACCCACACACCCTGCCCAAAGTAACCAGTTGATACTACGGATATAAAGTTGACCTTTGTGGTCAGAAGGGTATTTCAAACGTACTTTAGGCCAAAAAGTTAGGCGAATAGCTTCTGAAATAAGCGTGTATGAACCCGTAATCAAGGCTTGGCTGGCAATGATTGTTGCCATTGTTGCGATACCAATTCCAATTAACAAAAACCATTCGGGCATTAATTGAAAAAAAGGCTTGCGACCGTCTAAAGATTGTCCTTGCATAGAAATAGCCCACACACCTTGTCCAAAATAATTTAGAAGTAAGCAAATTTTTACAAAAATCCAGCTAATTCGGATATTTCCACGTCCGCAGTGACCTAAATCTGAGTAAAGTGCTTCTGCTCCAGTAGTACACAAAAATACTGCACCCAATAACCAAAAACCATCGTGGTGAAAAAATAGCAGGCGATAAGCATGGTAGGGATTAATGGCCGATAATATAACGGGATTTTTAACGATTTGCAGAAGTCCCAAAATAGCCAGCATAGAAAACCAAACAAACATAATTGGTCCAAAAGCTTTTCCAACAATGTTTGTTCCAAAAGCCTGTACCAAAAATAAGACTGTTATAATGCTAATGATAATCGGTATTGTTTCTATTTCTGGATAAACCAATTGCAAACCTTCGATAGCTGAAGCAACAGAAATCGGTGGCGTAATGATTCCATCAGCAAGCAAAGCACTTCCGCCAATAATAGCTGGAACAACCAACCATTTTGCGTGTCTTCTGACAAGGGCATAAAGTGCAAAGATTCCTCCTTCACCATTATTGTCGGCTCTTAAAATCAAAATAACATACTTGAGAGTGGTTTGTAATGTAAGTGTCCAGAAAATAAGTGATAACGAACCAAATACAATTTCATTATCAATTTTTTCTTTGCCAATAATGGCCTGCATCACGTAGAGTGGAGAAGTCCCTATATCTCCAAAAATAATACCAAGTGTTATAAGCAATCCAGCGGCCGTAACCTTATCAAGGTTTTTGTGATTTTGGCTCATTATTTTTAACGATATTTAATAAAAAAGTGTGCAAATGTAGTGGTTTGTATGAAACGGCAATATATTATTATCGTTTTTTTATAGGCTAACTCACTTAAAATGTGGGAAGAAAATGGCTTTTCGTGAAATAATTTAAAAAAAACTAATTAAAATGCCAATTATACGATTGTTGAAAGTAGGATTAGACTACACAACTACATAATAATTAGCAGTAAGTAAGTGCAATGTCTCGAATTATAATCTGAAAGGACTCAAATCATCTTATGCAACGACTCACTTTTGATTTTTCCCCAACTTTGTAGCATCAGATCGCAACTACGCGTTTGGAAAAAATTTATAAACATGAAAAAGCTAATTTTATTCATCCTTGTATTTAAACTATTTTGCAACATCAGTTTAGCCCAAAAAGGGCCATTAAGAGGCACTGGAAAACTTATTTCTCGAACTTTCGATTTCAAAGACTTCGATAAAGTTTCATTTGAAGATTTTGACGGAAAAATTGAAGTAGAAATCGGAAAACCATTTTCGATAAAAGTCGATATTGACGAAAACTTAGAACCAAGATTAGAGGTGAAAAAGGACAATAAAGAAGGTCTATTAACTATTCGTTTGACAGGAAACTATAACGGAAAACTATATTTGGAAGATACCCACATCAAAATCAAAGTATGCATGCCCGAAGCATCGGAAATTCAGCATCGAGGAAATACAAATTTGTTTATTTTGGGTGTTATAGGACGTTATTTTAGGTTTGAAAATGATGGAAACGGCGATGTTTCGCTACAAGGAAATATTGATGAACTCGACATCAATAAAAACGGCAACGGCAATATAAATGCCCAAAAGCTTATTGCAAAAACCGCAAAAGTAAAAAGTTACGGGAATGGCAATGTAACAGTAAATTCGCAGATTTCATTAGTTGCCCATGGTACTGGCAACAATAACGTAATACAATTTGGTCAAGGCAAAATCGACCCAATGTCAGGTATTATTGGTAATGGAGAAGTGCGAAAAATGTAAATCTAACAAAGCAGAAATTAAATTGTTTTACAAAAAAACATCCCCTGACAAATGTCAATATACACCACTCCGCTACAATTTGGTTATTTTTTGGCTTTACTTTTTGCCATTTTGCTTTGGTGCAGAGCTTGGCAAGAAGAACGTCTTTCTGATAAGTTTTTAGGCTGGGTGATGTTTTTTCTAGCAATGGAAATCCAAGATTATACCTTCGGCTTTGCGGGAATAAATATTTTGTGGGAAAAATTCGATGGCTTTCCACGCTATTTTTCTTTGGCATTTGCACCAACTATTTATTTTTATCTAAAAGCCCAAATAAACAGAGATTTTCGTTTTAAACCGTTTTATTTCCTGCATTATTTGCCATATTTCATCTATTTCAGTATCAATTTTGTAGTTTTCTTGCAGGGAAATGAAGTCATATCTAGCTTTAGAAATTCAACGTTTTTCAATTATTTGGGCTGGCTTGATATAATAGCAATTTGCACTTCTTATGTTTATTATTTCTATCAATCGCTTCGAATTTATAAAGAATATCGCATTTGGACAGAAACACAATTTTCTAATACTGATACAATTAGTTTTGTTTGGCTACGAAATTTTATTTATCTATTAATCGCAGGCGAAATATTCAAATGGGCTTGGGGCCTTGCCGATAAACTACTCGGTGATTTGCCGTTCGAGCAAGATTGGTGGTGGCATTTGTTTACAGTTTTAATTATCTGCTATGTTGGTATCACTGGATTTACACAGTATCAGCCTTTACGTTTGGTATATAGCTCAAAGAATAAATTACAGGAAGAAATACTAACCACAATTGCCACAAGTGAGCCAAAAGAGAATAACTTTGAAGAGTTAAGAACAAAAATAGAAAATTCGATGCTTGAAGAAAAACTCTACCTCGAACCCGAACTTTCTTTGAGCGATATGGCTCAGAAACTAAAAACCAATACGTCGGTACTTTCGGCGGCGATAAATTCAACTTTTGGTAAAAATTTCAATGATTTTGTGAACGAATACCGAGTAAAAGAGTTCAAAAAACAAATAAAACTCCCAAAAAATCAAAACTATACGATTTTGGCGGTAGCTTTCGAATGCGGATTTAATTCAAAAGCTACCTTCAATCGAGCATTTAAGAAATTTACCGGTCAATCTCCCAGTCGATTTGAAGAAGTTTAAAACCTAAAGGGCCAATCTATAAATAATTCATTAGACAATCCATTGTGATACTATTAACTTTACCAAAGCTACATTTTTGAATTTTTGACATAAGATTTGACATATTTCGAGAAATTCTTGTAGCTTTGCGTTCATTAAATGAAAAATTACTCCTACATATCACGTGCTTTTGGACTTTTGATGTTCACGATGGTGATGCTGACGAGCGTTTTTGGTAAGCAGCTACCCCAACAAAAACATGATAAGCCCAATAAACCAAAGCAAGAGAATTCTGGCAAAAAGCAGCAATCTGAAAACCAATCAGTTGTTAGCGAGTTGTCGTTGGAGGTGGTTGTACCTAGCCATGCGTTCAACTTCAACCACGACGACCTCATTTTACCTACTCCGCAAGTTATTTATTTAAATATCGAAAAAAAGGCTAAAGTTTTCACCAAGCCTATTTTCATACTTTCTTATTTCGAGAATCTCTACGAGCATTTTATTGCTCCCAACGCCCCATAATAGTCTTCAATTTTCAATAAACAGTCTTTCAGTTTATTGGTTTCCTTTTTTCGTCTCAAAGCGATTATTTATAAAGCAGTATTTTGCTCGCAATCGTATGTGGACAATTCAATTTGTTTATTCTAAAAATCATGTTTTTTATTTGACCCTCAAAACATGAAAAATAACTTATAAAAAGTTCCCCCGCTGGGGGTTAGGGGGCTTTAAGATATGAGAAACAAAGGTGGTATAGTTGCCTTAATGGTGGCTTTTTTAGCAATTAGTATTTATTTCTTGGCTCGTACTTGGAAGGCCAATGATATTAGAAAAGACGCAGAAGCGTATGGAACCGATAAATCAGGTAAACTTGATTATTCAAAAAAACAACGTTATTTGGATTCATTATGGAAACAACCTGTTTTCTTAGGAATGACAACTACCGAAGACCTAATGAAACAAGAGTTAGGCTTAGGTCTTGACCTTCAGGGTGGTATGAGTGTTATTTTGGAGGTTTCTCCTACTGAAATTGTTCGTGCATTGGCTGGCTCACGTGACCCAAAAGTAGCGGCAGCTATTTCGAATGCACAAGAAAGAGCAGCGACAAGCAGTACAAACTTCGTTGATTTGTTTGCTGATGAATTAAAGAAAGTCGCTCCGGATACAAAATTGGCGAGTATTTTTTCAAATAGTTCAAACCGTGGTATTTTGAGCTTAGAATCATCGGATAGCCAGGTAATTAGCTATATCAAAAAAGAAGTTGATGGTGCTTTCGACCGTGCGTTCCGTATCATACAAACGCGTGTTGATAAATTTGGTGTATCAAATCCAAATTTACAACGTTTATCAGGCACTAACCGTATTCAAGTTGAATTACCAGGTGTTGACAACCCACAACGTGTACGTAAATTACTTTCGGGTGCTGCAAAATTGGAGTTCTGCGAAGTTTACACAATGCAGGAAATCGCTCCAGCATTTGATGGTTTGGCGGCTATTTTATTACAGATGGATGCTGAGGCTAAAGCAGCTGACAAGTCAAGTTTAAGCAAAATTGCAGCAACGGCTGCCGCAGGAAAAGGCGATAACGTAGCGACTTCCACAAAAGATACATCAAAAAACAGCTTAGCAGCTAAATTGGCTAGCGGAAGCAAAACTGATACTTCTAAGAAAGACTCAGCAGCGTTGGCACAACGCCAAACCAATGCCTTCAGTAACTTATTTATCGGAACTGGTTATGGTGTCGCTGTACGCATAAAAGACACATCTCGCGTAAATCAAATCATGCGTCGACCAGATGTTCAGACTCTTTTTCCATCAAATGCAAGTGCATTATATGATGTAAAAGCACGTGCAAACGGAACAAACGTAAACGAAGAAATCGTTGATATGTATTTCGTAAAAGATTTAGGCAAAGCTCCTTTGGAAGGCGATGTGGTTACAAACGCTTCACAAGATTTTGACGAAAGAGGAAAGCCAGCCGTTGAAATGCAAATGAATGCCGAAGGTGCAAGAAAATGGAAAGCATTGACAGGTGCTAACATCGGTCGTCCAGTAGCTATTATCCTTGATAATTTTGTTTATTCTGCTCCAAACGTAAACGGTGAAATCGGTGGTGGACGCTCAAGTATCAGCGGTAACTTTACGGTTGAAGAAGCTCTTGACCTTGCAAATGTGTTGAAAGCCGGTAAACTTCCTGCTCCAACAAATATTATTTCTGAGGATATCGTAGGTGCAACGGTTGGTTCGGAAGCTGCTCGTGCGGGTATTCTTTCATCAATTATTGGTGTATTGTTCGTTTTGGCTTTCGTAATGATTTATTATAACAAAGCCGGTTTGATTGCCAACATCGCCCTTATCGTAAACTTATTCTTACTTTTAGGTGTAATGGCATCTTTTGGTGCAACACTTACATTGCCAGGTATTGCAGGTTTAGTATTGTCGGTGGGTATGTCGGTCGATGCAAACGTTTTGATTTACGAGCGTATCAAAGAAGAATTATTGTTGGGTAAAACATTCCCAATTGCGGTGCGTGATGGTTTCCAAAATGCGATGTCATCAATCATTGACTCAAACGTTACTACTTTAATCACTGGTGCTGTATTATTTATCTTTGGTTCGGGCTTGATTCTTGGTTTTGCAACTACACTTTTAATTGGTATTTTCACTTCATTATTCTCGGCGATTTTCGTTTCAAGATTATTATTTGAATATTATATCAGCAAAGGAAAAACGGTTTCTTTCTTCACAAAATGGACTGAGAAATTATTCAAAGATTCAAACTTTGATTTTGTATCGAAACGTAAATTGTACTACACTATTTCAAGTGCGATTATCATTGCGGGTATTGTTTCTATTTTCTTCAAAGGTTTTGGTTTAGGTGTTGATTTCTTGGGTGGTCGTACGTACGTAGCGAAATTCGAGCAAACCGTAAATACTGAAGATGTAAGCAAAGCTGTAAAAACAACTTTTGAAGGACAAGCAGTTGAGGTAAAAACTTTTGGAGGTTTCGACCAAGTGAAAATTACAACTCCTTATAAAATTGCAAACACAAATCCAGAAGTTGAAAAACAAATTGAAACAAGCCTAAATGCTGCTTTGGTAAACGTTAATGGCAATAAAGGTGCAGTGACAAGTTCATCGAAAGTTGGTCCAACAATTGCAAATGATGCCATTGGTGGTGCTATAAAAGCCGTATTACTTTCTATCATCTTAGTGTTTGTTTATATCTTTGTTCGTTTCCGCCGATTGGCGTTTGGTTATGGAGCATTGGTTGCCTTATTCCACGACGTTGCCATTATCCTCGGTATCTTCTCAATATTCCGTGGTTGGTTGCCATTCTCTCTTGATGTTGACCAAGCATTTGTTGGTGCGGTTCTAACAATCATGGGTTATTCTATGAATGATACGGTGGTTGTTTTTGACCGTGTGCGTGAATACTTAACCGAAAAGCGTGGCGTGAAAGAAGATATTCCTACGGTTATCAACAATGCCTTGAATGCAACACTTAGCCGTACGGCCGTAACAGGTTTTTCTACTTTGGTTGTATTATTAGTATTAATGATTTTTGGTGGCGAAACTATCCGTGGTTTTGTATTTGCAATGTTTATTGGTGTAATCGTAGGAACATACTCATCATTGTTCGTAGCCACTCCAATCGTTGTTGATTCGATGCAACGTGATATAAAAAACGAGGAAGCCAAATTGGCATCAATTCCAGTTGTAGCAACTCAAGAAGTTAAGAAAAGTAAAAAGTCTTAATTTTTCGCTTTTTTAAAATGTATTTTATATAATAAGGTTTGCTATAACCCTACTACGTAACCATAAAAATGCCTCTTACTTAATTGTGAGAGGCATTTTTTTTGTTCTATCAATTAATCATGAAACTTTCGTTCAAAACTTTTGTCAAAACCTCTAGCATATAATCGGCGTTTACTTTAGAAAAACACATCGGAGGTTTGATTTTGAGTACATTGTGCTGCGGACCATCGACACTCATCAAAATCTTAAAGTCTTTCATTCGGTTAGCTAAATAATTTGTATGGTCGGGTAGCGGCGTTTTGATTTCGTTAACTAATTCGATTCCCAAAAATAAACCTTCTCCTCTTACATCAGCTATAATCGGATAGTTGTCTTGTAGGCTTTTTAGTTGTTTTTTTAGGTATTCACCTACTTCTAAGGCATTTTCTTGAAGTTTATCTTCTTCAATTACCTGTAAAACCTGTCGCCCAATCGCACACGAAACGGGATTTCCACCAAAAGTGTTGAAAAATTCCATACCATTAGCAAAGGCGTCGGCCACTGCTCTAGTACATACAACGGCCGCCAATGGGTGTCCATTGCCTATCGGTTTTCCCATCGTAACGATGTCTGGTACTACTCCTTGTAACTGAAATCCCCAAAAAACTTTACCCACTCGCCCAAATCCAACTTGGACTTCATCGGCAATACAAATGCCACCCGCCTCACGCACATATCGGTAAGCGTCTTTTAGATATCCCTCAGGCAAATCAATTTGCCCTCCACAACTCACAATGCTCTCAGCAATAAAAGCCGCTACATTTCTATTTTTTGATTGTATTTTTAGAATTGCTTCTTCGACATGCTTGGCGTATTTTTCTCCAGTATTTTCGCCTTGATAAATCCCTCGGAAAGCATCGGGCAGCGGAACAATGTGCGTGTTTTCAGGGCAGCCATTACCGCCTTTTCCATCAAACTTATACGAACTAATGTCAATACAAGCCTGCGTATTTCCGTGGTAGCCAATTTCTAAAGCAATTATATCTTTTTCGCCAGTCATGGCTTTGGCCATTCGGAGAGCCAGTTCGTTGGCTTCGCTACCCGAATTCACAAAATGTAGCACCGATAATTCTTCGGGGAAAGTAGCGAGCAATTCGTTGGCAAACTCAAGTATTTCATCATTTAAATATCGAGTATTGGTATTCAAAACCGACATTTGTTGCTGCCCTGCTTCTACAACTTTTGGGTGTTCATGACCCACATGAGCTACATTATTGACTGTATCAAGGTATTTTTGCCCAAATTCATCCATCAAATATTGCATTTCGCCTCTAACTATTTTCAGCGGTTTGTCATAAGATAAACTTAGACTTCTGCCCAAATGCTGTTTTCGATAATTTATTTGGTCGAGTTGGTCGGTATGTTTTTTTGAATTAAATAATGGCGTTTTGAAAAGAAGATTTGGATCAGGACAAATGCTCGAAAAAATCGGCCAATTGCTCGGACTTGAAACTCCAATAAAATCATTTTCATGCCCCAACATATCTAAAATTATCTGAAAATGTAAGTGTGGCGACCAAGCTCCATTTTCTGATTCAAGACCAATTTCGGCTATTTTTTCGCCTTTTTTGATGATTTTTCCTACAAATTTATCGGCCAAACTTTCTTTTGTAAGATGCCCATAAAGTGTATAAAATACTAAATCGTTGACTTGATGTTTTAAGATAAGCGTTGGACCATAATCTTTCGGGTGGTCATTATTATGACAACTAAAAACCTCGCCATCTTCTAAAGCATATATGGCCGAATAAGCCAAAGTCCAAAAATCGACACCGATATGAATCGTGCGATGCTCGTAGCCTTCGTTGGTTTTTATTTTGAAAGCATCAGTTGTGTAAATGGGTCTTGGTTCGCCATAACCACCCACAAAAAGCACATCTTCTTCCTTCACTTTTCGACTAATTTTATCATCGAGTGCGACCGAATTAATGTAATTACTAAAATTACCTATAAAAGTAGAAGCAATAGATAAATCGAGCGGAGCGATGGTTTTATTTTTACTTTCGGGAATCAAATCTTCAATCGTCCAGTTGGTATTTTGAGTGTACTTTACAAACGCTTCATAGCTACTGCAAGCTGTCATACCGCAAGCACTTCTAAATGTATAATAAGCATAATTTTCCGAAATATTTTTCCATTGCTCCAAAAGCCGCCAGGCAGATTTTTCGCTGATGAGCAAATACGTATTTTCAGGTTCTTTCTTTTTATTAATGGCCGATTTAGTGACACTAATCACTAAACGCATGGCAGTTGTGGTATAAAGCACCTTCAATTCTTCATCTAAAAGTGGAAACTGCTGATGATAGCCAGATATAATTGCCTTTGCAGCTGCTAAAGGTTGTTCGAAATCCATTATTCCATAAGCCAAAACAACCGATAAATCATTGATAATCTGCGAGTAAACGCTATCGCCGTAGTCGATAATCGCCTCAACCGTCGGATTTTGTAACTGATGCGAAACAACGATATTATTGTCATTGGCATCGTTATGAATCGTACTTTTTCTAAGATTTTGATACTGTGGCTGAATGGCTTTAAATTTTTCTATGAAAAAACCGACGATTTCGAGTTCTTTTTCTGAAAACAGCCCAACATATTGCTCTACCCAGAGAGCATTGGCCAAATTCCAGTCGAAAGTTCGATGGGACAAAGCATGATTAAAATCTAAAAGTGCGTTGGTTATTTGTCCACATTTTTGTCCAAGTGAGAATCTGAGATTTTCACTTTTCGGATTTACGGTCGAATACAAATACCCATCAATCCATTCTAAAAGTCGTACTTTTCTGATACTACCTTGAGCATCAATGTAGTCGAAAATGCCTTGGTTATCAGTATTTCTATAAGATTTTGGATATTTAAAATCTTGTGATTTTTGTTCGAGGTGTTTAAGTAATTCGTCTTGAAAAGTCAGGTATTCTATAGCCGTAGTTGGGCGGCTTACTTTTAGAATATACGATTTTTCGTGGCAGGTGATTTTGAAATTAAAGTCAATTTCTCCGGCCAAAGGAATGGCGTTTCCTTTAATATTGAAAAACTCAAACGCAATTTGTTCGGCAAGTGAGGTTGATATTTGTAATTGTTGATAAGTTAATTCGGTCATTGGATAGATTTGAGTTTTAACCACACAAATTAAATGGATTAGATTTAAAACTCGAAGGTTTTGAGCAAAGAATCAAAAACTCAGGGTAAGTTGGCGACCAATCATTTCATCGGCAAATTCGAGGTTTGATAATGATACACCAATCAAACGAACACCTTTGGGCATCGGAAGCAGATTATTGAGCATTTCATAGGCGATTTTTGCCAAAAAATCTTTCTCAAAAACCGCAATTTGCGTGGTTCGGCTTCGAGTAATGCTCTCAAAATCGGCAAATTTTATTTTTAGTGTAATACTTTTACCGAAAGCATTGGCTCGCTGCATTCTTTGCCAAAGTTGTTCGACAATATCATCGAGTTCGAGATATAAATCGTCAGGTTCGGTCAAATCTCGGTCGAAAGTATTTTCTACACCTACCGATTTTCTGATGCTATCGGGGTTTACCGCTCGATTATCGACGCCACGAGCAATATTGAAATAATAACGTCCAACTTTACCGAAATTATTTACTAAAAATTCCACGCTTTTCGTTCGTAAATCTTTTCCAGTGAAAATGCCCATTTTATGCATTTTTTCGGCAGTAACTCTGCCAATACCATGAAATTTGCTAATTTCTAGCATTTCTACAAAACTTTCAGCTTGTGAAGGTTTTATCACAAAAAGTCCATTGGGTTTGCGGTAATCGGAAGCGATTTTTGCCAAAAATTTATTGACCGAAACTCCCGCCGAAGCAGTAAGCATAGTTTTTTCTTTGATTCTGACTTTAATTTCTTGGGCAATTTCGGTAGCAGTCGAAATCCCCTTCAAGTTTTCGCTTACATCCAAATAGGCTTCATCAAGCGAAAGCGGCTCAACTAAAGGAGTATATTCCAAAAAAATCTCATGAATTTCTCTCGAAACTTGTTTATAAACTTCAAATCGAGGTTTTACGAAAATCAGATTTGGGCATTTTTGTTTTGCAATTCGGGAAGACATAGCCGAACGAACACCAAATTTTCGAGCTTCGTAACTCGCCGCTGCCACAACACCACGTTCGCTACTTCCACCTACGGCAACGGGTTTTCCACGCAATTCTATATAATCACGCTGCTCTACTGACGCAAAAAATGCGTCCATATCAATATGTATGATTTTTCGCTGCACAGAGGCTGCTCTCAATTATTTATATTTCTTTACAACGTTTCAATTAAAAAAATCATTCTCATAATAAAAGACTTATCAAAATCCGTTAACTATATAAAACCAAATATAAAATGAAGACTTCAAAAATAAATAAAGGCTTACTGGCCATTGCTTTGGTTGCTTTGATTCTATCTGGCTGTGCCTCGTCAAAAGATTTTGTTGCCGAAAACTTCGCTACTATCAAAAATACGCATAAAAAAATCGCAATTTTGCCTTTTGGTGTTCAGTTTCAGAATCCGCTTGATTATTCAACACAGAAAAAAAGAAACCCAATTCAAGAAAGACATTCCTACAGCAAACAAGAACAAGAAGCAAGCTTTGATGCTCAAAAAGAGTTTTTTATGACCGTGGCCAAACAAGTAGAAAAAGGCCGCTATGAAATTGCTTTTCAAGATTTTACTCGAACCAATAGGGTTTTGGCTGAAAATGGTATTCATATAGAAGATGTTAAGTTTCAGAATAAAGCTGATTTGGCGAAACTTTTAGGTGTGGATGCTGTTATTTTTGGCGAATTAATTATAAAAATCAGTCGCCCAACCGACCGCACAATGTCTATCTCGCCTGTAATGATGGAAAATACAAGGTTCAACGATGGCGTAGAAACCGATGTAAAACTTTTTGATGCTGCCAGTGGAGAAATAGTTTGGTCCTCGACTCTTTCTAATCAACCAAACAATCGCATGGATACGCCGCATCAACTTTCTACAAGCTTGCTCAATCAGGTTGCAAAAAATTTACCTTATCGAACCAAGTAGATGCCAGCTGGAAGTCCACGGTTGGCCGTCTTTAATTTTGAGTCTTCAATTGGCTGTAATCGATCTCAAGTTATTGTGAGCCAACTGTTGACTGACGACTAAAAATATATTTGTGCGTTTTTGCGTAAAATTTCATAATTTCGCAGCAAAATAAAGACATACAAAATATTAGATTTTTCATAAAATAATGGGAAGAGCGTTTGAATTTAGAAAAGCCCGCAAAATGAAACGTTGGGGGCAGATGGCAAAAACTTTTACAAGAATTGGTAAAGATATTGCGATTGCAGTAAAATCTGGAGGTACTGACCCAAGCAGTAATTCGCGTTTGCGTGCCTTAATCCAAAATGCAAAGGCTGCAAATATGCCCAAGGCAACGGTCGATAACGCTATCAAACGTGCTTCATCGAAAGACCAAGAAGATTACAAAGAAATGGTCTATGAAGGCTACGGCCAACATGGTGTAGCGATTTTGGTTGAATGTACTACCGATAATACCAACCGTTCGATTGCCAATATTCGAAGTCATTTTACAAAGTGCGGCGGAACAATCGGAACTTCGGGAATGCTGGATTTTATCTTCGACCGTAAATCGGTTTTCAAAATTGCTAATGACGGAAAAACCGATATCGAAGAATTAGAATTTGAACTCATTGATTTTGGTGCGGAAGAGGTTTTCTTAGATGAAGAAGCCAACCAAATCAATATTTATGGCGAATTTACAGCTTTCGGTGCTTTGCAAAAACACCTCGAAGAAAAAGGATACGAATTACTTCATTCCGATTTCGAACGAGTTCCGACTGACACCAAAGAACTCACCGAAGAACAAGCCGCCGATATCGAAAAACTCATCGAAAGGCTCGAAGACGACGACGACGTGCAGAACATCTATCATAACATGGTTGTGAAAGAATAGTCAAACGCATAAAAATCTATCAAATAGCCTCTTTCATGGAGGCTATTTTTTTTACGTTCTAATGGAAAACTCATTCAATTTGGTACTTAATATTAACCGGTATATTCGTATTATTCCACTACGGTTACCAACTATTCAACACCTTTAAGTTCAGCATTATAGAGTCGAATTAATGGGACATAAGGGGTAATAAAAGAATAACATTTGTGCCTTTGCCATAGACACTCTCAATTTCAATGTTTCCAACATTTTTTTCAATTAATTCTTTACATATAAATAAACCAAAACCAGTGCCTTTTTCTCCAGCCGTACCGCTTTTTATGCTTGGATTCTTGAAAATTTTCATTAATTCATCTTTTGCCATTCCTATTCCCGAATCTATGATTTTTATTGTGATAAATTGACCTTCGATACTACTATCTATCACTATTTTCCCATATTGGGGAGTAAATTTAAGGGCATTATTTACTAAATTTATTAAGACAATTCTGATTTGATATTCATCCCCATAAGCTTGCATGTTTTTTGCTGAATGCTTCGTTAATTCTATCTGTTTTTGGAGAGCATTTTGTTTGAATATTGATATAGTTTCATCAATAACAAAATCTAAATCAAAGGGGCGGAGATTTGGTTTTATTTCTTCCAACTGAGAACGAGACCAAAATAATAAATTTTCCAACATTACACTCAAATTATTCACATTCTGTTTGATATGAATGGATATTTCTTTGAATTCTTGAACAGTAATTTGCTCATTCTCAGCTAATTGTATAACACTTTTCAGCGATGCAATTGGACTACGTAGATCATGCGAAATGATACTAAAAAGCCGATTTTTGGTGGAATTTATGATTGTTAGTTCTTCTGCTTGTGATTCAATTTTTTGTTTCCGTAGGTTTAATTCTTTAATGTTCTCTTTCAGTATTTTATAATCTATTTCAAAAAAATAAGCAGCTAAAAAAATAGATATATAAATGAAGGTCACCATTAATATCTCATTGATAAATTCATTAAGCGTAAATGAATGAAGAGGAAATTTTGCAATTTTTATAAAAACGAATAGTATATAATTTATTAAAATACCAATGATGTTGTAGGGTAATTTATAGCAAACAGCAGGAATTGTGGCATAGGCAATCAAGGAGAGTTCACCATTTAAGTTTGTGTTTGCTACTAGATAAGTTCCAAGCGTTTGGAAAAAAATTGGCGGATAATAAGCAAAAAAAAATGAATAGTTTAGTTTGTCCTTTTTAAGAAAATAATAAGAAGGAAGGCAACCGAATAAAATGGCAAAAGCACCAAACGGAATTCTAGGAGGGTCAGATAAAAGATGTTTAAAAACATAAAATAACTGAATACTTCCTCCAAACCAAAAAGCAGCTTTAACCATCCATATTTGACGGGCAACGACTGAACCTTTATGTACGGTTTGATCAATATTTAAATAATTTAGATAATTTTTGCTCAAAAATTTCAACATGCTGTATAATTTAACATTAGTCCTATTTAATGATGATGATTTAGTTAAAATAAACAAAGTTCTGTTAAGGTTCAACTCTTCGGTAGTCTCAATTGTTTAATTATCTTTTATTTCATTGGATATTCAAAGGCATTAGGCCCTATTTTATCTTCAAGACTACCTGAGGTAAATCCAAACTTTGCTCGCATTGAATCTTTCATCAATTGTATTTCTCCTCAAATTAAGATAAATTCGAGCATTATATTCTTTTTCTTTCTTGACTCATGAAAAAAACCTTATTTGCCTGTATCATTTTATCATCAAGCATTTTTTCGAGCAAAGCCCAAACCATTACTTCGGCCGAAATTGATGTATTGGTTGAGCGAACACTAAAAACCTTTGATGTACCAGGAATTTCCGTCGCAGTTATCAAAGACGACAAAGTAATTCATGCTAAAGGTTATGGCGTTCGTTCGCTTAAAACCCAACAAAAAGTTGATGAGTACACGCTTTTTGGCATAGCTTCAAACAGCAAAGCCTATACCGCTGCCGCTTTGGGAATATTGGTTGATGAGAAAAAAATTACCTGGGATACTAAAGTGACCGATATTATTCCTGAGTTTAAATTACACAATCCTTACGTAACCGAAGAGTTTACTATCAGAGATTTGCTTTGTCACCGCAGCGGAATGGGCTTGGGTGCGGGCGATTTAATGATGTGGCCCGATTCGAGCGATTTTACCAAAACCGACATTATTCATAATCTCCGATATCTAAAACCTGTTTCAAGTTTTCGTTCAAAATATGATTATGACAATAATCTTTACATTGTAGCAGGAGAAGTCGTGGCTCGTGCGTCGGGAACCTCATGGGAAGATTTTGTTGAAAAACGCATCATGCAACCGCTCGGTATGACAAAAAGTGCGGCTTCGTTGAGCCGATTGAAAGATAAATCGAATGTGATAGACCCGCACGCACCCGTCAACGGAAAAATACAAGCTATTGGTATTGATTGGAGTGAAACTGCCAATGCCGCAGGTGGAATTTACAGCAGCGTTTCGGACATGAGTAAATGGGTAATCGCCCAGATAAATGGCGGAAAATACGGCGATGGTTCAAAAAGGCTTTTCAGCCAAGAGGTTCATGAAGAAATGTGGACACCGCAGACGATTATTCCTGTTCGTGGCACGAACGCCTATAATACGCATTTTTCTGCTTATGGTTTAGGTTGGTTTTTGAGCGATGTAAAAGGGTATAAACAAGCCACTCACACGGGCGGTTTAGCAGGAATCGTAACCCAAGTAACGATTTTGCCCGAATTGAAACTCGGAATCATTGTTTTCACTAACCAACAAGTCGGTGCGGCCTTTACAGCCGTTACGAATACAATTAAAGATAGCTACTTAGGAATACCTAAAGTTGACCGAGTAGCCGAATATCACGCTCGTGTGGTGGCAAGCAACGAACATGCGGCTAAAATTACTAGCGAAATATGGAAAGCCATTGATACTCAACAAAAGAATAATGCAAAAATCGACCTTAACCAATTTGTTGGCACATTCCGTGATGCGTGGTTTGGTGATGTGACGATTTCTTTAAAAAATGGCAAATTGATGTTTACCTCAAAGCGTTCGCCGAGACTTTCTGGCGAAATGCTTTTTTATAAAGGCAATACATTTGTAGCAAAATGGAATGATAGAAGCCTCGACGCCGATGCTTTTATAAAATTCAACTTAGACACTGAAGGTAAAGCAGCAGGAATGACTATGGAAGCGATTTCTCCATTGACCGATTTTAGTTTTGATTTCCAAGATTTAGAGTTTCATGTTAAGAAATAGTTTTCATAAAAAATATTCAACCTCATACATTCCATTTTAAAACAAATGAATCTTAATTTAAGCGACAAAGTAATTATCGTAACGGGCGGTGCTAAAGGCATTGGAGAAGGCATCGTAAGAGTGTTGGCGAATGAAGGAGCAATTCCTGTAATCGTTGGCCGCAATGAAGCCGATAACTTAAAATTAGTCAATGAAATAATTGCTTTAGGTCAAAAATGCGAGCAAGTAGTGGCCGAACTTTCTCTGCCAATTGACTGTAAAAAAGCCATTGACGAAATCAATCAAAAATTTGGTAGAATCGATGGAGTGGTGAATAATGCAGGTGTAAACGATAGCGTTGGACTCGAAAACGGTAATTATGAACGATTTATAGAATCTTTGCACAAAAACTTGGTCCATTATTATCTGATTGTTCAACATGCTTTACCTGCCTTGAAAGCATCAAATGGTTCGATTGTAAATATTGGCTCAAAAACTGCCGAAACTGGACAAGGTGGCACCTCAGCCTACGCAGCCGCCAACGGTGGTAGAAATGCACTAACCCGTGAGTGGGCCGTTGAATTATTGAAATACAACATCAGAGTAAATTCTTTGATTGTTGCCGAATGTTATACACCTCTCTACGAAAAGTGGGTACAAACATTACCAAATCCAGCAGAAACTTTGGAAAAAATTAATGCAAAAATTCCCTTAGGCAACAGAATGACAACCGCCGAAGAAATAGCAAATATGGTAGTTTTCCTACTTTCTGATAAATCAAGCCATACAACTGGCCAGTTGATTCACGTTGATGGCGGTTATGTGCATTTGGATAGAGCTTTGTTGTAGATCCATCAAAAAAAACCTGTAATGTCTTTTCAGACCTTACAGGTTTTAATCAACCATTGACTAAAAATCAATCTTTCTTGTCATAAATCGGGTCATACTTCAAGCCGTATTTATCCAATACTTCTTGCGGAACGCCATCCCACTGATTTGGACGATTTCCTACATAACCCAACGTATCAAAACCCATCTGAGTGGTGAAGAACCCAGTAACAGTCAGATTTCTCATTTGCGTAAAAAATGATGCACCTTGGGTATATTCTGGTTTAACATCGTTTGGATAAGCAATTTCATCAACTATTTCGATTCTTTCCTTTGCCGAACACAAAGAAAATGCTTTTCCGAAGCGTTTTACGCATACAATATCCAACCATTTCAAACCTCCACGAAGCGGAGTTTGATACAAAGGTTGGTCTTTTGCCATAAACTCGATGTAAGCGGGTACACCTGCTTGCGTTGCACTTCCAGATTTTGCATCGGCAGGCATAATAATATCGCACAAAATACCAATTGTTGTCAATTCGGCAGCCGTGAAAAACTTCTCGGCCATCAATTTTTTATCACGCTCAATCTCTTCGGGAATACGTGCTGGCGTGGTCTTAAACGGCTTAGGTTCTGGAGCTGCCGCTACCAAGTCGGTAGTAGGTAAAGCAGCCATTCCGAAAGTACCTAAAGATATTGCTCTTAATGAATCTCTACGTTTCATATTTTTTCTTTATTTGGATGCGAAATATAAGATTTGAAATACGAGATTTGAAATAAAAGAGTCTTTCAAAATGTTCATAACCTAATGATTTCCTCTATAATCTTATGTCTCATATCTCGAATCTATAATCTCCTGTCTAAATTATAAATTCTTAGCTTTTACTTGGTCAATGATAAAATCTGAAGTACGCCAAGAACTCGCCAAGATTGTCCAAGTTACGTTTTTATCACCTTGTGAAACAAACGGAGCTGCATCAACCACAAATAAGTTTTTCACATCATGTGCTTGTTGCCAGCCATTCAAAGCCGATTTTTTAGGGTCATTTCCCATACGAACAGTTCCTACTTCATGGATAATTTCCCCTGGTTGAGCCAAACCGTAGTTTGTACTTGCATCTGGTTTTTTACCCATAGCTACACCGCCCATTTCATGGATAATCTGCTCGAAAGTATCCTGCATGTGTTTTGCTTGCTTGATTTCGTTTTCACTCCATTTGTAGTTGTAGCGAAGTGTTGGAATACCGTATTTATCAACGTTATTTGGGTCGATTTCGCAATAATTCGACTCCAACGGAATAGGTTCTCCACGTCCAGCCATGCCGATATAAGCTCCGTAAGTACGAATCACATCTTCTTTCAAAGCCGAACCGTAACCACCAGCACGTTTTTTACCACCATTTTTATCAGTATAAAGTCCATTTACTCGCTCAATTCCACCACCGAAACCACCGCCTGGCATTCCCATACCACCGCCATATTCGATATGATAACCACGAGGAAAATCCAATTTTTTGTTATCTAGCCACCACGGCGTAAATACGTGCATTCCACCAACACCGTCTTCATTGTAGCGTTTTCTATCCATCAAGGCAGGAATAAATGCTTGACGACTCGCACCTGTTGAGTCATTGAGGTATTTACCTACAACTCCGCTATCATTAGCCAATCCTTTTTGGAATCTTGAAGATTTAGAGTTTAAAAGAATACGAGCAGTTTCGCAAGTGCTTGCGGCCAAAACCACAATTTTACCTTTGATTGTATATTCTTTCAGATCCATTTTGTTGACATACGAAACTCCCGTTGTAAGTCCAGTGTTTGAATCTGTCAAAACTTCACGTACCATTGCGTTGTTTATTAAAGTCAAATTACCAGTTTTTGCGGCGGGAATACAAAGCACCGAAGATGCCGAGAAGTCAGCGTAAGCTGAACAAGCTCTACCGCATTGGCCACAATAGTAACACGAACCACGCGAATCGTTGATTGGTTTAGTAAGCATGGCCATACGAGAAGGAATTACTGGAATTCCAATACCAGTCGCCGCTTTTTTAAGCATTAATTCGTGCAAACGGGGTTTTGGTGGGGGTAAGAAATGACCATCAGGCTCATTCCGGATACCTTCTTTTGTACCAAAAAGTCCAATAAATTTATCAACTTTATCATAATATGGAGCGAGGTCTTCGTAGTCGATTGGCCAGTCGTCGCCAATGCCAGTCATTGAGCCCCTTTTAAAATCATCTGGGCCGAAACGCATCGAAATACGTCCCCAATGGTTTGTACGCCCACCCAACATTCTTGAGCGAAACCAACGAAATTGCGTACCCTGTGCGGCAGTATATGGCTCACCTTCAATGTCCCAGCCACCCCAAGCTGCATCAAAATCGCCAAACGGACGAAGACGAGTGCTTGCACCACGACGTGGCGATTCCCAAGGGTTTTTCATTTGGGTAATGTACTTTGGGTCAGCGGGGTCGAAGTAGCCACCAGCTTCCAACAAACAAACTTTAGCACCAGCCTTTGCCAATTGATATGCCGCCATACCACCACCAGCTCCCGAACCAACAATGACAACATCATAGACTTTTGCTTGCTCTTTAATCTCGAATAAGTTCATTTTTTATTAGGGGTGAAATAGAAATTAATTGCTTTTATAATCAAAGTACTAAAATAGAAACTTTTATTTTTATTTTGATTAAGAACTAGAAATATTATTTTTTAAAAATTAATTTGGAAAATTGATCTCTACACAATTTGAAAAATTTTGCTACTCTATGATTGTTAATTTTGCTTCGTTTTCGAGTTTTATTTGTGGTTTTTCTTTGAAAATACTCACAACTCCTGTCACTTTTATTGATTTTCCTTGTAAAGTTGCTTCCGAAAACTTTCCTTTTGAAATTACTTCGCCTTCGATAACCACAGTAATATCATTGCTTGGGTGAGGTTTATCAATGTTTAATAAAAGCATATCGCCAGTTGGTCTTTGAAAAAGTCTTGCACCAGCTACTTTACCCGACAAAAAAACCTCTTTACCCACAAAATCTTTGGCCTGCGAAGCCGTGATGGATTCTTGCGAAAAAACTGAGAAACCAGTACATACAAATATTATCAAAAATAGATTTTTCATGTTAATCTTTAAAAATGAATCAGATACAAAATTTATTCAAAGCTATCATTTCAAAATCTCTCGTGCAATTACAAGTTTTTGAATTTCTGAAGTCCCTTCATAAATCTGAGTAATTTTGGCATCACGCATGAGGCGTTCTACATGAAATTCTTTCACATAGCCATATCCTCCGTGAATCTGTACGGCTTCGGTGGTTGCCCACATCGCTACATCGGATGCAAAAAGTTTGGCCATCGCTGCCGATTCTACATAATCTTTGCCTTCGTCTTTTTGACGAGCAGCTTTATAAACCAACAGACGAGCGGCTTCGATTTTGGTTGCCATTTCAGCTAATTTGAATTGAATCGCTTGATGTTCACTAATAGCTTTACCGAATGATTTACGTTCTTTTGAATATTTTACGGCCAATTCGTAGGCACCTGAAGCAATTCCGAGGGCTTGGGCAGCAATGCCGATTCGACCACCGTTGAGCGTTGTCATAGCAAATTTAAATCCAAAACCATCGACTCCGATTCGGTTTTCCTTTGGTACTTTCACGTCAGAAAACATCAAAGAGTGCGTATCTGATGAGCGAATGCCCATTTTATCCTCTTTCTTCCCAACCACAAAGCCTTCAGTACCTTTCTCGATAATCAAGGCGTTTATTCCCTTATGATTGAGTTCGGGATGGGTTTGAGCAATAACCAAACAAACCGACGAAGTACCGCCATTGGTAATCCAGTTTTTTGTGCCGTTTACTAAATAATAATCGCCTTTATCTTCGGCTGTTGTTTTCTGAGATGTTGCATCTGAACCAGCTTCTGGTTCGGATAAGCAAAATGCTCCTATTATTTCACCCGATGCAAGTGGCTTTAAATATTTTTGTTTTTGTTCTTCGGTTCCATACGCTTCTAATCCCCAACAAACCAAAGAGTTATTGACCGACATTGCCACCGAAGCCGACGCATCAACTTTTGAGATTTCTTCTATTGCCAGCACATACGAAATCGTGTCCATTCCTCCGCCACCATATTCTGGTGAAACCATCATTCCCATAAAACCTAACTCGCCCATTTTTTTAATTTGCTCATACGGAAACACCGAAAGAGTATCTCGCTCAATAGCGGTAGGTAACAGTTCGGTCTGAGCAAAATCTCGAGCCGCGGCTTGCACTGCCAAATGTTCTTCAGTTAAATTAAAATTAATACCTTCTATTGTAGTTGCTGCCATAGGATTACTTGATTTTGTAGTGAATGATGTTGATGCAGACAAAGTTATATAAAAAATATTAGTATGCAAGCATACTAATATTTTAAAGATTTAAGAATCTGTGGCTTCGACTGCTTCGGCATTCAAAGTTTTGTTAAGTAATTAATCCCTTCCAATAATCTATCTAAATCTCTGATTGAAGTATAAACGTGTGGTGTAACCCTTACGCCATCCAATTTTTCCCATTTTGTTGGCGAAGTATGGATTTTAAACTTAGCAAACAATTCGCCTTCCATTTTTCCTGCTTCTAAGCCCTCAACACTAAAATGAGCCAATGCTCCCGAAAATTCGGGTTTTAGCGATGTATTCATTTTTATTTTTGGCATTTTGCTTGCCTCTTTTGCCCAATAATCTTTTAAGAAACGTAAACGGGCTTCTTTTCTCGCATTGCCGATAGCCAATTGAAAATTAAGTGCTTGCCCAATGGCTTGTTCAATCATAAATGGACGAGTGCCGAGGTTTTCAAATTTTCGGATATTATCAGCATTCGGCTTGTCGTTTGGAATGAGTGGGAAAATCTTGTTAATTTTTTCTTTTTTCATCCAAAGCATACCCGAACCAATGGGAGCCGAAAGCCATTTATGCAAACTTGTTCCGAAATAATCAGCCCCCAATTCAGGAATTTTATATTCGAGATGGGCAAACGAATGAGCTCCATCAACCAAAACTTCGATACCTCGTATGTGGGCTTCTTCAGCAATGCGTTTAGCCGGAATAACTTGTCCATTCCAGTTCATAATGTGCGTAATATGCACAATTTTAGTTCGTGGGGTCATTTGCTCGACATATTTCTCGACGATTAAGTCAGCATCTTCGGCAGGTAAATCGAGTTCTACATAATTGATTTTTAGGCCGTCACGTAATTCTCTCTGCCGCCATGCGTGTAGCATATTTGGATAATCGTAGCGAGTCATAACTATTTCGTCACCACGTTGTAAAGGCAGCCCCATAATAACGGTGTCGATAGCTTCGGTGGCATTTCGATTGATAGCTATTTCTTCGGGTGAAACGCCAGCATATTTTGCCAAGTTTTCCCGCAATGGCTCACGGCCTTGGTCCATGATTCGCCACATATAATAGCTTGGTGCTTCGTTGGCGAGTTTGTTGTATCGGTCAACAGCATTTTGTACAACCATCGGCGATGGGCTCACACCTCCGTTGTTTAGATTAATAATCTGTGGTGAAACTGTATAGGCTTGCTGAATTTGCCACCAATAATCTTCGTCGCTTGCCAGTTCGAGTGCTGATTTTTCTGGTTTGTAAGCAGCGAAATTAAGCAATTCTTCTTTTGAAAAAGCCTTTAAAGATGGAACAAGAGAAGTACTTGCAAGCATGGCAGCCTTGCTTAAAAAACTACGGCGTGAGGGCATGGTTTAGGGAGGTTTTAGTTTGGACGATTTTAGGAAGTGAATTTATAGAAATATGCTGATAAAAAAATGAGTTGTATTCAATTTTTTGCTTTTGAAAGCGAAAATTGAGTACAACTCATTAGTTTTTTACAGCGAACAGGATGTGGCCGCCGCCCGGTTCACACCATAGATTTTACAAAAGTTTCTTTTTCAAATATTCAATAGCCATTGCATAGGCTTCTTTGGCTTTTGCTTCATCATATTTTGGATTGCTTGGATTGGCAAATGCGTGTTCGGCTTCAAAGATTTTGTAGCTAAGCGATTTCCCAGCAGTTTTCATGTTGGCTGCAAATTCTTCAATCACTGATTTTGAAATCCATTTTTCCGTTGCAAAAAGACCAAGTACATCGGTATTCAATGTTTTTAGTTTTTCTACGTCTTTTACTGGCATTCCGTAGTACATTACTGAGCCAATAGTTTGTTTTCCACCAATGATTGCCGATTTTAATGACCAGCTACCACCAAAGCACCAACCTACGTTAGCAACTTTCGCTTTTTTACCAGCAAACTGTAAACCACCTTGTACAATGTTTTCGAGACGAGCTTCTACAACACCTTGCATGTATTTTCCTGCTTCACTTGCATCAGTTGCCACTTTTCCATCGTACATATCAAGAGCCAAAACATTTACTTTTCCGCCTAAATCGTTATAAAACATATCAGCTTGGCGTTTGATGTGGTCGTTTAATCCCCACCATTCTTGATAGACAAAAAGCCATTTATTAGAGTTCTTTTTTGCTTTTACGAAATACGCATTGGCTTTTTTACCGTCTGGCGTTGAGAATTCAGTCATTTTACCACCAACTTCACTTGTATGTTTGTAAACAATTGGTGCCAAGTGAGAGGCGATAAAAGCTTTATCGGAAGCAAAAACGCCCATGTTACCATCGTTACTTGCAAAAACTAATTCGCAACAACTTTGTGAGAAGCTAAACGTTGAAATACTTGCTAAGGCAAGGGTAAAAAAGAGTTTTTTCATTTGAGTATTAAGAATTTAATGTATATAAGGATTCAAACGTTTTTTGAAAGCAAAAGGTTTTATACAAATTGCTTCCAACAAAAAAGAGAAAACACATAATGTCTTCTCTTTTTCTTAAATATCAAGGTATTTAAGAAATTATACCTTTCTCTTCGCCACCAATTTCTTCCCAGCACCTAATAATTGGTCGATTTCGGTATAACCCAAAAACATTTTTACTACTTTACCATTATTTGGGTCGATGAAAAATAATGACGGATAACCTTGAACCTCATATATACTCGAAAGTCTTACACCTTCGTCGGTTTCCATATCAATGGCGGCATTGACAAAGTTTTGGTTGAAAAATTCTCCTAAATTTTTATCAGGAAAAACCCTTGATTGAAGCATTTTACAAGGTCCGCACCAAGTCGTGTAGGCATCCATAAAGATAAGTTTCTTTTCAGCTTTCGCTTTGTCAACAATTTTTTTCCAAGATGCTTCGGTAAATTTTATACCTGTGGTACTTTTACTATGTTGAGCATAAGTTTCTACGCTGAAAAATAGGCCAATGAGAGCAACAAAAACGGTTTTCTTCATTTTAGTATTAGTTTTTTCCCGACTGCCCAAAAGGCTTTCGTGTGAAAGGTTAATAATTGATGTTAATAACGTACGGAAACAAGTTTTTAGTTTCTTTGCTGTTGAAAAAGCAAGATTTAGGCCAAAAATGAAAGTCTCCTCACCCCGCCCAATTCTCTCTATCCAAACTACGGTACTGAATTGCCTCGGCTAAATGCTCGATTCTGATTTCCTCAGTTCCTGCCAAATCGGCAATTGTTCGGCTGACTTTCAAAATACGGTCGTAGGCACGTGCCGAAAGTCCGAGGCGTTCCATTGCCTTTTTGAGAAGTGCCTTTCCCGCCTCACCAATATCACAGATTTCTTTTACCATTTCGGGCGGCATCATGGCGTTTGAGTGTATTTCTGAATAATTCTCAAAACGTTTCGTCTGAATTTCTCGTGCTTTTATTACTCTTTCTCGAATTTCGGCAGAAGATTCATTTTTTCGAGTAGAAGCAATTTGGTCAAAACTTACAGGTGTAACTTCTACGTGCAAATCAATTCTATCGAGAAGCGGGCCTGAGATTTTATTGAGATATTTACCAACCGTTCCAGGTGGGCAAGAACATTCTTTTTCGGGATGATTATAATACCCACACGGACAAGGATTCATACTTGCCACCAACATAAAATTTGAAGGGAATTCAACCGCTTGCTTGGTACGTGAAATAACTACTTTTCGCTCTTCAAGTGGCTGACGCATGACTTCCAGCACAGTTCGCTTAAATTCGGGTAATTCATCCAAAAACAAAACGCCATTATGAGCCAAAGATATTTCTCCGGGTTGTGGAAAACTTCCACCGCCTACCAAAGCAGCATCGGAAATTGTGTGGTGCGGCGAACGAAACGGTCGGCGAGCAACCAATGAAGCTTTTACACCCAATTTTCCTGCGACCGAATGAATTTTGGTTGTTTCAAGAGCTTCGTGAAGTGTGAGTGAAGGTAAAATAGACGGTAAACGTTTAGCCAGCATCGTTTTTCCTGCTCCTGGAGGGCCAATCATAATTACGTTATGTCCGCCAGCAGCGGCAATTTCCATGGCTCGCTTGATGTTTTCCTGCCCCTGTACGTGCGAGAAATCAGCATCGTATTCGCCAACCGAATTAAAGAAAATATCTCTCGTGTCGGTAACTAATGGTTCTATTTCTTTTGCACCTGTCAGAAACTCAATGGCTTCGGTAAGTGTATTCACAGGAATAATATCTAAGGCATTGACAATCGAAGCTTCCATTGCGTTTTCGGCAGGAAGAATAAAACCTTTAAGCTTATTTCGTCGAGCTTCAATGGCAATCGGTAAAACACCTTTGATTGGGCGAAGTGTACCATCTAAGGCCAGTTCGCCCAAAATAACATATTCTTCTAAGTTTTTGGTAGTTCTGATTTGTCCCGAAACCGCCAAAAGCCCCAGAGCCATGGGCAAATCGTAAGCCGAGCCTTCTTTACGAATATCGGCAGGAGCAAGATTTATAACCGTTTTTTGACGAGAAATCTGATAATTGCAATTTTTTAGGGCGGCATCTACTCTTTGTTGGCTTTCTTTAACTGCCCCATCTGGCAAGCCAACAATTGCCATTCCTGTGCCTTGCACAACACTCACTTCAACCGTTATTAAAGTTGCATCTACGCCATAAACAGCAGCTCCGAAGGTTTTTGACAGCATAAGTTTGTGATTTTTGAAAAATTAATTTGGAAATAGGATTTAGGTATTAGTTTTTTTAAAAAAATTTGAACAACCTAAAAGCTAGTGCCTAACTCCTATAACCTAAATGTTATTGTTCCCAACGCCATTCTTTACCAATAATCAATTCATTTTTGAGGTTTTGTTTTATCAAAAACTCTTTGGTTTCTTGGTCGTTCATTTTTTTCACTGGTAAAGCCTCGGCCTCGGCCAAAGCATAAAGCATCATTGCGGTAAAACGAACGTTGTTACCGATTTGTTTTTTATCAATCAAATCGAATCGATCGCAATTTGCGTGGTAACAATTATAGGCTTTTACAGGAAAACTTCCCGACGGCGAACAAACTGGAACGCCTTCTATCATAAATGGCTGATGGTCAGAATGTAAACCTGCAGAATTTGGATTTACGTTTGTAAAAGTTGAGTCAACTTCTTTGATTTTTTTACCGATTTCATCAAAAAACTTACGTAATTCGGGGCGACCCATCGCATTGAATCCTTTCGCGTTATTGACCATATCTAGGTTGACCATTAGCTGAACTTGGTCTATTTTACCTTCTTCTTTATATTTTTTTACCATCGCTTTCGAGCCGAGCAAGCCTTGTTCTTCACCCATAAACATCACAAACTCAATGGTGCGTTTTGGTCGAAGATTGAGAGATTGAAAAACTCTCGCAATATCTAAAATCGTGAACGAACCAATTCCATTATCCATTGCACCTGTGGCTAAATCCCATGAATCTAAGTGACCGCCTATAATGATTTTTTCCTTTTTATATTTTTTTGAACTTCCTGGAAGAGTCGCAATTACATTTCGTGCTCTGATCGGTCGGCTGAAATTTCGCATATCAATGACTGCCAAAAGATTTGGTTCGTCTTTTATCCACTTACGAATCGCCTTACCACTTTCAACCGAAATACAAACGGCTGGAATCGGAATCAACTCGCCCGTTACCGAAGCCGTTCCTGTCAAAAGCACTCCTCCATCAACTGCATTGGCAATAATTACGCCCGAAGCACCATATTTGATGGCTAAAGCCGTTTTCTCAGAACGGTGCAAATTCTTCTTTCCCTTGTTTTCTGTCGATTGAATATTGATGTTGAACAAAGCAATTTTGCCTTTTATTTCAGCTTTTACTTTTTCAAAATCAGACTCTATTCCGTCTCCACAATCAATAATTGACCCTTGTAAATGCGAAGAAACTGGCGAATGTGCCAAAGCTACAACCTCCACATCACGAAAGTTATCACTGCCTTTTGGTACGATTGCCAAACTTACGGTATCTCTCGCCCAAGATTCAACCTCAAAAGGCAGATACTTTACATCTACAAAACCATATTCCTTAAATAGTTTAAAAGAATATTCTTCAGCTTTTTTGCCATTAGTGCTTCCTGTAAGACGATGACCGATTGAAGATGTTGCTTCGCCAAGCGTTTCGTACGAACGACCACGATAAAGAACATCTTGGTTGATTTTAATAAAAACTTCTTCAAGACTATCTCGTTTTATTTTAAACGAAGAAAGAGCGGAAATAATTACTAAAATTATTATAACAAAACTCTGTTTTTTCATAAGATTTTTGGATGGTTATAATTTTTATAGACGATGATTTTGTATTCTATATGTAATATTAATTGTAAAAATCGTTATTTTTTTTATTTTTCTTTAAAATGTCTTTATTTTTCCATCAAACAGTATTTTCGATCAATATATTTTTCGGAATTAAAAACGTAAAATTGCAACCAATGAAACTGAAAAAATAAACATAGATTTTCGCAGATAATTTTTGAAAACCTAAGTTGTTAGGTATGCCTCATTAGCACATTCCTCCGTTTCGAGTATAAAAATCTGATGCAATATCTTCATATATTATAATAGTTTTAACCAAACGATACAGGATATGCCTTACTTTTGTTATGTTTTTTTTATAATGTTTCACAAATATCAATATTAGAAAATATTTTTCATAAATATATGAGTATCCATTCAAATATGAAAACCATTGGGATAACAGCTCCCACTGTACAAGTTAAGCCAAAAGAGATAGTCACTCACAACCATACGCGTATTGATAATTATTATTGGCTCAACGACCCCAAAAATCCCGATGTAATTGCTTATCTGAATTCAGAAAACGAATATTTAGAAAAAATCATGTCGCCAGTGAAGCCTTTACAAGAAAAACTCTTTGAGGAAATGAAGGGTCGAATCAAAGAGCATGATGAGTCTGTTGCTGTAAAAAATGGTGAATACTTTTATTATGTAAAATATGTTGAAGGTGGCGAATACCCGATTTATTGCCGAAGAAAAGAAAGCCTAGAATACCACACCCTTGATGAAGCAGAAGAAATACTACTTAATGGCAATAAAATGGGTAAAGGCAAAAAGTATTTCAATATCGGTGGCTACGAAATTACAGATAACGATGAAATTATTGCGTTCGGTGTAGATTCAATAAGCAGAAGAAACTATACTGTTAGATTTAAAAATCTGAAAACTGGCCAAGTTTATAAAGATAAAATCAAAAATACCGAAGGTGGAAGCTACGCTTGGGCGGCCGATAATAAGACCTTTTTCTACATTTTGCGTGACCAAAAGACCCTTTTGGGCTATCAAGTTTGGAGACATATTTTGGGAACTGACGTAAAAGCTGATGTTTTGGTTTATGAAGAAAAAGATAACCAATATTATATGGGTCTATATCGAATGAAATCAAAAAAATATATTGCTATTGTTAGCGACCACAATGGAATTTCATCAGAATATCAACTTTTGGAAGCTGATAATCTTACAGGTAAATTCAAAACGTTTCATCCTCGTGAGCATGGACTCGAATACGATATTGAGCATTTTGAGAACAAATTTTACGTAAGAACCAATAGCGACAATGCTTTTAACTTCAAATTGATGGAAGTAAATGAGCATGAAACCTGCGATAAATCTAAGTGGCAAATCGTTATTAAGCATCGTCCAGAGGTTTATTTGGAAGGAATTGAGGTTTTCAAAAATCATTTGGTTGTTCAAGAGAAAAGCCAAGGGCTTAGCCAAATTCGAATCATTAATCATACTACAAATTTGGAGCATTACCTTAATTTTGATGAGCCCACTTACGATGCAAACATAGGCTCAAATCCAAGTTTTAATACCAATATTCTTCGTTACAGCTATACTTCATTGACTACTCCAAACTCAACATTTGATTATGACATGAACACCCAAACCAAAGAATTAAAGAAACAACAAACGATTTTAGGCGGATTTGATAAAGAAAACTATGTTTCCGAAAGGGTTTTCGTGACTATGCGTGATGGGGCAAAAGTACCTGTTTCAATAGTTTATCAAAAAGATACAAAACTTGATGGCTCAGCACCACTTTTACAGTATTCTTATGGCTCTTACGGCTATTCAACCGATGCAACTTTTGGTTCAAGTCGCTTAAGTTTGCTCGATCGTGGTTTTGTATATGCAATTGCTCATATCAGAGGAGGACAAGAAATGGGTAGAGAATGGTACGAAAATGGAAAAATGTTAAAGAAAATGAATACTTTCTATGATTTCATCGACTGTTCAGATTTTCTTATAAAAAACAAATATTGTAGCCCAGAAAAACTATTTGCACGTGGAGGAAGTGCCGGCGGGCTTCTGATGGGAGCAATCATCAATCTTCGACCAGAATTGTATTGTGGTGTGGTGGCAGCTGTGCCCTTTGTTGATGTTGTAACAACGATGCTCGATGAAACTATTCCGCTCACCACTGGTGAATTTGAAGAATGGGGTAACCCCAAAAAAAAAGATTTTTATGAATATATGCTTTCTTATTCGCCTTATGACAACGTTGAGGCAAAGGATTATCCCAATTTGCTAGTAACCACAGGACTGTACGATTCGCAAGTTCAATATTTTGAACCTGCCAAATGGGTAGCCAAACTTCGCACTTTAAAAACAAATAATAATCTATTATTGTTGCACACAAATATGGAGGCTGGACATGGCGGAGCATCAGGCAGATTTGCCTCACTCAATGAAGTAGCAATAGAATATTCATTCATTATTGATTTGGCTGGAATTTTTAAAAGACATTAATTGCCGATTAATCATTTTTGGCAAAATAATGTAGTTTTTTTTAGAAATTTCTAACAATTTTTTTTTCCTTTGCTAAATATTTAGTTTAAATTGTGACTTAAATTATGTTATTTAGTCCAATTTGATATATTTCTTAGAAGTAAACAATAAAATTTCCCCAACATGAAAAAGGTAACATTCCTTTTTGTAGCGTTATTTTTATTATCGCTAACAACTCAGGCACAAGATTCTTGTAAGGTATGTAAGCCTTATAAGTGGGAAGTGGGTATTCCACTTGGTGTCAATCAGTATTTTGGTGATATGCACTGTAGCAAACCGTACGCTTCGGCAAACAGCATTATGATCGGTGCCTTTGTTCGTCGTCATATTAATGACTATTTTGCATTGCGTGCCCAATTATTGTTTGGACGATTGGCAGGAAATGACCTTGACCAACCAGACGGCCGATGGAACTATCGTCGTTTGAAGTTTGAATCACCATTAACTGAATTATCTTTATTAGGTGAATTCTATCCTTTAAAAGAAAGAAGATATACTTGTGACGGAACATTCCGCAAAACTCTTTCTCCTTACCTCTTCGGTGGTATAGGTTCGGCGTTCACAAATCCAACAGTCGTTGCACAAAACGCAGCTTTACAGAATGATGACCCCCGTAAATATGTTATAGCTCGTTTGTTTGACCAAGACCAAGCAAACTTGAAAAAAGCTTCTTTGATTCTTCCTTTTGGTGTTGGTTTAAAATTCAATGCTGCTGAAAGATTTACTATCGGTGCCGAAGTTGGCTATCGTTATGCTTTCTCTGATTATTTAGATGGAACAAAAATTTCAACAACTGCTCTTGGAACAGGTACAGCTTTCGAGCCAAATGGAAAATCATATAACGATGGTTATTTAGTAGCTAATTTACTCGGATCGTATCGCTTTGGAGATAAAGATGGAGATAAAGATGGTATTGTTGACCGTTGTGATGCCTGCATTTCTGAAAAAGGTTTACGTAAATTCCAAGGATGCCCTGACACGGACGGTGATGGTATTCCCGATAAAGATGATGCTTGCCCGACACAAGCCGGTCCGATGGCTTTAAAAGGTTGTCCAGATACTGATGGTGATGGAATCGCTGATAAAGATGACGAATGTCCAACACAAGTTGGTACAGTAGCATTGAAAGGCTGTCCTGACCGTGACAAAGACGGTGTTGCTGACAAAGACGATGCCTGTCCAGATGTTGCCGGTGTGAAAGCATTGAAAGGCTGCCCTGATACAGATGGTGATGGTATCGCTGATAAAGATGATGCTTGCCCTAACGAAGCTGGTCCTGCTTCATTGAATGGTTGTCCTGATACTGACGGCGACGGTATAGCTGATAAAGACGATGCTTGTCCAACGATCAAAGGTGCTGCTTCGGCAAAAGGTTGCCCTGACCGCGATAAAGATGGTGTAGCTGATGCTCAAGACAAATGTCCAGATTTAGCCGGTTTAGCATCAAACGATGGTTGCCCAGAAGGATATGTAAATGGTCAACTAGTTCCAAAAGGCTATAAAACTGCAAGTGGTTGTGAGATATCTCAATCAGAATTGGATGAATTGACGTTCGCTGCTCAAGGAATCGAATTTTATAGTGGGACAAATAAATTGAAACCGGCTTCATACAAAAAACTTGACAGAGTTTGTTCGTTATTGCAAAGATGTCCAGATAGTATCTTACACATCTCAGCATTCAACGATGGTTCAAGTTCAGCAACAAATCTTCGATCGGCTAAACTTCGTGCTTGTGCAATTTATGCTTATTTCTTGAAGAAAAAATGCATTAGCAAAGCTCGTATGACTTATGAAGGTCAAGGAGATGAAGATCCAAGTACAGATTATACTACACCAGATGGTAAAAAATCTACTACTCGTGTACAATTCCAATTGAGATAAAAGACAGTTTTTCAAATTGTTAAGATAAAGAAGGAGCAGAAGCCAATGGTTTCTGCTCTTTTTTTGTACAATGGTATTATTTCATTACTTTTGATTAGTATTAACTCAATCTATAAACCACCTATGAAAGCCACATATTCGTTGCTGATCATTTTATTTATTAGCTCGTTCGGCATTTTAAAAGCCCAAATAACCAACCTTACAGCACAAGAATTTATTGCTAAGGCAATAACCACAAAAAATGCCCAATTACTTGATGTACGTACACCCGAAGAGTGGAAAGCTGGCAAAATTGCCTCTTCTAATTGTATCAACTTCAATGATGTCGCTTTCAAGCAACAAATCGAAAAATTAGATAAAAACAAACCTGTTTTTATTTATTGTGCAGCAGGCGGACGCAGTAGCAAAGCAGCTCCAATTTTACAACAAGCTGGGTTTAAGTACATTTATAACCTAACAGGTGGCGGATATAAGGATTTGGCTAATGCTGGGGTGAAGTAGTTTTTTACCATATACGGACGGATTACACTGATTTTCACTGAGAATCTGCTCTGCGTTTCTTCGTATTATCCGTATCTCCGTGGTAAACAGTTCCCTACTTCTCAGAAAGCAATTTGAGCAAAACCCCATTCGTCCAACCAAAACCATCTTGGCGAGGATATTCTCCAGTTGACAAATTAGAAACATTATATTGTTTAAGCATTTGTCCAGAAGCTCTATAAACTCTGAGGTTATTTGCAACCCAGTTTTGTTTAATTTTATTGGCTAAATCATTAAAACCATAATTTCTTAATCCTTGAATAGCCAAATATTGCAAAGGAGCAAAACCATTTGCCCCATCCCATTGCTGACTTGTTTGGTTGAGTGTCGTCATTAAACCGCCTACTTGCAAAAACTTAGTTTCTAAAACTTTAGCAACTTTTTCGGCCTGTACTGGGGTGCTAAGTTTGAAAAACAAGGGATAAACTGCTGCTAAAGAATAAACTTCGGTTTGTTTTCCTGCTACAAAATCATAATCAAAATAAAAACCTGCGGCTTCATTCCAAAAATATTTATCAAAAATCGCTCTCCTTTTATTAGCCAATTGCTCTAAATTTTTTGCATATTCTGGTTCATTTTTAGCTTTATAAATGCCTGAAAGTGTCATTTCCATATCATAAAGTATAGCATTCAAATCAACAGGTAGAATATCGGTAGTATGTATGGTTGAAAGGTTTTGTCCATCACGCAGCCAACGGCTCGAAAAACACCAACCCGATTCAGCTCCTGAACGCAAATCTCGATATACTTGATTTACTTTTTTGCCTGATTTATTAGCAATTAGTATATCTTCTTTGTAGGCTTCGGGGCGAGGGGTATCTTTTTCATCATAATAGCGGTTAAGCATATCATTTTTACCAATAAAAACTGTTTTTCGATAGGCTTTATCGCCTTTTTTACGTGCTTCATTTTGCTTTTGAGCATCTTCTCCACCATTTTCAACAGCCATCCAATACTGGTATTCTCGCTGAATTTGCGGTAATGTTTGTGCCAATTTATCTTCATACCCTTTCATTTCAGACAAAAGCTTTACCATCGAAGTAAAAAATGGCGGCTGCGAACGGCTGAAATAATAACTGCGATTTCCACTTGGAATATGTCCAAAATCTTGAATCAATTGAGCGAAATTCAAAACCGTATTTGACATTAAAGAGTCTTTTCCCGATACTTGCAAACCCAACATCGTAAAATAACTATCCCAATAATTCACTTCACTAAATCTGCCATCCGGCACCACATGAGGCTTTAATAAAGGCACAAGCGTTCCTCCAATATCTTTGGGTTTTCGAGTCAAAACCAACCATAATTCATTGATATGCTGCTCTGCTGTATTTTTTGGATTACCCACATAATTACTATTTCCGTTTGAAGGCATTGTGAAATTCTCCAGCACAAATTTTCTCAAATCGAATTTTTTTGATTTTTTCTGCACTTCGTATTTCTTCAAAATCTCCTCTGCCTTTATCTTAGGCACACAATCAGGAAAAGTTTTTGAATCCGCAAAAACTGCTTTTAATTGTATTTCCCTAAAAAGTTCGCCATACGCTTCATCGGGCGACTTATATTCCTTTTTTGTTACGGTATCGCCACAGCCTAAACCAATTATACCCATAAAAACTATCAAAAAAGCGTGTTTCATAAAATTTGTTGTCATCCTTATCATTAAAATTTGTGTTACGTATTTCTTTAATTTATGTCTAAATAATATAATCTTTGCCGTTGAATAATATTCAATTATAATGTTTGTACTAAAAATAGTAATTTTGTATAAATAAAGGTAAAATTTCTTTTGGGTCTGATTTAGAACTGCGATTCGACCAATCGCTCCATAATATTCAAATAGACATGAAATTCATCAAAATAGTTTTAGGATTTATTCCTTTTCTTGCAACCGCACAAGTTGATTTACAAGCCGTTGGCAAATGTCCAGAAACCAGTTATTCGTTTTTTCGTCAAGGCGTGAAAGAGCAAGAGTTCACAAAAACATATAATTCACAAGGGCAAATTCTAAAACAAACAAGTAATTTTTCAAGTAAAAATACAGGAAATTATACCGAAGAATACGCTTACGAATATGATTTGGCGGGAAACAATACGGTAATTACTTACAAACGAAACAATGAAGTAAAGAAAGTCATTAAAAAAGCATTTGATGCTGCGGGTCAACTCTTGCAAGAGTCGGCCAGTACAGGTGTAAATCTTCTTGCGGTCAATACATCCTCATTAAACGGTACTCAAAGAACAAAAGTTTTTTATGCCGAAGATGGAAAAACCGAAACATTTCGAGAAATTACTAGCACCAACGCCAAGGGACAACTTCTAAAAAAAGAAATAAAAGACACAAAAGGGAAAATTTTGTTGTCGGATGCCAAAACTTATTCTATTCAAGGAAAACTCTCCCAAGATGTACATTTCGATGCAACAGATAAAATTACAACTCAAACCGATTTTGAGTATGATGCTACAGGAAATTTGACAAGAGATAAAACCTTAAGAAATAATGTGGTTTTTGCTGAAACAAAGCATGAATACGACCCAACGGGTAAACTAATTCAAAAAACTCGATTAAACGGGAAAGGACAAATTGACTATTATTTTACATACGAATACGATACAATTGGAAATATGACAAAAGAAAATTATTTCTATAACAATCAAATCATAAGTGTGCGTACATTTGAATATGATTTAAAAGGAAATAAAATCAAAGAATCATATTTAGACAAACTCGGAACTGTAAATATGTACAAAACATGGGAGTTTGCCTGTAAATAAAAAAAGCAACAGTCGATAGCGGGCGGCGTTCCGCTTAACAGTTTACAGAAATGTTAATTATTTATGTTTTTCACTCGTTTTTACAAGAAAACAAATAGATTTCATTTCAAAAAATCAAAAACAATCATAAAAATCTGATAAATCATAGTTTAGATGGTCGCTGAAAAAATTGATTATGTTGCCGAAATCGCACGGTTAAAGAAAGAAAAAAATGCGGTTTTATTGGTTCACTATTACCAAATTGCCGAGATTCAAGACATTGCCGATTATATTGGAGATAGTTTGGGACTTTCGCAGCAAGCAGCCAAAACCGATGCTGATATGATTGTATTTGCGGGAGTTCGTTTCATGGCAGAAACTGCCAAGATACTTTCGCCAAATAAAAAAGTAGTTTTACCAGATTTCAATGCAGGTTGTTCGCTTGAAGAATCTGCTCCTTATGCAGAGTTCAAAGCTTTCAAAGACAAGCACCCTGACCATATTGTTATTTCTTATGTAAACTGTTCAGCAGAACTAAAAACACTTACAGATGTGGTTTGCACGAGTAGTAATGCTGTAAAAATCGTTGAAAGCTTCCCGAAAGACCAAAAGATAATTTTTGCTCCCGATAAAAACTTGGGTGGCTACATCAATCGTGTAACTGGTCGAAATGCAGAAGGCCGCCCCATGCTACTTTGGGACGGTGCATGTATGGTTCATGAGACTTTTTCGGGAAAAATGATTACAGACTTGAAAGCCAAACATCCAAATGCTGAAGTGGTGGCTCACCCAGAAAGTGAAGAATCGGTTTTAAAATTAGCTGATTACATTGGATCAACAACTGGACTTTTGAAACATGTTATTAATAGTCCACAGCGAGAATTTATTGTAGCTACTGAGTCGGGAATTTTGCACCAAATGCGTAAATCTGCTCCTGAGAAGAAATTTTATGTAGCACCAACTTCAAAAAATGGTCATGCGTGCAAGGCTTGCTCTGATTGTCCGCACATGAAGCTCAATACGCTCGAAAAACTATATTTGTGTTTAAGAGATGAAACGCCAGAAATAATTCTTCCAGCTAAAATGTTGACTGATGCTCGTAAACCAATCGAGAGAATGTTAGAGCTTTCTACGAAATTTGGACTTTGATTTGTGGACCGAAGTTACACTTTGCAAATAATCTTGTAAATAATAAAAGGGTGAGACCGAAATCTCACCCTTTTACTTTTAAATACTCTTATTCTACGCTTTAGACAAGTTGAATCGGAACGGTCCGCCGTAGCGGTTACGGACAACCTTGACCCACTATTTTATATTCTTTTTTCTCAAAGCTTTCACATTGATTGATTTAATAACTTCAGATTTTTTCAGAATAATACTCCAAATCGCGAAGCCAGAATCATCAGCAAAGCATAATTTTCCAACACCATTTTTATATGGAATTGGCGAAGTATAAACAAAAAGCGAATCCCCGATTTTCTGGATATTATCACTCATTTCAAGATTTTTGGAGGCATTATCGGCATAAGCTTCCAAAACTTCTTTTTCTTTTACATAAAGTTGCTTATTACTAGCAATATCTGGCTGTCCCAAAAGCCTGACTTTCAAATCATATCTTTCTGATAATGAGTCGATAAGTTCCATGTTTTTCAACTTACAAAGTTCTTCTCCTCGTGCAGAATTAACATTTTTCATTTGAATCGCAAAATCCGCCGTCAACGCCTTTGAAATCTCTGCTCCCATTTCCTCTACTTGATAAGCAATTTGCGTGGCCGATACTCGCTTTACTTTATAATCGTCCATTTGGTCAACAATTTGAGAAGTATTTTCCAAACGTTCAAAAGTACAAGATATATTTAAAAGTATTAAAAGTACTGAAAGGTTTTTTTTCATTTTTTTTTCATTTTTTACAAAGCTACAAACGAATATGATTTTAATGACAAAAATTTTATCTATTAACAAAGAAAACCTGCAAGGTCAGAAAAAGACCTTACAGGTTTCAATTTCAAATATAGTCGAGCATTAGAAAAATGATAGTTTTTTTCGAGGTTCAACCGTAACCCCCTCTAAACTTATACGTACTTGCTACTTTATCAATGGCCACAATGTAGGCCGCCAAACGTAGTGAAACACCATATTTTTGTGATGTTTCAAATACATTATCAAAAGCATCTTTCATCATACGATCTGAACGACGGTTAATTCGGTCTAAAGCCCATTTGTAACCAATACGGTTTTGTACCCATTCAAAATACGAAACCGTTACACCACCCGCATTTGCCAAAATATCTGGCACAACCATGATTCCTTTTTGATTAATAAGATCATCAGCACTGGCCGAAGTAGGGCCATTTGCACCTTCTACGATAAGTTTCGCTTGAATACTACCCGCATTTTCGTGCGTAATTACGTCTTCCTTCGCCGCAGGAACTAATACATCAACATTGAGAGCCAAAAGTTCTTCGTTTGAAATCAATTCAGCATCTTTAAAACCTTCGAGCGTACCGTTATTGGCATTTCGGAAAGCTATCGCTTTTTCTACATCAATTCCTCTTTGATTGTAGTACGCCCCCGAAATATCGCTCAAACCGCAAATCGTTACTCCTTTTTCTTGCAAAAGTTTTGCACCCCACGAACCGACATTACCAAAACCTTGCACAGCCGCCGTTGCACGATAAGGATTCAATCGTAATTTTTCCATACCAGCCAAAGCCGAAACCATTACACCACGACCAGTTGCTTCCGTACGACCCAACGAACCACCCAAAACCAATGGCTTGCCAGTTACAACTGCATTAACGGTCATTCCTTTTGCTTTTGAATATTCATCCATCAACCAAGCCATTTCACGTGGGCCTGTACCCATATCTGGGGCGGGGATGTCTTTATCTGGCCCAAAAATATCAAGCATAGAAATTGTATAGGCACGCATTAAACGCTCTATTTCTCCTACTGACATTTCCCGTGGATTACAGGCAATTCCGCCTTTTGCACCACCGTAAGGAATATCTACAACTGCACATTTCCAAGTCATCCAAGCCGCTAAGGCTCTTACTTCATCAATATTGACAGCTGGGTCGAAGCGAATACCGCCTTTACTCGGCCCCAAAATCGTTGAGTGAATTACTCGGTAGCCTTCAAAAACCTTAATTTGACCGTTATCCATTGTTACGGGCAAACCTACTGTCACTTGACGAGCAGGTACTTTCAAAATATAATACATTTCATCGCTAATACCGAGAATCTTCACGGCAGCATCAAATCGTTGCATCATTGATTCCAACGGATTCTCTTTATCCTTGATTGGAGCTGGTTCTATATATGTCATAAACAGAATAATATTTTGTGTGTGAAGATAATTTCACAGTACAAACTTAGAAATAATAAAGTATTTCTTAAAATCGTTAAATTTAACCTTAATTTATTATCAGCTTATTTGGCAAATATACCATGTGATGATTTTGCCTTTTATGACAAAACCAAATAATTTATTGCTTTTCTAAAATTATCTTTAAACAAATTTTTTTTGGTTATTTTAAGAAATCGTTTAAGAATATTGTTTCACCCTATCAAAATACTATATTTGTGGAATTTTTCAAAAACCTCAAATATAAACATTTACTGCTTTACAATTATGGCCGCAGTTGAAGAAAAAACCCGCTATTCAGAAGATGAACTAAAGGAATTTGAGACAATTATTACTCAAAAACTTGAGGCAACTCGAAACGAACTGAATTTCATAAGAGAAACATTGAGTAGAAAAAATGATAATGGCACAGAATACACCGCTAATAGCACAAAGCTAATGGAAGATGGTGCTGATGTAAGCGAAAAAGAGCAATTAAGCCAGTCGGCAGGAAGATTGCAAAAATTTGCCCAACAGTTAGAGGCAGCCTTAATCAGAATCAAAAATGGCACTTACGGCATTTGTCGTGATTCCGGAAAATTAATTCCAAAAGAGCGTTTGAGAGCAGTACCGCACACACAACAAACGATTGAAGCAAAACTAAAGGCTTCTAACTAAAATTATAAGGGAAATACATCTATTGATGCCCACCTTTTAAGACCTTCAAACCGTTTTTCACGAGGTTATATGTATTGTTGTCTATAAAAAAAGCCTCTACGTCAGAGGCTTTTTTGTTTTACAGGTTTTTCTACATTTCTTTGTTTAAAAAATATAAACTTCTCGACATGAAAAAAAACACCCTACGCTACCTATTATTGTTTCAACTACTTGTTAGTCAGGCATTTGGCCAAGTTGCAGATAGCTATTATTTGCCTCAGAACATTACTTATGATGCCAAAATTCCTACCCCACAGAAATTTTTGGGTTATCAAGTTGGAGAACAGCACGTAACTCCCTATGAGACAATAACTTACATGAAAGAATTAGCTCGTTTGTCGAATCGTTTCAAGATTGAAACTTATGCCAAAACTTTTGAAAACCGTGAGTTGGTTCTTGTTACAGTAACTTCTCCCGAAAATCATACTCGCCTCGACCAAATCAAGACAGAACACCAAAAATTGGTTAATCCTACACAATCAGGCGGTTTAGACCTACAAAAAATGCCTATTGTAGTTTGGATGGGCTACTCCGTACACGGCAACGAAGCAAGTGGAACTAACTCAAACCTTATGTCGGCTTATTATTTAGCTGCCGCACAAGGGGCAAGTGTCGATTCGCTATTGAATGAAACGGTTATTTTAATCGACCCTGTAATTAATGCAGATGGAGGAAATCGTTTTGCGACTTGGGTAAACATCAATCGTAGCACCAATTTAGTAAGCGATATAAACAGCCGTGAATTTAGCGAAACTTGGCCCGGTGGACGCTCAAATCACTATTGGTTCGACCTCAATCGTGACTGGCTGTATCAACAAATGCCTGAAAGTAAGGGACGTTTGGTGAAATTTTATGACTGGCGACCAAATATCTTGACCGATCACCACGAAATGGGTTCGGCTTCAACATTTTTCTTTCAACCTGGTATTCCTGCACGTACGCACCCACTTACACCGAAGAAAAATATTGATTTAACTATCAAATTCGGAAAATTCCAAGCAGCAGGTCTCGACAAAATCGGTTCGGCTTATTATACACAAGAAAACTACGATGATTTTTATTACGGAAAAGGCTCCACGCTTCCCGACGTAAATGGTTCAGTTGGTATTTTGTTTGAACAAGCGTCGTCTCGTGGACATTTACAAGAAACTGCCAACGGGATTTTGAGTTTTCCGTTTACAGTTCGCAATCAAGTTACGGCTACTTTCTCCACGCTCCGTGCAGCTCGTGAAATGCGTGTCGAATTGCTCGACCACATGAGAAATTTTTATAAAGAAGCTTCAACTGATGCTGTTAAAGGCTACGTTTTTGGTGGTGGAAATGATGACATAAAAACTTGGGAAATGGTAAATATGCTTAATCGCAACCAAATTGATGTATATCATTTAGGAAAAGACGAAAACCAAGATGGCATTGCTTTCAAGAAAGAAAATGCCTACGTTGTTCCGATGAATCAACCTCAGCACCGCCTTATCAAATCAATGTTTGAAAAGCGTACAAAATTTGAAGATAGTTTATTCTATGACATTTCGGCATGGTCGCTACAATATTGCATGAATGTACCTACTGCAGAAGCAAAAACGGCCATTTCGTTGGGCGAAAAAGTGGATAAAAATGAATTCCCAAAAGGAAAAGTTATCGGTAAAAGCCAATATGCGTATTTGTTTGAATGGAATAGCTACTACGCTCCACGTGCAGCTTACGAGTTATTAAAAAAAGGCTATAACCTAAAAGTAGCAACCGAACCACTTTCGGCATTCATTGATGGAAAAGAACGCACTTTTGATTATGGTACAATTCAGATTTTTAGTAATGGCTCTGACCCATCGGCATTGCTCCAAACTCTTGCTGAGCGTGATGGTGTTGATTTCTACGCAGTTCCGACTGGCCTTACACCACAGGGAATCGACTTTGGTAGCGAAAAATTCAAAAAAGTACGTTTACCAAAAGTATTGATGTTGGGCGGTGCAGGTGTACAATCAACTGATGCAGGTGAAATTTGGCATTTACTTGACCAACGTATCAATATTCCGCTCACGGTTGCTGACATTGAAACGGCCAACCGAACAAGTTTAGAAAAATACACACACATTGTGTTGGCGGGTGGAAACTATAATGCACTTTCTGACGAAAAAATAAAGCGTTTTGTGCAAAGTGGTGGCGTTTTAGTAGCAATGACCGATGCTGTGGAATGGGTTTCTGCTAAAAAAATCGCTAACATAAGTGTTAAAGAAAAACCAGATAATAACGGCAATGGCGAGAAACGCCCATATAACCTACAAGAAAAATATACTGGTGCTTTAGAAACCGCAGGAACAATCTTCGAGGCAAAAATCGATCCTACGCACCCTTTATGTTTTGGTTATCAACAAAACAAATTAGCTTTGTTTAAAGATAACAATATTTTTATGGAAGATACAAAAAATCCATATAATACACCGATAGTTTTCACAGCAAATCCTTTATTAGCAGGATATGTGCATTCAAAAAATGAAAAACTAATCAAAAATTCGCCAGCCGCCATTACACTAAATGTAGGTGCTGGTCGAGTAATTGCCTTATCAGAAAACCCGAATTTCAGAGCGTTTTGGTATGGTACAAACAAACTTTTCCTAAATACTCTTTTCTTTGGAAACCTAATCGGCGGTGGTCGTTTTGGTGGTGAAGAAGAGTAAAGTCAACAGTTTACAGTGGGTAATCGGTAATAAAATTACCTACTTCCCACTGTAAACTAATAACTAATTTTGCCAAAACCCACGTTTTTTCTACCTTG
Source organism: uncultured Emticicia sp. (assembly GCF_937903345.1). Classification (GTDB taxonomy): domain Bacteria; phylum Bacteroidota; class Bacteroidia; order Cytophagales; family Spirosomataceae; genus Emticicia. The sequence goes on along the minus strand of NZ_CALCZQ010000031.1, from coordinate 76,152 downwards.
CAGACATAATTGTTAAATTTACGAGTGATGAGAAATTGTAATTCGTAAATCGTAATTCGTAATTTCCCAATTGCTATGTCCGATTTTTTGAAAATAGGTGAGTTAAAAGAAAATCTCGTAAAACTCATTGAAGCAAAATTTGAATTAACGAAACTTAATGTACAAGATAAAATAGAGGTCATTGCTGTAAAAGCAGCTTATGCCCTCATTACATTTATACTTGGCATTGTAGTTATTATTTTTCTCGGTATTCTGTTTGCCATTGGCATCAACCATTTACTCGAAAGTACTTGGCTTGGTTTTTTGATAATGTTTGGTATTTATGCCATTATTCTTGCTATATTTATTTTTGCAAAAAAGTCGGTTTTAAATACAATTAAAAAAAGAGTGGAAAAAGTAGTTGATGAAAACTTGTAGGTCAGATTTAGAACCTGTCAAAAGCAAAAAATAAGTTTATTCACACAAAAATAGATAAGTTAAAAAGCCTGTCCTACAGTTTTTTATTACACTTTCAGCTAAAAACCATAAATTTGTAAATTACAAGAAATATGGTTTTCTGAATGGCAAAATTTTTGCCACTGCAACAATAAAAATCCTTCATGAAATACGAAATTGTTATTGGCTTAGAAGTTCATTGCCAATTGGCGACCGAAAGTAAAATATTCGCATCAGATACCAATAAATTTGGTAGCGAACCAAATACAAATATAAGTGTAATCACGCTCGGGCACCCTGGCGTTTTGCCAAAATTGAATAAAAAAGCAGTCGAATTTGCCATTCGTATGGGCTTGGCTTGTGGTTGCGAAATCAATAGAAACAATTATTTCGACCGTAAAAATTATTTTTATCCTGACCTTCCAAAAGGTTATCAAGTTTCGCAAGATAAATATCCAATTTGTAAAGGTGGGGAAGTGAAAATTCGCCTAAAAGATGGCAAAGGTTTCAGAGAACGAACTTTAGAGCTTCACCACATTCACCTCGAAGAGGACGCGGGAAAATCGGTTCATGACGGTAGTGATACTTTTACACTTTTAGATTATAATCGTGCAGGTACTCCTCTCGTTGAAATCGTTTCAGAGCCGTGTATGCGTAGCCCCGAAGAAGCAGGTGCCTATTTGACTGAAATACGTAAAATAGTACGTTATTTGGGTATTTGCGATGGAAATATGGAAGAAGGCTCAATGCGTGCCGACTTAAACATTTCGATTCGTGAAGAAGGCACGACCGAATTTGGTACGAAGGTGGAAATCAAAAATATGAATTCAATTCGTAACCTACAACATGCTGCCGAATTTGAATACAAACGTCAAGTTGCATTAATCGAATCAGGTGGCAAGGTAATTCAAGAAACCCGAATGTTTGATGCCGATAATGGTCAAACTTACAGTATGCGTTTGAAAGAAACAATGAACGATTATCGTTATTTCCCTGAGCCAGATTTAGCTCCGTTACGCATTTCGGACGAATGGATGAACGAAATCAAAGCACAAATGCCAGCTTTACCGAGTGAATTACTCGAAAAATTCACAAAAGAATTTGGTATTCTCGACGAACACGCCGTGACGATTACCGACAGCAAAGAAATGGCCGATTATTATTTGGAAGTTTGTAAACTTACGCAAAACTACAAAGCTGCATCGAATTGGCTTACGTCAACAATCAGAGGTTATTTAAACGAAAACAACATTGAAATTGCCGATTTTAGCCTAAAACCAAGCCAATTGGCAGAAATTATAGTATTGGTTGACGAAAACAAAATAAGTAGTTCGGCTGCAGCACAAAAATTGTTCCCTTTGATGCTCGAAAATCCTACAATTTCGGCATTGAAACTGGCAGAAAGTAATAATTTGATTCAGGAAAGCAATACCGATACATTACAATCGTTAATCAACGAAGTTCTTACTGCCAATGAAGCAAAAGTAAAAGAATATAAGAGTGGAAAGAAGGGTTTACTTGGCATGTTTGTTGGTGAGGTAATGAAAAAATCGAAAGGCTCAGCCGATCCAAAACGAACAAATGAGTTATTGATAGCGGCATTATCTTAAAATAGATGATTTTTAAAAAAATATAGATTTATGAAACACATAATTATTGCTATATGTTTGGTAATCAGCGGAATGGCTTGCCAGTCACAAACCCAAACAAATTCCTCAACAGGTTCGGAAAGTACATATAATATTAGCGGAAAAGTAAAGTCGGCAGTGAGTGGAAAGGTTTATTTAGAGAGAATGAACGACCGCAATATTCCACTTAGAATTGATTCGATGGCACTTTCTACAGACAATAGTTTTGCTTTCAAAGGCAAAATGTCTGAGCCGGGTATTTATCAAATCAATATCGCTAATCAACAAATGATTGGTTTGATTCTTGACGGTGGCGAAACGCTCACGGTTACTGCTGATGGCTTTAATTCACCAGATAAGCCCGGTTCATATGCAGTGGATGGCTCACCGATGATGGCGAAATTTAATTTAGTCGTGACAGAGTCACAGAAATTTCGTCAAGGTCAAGTAGCATTGCAAAATCAATTTGAGGCAGCAACTCAAAAGAAAGACGAAAAGAAGAAGAGAGAAATTCAAACAACTTACCAAGCATCAGAAGCAAACTTTACTGCAACTATCAAACCTATAATTGCTGAATTAGGCACTTCATTGGCGGGTTTAATTGCGATTAATAATTTCTTGAATCCTGAAACAGATTTTGAAACTTTTGCAAAAGTAGCAAGTCAATTAGAAAAAGAAGGCAAAAACCACTTTTTTGCTAAACTTTTTATCCAAGATGTAAAACGCAGAAGTGCTGGCTCGGTTGGTGCTGATGCTCCTGATTTTACGTTGGTTGATTTAGATGGAAAAAATATAAAACTTTCAGAGTTGCGTGGAAAAGTAGTGGTTCTTGACTTTTGGGCGACCTGGTGCGGGCCATGTATCATGTCGTTTCCTGGCATGAAGCTATCAATGGATAAATTTAAGAATAATCCAAACGTAAAGTTCTTGTTTGTGAATACTTATGAGCGTGTAAGTGCCGACCAATGGAAATCTACGGTTAGTACGTTTGTCAAACAGAGAGGTTTTACAACTTTCCCTGTGATTTTGGACATTGGTGGCGAAGTAGCTGGAAGTTACGGTGTAAATGGAATTCCCGCTAAATTTTGCATAGATAAAGAAGGCAAAATCAAGTTTAAAAGTACTGGTTATTTAGGTTCGAGCGATGCAATCGTAACAGAAATGACACATTGGATTGAAGAAGCAAGCAAATAAAATAGTTATGATAAAATAAAAAGCTCGGCTGAAGGTTTCAACCGAGCTTTTTGCTTGTTCAACATCAATAATCACTTCTCATTCGAAGGTAAAACTACACGCTTTACGTTGCCATCTTCGCCTTGTGTAATCATCACAAAAATTGTTCGCGATTTTTGTTTACCTATATTAATTTGACCTACATATTCACCTGTGAAGTCTTTAATTTCTTCTTTTGCAATAACGCTTCCCTTTACATCCAAAACTTTGATGCTTACATCGCCTTTTTGTGGAGCCTTGAAACTTACATTTAAGATTTCTGTTTTGGGGTTATTCGGAAAAACCTCCACATTTTTGATATTTTTGCTGTCTGTATTTGCACCATCAAAAAAATTATCTGGAATTGAGCGAAACTCAAACTTTAGGTCTTTGCCCATTTGTTTCATATTATCTCTCAGGCTCTCCATATTACCATTCAATCCGTGCTTAAATGCTTCACTATCAAAACTTTCAATCTCACCTTTGCCGTCTCTTTTGAAAATCCTTACTTGCGGCCCACTTTTGATTACAATGTCTTCATTTCCGCCACCATCACCATCTTTAAACTCATAGCGTTTTACAATCTTCTTGCCATCCATACGCTCGATATTGATATTTGAGTTCGAATCGTTATCAATCTCAATTTTTACCCCTTGAGCTTTACCTTTATTTAGTGCCAAAACCGAGTCTTTGAATTTTTCAATCATTTCATCTTTTTGGCTGATTGATAAACCCGATGAATTGATGATCTTCTCACTGATAGTTATTTTGCCTTCAACTTCTTGTTCGATACGAATGCGTACTTTTTCTTTTTTTTCTTGTGCCAACGAAACAAAAGGAGCAGCAAATAGTAGCAATATTGCTCCTGTTCTTGAAATAGCCTTCATAATTTTTTATGTTTTAATTGTAAAAATGGATAAATGACACTTTGAAAAACAAAATGCGGCACAAACTTAAAATAAGTATACTGATAATGCTGTTAAAATGTATTAAATTATGTTAAATCCCTTTGATGAGTTGTGTAGCAGTGGCTATCGGATTATTTTCTGTCACTTCAAAGGTTCTAACTTTTGCGGGTTCTCTTTTCGAGAGCCCATGTAGATAAGCTTTGTCGTAATAATGGAGAGCTATATCTGTTCCGACCGAAAAATCACCTTCTGCTAAAGCCTCAATAGCATCTTTATGTTGTTGCCCACCAAGTCGTTTTGCAATTTTATCAGTAGCTTGTTTAAGCTCCTCAAACGAAAATTGAGCATATTCATTCATTAAACGCCCGATTCGGATTTCTTTATTAACATCAATAAAAGCAACGTTCGCCATTCGCATTTGTTGCCAAAGTCCATCAGGAATATTGCAGCAACCAACGTTTTTACTTTCATCTTCCACCCAAATTCGACGCAAAGTATCTAACCTAGAGAGTTTCTCATAAAGCATATTTTCAAAATACTCGGTCATTGGTTGCGGAGCTTGTCCGAGCATACCAAATGCTGAACCTTTATGGTTTGCCAAGCCTTCTAAATCTAAAATTTGTTCACCTTGTTTTTCAAGTTCATATAAAATCTCTGTTTTTCCGCTACCCGTTTTTCCACCTAAAATAATAATATTGAGTGGTTTACGAAATTGTTCTAAAATAAAATTTCGATAAGATTTATAGCCCCCTACCAAAAGTGAAACCTTCATTCCTGCCGAACTAAGTAGCGTTGCAAAACTTCCACTACGCATTCCGCCACGCCAACAATGCACTAAAACCTCTTTTTCAGGAGCAATTTTATTCACTTTTTTTACAAAACCAGATAGTTTTGGCCCAACAATATCAAGACCAAGCAAAAAAGCGGACTCTTTCCCAACTCTCTTATAGCGTGTGCCTACTTCCGCTCGTTCGTGGTTCTCAAACAAAGGAATATTGACCGCCCCAACGATGTGCCCACGCTCAAACTCGCCTGGCGAACGTACATCAATTATTGGAAGCGTTTGTGCTTTTTCAAGAAACTGCTCTACTGAAAGTGGTTTTGTCATTTTTTATATGTCAATAGACGATAAGTCAATGGATTTTGATTGTAAAAGAAAGGTTATTCACTCATTCTATCATTCATTTTTTCTACTCCAATTCTCGCAAATATAGCTGAATTGTATTTTCCAAACCCAAATAAAGAGCATCACAAATAAGTGCGTGACCAATTGACACTTCAAGAAGATTCGGGATATTTTGTTTGAAATAACGCAGATTTTCAAGACTTAGGTCGTGACCAGCGTTTACGCCAAGACCAACCCGTTCGGCCACTTTTGCGGCAATAACGTAGTCTTTGATGGCGGATTCACGGTTTTTGACATAATTGTGGGCGTAACTTTCGGTATAAAGCTCAATTCGGTCCGTGCCAGTTTCGACTGCCCCTTCAACCATTGCCTCGATTGGATCGACGAAAATAGAAACTCTACAACCCGCACTTTTGAAGCTTGCAACCAAATCTTTCAGTAATTCTTTGTGTTTAATGGTATCCCAGCCTGCGTTCGAAGTCACGGCATTAAGTGCATCAGGAACGAGTGTTACTTGGGTAGGTTTATTGGCAAGTACCAACGCTACAAATTTCTTTTCGGTAGGATTTCCTTCTATGTTAAACTCCGTCGTAACGATTGCCTTCAGGTCATTGACGTCCTGATAGCGTATATGTCTTTCGTCAGGTCGGGGGTGAACTGTGATTCCTTCGGCCCCAAATTTTTCACAATCAATCGCAACCTGCACCACATTTGGTTGGCTTCCGCCTCGTGAGTTTCGCAAAGTCGCAATTTTATTGATATTGACTGATAATTTCGTCATACTATTCTTTAATCTTTTTTGTTAAAATCATACGCTTTCCTAACAAATAACAAATACTAGTTTGTACATCGAAATGAGATATGCGAGATTCGTCGCATTTTACACCGATTGCCTTCACAAGTTTCATTTTTTGGTAATACTAACTATTTTCGCTTACTTTTACCAGATTTTTGTCGGAACTTTGTATTGTAAGTTAATTAAATAACTGATTTGTAGCCAAAATCAGTTCCTATTTTTACCAAAATAATATTCATGTCCGATTTTTGCAGCTTCACCGAAAATTTTCGAAACGATTAGCTCAATTCATTTGTTTTGAAATGCGGGAGTTGCCGCATCATTGAATCTGCATACCAGAAATTAGTTAAATAATCAAATAATGATTTTTTAATTTTGATTGGATTTCGGCACAACTTTTCATCATTAACTTAGTTGGTGAATAACTCATGATGGGGTACTAAACAAGGTCAATGCAAAAAGCAGAAGGATATATACTTAACCAAAAATGGTGTACGAAAATTCAAATATTTAATTACCTCATTATCAACACTTTGCACCGAGCGATGGTCGACTCTGAACCTTTGAAACTCTGTGCCTTTTGAGTATAACATTAGTTTTTATTAAAATAATACAATTAATTTTCAAAAAAATGTCTTTAAAAACAACAATTGATGCCCAAATAAAAGCAGCCATGCTTGCTCGTGAATCTGCTAGATTAATGGCTCTTCGTGATATAAAAAAAGTAATTTTATTGGAAGAAACGAAGGAAGGAAAAACAGGCGACCTGACGACTGAAGAAGAAACAAAATTACTAACGAAAGCCGCTAAACAAAGAAGAGATTCGGCAGATATTTATCGTCAACAAAATCGTCCTGACCTTTTGGAGAAAGAATTGGCCGAACTGGCGGTTATCGAAGAGTTTTTGCCAAAACAGCTTTCAGAAGACGAACTAAAAGCCAAATTGGAAGAAATCAAGGCTCGTGTGGGAGCTTCTGCTCCATCGGATATGGGTAAAATGATGGGCGTGGCTTCTAAAGAACTCGCTGGACTTGCCGATGGGAAAGCGATTTCGGCAATGGTGAAGGCTCTTTTGGCATAGTTTTCGGGGGTTCGACTTCGCTCAACCACCGAAATAAAAAATGGTGCCTGAGCGTAGTCGAAGGCCCATTTTTAATGTAAATTCCTCCTCATCGCTACCATTCCCAAATATTCGGTTTTCATTTGCTCGAAATCAAGGAGTGAAGTGCCACAAATTTCAAAGCCGAGACTTTCATAAAATCTGATGGCGTTTTGGCTGCTGTCCATTGCTTTTAGCCATGCATAGTCTTTGTTTTGATGTATCGCCATTTCGATGGCAAACTCCATTAGTTTTCGGCCTACTCCCCTACCCGTAGCTTCGTTTGTTAGATAAATTCTTTCTATTTCAAAGCCATTTCCTTCTTGTCCAATCAGTTGATTTTCGGGACGAAGTTTTAGAAATCCTACCAGATTTTCATCAAGAATTGCAAAGAAAAACTTATTTTTTGTATCAGTTAATTCTTCCCTTAATTGATTAATGTTGAAGCATTTATGAGCGTACCATTCGCCTTCATCATACCAAAGATGTCGATAATGATCAAAATATGCACGTGTGGCAACTTCCGAGAATTTTTCAACTTCCGAAATGTTTATTTTTTCTATTCTTAGGTTTATCATAAATCTCTTTTCATCGTAAAATCGGTCTGCATATCTGTACCTAATACAAAAACGTGTGTGCCCAGAAACTCAAAGCCCATTTTTTTATAAAACTGTATCGCATTAGGATTGTTTTCCCAGACTCCGAGCCAAATTGTTTCAAAAATGTTTTTTTTTGCCCAATTCGTGCAGAAATCCATTAGTTTACGCCCCAACTGCTGTCCATGCAGGTTTTTATCAATATAAAAACGCTCAATCTCAACAACACTCTTGCCTTCCAAACCTTTTGTGCTATGTGCTTTTACGAGCTTTGCAAAAGCCACAATTTGTGTCTCAGATTCAATAACGAAATATTGATTTTGAAGACTTTGTAAATCTGCTAAGATTGTTTCAGAGGAAAAGTTTTTAGCCACATGAATTTCCATGTTTTCGGGCGTATTTAATTCAGCGTATGTATCACGGAAAGTTTTCTCAGCCAATACACGAATAGCTTCGGTATCGTCAATTATTGCTAATCTGAAACTAAAATTCATGGGTTATTTCTACTACTAATTAGTTTTTGAAAAATTTAAGAATAAGACTTCTTTTTCTACGAGTATAATATTCGTTCCACAAATATTATAGAAATATTCTTCACCATCATTCTATTATTTTCTTTATCTTTGAAATATAACCCTAATCTATATAAAATGAGTAATCAGACTACCTCACAAAGACTTTATTCGCTCGATGCCCTCCGAGGTTTTGATATGTTTTGGATCATGGGCGGCGAGGATTTTATCCACGAATTAGCTCATGCCACCCACCACCCAGTTGCTGTTTGGATGGCGGCTCAGCTCTCACATGTGGCATGGAACGGTTTTCGCTTTTATGACCTCATTTTTCCATTGTTTTTATTCATTTCGGGTGTTTCAACTCCTTATTCGGTTGGGCGTGAAATTGATAAAGGTGTCGAAAACCGCAAAATTGTCCTACGAATCATTAAACGTGGACTCATTTTGGTGCTTTTGGGCGTCATTTATAATAATGGTTTACAGATAAGAGAACTTTCAGAGATTCGCTTTCCGAGTGTTTTAGGTCGTATCGGGTTGGCATATATGTTTGCGTGTATGATATATGTATATGCAAGCCAACGTTTTCAGTATCTATGGTTTGTAGTTATTTTGATTAGCTATTGGTTGATTATGAAATTCGGTGCGGCTCCAGGTTTTGCGGCTGGCGATTTAACTATTCAAGGCAATTTTGCTTCGTGGGTTGACCGTACTATACTTCCTGGCCGATTACATCTTGTGATCCATGACCCCGAAGGGCTTTTCTCGACACTTCCTGCTATTTGTACTGGTTTGCTGGGAATTTTTGCAGGAAATTTTCTTAAAAATAATGCTACCAAAACGCCAACTCAAAAGGCCGCAACTTTGGCGATTGGAGGCTTACTTTGTTTAATCGTCGGTGGTATGTGGGGCTTGTTTTTCCCGATAAATAAAAACCTCTGGACAAGTTCGTTTATGCTTTATGCGGGTGGTTGTAGCCTAATTTTATTAGCGATTTTCTACTTTATAATTGATGTGTTAAAATATCAACGTTGGGCTTTTTTCTTTACGATTATTGGCCTAAACTCTATTTTAATTTATATGTCGGTCAAAGTTATCGACTGGGATTATGCTGCATTGGGACTTTTTAAATGGCTCGGGCAGCTTTTTGGTGAAAACTACTATGGTGTTGTGATTACTTTAGCAGTTATTGGCGTGAAATGGGCATTTCTGAGAGCGATGTATCATTATAAGATATTTTTGAGGGTTTAAGTAGACTCTGTTATTATTTGTTAATAAAAAACTTTTTACCGCTAACTAAGGTATATAGATATAAAGGTTTCACAAAAAATAATAACAAAAACGCCATAAAAATGAAGATTACGGGTTTATTGAGTATTATATTATTTACGGTAAGTAGTTGTTTTGCTGTAAATGCTCCGACATCGAATGCTGAGCCAATTAGCCATGAAATTTGGAATGGTTTATTGAAAAAATACGTCGATGCCAAAGGGTTTGTTGATTATGCGGGTTTTAAGAAAGAACAAATAGAGCTAAAAAAGTATTTGACTTTGATAGAAAACAATGCTCCTGGCGATAAATGGAGTAAAGATGAAAAACTGGCTTATTGGATAAATGCTTATAATGCTTTTACGATACAGTTGATTTTGGATAATACTCAACACAAAATTAAGAGCATTAAGGAAATTGGTGATAAGGTGAAAATTCCATTCGTCAATACGCCTTGGGACGTGAAATTTATCAATATTGGCGGAAAAAAAATGGATTTGAATAATATCGAACATGGTATTATCAGAAAAGATTTCAACGAACCACGTATTCACTTTGCATTGGTTTGTGCGGCAAAATCTTGTCCTCCGCTCAGAAATGAGGCATATATTGCAGCAAAACTTAACCAACAACTCGACGACCAAGGAGTAGATTTTTTGAATGATTCATACAAAAATCAAGTTTCTGCAAAAGAAGCCAAGCTCTCAAATCTGTTTAAGTGGTATGGTGGAGATTTTAAAGATAAAGCACCAATTTTAGATTGGGTCAATAAATATGCGAAGGTCAAAACAAATAAAGACGCTTCGATTTCATATGTAGATTATAATTGGGAATTGAACGGAAAGTACTGATAATCAATAGTTTTTGGTCAGCAGTAAATTTTGCTGAGTTAATTATTGTGCAAAGTTGCGATATTGCTACATTGAAATGAAAACCCCCTCAAACGTTTGATTTTGAGGCGTTTTTTGATGAAACCGTTTAAAAAAACTGGTTTATGAAAAATTTAGCATAATGATTTAAAAATCAGCTTCTGTATCGTTGAGAATAGTATTCTTTAGAGAATCAGTTAATATTTTTATCTGTTCATCGACAAGAAATTTGAGTGATTTTAATATATTATTGTTATCCAAAGCCATACGAGTATTAGAAAATGGTGCGACTTTGCTTGTTGTTAATAAACCCATACTTTCGTCACTAGTTGTTCCTTGATAAATAACCACATCGTCGTAATGAACTAATCCGTCAATTACATATTTATAATTATTATCTTTTATATAAATTCTGATACTGAACTTTACATATCCTCCAATAGATGCTCTAAAAGTTCCGTTACCAATTAAAATCCCATTTTCAAAATCCGAGAAACTTAAAACTGCTTTATCATTAACAAAGGTTTTATAAAACCATATTCTTGAACGTAAATAGATTTTCTTTTTTTCAATATTAGGGACATTAATAACATCTTCATACTTTAAAGGTTTGTAATTAATCTCATCCATTTTTTTTGTTCAGCCAATTTTATGATTTCATCCATATTTTTTATCTCTTCGTCAGATGATACAATGGATGCGATTGAAGGCCCGTTTAGTTTTTTACCGTCAGGGTATTTTACTGATATTATTTCTGATTTTCCGAATATTGATATAACATTTGGGCTTAAATCAAGCAGGATATCCTTGTTGGTAAAAACAACTGTACTTACAGTAAATGTATTTCCGTTCTTAAATTCGACTTTTATTTGAGAAAAGCTTTCAAACACAAAAAAGAATAAGAAGATAAGAGTCAAAAGTTTTTTCAAAAGATTCATAATTACGTTAATGGAGTTTATTTGAACAAATGCTTTTCTATAAACATTATTTTTTCTAAAATCGTTATTTAGATCCCTCTTAAGTCTCCCTTTTCGGGGACTTGGAGGTATTAGTTTTATTATAAAATTTGCTTTGTATTCCTCAAAGCTAAAACAACAACCTCTCGCTCAACTTCATCAACAGCATAATACATAATTACGTTTTTATTGACAATGCACTCACGAAGATTTAAGATTTGGTTTTGAGATTGATTTTCGATAGATGAAAGGATTGGTTTCAAGAAGCATTAATTTCTCTGAAAGAGTAAAAAGGAAATCAGTTTTTATTTTTTCAGACCAAAAATGGGTGAGATATTTAACAATGTCGTGTGTAGCTCTTTTAGAAAGTCTAATGTTATATTCCATACTTTTCTTTCATAAAATCAAAAGCATTAACTGTCTCTTTTCTTTGCATTTCGCCCAAGCCTTGTTCGATGGCAGATTTTGTTTCACTGTCTAAGTCTAACCAAAAATCTTTCTGGTTTTCCATTTCAACCTCACGTGAAAGCAGAACTAAATATGCTTGTAGAACGGTATCGTTATTGATTCTGTCCACCAAATTATGTAATGATGTTTTCAATTCTACTACGCTCATGATTCAAAAATTTAAAAATTCAATATTATTGTTCAAAAATAACAAAAAGCCATTTGGTTTAAGCAGATGGATATCAAAATTTACATGTCCATAGTTTCAAAAACTCACATTCTTATAAATCCGCTTCATCGAAATTTCTACGCCGAGCGATTGCAAAGGCAATTTTCCTTCAATATCTGTCACGATTGTTTCGTGCCAAAGGCCTGGGCGTTCTCTATACCAAACTTCAGCATAGCACTCATTTTGGCGAATCATCACGTATTCTTTAAATGAATCGAGGGTTTTGTATTTGTCAAACTTACCCGTACGGTCATATTTTTGAGTGCTTTTCGATAAAACTTCTACTACCAAAATAGGGTTGATTAATAGTAAATCGTCATTATCCCAAAAAAGTGGTTTTTCGCAAACTGCCAAAGCATCGGCATAAACACCTTCATCAAGACTTGGAAAATATATTTTCTGATCTGAACCTAATATTTGATAATTCTTATCTGAGTTTTCTGTTTGATAGGATAAATCAATAGCAATATTCATCGCTATTAAGTTGTGGTTGTATCTTGCGTTTGGCATTTTGATTATTTCGCCGTTTATAAATTCGTGTTTGTGTGTTGAGTTTGCTTCTTTTCGCAAATATTCTTCAAGCGTATATTTACGAGAAGGTTTATGCAAAATCAACCTTGGATTTACTTCTTTAGTCATTTTATGAAAATTTATACACAAATTTAACCACTTTTTCGAGTTTTGCACATTCAAAATATTAGTATTTCAAGCATGATAAAACAAAAATCCCCTTCGATTTAAACCGAAGGGGATTGTGTTTTTTAGAAAACGTATTTCGTAGAAAGGAAGTGCGAACTATGCTCTTCGACAATCTCATTGAAAATTTTCTTGTTGGCATCGGTATCTTTCGTGGCCACCACCGTACGAATCGAAAAAGCTCTGAGAGCATCTTCTACCGAAAGTGTTCCTTCGGCCGAATCTTTTCTGCCTGTAAACGGAAATGTATCTGGCCCCCGTTGGCACTGAGCATTGATATTTACACGGCTCACTTGATTTACAAGTGGGTCAATCAAATGAGCGATTTGGTCGGCATTTGTACCAAAAATGCTCACTTGCTGTCCATGCGACGAATCAATGATATATTGAATTGGCTCTTCGACATCATCAAATGGCACAACTGGCACGAGTGGCCCGAATTGCTCTTCGCTATAAACTTTCATTCTGCTATTTACTGGGTAAAGCACCGCAGGATATACAAATGAATTTATGGTTGTGCCACCACCTTCGTTCACAACTTCCGCACCGTTGGCTTGAGCATCAGCGATGCACTCAGCCAAATACGTTGGTTTGTTGGGTTCTGGCAATGGCGTAAGATTTACACCCGCTTCCCACGGCATTCCAAATTTGAGTTTTTCGAGTTCTTCGGTAAATCTATTCAAGAATTTCTTTGCAATCGAGCGATGCACCCAAATGATTTTGATGGCCGTACAACGTTGACCATTAAACGAAAGCGAACCTAAAATACATTCTTTTACAGCCAATTCTACATCAGCATTTTTCAAAATAATGCCTGCATTTTTGGCATCAAGACCCAAAACAGCTCTCAAACGATTGAGTTTTGGATGCATTTTCTTTAAATCATTCGCCACTTTACTTGACCCAATGAGCGTAAGCACATTGATTTTGCCGGTTTGCATCAAAGGCGGAACAACGTTTGCTCCACGCCCATAAATTGTATTCACAACGCCTTTCGGGAAACACTCTTGAAAAGCCTTCAATAATGGATAATGCAAAAGCGTACCGTGTTTTGGTGGCTTAAATAAAATCGTATTTCCCATAATAATGGCAGGAATCAGCGTACAGAAAGTTTCATTCAAAGGATAATTGAATGGCCCCATACAAAGCACAACACCCAAAGGCGAACGTCTGATTTGTCCGATAATGCCTTGTTCGATTTTAAATCGAGACGAATTGCGGTCAATATCTTTCAAACAATCAATTGTGTCATAAATATATTCAATCGTTCGGTCAAATTCTTTGATTGAATCGGCCAACGATTTACCAATTTCGTACATCAATAAATTCACGATTTCGGTCTTTTTCTCAAGCATTTTTTTAAGAAAATTTTCCATGCAAGCAATACGTTCGCTTAAGCTCATCGTTGGCCATTCGCCACGACCATTATCGTATGCTTTCAAAGCCGCATTGAGAGCATCCATTGCCTCTACTTCATCGGTAATTGGATAGCTTCCGATAAGTAAGCTTTCAAATTTATCACCGTTTTTCACATAAATTGGAGAGTACACAGCCTGTGTAGCACCCGCCCACTGACGCATTTCGCCACCAACCAAATACTCTTTTTGGTGAAGTGGTTGAATCTGAAATTGTTCTGGAATTTGACCAACTTCGGGGAAAATGGCCGAGATTTTATCTTGTAGATTTGTCATATTTTTATTTAGAATCAAGCTATTTGTTAAAAAAACAAACGAAAATATTGTCATTCTATAGGAAAACCAAAGAGAATTCGGATTGTTTGGAATACTCAGCAGAAAACTACAATTTAATGTTAAACAAATACCAAATTCAAAATTCTATTTGGTCAGATAAATTTTTATTCGGATTTTTGAAAAACTAAATACTTTCACCTAAACATTTGTTCAATTGCTATATTACATTTTACGTCCTTACGTTGGTTTTTTATTAAGGTTTTTCATCAAAAAAATTACGATTACTGGCTTAGAAAATATTCCAAAATCAGGAGCAGTTATTTTGGCAGCTACTCACGCCAATTCATTTCTTGATGCTGCTATAATTGGTTGTAATTTAGATCGTCGGATGTGGTCTTTGGGACGTGGCGATATTTTTAGAAAAAAATTGGCCAATAAAATCCTTTCGAGTTTTTTTATGTTGCCCATCCATCGACTTTCTGAAGGAAAAGAACATCTTAGCGGCAACGACGAAACATTTGATAGATGTATTGATTTATTCAAGCAAGGCGAAATAGTCTTGATTTTTTCAGAAGGCATTTGTACCCACCAAACAAAGTTGCTTCCGCTTAAAAAAGGTACGGCTCGATTGGCTCAACAAGCATGGAACGAAGGCATTGACTTAACCGTTGTGCCGATTGGCATAAGTTATGATACTTTCTTTTCTTTTGGCAAAATCGTCAATATGAATATCGGCACACGAATCGTGAAAAAAGACCTTAACAATATTTCGGAAGATGTACTTTTCTTAAAAACCTTCAATGATTTATTGACCGAAAAAATAAATAAATGCTTCATTTGGAGCTTTCCGAAAGTTGAATTTTGGCAAAGTCCGATATTTACAATAAGTTTGGTGATTAATTTTCCCGCAAACTATCTATCAGGGTATATTTCTCACAAAATTACAAAAGGCTCAGTTTTCTTTGATTCAATCCGACTTGGAGCGATGATTGTGGTTTATCCTTTATATTGGTTTATACTATTTTTTGTGGTGCGAGCATTTTGTTCACTATAATTTTTGGATTCTATAGCGAACCTGAGGCCTGCTACACATTATTTTGTAACTTTTGCTTACAAATGAAGTCTGAAATCCATCACTTAAATACTTAATAATCATGATAGATGATGCTTTTCTAAAACACCTAAAAAATGTCTTATTTATTGACATTGAAACGGTTTCGCAAGTGCCTGATTTTGAGATACTTAACGAACGATTACAAAAACTTTGGCTCAAAAAAGCAGTTTATCTGAATAATGAAGAAAATTTATCGGATGCTGATTTTTATCTCAAAAAAGCAGGAATTTATGCGGAATTTGGCAAAATTTTATGCGTAGGTGTAGGAGGAATCATATTTGATGATGAAAACAAACCTTCGCTTCGGGTAAAAATGATTGGTGGCGACGATGAAGCAGAGGTTTTGCAAACATTCAAGAAAATCGTCGAAAAACATAAAGCAGGGAAAAATCTGATGCTTTGTGCTCACAACGGCAAAGAATTTGATTTTGCGTATTTATGTCGTCGATTATTGGTCAATGGAATCGGTTTGCCGAAAGTTTTGCAAATATCAGGTAAAAAACCTTGGGAAATTAAGCACCTTGATACGCTCGACCTTTGGAAATTTGGTGATTATAAGCATTTTACGGGCTTAGATTTGCTGGCGGCAATTTTTGATATTCCGAGTAGCAAGAGCGATATTAGTGGCGACCAAGTGAATCATGTCTATCACGTAGAAAAAGATAGAGCAAAAATCGAACGATATTGTGCGGATGATGTTGTAGTTTTAACGCAGCTATATATGAAAATGAATAATTGTGCGTTAATAGAAGAAAAAAATATTGAAGTGATTTTATAGATTAGTTCACAGTCAATTCACGACGATTAACACGATTTTTAATTAATTTTATTTTCAAAAATGAAAAAAATACTCTTTTTATTAATTGTCGCTTCATCATTTGCGGCATCGGCTCAGATTCTAAAACCTGCCAAATGGACATTTACGGCTTCAAAAACATCGGCGAAAGTTGGCGAAACAATAGACTTAGTTTTCACAGCCAAAATCGACGATAATTGGTATATGTATTCTTCTCAACTAAAAGTTGAAGGCCCATTGCCAACATCAGTAAACTTTACAAAAACCGAAGGCTACCAAGTTGTAGGAAAACTTACGCCCGTAAAACCAAAAGAGAAATACGATGATATTTGGGGCGGAAAAGTGCAGTATTTCGAGCATGAAGCCAAATTTATTCAGAAAGTGAAAATCACGAAGGCAAATCCAATCATCGAAGGCAAAATCGAATGCCAAACTTGCACCACCAAAGATGGCAAGTGCGTACCAAACAAAGATAAATTCAAGTTTGATGTGAAGACTATTTGATATTGGTTATTAGGGAACTGGTTAATGGTATAATAAAAAAATCCTCGCCGAAACGAGGATTTTTTTATTATAGGTTTTTGATTGTAAACAGACTATTCGAAAATCGTCATTCGCAACGGCGAACCGTTCGCAATCATTCGACCTACTTAGCTCTAAAGAATAGAGTAATCGTTACGCCCTCAAAACCGAAGTTTTCACGGAGTTTATTTTGCAAAAAACGAGAATAAGATTCTTGCACGTATTGGGGTAAATTACAAAAGAAAATAAAAGTTGGTGAAGGCGTAGGCACTTGCACACAATATTTTATTTTGATTTGTTTACCTTTCAACATCGGTGGAGGTGTACGCTCAATAATCGGCAACATCACTTCGTTGAGTCTTGAAGTCGTAATTTTCTGCGTTTTAGTTTCGTAAACCTCCATTACTTTCTCAATCACTTGGAAAATACGTTGTTTTTCAATCACCGAAGCAAAAATCACGGGCATATAATTCATCGGAGCTAATCTTTCTAAGATAGCCTTCTTCATGGTATCGGCCGTTTTTGAATCTTTTTCTACCAAATCCCACTTATTTACCATCAAAACAATGGCTTTTTTAGCGTTGTGAGCGTGACCAATGATACTAATGTCTTGCATTTCCAAGCCTACCGACGCATCAATCAAAACCACACAAACATCTGAGCTTTCGAGGGCTTTTACCGAGCGTAAAGTCGAGTAAAATTCAATATTTTCTTGAACTTTGGCTTTTTTACGAATACCCGCCGTATCGGTCAAAATAAAATCTTTTCCAAAAAGTTTATAGTGCGTATCAATCGCATCACGGGTTGTGCCTGCCATGCTATTGACAATACTTCTATCTTTTCCTGTGAGAGCATTTAAAAAAGAAGATTTGCCAACGTTCGGACGACCTAAAATCGCAATTCTTGGTATTCCTGCATCGGGGTCTTCTATACCTTCATCTTCAAAATTAACTACGATTGCATCAAGTAATTCACCAGTTCCGCTACCATCGGCCGCCGAAATTGGGTAAATTTCATCGCCCAAACCCATTTCATAAAACTCAGCAGCGGTCTGATGACGCTCAAAAGTTTCGGCTTTATTGGCAACTACAAAAACAGGTTTTTTTGAACGACGTAAAATATTTGCGAAGTCTTTGTCCAAATCAGTCAAACCAGTCATGGTATCGACCACAAACAAAATAACGCTCGATTCTTCGATAGCGATTTCGACTTGCTCACGAATAGCCGCCTCGAAAGTATCTTCCGAACCAACTACATAGCCACCTGTATCAATGACGGTAAAGAACTTTTCAGTCCACACAGCATGTCCGTAATGACGGTCACGCGTTACGCCAGGCATGTTATCGGTAATTGCCACACGGCTCTCGATAAGGCGATTAAAAAGGGTAGATTTGCCGACGTTCGGTCGGCCAACGATTGCAACAATATTTGCCATAAAAAATCAGTAAACGGTTAACGTTTTTGAAACGATAAACAGTGATTCTCTTGCGAGAACTGTGAAAAATTGTCGATGTTTTTGTCCACAACCGACATTATTAAAAGACTTCATCCCACAACGGGGGTGCAAAGGTACAAAAAAATAGGCAGAAAACTATTGATTATCAATAAGATAGACTTTTTAACTTAAAACAAACCTTGAATATCTTGCCACGAAATCAGTCCAATCGCCACAACTGCCAACAAAAGTCCGATTTTATTAAGCGTAGTGAGTTTTTCTTTGAAAAAAATAAATGCAACAAAAGCCGAAACCAAAATAACACCAATATTATAGAGCGGATAAACAAAAGCACCGCTATTTCCGAAAGCGGTTAGTGCTAAAATTAAAAAATAGAACGATAAAAAATTAGGTACACCGAGCGTAATACTTGCCAAAATATTCTTTAATTCGATTTTTTCTTGTCCACGAACTACTCGAATGGCCAGCACAATCATTCCTGCCAAAATCGCCCCAAAAACCATCACGAGCGTAACAGGCACAGTGCGGTCGGCTGACTTAATATAATTAATATTCAAGTGGTTAATCGAAGTATTTGTGATGCCATACATCAAAAAAACTGCCACAGGTAAAAGGAAATCTAAACCTTTGCCCGAAACCTTTTCTTCGCTTTTCTTGAAAGTACTCAACCCAACCGCTCCCAAAGCAAGTGCCAAACCTAAATAATTTAGACCATCAAATGGGCGGCCATGTGTTTTGAAAATCAATAAACTGAAAAGTACAGGAATCACTAACGAAATATTATTGGCCAATGAGGTTGCTGTCATGCCCATACGTTGTGTAGAAAACCCTGATAATAAGAATGTTATGATAAACCCAACCCCCAAGACAAGTGCATATAAAGTCCAGTTTTCTGAAAAATTGAGTTCAAAACTTTGTCCTTTTGGCATTAAAGCCAGTCCAGTCAAAAAACAAATCGGGTAATTAAACGCAATAGCCTGAAAAGTGCTAATGCCGAATTTTGGGTACAAACGAAAGTTTGTTAGCAACAAAACCGAGAAAATGATGCTTAGAAGAAGATAGAACATGATACTTCTGAATTTTGAAGCGGTTCGCCGCCCGTTCGCAAATGATAGAATGATAGAATGATAGAATAGAAGTTTTGATTATTCTAACATTCGCTCATTCTATCATTAAAAATTGATTACTCGTACCCAAACCTTTCCAGCTTTTGTTTTTTATTTCTCCAATCTGGCTCAACTCTGATATATTGCTCTAAGAAAATTTTCTTTCCAAAAAACTTTTCCATTTCCAAACGAGCCTCAACGCCTACTTTTTTGATACGTTCGCCTTTATGACCGAGTAAAATTGCTCGTTGCGTAGTTCGTTCTACGTAAATTTCGGCACTTACGACAATGATATCATCTTTTTCTTTGAAACTCGAAATCACGACTTCGCAGCTATATGGCACTTCTTTTACATAATTCGTAAATATTTTCTCACGGATAATCTCGGCCGCAAAGAAGCGTTCGGGTTTATCAGTCAACTCATCTTTTGGGAAATATGGGTGGTGAACTGGTAAAAATCCTATAATTTTAGCAAATAAGCCATCCACATTTTGCTGGTGCAACGCCGAAATCGGAATCACCTCAACGGCTTTGAAGTTTTCTTTCCAATAATTGATTTTTTCTTCAATTTGTTCAGGTTTTGCCAAGTCTATCTTATTAATAATCAACAAAATAGGCGTTTCAGTGTTTTGTAATTTGGTAATAACATCATCTTCATCGTGTTTCTCAAAAATATCGGTTACAAACAAAATAACATCGGCATCATCGAGCGAGCCATGCACAAAGTGCATCATTGATTTGTGCAATTCATAAATTGGCTTGATGATTCCAGGTGTATCGGAGTACACCAACTGAAAATCAGTACCTTCATGCACACCATTCACAATACCCATAATGCGGTGGCGAGTGGTTTGAGCCTTTGAAGTAATGATTGAAAGTCGCTCACCTACCAAAATATTCATCAACGTCGATTTACCAACGTTTGGTTTTCCTACGATACTAATAAAGCCCGCCTTATGGCCGGGAGAAATATTTTCTTCTTGCATTTGCATTGGTCACGACAAAAAACAATCGTGTTTATTTTATTATTTGCAAAGATAGTTTTTTATTATGAATTTTTCTCTTACCTTTGCAGTCCGATATACGGAACAACATCGCGGGATGGAGCAGTTGGCAGCTCGTTGGGCTCATAACCCAAAGGTCACAGGTTCGAGTCCTGTTCCCGCTACACCGAAAAACCCTAATTTATTGATAATCAATAAGTTAGGGTTTTTTGTTTGACTGTTGGTTACGCATTTGGTTAAGCAGTAGAAAAATTCTTTGGAATTATTATTGTTTTCGGTGCGTTATTTGAATTGAATAAATTTATACTTTTGTTCTGTAAACACTTATCACAATGGCAAGAACAATCAAAGAAACTCCAATTTTGTACGGTGCCGACGCTACTCGTTTTTTAGGCGAATTGTATAAAAATCGTTATTGATTTTATAAAATTACAATGGTCATGCCTTATTCTGAAACTGATAATGAAAAAGAGCTTTCTGAAAGACTTATTGTAAGCCTTAAAGATGAAATCAATTATCTATAAAGTAGTTTACAATAAGTTATCCTTATTGTGTTGTACATTAAATCAAGATGATTATTTCCTAATAAATGTCTAATTCATTGCCCAATTCATTGCCCAAATAACACATCCAATAATCAAAAATATTCCGTAAAATATTAAAAAGCCATATATAAGGTACAAATTTTATCTCAGTCGGTTTGTTGATAAGTTAGTTTTTTGTCAGATGTTGATGTTAGCACAGTTGCTCATAGCATGAGGCAAAACGGTTTCGGGCTTGGCGAAGGTGGCGGACTTAGAAGTACTAACTTTCATTTTACAACCAATGTTTATTAGAAGCAGAATGTTTCTTTTATCTCTAAACCCGCCATATTCGCAAATGTGCTGTTATGGGCTATTTTAATAAAATTATATTTTAAACAGCTGTCTCACTGCCAATTTTTACAACCTCATCATTAGCGTCAAAAACAAGTGATATCACATATCCAGTAGCCATCCAAACACATACAGTCCCGCCTTCTATATGTCTTATAGATTTAAAATTTCCGCACTTCTGAATTATTTCGGATTTGCTCATTCCTCTCATATCTCCTAATGATTGGAATTGTGACTGTAAGTTTCGTCCAGGGATTTTAACTAATATATTTAAAATAAAGTAAAGCACAAGTCCGCCTATTAAAGGTAAAAATATATGTTCCATATTTTCTTTTTATTTAATTATTCCTACTCATAAAGCTTTTCGGTGTCGCCCCGTTTTTTTAAGCGGTCGCTGGTCTCCGCTTTTATATAAATAACTATTCTTGTAAGTTTTATAACTTATCAAGATGAGTCAAAAGACGGAGGTTCTCTTGTCTGTGTCATTCTGTTGTATCTTTATTAAATTGCCAGTAACGAACAGGGCTTGGCGAAGGTGGGGAAATAGAATTCCGTCCGCTCGGAACCACTGCTGATTGAAAAACTGATGATGAATATAACAACAAAAAGCCAAATATAATTCCGTCAAGCTGGAACAAACGCCACATAGAATTCCAAAAAGTTCATTGTTATTCCGTCCGCCCCACTTTTGCCAAACCCCTTGTTAGCGGCTGTGGCTCTGGTTCGTAACGTTTGACTTTATGGATTACAGTAGTCGCAATACGTTGGGTCTTCAGTTGTTTTTTTATGTGGATACAAATCTTCTTTTGTGAATTTACAATGCTGGCAAACATAAATATAACTTAGTGTTGAGTTTGTCGGTGAGCCACATAAACTGCATTTAAGTCCACTCTTTGCCTCTGTAATTCCAAAACCTGGCATTTGACATTGAGGGCAAGTAGATTTAATTTTTTGTGCCAATTTTTGTGTTGCTTTTTCAATCACACTCATTCGTGTAGGGTTATACATAGCTCTCATATCCGTTTCTGCATAAACTGAATTGTATTTTGAGAAAAAATGGTTGAATGATTTCTGTAAAATTTCACTTTCGGTTATCCCTTTATGAATATCCGTATTTTCATCTTTTGATTTTCTAAGAATTAAACCGTGGGCTGGAAAACCAACTTGTTCGGCAAACTCGAAAAGTTCTTTTTGAGTTTGGATTTGTCTTCCATTAAAATTTGTTGAAGTACTTAATTCTCTGACTATAACTTCTATGTTGTTTTTTGTGTCAATAAAAATTAAGAATTCATCGTCAGCATTTATAAAAAACATAGATGGGTGTGGGCCGAATGAGCCTTCACTGGCAACACCCAAATTGCAGTTGTTTAGTTTCATTGCCCTAAGACACTTTTCTCTTGCAGTTGAAATAGGGTCAAGTTCTCTTTCTATTTCACCTGTAAATGTTCCCAAGGCATCCGTATCAAAATCTTCATCTGTAAAGCAACTTACACCTAATTCCTTTTCAAGAATAGGTGCTATTACACTTTCTTTTTGGTGCTTTGTCGCTATAAGAAGTTTTCTATTTTGAAACATTGATATGAATTCAACTATTGATTTTTTGTTTTTAGGGCTATTCCCTTTGTCTCTTCGCAAAATTTCCCATTGTTATAAACCAAATTACCATTTACAAAAGTATGGGTCACTTTTGTTTGAAAGGTTTTTCCTTCTAATGGTGACCAAGCACATTTGGATAAAATATTTTCTTTGCTAACTGTCCAACTTGTATTTAGGTCCACAATAGTTAGGTCTGCAAAGTAGCCTTCTCGTATGAAGCCCCTTTTTTCAATGCTGTAAAGTGTCGCTGGATTATGACACATTTTTTCTGCAATTTTCTCTAACGAAATAAGTCCTTGTTTGTAAAACTCAAGCATAATGTTCAATGAATGCTGAATGATAGGTGCACCCGACATTGATTGAAAATAAGGTTTTTGTTTTTCTTGCAAAGTATGAGGGGCGTGGTCTGTTGTTATAATATCTATTCTATCATCTAATAACGCCTTAAAAAGTCCAAGGCGGTCTTTTTCTGTTTTTATTGAAGGATTCCATTTTATTAAAGTGCCTAAACGCTGATAGTCTTTGTCGGAAAACCACAAATGATGAACCGATACTTCTGTTGTTATATTTTTCTCTTGCAAAGGAATGTTATTGCCGAACAGATGTGTTTCTGCTTCTGTTGTCAAGTGAAGAATGTGAAGTCGTGCTTTGTGTTTGTTTGCGATGTCAATTGCTCTTTTAGTTGCTTCGTAACAAGCTTTTTCACTTCTAATGATTGGATGAAATTCAATAGGCACTTCATCGCCATATTTTTCACGATGTATGTTTTCATTCTCTTCAACTATTTGTTCTTTTTCAGAATGGATGGCAATGATGGATTTACATTTAGCAAACAGCTTTTCCATTGTTTCTGGATTGTCGGCAAGTAGGTTTCCCTTTTTTGTAAAGTAAAGTCCGTCATCAGAAACACCTAACAATTTGGAAGTGTCGAGATTGATTACGTAATCAAGATTGTCACCATTAACACCTAAAAAGAAACCAAAGTTGGCTAACGATTTTTCCGATGCTATTTGATATTTTTCATTTAATATGTCTATGGTTAATACATTCGGAAATGTATTTGGCATATCAATGAAGGAAGTCACGCCACCCGCAACGGCTGCTCTGCTTTCTGAATGAATGTCGCCTTTATGCGTTAGTCCAGGTTCACGAAAATGAACTTGTCCGTCAATGATGCCGGGAAATAAATATTTGCCTGTTCCGTCAATTACTTTTGTATTTAGGTCGTTCTGATGTCGTCCGATTTTTTGAATTTCGCCATTATCAATTAAGAGGTCGGTAACGATTATTTGTCCTTCGTTAACTATTCTAATATTTTTGATTAGAGTTCTTTCTGTCATTGTAAATTATCTGTCTGTTTCGGGTCGTCTGCCATTGCCGCTAACGGTTTTCGGCTTGGCGATGTGGCGGATTTTTAGCACAAAAGTTCAATAGAATTACCGCTGTTGAACCTTGCACAAATGTTTCATAGAAGCACTTCAGCCGCCATATTGCCAAACCGATGTTAGCGGTTCGTTGTTTTCTGTTCATTTAATTTGTCTTTAAATATTCCATTATAAATTAAATAGCTTACAAGTCCAGCCAAAATAGTAGCAATAATGTCCCAAATGTCTATTGGTTTTCCAAGCAAAGGGTGTACAAGTTCAAAAACAACAACACTTAACGTTCCAAGTTTTATTAAGTAGTTTCCTTTTGTCGTGTCATTGGATAAAATTGCAATTAAGAAAAATATTGTCGGCAAAGTCCCAAATGTATTACCTAAAGTGTCAGCAATATGAAAGTCATTTATTTTATTATTGTAGATATATGGTCGATAAATAGGTCGTCCAACAAACTCATAAATAAGTAAAGCTGAAATTCCAATAGCAAAATTAATTGCTTTGTATTTGGTAAATTTCCAATTTTTCAGCTCTGTTTTAAAATCGTTTAATGTCATAACGTTATGTCTTTTTGTTGCTATTCTTGTCACTCTTTCGTTCTCTTTTTATATTTTCTGTCTGTAAGTTTCAATGAGAAGATTTAAAGTATATATTCTGATTTTTTCAATCTGTCATTTGCAATGACCGCTAACGAACAGGGCTTTGTGCAGGTTGGGAAATAGAATTCCGTCTGCCTGGAACCGCTGCTGATTGAAAATATAAAGTTGAAGTTAAGTACAAAAGTTCAGCGATGTACGTCCTGCCCGAACAAAAGCTGAAAAGAATTACAAAAAGCTCATTGTTATTCCGTCTGCCCAACTTGCATAAAACCCCATGTTAGCGGTTCGTTGTTCTTTCTCTTTGAAATTTCCCAGTTATCTAAATAAAACCTAATTGTCTCATTATAGTAGTTCTGTCATACACTTGCGTATGTCCACAAATTTTTCCATCCACGAAGTGATATATAGTCGCACCATTTGCTTCTATCTTCTTGTTTGTGGCTGGTAATTCGCCTATTTTCCCTGTATTTGTTCCTGTCATAACCCAAGTTATTGCAACAAGATTCCCGTCTGATACAGCGGTTTTAATTTCAAAGTGAATATCTGGGAATGAATTAAATGTGTAGTTTAATCGAGTTTCAAATTCATTTCGGTTTAAAGTCTTTCCTTCCCAGGGGTCAGCGTTGTCTATATGCACTATGTATTCGTCTGCTAAATATTTTGAAATGTTTGCAACATTCTTTTCGTTCCAAACACTTTGCATAAACTCTCTTAATGTCGTTTCGTTGTTCATTTGTTTGTCTTAAGTCTGTTCAAGTTTGTAGGCAGTCTTACAATGACCGCTAACGTTTTGGGGCTTTGCGAAGGTGGGGAAATCGAAGTGCAAATGTTCAATTTAGCACAAATGTTGATTAGAATTTCAATGCTTAAATTTAGTACAAATGCCCCACTTTTGCAAAACCCTTGTTATGTGCTGCCCTTTTTTCATTCAGGTTTATATGCTCCTAAAAATTTATGTCCATTGAAATGTATTAAATGGTCTGGGTTGTCTGCTATCCATACTTCTGTTTCCCAAGCAACATCCATCATCCATTTTCTAAATTCTAATCTTGTCAAAAAACTGGTTACAAAAATGAGTTCTGCTTTACAGTCTTTTAACATTTTTTTAAGTTCCAACACTCTTGTTTCACTCATTGGACCAGAACTATGTACTGCTTCAATAAGATAAAGCCAATTATTCTTTTTGCTGTAAGCAATAATATCGGGAAGTTCATCGTGTGAAAGTTCAAAGAAGTTTAGATTTTCTAATTCTTTGATTTCTATATGTAATGATTTGTTTGAAGTGTCGCCAATGTATAATACAACGCAGTCGCTACCAAAACGTGGCAAAAACTGCTCAATAATTTCTTTTTGTAAAACATTGTGTTCGCCAAGTGAAAGTTCAAGTGGCTTGCCACTTGGAAGTTTTACTGGTATTTTTTCAATGTTTCGTTTTCTTTCTAATATTTCAGAAAGTGATGGTTTGTTTTTATTGAATGCTTTTAAAGCCTTGCTCCATTCGTCTGTTTTGTAAGTTACAATTAGGTTTTTGAAGTCCTTTTGTAAAGCATACCCTCTTGTTGGGTCGTTAGTCGCTGAACCTTTATTAACTCCACTATTTTCTACAATGTCAGCAAGAACCAATAATTTTAAATCTTTTCTACGAATGTCGTCATAAGAACCTGATGAAATTTTTTCTTCAAAATGTTCATTAACGAATGTAATTATTGCTCTTGATTTTAAATTAGTATGTTCTTTTGCATCCTTCCAATTTTTGGTAACTCCTGCAACTGCCAAAAAACAAACAGCCATTCTATCCAATGCTCTTTCTGTTTTATCCATTGGAATTCCAACACTTTCTAAAATGTCAAGTGCTTCATTAATAAGTGCTTGAACAGGCTTTGATTTTGTACTTTTGGGTATATAATTCTTCATATTTAAAATAGAGTAAGCACATTATTAGCTTGTTGATTGCGTTCTAAAATTTCAAACGATGAATACGTTAATTCTGAATTATAACATTCTTTAATTGCTAATGCCATTTGATATGCTAATAATGGTGGAACAGCATTACCAATTTGATTAAATCGTTGAGTTTCGTTTCCTACAAATTCAAACCAGTCAGGGAAACTTTGAAGTCTTGCAGCTTCATTATGTAAAATTCTTCTTCTTCTTCCGTCAAGAAGTTTTACTCTTTGCATATCGCCTGTTGCACCAGCAAGATTTCTACAAGTTAATGTTCTTGCAGGTCTATCTGCATACAAATCTCTTGGATTTACACAAGCTGATGCTTTTTCATAATTCGCAACATATCTATCTTGTGCTTCATTTAAAAATTTACTTTCTTCGGGTGTTGTGTGCATTGTATCGCCTATTGCTTCTCCAACAGTAACTTTTTTAATTTTTGGTTTTGGGAAATCAAATTTAGCTCGATGTCCAATTACAAATAACCGTTCTCTGTTTTGAGGAACACCAAAATTTACAGCATTTAAAAGTTTGTAATCAATGAAATATCCTAATTTTTGTAATTCTTCAATTACTAAATCAAAATACCATTTGTTTGAATATAAAAGTCCTCTTACATTCTCAAACATAAAAACCTTTGGTTGTATTTTTTTTACTGCGTCAATAAAAATCGGAAAACCATCTCTTGCAT
The DNA here is from genome assembly GCF_937903345.1 of uncultured Emticicia sp. Classification (GTDB taxonomy): domain Bacteria; phylum Bacteroidota; class Bacteroidia; order Cytophagales; family Spirosomataceae; genus Emticicia. The sequence continues at coordinate 48,601 of NZ_CALCZQ010000031.1, read as the reverse complement.
CTTCCATTCCTTTTTGATGTCCACCAACACTAAAAGGTTGGCAGGGTGGACCTCCAATAATTATGTCTGCCTTTGGATATTCAAAATCAAGGTCAAGTTTTGTAGCAAAACATTTTCCTTTTAAATTTTTGTTGTATGTATTTGTTGCTGAATTATCCATTTCAAAGCCAATAGTTTCATAACCAACAGCCTCAAAACCCAAAGACAAGCCACCACAACCAGCAAATAAGTCTAAAACAACTTCTTTTTGAGTTATTTTAGGTGTTAAAGTTTGATTTATGTACTCTTTATAATTCATTAAATAAAATGTCTAATTTTCAGTTTCAAAGGTAGTCAAAAAATACTCTTGGTAAGTATAATAATGAACTTTTGACGGTCAATTTATTTGTCTGTTGATGTTAGCACTTCGGTTCGGTAGGGTTGCACATAACGTTTTGCAGCTACAAGAAGTTGGCGATTTTTACCACAAAACTGTCATACGAAGCACTGAACCGCCAATTTCTTGTAGGTGCTGTTATAGCCAGTGGTTCTTGTCCACAGTTCTTGCAAACCATTGTTAATATTGAGTTTGTTTGTCATTGTCGTGTTAGCTAAGCGATGGCTTTCTTGTCTACTTCAATTATTTCTTTTAAACGTGATGATATATTTCTCCAATTTGAATTTAGGTTAATTGTTCTGATTTGTATTTTATGTTCATTGTATTTGAAATTTAAATTATAGTCGGTTTCAATTGTCGGATAAAGCAAAATACCCGTTGCATTTTGTGTTTTTGTATTTGTGTCTTGTTGATTCAGCAGGTAACTGAATAGCTGATATAAGTTCGCTGATTTTATGCGTTCCTTATCATAATTCAAAGTCATTGTCTCACGGTAAAATTTTGCATCAATTATTATTTTTTCTTCGTCATTTTCTAATGTTATATCAGTTTCCATTTGAGGCAAATATTGGTAACTATCTTTGTCTGTGTTATCAAATTGCCACTTAATAGTTTCTTTTTTTACTGTCTTGTATTTCTGTTGTTCGATTTTATAGAAGTTTCTAATAAACGATTCAAACAATTGATTCATTTTTTTATCATCCCTTGTGAAGTCCGAAAATTTATATTTTCCTTGTTCTTCGGATGGCAAGGTGCTTTCATAAATAATTTGACAAACATTCATTACAAATCCATAGAAACGGTTGTTTCTATTTAGTTTTACTTGCTTGAAGAGTGAATTAGTAATTTCAATTTGTTCAATGTCTGACAACATTCTTTGTAAACTAACCAATTCATTTTTTAGCTGTTTGTCAAGCCCTTTGGTTCTGGTAAGTCTATAAATGGTTGAAACCAAAATACGGTTTGAAATTATGTTGGCGGAAAAATCGTCAAATGTGCAAATTGTTCTTTGCTTAAAAAGTAAATTGCTTTTCAATGTCTGACTAATTTGAACTTTACCTTTTACGCCTGCTAGTTCTTCTGTGTAGTCAATATAATTTTTATCTATGCCTCTTTTCAAAAGCATTTTTGTGGCATTAATTAAAATCTTTGCAAAAAGGTCAAGAAGTTCCGTCTTATCGTCTATCGAAACATTTACACGTTCTTTCTCATCTAACTTGTTCCAAGCATAGCAAAGTAAATAGTAAATATTTTCAATAGGTATTTGCATTACTTATCTAGATAGTTGTTTTAAAACATCTGAAACTATTGTTGAATCATCAAACCATATTTCTTCAAGCAGAGGTTTCAATTCAAAACTTAAAATTTCATTCCACCATCTATTTTCATCTTCATTTGTTGTAAAAGTGCAGAAATAACTATGTCCAATTTGAAATCCTTCACCAAGGTTAATATCCTCTTTTATTTTGCTGTTCACTTTTGTAACTGCGGAACAAATATGTTCAACCATTCCATAAGATAAACCTTTCGAAGCAAGGAATGAACGGAAATTATTACCATAATCAGGTTGAAGTGTAATAAAAGCAAATCGTCTTCTTAAAGCATAATCAACAATGGCTAATGAACGGTCTGCCGTGTTCATAGTTCCAATGATGTATAAATTTGAAGGAACATAAAAGCGGTCTTCTTCGTCTTCTGCGTAAGTTAGCTTTAGTGCAAATTTTTCTTCTCTTTTATCTGCTTCAATTAACATCATCAATTCTCCGAATATTTTACTCAGATTTCCTCTGTTTATTTCATCTATAATAAAAAAGAAAGGTCTATCGGGATGTGCCAATGCTCTTTGACAGAATGAATAAAAAATTCCGTCTCTTAAATCAAAACCGCCTTTTTGTGTTGGTCTTAGTCCTTGAATAAAATCTTCGTAGCTGTATGATTGGTGAAACTGCACCATTTCAATATTTGCATCTTTTATTTCTTGCATTATTTCATAAGCCAATTTTCTGGCTATGAAAGTTTTTCCAACTCCGGGAGGACCTTGTAAAATAATATTCTTCTTTCTTTTTAATAATGCAACAGTTTGTAAAAAATCGGCTTGACTTATAAAAGGCTTGTCGCTGTCGTCTGTAAACTTGTATTTTTTTAAGTTACTACTTTGAAGAAGTTTTTCAGTGATAATGTTTTTGTTATCAATTATCTCACGAATGATGTCGTATTCTTCTTCTGTAAGTTTGAATAAACTTCCCTGATTATTAATGAACACTTCGCAATGCTGCAAAGCAGCATTGTTTTTCAGGTCGTTCCAATGAACTGGGATTTCCAGCTTTTCAACCAGTTCAAATTCTATTTCTTCTCCGTTGGCTGTGTTGTGAATTCCTTTTGTAACTTCATAAATTGCTTTAATTTGTTTCGTTGGCGTGCTTTCGTAGCCAATAATTAAATCCCCAGGTTTGGCGGCTTCAAAGTATTTATAAATTCTTCTTTTATTACCTTTTTCGTTATGTGTTGTATAAGTTTGTCTTTGTCCTTCTGTGTGATTACTAATGCTCCAAATTTTAGGATTAGCATTCAGCCACCAAAAATTTAACGGTTCTGTTTCTTCTTCTACTTCTTTCGTAAAACCTTCAATTTCAATAATATCCTTTTCTTGTTTATAAAACCTACTTTGTACAGATTTAAATAATTCATACGCTTCTTTATCTGTTAAGGATTTATTCTTCCCATATTCAGTTAAAGACCAAATTCCTCTTTTCTCATTTGAAATATATCCTCCATCTTTTAGATAATTTCTTGCCCAAGCCACCTGATTATAGATTAGAGGTACACCTGTTTTAGATTTTTCTTCGAGTTCACTATTTGCAAAATTAAATTCATCCAAAACTAATTTTGTAATATCGGATGGCTTTCCTTCATTAACTTTATTAAGTACTTTTAGCAATGGGTTAAAGAATCTCAAAAACACAGGCCCTCGTTTTTGATTTTCTACTTCGATATTTTCTATTTCCAAAGCCTGAAACAATAAGTCATTTTCAACAAAAATCGAAGCTAATTCAGGATATAGCCTTACATACTCATTCAATATAAACTCATATACTATTGTGGGGCTAAATGTATCAGGCCGGAAAAGGTTTTTGTAATTCTTTTTAGTGTTTGATTTGTATTGATAAACTTTATCTGTTATCCATTTTACTTTTCGCCTGTGATTAAAGTTGTCCCAAATGCCGTCAAAAAAGTAACTACCTTCAATTATACCAATACCTAAGCAGGTATTCACTCCTTTGGTTGCAAAAACTACATCACCAATATTGGCGGTTTTAAAAAGCCAAAGATTCCAAGTTTTATTTGATTTGTCATCGTCTTTAAGGCCGATTTCTTTGTTCATTTCTTCTCTTGATTCAAACTTGTTTAAATCATCGAAGTTGAAATCTATTGCAATAATATTTTCGTTATGAAACCTTTCCCATTCAGATGCCTGACTGCCTGGTGCAAACTTGAAATAATTTCGACTCTCCTTATTTAGTTTTGTTATTTCAGGCTTTAATTTTTGTAATAAATTATAGGCATCATCATAAGTTGCGATAGGTTTTAGATTATTTGGTTTGGGTTCTTTTACTGACCAACCTGCAATTTGACCTGCTTCTGGTAAAGCATCAAAGCGAACAAAAAATTGATAACTGTCTTTGTGAGATTCTTTGGTTATGGGATATAAAGCTATCCAACAAAAGTCACTGCCAAAATTAGTTGCTCCTTGAAAGTCAACTTTATGAAAAATGTAATCCTTTAATTCTAATTTGGCTAATAAATCTTTTGCTATTTGTTCAAGATAATTTAATACTGTTTCTCTTATTGTTCCTCTGTAAAAGTAGCTGTGAAAAATGCTCCAAGGGTTTTGCCAATTGGCGAATAGGTCTCTTTTAAATAATTCGTATTCTTGAATCTGCTTTAAGAAGTCTTCTTTATAATGATTGAAGTAATCAACGTTTTTTGTCCTGATATTATCCTTTATTTCATTTACAAGTGCTTCGCTTGCTGTTTCGCCTTGCAAAATTCTACGGGCAATTTCTGCTCGTAATAAATTTACTGGTTTAAAATCACGGTCAGGGTCGCCATATTCTTTATAAATTTCTTCAACAATATTTTTAGGCAAACTATTAATTGCTGCATATAACGAAATCGGATTTTCGGTATATCCTCGATACTGCTTTGCTAAGTCAGTTATATATTGAAATTGTGTTTGCATATTGTCTTATTAAGATTTTTTTTACTACTTTTCTTATTGTCTGGTCGTTTTTTTCAGTCGACCTACCATTGGCTATAACTCTCCAATATACGAAAGTTTTGTCGTAGTTTTTGTATTGTTTAGTATTAAACTAACATTTGGTTGTATTATTCTTGTCGTATAATATTTTTACCAACCTTTTTTTAATTATATTTTAGCCAAATAACTATAAATTCCTCTCAAAAATTCCAAACCTTATTAATCTTTTAAATTCAATTGGTCAAAAGGACTAAAAATATTTCCTATTGTTCGGTTACTCACATGAGTATATCTTAGTGTAGTCTTAATGTCGTTATGACCTAATAATTCTTGAATCAATTTATTGTCAGTTCCTTGCTCGTGCAGATGAGTATCATAGTTATGTCTAAGACTATGAAATGTTACATCTTGAATAATCTTACGTTAGATAATAAAATTTTGGAAAGTCGAATAGCGGTAAATAAATATCTGAAAATTACTAAATCAAAAACATAAATTCGAGATTTCGTTTGGTCGTTTTTCGAGATTTCGTTTGGACTACTACATAATTGTGTCTTACATTAAATCAATAATAAAAAAAGGATAGATTTTTTCATGGACGAATTTTTAATCTTGAATTGACTATTTTTAAATTATTTTTTAGAATTAATAGTTGCCTGTAAAAAATTTGAACACAAACAATATATTCAAAAACACAAGTGTTAAGGTTGTATTTTGAATGAGCTTGATTAATTTCCTAAACTTATGAAAATGCAAATAAACTACCTACAAAATTTACATTATAACCGTTAGTAATGTATTTTCACACATTTTTAAAATAAGCGTATCAAGTACTCATACAAAAACAATCAATGTAAACAAATTACTTAATTTATTGATAATCAAACTATTATATCAAATTCCGTGTCTTATTTATTTCACATCAGTACTTAAAATGAAAAATACAATTGTCTGTAGTGTTTTTGATGTTTTTCATTAATGAACTTAAAATTGAAGTTGTTCTTTAAATTAAGAATAAAAAAGTAGCAATAAAGCACGGACTTTTATAGTTACCGTTCTCTTTCTATGGCTATAATTGTTTCATAAAATAAAGTCAAATCGTCTAAGATTGTATCACACACTTTACTAAATAAAATCATAACTAACTGATAAAAAAGTAGTTACGCTTTTTAATTTCTACGTGAAGCTTTTTCAGGAACTATTTGCTTTTTTAATCAAATAAACCTTTTTGGACAGTATTCTAAAACCTTCCACATTCTAAAAAACACTAAGAAAATACATAAGACTTCTTAGCAACAAACTTTGGGGTGGGTATTCAGTTGGTTTGGGTATCGAAAAATCAAATCATAAACGGTTTGTAAAAGGATTTAGCCTTAAATTATTTTATAGTAGAAACGGTATTTTTTATGATAGATCTAAAAAAATATTTATTAATCCTACTCAAAATCTTGTCACTCAAAATTTTATAGGCACAAAATTGGGTCTTTTTATTTTTTAAAGTGACGATTAATGCCATCTAATAAACGCCCCAAATGAGGGTAATTTTTCATGTTACACCCTCACATCCCCTGAAACATAATTCTGTGCTTGTATTTTGCGTTTATCCGTTATAAGTTTGATGTTTAGCACTTGCTCAATATCTGTGAGAGTATCAAGCGTAAAATTATGCGTACCACTTAACCATTTGGTTATTTCGGAGGGTTTTCTACCTACTTTTTGGGCAAATTGTTTCTTTGCCATGCCCTTTGCCGTGAGTGCATCGGCAATGATTGAAGCAATATGCATTTTGCGATCGGTTCGGGCTTGCTCTTCGGGTGTTATTTCTGCTAATAGGTTGTCTAATAATGTCATGATTTTATTTTTTAGTCTTCGTTATCGTCAAATGTTAAATTGCCTGTAAAATCGTCAAAATCTTTATTCCATTGGAATTCACTTTCTTTCATGGCTTGTGTCAATGTTTTTGAAATTTGGCGTAATACATAGTTTTCTTTTTTTAGTTTCGGGTCGTCTTGTAAGGCTCTTACATTCTTTACACCTCCACCACCTAAAATCAAAACTACAGAACCATATCTAATACAATAAAGCCTTAATTTGAGATTATTGGCATCGTAGAGGGCTTCCACACCATCGCCCAAATTACCTTCGGCTTTTTTAAAGTAATGCTCTTTTGCTCCTTCTTTTGTAGCAATACTATTTACCCTCTGTAATATTTCGAGTAGTTCGGGTTTATGTTTTTCGGTGTTTTCCTCTAAAAAGTTATCAAACAAAGATTTACTTTCGTTTTCGAGTAAAACCGAATAGATTTTGGTCTTTTGCCCGCTTAACTGGTTGATTTTGATTAGTTTAAATTTCACATATAATAAATTTAAGCGTCAAAGGTATAACAATAATATTAAAAAATAATTTCACTTATAACTAAATTTATTTTATACTTTTTAAGTGCTATCTAACGATGTCAGAATGTTTTTTTTTGATTTCTTTATGTGTTTCAAAAAATATTTTTCTGTTTTATGTCCTATTATATGCATCAATTAAATTTAGGGTGTACCTATTTCATAGGCATTTGCTTCAAACGACCTGCAGTCGGTAGTCAAAATCAAAAACTTTTGAGGGGTTTTTCGTTTCTATGTAGCAATACCGTAACTTTGTACAATAATTTTTGAATATTAAAGAAGATATGACCGAAACTCCGCAAAAATATACCGTTACGGCCGCTTTGATTTATGCCAATGGCCCTATTCATATCGGACATTTGGCTGGCTGCTATATTCCTGCTGACATTTACGTGCGTTATCTCCGCTCAACAGGTGCGGATGTGGCATTTATTAGTGGAACTGACGAACATGGCGTGCCGATAACAGTTAAGGCTCGCAAAGAAGGCAAAACACCTCAACAAGTCGTTGATTTTTACTACGAACAAATCAAAAATTCGTTTGCTGATTTTGGCATTTCGTTCGATATTTACTCTCGCACATCTAACCAAACGCACCATAAAAACTCGCAAGAGATTTTTACAACGATGTTTGATAAAGGTTATTTTGATGAAGAAACAAGCGAACAATATTTTGATGAAGTGGCTCAACAGTTTTTGGCTGATAGGTATATTGTAGGCGAATGCCCAACTTGTGGCAACCCAAATGCTTATGGCGACCAATGCGAAAAATGTGGTTCTACGCTCTCGCCAACGGAGTTGAAAAACCCTCGTTCGACGCTCTCAGGCTCAAAACCCGTCATGAAAAGTACCAAAAACTGGTATTTGCCTCTCGACCGTATGCAGCCCGAAATTGAAAAATACGTAAATAGCCACAAAGAATGGAAGCCAAATGTGTTTGGTCAATGTCAATCATGGTTAAAAGATGGTCTAAGACCTCGTGCCATGACTCGTGATTTGGACTGGGGAATCAGCGTGCCTTTGCCCGACACCGACGGAAAAGTTTTATATGTTTGGTTCGATGCACCAATTGGCTACATTACTTTTACGCAAGAATGGGCAGCTCAAAACGGCAAAAACTGGGAAGATTATTGGAAAAAAGAAAGTACTAAACTTGTACATTTCATAGGAAAAGACAATATTGTTTTCCACTGTATTATTTTTCCTGCAATGTTGATGGCGGAAGGAAGTTATATTTTGCCCGACAGCGTGCCAGCCAATGAGTTTATGAATTTGGAAGGCGATAAAATTTCGACTTCTAGAAATTGGGCGGTTTGGTTGCACGAATATTTGGAGGAATTCCCGAATAAACAAGATGTATTGCGTTATGCCCTTTCGGCAAATATGCCAGAGTCGAAAGACAATGATTTTACATGGAAAGACTTTCAAACCAAAAATAATAGTGAGTTAGTTGCCATTTACGGAAATTTCGTAAATCGTGCGGTGGTACTTACTCATAAGTTTTACGGTGGAAAAATACCCGCACAAGGCGAACTAAGTGATTATGACAAAGAAACGATTGCAACATTGGCAGATTTCCCGAAGAAAATCGGTGATTCTATCGAAAATTATCGTTTCCGTGAAGGCTTAGCTAACATGATGGATTTAGCACGTTTAGGAAATAAATATTTGGCCGAAACTGAGCCGTGGAAGGTTATCAAAGAAAACCCAGCTCGTGTCGAAACGATTATGAATATTGCTTTGCAAATTGCCGCTAATTTGGCGATTTTATCAGAGCCGTTTTTGCCTTTTACAGCCGAAAAATTAAGAAATCAATTAGGTTTAAATGAAACCACTTGGGCTGAAACAGGTGGGTCAGATTTATTGCCAGTTGGCACATTAATTGGCGAATCAAGTCTATTATTCGAGAAAATAGAGGATGATACGATTGAAAAACAAGTAAAAAAATTACAAGATTCAAAGCGAATGAATGAATTAGAAAATGCAAAAGTGCCAGCTTTGAAAGAAACGATTCAGTACGATGATTTTGCCAAAATGGATATTCGTATTGGCACTATCTTGGAAGCAGAAAAGTTGCCAAAAAGTGATAAATTATTAAAGTTTTTGGTGGATGATGGTTTTGAAAAACGTACGATTTTGAGCGGAATTGCCAAACACTTTTCACCAGAAGAAATGATTGGTAAACAAGTAACTTTCTTGGCAAATCTCGCTCCTAGAAAAATGATGGGTATCGAATCGAATGGCATGATTTTGATGGCCGAAAACCGTGACGGAAGCTTGGCACTTCTTCAACCACACAAAGAAGTTTGGAATGGCGGACCTGTAAGTTAATTTTGAATGATAGAATGAGTGCCGCATTGGAGCTGAATGATACAATATTCTGTTATTCACTCATTCTATCATTTTTTTAAAAATATCTAATACATGCTTTTAAAGGCAAGTTATTTACCTCTCTAATTTAAAATTCTTATCAGTTGCTGGTCTTTGTTTAGCATTGGCTACCTTCCAGCCAGTTCGGTACATCCAGTCGGCCATTTTCTTTAGTTTAGGGAAATTAATATTCTCTACATTATCCTGCGGGGTATGATAATCAGGGTGTAAAAGGCTTGTGTACATAAGCGAAGGAATACCTACACGTGCATAAGGTAAGTGGTCGCTTCTAAAATACCAGCCTTCAATATGCTTTACGTCGTCCCAGCTATAATCTAATTTAAAATTGGGGCCTTCTTTATTAGCAGCTAAAGTCATATTTATCAATTCTTCTGAGTTTCTATGAGGCGGAAGTGCCCCAAGAACAGTCGCACTATCGATGTGATTTCTTCCAATCATATCACCATTTAAAACAGCTATAATATTTCCAATAGGCACTGTTGGATGTGCTGTATAATACCTTGAACCAAGAAGCCCTCGTTCTTCTGCTCCGTGAATAACAAATAGTACAGAACGTTTGGCTGGATTTTTTATGAATGCTCTTGCGTTACTCAGCATCGCTACATTTACGCTGCCATTGTCATCAGCACCGTAGCAGATAGAATCACCCTTGATTTCGTTACGCACTCCATGTGCATCCGTATGACCGCTGTAAAGCAAGTATTCAGATTTCAATTTAGCGTCCGTTCCTTCTATTTTACCAATAATATTCACCGAAGGATAAGCGTATTTCGACACCACAATATTGGCTTTCAGATTTACCGAGTTGCCCTCCAAATCCTTTTTAGCATCTTTATGCAACCATAAAACAGGCACTGTTGTGGTTAAGTTGACATTTGCACCTCCATCAATGTCATAATTGCCTCTTTTAAAGTTTTCATTGGCATCTTTCCAGGCGTTTTCTGCTGTATCATCAGCAATAAAAATGATAGCAACTGCTCCTCTTCTGACTAAGGCAGCTCCGTATCTTGTATAAATATACCGACTATAACGCCAAGTTGGTAACGAAACATTGAGGTTAATACCTTTTGAATTGGCTTCGAGAGCTACAATTTTCCCTTTTACATTCAAAGAATTGGTGTCTATTTCTGCTGCATTTCCCAAATACGTAATTGCTCCGTTTAAGGATATATTTGCCATTTGGGCAACAGAAACATCTTGCCAAAGAGCCAATTTTTTATTGTTTAGTTCGATGCTTGTTTGTTCAGAAATTTGATTTCGCCACAGCGTAAAAAACTGAAAATAGGTTCCATCATCACCCGCTGGTTTTAGTCCAATGGCTCTGTATTTTTCGCCTAACCACATTGCAGCTTTCAGTTCATCAATTGTGCCAGCTGAGCGTCCTTTAAAATTAACTCCAGCCAATGCTTCTAAATCGCTTTTTAAATCTGTTTCTTTGATTTGGTTGAGAGCAGGTGGAAGATTCTGAGCAAAAAGTTGACTGCTTAGAAGAAGAAATGCCCAAAATAAAATATTATTTTGCATAATAAATTAGATAGTGAGTTTATTGATGAGATTTGATAGAATTTCAAACTTATAAATATACAAAACTGTTGCGGATTCGAGAAAAAAACCACTTAAACTAATTCTATATACTTTTTATCTTTCTGTAAAAACCTCTGCTCGAAAACAGCAGATATCGAATTTGACACTTTCAGTATTACTAAATCACGAAAAAGAGAGAGCTTCGGCTTATCAATTTTTTTTAAATTATAAGGAATTCCATTTAGAAAAAAGCCCTTCCAAAAAAATTAAGGAAGGGCTAATATATGAAAGTTCATACCCCTCATTTTATGCAAAAGATGAGCCTTTTTTGCGTAAATACTCACCGATATTAAAGATTATTCCGTCGAAAACTTCAATATCTTTATTCCAGTCTTTTACTTGCCAATCTTCGTTTTTTGTAGCTACTGTTACCTTTTTTGATTTGGTTGTAATCCAGATTACTTTTTCTACGCCAAAATTCAAAAGTTTTTGCGTTTTATTGAAAATATAACTATCAATTTCTAAACCAGGTGCTTCGATGTTAATATCCACTTCGATGGCTACTTTGGGCGGAACGGTTGCATAGTGTTCGTCAATCGCTTCAATGGGTAAAACACTATTTTCAAAAATAAGAATATCTCCTGCCAAATTATTGTATTTATTCAGATGGATTCCTGTTTCGCTTGATAGAAGGGTGTACTTTTCGTCGTCCACCTTTTTCCCAAGTAAAATAATTAAATGTGTAATAATAAGTGATTGAAGCGTACTTGAACCCAAAATTTCAGCAAAAGTTTTTGTTCCATTTAATACTTCTTCATATCCTTTATAATAAATAGGTTTTCCATCTATTACTTCGTGTATTAAGTAATCAGGCACTTTTGGGGCTGATTTTCTAACTATTTGCGGTGATTTTGTTACAACCATTTTCATCTAAATTTTATTAAATTTAAAAAGTTTTTTACAAATAACCTTCAAAAATAAGATTTCTTTAAACCAATTTCTAAGGAATGCTTACACTCCACCTTTCACAAAAGGCAATTTCGTAACTACGCCTTTCAATAATTTCTCTCTTACTTTTATATAAACTTCCGTTCCTACTTTGGCGAATGCCGTTGGCAGGTGTCCCATCGCAATCCCTTTTTGTAAAGTTGGCGATTGTGTTCCAGAAGTAACTTCACCAAGTTTATTTCCTTCGGCATCGCAAATTTCGTAATGACTGCGGGGAATTCCACGGTCAATCATTTCGATACCGACCAATTTACGCTGTAATCCTGCTTCTTTTTGTGCTTTTAGGTTTTCGGAGTTTATAAAGTTTTTGGTAAACTTCGTCACCCAGCCTAAACCTGCTTCTAATGGAGAATCTGTATCGTTTAGTTCGTGTCCATAAAGGCAATAGCCCATTTCCAAGCGAAGTGTATCTCTCGCACCCAAGCCAATTGGCTTGATGTCGAACTCCGCTCCTGCTTCAAAAATAGCATTCCACATTTTCTCGGCATCTTTATTCCAAACATAAATTTCAAAACCACCCGCACCTGTATAGCCCGTTGCCGAGATAATTACGTCGTCAATTCCTGCTAAAGAACCAGCCTTAAAAGTATAATAATCCATTACTGACAAATCAACGTCGGTCAGTTTTTGAAGCGTTGGCAAAGCTTTTGGGCCTTGCACGGCAAATAAGCAAAGTTTATCAGAAATATTTTCGAGTTCTACACCGAAGTTATTATTTTGATTTACCCAATTCCAATCTTTTTCGATATTTGAGGCATTTACAACTAAATAATATTCGCTGTCATTCGAACGATAAACCAATAAATCATCAACCACGCCACCTTCATTATTTGGAAAATAGGCATATTGTACTTTTCCATCAAAAAGAGCTGATACATCGTTTGAAACAATATACTGCAAAAACTCAGTTGCACGCTCGCCTCTCACCACAAACTCACCCATGTGCGACACATCAAAAACACCCACAGCATTACGCACACAATTATGTTCTTCATTATCGGACGAATATCGAACTGGCATCATAAATCCACCAAATGGTACCATCTTACCGCCCATCTTTTCGTGTAAATCATTGAGAGGGATTTTCTTATTCTCTGCTTCCATTAAAATTTGATATTTATTGATGAAAAATATTATTGTGTAAAGGTATTGGATTATTTATTCTCTGTTGTCCTCCAGCTAAAATGGGAGGCTTTTGAGAATTTGATTTTATTCTGTTGCCCACAGGCTAAATCAAACTGCCAAAACAACTATTTGACAATTGATTTTGTCTCTTTTATCTGAACCAACACTTTTCAATTGCCTCCTGCCGCATCGCTGGTCCGATTTAGCTGGAGGATAAAAGGAATATCATTCCAAACTGGGCTTTAGCTAAAATTATTAACTCTTATTTTTCATTTTCACAAATCAAGTGTCCTAAATTTTTTTAATAATTTTTGCTAAAATAATAGATTACAAACCTTTCCTACATTTATTATTCCCCAAAAGCCTCTCTCAAAACCTCCTTATCATCGAAATGATGTTTGACACCCTTAATTTCTTGGTAGGTTTCGTGGCCTTTTCCTGCTACTAAGATAATATCTTCGGGTTTTGCCATTTTTACGGCTGCCAAAATCGCTTCGTGGCGGTCTTCGATGGTTTGGGTTTTCTTAAAATGAATGGCTGAAACCCCTTTTTGCATTTGTTCCAAAATATCCATTGGCTCTTCATTTCTTGGATTATCGGAAGTCAAAATTACTTTATCGCTCATTTTACATGCGATTTCAGCCATAATTGGGCGTTTGGTTGAATCACGATTTCCGCCACAGCCCACAACTGTAATTATCTGTTGATTGCCTTCTCGCAAATCTACAATTGTTTCCAAAACATTTTTGAGAGCATCAGGCGTATGGGCATAATCAACGATTCCGACAATGTTATTTTTTGAAACTACTTGCTCGAATCGCCCAGCAGGTGGTTGAATATCAGACAGTTGCATTAAAACTTCGTCAGAATCTTCGCCTAAAAGAATGGCTGCACCATAAACACCCAACAAATTATAAGCATTGAATGAGCCGATGAGTTTGAACCAAACTTCTTTATTATCAATCTCCATTTGCAGGCCCAAAAGTCCACAAGCCATCACTTTTCCTTTGAAAGTACCAATATTTTTGAGCGAATAGGTTTCTTTTCTTGCGGCTGTGTTTTGCAACATTACTTTACCTACTTTATCATCAGTATTGACTAAAGCAAATGCTAAAGCTGGCAATTGGTCGAAAAAGCCTTTTTTAGCTTTTATGTAATTATCAACAGTTCCATGAAAATCAAGGTGGTCGTGGGTTAGATTCGTAAAAATACCCCCTACAAATGTTAATCCTGTGATGCGTTCTTGTACAACAGCATGCGAACTCACTTCCATGAAGCAATAACTTACGCCTTTTTGCACCATTTCGGCCAAAAGCTCATTGACTTTTACCGAGTCGGGCGTTGTGTGTGTTGAAGGAATTACATCATCATCAATCTGATTTTGTACCGTTGAAAGCAAACCACATCGATAACCTAATCTGCGAAAAAGTCTAAAAAGTAATGTGGCAATTGAGGTTTTCCCGTTTGTGCCTGTTACACCTACTAATTTGAGTTTTTTAGATGGATGTTGATAAAAATTTGCCGCAGCAAAGCCCATGGCACGAGCAGAGTTTTCGACTTGAATGTAAGTGATTTCCTCGTTCAGAGATGCGGGTAAATGCTCACACAAAATTGCCGATGCTCCCATCTCAATGGCTTTAGCAATAAACTGATGCCCATCGACTTGTGTACCACCGATAGCTACAAAGAGGCTACCTTTTTCTACCTGACGAGAATCAAACACTATTTTATTTATTTCAATATCGGTTTTTCCCGAAACTGCTAGGAGAGAAATTTTATAGAGAATTTCGCTTAATATCATTGCTATTTGTTATTTATATAAAGTAGCTCTTTGTTGAAGTTGAATGTTTTTGCCACCAAAATGCCATATAAACAAACAATTTGAAGCTTAGTTTTTTAATTGTCGGCAAGTTATTCAAAAAAACGTTTATCATCAAACGAACTGTTCAAACACACTTGTACACCTCTTATTTCATTCAAACAATTTTATCGTACTTTTGGCAAAATTTCTTTTGAATATTTTTTCAAAAATCATGAGTCAATCTCATCAAAAACGGGCAGAAATGCCACAAGGGGCTAATAAAGTCCTTGACCGCCGCAACATCGAAAATAGTTATTCGAGCCTACTAGAACTGCTAAAAGATGGGCTGTCGGTGTTGGATATGGGTTGTGGCTCAGGAGCAATAACCGCCGATATTGCCCAACGTACCAGCGGAAAAGTTGTAGGCATTGATTTTAGCGAACATTTGATTGAATTAGCTCAACAAAACTACGCTCACCTTCCAAACCTAAGCTTTGAAGTAGCCGATATCAATGATTATGTTTCATCCGAAAAATTTGATTTAGTGATTGCAGCTCGAACTTTACAATGGGTAAATAATCCTGCGGAAGTTGTGAAGAAAATGTTAGGTTTATTAAAAAAAGGTGGAAAAATTTCTATCAATGACTATAATCACACAAAAATTGAATGGTCGCCAGTTCCGCCAAAATCAATGTTAGATTTTTATGAAGCGTTTCTTAATTGGCGAAAAGATACAGGTTTTGACAATGAAATTGCCGATAATCTAACAAATATTTATAAAAACGTAGGTTTAACAACAATATACATCAAACCTCAACACGAAACAAGTATAAGAGGTGAAGAAGAATTTGAGTCAGCCGTCAGAATTTGGAGCATCGTAGCCGAAACTCGTGGAAAACAAGTTGTAGCGGATGGTTTCTGCTCAGATGAATTACGCCTTCAAGCAATTGAAGAATACGACGCTTGGATTATTAAAGAAGCCCAAAGCATGAGGCTTTATTTACTGGCGGTGGAAGGAAGTAAATAGTGAAGAATGAAAAGTGTAGAGTGAAAAGTTGAAGTCATTTTTCACTCTACACTCTTCACTTTACACTTTTGAAAGCACTTTCTTCAAAGCAACTAAGAAAATATCGGCTTCTTTGATGGTCATGGCGAGGCTTGGTAAAAGTCGCATTGTGTGCGTTCCTGCTACACCCGTAAATATTTTATGTTCAAAAAGCATGGCATTTCTGATTGGTCCAACTGGTTTTTCAAACTCAATTCCTATCATTAAGCCTTGTCCACGCAATTCTTTTATTCCTGCAAATCCTTTGAGATTTTCCATGAAATAATCGCCAATATTTGCTGCGTTTTGAATCAATTTTTCTTTTTTGATAATGTCCAAAACTGCATTGGCGGCGGTACAAGCCAAATGATTTCCACCGAAAGTTGTACCGAGCATTCCGTGTTTTGCTTCAAATTTTGGAGAAATTAAAACCCCACCAATCGGGAAGCCATTACCCATACCTTTAGCAGTTGTGATAATATCGGGTTTTACGCCGTTGTGCTGAAAAGTGAAGAATTTTCCCGAACGACCATAGCCACATTGTACCGAATCATGGATAAATATTGCACCTGTTTTATCGCAAGCCTTACGAATGGCTTTCATAAATTCATCGGTGGCAACATTGATTCCTCCTACTCCTTGAATGCCTTCAACAATTACCGCACAAGTTTCATTATCAACTGCTTTTTTAAGAGCTTCTACGTCGTTATAAGGCAAAATCTGAACGTGGTTGGCAAAGTTAATCGGTGCTTGAATCGACGGATTATCGGTAACGGCAACTGCTGCTGACGTACGTCCGTGAAAACCTTTCGAGAAAGCAATTACTTTCGTTCTGCCATTATAAAAAGACGCCAATTTCAAGGCATTTTCGTTAGCTTCTGCCCCCGAATTAACCAAAAATAAGGAGTAATCTTTCAAACCTGAAAGTTTGCCCAATTTATCAGCCAATTCTTCTTGCGAAGGAATTTTTACTGAATTTGAGTAAAAACCTATGTTTTTTAATTGTTGCGTAATTTTTCGTACATAATATGGGTGCGTGTGTCCGACCGAAATAACGGCATGACCACCATAAAGGTCGAGATATTCTTGTCCGTTCTTGTCCCAAAGATAAGAACCTTGAGCCTTAACTGGCTCGATGTCGTAAAGAGGATATACGTTAAAAAGGGTCATTGTTTTATAGTCGAAAGTAAACTATTGGCAGCGTTCTGCCCCATAGTCAAAATTTAAAATTTAAGGATTTTCTATCAATGTGGACTGTCGTCCTTTGACTGTGGACTTTTTATTTCAATTCACTTGCCAATTTATTGATACTTGTTTCGATTGAAGCTACCAATTTATTGAGATTCGGGTCAGTGACCTTTGCTTTGGCGGCCGCGATGCTGGTTTTTGCAGCAGCAATTTCCTTTTTAGCATTGGCTAAATCACCTGATTTCTGATATAAACGAGCAGATTCATAGTTTAGATTAGCTATCTCTTGCTCTGTTTTGAGTTGTGGTCGAGCAGAAGATAGCCATCGTCGGGCTTCAACTACAAATTTCCCATCTGGGAATGTATTGTTGTAGAACGTAACGTAATATACCAGTAATTGTGGCTGAGTTTGGGCATTTATTAAGCCTTTCAGGAAGTTAAAAGCCACATCTTGTCCTTTTTCTCGAAGCAACGCTGGGCATTCTATTTGCCAAGTATTTGCCGTAACGTACGGTCCCGCACCCAACAACTCCATATAACGCTTGAGTGTATTTACTTTGGCCAAAGAATAAAAAGATGCTTTTGGTGAAAAAATTTCTAATTGTAATAACCTTCCGAGTGCATTGCCTTCTTGTCCTGCATGACCTTCTTCGGCTTCATATTTTCCACCAATAGCCAAATTATTGAGCCAAAATTGCGAAAAACCGTTATCCAAATCCATGATACACTTCTTCATAATTGCCCAACTAAATTTATCACCCAGTTGGTCTTTCGGATAAGCTGAAAACAAGGCATCGGCTACTTGCTTGTTTTTTAAAGTATCTTGCGTAATACGTAAATAATACGCCAAACCAACCATAGTATTTATATCTCTATCTCCAGCTTGGTATTTTTTCCAAAAACCACTCGTTTGTTGATTTGGGTCGAGAGCCGTCTGGGCGTGTTTGATAAAATCTTTTGGAGTATTGGTTGGGTCGGTAGTATGCAAAAGATTTTGATCTTTATCGAAATAGAAAAACAACGGAAAACCCGGCAAATATATATTCTTTATGTTCAAGAAAGACACTTGTTTAGCATCTTCCACATTGAGTTTGAAACTCACGAAATTTTGATTGTAGAATTTTCCTACTTCAGCACTTTTAAGCGTTGGCTCTAAACTCATACAAATCGGGCAATGTGGCGAATAACATTCCACAAAAACGTTTTTCCCTGAAGCTTTGGCTTTTTGGAAAGCGGCCTCAATGGTGGGTTCAAACGAAATGCCTTGTGCAAATACAAAATTGTTAAGAAGTAAAAAACCGCCAAGCAAAAATATCTTTTTCATGTATTTTTTGATGTTTTGAATAGCAAATTGGTTGATTTTTGAGAAAAATCTTAAAAATTTCTATTCTCTTACAAGTTGTTAAATGCAATTAAATCGGCGAGCAGGCTACGATCGAGCGTCGGCCGCAGTCGCTCGGTTCGCCCCACAAATCAATTATTCAATTTCACAAAACCGCCATCAATCAAATAATCGCAACCTGTGATAAACGCTGCCTCATCTGAGCAAAGATAAACCGCCAATGAACCAATTTCTTCGGGCTTTGCCATCCTTCCGATGGGTTGGGTTTTTGAAAGTTTATCAAACATTTCTTTTTCTTTTCCTGGATAAGTTTTCTTCAAAAAACCATCCACAAAAGGCGTATGCACACGAGCAGGCGAAATGCTGTTGCAACGAATATTATATTTGAGATAATCTTTTGCGACTTGCAAAGTCATGGTAAAAACAGCTCCTTTCGACATTGAATAGGCAAATCTATCTGGAATACCAACAGTTGCTGCAATCGAAGCCACATTTAGAATTACGCCGCCACGATCTTTCATGTAAGGAATAACCGAATGCAGACAATTATAAGTTCCTTTTACATTTACATTATAAATTCGGTCTAAATCTTCTTCAGTTGTCGATTCTACCGTTCCAACGTGGGCGATTCCTGCATTATTTACCAAAATATCAATCGCATTTTCTTTCGCTATTTTGTCAATTATTTTTTTCACATCTTTCTGTTTCGAGACATCTACTTTATGAAAATAGGCTTCTCCGCCATTCGCATTGATGAGATCGGCTTCACGCTCAGCTTGGTCAATATTTAGTTCCAAAATATGTACAACTGCCCCTTGTTGTGCGAAAAGTCGAGAGACAGCAAGACCGATACCACTTGCACCGCCCGTTACGATGGCTACTTTGTTGTTAAGACGAAACATTTTTAATATTTTTTTAGATTTATTTCAATTGGTTTAGAAATTGTTGCAAATAGGTATCGAACAATGTTCATCCAAAACAACAACAATGCAACAATTTTCGATTTTACTTTTTTGTGAAAAATAACTTAATTCTAATATTTTTTTGATATTTAGACTAAAATAAGCTCTTTCCTCATTCAAAATTACTTTTCAAAACTGGAACAAAAAATAAAACGCTTTACATTTGCTAAAATAATTATTCAACCTATGATTTATCAATTGTAAAAAATTGTTGCAAGAAATTGAAAAGTTACATATAGTTTGATATTCTACCTTCACTTTTCATAAACATGTAATCATTTTCAACAAAGAAAACAAAATTAAACTCCTCCTATGCACACTGTTTTAAAACTACATAAAAACGATAACGTAATTGTTGCTTTACAAAACCTAAAAGCTGGTGAAATTGTAAATTATGATAACGAAAGTTACGAAATACAACACGATATTGAGGCAAAACATAAATTTGTTACTGAAGATTTATCAGTCGGTGACCACGTAACCATGTACGGCGTTTTGGTTGGAAATGCTACGCAACCAATTAAGCGTGGAGCACAAATAACAACATTCAATCTCAAACACGAATCAGACCATTATTCAGTAGAGAAACGCCAACCAGCACCAGCATGGACACCTTTGGATGTTTCTGCATGGAAAGACACAACTTTCAATGGTTATCACCGAGCTGATGGCAGCGTCGGAACTCGTAATTATTGGTTGGTTGTCCCTTTAGTTTTTTGTGAAAATCGTAATATTTTAATTATAAAAGATGCTTTCGAGCGTGAGTTAGGTTATTCTCAGCCAGAAATTTATCGTAATCAAGTAAGAGATTTATTAGCTGCCTTTCAATCGGGAAATACCGAAGCTCTTGAAAAAATCACCTTGGCCGACCCAAACAGTGAAGTAATTAAAACTTCACCTTCACATATCTTTCCGAATGTTGATGGAATCAAATTCTTGACGCACGAAACTGGTTGTGGTGGAACTAATCAGGATACCGATGCTCTTTGCGATTTGTTTGCTGGAATGATTGTAAACCCCAACGTTGCAGGCGTAACGGTACTAAGTTTAGGTTGCCAGAAATCTCAAATTGATTATCTAAAAGCAGAAGTTTTAAAGCGAGACCCTTTGTTCGACCGTCCGATTTTATATTTCGACCAACAAACTTATGGTGCTGAACATACTATGATGTCAGACGCTATTCGTGAGACATTTAAAGGAATTATAGAAATCAATAAACAAAATCGTCAGCCTGCTCCAATCAGCAAACTTACTATTGGTTTGAAATGCGGTGGTTCAGATGGTTTTTCGGGAATTTCTGCCAACCCAGCAATCGGACATTTATCAGATATTATGGTAAGTTTAGGTGGAAAAACACTTTTGGCTGAATTTCCAGAGCTTTGTGGCGTTGAGCAAGAATTAATCAATCGTTGTGTTGACGAGCCTAAAGCTCAAAAATTTGCCGATTTAATGAAAGAATACTCGGACCAAGCAGCAGCCGTAGGAGCAACTTTCGATATGAATCCTTCGGTCGGAAATATTAAAGATGGATTAATTACTGACGCTATCAAGTCGGCAGGTGCTGCCAAAAAAGGCGGAAACGCCCCAATATCCGATGTCTTAAATTATACTGAACAACCTACTCAAGCAGGTTTACACTTGCTTTGTACACCAGGAAATGACGTTTTGGCAACAACAGGAATGGCCGCTTCAAGTGCTACGATTATTTTATTTACAACTGGACTTGGCACCCCAACTGGAAATCCGATTACACCAACAGTTAAGATTTCGACAAATAATAAATTAGCCGCAAAGATGTCAGATATTATTGATTTTAGTTCAGGTAAAATCATTACTGGCGAAGAAACTATCGAACAAAATGGAGAATCTTTATTGAATTGGTTGGTTGGACTCGCCAATGGAGATTATTTTACCAAAGCCGAACTTTTAGGTCAAGACGACTTCATTCCGTGGAAACGTGGGGTAAATTTATAAATTTCCATTGCCCATTTGTTTTTATGCAAATAAAAAATTCTCTTATTTGCATAAAAACAACAAAATGCCTTTTGGGGCTGGGTATATGAAAATTCAATTCTACGGAGCGGCTCAACGAGTTACGGGCAGCAAACACCTTTTTACGACCAATAAAGGAACAAAAATATTACTCGATTGTGGACTTTTTCAAGGAATCGGCACAACCGAACTCAATCTACAATTCGGGTTCGACCCCAAAGAAGTAGATTTCCTTATAATGAGCCACGCTCACATTGACCATACTGGCCTTGTTCCTCGTTTGGTCAAAAAAGGCTTCCAAGGCACAATCTACTCCACTCCAGCTACCAAAGATTTATGCGAAATAATGCTCATGGATTCGGCTTTTATTCAAGAAAAAGACCTCGAACGCATCAATAAACGAAGAATTGGCCGAAACGAAGAACCGTATGAATTGCTCTACAATGGCGAAGATGTGGAAGCCGCTTTAACTTTGTTTAAAACGGTTGAATACGAAACTCCTTTTGTGATTGAAAAAGGTATTACCGCCCAATTCTATGATGCAGGGCATTTGCTCGGAAGTGCAGGTATTTATCTGACTTTTGAAGAAGAAAATGCCACGAAAAATTTATTTTTCACCGGTGATATTGGTCGCCCAAATGATAAAATTTTAAGAAGTCCGCAGCCATTTCCACAAACCGATTATATTATTTGTGAATCGACGTACGGAAACAAACTCCATGAGCCAGAGGCTGATATAAAATCCCATTTACTTAAAATTATAAAGGAAACTTGTATCGAAAAAAAAGGCAAATTACTCATCCCTGCCTTTGCCGTTGACCGTACACAAGAATTAATTTATACTCTCGACCAACTCGCAAACGAAGGACTTTTACCCAAAATTCCTGTTTATATTGATAGTCCATTGTCGGTAAAAGCAACGATGGCAATGAGAGATAACGAAGAATGTTTTAACCCCGAAATATTAGCATATATCAAACGCGACGGTGATGCTTTTGATTTTGAAAACCTTCATTATATAAGCGATGTTACGGCATCAAAAGCCCTTAATGAAAGCCATGAGGCTTGTATCATAATTTCGTCTTCTGGTATGGCCGAAGCTGGTCGCATCAAACATCACATCAAAAACAATATTGAAAAACCATCCACAACAATTCTCTTGGTAGGCTATTGTTCGCCCGAAAGTTTGGGAGCCATTCTAAAAACAAAACCTAAAGAAGTTAGAATTTTTGGTGAAAGTTTTGAAGTAAAAGCTAATGTTGAAGTAATGGATTCGTTTTCAGGTCATGCTGATTATAGCGAAATGATAGCACATTTGTCATGTCAGGATGCTACTAAAGTCAAAAAACTTTTCTTGGTTCATGGTGAAATTGAAAATCAACTTATGTTTAAAAATCGCTTGAGCCAGGCTGGATTTCAAGAAATTTTTATTCCCATGCAAGGAGAAGGCTTCGATTTGTAATATATAAAATAGCTTTTATAACATTCCTTCGTAATTTTGCCGCAATAAATCTAAAATCAAGGGTAAATTTTGAATTGTGAATTTAGTTTTTAGTCACTCATTCTAATATTCACTCACTCACTCATTATTTTTAATGAAAATAGCCATACACGGTCGAAAGTTTAGTGTAGAATCTGTTCCTTACATTCAACAAGTTTTCGACGAATTAAATCAACACAAAGTTGAAGTACAAGTTTCTGAGCCATTCAAACGTATTCTGCTACAGTCTGGAATTCGTTTGGATACAAAAGCCGTTTATACTACTCCTGAAGAAATTTTCGATGCTGACTTTGCTTTTAGTCTTGGAGGCGATGGCACTTTCCTTGAAACCCTTGCAAATGTAGGCAAACGAGAAATTCCGATTTTGGGCTTTAATTTTGGGCGTTTAGGCTTTTTGGCCGCCATTTCTCCCGAAAAAATACAACGTACCATTTATCAACTCATTAATGGATACTACACTGTTGATGAACGAACTATGATTTCGGCAGCTTCCGAAACTGAGCTTTTTGAAGAAGGCACGAATTTTGCACTTAACGAAATAGCGATTTCAAAAACCGATACATCCTCGATGATTGTAATTCATGCCTACATTAACGAGGAGTTTTTAAATACCTACTGGGCTGATGGACTGATGGTTGCAACGGCAACGGGATCTACTGGATACTCATTAAGTTGTGGTGGGCCACTCGTTATGCCACATTCCGCAAATTTTATTATTACACCCATTTGTCCGCACAATTTATTTGTCCGGCCGATGATTGTATCTGATAATAGTGTAATTTCGTTTAGGGTAGAAAGTAGAAGTAATAATTTCTTGGTTTCGATGGATTCAAGAGCAAAAATAGTTGGCACTGACGAAGAGATAACCATTACTGTCAAAAAAGAAGATTTCAAAGCCAAAATGGTTAGAATGGAGGGCGATGATTTCTTGAGTACATTACGAGGAAAACTAAAATGGGGTATTGATGCCCGAAATTAATAATAAACCTTTCTGTGTTTACGTTAAATAAATTCGACAAACCTTACTAATTCGTATGAAATTGTTAAAAACTAACAAATTGGCGGTTGGCCTAATATTAAGTTTTTCAATAGTGCTTTTGGCAACGCAAGAAAACTTCTCACAATCCGGAATTTTCAGCAAAAAAAATAAACTCAATCAATATTCCACCGTAGGATTTGGTGGAGGTAGCTCTCATTATTTTGGTGATTTATCGCCTTATGGCTATTTGTATTATGGGCTTATCACAAATGTAAGATGGAATGCTAACATCAACTATACACGTCAATTATCACCACAAATCGCTGCTCGTGTAGGATTTACTTGGGCAAGAATCGCTGGCGATGATTATACGTTTTCTCAACATGATATTGATAAGCTTTATCAACCATTTTTGAGAAATTTACATTTTCGTAACGATTTGAAAGAATTTGCCATCACTGGGCTTTTCAATCTTTTACCGCAATACAGAAAAGGTCCTCAAGGTAGAAATTCAGTAATGCCTTATAGCTTCATAGGTTTTGGTTTTTTTGCCCATAATCCTCAAGCAAGAGACATAGCTACCCCTACTGCCACTGGGGATATATTATTAGGAGGTTGGACAAATCTAAGAGACAAACAAACTTCTGGGCAAGGCATCAAACCAACTTATCCAAAATCATATTCATTGATACAACCTGTTTTTCCAGTAGGTTTAGGTATAAAAATCAAATTAAATGACAAATTTGATTTAGGTTTTGAAGGTGGATTTAGAATCACACTGTCTGATTATTTAGATGATGTGGGTAATAGTGATTATCCAGACCCTGCTGACTTGGTAGCAGTTTCACCATTAAGTGTTGCCTTTTCTAATCGTGCTGGAGAAGATTATTCTGCTACTACTGGAGAAAGTAGAGTTGCTCAATTTGCTGATATTGCTATAAATAAACTTAGTTTTGCAACACCAGGAACACCTTCATCTAACGGAATTGCATTATTTGGGTATCCAAATAGTGCAAGAGGAACTAGCAGATGGGATACATACTTTACAACACAAATAACATTAAGCTATATTATTTCTAGCCAAGTAAAATGTCCGCCTATTAAATAAATCCCACTGCTACATATTTTTTTTAAGCATTAAAAACTATTTCTTAATGATTATTTATTATTCGATAGTACGAAAGACTTTATTCTTAATTTTTATATTTACTTTATCTAAAATTACCTATGCCCAAAAATGGGAATTGGGAGTAGGAGCTGGAGTATGCAATTATAAAGGCGATATTATGCCATCTTTCAAACCCTTCTTTGTTCGACCAGCAATGAGTACTTTTATTCGTATGAATTGGACACGCTCTGTTTCCTTTAAAGTACAAGGTATGTTCGGCGGAATTGCAGCTAATGATAAAGCCATAAAATCAGACCCCTATCATCAAGCAAGAGGGCATAGTTTTAATTCAATAATCGCAGAAGGAATAGGGCAAATAGAATATAATTTTGCCAATTTTCGTACGACATCATCAAGAATAGTTAATAATTGGACTCCATACGTTTTTGGTGGTTATGGCGGAACTATCATCCAAACTAGAGCTAAACTTGTGAGCATTAATAATACATCTTATTCAACAAGGTCAAGCCCTAATTTTATGGCATTAGGATTTGGATTTAAAAAAGAATGGAAAAACCAATGGAACTGGGGGATTGAGTTTGGTTCCAGATGGACAAACACAGACCTAATTGATGCCGTAGGCTATACAAATGGAATAGTTCAAATAGCTCCGAGCACATCACCTCCTTCTGTAATTTTTCCTTACTCGTATCAAAAAAACCTAACTCCGGGTACAAAACTTAATGATATGTATTATTATACAAACTTTTCTATCAGCTATTTATTTTACAAAGTACATTGTCCCCCTCGTCGATAATAGATGTCTAAAATTAATTTTTATAACTCAAATTGTAATTTCATCTGTATTTTAGGTATAAAAACTTTATAATCAGCTACAATTCATTAAAAACTTATCAAACACCGTTCTTTTTTTCTACCTTTGCAATCCTTTTTGCACTAATCGTTAAATAAAGTGCTTATAATTTATTAATGTTAACTAATTTACCAGTGAAAGAAAACATTGATTTAGGCAATTTACCTGCTCATATTGCCGTTATTATGGACGGTAATGGACGTTGGGCAAAACAACAGGGTGCATTACGAATATTCGGTCATCACCATGGAGTAAAATCAGTACGAGATACTGTTGAAGGTTGTGTAGAGTTGGGCGTAAAATATCTTACCTTATATACTTTTTCAACCGAAAACTGGAATCGCCCAAAACTAGAAGTTGATGGAATTATGCAGTTATTGGTAAAAACAATTGCTGAAGAAGTTCCTGAATTGAATAAAAACAATGTTAGAGTCAAAACAATAGGCAATCTTGATAGTCTTCCAGCATCGGCAAATAATAAAATGCTTGATGCTGTTGAATTAACCAAAAACAATACAGGTTTAACATTAATTTTGGCTTTAAGCTATAGCGGCAAATGGGAAATTGTACAAGCTACTAAGCGAATTGCAACAAAAATTAAAACCGGTGAACTCGCTGTTGAAGATATTTCTGAAAATGTGTTTTCACAACATTTGGCTACCGAAGATGCTCCTGATGTTGATTTAATGATTCGTACAGGTGGCGACCACCGCATCAGCAATTATTTACTTTGGCAATTAGCTTATGCAGAATTATATTTCATAGACGATTTGTTTTGGCCAGAATTTCGCAAAAATCACTTATTTGAAGCAATATCTTCATACCAAAACCGTGAAAGACGTTTCGGCAAAACAAGTGAGCAAATAAAGTGAATTAAGAATTGAGCTTTTAAAATTTATATATACAATCGAAGCATTCCTCAAATAGATTTTTCTGATATCTTATTATATTATGCGTATCCAAAAGTTACTTTCTTTTCTTATTTTACTGCTAGTTACTACCAATGCCATAGCACAATTTCCTTTGGGGCTTGGTCGTAAATACGACCAACCAAAAGATGCCGCTGTAAGCTATGAACGACCAAAAGAATATATTATTTCTAAAATCTCGGTAAGTGGCGTAAAATTCTTAGACCCAAATACACTCATTTCGGTGTCAGGTCTAAACATCAACGATAAAATCAGTATACCAGGCGAGCGTATAAGTACAGCCATTCGCCGTTTGATGGAACAAGGAATCATCGAAGATGTAGCAATCAATATTACCAAAGTAGAATTAGATAAAGTTGAGCTGGATATTCACCTTCGTGAGCGTCCAAGACTCAATAAATTTGTTTTTAAGGGAATTCGTAAAGGTGAAATTGATGCAGTAAGCGAAAAAGTAAAAGCAAATAAAGGTAAAGTAATCACCGATGCCCTAATCAAAAATATTCAGCTAACCATCAAGCGTGTTTACATCGAAAAAGGGTTCTTGAATACTAACGTTCAGATAAAGCAAATTTCTGATACAATCAGAGCCAATAACGCTGCCCTCATAGTAACTATTGATAAAAAGAGCAAAGTAAAAATTGATGATATTCAATTGGTCGGCGTAACCGAAATGCCTGATTATAAGGTATTATCGAAACTAAAAGGCACAAAAATCAAAGCTCCGCTTCGTATTTTTACTCCGTCAAAATTTATTCCTAAAAAGTTTGAAGAAGACAAAGAAAAAATTGTAGAGTATTACAACAAAAAAGGCTACCGTGATGCTCAGGTAACTTCTGACTCAGTAATTTCGACCGATGGAAATAACATCAGATTAATTCTGAATATCAACGAAGGCACTCGTTTTTACTACCGAAACATCTCTTGGACTGGTAATTATCTACGTAAAACCAAAGATTTAGAAAGTATTCTTGCCATTAAAAAAGGTGATGTTTACAATCCAGAAGACCTTAATAAAAAAATAAATGGAATTCCACAAGGTGACGTTAGCTCGGCCTACATGGATGATGGTTATTTGTTTTTCCAATGCGAACCAATAGAAGTTGCAGTTGACGGCGACTCTATAGACATTGAAATGCGAATTCGTGAAGGTAAACAAGCAACAATAAACCGTATTATTTTAAATGGAAATACCAAAACCAGTGACCACGTAGTAATGCGTGAACTTTTGACCCGCCCAGGACAAAAATTTAGTAAAACTGACCTTATCGAAACTCAGCAAACGCTTTCAAGATTAGGCTATTTCGACCCACAAAAAATTGAACCTAAGCCTATCCCACAAGCCGACGGAACAGTAGATATAGAATACAACGTAGAAGAAAAGCCAAGTGACAATATTGAACTATCGGGCGGCTGGGGAGGTCTTCAGGGCTTTGTTGGAACTTTCGGAGTTGTATTTAATAATTTTTCGGCAAAAAACATCAATAACCTTAAGAAATGGAAACCACTTCCTGCCGGTGATGGCCAACGTTTAGCCCTAAGATTACAAGCCAGTGGACGTTTCTACCAAACTTATTCTTTATCGTTTACTGAGCCTTGGCTTGGTGGAAAAAAACCAAATTCGTTTGCGGTAAGTATTTTCCATACATCATCTGACAACAGAGGCTACCAAAAAGCTTTAGAACGACAATATGGTTCTGCTTATGCCTCTATCTATGCAGGTAGTAGTTCAGGAATTTATTCTGGATATTTCAAGAATACAGGTGGTTCTATTACTTACGGAAAACGCTTAAACTGGCCTGATAGAAATTTTAGTTTCAATGCCTCTCTTTCATACCAAAGATATAATGTTGATAATAGTTACTTCATCCCAGGATTCCAAAAAGGGGTTGCCAACGACCTTTCAATGGCATTTGTATTATCAAGATACAGCTTAGATAATCCTCAGTTCACACGTTCGGGCTCTCAATTTACTATCAATGCAACCTTTAACCCTCCT
The DNA here is from genome assembly GCF_937903345.1 of uncultured Emticicia sp. GTDB lineage: Bacteria > Bacteroidota > Bacteroidia > Cytophagales > Spirosomataceae > Emticicia. The sequence goes on along the minus strand of NZ_CALCZQ010000031.1, from coordinate 19,810 downwards.
TATTCATTATTAAGAAATGCCCCCGTAACTGACAAGTTCAAATGGGTAGAAGGACACAAATGGATGTTTGATGGCGACTGGTTTGTGCCTGTTGTAGGAAAATTGGTTTTCCACGCAAAAGCAAATATGGGTTTCTTGGGTAAATATACCACTAGTTCTGATTTTAGTCCTTTCGGTAGATTTATCCTAGGCGGAGCAGGTATGGGTATGCAAAACTCTATGAATGTTGGTGCAGATTTGATTGGTCTGAGAGGTTACGAAGAAGGTATTGTTCACGAGCTATCATATGAAGAAGCCGAGAAACTACGCACCAGCGACGGAAGCGTAACCTTGAGCCGTATGGGTGGTATTATATATAGCAAATACGCAACTGAGCTACGTTATCCTGTATCATTAAATCCGCAAGCAACCATCTTTGTTTTAGGTTTTGCTGAAGCAGGAAATAGCTGGGGAAGTTACAAAGATTTCAACCCCTTCAAACTCCGTCGTACGGCAGGTGTTGGGGCAAGAATTTTCATGCCAGCCTTCGGTATGATTGGACTTGACTTCGGAAAAGGCTTCGACCCAATCCCAGGACTCGCAAATCGTGGTTTGAAATCATTTACCTTTAGTATCGGTCAGCAAATTCGTTAAAAACCATCAACAAATGTTAAATATCTGTTAATGGTATAATAATTTTGTATATATCACACGTTAGTTAGGTTAAAACCCAAAACATAAAAGGTTGTTTTAGTCAACCATTAAATAAAAAACATTCAATAATTTATGCATTGAAAATTTTTTTTGAATGAAAAAAACAATATTTTTATTATTTTTGACACTTGTTTGTGTACAAAGCTTTGCTCAAAAGTTCGGATACATTGATTCTGAGTTCATTACAAGCAAAATGCCTGAGTATAAAAAAGCCCAAGAGGATATGGATAAGTACTCCGAAAAATGGGTGGCTGATATTCAAGTAAAGTATTCGGAGTTAGAAAAAATGCGTCAGCAGTTTCAACAAGAAGAGATTTTGCTAACAGCAGAAATGAAGCGAGAACGTCAGAAAAACATTGACGATAAAGAAACCGAACTAAAAGAATTGAACAATAAAGTCTTTGGAATGAACGGTCTGTTATTTCTGAAAAAGAAAGAAATAATGAAATCAATCCTTGATGATATTTACAAGGCGTGTGAAAAAGTGGCTCGACAAAAACAATTAATGTTTATTTTTGATAAAGCATCAGATATGAGCATGATTTACACCGACCCACGACACGACTATACTGATTATGTGATGGAAGCCTTAGGGATTTCGTTGAAAGAAGATAAAAATCAAAATAACCAAGTAACCAAACCAAAAAAATAAGTACAAAAGATGAAGACAAAATTTTTCGCCGCAATTATCACGGCTCTAATGTTTGTTGGTATAGCAAATGCCCAAACTACAAAAATTGGATATACCAATGTTGACTATATCCTAAACAACATCCCTGAGGCAAAAGATATTGAAAATAAATTGAAAACCGAAAAGGCTCAATATGACAAGCTTTTGCAAGATAAAATTGCAGTATTTCAACCAAAATTAGATGACTATCAAAAAAACGGACAAACGATGTCACCAGTGATTAGAGCTGACCGTGAAAAAGAACTACAAAATGCCCAAGCAGCTATTCAAGAGTTTTCACAAAACTCAGAAACTGCTTTGCAACAAAAACAACAACAATTGTTGGCTCCAGTTTTAGAGAAAATTGACAAAACCGTAAAAGAAGTAGCTAAAGAAAATGGTTATACTTATGTTTTCAATACTGATGCTGGCCCTGGTACAACTCCAATTCTTTTGGTTGCTCCAGATGCTGATAACATTTCTGATTTAGTATTCAAGAAATTGGGCGTTACGCCTCCTGCAAAAACAGCAGCGGCAGCAACTCCAGCAGTAGCACCTAAAAAATAATCATAGTAAAAAACATATAAAAAACCGCAAAGATGAGTTCATTTTTGCGGTTTTTTATCGTTTAATTTAGTTTATCTTTTTTGATAAAACTTTTAAAAATTCGTTTTTATAAAACTGTATTCTTCATTACGGTTACGACAAAACAAATGCTCGAAAAATAGACTTGAAGCATTTGCATTTGTAGCCATTTATTTTTTCAGTTCTCCATCGACTAATCTCCAAATATTCAGTGGATTATCCGCCTTTAGTTCATCAATTAAGAGACTATCGGGAAAATTCTGGTAACATACAGGACGAGTAAAACGTGTAATAGCCATCGTTCCGACCGAAGTACTTCTCGAATCGGTTGTCGCAGGGAAAGGCCCTCCATGCACCATTGCATGCGAAACCTCTACACCCGTTGGAAAACCATTGATCAAAATTCTACCAACTTTCTGTTCCAATATTTCTATTAAATCTGCATATTCAACCAAATCTTCAGGCGTTCCATGAACAGTTGCGGTTAGGTGTCCTGTCAGGCTTTTAGCGGCTGCCAATAATTCATCTTTTGTGTTGGCTTCCACTACTAAGCTCGTTGGCCCAAAAATTTCTTCTGATAAATGTGGATTTTGCGTGAAATCTTCAATCGAAGCATGAAAAATTATGGGCTCAACTGCCGTAAAACCCTCAGGTGCTTTTCCTATACCAATTACTTTTGTGAAGTTTTTGGCATTTTCTATACCTTTTAAATACGCGTCACGTATGCCTGTTGTGAGCATTACGCCACCAGTACTGGTGCTGGTGTGCTGCTCGAGGGCAGTAATAAATGCTTCATTTTTTTGTAATAAAAGCATTCCTGGATTTGTACAAAACTGTCCAACACCCAAAGTGACTGAACCTACAAAGTTTTGTGCAAGCGTCGCTTCGTTTGATTCAAGGATACGAGGTAATATAAACACAGGATTTACACTTCCCATTTCGGCATAAACTGGAATTGGTTCAGGGCGAGCTGCTGCAGTATCATAAAGTGTTTTTCCTCCTTTATAAGAACCTGTAAATCCGATTGCTTTTACACCTGGGTGTTTCACCAATGCCAAACCAATTTCATGTCCATCATCAAACAATAATGAGAAAACCCCATCAGGCATATTGGTTGCCTCAGCAGCTTTCTGAATGGCTTTACCCATCAGTTCAGAAGTACCCAAATGAGCCGGGTGTGCTTTAAAAATAACCGGGCAGCCGGCCGCTAATGCTGAAGCAGTATCGCCACCAGCTACTGAAAACGCCAATGGAAAATTACTCGCACCAAAAACGCCAACAACGCCAAGCGGACGCTCAACCGAACGAATATCGGGGCGTGGTAATGGCTGACGGTCAGGCAAAGCAGTGTCAATTCTGGCGTTTACCCAATTGCCGTCTCTTAGTAAATGAGCAAACAAACGAAGCTGACCAGTGGTGCGTCCACGCTCACCCACTGCCCTGCCTTGTGGTAAACCAGATTCGGCTATGTATCTTTCGATGAGTGCATCACCCAAGTTTTCTATTTCTTCCGCAATTTTATCTAAAAACTCGGCTTTTTGTTTTCCTGATTGTTTTCTGTAAATCTGAAAAGCTTTTTCTGCTTTTTGGGCAGCTAGGCTTAATTCGTCAAAGGTAGCTTTATAAAACAATGGAGCGAGGGTCTCGCCGGTGGCTGGATTAATAGCTTGAATGGCTACTGTTCCTTCCGAAAAAGTTTCAAAACCAATAATATTTCTTCCTGTAAGTTGCATTTAAAAGGCAAATAATATGTTTGAAAATAAGAGAAAATATTGAAATTATTTCGTTTCAACGGTATTAATTAATGTTCCGATACCCTCGATGGTTATAGTTATGACATCACCCACTTCAAGCGTGAAATCATCGTGCGGAACAATTCCTGTTCCTGTCATCAGAAAACAACCGTGCGGGAAAGACATTTCACGGAATAAATATTCTACTAAATCAGTATGCTTGCGTTTCATGCGATTGATTTCAATAGAATCAGAAAAAAGTGGGATATCATATCGTGAGATTTCAAGCGTAATTTTTGAATCGCTATCTATCGGACTACCAAAAATAGCAATGCATGGCCCGATTGCAGCACTTTTATCATAAGATTTGGCTTGCGGCAAATAAAGTGGATTTTCTCCCTCAATATCTCGTGAACTCATATCATTTCCGACGGTATAGCCAGAAATCTGTCCTTTTGAATTAATAAACAATGTAAGTTCTGGCTCTGGCACATTCCATTTTGAGTCTTTTCTTATTCTTACTGCTTGCCCAGACCCAACGACTCGCTGCGGAGCGGACTTAAAAAATAATTCTGGACGCTCGGCGTCATAAACTCTATCATAAAAATTATCGCCTCCCGCTATTTTCGACTCTTCCATGCGTGCATTTCGGCTACGTAGATACGTTACGCCAGATGCCCAAACTTCCTGCGACTGAATCGGTGCTTGCAAGCCATTATCTATTAGAGATTTATATTCAGCGGCTGCAGGTAATATTTGAATTTCTCGCTGCAACTCAAAAAACAAATCTTCTCGATTAATAAATAAGTCCCAATCTGTGTGTCGAGAGATATAGAATTGCCCCTTATGTTCGATAACGAACCCTTGTATAGTTTTATAAATTTTCATTAAGTAGAATGTACTGTTATTAGAGTTCAATATTAAACAAAAAGAAGCATATTAGGTATTTTTTTATAACTACTTTTTTGAAATGTCAATTCAAAAAACAAAAAGGTATCAAATTTTTTCAAAAAAATTTGGAAATACAAATGAAAGTAAATTTCTTTGTCATAGAAACTGTTCGCGATTAGCGAATATTCGCAATAAGAGAATATTTTTAATTGGGCTAATGTTATCCCAATGTACCCTATTTTCTTCTATTCACATAAAAAGAGGTGGAGTATAGTTTGCTACTAAATGATAAAGCCTTCTTCACACCAATTGAATAGTGCTTTTTTATATTCAAATTAGTATTTATAAAATTCAATAAAGTTTTAAAATTAAATATGGAATTAAATAAATTTAGCCGCACCCTTACGCAAGAAATTCATAATCCTGCCGCCAAAGCCATGCTTTATGGGATTGGTCTGACAGAAGAAGATATGCAAAAAGCACAAATCGGTATCGCAAGTACAGGTTATGAAGGAAATACCTGTAATATGCACCTAAATGGCTTGTCAGTTCACGTAAAAAAAGGCATCCAAGAAAACGGAATGGTGGGATTGATTTTTCACACTATCGGTGTTTCGGATGGTATGACTAATGGTAATAATGGTATGAGTTATTCATTACCAAGTCGTGATATTATTGCAGATTCGATTGAAGATATTGTGGCTGCCCAATGGTATGATGGCGTAATTGCGGTAGTTGGTTGCGATAAAAATATGCCCGGGGCGATGATGGCAATTGCTCGCTTGAACCGCCCAGCAATGTTGGTTTATGGAGGAACAATACGCACAGGATTGTATAAAGGGAAAAAACTCGATATCGTATCAGCTTTTGAGGCATTAGGCCAAAAATTTGCCGGCACAATTTCAGACGAAGACTACGAAGGAGTTATAAAAAATGCCATTCCGGGTGCTGGAGCTTGCGGCGGAATGTACACTGCCAACACAATGGCTTCATCCATGGAAGCAATGGGCTTGACTTTACCAAATTCATCAAGCTATCCTGCAACACACGAAGGCAAAAAAGCCGAGTGTATTGCAATCGGAGCGGCGATGAAAAATATGTTAGAGAAAAACGTTTGTCCACATGACATTATGACTCGCAAGGCATTTGAAAATGCCATGACGATGGTAATGGTAATGGGTGGTTCAACGAATGCAGTGCTGCACTATTTAGCCATTGCAAGTGCCGCAGGTGTAGAATTTACCTTAGATGATATTCAAGTTATTTCAGACCGTACGCCATTAATTGCTGATTTGAAACCATCAGGAAAATATTACATGGAAGACATGCTTGAAATAGGTGGTGTACCCGCTCTAATGAAATATTTACTCAAAAAAGGCCTTATTCACGGCGATTGTATGACTATAACTGGTAAAACAATTGCTGAAAACTTGGAAGAAGTTCCAGATTTAGATTTCGATACACAAAAAATAATCGTTCCACTTGAAACTCCAATCAAAGCGACTGGTCACTTACAAATTCTTTATGGAAATTTGGCTGAAGGTGGAGCCGTTGCAAAAATCACAGGAAAAGAGGGCGAGAAATTTGAAGGAATAGCCAAAGTTTGCGAGCGTGAAGAAGACGTAATCGAATATTTAGAAAAAGGAGAAATCAAAGCTGGTCACGTAATTGTAATCAGAAATGAAGGTCCAAAAGGCGGACCTGGAATGCCAGAAATGCTTAAACCAACATCGGCCGTTATGGGTGCAGGATTAGGAAATAGTGTAGCAATGATTACTGATGGGCGTTTTTCAGGAGGAACACACGGTTTTGTTGTTGGACACATCACACCAGAGGCTTTTGACGGCGGAACAATCGCTTTAGTAAAAGATGGAGATAAAATCACAATTGATGCAGTTGATAATAAACTAATATTACACGTTTCAGATGAAGAATTGGCCGAACGTAAAGCTGCTTGGAAACAAATACCATCAACATTTACTCGGGGTGTTTTAAGAAAATATATCAAAAACGTTAGTTCAGCCAGCGAAGGTTGTGTAACGGACTTATAAGACATACGGAGTACAACAAACCAAATATAAAATTTTATCCTTAAATGTCTCAGACGATATGGGAAATTTACTCGAAATAGAATTAAAGCAAGAAACACTCACAACATCCGCTCTATCGAAAGATGAACAAACCTTTCATTCAGGAGCCCAAGCAATGATGGAGTGTTTGTTAGCTGAAAGTGTAGATACAATTTTTGGTTATCCAGGAGGGGCAATAATGCCAACATATGATGCCCTTTATGACTATATTGATAGAATCAACCATATATTGGTTCGCCACGAACAAGGTGCTGGACACGCTGCCCAAGGCTTTGCTCGAGTCAGTGGACGCACGGGTGTTTGTTTGGTAACTTCTGGCCCAGGTGGCACAAACCTCATTACACCAATTGCCGATGCAATAATTGATTGTACACCGTTGGTTTGTATAGTAGGACAAGTAAAATCAAATTTATTGGGCACTGATGCTTTCCAAGAAACTGACATGATTGGTGTAACTACGCCAGTTTGTAAGTGGAATTATCAAATTACCGACCCCAACGAAGTGCCAGAAATCATGGCAAAAGCATTCTTTATTGCAAAATCAGGCAAACCCGGCCCAGTGGTGATTGATTTTACTCGTGATGCACAAGCTGCGAAAATGACAAAACCTTTTGTCTATAATAAAGTAGAGAAAATGGTAAGTTACAATCCGCGAGTTGTGCCTAAACAAGAGCAAATCGAAAAGGCAGCTGAGTTAATTAATAAAGCCAAACGCCCATACATTTTATTCGGTCACGGGGTTTTGATTGCTGAGGCCGTTCAAGAATTAATTGATTTTGTTGAAAAAACTGATATACCTTGTGCAAGCACATTACTTGGACTTTCAGCAATGCCAAACAATCACCCAAATTATATGGGTTGGTTGGGTATGCATGGTATGTATGCTCCAAACGTAATGACTGATGAATGTGACATCTTGATTGCCGTTGGAATGCGTTTCGATGATCGTGTTACGGGAGATTCAACCAAATTTGCTCCTCAAGCACGCATTATTCATATCGAAATTGACCCTTCGGAGGTTGACAAAATTAAGAAAGCGGAAGCTCCAGTCATAGGAGATGCCAAAGAAGCCCTGAAAATGCTCATGCCTTTGGTAAAAAAAGGAGATTTTACTGGCTGGAAAAACGAATTCCGCAAACTTGATGTAAAAGAATACGATAAAGTTACACTCCGTGATTTAAGCCAAGAAGGTAAAATCAAAATGGCGGAGGTTGTGGCTTTACTTTCTGATAAAACTAATGGAGAGGCTTGCATAGTAGTTGATGTTGGTCAGCACCAAATGGTAACGGCTCGTTATTATCAGTTCAAAAAAGCAAATTCATTCATTGCATCAGGTGGGCTTGGTACGATGGGCTTTGCCATTCCTGCATCATTTGGAGCTAAAGTCGGAGCTCCTGATCGTGAAGTAGTCGGAATCATCGGAGATGGTTGTTTCCAAATGACGATTCAAGAACTTGGCACAATTGCACAAAGTGGATTAGCCGTTAAAATGATTATTTTGAATAACAATTTCTTAGGAATGGTGCGTCAATGGCAGCAATTATTTTATGACAATCGCTATTCATTCGTAGAATTGCAAAATCCAGATTTTATCACAATTGCTCGTGGTTTTGGAATTGACGGACACACTTGTTCGGAGAGAGAAAACCTTAGCGATTCATTGGATAAAATGCTAGATTCAAAAAAAGCATATTTACTCGAAGTTATCGTAGAAAAAGAAGAAAACGTATTCCCGATGGTTCCTGCAGGAACGAGTGTTAGTGAAATTCGCTTGGAGTAATTTTTCGATGTTCGATGCTTGATTTTCGATGTTAGGAATATTGGTAGGCATTTTATAAATCTCTATAATAAATGAAATCTTATATTGAGTTGGATGTTTGGAAACAAAGTCGTCTGTTAGTAAAGCAAGTGTATGAACTGACGAAACAATTTCCAAAAGAAGAGCAGTACGGACTTTCAAATCAAATGCGTCGTTGTTCGGTATCTATTCCTTCAAATATTGCTGAAAGGCATGGGAGAAATCATACCAAAGATTCATTACAATTTTTTTTCATCGCAAGAGGGTCCTTATATGAATTAGAAACCCAACTGTATTTATCAAATGATTTAGGTTATTTTCCACTTGATATGTTGAATGAAATCTTAGGAAAAATAACAACTTGTAAACAAATGTTAAATGGTTTGATTAGGTATTTTGAAAACCGAATATCAAGCATCTAACATCAAACATCGAAAAATTTAATGACAACATACACTATTTGCGTATTTACCGAAAATAGCATCGGATTACTCAACAAAATCACAATCATATTTACCCGTCGAAGAATCAATATTGAGTCTCTGACGGTTTCAGAAACTGAGCGTAAGGGTATTTCTCGTTTCACTATCGTTATTAAGCACGAAAAACGTGAAGAAGTAGAAAAACTCGTACGTCAGATTCGTAAAATCATTGAAGTTTTAGCAGTGTTTGGCTATCTCAACGAAGACATAGTTTATAACGAAATCGCTTTATATAAAATTTCTACCCCACTAAACGGAAAATCTGTTGATGTCGAAACCATCAATAAGGTTTATAAAGCATGGGTAGTTTATTGGGGACTCGACTACGTAGTAATCGAAAAAACAGGTACTGAAACTGAAATTTTTGATTTCTTTAGGTACATCAAACCTCACGGAATCATCGAATTCGTTCGCTCAGGAAGGGTTGCAGTAGGTAAAACACCTCAAGGTCTAATCGAATATTTACCCGAAGAAATTACCGAATGGGAGTATTATTTGTAAATTTGTCTTAAACTTTGATTTAACAGATTTACTGATTGTTATGAAAATGATTGACATAAATGTCCAAAATTAGTTGAAGAAATCAATGTAATTTATCAAATCCGCTTGATTAAAGTCATAATTGATGAAAAGTACAAATACTCAGCTTTAACTGGAAAAATTATAGGTTGTGCAATAGAGGTTCATAAAATTTTGGGTAATGGCTTTCAGGAGGTCATTTGCCAAAGAGCTTTGGAAATAGAGTTCAAAAGAATTGGTATTTTGTTTCACAGAGAGTTTGAAATGCCAATTATTTATAAAACCGATCACGTTGGTACAAAGAAGAGTTGATTTTTTAGTAGAAGAACATATAAGTGTTGAACTAAAGGCCGTGATAAAACTTGAAAATGTACACTTTGCCCAAGCCATCAATTATTTAAAAGCATATAATTTATAGGTTGGCTTACTACTAAACTTCGGGAGCGAAAGTTTAGAAATGAAAAGATTATTAAATTCAAAATATAAATCAACCTGAATAGCGATTAAAAGTGATTTTTAGATTTTGTAAAAATTCCTTTCTTGAAAATCAAAAAAATCAGCTAAATCAAAGTACATATAATTAAATAATAGTAGCATTCAATAAAACAAATTCAATAAAAATGGCAAAATTAAATTTCGGCGGAGTTGATGAAGAAGTAGTAACCCGTGAAGAATACCCTCTCGAAAAATCAAGAGAATTTTTGAAAAAACAAACCATCGCAGTAATCGGCTACGGTGTACAAGGCCCAGGTCAAGCAATGAACATGCGTGACAATGGTTTCAATGTAATCGTTGGACAACGCCCCGGTAAAACTTATGACAAAGCTGTAGCTGATGGTTGGGTTCCAGGAAAAACACTTTTCGGCATCGAAGACGCATTGAAAAAAGGCACAATCATTTGTTTCCTTTTGTCGGATGCGGCTCAAATAGCTCTTTGGCCAACAGTAAAACAACACCTTAAAAAAGGTAAAACATTATATTTCTCTCACGGTTTCGGCATTACGTACAGCAAAAAAACTGGCATCAAACCACCTAAGAATGTTGACGTAGTTTTGGTTGCTCCAAAAGGTTCGGGAACTTCACTTCGTCGTTTGTTCGTTGAAGGAAAAGGTCTTAACTCTTCATTTGCAGTATTCCAAGATGCTTCTGGTCACGCTCGTGAAACCGCAATCGCAATGGGTATTGGTGTTGGATCAGGTTATTTGTTTGAAACCGATTTCTACCGTGAAGTAACATCTGACCTTACAGGTGAGCGTGGAACTTTGATGGGTGCCATCCAAGGTATTTTTGCTGCTCAATACGAAGTATTACGTGAAAATGGTCACTCTCCTTCTGAGGCTTTCAACGAAACTGTTGAAGAATTAACACAATCATTGATGCCGTTGGTAGCAGAAAACGGAATGGATTGGATGTATGCCAACTGCTCTACAACTGCACAACGTGGTGCGTTAGACTGGTGGAAGCCATTCCATGATGCTACAAAACCTGTTTTCAAAAAATTGTATCAAAGTGTAAAATCACAAAAAGAAGCAACGCAATCTATCGAACGTAATTCTCAACCAGATTATCGTGAAAAATTGGAAGTTGAATTAGCCGAACTTCGTGATTCGGAAATGTGGCAAGCTGGTAAAACTGTTCGTAGCTTACGTCCAGAAAGAAACTAAGTTTTGTAATATAAGGAAGGCTTCGCTCAAAACGAAGCCTTCCTTTGCATGATATATTTAAAAAAGCACAGAGACAAAATCTCTGTGCTTTTTGTATATTTGGGTGTATTATAAAATGCACAACAAAAACTTCATACAATGACATCAACAAACACTAAAACAAAATCAGATTTTATTCTTCCTGATTTAGACAACATATACCTCGCCGCAGAGCGTCTTCAAGGAGTAGCTGTACATACACCATTGATGCATAATCTGAACCTTTCGGAGCGATATGGGGCAAATATTTACCTCAAACGTGAAGATTTGCAGGTTGTTCGGTCTTACAAAATCAGAGGTGCATATAATAAAATGGCTACCCTCTCAAAAGAACAACTTGAAAAAGGCGTAGTATGTGCCAGTGCGGGAAATCATGCACAAGGGCTTGCTTATGCATGCAGAAAATTGGAGGTCAATGGAACAATCTTTATGCCTACGACAACTCCTGCTCAAAAAATCAAACAAGTAGGAATGTTTGGGAAAGAGTTTGTAAAAATCGAACTCGTGGGCGACACTTACGATGACGCTTTCTATGCGGCAAAAAAATATTGTGAAGAACAAAATGCCACCTTTGTACATCCATTTGATGATTTGCAAGTGATGGAAGGACAAGGGACAGTCGGACTGGAAATCTTCAAAGACTCTAACTTCAAGATTGATTATTTAGTTTTTGCTATTGGTGGTGGTGGTTTAGCCTCGGGAGTTTCGACAGTTTTTAAACAACTTTCGCCAAAAACTAAACTCGTAGCGGTTGAGCCACTTGGCTCGCCAACTATGAAAACCGCTTTGGAAAAAGGAGAAGTTGTTACGCTTGAAGAAATAGATAAGTTTGTGGATGGTGCCGCTGTAAAACGTGCAGGAAATCTAACATTTCAAGTTTGTAAACAAAATCTTAATCATGAAATTTTGCTTATTCCCGAAGGAAAAGTTTGCTCTACGATTCTTCAACTTTATAATGAAGAAGCAATAGTTGCCGAGCCAGCAGGAGCATTATCGGTTTCGGCACTCGACTTCATAAAAGATGAAATAAAAGGGAAAAATATAGTTTGTATTATCGGAGGAGGCAATAATGATATAACACGTACCGAAGAAATAAAAGAGCGTTCATTGCTTTACGAAGGACTAAAACATTACTTCATTATTCGCTTCCCACAGCGAGCTGGGGCTTTTAAAACTTTCTTGAATGATGTACTTAGCCCAACTGATAATATTGTATTTTTTGAATATTCAAAGAAAACCGCCCGTGAACGTGGGCCCGCATTGGTAGGTATTGAGCTCAAACAACAATCTGATTTTCAACCACTAATTGAGCGTATGAACGAAAACAATGTTCAGTTTGAATACATCAACGACAAGCCCGAAATTTTCGAGTTTTTGATATAGTTTATTTCAAAAAGCATAATAAAAGAAGGGCTTTCATTATCTTTGTACTGTGAAAGCTTTTAATCTGATTCAATGTATTTATTTTTCATAGCAATATTTCTTGTTTTTCTTTGGCAAATTCATCGGAATACTGCATATATTTCCGAAAGCCTCAACGACTATTTAATCAAGTATTTCGTTGGACTAGTTTCTTGCATTATTCCAACAGGCTTTTTTTTATCTGAACTCAATCAACTTGGTCATGCAGTATCTTGGGGTTTAGGCATAAACTTTTCGGCTTTATTATTTTATTTCTTTTTTACAAAAATCTCCGAAAACCACCAATATTCGCTTTTTAATTCCCTTAAAAATATATCAATAAGCCTTTTTAACATTTGGCAGACCCAAGGTTTTTTGGGCAAAACTACATTTGGAATATTAAGTTTAGGCTTAGTAATTGTCAGTATTTTAAATTTGGGAATATTTTTCTTGACTTATCCTAACGAATGGGATAGCATGACTGGGCATTTAGTAAAATGTGCTTTATACCTCCAAAACGGTAACATGAATCGCCTTCAAGGTACAACTTGGACGATTGATTTTTACCCAAATTCATTGCCGACTTTACAAATGTTTGGCTTTCATGTTTTTGGTGAACAAGGATTTAAAATTATTCACTACCTGTCTTATTGGCTTTTTGCAATCTCAGCTTATGGTATAGCTTTTAAAATAACTAAGGATAAGACCGCTGCTTTACTGGTTTTTTTACTTTCAGCTCTACTTCCAACGGCTTTAGTACAGGCTACTACCACCGAAACGGATATCGTTTTGTCAGCCTATTTAGGTTGTTTGACTTATTTCATGTTTTCGTATAAACGCAACTCTTCTCGGCTCAATGTTTCACTTATTGCCCTAATGTCAGGTATTTGGATTGGACATAAAGTTACCTTCTTACTGATTGCCCCTGCCGCAGTAGCGGTTGCGTTTCATACGGTTTTATTGAAAAAGCAATTTTACCAACACATCAAATTGTTTTTTATTGCATTTATAATCTCAATAGGCATTTATGCACTGCCGACTGGCTATATCAGTAATATAAAAGAATCTAAAAAGTTTAGTTTAGGAAGTCTTTCTGCACCCAAAATGGTAATGCAATGGCATGGCGTTGAGCATTATACAGAAAAAGAAAAAATCAAAAACTTAGCATACAATATTGCACGCTATTCTTCTGATTTTTTGAATATGGACGGACTTAGAAGCTCGCCTTTAGGTAAAGAATTAAATGATATTGTACGATATTGGCCAAATATAGCATTTAGGGAATTGAATCTTGAAGGTGAACACTTCACGGTTGTTTCATATTTTTCTTTTGAACATCCAATGAGATTCTATCTAGAAAGACCTTTTTGGGGATTTATTGGCTTTGGTCTGATCCTGCCATGTATCCTTATTTTATGTTGGAAAGCTTTGCAAAATTTTAAGAAATTAAAGAGCTTAGAAAAAAGCCTGTTGGTACTTGGTTTTGCAGCAACATTACACTTTTTATCGCTGTGTTATTCGGCTCCTTATGACCCAATCAAGGCTCGGTATTTTCTGAATATGGCGGTTTGGTGCATGCCAATGCTTTCCTTAATTGGAATATCTTGGTTTCAGAAAAAATCAATCGTTAAAAACATATTCTTGATAAGCATTTGCTGTTTAATCGTTCTTTCAGCAATACCTACAATTCTGTACTTGCGTATTCATCCCGTTTTTGAGGCCAAAAATATCTTTAATACAACTCGTTTAGAGTTGATTATGATTGCTCGACCTAATGTTTATGAAGCTTACAAAAAGTTTGATGAACTCGTACCGAAAGATGCCATTGTTGCACTCGGAACCCAACAAGAACACGAAGATTTTGAATATCCACTTTGGGGTGAAGACTTTAAGCGAAAACTCATACCGATTCATCCATTCAGAAGTAGAGTAAAACCTATTCCTGCCGAAGCACAGTATTTACTTTATTCAAAAGGGGTTATTCCGTTTCAAGAAGGAGACATAAAGCTCAATTCAATCAATAGCAAAACAAACATACCTATCAATGATAGTGAGTTTTATTTAAGAAAGTTAACCCTAACCTCTAAAGGTAGCGTTTTAAAATAATGGAAGAAGAATTGAAAAGAAAAAACGTCATTAGCTCACCATCGGAGATTTGGGGTGCAGAGATGATACTTGGCATCATGCAACCCTACGTTTTTCCATACATTGGATATTTCCAACTCATAAAAGCCGTTGATAAATTTGTGGCCTACGATGATGTGGCATTTATCAACAAAGGTTGGATAAATCGAAATAACATTCTGGTTAATGGAAAAGCCTCTATGTTTACGATTCCATTGATTGGTGCAAGTCAAAACAGACAGATTCGAGACATTGAAGTGGATAATTTGGCAGCGTGGAGCAAAAAGTTTTTAAAAACCGTTGAGCAATCTTACAAAAAAGCACCGTTTTATAAAGAAGGGTTTCAGTTAGTAGAGCAAGTTTTCAACTTGCCAACCGCAAATATTGCCGAATTAGCAGTGAACAGTCTAAAAGAAACTTGTAAATACTTAAATATCGAAACCGAAATTGTAGGAAGTTCAACGATTTACAATAATCAAGACCTAAAAGCACAAGGCCGAATTTTGGATATTTGTTTGCAAGATAAAGCTAATCATTATATCAATCCGATTGGTGGAATGGCCATCTATAACAAACAACTTTTTGCCGATAACAAAATCTTACTTAATTTTATCAAAGCAAAACCTATTCAATACAAACAATTTAACAAAGAGTATGAATCTTTTGTGCCTTGGCTTTCAATAATCGACTTGCTCATGTTTTGCTCTGTAGAAGAAATGAACGAACTTTTGAATAAATTTGAATTAGTCTGATAAGTCAATAAAAAACAGTCATCAGTCAATAGATAGTGATTTAAATTCTAAAAAAAATAAAAATGGCCAAAGTAGTAGTTTTCGGTACGGAACTGGTGGCAGAATTAGCCCATTATTATCTCACAAATGATTCAGAACACGAAATTGTAGCATTTACTGTCAACAAAGAATATATCAAAGAAGATACATTCTGTAGCTTGCCAGTTGTGCCTTTTGAGGATATAACTACAATTTATCCACCTGCAGAATACAAATTTTTTGCCCCTTTGAGCGAGCGTAAAATGAATATGGTTCGTGCAAAAGTCTATGCCGAAGCTAAGGAAAAAGGTTATTCTTTCATTTCTTACATTAGTTCAAAAGCAACCGTTTTGACCGACCAAATCGGTGAAAACTGCTTTATTCTCGAAGACAATACGATACAGCCTTTCGTAAAAATCGGAAACGATGTTGTGCTTTGGAGTGGTAATCATATCGGCCATCATAGCGAAATAAAAGACCATGTTTATTTTACATCCCACGTAGTTTTATCTGGACGATGCGTTGTTGGCGAATACTCATTCTTTGGTGTAAATGCCACAATCAGAGATGGCTGTACGCTTGGCGAAGGCACTCTCGTAGCGATGGGTGCAAACATAACCAAAGCCAAAACAGACTCTTGGAGCATTTGGAAGGGTAATCCAGCAGTGAAATCTGAGGTGTCGAGTAAAGATATAAATTTATAATTGTAAGCATTTATTTCTTACTTTTGTAGCAAAAATAAATGACTTTATGCTTTTAGTTGAACAAAATATCGGTTTAGAAAATGTAATCCACGAGCTGGGTTATGTTGATTTAGCGTCATTTGCCAAACAACAAGCACAAGAAGTTTTGTGGAAAAAAATCAAACATTGTGAAGAAAAAATCAAGGAATTTGAACTCAAATACGTAATGACTTATAGCGAATTTGAAGAAAAATTTCACACGATAAATACCATCGAGGTTTTTGAAAAAGAAGACGATGGCATGATGTGGGAAACCGAAATTTCGCTAAGAAATCATTATTTAGAAATGATAAAAAAAATCGTTGAATGATTCCCGATATTGTAAAATTTAAACCGATACTGAAAGATTTTGAAATAGCTGAGCATCAAAATCGTGATGGTGTTCAAATTTTACGATTAAAAATAACATTCATCGACTTGTCAGTTTTATTCGTAACAGATATTTTTATTTCCTTTGAAAAACGACGAAAATATAGCTTTCATTGGCAAAATGTGAATGAAGAATTGATAAGCCGCTGGGATAATGCCCCTCATTTTCCAGATATTCGTTCTTACGCTCATCATCAACACCTTCAATCAGAAACAAACGTAATTGCGAGTTCAGCAGTGAATTTGATAGATATTTTAAAAATTATACAAGAAAAAATACAAGAATGAGCGATTTCTTTAAGCAATTAATTTGCCCAAAAACACATACGAAACTTGTTTTATCGGCCGATGGCAAAACCCTCCATAACACTTCAAGCGAAGAACCAGTTAGCTACGACGTAAACGATATAGTTGATTTGGTTTACCCAAGAGAGCTTTTCGAGCAAGACCGAAAAGAACAAGTAGCCTACAACGACGCTCACGCTCGCTATGACCGTGGTGTTTCGTGGGTTTTTGAATCACTTCACGCCAACGAAGCCGCTACTCGTAAGCAAATGATTAGCTTATTGAAACTAAAGCCAGGTATGAAAGTCCTTGAAGTGGGTGCGGGAACTGGTAAAGATTCAGCTTTTATTATTGATAAAATTACACCAGGTGGGCATGCAGTTTTGTCTGATTTATCGCCAGCAATGTTGAGCCACGCAAAAGAAAAATTTGCTGAAATAAAAGACGTTACTATTGATTATTTTATCGGAAATGGCTCTTATTTGCCTTTTGAAGACAATACTTTCGATGCACTTTTTCATTTCGGAGGTATCAATACTTTCTCGGAAAGAGCAAAAGCTTTTGAAGAATTTAATCGTGTAGTGAAAGTTGGCGGTAGAGTAGTTGTTGGTGATGAAAGCGTAGGTGCATGGCTTCGTGACCAAAAAACATATCAAATCTTGATGGATGCCAATCCAATGTTTGCCGATTTAGTACCGATGCAAGATTTACCGAAAAACATCAAAGACGTAAAACTTCAATGGATTTTTGGAAATGGCTATTATGTACTTGATTTCAAGAAAACAAAAAAAGCTCCAACAGTAAATGTAAATTTACCTATCCCCAACAAAGATTTTGTTGATAATTGGAAATTGCGTGCTACTAAAAATCGTAAAACGAAACAACATTAATTACAGCAAAACCAAAATTGTAAAGATTTTTGTGGCGAATGAGCAAGAAAAATATTCACTCATTCACTCATTCACTTATTCACTTATTCCACAATGTGGCAGAAAAAAGGACTCGTTTACAAGCCCGATGGTAGTTTATCACATAGTCGTTCGCATGCACAAGTGCCTTATGCGTTCAAACACAAAGATTTTTTGAGAGTTTATTTCTCTTCAAGAGACGATAATGGCTATTCTCGCCCAACATTTATTGATGTTGATTACGAAGACCCAACCAAAATTCTTTACATTCACAATACATTTGTATTGGATTTAGGCGGCCCAGGCGAATACGACGAAACAGGTGCAATGCCATCATGGTTTGTACCTCAACCCAATGGAGACATTTGGTTGTATTATACTGGTTGGAACAGAACTCACAACTCATACCGACTTTCGATGGGACTTGCTGTAAGCACCGATGGCGGTTTGAATTTCAAGAAAATGTTCCGCGGACCAATTATGGATCGCTCGATTCATAATCCAATTTGGGCAGCACAGCCTTCGGTGATGTTTGTCAACGGAAAATGGATGATGTGGCACATTTCAGGGCAAAAATGTGAGTACATTCACGGTTATCCTGAGCCATTCTACGATTGCCGAGTTGCAATTTCAAATGATGGCATCAATTGGACTCCAACGGGTGATGTTGCCCTTCCTTTTGATGATTTTCTTCATGCTGTAGGTCGGCCAAGTGTATTTCACGAAGACGGTATTTTTAAAATGTATTATTCTTATCGACACACGCTTGATTATCGAACCAACCGAAATCAAAGTTACCGAATGGGATATGCCGAATCTGTAGATGGTTACAAATGGGAGCGTAAAGATGACTTGGTTGGTATTCATAAATCCGAAAACCCAGCCGATTTTGACTATCAAATGATAAATTATGCTCACTGTTATGAACATAACGGAAAGAAATATTTGTTATATAACGGTAATGGTTTTGGAGCAGCTGGTTTTGCCTACGCTGTTTTAGAAAAATAAATCAATTACTGACAGTTATCATTATTTTCTCAATCAGTAACATTTAATTTTGTTAAAAATTAAAACCTCTCATTAAGGCGAGATGCATAATAGTTAGGAATTATGAAACAACAATTCAACAAAGACGGATATATTATCATCAAAAATTTCTTTTCAAAAGAAGAAATCAATAATATTTACACCGAAGCTCGTAATCTTTTTGCCTTACAAATCGAGCGAGTTTTGGGCAAAAAAGTTGACATCAACGACCGTGATACTTTCGAGCAAGCCATGTTCGATTTATTCGAGGCAGATTTTACAACCTTTGTGAATACAGGAAAACAGGCACAACACCTTATATCTTTGCACCATTTGGGTACTGAACCTAAAATTATTAATGTACTGAAAGAATTAGGTTATCAATTCCCGATGATTGGTGTTCGTCCTTCGATGCAATTCAACAGTCGATATTTATCAAAAGGAGGTAGCCATTGGAAATTGGGTGCTCACCAAGATTGGCGTACAGGTCAAGGCTCATTGGATAGCATAGTGATGTGGTTTCCAATGGTTGATTGTGGTGCTGATTTAGGTGCACTACAAATCCTTCCTTCAAGCCACAAAAATGGACTACTCAAGTCTGACACTTCCGGTTATTTGGGAAGTATTCAAGAAGATTTACCTGAAGAAGATTATGTTCAAACATCCTTTGAGGTAGGTGATTTATTAATTTTTTCTGCGTTTTTGGTTCACCGTTCCGGGGAAAATATTACCAAAAATATTCGTTGGTCAATTCAATTGCGTTATAATAACATGACCGAGCCTACTTTCAAAGAAAGGGGTTTCCCGATGCCTTATATTTACAAACCAGAAGAAAACTTGGTAACACCTGACTTTCCGAAAAAAGAACAACTTGAAGTTGTTTTTACATAAAATAAAATTGGTTAACAAGATATTTGCTTTAAATAGATATAAAGCGTATCAAATTAAGACTAAAACCATTATTTCAGATGGAATTTCTTGATTTGATACGCTTTTTGCTTATTTTCGTAATTATAGTTT
>NZ_CALCZQ010000030.1 GCF_937903345.1 uncultured Emticicia sp. | reverse complement strand
CTTCGCTATCAAATTCCCTATACACAAACAAATCAATAAAAAAAACAGCAGTGAAAATAAAAACACTGAGATTGGTGATCTATTACAAAATAAAAAAAAATATTTTGTTTCTTTTCCCAGACCATCAATATGATGAAACTTGTAAACAACTGGAAATAAGAATTCCAGAATTAATCTGTGTAATTAATAAAACAGGAAGGGTAAAATTTATTACTTCCACTGCCAAAAAATTATTGGGGTATGAGATAAATACGAGACTAAAAAAGATATTTTTTGAAATGTACGGTTCATATATAAGAAATCTTTATTTGGAACACCACCAAACCCACCAAAAGACTTCTTATTTAGAATTCCCAATTAAAAACAGTAAAGGGATGTATATTTGGTTAAAGTTGAATCTTTTCTTGATAAAAGTAAAAAATGAGGATATAGTTATCATTACTGCGATTGACGGCAGTCAAAAACGCAAGATATTTGAAGATTTCGACGAACAAAGTATTTCCTCAAAAATTTTAGCAGAAAATCTTAGAGTGGGCTATATCATGGCAGATTCTAATGATGATATAGTTTTAATCAACCAAGTAGGTATAGACACCCTTGGGTTTAATTTAAAACCAGAGCATTTAATAGGAAAAAACTGTTTTGAATTATTAGAGTCGGCTTCGAGTCGTTTGGTTTCACCAGAAGCCATTATTGATTCAACCATCAAAATATTAAATAAAAAAACCGAAGTCTTAGGCGAAGTTTTTCACCTAAAAGATGGCAGAGTCCTAGAAAGAAGCTATTTCCCCTTCAAAAACAGCTATGATTCTGATTTTTGCATTTGGCAGATTGTTGATATAACAACTTCCTATCGTGCACAAGATATAATAAAAGAAAGTGAAAAAAAATATAGAGGTATATTTGAGAATTTAGAATTTGGTGTTGTAGAAGTAGATACTGCGGGGTTTATCATTCATCCTTCAGCAAATTTTTGTAAAATGATTGAATATCCTGAACAGCTACTAATTGGGCAATGTATCGATAATTTTATTGTCTGCAATTATAATAAAACCAATCTATCAAAACTACTAGATCTACCACAAGGACAGAAACATAGTTACGAAATGCAATTAATAAAAAATAATAAAGAACGAAATTGGGTATTGGTAAATATATCACCAATACTGAATCAACTGAAATATTCCCAAGGTAGTGTCTTGTTTTTTTATGATATAACCGAACGAAAAGTTTTAGAGGAAGCACTTAAATCAATAGGTTTATATGCAAAAAAAGCGGAAGAAAGTGAAAAATTTTTCTTAGCCAGTATGACTCATGAATTGAAAACACCAATAAATGCAATACTTGGCATGAGTGATTTGTTAAGAATGACAAAAATTGACAATGAACAAAAGGAATATATCGAAATTCTCGAGACCTCCACAAAGTATCTCCAAAAACTTGTTTCTGATATTTTAGATATTTCAAAAATTGAATCAGGAAAAGTTGAAATAATGAAATCAAATTTTCGATTATTAGATTTTCTCTTAGAAATTGTCAAATCATTTGAATTTAGTTTATCCAAAAAAAATATCAAATTTAAAATAGATTTCAACTTTACACCCAATTTAGAAATTATTGCTGATAAGATTATTTTGCAGCAAATTTTAAGTAATTTACTATCGAATGCAGAGAAATTCACACATGAAGGCAGTATTCTTTTGAGTGTAACGCTTCAAGAAGAAACAAAAGATTCAGTATGCCTTAACTTCAAAGTATCTGATACGGGCATTGGTATAGCTGATGAAATGAGAGAGGTGATTTTTGAAAAATTCAAACAGTTGCCTTCAGTAAGGTTTCATAAATCACAAGGCTCAGGCTTAGGTTTGAATATTGTCAAACAATTATTGGTATTACAAAACAGCAAGATTGAAGTAAAAAGTGTCGAAGGTAAGGGCTCTACCTTTTACTTTGATTTGGTTTTTGAAAAGGGAAATTCTTACCAACAAACAATAACAACCAAGCCAAATTTTACTGTCCCACCACAATTTAGTACAATAAAAGTTTTGATTGTTGAAGATAATGACCTAAATCAACAATATGTTGCAAAAGTTTTGAACAAATGGGCAGTAAATTTCCATATTGTTTCGTCTGGAGAAGAAGCTCTATCAAAATTTCAAGTCAATAAATATGATCTGATTTTGATGGATTTACAGTTGCCAGGTATTTCTGGCTTAGAAACAGCAGCCAAAATGCGAAGTATAAATAGTGAGTCCGTATTTACGATTATTGCTATGACTGCCGTAGTCACATCAAATATTGAGAGTGAAATATTGATACATGGTATAAATGATATTATTAGAAAGCCTTTTTCGATTGCAGATTTATATGATAAAATGCATATGTATTTTGAATTTAATAGTCTGCAAGCTGCAAAGAAAGAAATTACATTTCATCAAAATTTAGATACTGTTTTTCTGAAACAATTTTATGAAAAAGATAAAGAATATGCCTTAAATGTATTTGAGTATTTTAAGAACAACTATTTAGAAGAATTTAAAACATTGCTTCAAAATGTTGATGATTTCAATTTTAAAGAAACTAAAATCAAACTACACAATATCAAACCGGCATTTAAAATGGTTGGACTTACCTCTATTGATCATGCCATAGAATTAATACTTTTAGATAAATCAAATAATTTGAATATAATAAAGGATCTGTCAAAACAATTGGATTTATTAGAAGTTGAGAATGTTATTGATTCACAAATTTGTTTATTTAAAGAATGATTCAATAAAAGAATTTAGGTTATGTTATGTTCGATACCTATAAAACAAAGCCTCCCCAAAAAAATATCATGTATTGTATGAATGATGTAGATAATTTGATACAAAATTATTGATCATACAAAAAAATTTTAGAAAAAAAATTATAGAAGAAGCCTAGTTGATATTGGATAGCATTTAAAAAAAATTGGACGCAAGGCATCCATTTTTTTATCTACTTGCATTTGATTTGAATTATTAAATTAATATTTGGTAACGGTTAACTATATAGACATAATAAGTTTTACCTTGCAAAAAAAAACACAATAAGCGAAATAATCTTTACTTTCAAAAATCACCTTTTAAATTTTCCGACCTAAAATTTCTCAGTATTTAAAAAAATTATTAACAATTAATTAAGGAAAAAATTTCAAAAATCTTACCAAATGTTATCTTCACTTCCTAACATTTTAAAATTCCAAATGATAATTTTTATTTATTCCATAAACAAATTTAAGTTTAAGTTACTATTTTAAAAAAATTAATCGCTCAATAGACATTATTAATCGATATACGGTAAAATATTTAAAAATAAATATTTACTTGATATTCTAGAGAGCCCTCACCTTTCCTTTCATTCCAATTTCAAACGATAAACTATTGCAGTTTGTTAAAAAAAAGAAAATAACTAATGACAATTAAATAAAATCCAAAATATTAAAATATAGACAATAAAAAGATTGAGAAATAAACCCAAAAAGCCTCAAATGATCAAAGTTTTTATTAAAAATCATATTTTAAAGAATTTGTATATTATAAATAATTGCAAATTATAACTCCAAAAATGTTTTAATTTTTTTATGGAAGCAACACAATATTCCATCTGACGATAATTAAAGTCCATTTAACGATTAAATTTGCAACTAAGTGATTTAAGAATATTATTTGTGTTCAATTTCAGGAAAAAAATAACGTATCGTTTTAGATACCATTTGTTGTGATAAATAAAAAAGAGGATTTCAAAGACTAAACATTAATTTATGTTTAGAATTTTTAATAACCTGATATATTTAAAACTCCAAAAAAAGCTTTATGAAAAAAATTGTTTTATTATTCGTCTCATTGATTGCGGTTTATTTCGCTAACGGCCAATCAAATGTAACTCAAACCGTGAATGTGGTAATTCCAGCGGTTACATTAATCAACATTGCCAATAATTCAGCCCAGACTATGAATTTGGGAGCTCCTACAATTGCTGGTGCAAATGCCACGGACATCAGCACACCAACCAACACCATTTATATACAATATTCTTCTATTATGAGTGCTTCATCAGTTGCAGCTAATAGATCTATTTATGTAACCTCATCCACATCAGAAATAAGTGTAGCTGGTATTAAACTTACAGTGACTGCATCTATACCAACAGTTGATGCTACTGGAGTTTTAAGTAATGGTAACATTGGCACAACGGGTGGTACTGTAAATATATTGAATGGTGGTGCAGGGCTAACAGGAATTGTATCAACAGGTGTACCAACCAGCACTTCACCCAAACTTGTTCAAGGCATAACAAGCGGTTTCACCGGCACTACAAATACATCAGGTGCTAGTGTTGTATACAGTGCTTCTATTGATGGAATACCAGCAGCCACATATGCAACGATAAGAGCTAAATCATATGCTATCGCTGTTTTGTACACATTAGCTGATACCATCTAAATCTTCAAAAAAGTTTATTTATTATTACATCCTATTTAATGTTTTTGACATAACTGTCCGAGTTCACTTAAAAAATTGAACTCAAGATTTAAATATTGTGCTGTAAAATTAACGTATAGTACATCACCGTATAGTAATTTTAAAAAATATAAAAGACGAATTTGATATTTATTTTATGTATAAAACATTAATTAGATCTTCAATATTTTTAAATATTTATATCAAATTATAATAGATAGATAAAGATTTATTGTGTAAATATCAATCAAATTTGAAAATAGACATGATGTTGTAGATTTTTAAATGAAAATATCATCAATCAAAAAATATAAATAAAAAATTAAATTTTGAACATGCGATTGTTTGTCGCAGTAAGTATAAAGAATTCCAATTTATGTAAGTATTTTAAATTTAGTTAGTTGGTATTTTTGTTAAATCAAGTATCAATCCATTAAAAATTATTTAATAAATTACAAATTACGGAGATAAAACTTTAGGATTATTGAAAAATATTAATTTTATAAAAGCTTAGAAATTAACCATACTCTAACTATTCAATTGTCAGACTAAATAGTTTCAATTGCCAAAATTGATTAAATTTTTATCAAAATAATCAATAATTAATTCGTAAGAGTTTAAGCGTGGGTTACAACGGTGTTATAATAAAATTATAGTTTAAAATTTAAAAACTCTTTTAAATAAATAACACCTTGACATCATCACATCTCAAATGAAAAACATTTTTCATTTGACTTTATAAAAGACAGGAGAAAAGAAAGAAACTTTATTTTGAAAGATTTTATTCTTTAATAAACAAGTACATTGTTCCGTCTATCGATTATTAATGCCCATTTAACGATAAAATTTGTTTGGGATATTATAATCAAAGTAATTTGTAATTAATCAGGAAAAAATATAATGTATCAAATTAGGTACAATTTGTTGTGACAAATAAAAAAGAGTATTTTAAAGTCTAAAACATTGTATCTAGTTAGAATTTTAAATCAACTCAAATATATTTTCAAACTTCAAAAAAAACTCTCATGAAAAAAATTGTCTTATTGTTCGCTTCTTTAATTGCGTTTGGTTCAGCTTATTCTCAAGCAAACGTTACACAAACTGTAAATGTTGTTATTCCAGCAGTTACTTTAATCAACATTGCAAGTAACACAACCCAAACTATGAATTTGGGAGCTCCTACAGTTGCTGGTGCAAATGCTACAGATGTTAGCACACCAACTAATACTATTTATATTCAATACTCATCAATCATGAGTGCAACAGCAACAGCGGCTAGTAGATCTATCTACGTAACTTCTTCAACAACAGAAACAAGTTTAGCTGGTATCAAACTTACAGTAGCCGCTTCTATACCAACAGTTGATGCTAATGGCATTTTAAGTAATGGTAACATTGGCACTACAGGTGGTACTGTAAATATTATTAATCCAGCTTTAACTGTAGCTGGTATCGTTTCTACAGGTGTACCAACAAGTACTTCTCCAAAACTTGTTCAAGGTATTACTAGTGGATTCACAGGAACTACAAATACTTCAGGAGCAAGTGTAGTTTACACTGCATCTATTAATACAGCAGTTTCAGCAGCAGTTTATGCAACCATCAGAGCTAAATCTTACGCTGTTCAAGTATTGTATACATTAGCTGATACAATCTAATCAAAGTAAATGAGTTGTTTAAAATTAATTATAAGGCCTTCAAATAATAATCTTTTATTTGAAGGCTTTATATAATAATCTGCTATAATTAAATGAAAAAGTATTTTCTAATTATTTTTCTTCCTATAAATACATTTGCACAAATAGTCATCACTAACGGATTAAGTTTTCTTTATAAATCTACTCCCAATAGTCAAATAGTTGGTCAGATAAAATTGAAAAATATAGGGAAAAGACCAGAAACATTTACCTCTTCTAAGTGGAATATAATGTTTGTATGCGGAGACAATGGTTTTTTTTCAGATACACAAACGCATGATAGAAGTATAAACGACTGGTTGGAATTTGATGTGGATGAAAAGACCCTTAGTCCAAAAGAGGAATTTAATTTAATATTTAGAATAAATATTCCAGAAGACGCCGCAGGGACTTATTGGGGTGCTGTTATGGTGGAACCTGGAGAACCCATTATATCTGCTGATAAAGAAATAAAAGTTCAAAATAAAGCTAGATACGCTGTTCAAATCATTGCAGACATTGGTTCATTCGAATCGCCAACATTGGCTTATAAAAATGTCACTTTAACAAAAAGTAATACTAATGTAAGAACAGTTAAAGTTGAGTTGGAAAATATTGGTTTTTTTGCCATTCCTGTAAAGGTACAACTAGAGGTATATGACTCTAGAGGCACAAAAATCCAAGTTATAAAGGCAGAAAGTAAGAGAATTTATCCTTCTCGATGCAATACTTATGATATAGAAGTTAAAAATTTACCACCAGGAAAATATGATGGTGTAATTATGTCAGATACAGGAAAAAAGATATTTGGCTCTAATGTAAGCATACTTATAGAGTAATCAATAACTACAAATAATAAGAAAACCGCAAAATTGTTAAATTTAAATTATTAATCTATACTTTCGTCCTGAAAGAATTCAATGGTATCTTACATTTACTATGAATAGATAGATTCTTAAAAAAGGAAAAAAAGTTTTATTACGAAGCGGATTTGCATGCCTGTTAAATTCACAGGCAATTAATTATTTCTCAATTCATATCTAATTTTATTTGGCATACTATTTGCATAATTAAAAATACATTGATGCATCGTTTGTAACAATGTATTTTTATCCAAATATTTTAATTCATGAAAAGATTTATTTTAAGTAAATAAATTTATTACATACTTAATATTGTACCCGCTTATTTAATGAATAAATACTACTAAATGTGAAAAAGTGCTGTTATATAATATTTTTCTTCTTTTATTCTATTTTGTGCACTGCACAAAGTGGGATAAAGATCAATATAGTTAATATACCTAAAAGAATAGCTCCTGGTTCATATTTCAATTTAGTATTTGATGTAGAAAGTGCTACTACTTTTAAAGAACCATTAACCTTATCTTTAAAAGTGCCTGATACATGGGAAGTCATATCACAAAAAGAGCCTGATGTAATCATTGGAGAAAAAAAAGTAAAATACATTATATCAATTAATACATCTGCGTTTGCACCACCTGGAAATATTACCTCTAGGATTTTCATCAACACCCCGTCTGGTTATAGAATTGAGAAGCCTTTTCAGATTCAAGTTCTTTCAGTAAGAAAAATAATTATATCTCCAATATTACTGCCAGAATCGGCCAAAGAGGGTGATAGCCTTAAGGTTGAATATTTAATAGAAAATCGAGGAAATATTAAAGATAACCTCAAAATAGAAGCATTGAATGGAAAAATTGATGGAAATCCTGAAATCAATGGAATAAATCCTGATGAATCCACCAAAATAACATCTAAATTTTTAATTCCTCAAGGAGAAACAAATTCCTATAATTTTGCTTTTGGAATTAGGGCAATCTTAAAAGATTCTCTAAAGCCAATCACCTTTACTAATTCAATATTAGTTTATTCAAAAAAGATTAAAAAGACTGAATTATACAACCGTTTTCCAATAAATGTGGGCTTCTGGGGTACAGTCTATTTTGTAGGTAAAAAGCCTACTTATGGTGTTCAAGCAGACATTAACGGAAAAGGATTCTTAGATAAAAATAATAGGCATTTTTTAAATTTCAACATTTTTGGTCCTTCCAACATAAAAATTCCTGTCTTACCTACTTACGATATATACAGGCTAGGTTATAGTTACAAAAATAATAAGTTCTTATCGTCCGTTGAAATTGGTGATTATAATTTAAATATTAATCAATTAATGGAAAATGGACGTTTTGGAAGGGGGATAAACTTTGAAACGCGTTATAATAAAATTGGTATTTATGCTTTTTATACTAAACCAAGGTTCTTTGACGAACAAAAACAAACATTTGGAGGAAGTCTATACTATTTATTAAATCCTAAGCTGCGACTTTCAATAGATTATTCTTCTAAATATACAAAAATAAAAAGATACGGATGGGTAAACTTAGTTGGAGTATCAGCTAAATACAATACCGAAAAATTTAATATAGAATCAGAACTTACGGGTAGTATGTTCAGCAAAAGATATGATTTTGGTGCATATTCTAAAATTGCATATACTGTTGGTAGGTTTAGTTTCGGAGGTAGTTATGTTTATTCCGGTAAAGAATTTTATGGTTTTTTTAGAAACAGCTATTTATTATCAAATAATGTTTCTGTAAGAATAAGCAAAAAAATAGTTTTAGGAGCAAATGTAAATATTATGCGTTTAAACCCGAGTTTGGATGCAATTAATTTTAATACCTCTCCCTACAATACAAGTTATATGGGCTATGCGGGTTATAATATTAACCAAAATAGCAACGTAAATTTAAGCTATGTTTGGCAAAAAAATGAAGATAGAATGGAACCTAAACGCTTTTTCTATGAACAAGAATTCGCTCGATTAGCATATAACCTCCATGGAAAAAAATTAATACTTTGGTATGAAGGAAGATTAGGGACAGCAAAAAACCTTCTAGCTGCTGATGACCCTTCAATTATTAAACAAAATATTTCTAATTTAATACAACCTGAAGTACGCATCATGCCTTGGGCTTGGGCAGGAATTTACTTACAGCATGAACGTACTAGCAGATTTTCAGCCCAAAATCAACTAACCAATTATTTTTTTTATGGGGCATCGCTTAGACTACCTGTCAATAATAAGTTAAATGCTTACTTAAATTACAGAAGTAATTATGCACTTGATGAATTAACACAAGCCCAAAGCCTTTTATATACAACTATTAATGTAACGCTCAAAAAGCATACTTTCCAATTACTGGGTGGTAAAACAATCATACCATCGATTAATGCTTCGGCACTAAATGACGTTTATTTTGTTTTAAAATATTCTTATCGATTAAACGCTCCAATATCAAGAGTAAAAAACTTAGGCTCTATTCAAGGTCAAAT
Organism: uncultured Emticicia sp.; assembly: GCF_937903345.1. Classification (GTDB taxonomy): domain Bacteria; phylum Bacteroidota; class Bacteroidia; order Cytophagales; family Spirosomataceae; genus Emticicia. The sequence continues at coordinate 604,517 of NZ_CALCZQ010000030.1, read as the reverse complement.
AGCACTTTCTTCCGAAGGACTTAAAAAAGATGGAATTGTGATCACCTTGGGCGATAGAAAATTTGTCTCTGATAAAGATGGGAAATTCTACTTTAAAAATCTGGTAGCTGATAAATATTATATCGACATAGATAATACGAGCCTTCCTAAGGGAGTAATCACGAACCTCAAATTGCCATTAGAAGTGGACATTAAAGGAGATAGTACAAAACAGATTAACTTATCGCTTACCAAAACTGGTACTATTGTCGGCAAAGTTTTATTTAATATTGATAGCGATGAAGATAAAGTAAAGCCTTCAATTTTAATTAAAGTAACAAATGACACTGAAACATTGAGTACCAGAGTAAATAAAGATGATGAATTTTCTATCAAACAAGTTAAACCAGGTAGATGGCAAGTAACAGCAAGTATAATTGGTGGAAATCAGGACGATTATTCAATTTCTGATGGTTCACAATCGATTGAAGTTGGAGTAGATGATCGAGTTGAGGTGGACTTTACTATTGAAAAAAATAAAAGTACAATTGAATTTAATACAAGTACTTTTAACTTGTTTGAAAAGAAGTCAACGAAGGAAGTTATTAAACAGAATACAGAAAAGAATGATACATCGTTTAATAATCAGCCTTATATAAACAATAATAAATCAGTTTCAAATGTTCAGCCTAAGTCAGTTATTAAGAATGTAAAACAGACTAAAAAAACTATACAAAAGCCGAGTCCAAAGAAAAAAACAAATTATAGATTAATAAATAATTGATGATTGTTGGCTGAATAATTTATAATAAACAATTTATTTTATAGTCTATTCTGGTGTCGGTATTTTCGCAAAAGTAGATTATATAGTAAGCTAAATAATTCTTATACAAACATGAAGTTTATTAAATCAATAGTATTAATAGTATTCATATTTATTCAAAATATCTGTTTTGCACAGACACCGATATCTCTGTCGCTGAAATTAAGTGCTGTTGGCTATATCGCTCTTGCACCCGACAATTTGGCATTTAGTTTAGAGGGAACTTCCTACCCACAAGCAGGAGGGGGTGTATCATTTACTTATAATACTCTTAAATATATTAATTTTACTTCTGCAGTAAATTTAGGTGTTACTAGAACAATTACAGCTCAAATCACATCGGGTAGTATACCAAGTGGGATGTCATTAAAGCTAACGATTACACCTGCAAGCGGAATGGTGGGTACGCGTGGCACCAATGTATCATCAATAAATTTATCAGGTACTCAACAAGTCATAGTTTCAGGCATAGGTGGATCATATACTGGTTTAGGTAGTGGTTATGGATATAATCTAAAATTCGAATTAGTCATTTCAGATTACAGTCAATTAAGAGCCGGAACTACCAATTTAAGTATTACATTCACCATAACTTAATAAAAAAATGAAACACTTAATTTGCTTATTTTTTTTCTGTAGTATAGCAATAGATACATTTTCACAATGTAGCCCAACAATAAGTGTCTTAGGAAATCCTTTGATGTCATCTCCTCCGTCATTTCCAAGTAATCGAATAGGATTAGATTATGGAGATAGTGAGCTTTTAATCTCTGATCCAGGTATCAACATTTCTATAGCAAATGCTGATGCATGTATAAATAGTTGGCAAATAGCAGTTTCAAGAGTAGATAACACTATTAACACAGATTTTCGTTTTTGGGTGAGTAAGGCAAATGATGGAAGTAGCACATCTTCAGGTACATCAATCAATCCAAATGGACCTTCTGGTTATCAAGAAATTCAAACCTTTTCACAAAATTTCTTTAGCGGTACAAAAAACAGACAATCAGTTCAAATTAACTATAAAATTAGTGGTTTATCAGTGCTCAAAACAGCAACAACATATACTACTACGGTTTATTATACCATTTCTTACACGCTATAAATACTAAATGCTATAAAATTACATATCTATTCTTAAAATCAAATACAGAATTCTTATGCTGTTAAATTATAAAAATTTAGAAAACATCAACGAATTTCAGTTTCTACAAAAAAAAGAAAATCAATGGTATCTGTGTAAAGGAAATGAAGAAGACGGGGAAAATTATACTTTTATAGAAGATATAAATACCTTTTTGTCTCAACATCCGCAATTTTCAAAGATTAATGAATCAAAAATAATAAATCTAAATTACTTTATTGATTCTTCTGATTACACTCTCGAAAAACTTTTTATAAAAAATGTAGTTTATAAAAAATATTTAGCTTCTACCAAATTGGCCTATAAAATATTGAGTAATAAGAAAAAAGAGGTCCAACCTAAAGAAGTTGAATTAGTACAAGCAAATGCTCCAATAACAGAAAAAAAGAAAATAAAATTTGAAAAAATTGAAATAGAAAAAATAAAATTTATACTTCGAGTTGGAAGTGTTACAGAAATTTATTTTGAAGATAATTCTATTTCCTATGTTTACGAAACTGTTAAGATATTTGAAAACAAGTTATTAAATAGTTCAACGTTTATTCGAATAAGTAGAGGCTGTATAATTAATATTGAATACATCAGTTTTTTTAAAATTGACAATAAAAAAAGGTTTGCAGAGATAAAAATTGGAGAGCAACCTTTTAAAATTTCTCGACGAATGATAAATGGCTTTAAAGTAAAGGCAATCAGCATTACTTAAATTTTATATTCTCTAGTCAAAATCAAACATTACTTCAATTGAGTTTGCAAAAAAATAGAGCCTAATAATCTACGAAAAGATTATTAGGCTTTATGTTTATAAAAAATGTTAAATCCTAAATAATTAAGAGAGGTAAATATCCGTTTGCGTTAGAAATGTATGTTTTTAGACTTGAAAATAAACATCAAAGGGATTTAAAGGGATTTAAAGGGAGTTAGCGGCAAAATACAATCAAACACAAAAAACTCTCTCTAATAGAAGAAAAAACCCCGCTTAAATAGCAGGGAATTTCTCAACTTTATAGCCATGAAAACTAATGTTTTATAAAATATACAAGCTTTGATGAGAGTTTATGCTAATGAGAGTTTTAACTCATTTAACCTCTTCCTAACCGAAGTATCAATTTGTGTATCACCTACACTCAAAATATAACCTCCAATAAGGTTTTCATTTACTTTTTCTTCCAAAATAATCTGTTTACCGCTTGATCCTCCAACGATTTTAATGAATTCAGCTTTTTGAACATCTGTCAATGGTGTAACACTTGTTACAGTCACTTTCTGAATTCCTTTTTGTATATTATACAATTTGTCGAACTCTTCAGCTATAGAATAAATCAAATTTTCTCTATTCTTCTTGGTTAAGAGGTTGAAAATTGAGAAAGTAACAGGATGTACGTGCTTTTCGAAAGTTTTTTTCAAAATTCCGAGTTTAATGTGATGACGAACAATTGGATTGCCCAAAACCACCAAAAACTGACGATTTTCGTCACAAACCGTTTTAAACAAAATCATGTCGTTATTTACTTCATTAACGACTTTTTTTTCAGTAGCCAAATCAAACAATGATTTGGCGTATCTGTAAGCAACTATTGAGTCTGCCATTGTATTTCTAACGAATTCTCGGGTGCTTATTAGAGTGTGATTAGCACAAAACTACAACCGAGCGTTTCAATAAAACAAATTTTGTATAATAATTTTTGCAAATGTTTGCAATTACTTCGTAAAATATTTATAATCAAACAGTTAGTAAGATGTATTTAAACAAAGTAATTTACTCCACTAAATAGCCTGATAAGCAGACATGTTAGTTAAGTTTTGCTTCTGAAATCAAACTTGAAACCAATGCCTCTTGTGAACTTTTATCTGATAATTCTCTACGAATTACTCTTTCAGCAATTTCAATTGAGAAACTTGCCATATCTTTTTTCATTTGTGAAACCATTGCAACTTTTTCTTGTTGAATTGCCTCACGAGCATCAGCTATAATTTTATTTCCTTCTAATACTGCTTTTTCTTTGGCATCGATAATCATTTTATCAGTGATAGCTTTTGCATCACGAATCATTTTATCACGTTCAGCACGAGCTTCAGCTAAAATCTTGTCATTGTCTGACTTTAATTTTGCCATTTCGGCCCGCGTTTCTTCTGCCATACGAAGAGCTGATTCTATTGAATCTTCACGCTCTTTCAATGAAGAAAGGATTGGTAGCCAAGCAAACTTTTTCAGAAATAAAACTAAAATTCCGAAAACTAATGCCATCCAAAACAACAGACCAATGGCTGGGGTTAGCAATTCCATGTTATTATAAAATTATAAAATTGGTAATGATTAAGTTAATTTGATAATTTGAAGATTTGGCAATTTAGAAATGAATACTATATATTATTTCTAAAATTTATTATCTAAACCAAACATTCAGTTTATTTTTTAGCAAAATTGTAAAGGAAAAATTATGAAACCTGCACCCACGCCTAATGCGAAAGGGGCAGGTTATCATTTAGCAAATAATTGCTTGATGTGGGCCAAAGCCCATGATTCTTACGCTAATTTGAAAGAAATCAACAAACAAATTACAGCCGCAAATAATGCAACGGCTTCTACAAGGGCTGCGATGATAATCATCATAGTTTGGATTTTGTTTGCAGCTTCTGGTTGACGAGCTACGCCTTCCAATGCACTACCACCAATACGACCTAAGCCAAGACCTGCACCAATTGCAGCAAGACCAGCACCAACTGCAGCACCCATTACTGCAAATCCACGTCCACCATCAGTGGTAGCTTGTAAAAGAACTTGTAAAAAAGACATGATAAAACAATTTATATAAGTGAAACAAAAAATGCAAAATAGTTAAAATCTAATATTAATGGTCGATAATTCATTAATATTTATTTTTGATTTATCGAATATGGACACAAAGGAATCAATGTCCATGATCAGCTTCGTGGTGTTCTTCGATTGCGGAACCAATGTACATCGACGAAAGCAATGTAAATATAAATGCTTGTAAGAACGCTACCAAAAGTTCAATGGCGTTCATAAACAATGTAAATAAGGTCACTACTCCACCAACAGCGAAACTTTGGAAAATGAAAATCAAACCAAGTAGGCTTAAAATGATAATGTGACCAGCAGTGATATTTGCAAAAAGACGAATCGTTAATGACATAGGCTTCATAAAAACACCAGCAATTTCAACAACCCACATTAATGGCAACATCAGGGTTGGCACCCCTTCTGGTTTCACTAAGTGTAACCAGTAATGTTTATTAGCGTTTAGGTGTGTAATGAAGAAAGTTAGCACCGCCAAAAATAAAGTGATTGTAATATTCCCAGTAAGGTTAGCACCACCCGGAATCAGTCCTAAAAGGTTATTTATCAATATAAAGAAAAACAAAGTCAACAAATAAGGCAAATACTTTTCATATTTCGGGCCAACGTTTGGTATTACCACCTCATCACGGATGAAAAATATGATTGGTTCAATAAATGATTGGATGCCTTTTGGAGCCTTTCCACGATTTTTTACAAAACTTTTAGCAACTGTTGACATTAATAGTATTAAAATCACTGCACTTAATAGCATTGAGGCTACATTTTTTGTGATGGATAAGTCCCAAACGTGTACTTCTTCGTCGATTCCACCTTGTGGATTTAAACGATGAATATGTTCATGATTATTTATGTAGCCATTATAAACACCATTTCCTTCAGCAAATCTTTTTGAAGAGAAAATTTCTATCCCATATTGTTTGGTGTAAAGAATTACTGGTAAAGGCAAGGTAAGTCCATGAGCAAATTCCCACTCGTGAGAGTCAGAAATGTGGTGCATAATCATTTTTCCAATATCAAATTTTTCTTCCTCGTGAGCAGTGGCTTCATGTTTTTCGTGCTGTGCTTCATGTTTTTCGTGCTGTGCTTCATGTCCTTCCTGTGCTGAAATGAAGTTTATCGAAAATAACGATAATGAAATAACGAGTAGTAGTTTTGTTGTAATCTTACGAAACATATTTTCTGTAATTATTCGATCAATTAATAGTGAATTTATCACTTTCCTGAATTTTGCCGCAAGTTACGACTTAAATTCCAAATCTCAAACACAGTATAAAATAAATATAGTGCAAAAAAGTTTAAAATAAACAATTCTTGTTGCTTCAGCCCTAAGTATAGCTCAACTCCAATAAAAATTACGCACAATATTAACCTAAGAACAACTGTAGCAAGGTAAAAGGGTATGAAATTTTTCTGTTTTTCTTGTAAACCGAACTCAATGACTCTATGAAACAAAAAGGAGAATGCCACGAAAAAACCAAGAATTAACCATTTTTTGGGATGCAAAAAACAAGCAAGCCCAAGAAATTTGGCTAAGAAAAATACAATTATTAATACTGCTGTGAGAATGAATGTTCGAATCATTAATTGATGACTTAGTTTTTAGGAATTTGTCTGATTACATTGTATAACGATACACCAATTGACAAAAGTGATAATACCAATGTGGCAATTGGATTTTTATTAGACATTTTTCCATCAATCCAATAACCTGCCCATGTGCCCAAGCCAATGGTCAATGTCATTTGAAGGCCAATTTGGCTTAAAATAAGCCAATTTTGTTTGTCTTTTGGAGATGCTTGCATCGATTATAAATAAAGAATCAAGATAAAAATTTGATTTACAAAAAAATTTGCATTTTTGAAGCAAAATAATCCTGTCTGACTTAAAAACTTTCAAATCCAGTTTAAATTCTTTTATAGTTTTTATACTCCCCTATCCGCCAGCCAGTTAGCTTTTCACATTTCATCAGAATACGGTTTTTAAGCGAATATTTTTTCTGTAGAATATCAAAATCAAAAGCCCAATCCATGCTTTCGATGCGTGCTTGAATAACTTTCGGATGCGTTCCTTCAAAAAGTGTAAGGGAATCAATGCTTGAATAATCGAATGCTTCATTGGCTGGTTGTTGTTCATCAAGTTCTTGATCTGTATGCCAGAAATATGACAATCCTCGTACCTTTTCAGTCATTTTTTTTGGTGGTTTTACCCAACCATAATGATAAATAAAGGCATCAATTTCTTTTACATTCAGTTTGGTATTATCATTTTTTCGGAAACCTTGTGCATCTCGATAAGAAGATACTTTTTTTGTGTGTCGAATGATTCTGATTTCATTTCTATACCATTTGCGAGAATCAGCAACATATTTATAAGAACCATAAAAATGGGTATATTTAAAAAGTAAGCCTTCAATTGAAAGATTATCTTTATATTCAATCATTGCTTCTTTTATGACTTGGTGATATTTTTCATGTACTATTTCATCGCTTTGGATATAAAACGCCCATGTTGTATCATCGCTCAGAGCCGCAAGAGCTTTATCGGTTTCGATGGCTAAAACTCTTCCATCTTTACGTAAAGAATCATCCCAAATGGTTTCAATAATACGAATTTTGTTTGAATTGATCGATTTTATCAATGCTAAAGTTCCATCTTCCGAGTTTCCAACGGCAACCACAAATTCATCACAAACTGGCAAAATAGAAGTAATTGCCTCTACTACCGGATAATCATACTTGATGGCATTTCGGATAATTGTAAAACCTGTAATTTTCATAGAAATTAATGAATAAATGCTTCAATGATTGAATGAGTGAATATTTTTGAAAAACATTTATACTACGAGAGTTTTATTCAATCATTCAAAACTCTATCATTCACTCATTAGATTTGTGCAACAAACTTACCAAATAAAACGTAGCATTTCGCACGCCTTCATAACCATATTTTAAGGCTTCATCCAAATCCATTGGGCGATTTAGAATTGAAGAAGCATAAATTATACCGATTTCTTGCAGTTCTCGGGGCGAACAGTCTAGTGTTCCACAGATTGCAGCAATTGGAATTTGGGCAGTATTGGCTTGGTCGGTGATACCTTTAATGAGTTTACCTTGAAGGGTTTGATAGTCAATTTTTCCTTCACCTGTAATAATTAGGTTTACGTCTTTAAGTTTTCTATTAAAGTCACAAAAATCCATTAATAGTTTTACACCTTCTTTTAATTCTGCATTCAAAAAAGCCATTGCACCAAAACCTAAACCTCCTGCTGCCCCTGCTCCAGAGATCAATGAATATTTTTTTTCAAAATCTCTTTCAAAAATCATAGAAATATTTTTGAGACCCTCATCCAATTCTTTAACTGCCTTCTCATCAGCACCTTTTTGTGGGCCATAAATATAAGAAGCACCATTTAGGCCAAAAAGAGGGTTAGTTACATCACAAGCAACTTTAATGCTGAAAGAAGAATTTTGAATACTGAATTCTGGAGGTTTTACTGTTTTTATTTTAACAAGATTTCCTCCAATTGGTCTTAATACTTTGCCATTTTTATCTAAAAATTGCCATCCAAGAGCTGAAGCCATTCCGATTCCCGCATCATTTGTGGCACTTCCGCCGATTCCAAGTATAATATTTTCAACGCCACTTTCTAAAGCAATCTTTATTAACTCTCCTGTTCCAAAAGTACTAGTTTTCAAAGGATTATGTTCTTCGGTTTTTAATAAACGTAAACCAGAAGCCCTTGCCATCTCAATAAACGCAGTTTTTTTATCAGCCGAGAGTCCATATTCTGCATCAATTATTCTTCCGAGTGGGTCTTGAACCTTCGCAGTCTGTTTTTTCCCTCCAGAATACCACAATAGTAAATCGAGAGTGCCTTCACCTCCATCAGCCATTGGTAAGCACAAAACTTCGATTTCGGGTGATACCATGTAAATTCCTTCGTTCATGGCTTCACAAACCTGTTGAGCTTCTAATGAGCCTCTGAATTTATCGGGAGCGAGTAGAATTTTCAAATTTTATATATTTTCAGATAAACAACTATCAGAATCATTATTTACATTTTCTATTCATAAATCTCTGAAAGTCTTCTCTTTTGTAAGAAAACACTTCTATTTGAATTTTCAAGTGTTTTTGATTCATTTTCAGGTTCTACCCTGAATTTATTAACACCTACCATCACTTTCCCACTTTGTAGGTTTTTTACTTTTAATGCATAAGAGTGATTGATTTCATCTATAATAAAACCCTTTTCAAATGCAGCGATAATTCCACCCAAACTTTCAACCTTCTGCAACAAGGTCCAAGCTACAGTACTTAGTTGATAAGTAAGATTTTCAATATAATAAGAACCTGAAGCTGGATTAATGGTTTTATTCAGATGAGCTTCTTCACGCATCAAAACTGATACGTTTCTAGCAATTCTTTGTCCAACTTCTGAGTTTTGTTCACCCAAAACCGAATCGTAAGCAAGAACCGTTATTGCATCACAGCCTCCTATTACGGCTGACATTGCCTCGGTAGTTGCTCTTAATATGTTTGTATAAGGACTTAGTGTAGATTCAAAAAAACTCGAAGTTTGGCAATGAATCTGACAATTATCAATGAGTGATGAACAATTATAAAATTCCAAAATTTTACTCCATAAAAATCTTAAAGCTCGAAGTTTGGCAATTTCGAAAAAATAATTTGTACCAATAGACATCGAAAACTCCAACTTAGAAATAATCTGTTTTGGGTCTAAACCAAGGTCGGTTAATTTATCCAAATTTTCAATCGCAGCTGCTAGTACAAAAGCCAATTCTTGTATTTCATCTGCTCCTGCATTATGAAATACATGAGAAGAAACATTAATTACTTTAAAATCAGGAAATTGTTCAGTTTGGCTTATTGTCTTTTTTATATTATTCCAAGTAAGTTCTTTGGAGGAATTATTTGCAAATAAATCAGCAATGAAATCGGCTTGCATACCACCTTTTGGAAAATAATGAATAAACTTTGAAAGTTTTGCAAATAGTTCTGTAACTTGTTGTGTTTTAAAAAAAATCGGACTTTCACTCAATTTGATGCTGTAAAGTAATTTTAAAAAATCAACATTATGTAGATCCGTGCTTGAAAAATCAATATTTATTGCGTCTGCTCCAAGTTTTAAATAGCTGACTATTTGAGAATTAGTTTCTTTTTCGTTTGTATATATCACTAAAGGGCGATTTTGCCAAGATCCTGTATTTTTATTTTTCTGTGCAGCTTGAATAGATTCAATTGGCAGATTAAAAAGATCTTCTTTTGAATAGATAGGTTGAATATCAAAATTGTCATTAGAATGCCAAACGAGCGTATCAGCAAAGCTTTTCCCTTTTAAATCTGTCATAGCCTGTTCGATCCAGTCATTTTTTGTGTTTTCTGGAAATTCAGCAAAGAGTTTTTTATTCATTAGTAAAATTGTATTTTTCTAAGATTATTATTATTGTGCTCTGACAAATGTAAAAATAAGCTTTGTACTTTTATTAGACAACTTATATTTGGTATAATTTAGTTTAGGAAATACTTTGATATTAGTTTAAAAATCTCAAATTTCAACTCTCGGTTAGGTCGATATTTTTGTTATCTTTGCAACCCTTTTGATTCTGACTAAAAAATGACTGTTTTCGAAACCCCAAAAAACGCCAACATAACATTGCAACGTGAGGTAGACATAGTGTGGCAGAATTGCCTTAAAATGATACGGGAAAGTATTTCCGAGCAAAGTTATAAAACTTGGTTCGAACCGATTGTGCCTGTTAAATTAGAAGGGAAGAAACTGACCATACAAGTCCCAAGCCAATTCTTCTATGAATGGCTTGAAGAGAACTATGTTCATTTATTAAGAAAATCACTAGACTATGCAATCGGACGTGATGGAATGCTCGAATACTCAATAGTCGTTGATAGTGGAAATCGTCAGAAGAACGAGCCACAGATAGCAGTAAATATGCCGCCAGTGCACAGCACCCAATATGCCAAGCCCGATAATCACAATGCGGATCTAGTAAAAAATCCTTTTCAAATGAAGGATTTAGATTCTTTGAGCCTTGATTCTTACCTCAACCCGAATTATACTTTCGATAATTTTGTGGAAGGAGATTGTAATCGTTTGGCAAGGGCAGCAGGTTTTGCTGTTGCTTCAAAACCAGGTGTAACCTCCTTCAACCCTTTAATGATTTATGGTGGAGTTGGACTCGGTAAAACACACCTGGTTCAGGCCATCGGAAATTTCATGAAAAACAAAGCTAGTGGAAAATTTGTATTGTATGTTTCTTCCGAGAAATTCACTAGTCAGTTTATCAATTCCATCAAAAATAATAGTCTGCAGGATTTCATGAATTTCTATATGCAGATTGATATTCTGATAATAGATGATGTTCAGTTTTTGGCAGGAAAAGAAAAAACTCAAGAAACATTTTTCCATATATTTAACCATCTTCACCAATCAGGTCGCCAAATTGTGATGACATCTGACAGGCCACCTAGAGAATTGGATGGTGTAGAAGACCGACTATTATCGCGTTTTAAATGGGGTTTAACAGCAGATTTACAAACGCCAGATTTAGAAACTCGTATTGCAATTATTCAGAAAAAGGTACAAGCCGAAGGAATAGAAATTGACTATGAAGTAATTGAGTATCTCGCTCACAGTATCGATACCAATATTCGTGAGCTAGAAGGAGTGATGATTTCGTTATTGGCACAGGCCTCGCTTACTCGCCGAGAAATAGATTTGGATTTGGCCAAAACTACCCTTCGCCATCTTGTTAAAGATTCGGAGCGAGAAGTAACAGTTGATACAATTATTGAAGCAATAACAGAATATTATAAGGTAAGAACGCCCGATTTGAAAGGAAAAAGTCGTTTACGTGAAATTGTTTTACCTCGGCAAGTAGCTATGTATTTGGCAAAAGAATTGACAAACCTTTCTTTGAAATCAATAGGTTATCATTTTGGCGGTCGTGACCACAGTACCGTTATCCACGCTATTCAGACGGTAAATGATTTGATGGATACTGATAAAGAAATCAGTACCGCGGTTGCTAAATTATTGAAGATGTTTAGAAGATAACATGTTAGTCCATGTTCGATAGACAATAGCTAAAAAATGAGCAATTTTATAAAAATTTGCTCATTTTTCATTTCAAATGCTTATAATTTTAACAACATTCATCAATGATGGTTTCTTCTTTGTAAAAGTAAAAAAAACGATTAAAGTTCAATTCCTAAAACATTTATTCTACATACAGCACCAAACCCTTTAAATAACTACCTTCAGGGTGGAACAGATTTACTGGATGGTCTGCCCCTTGTGTAAGGTGATGTAAAACCTTTACTTGACGACCAACTTCAAGTGCAGCCGACATAACCGTATTATAAAATAATTCTCGGTCAACTACTTGCGAACACGAAAATGTAAACAAAATACCGCCTTTGGCCAAACTCTTGATTCCTTCAATATTCAATCTTTTATAGCCTTGAACAGCATTATGGCGTTTGGCAACATTCTTAGCATATGCCGGCGGGTCAAGAATAATTAAATCATACTGTAGGTCATTTCCCTTCATATAATTAATTACATCTTCGGCAAAGGCTTCGTGTTTGTCGGTTTCACCGAAATTCAAAGCCACGTTCTGATTCACCAAATCAACGGCTTTTTTTGAAACATCGACCGAATGCACCAACTCCGCTCCTGCTTTTAGGGCATAAATCGAAAAGCCGCCTGAATAACAGAATGAGTTTAGTACTTTTTTACCTTTCGCATAATGGCCCAATAATGCACGATTATCTCTTTGGTCGAGAAAAAAGCCAGTTTTTTGTCCAGTTTGCCAATCAATTAAAAATTTATGGTCATTCTCCGAAACCTCATGTGGAATCAATTCAGCCGAAGAAGCATTGAACAAATAATCATTTTTCACAGTTTTCCCGAATTCAGCCGGTAAAGTTTCGGAACTTTTATCGTAAACAGCCAAAAGACTTTCACCATAAATTTGCTTTAATCCTGCCACAATTTTTTCTTTTTCTCGCCACATTCCAATAGTATGAGCTTGAAAAACGACTACTCCTCTATAAAAATCGAGAATTAAACCTGGGAAACCATCACCTTCACCATGAACAAGTCGGTAACAATCAACAACCCCACTCCTGCCTTGAAATACAATTGATTGACGAACTTTATAAGCCGTACTTAGTTTTTCATACCAAAAAGCCTCATTAATTTCTGTAGCTAAATATGAGAAAAGCTTAATCGCTATGCTACCTTTGTAATAATGACCGGTAGCAAGATACGTGAGTTTTTTATCAAATACCTCTACTACATCACCATCGGTTGGACTTCCTTCTGTTCGGACAATTGCACCCGAAAAAATCCAAGGATGCAGCCGTTTTACTGCTATTTCTTTTCCTGCGTTTAAAATTACTTTTGCGTACATAAAATGTTTTTTTGTGACTTGATATTATTTAAGCTCTAAAACATGACATTAATCTTGTCAATCGTATCAATCTTTAAAATCTTAGTACAAAATAAGAAAAAAATGAGCCTTGATAAAATCTTATCTCTGATTAAATATTGCAGGTTTTAAAAGTAGATATAAACATATGACCCTTAACGTCCCAAAAAACCATCCAAGTAAATCGTATAAATTTCCTATGTTATACAGGAATTACCACATCTACTCTATTGATAGCCAGCAAAATATGGTTTTTGCACTCCTTCTTCAAAAACCGTAGAAAAAGTTCAGACTTAACTGTAACTTCCTCAATTTTATCCGAACATTCATTAGAATAATTTGGCATTCAGTTATGGCCAATATGGCAAAAGACCCAAGAAGTGTTTTAAGGTCTTTGGCAAGCTACGGCTACAATTAAATCGAGAGTTTTGAAGTTAATAAAGGCGGATTTTGGAGCATGAATCCCCAAAAATTCAAACCTTACATGGATGAACTTGCATGTTAATAATCTGTACACAATATAATCCAGAATTAACGATGAAAAAAGAAACTGAGGATAAATTCAAGAAATTGTTAGATGATGTAGCAAGTATTTGTATGAGATATTTGATAAATCCATTTTTAGGAAGTCTGAAATCTTAGGATGAATAGAAAAAAGTCGCCAAAGGACTTAATCGCCAGGGTGAAATTACTCTTATACCTAGTTTGAGCCTAAGGTTATCATAATCAACACTTTGAATTTAAGAAATATTCAGTTGGTAATTGTCCAGAACAAATTTTATTGGAAGGAACGGACACAAAATCGGTTAATTTCGAAATGGATTTGTTTTGGGCGGTTAATGTAGATGAAAAGCCTAAAAAAAAGGTATTTTCATCAGTTTCGATCCTATAAATTTGTGCCGCAATTTATAAGGTCAAATGCTCATTTTCTAGAACAATTTCCAAAAACTGAAACTTTCTAACTGGAATCGGTTTCTAAATATAGCTACCCTGGTTCGCCTAAATATTCTCAGCTGTTCGGCTAAATTTTATTCAGTCGTAGTGGAAGCTGTTCTTGGAACGGTGTTGGATAGAGGGATTGTTTTAAATTATTAAAAACTTTTCAAAAATATACGAAATTTCTCAGAAAACAACTGACATCAACAGAAAAAAGCATGACCTCGAGAGCCATGCTTTTTATTTATACTTTTCTGTAAAGTTTAGCGAATTATAATGCTAATGTACCTTTACGTGCTGCATCAACTATGGTAGCTTCTAAGCCTTTTTTGTTGATTGTACGAAGTGCTGACATTGATACTTTCAATGAAACCCATACACCCTCAGACTCTAAAAAGAATCTCTTAGTCTTTAAATTTGGAAAAAACTTACGCTTAGTTTTATTGTTAGCGTGCGATACATTGTTACCGACTTGCGTTTTCTTACCAGTGATTTGACAAACTTTTGCCATTGCCTTATTGAATATTTTCTATGAAAAAATGAATACTTTCCTAAAACGGAGTGCAAAATTACATATTTTTTTGGAAACGAAAAAGTATAGCTTAATTTTTTTTATAACTAAAAGGACAATGACGACACCCATTTTTACAGCAATAGCCACGTTTTAAATGATATTGACTCGTAAAAACCAGAGATCCGTTCTCATAATAATAGTCTTCGATAGCATACTTTTGGTTGAGTACTACCACATTTTCAACTTTTTTTTTGCTCACAACTCAGTTTTTTAGCTCGTAATGTATAACTTGGTACTTACAAATAATGTTTGAAAATACTAAAATGGAATTAATTATTCGCCAAGCGACACTCGATGATGTGAAAGATATTCTGCACATTTATGCCGAAGCTCTCGATCATGGGAAAGTTATATCAGTTGAAAAAGCCCAAGATATATTCTTGAAACAACAACAATATCCTGATTATCAGGTTTATGTTGCGGTGTATGAGCACCAAATTGTTGGAACATTTGCACTACTCATCATGGAAAATATGGCCCATTTAGGCACACCATCGGCGGTGGTTGAAGATGTGGGCGTTTTGCCAGCAATGCAAGGTAAAGGAATAGGTAAATTAATGATGGAATTTGCTCTTCAATATGCCCAAGAAAAAGGTTGCTACAAAATGAGCCTTTCGAGTAATCTTAGGCGTGAAAAAGCCCACCTATTCTACGAATCACTGGGCTTTCAAAAACATGGTTTTAGCTTTTTGATAGACTTAACTTAGTCGCAATTTCTTATTTAGAAAGAAGGGCTTAAGTACTTTTTTATCGAAAATTGCCAATAAAACTATCAAATTGACCAAAATCAGGACTTTCACCAAAATTTCTGTTAAGAAAGTACTGATGATATTCAGATTATTGACTTTCGGTATTTCAATGGTAGAATTTGAATTGGAGAAATAAAACAAGGCAAGGCTAATTGTTCCTACAAAAAACACTGACATTATAGCCAAAATTATCCAAGTAAGTTGGCTACTCCAAGATGTATTCTTGAGTGGAGCATAAGCGATATGAGCCAAAAGAATTTCAGTAAATAGTGCAGACGGATTTTCAATTGGCAAGGCAAGTAAATCGAGATGAATTGCTTCCAAATCTTCAAAATATGTTTTGTACTCAGCCGATACCGACAATAGATTTCGGTGTTGTGACAAAATTCCTTTTGTGGCACAACCATCCAATATATCAAATATATGTTCGTTAGTTAGCATTTTCATACGCTTATTCGTTTTTATTTGTTGTCATTAAAAATAAAAAAGTTTTTTCTATTTTAACATACTCTTTTTCCTGGTGGCTTTTATCCATTGAATTGCGGTTTTTACTGGTTCAGGCGATTCGGAAAATGCTGTATTGTGACCTAATTCAGGAAACAAGCTGTATTCATACCTTTTTCCCGTTTCCTTTAACTTGTCTAAATTTTCCATTGATAGTACAACAGGTACCTGAATATCCTTGCCACCAAAAATCCAAAGTCCAGGGATTGTGAGTTTACTGAGTTGTTTCTGAGGATTTGTTTCTACAAACTGATACTTGTCTGGGTCATTTTCAATATGTTCACGAGCGTCTAATTCTTTATGGGTGTCCCAAAAATTTTTATTACCATTCGTGTAAAACTGAAATCTTAACTGTTCCAGAGTAGTGATAACAGGTCCACTAAAAATAACCATAAAATTTACATCTTTATTTTTCTCCGCCGTCAGAGGAATTATCCATCCTGCCTGACTAAATCCAACTAATCCAATTAGTATTTTTTTGTTTTTCAAATAGATGCTTAATGTATTTACTGCGGCACTTGCATCGTGAGACAAAAGATTGAGATTAGTCGAGTCAATATTATTAGTACCAACTGATGGACCGACATATACACCACCTGATTCTCCAACCCCTCGTTTATCATATGTAAATACAGCTATACCTTCTTTGGCAAGAAGTTTAGCGAACTCCATTTCCCTTTTTACTGGGTCAGACCCGTGAACGATTACAACTGCTGCAAAGATTTTTTTAGGTTTTAAAATTGAGCCAGCAAGAGTATCACCCTGACTTACAAATTTAACATCTTGAATAGTAAAGTCGATTGACTGAGAAAACGTTATTTCGGGTAAAACTATTGATAATAACCAAAGAAATGTGTTAGAAAAAAAATTGAAGCTTATCCTGTTTTTAATGTTAAAATAGAATCTCATAATATATTGATTTCATAATAAACTCTTCACTTCATCTCTCAAGTGTTTTTTCATTTCATTGGCCAAGCGTTTTCTGGCTCGATGAATTTTAACTTTGGCGGTTTCGGCACTTATTTTCGTAATTTCGGCAATTTCTTCCAGTGATAATTCTTTTAAATAAAATAAAGTTATCATTGCGGTATCCTCGGCCGAGAGATTTCGTAAGGCTTTCTGAATCGCCGTTTTCCTTTCATTTTTTTGTAAATCCTCCGCCGAATCGCTGGAGTGCCTTACCAAAAATGCCTCAGACGAGTTTTGAATATCTACCGACTCGACCTTATGCTTGCGTTTTTGCATCAAAGCTGCGTTAAAAACAATTCGATAAAACCAAGTTGTAAATTTAGATTCAGCATTAAATGATTTTAAAGCCCCAAAAGCCTGCATAAAAGCATCTTGAGCTACTTCTTCGGCATCTTCTCGGTTGTTCAGAATTCGGTATGCAACCGTAAAGGCATAATCTTTATGGCGATTAATTAGCTCTTTAAAAGCCGATTTATCGCCAGTTCGGATACGGTTGAGTATGTGTATATCTTGCTGATTGTCATTCACGATGATTGGATGCAGATAGTTTAGAAAAGGTTACAGCTAAAAAGTTTTCTGTAAACAGATTTCAGTCTTTCATCAAAAATATTTTATAAAAAAACTGTTTTAACTATCATTAAAGTATTGACTATAAGCATTTTAAAAATTCGTAATTCGTAATTCGTAATTCGTAATTCCAAAATGTGTAACCTCCACCCAAAAACCTGCATCCTATCAGCAAAATTAATTCAATATTTAAAAAACATAACACAAGATTATGGACCCAAGAGCAGCAATTGTAGCAATGTCGATTCCGATTACAGCCATTTTAGGCTTTGTCGGATTAATGATTATTTTAAGAAAATTTGATAACGACGAGAAAATGGCAATGATTGAAAAAGGTATGACTTTACCTCAAAAACAGCGTGCAAATGTAAATCCAGCAGCAGCACTTCGCTGGGGATGTCTTTTTGTAGGCGTTGGTTTCGGTATTTTTGTAGCTTATATGATTGCAAGCGTAAAACAAGATAACGAAGCACTTTACACTGGTTTGATTATGTTTTTTGGCGGTGCAGGATTATTAGTTTCGTACTACATTCAACTCAAGCTTGACGAAAGAGTAAAATAAAAGTCCGCAGTCAACCGTCAACAGTTTTTTATCGACTGTCAACTGTGGACGGTTGACTGCTTCACTTCCCCCATTTCGCTAAATTTCCTTTTGCACCGATTGCCCAACAGGCATCTTTGAAGCACGAAATTGCATGAAACGATTCCGTATCAATGGATTTCCATTCAGTTTTATTTTTTTCTAAAATGCTCGTACCAGAAGTTCCTACCAGTAATAGGCTTTTATTGGGTAGTCTCCAGCCTGATTCTTTCAAGCCATCAGGTTTGGCAGATGTCAAAAACTCCCAAGTTTTTCCTGCATTATTTGTAATTGCCACATTTTCGACCTTTTCTTTATCGTTTTTATAATCGCCTCCTACGGCAATTCCATGATTATCGTCCCAAAAGTGCAATCCAAAAATGCCAGCGGTTTGTCCTTTCTTAAAAGGAGTTCCGAAAACCTGCCAGGTTTCACCTTTATTGGATGTAAAGAAAATCCTGCTTTGGGTGTTGAGCCAAGCTTTTCCTTTGGGTTGAACAGCTACGCCAGTTCCGCTTGCTGCAAACGAAGCCTCTCCTTCCAACACAAGTGGCAATTTTTCTTTAGCTATCCGCTGCCAAGTCTTTCCTGCATCAAGCGTTCGTAAAATAAATGGTTTATTATCAATTGGGTCACCAATCAATATTCCTTCCTTTTCATTCCAAAAATCCATTGAGTCAAAAAATACACCATTATCCTTATATTCTAACACCATTTTCCATGTATTTCCTCCATCGCTTGTTTTAAAAACCTTTGCTGCACCTTCTTCTGCCAAACCAGCACTCATTATGTAAGCTATATTTTCACTTACTCCATAAATATCTCTAAAATCCAGCTTTTCTGCACCGTTTACCTTCAACACCTCCCATGCTATGCCTGCATTAATTGTTCTCAGAACGGTGCCTTTGCTCCCGCCTGCCCAAACAACTTTTTTGCTGATAACATGAATCGACCTAAATGAAGCATCGGTTCCTGAATCTTGTTTTATCCATTGTGCATTTAAAGTCTTCGTAGTTAGTAAAAATAAAAGTAAATGTGCTTTTTTCTTAAAAATCGAGCAAATCATAGTAAACAAAGAGAATAGTGGTTATTTTTGTAAAATGAACTGCCTAAAGATACATATTTTCTATATTTTTTTACTCTTTTTAGCTTCCAATTTTGCTTTGGCACAAGAAGATGTTAAAATTGAACTTAGCAAAAAAAATATTTTGATAGATGAAAACTTTACGATTAAAGTAATCATTAAAAATACTGATAAATCGTCAATAAGTGCTTTTCCAGAATTTCCGAATTTTACGAAAGGTGCAAAACAGAAGGTATTTTCCAAAAATCCGCTTGCTTATACAATTACTCAAATCTATACACCCACTAAAGAAGGCAATTTCAAAATGCCGGGTTTTATTCTTACTATAAATAATAAGGAATACAACAATGATTCATTCTATCTAAATGTCAATTCGGTAGAAGACAATACAGAAGAGACAAACGAGACAATTTCTCCTGAAAAAGCCAAAAACAATGCTTTTTTACAAATGAGTGTCAGTAAAAATAAAGTATATGTAGGAGAAGGTTTCAGAATTTCATTGGCCTTTTATGTTTCAGAAAGCAATACCATTAAAATGGACTTTGCTGATGACCTAAATGCCCAAGTTGATGCCATTGCTAAGAAAATAAAATCGCCTGATTGTTTAGAACAAAGAATGTTAATTTCAGATTTGAAAGGCGTTCCAACAGATATTAATGGAAAAAAATATTTAGCATTTAAGTTTTTTGAAGCCATTTTTTTTCCACTTAATAATAAGCCAATATATATTCCTTCGGTTGAATTAAGAATGGCTCAAACAATAAAAAATACTAAAGAAAATATAATTTTTAAAGATATCCCACAAAAAATTTCGGTTTTGGATCTTCCCGAACACCCACTTAGAGACAAGGTTTCGGCAGGTAATTTTAGTTTGGTTGAACGGATAGAAACCAAAAAAATAAATACTGGCAAAAGTTTTAGCTATTTATTTAAGATTGTAGGGGATGGAAATTTTTCTACCGTAAATGTGGCTTCTCCTTCGAATGATAGTTTTTTTGATTTTTATCCTCCTGAAATCAAAGAAAACCATCCCAAAGATCAGCCAAGTAGAGAAAAAGTATTTAGTTACAGAATTTTACCTAAAGATTCTGGTCAATATCTATTCGACAAATATTTCTTTTGGGTTTTTTTTAATACAAAAAAAGGTAAGTATGATACGCTTAGGTCAGCACTCAAATTAAAGGTTTTTGGTAAAACCATTGCCGACAAAGATACAGATGCTTCCAGTGATATTTTTGCTGGAATTGATAAGCTTGATACTTCACGAACAGAAACAAACTATCAGGTAGTTCTGAAAAATATTTCAAACTTATTGATAATCTGCATGTTAATAGGAAGTTTGTATTTGTTCAATTGGGGTCGAAAGAAAAAAACCAATCATGAATAAAGTAAGGTAAACCGAAACATCAGGCGATTCCACTACGCTGACAAAAAAGTATAATTAATAATTAATAATTGATAATTAATGAGTAGCATTTACGGAAAAATATTTAAAATATCCACTTTCGGCGAATCTCACGGAAAGGCAATTGGAGTAATAGTTGATGGTTGCCCAGCGGGAGTGGAATTCGATGAAAATTTTATTCAAAACGAACTTGACAGACGCAGACCTGGTCAATCGAGAATAACCACCCAACGAAAAGAATCTGATGAATTTCAAGTTCTTTCAGGAGTATTTGAAGGCAAAACCACTGGAACACCCATCGCTATGGTGATTTCGAACGAGGATCAACGCTCTAAAGATTACAGCCATATTGCTACGCAGTTTCGCCCTTCACATGCCGATTATACCTATACCGCCAAATACGGTAATCGTGATTATCGCGGTGGTGGACGTAGCTCAGCACGAGAAACTGCTGCTCGCGTGGCTGCTGGTGCATTGGCGAAAACGCTACTTTTAAATTATAATATTACCATTCAAGCTTACGTTTCAAAGGTTGGAATGCTAAAACTTGATAAACCATATACCGAACTTGACCTATCAAAAATAGATGATAATGCAGTTCGTTGCCCTGATGAAGAAATGGCACAAAAAATGTTTGATTATATTGATAACATACGCAAAAAAGGTGACTCAATTGGTGGAATCATTACCTGTGTAATCAAAGGTGTACCTGTAGGTTGGGGAGAACCAGTTTTTGATAAACTTCATGCAGAACTCGGTAAAGCAATGTTGGGAATAAATGCAGTGAAAGGTTTTGAATACGGTAGCGGTTTTGATGGCGTTGAACTATATGGTTCACAACATAATGATGAGTTTTTTATTGCCGAAGATGGAAAAGTACAAACCAAAACCAACCTTTCTGGCGGTATTCAAGGTGGAATTTCCAATGGGGAAGATATTTATTTCAAAGTAGCTTTCAAGCCAGTAGCAACAATCATGCAAGACCAGGAAAGTGTCAATGCCGAAGGTGAAAAAGTGATAGTTTCGGGCAAAGGCCGCCATGACCCTTGTGTATTACCACGTGCAGTACCAATCGTTGAGGCGATGGCAGCATTGGTATTAGCCGATTTTAGCTTAAGAGCAAAATCGAATAAAGCATAAATTCAATTTTTTAGGATTTATTTATAGGAAGTCTTTCCTTAGCGTTATTCGCTTTAGGATAAGACTTTTTTTATTTAGTTGATATAAATTAATTTTCATATTTTATTGAAAATATAGTTTTAATAATAATTTTGATTATTTCAAAAAAAATAAACTAGTTTGTTAGGATTTATTAAAAATGTTCTAATTTTGTAATTATTAGGCATCAAGCTTATTAATTAGAAATCAGTAAAGGATAAAATGGAGTTTATTAGTGGCGATCTTGATGAGTATTGTGTAGGTCATACCTCGAATGAGAATAAGATTCTCAGCCAATTAAACCGAGAAACCTATGCTAAAGTCTTACAACCGAGAATGTTATCAGGTCATTTTCAAGGTCGTTTCTTATCCATGATTTCGCACATGATTCGTCCGAAAAATATACTTGAGATTGGTACTTTTACAGGATATTCCGCTTTGTGTCTGGCTGAAGGACTGCAAGAAAATGGTAAATTATTAACTATCGATGTAAATGAAGAACTCGAAGATTTTGTTAGAAATTTTATCAGTCAGTCGCCACTCAAAGATAAAATAGAGTTTCGTATTGGAAATGCTGCCGAAATCATACCTACACTTACCCAAACCTTTGATTTGGTATTTATTGATGCTGATAAACTAAATTATGATAAATACTATGATTTAGTATTTGATAAAGTAAATCAAGGAGGTTATATTATTTCAGACAATGTGTTATGGAGTGGAAAAGTAGTAGACCCAAGTAAAAAAGATAAGGATACTGTTTCGATTAGGGCATTTAATAAAAAAATATACCAAGACCCACGGACCGAAAACATTTTATTACCAATAAGAGACGGCTTGATGGTGGCAAGAAAACGGTAATTTGTGATATGTCTTTGGGAAATTTCTGAAATGCCCATGCAGTTAAATGGCTCTTTAAGAAGTGACAAGTTTCCTAAAAACAAATTGGCCAAAAACAAATTACCATTACAATAGAACCTATATTTTTCAAAATAAAATGAATAAAAACGTCGCTTTACTACTTTTACTCATAAGCATTCAAGGAGTAATTGCTCAACAGGCAATTCTTCCTGAAGTCCCTGAAAAGTTAGAGTTTGCAGGTATAACTGTAAAACTCGACGTAGATGCTCAAAAAATTGTTCAGAAAGAGGTAAACTCTCTTCTTACACCTGAAAACAAATATTTAATAGATAAACTCGAAAGAATACAATGGTATTTCCCAATTATTGAAAGTATTCTCGAAGAAGAAAAAGTCCCCGAAGATTTTAAATATATTGCAGTTTTCGAAAGTTCACTCCTCCCTGATGCTGTTTCTACCTCAAATGCAGTTGGTTTTTGGCAAATGAAATCCACAACAGCTCAAGAGGTTGGCTTACGAGTTGACAAAGAAATCGACGAACGTAAAAACATTTATGCCTCAACCAGAGGTGCAGCATTATATCTAAAACGTAATAATCTTATTTATAAAAACTGGATTTCCTCACTTTTTTCTTACTCTCTTGGGGCAACTGGCATCAGCAAAATCGTACCTTCTCAATGGTCTTATGCCAACGAAGTAAATTTTAATGCTCAAACCGACCGCTACTTACTTATCTCAATTGCACATCGTATTGCTTTTGAGTTTAAAATTAATCGTCTTAAAGAATCACGTTTTTCGTTTGTTGAATATAAAAAAACCAAAGGCAAAACACTAGGTGACATTGCCACAACTGCAAACATTGACATTAATGAATTAAAAAAATATAATTCATGGCTAATTACGGAGACTATTCCGACCGACAAAGAGTATTCAGTAGCAATTTTGGTACCTGCCGAAAACTTAGAGATTATTCAATCAAAACTTAATCTTCGGAGTGAATTAGCGACCACCAATTCAGTTTTCCCGGTTTTAAAACGTATTACGGCAGTTTCAGCCTTAGATGAAGAGCCAATTTTCTATGAAATAAACGGCAAAAAAGGTATTTTGGCAAAAGCAGGCGATGATGTAGCTTCTTTGGCAAAAAGTAGCAAAATTAAAATTAGTGATTTTCTTCACTACAATGATATGACTGATAAAGAATTTGTCGAAGAAGGAAAAATCTACTATTTGAAGAAAAAAGACCAAAAAGGGCCAGTTCTTAATCATATTGTGGAAACAGGCCAAACAATGTGGCAGATTTCCCAAATGTATGGCATTCGAATGAAGAATTTGCTTCATTTTAATCGAATGAATACCCTTCAAACAATTCAAAAAGGAGGAGTCGTGTATTTACAAAAAAGACGTTCGAAAGACCAAGAAATAGAATATATAAATGATAAGGACAGTGAAGAATTGCAAAAGTTACCAATCAAAGAGCGATATGACGGCATAGAAGAAAAGGCATTAGTAAAAGATACTCCTCCGCAGGAAAATACCGAAAAACCAACTCAGCCAATAGAAAATCCTACAATTCCAGAAATTGTAATTGTTGAGGAAATTGGCAAGAAAAACAATCGCACCCAGTCAAGAGAGGAAGATGATATTATTGTAATTTCAGATAGAGATGATGTAATACCAACTGAAATAAAGAATGCACTGGTAACCCCAACTCCACCAGCCGTGGTGAAAAATACCCCTGTAAACCCAATTCCGACTAGCGTAATTGAACCAGTCAAACAAACTTCTACGCCATCCCCTAAAAAAACATCAATTTCAGATGTACATCAGGTTGATATTGGACAGACACTTTACAGTGTTGCTCGTCAATATAATGTTTCAGTAAAAGAATTAGCCGAATTAAATAATATCACTATAAACGAACATATAAAAGTTGGCCAAACATTGATTGTGAAAAAGTCTAAGGAAGTTCACGCTATTGTTGATAAGAAAACAAATAAACCAGCAACTCTAACAACTTCACATGTTGTGAAAATGGGGGAAACGCTCTACAGCATTTCAAAAAGGTATGGGGTAGCAATAAAACAAATTCAGGAATGGAATGATATGAAAAACCAAAATGTAAAACTCGGACAGAAATTAATCATAAAATAATAATCTCATTCCTATTTTTATCAGTGCATTGAAAGATCACCTCATTCATATGTTTTTTTTGTATTTAAAAAAATATTTTTAAATACATTCACCAATTTTCAAACCATTTTAGGTTTTTATTCAATAGAAAATACAATGATTTTAATAGATAATACCTGTATTAGTGATGATGTTGCTGACAAAATGTTTATTTGTGATTTAGAAAAATGCAAAGGTGCTTGTTGTGTAGAAGGTGATTTGGGAGCTCCATTGGAACAATCAGAACTCGCTATTTTAGAAGAAGTTTTCGAGCATGTAAAACCCTATCTTTCAGCCGAAGGCATTAAAGCTATAGAAGAGCAAGGCAAATATATCAAAGATTGGGAAGGAGATTTTTCCACAACCACAATTGGTGATAAAGAATGTGCTTACGCTATATATGACGAAAATAAGATATTGAAATGTGGAATCGAACAGGCTTATCTGGATGGAAAAATTTCTTGGAAAAAACCAATTTCTTGCCACCTTTATCCTATACGAATCACTAAATACGAAAACTACCATGCACTCAACTATGACCGTTGGTCGATATGCAACGATGCATGTTCGTTGGGAGAAAAACTGGGTGTGCCTGTTTATAAATTCTTGAAAGAACCACTCATAAGAGCTTATGGAGAAGAATGGTATAAGCAACTTGAAAATGAAATTACCCCCAAACCCTAAATTAGAAATTTTATTTAAAATATCAGTTATTTAAAATTAAATAACATTGGAAAGCTTTAGTACATATAGTGTGGCCACTTGTCGACGTTTAAACATAACCAAAAAAAATATTTTGCGAAAATTCAGACACTTAATTGATTCATTATCAGCATTTTGTGCCGAGCGATGCTCACCTCTGAACCTTTGCAACTCTGTGCCTTTTGAGTATAAATAATTAAAAATGGCTGAAAATAGGTTTGATGAAATTTATGATATTGTCCGGCTTATTCCATCGGGTCGTGTAACAAGCTATGGTGCTATTGCTAACTATCTTGGTGGAGGTGGAGCAAGAATGGTAGGATGGGCAATGAATGCATGTCACGGTATGTTCGATGTTCCTGCCCATCGAGTTTTAAATAGAAATGGCATTTTAACAGGAAAACATCATTTTAAAGATAGTTTAATGCAAGAATTATTAGAAAATGAAGGTATTAAAATTGAAAAAAATCAGGTTGTTGAATTTGAAAAACATTTTTGGAATCCTTCATTAGAATTACTTTAAGACATTTTTAGCTCTCCGACAAGCGTCGCTACAATACTTGACTTCATCCCATACTTTCTCCCACTTTTTTCGCCATGTAAAAGGTCTTTCACAGGTGATACAAATTTTCGATGGAAGGTTTTCTTTTTTTACTCCTTTCATTGATTAGCACTACAATTCTAAATTTCAACTATAAAACTCTCTTTCATAAAACAATCTTTTATCGCTTTTGTTATTTAGAATAAAATAAGATTGATTTTTATGAATTCAAAAGAAAAATATAAAGCTTTAATCGACATCGATAAAGATAGAATTGTAGAAATGGCTTGGGAAGACCGAACGCCATTTGAGGCGATTGAAATACAATTTGGTCTGAAAGAACAAGAAGTGATTGAATTGATGAGAAGAGAAATGAAACCTTCGTCGTGGCGAATGTGGAGAGAGCGTGTTCAAGGCCGAAATACGAAACATTTAGCCAAATCAATGATAGATGATTTTAGACATAAATGCAGCCGTCAGCGGAGTATATCATTTAATAAAGTGTCAAAACGATAATAATTGGCCTAACTTCTGTTTTCGTCGATTTTTCCAAAATAAGTTTTCTTTTTTGTTAATTTTTCAAAATTTATAATTGATTAATTCAAAAAAGCGGTAACTTTGAACCAAATAATATATTGCACTTCCAATAAAACAATTACTCCAAATGAGTATTAACAAACTTGACCAGATAGACCACAGCCTTCTGGAAATACTACAAAGTAACGGTAAAATTACCAACGCTCAACTTTCAAAAGAAATCGGTTTATCTCCTGCACCTACCCTCGAAAGGGTAAAAAAATTAGAAACTTCGGGTATCATAAAAAGTTACCATGCTCAAATAGATAGAGAAAAAGTTGGTCTTGGGGTTATGACATTTGTGCAAGTATCGCTTGCAGGACATAGAAAAGCAGTGAGTGAAGCTTTTGTAGAAAAAATTTCTACAGTGCCAGAAATCATCGAATGTCATCACGTAACTGGCTCTTGTGATTTTTTACTAAAAGTTATTGCAAAAGATATAAACTCTTATCAAAAACTTATCATGGAAACCATCAATGAAATTGAAGAAGTAGCAAGCACTCAAACTATGGTGATTCTCTCTACTTTCAAAGATACACAAGTTTTGCCTGTACCTTGATAGACACCTACTTTAGTCCACGTTTGAATCAACAGAAACTGCTAATATTTATACAAAAAAGCTCTAAAATGAATAATTTTAGAGCTTTTTTATGGTAGTTTATCAATCAATTTTTAATAATTTTCTTGCTGAATATCAAACTTGGAGACTTAATAGTGATTATATATATACCTGTAGATAAATCGTTTAATGAAACTTTATCAATTTGATTAAATGAGATATTCTTTTGTAATACTTGCTTTCCCCTTGCATCTTTAATAGTTAAAGTTCCAATAATTGGTTCGGCGGAATGATTCTCAATCGTAATTTCATCTGAAGTTGGATTAGGGAATATTCTAACTTTTTCAGTAACTTCTTCATTACCCAAGGGTGCTAAAACACTAACAATATTTTCTGGCAAAATCACACCAACTCCGCATTGATTACTAATTTTTTCGATGATGTAAGTAGTGGCTAATAATGGTTTTACCTTTAAACTAATCTCTTTTAATGAGGTAGTAGATTGTGGTAAAGAAGTAATTTTGTATGTAAATGGCGGAGTTCCAGCGAATCTTAAATTTAGCGATACAAGGGTATCAAAAGGCATCATTTTATTACCTACAAAACCGACTGAGGCTGGTGTACTAATTGAAAAACTTTTACCTGGAAGTTCCTCAAAATAATCTACATTGGTTCTTACTCTAAAGCGGTAATTTTTCCCTTCTGGCAAAGCATCTGACAAAATTATCTGAAACGGGCTTTTATTTGCTTTTCCCAGAATCAAAGGTTTTGTAAACGAACCATTGGCATCGGACAATTCGAGTTGATATTCCCATTTATCCATTTGCGTATTTTTTACTGAAAATGGCACATTTACATTATTTTTGATACATAGTTGTACATTTTCTGGAAATTCGGTTGCAACAATCGGTTGAGGTAAAACTGAAATTTGGAAATTATCTTTTAGGAAGCCTAAAGAATCTACCACCGAAATAAGCGTATCTTTTCGTGGAGAAAACTCAATAAAATCCTTATTATTAACACCATTTGACCACAAATGTGAGCCTTTCCAAGAAGAAGTCAGACGCAGAATTTGGCCGTATTCAACGGTTTTTTTCTCATTTTTATTAACATTTTTAAAAACTGTAAAATTATCTCGAATTATACCATCGGTAGCTACCCAACGAGCATCAAGCCGATTGTCGTTGATAGTAAAAAGCAACGAACCGCCAATCGAAATATTAGCATATACAGAACTTGCATGCGGATTTGGGTCGCCATTCCAATCGAGGCGACCAGCCGAACCTACTACACAATAAATTGTACCTTCATCTTTGTTGATATATGGTCGAGAGTCAGCTTTTTTCTCATATTTCCCATTGGCCCATTGGGTTGGATGAATGTAATCGTTGAAAGTGAAAGATTTTCCAACATGGCCTTTCATTAAATGCGAACGTTCGTATGAATGGCTATGCCCATTCAACACCAAATCTACCTTATACTTATCAAAAATTGGCACTAATCCTTCCCTGATGGCAACTAAATCAAGTTCACCATCAGAATCATGCGAACGCTTCGTATAGGGTGGGTGGTGAAAAGTTATAATTGTCCAAAGGGATTTGCCTTTATTAGCTTCTAAATCATTGATAAGCCATTTATATTGTCGACTTTGGGGGTCATTTAACCTATATTTACCTTCATCTAAACCATAAGAGTCGAGGGCAATAAAGTGAATATTTCCAAAATTATAAGAGTAATATTCTTTAGTCCGCGAGGCCAAGCCACCTAATTCACCCTCAGAGGGTACATTAATTATATTGTAATAATTAATTTTCTTATCTACTTGAGCAGTCGCAGTTTCATAATACTCATGGTTGCCAGGTACTGGAAAAAAAGGTGTATTACCAAAAATTTTACTGCCATAAAAATCAAATACTTGGCGTTGATACTCAACATCAGTGCCGCAACAATAGGCATTATCACCCAACCAAAGCCATAAATCAGTATGGTTTGATTTATTTTTGAGATATTGTTCTTTTACGGCTGTTTGATTTTTTATATAGGCTTCCTTAGAGTCATCCCCAAAATCTCCCATTGCCCAAATATTTATCGGTCGATTGTCGGTTGGAGAGGGGGCTGTAATGAAATAGTAATCTTTACTTATAGATAAAGTTTTGTCGTTTGTTGCAACAGAGTATAAGTATTTTGTATTTGGTTTTAAACTAGACAACTGAATAATATGCTCTGTCGTAAGAGCTGGTTGTCCAACAAAATCCATTATCTTACTTGCTTTTTTATCATCCTCTTCACTAATGAAAATAATTTTACTACTAGTCGGCACATTTGTTCGCCAACGAATAATGACACCATTCTGACCTAATTGTTGTAAATATGGCCCACGAATGATGGATTGAGCTTGAAGAAAACTCACCCAACCCTTTCCTATTGGAAAGGCTATTATTGAATAAATGAGTAGCGTTAGTATTAAAAATTTTTTAAGCATATTGTCACAAAATTTCATCAAAAATACACTCAAAAGTACTTTTATCAATCAATAAAATTTTATTTCTTTTTCTTATTATCAGTCTGCATCAACTTTTTTGTATCTTCTAAAAGTTTCTTGGCTTCTTTATAGGTTTCGAGTTTTTTATCGGCATTATTTGTTACGATATTGTAATATTGAAGTGCTTTTACATAATCTTTCTCTGCACTGGCAATTTTACCCAATGTAAGGTTTGCACCTATAAAATAGCCTGAATCTTTCGAATCATTTTGCAAAGCAAAATCAATGGTTTTTTGATAATATTCTTTGGCTTTGGGTAAATCTCGCTTATAATTATAATTGATATATCCCAATATATAGGCTGCATAACGCCCAGCGGTACTTTCATAACCAAATTTTGCTACGTTGACATTGGCCAATAATTCTTCGGCGAGTTTTTCGGCTTCTTCAGATTTTCCAAGCATAAAAGCCGTCCGAGCCGCATAACGGTGAAAAAACGAATTTTCAGGATACATTGTGTGCATTTGAACAGCCTCAAAGTAGGCTTTCTGGTGCTGATTTTCCATCGAATAGATTTGCATTAAAAAATACTTTGCTTCCATTCGAGTATAAAAAGCATTTGACGCCACATATTCCAACTGTTTGATTCCCTGTGCTTTGACGCCTTTATGAAAGAATATCAACATCGGTTTGAGCGATGGATAATTTTCGGGAATCCATTTTGAATAATAGTTGTAAAGTCCGTCACCAATAGCCAATTCGGGGCTGAAATCACCAAAACCACGACATTTATCCAAATATTTCATGGCTTGTTTGCCGTCCCAAGCTGCTTTTATCCAATTTCCTCGCTCTGAGTGCAAACGCCCTTTGAATGCGTAAGCAGCTGCTTGAAAAAACGCTGCTTCTTTATCGCCATCATCGTCGTCGAGCATTTCGTCGGCTAAATCAATGGCCCTATCCATGTTGGCAATAAATTTATCGTCATGCGTTTCGTCTTTGGTATCGGGTACGATTTTCCACCATTCGTTTAGTCCTAACAAGAAAAAGCCAATCGGATGCTCTGGATATTTGACTGTCAACCATTTAAAATCACGCTCGGCAGCATCGTATTTAAAATTGTACATATTATTGATGGCCTGCGTAGCTTCAATTTGAATCGCACGATTGGCCAACAAAACTTCATGTTGTTTCTTTTTTGTACTCCCACCAAACCACGAAAATTGTGCCTCTGCAAAATGGCTCAACAATAGCAAAACAAACAAATTTCTGTTACTTATCTTCACTAAGATCTTTTTCACGGTTTTCATAAAATAGCTTTTATGCATCAATAACGCCCGTTTGGTTTTCAAATTATATAAACTTAAAATTTTCTTAAAATTATTTTAAAATTTTCAAATGGAAGACTTTGGTTCAAGCGAATATCGCCCAAAGAAGACTTTGTTTAACCCTCCTAAAAAGTCAAATCATTTTCTTAAATTGCATCAGTTCTAAAATTACCCCCGAAATGAAACAAATCAGAGATAAATCGTTCGTACCTTTCATCAATTCAACCACTCTTCAAGAACGTATAAAAACACTCGCCCAAGAAATAAACAAAGATTATGTAGGAAAAAATCCATTATTGATTGGAGTTTTGAATGGCTCGTTTATGTTTGTGGCCGACCTTTTCAAATCTATTGATATTGAATGTGAAATTACTTTTATCAGAGTTTCGTCTTATCAAAGTACTGAATCTACTGGCAAAGTAAAACAGATTTTGGGTTTAAAAGAAGAAATTCAGAACCGAGATATTATAATTGTTGAAGATATTGTAGATACGGGCATGACAATGCAAGAGATTTTGGGGCAATTGGCGTCAGAAAAACCTGCTTCAATAAAAATAATGACGATGCTTTTCAAACCAGAAGCATTGAAAGTCCCTTTAAAACTCGACTACGTTGGTTTTGAGATTGAAAATAAGTTTGTGGTAGGCTATGGACTAGATTATGATGGATTTGGTAGAAATTTAGATGCTATTTATGTATTGAAAGAATAAAAGATTTTTTTTAAAATGAATGACTTTTAATTTTTGTACATGAAAGGCGAACAAATACAGACACTTCACCCACAAGCAGGAAAAACAAACAAGCGTATTTCTCTGGAGAAATATTTTGTCATAAAAGAGAATATTCTTTCTATTTTAAGCAAAACAGAGCCAACACATACCGAACTGATGGAAGCTATTTATGAAAATCTAAAAGATACTTTTGAGGGTGGAATTCAATGGTATGGCGAAACCGTAAAGCTTGATTTAGAAGCAAGAAAAATAATTGAACGATCTGGCTCTAAACCAGAAAAATATAGACTTTTGCTAGATAATCAAGAATAAACACCAAACTTTTTAACAAGACTAACAAAATCTTAGGCTTTTTTCCTAACTTTATTCATCTCAAACTAAACCCTAAAATCACCGTGAAGAAACTTCTAACGTTTGTTTACTTTCTGGGCATTTCTGCCATTTCATTTGCCCAAACCGATTATTTCTTTCCTAAAAAACAACTCAATCCTACAATTCCAACACCCGAACAGTTTTTAGGTTATGGCATTGGTTCGCACCATACACGTCATGATAAGTTGGTGGAGTATATGCGTGAACTCGATCGAGTTTCTGACCGAGTAACGGTTCAGAAAATCGGCGAAACTAATGAGCATCGTGAGCAAATCATCGTTACTATTTCTACTCCTGAAAACATCAAACGTTTGGAGGAAATCAGAAAAGAACATTTGAGCATCACTGACCCAGGTAAGCCTATGCCTGATACCAAGAAAGCTCCTGCTATTATTTGGTTGGGATACAATGTACACGGCAATGAGCCTTCGGGTGGTGAGGCTTCAATTCTAACGGCTTATTACTTGACCGCAACCGAAGACCCCGAAGCACTCGGATGGCTAAAAGATGCCGTGATTTTGATGGAACCTGTCATAAATCCAGATGGACGTGATCGCCATACACATTGGGCAAATATGCACAAAGGTGAACCAATGGTGGCCGATGCGAACGACCGTGAACATAACGAAGTTTGGCCTGGTGGACGCACGAATCATTATTGGTTTGATTTGAATCGTGACTGGTATTTGGCGGTAAATGTTGAAAGTCGAAATCGTTTGGCGTTTTATCATCAATGGCTGCCTAATGTTGTTACTGATTTTCACGAAATGGGAACGAATGCTTCGCATTTCTTTGAACCAACAAAAGAAAATGCCGAAAATCCACTTGTACCTAAATCAGTTTATCGTGACTTAAACAGCAGATTTGCCAAGTATTTTGAGCAAGCTATGAACGAAATTGGATCGCTGTATTATACCAAAGAATCGTTTGATAATTTTTACCCTGGGTATGGGTCGAGCTATCCTGATATGGAAGGTGGCTTGGGACTTTTGTTTGAGCAAGCAAGTTCTCGTGGACACGTGCAAGAAAGCCAAAATGGCGACTTAACTTTTGGTTTTACGGTCAGAAATCAGCTTATCAATGCATTGGCTACAGTTCGTGCTTCTTTGATTGAAAAAGAGAACCTTTTAAAGCATCAACGCAATTTCTTTTTAGAAACGATTGCTCAAGGGCAAAAATTTGCAACCAAAGCTTACATAATTGGTGATGCAAATGACCAAAGTAGAAATCGTGCCTTTTGGGATTTATTGCTGCAACATAACATTGAATTTTATCAATTAACGGGAGATGTTACGGAAAATGGCTCGACTTTCAAGAAAGGGAAAGCAGTAGTAATTCCTTCGGCACAACCTCAGTTTTTAATGGTTCGCTCAATTTTTGACCGCCCAAGCACTTTTGCCGATAGCTTGTTTTATGATGCTTCGGCTTGGAATTTAGCTCTGGCTTATGGACTTCCACATGCCGAGTTAAAAGGTGCTTTTCAAAAAGGCCAACGTATCACCAAATCAGATATAAAGCCTTCTCCAGCCCCACTCACCAAGAGTGAATATGCGTATTTGATTGATTGGACAGATTATTATGCACCAAAAGCCCTCAACCAATTGCTTAATAATCAAATACTTACAAAAACATCTTTCAAGAGGTTTAGTATTGGAGGAAAAGAATACGGTCATGGAACTTTGTTGATTTCTGTACAAAAACAGCAACTAAATTCGGAGGAGTTGTATCAGAAATTGAAACAAATCTCGCAAAATACTGGCGTTACAATTGAACCAGTCTCAACAGGATTTAGTACATCGGGTATTGATTTAGGAAGTAATAGTTTTCAAACTGTCAAAAAACCACAGGCTATGATGCTTGTAGGAGGTGGCGTTACGGCATCAGAAGCAGGCGAAGTTTGGCATTTATTGGACACAAAAATCGGTATGCCAATAACGAAAGTAGAAGTTTATAATTTTGCTCGTCTGAATATCAATCGTTATAACACGATTGTGCTGGTTGGAGGTAACTATGCTGCTTTGGACAAACCTTCAACTCAGAAACTAAAAGCATGGGTATCTAATGGTGGAACGTTGATTACTCTAAAAACTGGTACAGAATGGGCAGTAAAACAAGAGATTGTGAAAGAAAAACTTCGTGAAGCTAAACCTGATAGTAGTCGCAATAAGGTTCGAATCAACTATGAAGACTTACAAGCTTCTGAAGGTGCAAAACAAACTGGAGGAGGTATTTTTGAGGCTGAACTTGATATTACTAGCCCAATTGGTTTCGGTTATACGAGCAAAAAAATGGCTATTTATAGAAATAATAATACGGTTTTGGAACGAAGTACTGGAGCCGCAAATTCGGTTTTGGTTTATACCCAAAATCCGAGAATTACGGGCTATGTACACCCAGAATCTTTGAAGCGAATTGCTAATTCGGCTGCTATCAATATTAGTTACGAAGGTAGTGGTCGTGCGATATTATTTTCTGATGACCCAAATTTCAGAGGAACTTGGTTTGGAACTAACAAACTTTTCTTAAATGCTCTTTTCTTTGGCAGCAATATCAGTTCAGGTGGACAATTTGGAGCTGAAGAAGAGTAAGATTTAAAATAAAAGGGTTGGTAAATCCAACCCTTTTATTTTAAATCTAAAAAAAACAGATATCCTACTTTCTTAATTCTTATTCACCACAAATTTTATGGTATCCGCGTTAATACCAGTAAATATTCCTAAGCCATTAATGATACTTGTTGGAGGAGTACTGAGGTTCTGAGAAGTTGTACCACTCGACTGATAAAGTGCGGCATATTCGGGATTTACACGATATAAAATAATATTGTGCTTTCCAAAATACTGAAAACTCTGTGAACGTACTTCATTACCAATACCCGTAAGTGGTTCGTTAAAAAACCTAAAGTTTGGAAAAGTCCTCCCTGTCGGAGGAATTAAAATCTGAATGGGGTCTGTTTCGATATTTTCGACTGCTACAAAATGATAATATTTATTTGGATTGCTCCAAGTAAGATTAACTGATGTATTCTGTTCATTAAAACCTCCACCAGGGGGGCGAATTCCTCCTTGAAAACCAGCAGATAAATCAACTTGTGTACGAGATATTTCTTTTTTATCGCTCGCAAAACTAATTGGTTTTGCAGGAATTTCGGTCGAGGCCGTCACTTTTCTACCTTTATAATCAAACTCTAAGGAATAGGTCGTACCGGCCACTCCAATCAATTCTTTAGCACCTGATTCGTAAATACCATTTCCAACTGATTTCAAAACAAAGGTTTTGCCATTATTTCCAATTATCTTAATAGACAGCCCGTCAATCGCTTTGGAAACTCCTTCGGAAGATTCTGAGTAAGGAATTTCGGTGTAAGCTTTCAAACTTACTGGGTGATTTGGAGCTAAATATGCTTCGATTACGGGCTTATCCCCCGGATTTATTACATTGTTTGTTTCGGTACAAGCCAAAAAAATGCTTTGAATTGTAGCAAATAATAATATTCTATACGTTTTTTTCATAATATTTCTTTTAAAATTTCTTCCTCTAACTAAAACCATCAATCAATTGTCAAATTATCTTAGTTTCCAACTTAGTGTTAGGTTCGGTGTAATTCCTAGGTACTTCACATTTGTAATTTGCAAAGCTGTTATCTCATCCTGGGTAATAACTTGAAAACGTTTATACCAGGTATTAGCTCGATTATAAAGATTAAAAATTGAGAAGCCTATATTAAAGTGTGAACTAAAATTATAGGTAGCCGAAACATCCATACGATGGTAGGTAGGAAAACGATTGGCGTTTTTATCAGATGGATTTGTAAAATTCTTGACAGAGCCATCTAAAAGTATAAGTTGATACGCTCCTAAGATTGATGTATAAGGGCGTCCAGTCGAATAAATCCAAGTGGCAGCCAAATCCCATCTTTTGTATTTGTAAGAGGCTATTGCCTTAAACTGATTCCTTACATCTTGGTCAGAATAATAAGCTTTATCTGAAAAAGCAGTAATATTTCGTTTAGCTTCGGCTAAAGTGTAGCCTATCCAGCCATTAAAATCTCCAAACTTTCGTTGTATCAAAATATCAACTCCTCTCACTGTCTCCGAACCATTGAAAAAAGTTTCGCTGGCACTTAGCCCTCTCCCAACTTTTGGAACAAAACGCAGGGTATATTCTGTAATATTTGAACTACTCTTTTGGTAAAATTCAACATCAAAAAGATAATTTTGCAATTCATAACTTCCACCCAAAATCAAGTGATTTGATTTTGTAACTGGTAAAGACTCTTCATTTGAAAGCACCCAAAAGTTTCGATTCCCTTGAGAAATATCTTCACGATTGATTTGTTTAACAAATTGATAATATACTCCTGCAGCTCCTTTGAGTTTAAACTTTTTAGTAAGATTAAAATTGGCAGAAAAACGTGGTTCAATGTAGTTTTTCTTAGTAACATCAAAATTTGTTACACGAACACCCGGCATTAAATGCAAACGACCATCTAAGAATTTTACATTATCCTGCACATAAAAAGTGGTCGTTGCTCCCTTATCGTTTCTACCCAGAACCGAAATCGTATCATTCTGACTATAAGTATATTTGATGTAATTTTTAGTGTACTGTAATCCAAAATCTAACTGATTATCTTTTAAAATCTTCCATTCAAAATCAGTCTTGATTGTAAAATCATTCAGATTATTTTCCTCTATTTGTCCGATTTTCACTTCTCGACTAATGCCGTCTCGGTTAGTGGTTATCGTTCGGCTATTATCGCGAGTACTATAATAGTTTGAGTAACATATTAATGAATTACTATAAAACTTGTCACTCCATCGTCTCGACCATTTCAGGCTTCCTCCCAAATTACCCCAGTTCGACACATCAGTATTGGATGTATTTAATCCAATATTTCTACCACCAAAACCTCCTAAGTTTCCTAAGTTTGAACTGGCTGAATTATCCATATTATCAGTGCCATTATATAAACTCAACGAAAGAATATCTTTCTTTGTTGGGGTAAAAGTTAGTTTTGAATTAAGGTCATAGAAATATGAACTGGCCGTTTGCGTGGTAGCAAAACTCCCGAAACGACCACCGCCGGGGAAGCCCCCAGGCCCTAGCTGTTGTTGAGCTTGTGTTTGATTTTCACCGGTAAAACGTTTGAACAGCTTATTGTATATTGGTCCTTTGTATGACCTTCGAGCGGCCACCAAAAATGTAAACTTTGACCCAAGAGGTGTTTCGATATAGGCGTTCGTACTCAACAAACTCAAATCTGCACCCGCATTTAACTCTTTTTTGTTACCATCTTTTCCAGTGATTTCGGCAACTGCAGAAATTCTACCTCCAAATTTTGCATCAAAACCACCTTTATAAAGTTGAATGTCTTTGATGGCATTATAATTAAAGGCTGAGAAAAAACCAAAAAGGTGGTCAACGTGATAAACTGTAAAACCATCATAAAGTACAAGCGTTTGGTCGGGAGTTCCACCACGGACATAAAGCCCCGATGATGATTCATTTGAAGCACTAACACCTGGCATCAATTGAAAAGCACGAAAAGGGTCACGCTCACCTAAATTTGGCAATTTAGCAATGTTTCTGGGCGTCATTTTTATCATTCCAACAACCTCATTCGCTTTCAAAACTTCAGATTTTTCAGCCTCAACTGCTACCTCATCTAACATATCAACGGCAGGTTCTACCTCTATTTTAAGGTCACTAACATTAAGTTTTGGATTTAGATGAAAACTTCTTGTACGATAACCAATGTAGCTCACTTCAAGCGTCATAGTATCAGCAGGCACTTTTTGTAAAGTAAAATAGCCATCGACGTTTGTTTGAACTCCAATTGATGTTCCTTTTACTAATATTGAAGCAAAAGGTAAATTTTCACCATTAATTACATCAACCACTCGGCCTGTAAGCGTAAAATTTGTTTTCTCGGGTTTACCATTAAACTGTCTATCGACCGAAGTTTCAATTCTCATGGTTTTGGATACAATGTTTACAAAACCGTTGTCATCAATAAAATACTTTAGTGGAAGTTTCTTAAGAATTGTCTTTAACCCCGATTCAATGGTCTGATTTTCGAACCAATGTGTAACATTAAATTCTTTAAGGGCTTCTTTATCATAAAGAAGTTTCAATGAATATTTTTTTTCCAAGTCTAACAAAATCACAGGTAAAGAGATATTATTGTAAAACTCATTTTTAATGATTTTCGTGTTCTCCTCGGTCAATTTGGGAGCATCTTGAGCTTGAATATGTTGCGATATAAAACTTAGAAGAATTAAGGAAAAAAGAAGAAATCTTTTCATTTGGTTTGACTCTGTTTGATTTAATATAATAGACGAGAAAGTTCTCAAAGAAGTTGCCCAAATTAAAAAATGTGTAGGAATTTTAATGCCAAGCATATATTCTTATCATGTATCCATTAGATTTTTACTCAAGATTTAATCAAATTTATTTCCAATCAGAATTACTTTTTTAATGATTATGAAATTTTGTTTTCAAAAAAGCTAAAATTTTATTAACTTAAACAGACTACGAATGATTTACTCTTCGAAACCATTGCTTTACTAAAATACCTCATTTTGATAAATATCATCGATAAAATGCCTATTCCGAGGCGTATGTTGGCAATCCATATTCTCAGTTGAATAAAAATATAGCATTCAACTAGTGGATAATTATATTCTGCAAATGAATAAAAAAAGCCAAGTAGAAATAAAAGATTTTTTAGAAAGGTGAATTCAATTTTGAAATACAATTTTCATATTTTCAAATTAAAACATAGTGAGTTGGTAGTCAAAAATAAAGTGTTTCTAAAAACATTTTTTTTGAAAATAGCTTGGAAGTGTAAAGTGTTAGATTTACTTTCGCAAACTATTGATAATCAATCAATTAGTATTCCAAAAAAACAAACCCCAAAATACAGACAAAATGGATTTTCGTACTGAAATTGAAGTGGCTCCAACTCGCCTCAAAATCAGCACTGACTCTAAAATTATGACCGTTGGTTCGTGTTTCTCCGAGGTCATAGGAGATCAGCTTACTGATTACAAATTACAATGTCTCAGTAATCCTTATGGGACTGTATTTAACCCGTCTTCAATTTTCAAATTGATAAGCCATAGTTTACAGAATCAACCAGTTTTCAAACATTTATTTCTTGAAAATAACGGTGTTTGGCAGCATTATGATTTTCATTCCAAGTTTTATGGAAAATCAAAAGAAGAACTTGAATTTGAACTCAATACTACCCATAAAAATGTAAATCAATT
This sequence comes from uncultured Emticicia sp., assembly GCF_937903345.1. Classification (GTDB taxonomy): domain Bacteria; phylum Bacteroidota; class Bacteroidia; order Cytophagales; family Spirosomataceae; genus Emticicia. Next base: position 565,163 of record NZ_CALCZQ010000030.1, on the reverse strand, counting down.
TTTGCGTAAGGCAAATTTCTTGGTGATAACACTCGGAACTTCAATCGTTCATCAACTTATAGAAAATAGACAGGTAGTATCCAATTGTCATAAAATGCCTGCAACAAGTTTCAAAAAAGAGATTCTTAGCGTACAAGAAATTATACAACGTTTTCGCTTAATGTATGATTCCTTGAAAATGCAAAATAATAAAATCAAGATTTTGTTGACAGTCAGTCCTGTACGTCATACCCGTGAGACATTGCAGCTAAATTCGGTCAGCAAAAGCATATTACGCACCGCATGCTATCATTTGGAACAAGATTTCGATAATGTGCACTATTTTCCGAGCTACGAAATCATGATGGACGATTTGCGTGATTATCGTTTTTACGCATCAGATATGATTCATCCAAACGAACAAGCGGAAGAGTATATTTTCGAAAAATTTGCCCAAACCTACTTTACCGAAGACCTAACTAACTTCTTTAAAGAATGGAAAAAAATAAAAATGTCACTTAATCATCGCCCAATTCAAACTGAGAATCCTGCCCATCAAAAATTCCTAATTGATATACTCGAAAAATTGAATGTTTTAAGTAAAAAAATAGATGTAAGTAACGAAATAGAAACAGTACGTTCGCAAATAATTGAGGCTTAAATTGATATTACAAACTTTTTATTTAGAAAATCAGGGTGAACATTCGCACTGATTTTTTGTTTTAATTCAATTACTTTTCAAATTTCCTTCATCCATTATTAAACAAAAACATGTTCGGTAAAACCTTTCTAAAAGCCCATTGGAGCAATCTCCTAATGGCAAACTACGAAGTTTCACCCGAAATTTTGAAAAATTATTTACCTTACAAAACCGAGCTTGACTTCTGGAATGGTCGTTGTTACATCAGTGTTGTGGGTTTTCAGTTTCTAGAAACCAAAGTTTTGGGCATAAAATTTCCTTTTCACACAAATTTCGATGAAGTAAATCTACGCTTCTACGTACGCTATAATGACAATGGAGAATGGAAAAGAGGGGTAGTTTTTATCAAAGAAATCGTTCCGAAGGCCATGATAACTATCATAGCCAACACACTCTACAATGAAAAATATGCTACTCACCCTTGTAAGCACGAAATAAAAACTACTGATAGTCAAATATTTGTAAAATATTCCTGGAAATCAAAATCGGGCTGGAATCATATTCAAGTCGATGCCGAGGCAGGAATAATACCCATTGAAGTAGGAAGCGAAGAAGAGTTTATCACCGAACATTATTGGGGTTATGCGAGTTCTACATCCATCAAAACCAATGAGTATCAAGTTCAGCATCAAAGATGGAATATCCACCGTGTGCGAAACTCACAAATCTTATGTAATTTTAAGGAACTTTATGGACAAGATTTCGCTTTTTTAAAAGATGCATCACCCTCATCGGTACTTTTGGCCACCGGCTCAGAGGTCTCAATTTTTAAAGGAAAAGTAATAATTTAGACTCGTTTAGCAAGATTCTTACTTGCTCGATGTACAACAAAAATAATGGGAGAACTAACCATCACGAAAGAAAAAGTACTACAAGCCCTCAGTACAGTTGAGGAGCCCGATTTAAAAAAAGACCTTGTTACGCTCAACATGATTCGTGACATAGAAGTAGGTATCAATCAGGTTACTTTTACTGTAGTGCTTACTACGCCGGCTTGTCCGCTGAAAGAACTCATCAAGAAAAACTGTACTGAAGCAATTCATAAACATTTAAATTCTGATGTGAAAGTAACGATAAATATGACCGCTGATGTAACATCAGTTCGCAATAATGCTCCAGTTCTATCTGGTGTAAAAAATATTATTGCAATTTCATCGGGAAAAGGTGGTGTTGGGAAATCGACAGTTACAGTTAATTTGGCAATGGCACTAAAAAATGCAGGAGCAAAAGTAGGTATCATTGATGCTGATATTTCTGGACCTTCAATTCCGATAATGTTTGGTGCAGAAAATATGCAGCCACTCATCATGCAAAAAGATGGCAAAAATATGATTACCCCAATCATGCAATATGGCATCAAAATGATTTCAATTGGCTTTCTTACACCGGCAGATAGTGCAGTTGTTTGGCGTGGGCCAATGGCAAGCCAAGCCTTACGTCAGTTCTTTGGAGATGTTGATTGGGGAGATTTAGATTATATTTTAATTGACCTTCCACCGGGGACAAGCGATATTCACCTAACTTTAGTACAAACCGTGCCATTGACAGGTGCCGTAGTAGTAACTACTCCTCAAAAAGTAGCTTTGGCAGATGTAATGAAAGGAGTTTCAATGTTTCGTCAACAACAAATCAACGTTCCTATATTAGGAATCGTTGAAAATATGGCTTACTTCACTCCTGCCGAATTACCTGATAATAAATATTATTTATTCGGTAAAGATGGAGGCAAAAACATGGCTGAAAAATTAAATGTGCCACTTTTGGGACAAATTCCAATTGTACAAAGCATCCGTGAAGGTGGAGACGATGGTCGCCCTGTAATGATGGATGAAACCCCAATCGTAAGTGAAGCATTCAAAAATGCAGCCGAATCTTTGGCTCGTCAGGTAGCAATCAGGAATGCATCAGGCGAAAAAACTGTAAGAGTCGAGGTAAGATAATTTAGTTCATCGTCAACAAATAAGGGTAAGCAAAAGAATAGTTTTTATTAGATGGTTAATCATTTTTCAGAATAAAAAATTCTGGATAGTAACTACAACCCATTCTTAAAATCGTTTTCCTCCTGTAAGTTTTTTATCATTTTTACTAAATATACTTGCTAAAAATAAGATAAATGGAAAATTTAATTGAAAAAGTAGAAGCAGCTTTAAATAGTGTCAGGCCATATTTACAGACCGACGGTGGCAATGTAAGAGTTGTAGAAATAACCGAAGATTTCACGGCAAAACTCGAACTACTCGGTGCTTGTGGAAGTTGCCCAATGTCAACCATGACCTTCAAGGCAAGTTTAGAAGAGGCCATTCTGAAGGCTGTTCCCGAAATCAAGAAAGTTGAAGCCTTGAATCTGACACCAGCATTTTAAGTCAAAATTGTATTAGTTATAGAAATTACATTTAAAAATATCAGCCACTTGTTTTTGCAAGTGGCTTTTTTATTAACTTGCAGTTGGAAACTTGATATGTGATTTAAAAATATTTAAATCACAATTTCCTAATAGCTAGAATCCCTTACCTACTATCTAACTTAGAATACTTTTTGCAGACCAAAACCTGTGAACAAAATTTAATAATGGCAAACAAAATCAAAGTCGGTATATTTTTCGGTGGACAAGCTCGAGAAAGAGAAATTTCGTATTTAGGCGGTAAAACTGCCTTTGAGCATATTGACAAGGCTATTTTTGAGCCCATACCAATATTTGTTGATAGCCTAGGGCATTTTATTCAGATAAATCCTGAATTGCTCTATGAAGAATCAATTCGTGATTTTTTCCCTTCAAAAAACCTTAATCGTGGTTTTAGAGTTTATATCGAATCTTTGGGCGAACTTAATGAAACCCAACTTTATAAACTTATCTATAAGGTAGGGAAGCAAATTCAGCCAACTGATTTTTCGAATATCATGGATTTTGCCTTTACAATCATGCATGGTCCACAAGCTGAAGATGGTGCGATACAGGGTTTACTAGAATGGTATGGTATTCCTTACATGGGGCCTGGCTTGATGGGTTCATCGGTTGGTATTGACAAACCGATGCAAAACAAGCTCATGTCGCTCGTTACTGGCCAAAAAAAGAAAATGGTCACTTTTACTCGTGAAGAATGGCAAGTGGCTGACCGCTCAAAAATGTTTACCGACCTTATTAACAATATTGGTTTTCCTTTTGTGGTGAAAGCTCCGCATCAAGGATCATCTATTGGAGTTGCAATCGTACGCAAAAGAAGTCTTGAAGAATTTACAAAGGCAGTTCAACAATGCTTTTTTGAGGTAACTTTCTTAAAACGTGATTGGGAAAAGATGACAGATCGCCAAAAGCGTCATTTAATGGAAAAAACATCAAATCTAGATGAAGGAATCGGATTTCCACTTTATGTAAATGGCAAAATATTGCATCATCCAATAGAACTAATGGAAGAATTGGACGCTCAATTATTCACACTGGAATCGGTAACTGCCACTTCAGCAAATGCAGAAGACCATGTAATGATTGAAGAATTTGTGGTTGGACAAGAGTTTTCTTGTGGCATTATTCAGCATGATGATGGCACAGCTGTTGCCCTACCTCCTACCGAAATTTATGGTGAAAATCTTACTTTTGATTTCAAATCGAAATACAAATCAAACGTTACAAAAAAACGTATTCCAGTCGAAACAAGTCCTGAAAATCTTCATAAAATTCACGAAAGTTTGCTTAAAACTTTCAATAATCTTGGCTTTAGTGTAGTCACGCGTATTGATGGGTTTTTGACGCCTGATAGCCGCGTCTTACTACACGACCCTAATACTTTACCAGGAATGTCGCCTGCTTCTTTGATTTTTAAACAAATGGCAGAAATTGGATTAACTGTTACACAATCAATAACTTACTTTGTCCGTCAGTCAGTTCGTGAACGTATCCGTAGTGGAAAAAATACAGTTTCTTTACGCAATTTACTCGAAAAAATAGATTATCTTATTGAAGAACGTGTAGCCGCAAACAGAAAGAAAGTAGCGGTTGTCTTTGGAGAAACTGACGAAGAATATAAAATTGCTCAAAAAAAACTCGGAGAATACGCTTCCTCAACCTCCTATGAGCCAACAATGATTTGTGCTGCTCGCAACGGTCAGATGTACAAAATACCCGTTAATTTAATGTTTAAGGCTGATATTCAGGACTTTGGGCAAAATATTGGAAAACCAAAACACCCTTTCATTGCCGAAATTATGCGAAATGCAGAGAAAATTACAGAAAAATATGCAGGAGGTTTTGATTGGCAAGTAAAGAAATTCTCGGAAACAGATTTAGCAGAAAATGTACAATTTATCTTCCATTGCGAAAATGAGACTATGATTGAGTTGTAATAAAGAATCCGTCTCAAAAGTACTTTTGGGACGGATTCTTTTCTAAATAACTTTATTTATAAAATCTTAGTTACAGTATTCACGTATTACATTATAGGCAGCCGAATAGCCTAATTCACCAGCACGACTAAGATCATAACAACCAGCGTTTTCATCGCCCAAAGAGTGTTTGATAATACCTCTTACATAATATGCCTCGCTGTATTTTGGATTCAATTTGATTGCGTTTGAGCAATCTTGTAATGCTTCTTTCTGTAATCCCATTGATGAACGAACCAAACCACGAGAAAAATAAGCTTCATAGTAAGTTGGATTTAATTCGATTGATTTATTTAAATCTAAAATTGCCCCTTTACCATCACCAGATTTAAACTTCGAGATACCACGACTATAAAATGCTTCTGAGCGGTCATCAGAAAACTCATTGATCTTACTTTTATCCTGGACAACATTACGCAACTCATCTAAAGTATTCTTGGTCATACGACCTGTATAATAAACCTTAGAATCAATATTTACGTTATTAACCTCAATTGCTTTTGTCAAATCATTCGTAGCATCTTTTTGATTACTAAGTTTGCTATTACAAAAGCCTCTACCATAAAATGCACGTACATTTATAGGGTCAAGTTGAATCGCTTTATCATAATCAGTAATTGCTTCACGGAAAAGTTCAATTTTAGTTTTAGCAAAACCACGGTTAAAAAAAGATTCGCTATCTTCTGGGTTTAATTTTACAGCTTCATCAAAATCTTTAATCGAACCAGTAAAATCATTAATTTTCAAGCGACTGTAGCCTCTACTTGCAAAAGACTGCGAACGTTTTGGATTCAAATCAATTGATTTTGTAAAATCAGTTATACTACCTTGATAATCTTCTAAACGAGATTTACATATACCACGAGAAAAATACGCTTGGTATTTTTTATCATCTTCTGTATTAAGTTCAACTACTTTTGAGAAGTCTTGTATAGCACGACGATAGTCCAATAATTTTGCTCTTGTCATACCTCGATACAAGAAAGCCAAAGCATCCTCTGGATTTATCTCAATCGTACGGTTATAATCTTGCAAGGCCGAACGGTGATCCTCTTGATCGCTTTTACTTTTCCCACGATACAAATACGCCAATGAATTTTTTGGGTCGAGGTCAATTGTTTTGTCAAAATCTAAAATTGCACCTCGGTGATCTTTCAGTTGTTGTTTTGCAAGACCACGGTTGTAATAACTCGTAGAATTTTCTGGATTCATTGCTATTGCAGTACTATATGCTTGTGAAGCACCTATATAATCACCTGCTTTACTTTTATTTACACCAATATCAAAAAATTCAGATGCAGTTTGTTGAGCATTAGCTTGCAAAACACATACCATAAAACAAATTGACAGAAATGGGAAGACTACTTTTTTCATAAGATTTTTAGAATAATTTAAAATCACGTTTTAGAATGAAATTATTGAAAAATTACTTCAAAGTATGAAACATTACACTTAATTTCATTTAACAAAGATAAATTTTATGACTGTTTAGTCAATGCTTTTTTGTAAAAAGTTTTTTAATGATTAGATTATTAAGGTTAACAAATTTTTATTACGTATAGCTTGCCAATTTCATTTTTTTTAGCAATTTTACAAAAAAGTTATTTTGACTTCAAATAATGGTTTTCTTATGTTACTATATAAAATCCTAATTTCATGAAATCATTGAGTCTTTTGACATGTGTAGTAATCATTTTATCTGTGCTTGTTTCTTGTAATACATCAAAAAATACTTCTAAAAACAACAAAAATACTGACAAGAAAAATCCTGCTGCCGCCGAAGCTGCTGTAAAAATTGGAAGAATGCTTGACTTTTTAGCAACAGATTTGATTAGTGCATCCGGCCAAAAAGCTGAGATTATCCGCACTGCAGAAGGTATAAGTATTACGTTTCAACCAGAATTTTATTTTGAATCTAGTTCGGATCGTTTAACTATGGAGGCAATTGAAGTATTGGATGATATATCGAGCGTTTTGAGTCAGTACCCATATACAGAAATTTTTATTGAAGGACATGCTGATAGTAGTGGTAATCAGTTAAAAAATAAGAATTTATCGGAAATGCGAGCAAAAGCTGTGGCACTATATTTTAAAGCTCATGATGTCACGGCGGATAGATTGGCAATTGCTGGTTATGGTGCGACTCGTCCAATAGATAGTAATCGTACTCCAGAGGGTCGTCGTAGAAATCGCAGAGTATTGGTTAAAATTAGAGCCAACGAAGAAAAGTTTTTGTCATCAAAAGTAACAAAAAAAAATTCGGGAGAAAAATAAAGAAAGAGAAAACTTGATTTGAAAGAATAACAAGAAACTGCGGTCCTTTACTTTCAATTTTAGGCAAATAGCAAGGTCAAACCAAATAATAAAACAAAAAGCAAGGTTGATAATGCCATTTGTTTAAGCATTGGATCAGGATTTGATAAACGTTTAACCTTTATTCCGTTTAAGAAAAACAAAGGGAAAACAACAAGGTAATGAAACTTATTTTCTCCTTGTAAAATGCTGAATAGTAAAATACTTAACATTCCAAAACTAAGTAAGAACCAATGGTAAATTATTGCATTTTCTTTACCTAATCGAGCTGGGATGGTCTTCTTCCCAGAACGGGTGTCTGATTCTATATCTCTAATGTTATTAATATTTAGTACACCCGTAGCAAAAAATCCACAACTTAAAGCAGGTAAAATATTTATCCAATCAAAAGTTTTTGTGAATAAATAATTGCTTCCTAAAACCCCAACTAAACCGAAAAAAATCAAAACCGAAATATCTCCTAAACCTGAATAACCATAAGGATTATTGCCTGCAGTATAAGTATAGGCGGCTAGCATTGATATCAATCCAAGTCCAAAAAAACCCAAAAATGCTCGCATCGAGGCATCTTTGAATGAAAAATAAAGGAGTGAAATTCCAAAGATAAGGCAAATTACAGTCAAAATATAAATTCCACTAAGCATTTGTTTGGAAGTAATCGTACCAGATTGTACTGCTCGTTTTGGGCCAACTCTTCCAGCTAAATCTGCTCCATTTTGTGTATCGCCAAAATCGTTGGCAAAATTTGAAAGCACCTGCAAAGCAATGGTTGTAAGACAACAAAAAACAAAAACTAGCCAGTCAAACTTCCCTACAAATGCTGCTAAAAAACTACCCATAAAAATGCTTGCCAGTGCCAAAGGAAGAGTACGTGGACGAGCTGCAGAAAGCCAATGTTTCATAAATGATAGAATGAATGATTGAGCGAATGATAGAATATTTATTTTAAATACCTACTGCTTTTTTAAATTCTGGTGAATTTGGCTTTACGCCCGAAGCAAAGAAATGAGACACTTCACCTTTCTCATTAATAACATATTTACAGAAATTCCAGGTTGGTTCTTTATCATTCCAACCGTTTAAATCTTTTTTGCTCAACCATTTATATAATGGATGTTGGTCACTACCGACAACACTTACCTTTTCAAGCATTTGGAAGCTTACACCATAGTTTTTCTGACAAAATGTAGCAATTTCCTTGTTACTACCAGGCTCTTGACCACCAAAATTGTTGGCAGGCACGCCCAAAATTATGATTTTATCGCCGTATTCTTTATGAAATGCTTGCCAATCAGCGTATTGTGGTGTATAACCACATTCCGAAGCTGTATTCACAACAACAACCTTTTTACCTTTATATTTTGAAAAATCAATGGTTTCTTTTCCATCGAGCGATTTCAAACTGAAATCATAAAACGAACCTTTTACCATTACATTTGCCGGCTTTACAGATACCATTTTCTTGTCAGAAAAAAGCATCTTGATTAAACGAAAACTCATAAGACTTGTCAGTGTTAAAATGGAAACTGTTGCAAAAATGATTTTCCTTTTCATAGTTATAGTTTGATTACATACGTGTAGGAACTTGTATTCCTAATAACCCCATAGCTTTACTAATTGTTTCGGCAACTACTTTAATAAGCGAAAGTCTAAATTGTTGTTTGTCGTTATCGGTTTCGTTCATAATCGAGACTTCTGCGTAAAACTGATTAAAAATTTTGGCTAACTCATAGACATAATTGGCAATAATCGCTGGAGAGTATTCATCTCCTGCTTTCCTAATTGTAGTTGCATATTCGTTCAAAGCAAAAATCAATTCTAGTTCTGGTTTCAACAGTTCAACCGCTCCCACTTGTTTATTCACTGGTACATTCTGAGACTCAGCTTTTCGTAAAATCGAACAAATTCGAGCGTGGGTATATTGAATAAACGGACCTGTATTTCCTTGAAAATCAATAGATTCGGCCGGATTAAAAAGCATTCTTTTCTTTGGTTCAACTTTCAACAAGAAGTATTTCAAAGCACCCAGAGCCAACATTTGAAAAAGATTTTCAGCTTCTTCTTTGCTAAAATCATCAATTTTTCCACGTTCACGAGTTGTTTCAGCAGCGGTTTCAATCATTTCAGCTACCAATTCATCGGCATCAACAACCGTTCCTTCACGAGATTTCATTTTTCCAGAAGGCAAATCGACCATTCCGTAGCTTAAGTGATAACAACCATCGGCATACGCACGACCGAGTTTTTTCATAATCGCAAAAAGCACCTGAAAATGATAATCTTGCTCATTGCCTACCACCCAAATCGATTTATCATTATGATAATCATTAAATTTCAAATCGGTTGTGCCTAAATCCTGTGTAATATAAACCGAAGTTCCATCTGCACGAAGTACCAATTTTTCGTCGAGGCCTTCTTCTTTCAAATCAATCCAAACGCTACCATTTTCTTTTTTGAAGAAAACGCCATTTTTCATACCCTCTTCCACGACATCCTTTCCGAGTAAATAAGTATTAGACTCATAATAAACTTTATCAAACGATACGCCTATTTTTTTATACGTTTCGGCAAATCCTTCAAAAACCCAATCATTCATTTTTCGCCATAATGCCATCGTTTCTTCATCACCTTGCTCCCATTTTTGTAACATCGCTTGCGTTTCGAGCATCATTGGAGCGGTTTTCTTGGCTTCGTCTTCGGTCTTGCCCTCAGTCATTAACTGTGCGATTTCGACTTTATATGCTTTATCAAATTCGACATAATATTTCCCTGCCAAATGGTCGCCTTTGATACCCAAAGATTCAGGTGTTGCTTCATTTCCGTACTTTTTATAGGCCAACATTGACTTACAAATATGTACGCCACGGTCATTAACTAAACAAGTTTTTGCTACATCAAAACCACCAGCTGACAAAATATTTGAAACAGCCGCTCCCAAAAAGTTATTACGTAAATGCCCTAAGTGAAGTGGTTTATTGGTATTTGGGGAAGAAAACTCTACCATTACTGATTGACCATTTGCTGGTAAAAACCCAAAATTGTCGTTCGATAAAATCGAATTTAAAGTATCAATCCAAACCGAATTATTCAATACAATATTCAAAAACCCTTGAACAACATTAAAACTATTTATAAAATCGTTTTTGTCTTTGATGAAACGACCTATGGCATTACCCAATTCGGCAGGATTCTTTCGAAGAGATTTTACTAAAGGAAAAACTACATAAGTATAATTTCCTTCAAAATCTTTCTTGGTTGGCTGTAAAACAACCTCTTCTTCTAAGTGAAATAATGTCAAAAGTGCCTCTTTAATGGCTGTTTTTAATAATTGCTCGATATTCATAAATTGTATTACTGATTACTATAATCAAGTTAAAAACCTGTTTTACTAATTTACAAAAGTACAGTTTTTTTGAGAGAAATGCGTTAAGTTGTTTGGAAATAAGCAAACTTAAAAGCTAACTTTACTAGGAAGAACCTGCATCTATGATGAAAAAATATTTTCTTTTTGTTTGTTTACACATTACGATCTGCACTTCTTGGGGGCAACGAATTAGCCCTACTCAAGAAGCTATTGCTACGGTTGCACAATTATCGCCAAAAACAAACTTAGTACCCAAAAGCCATATAAAACAAGGTGGGCATTTGACCAAAGAAGATAGTATTTTTAGACCTCTTCAAAAAAATAATATCATTCCTATGGGGGCCAATGGCACTATTATTTCAGACATTAACGCTGATGAAAAATTTACATACATTCACACAGAAGGATACAATAAAAATATAAAAAATATCTGGCAAAATGATTTTAAAATAGAATCTAAATACGATTACATCGGTGAGCAGACCGATTCTTTATTTCATTATGTACTTTTCAATTGTTTTTTACCTAAAAACAAGGTCTTTTTACTGAGAACGTCCATACGAACGGGGATACAAGAAAAAATTGAAGGTACTTTACCTGAAGGAATCAAAATGTTTACTTTCAGAATCGTAAACGAAGATTGTTTTATTGCATGCAAATACAAAGAGCGTCCTGTAGTAATGATTTTTCATGTAAAAGATGGTACATTTAAAGTTTTACCCAATTTACTCGATCGAAACGCCCAATTTTTGTCACTTTATGCTGATAATGAAAGTTTCACTGCTATCCTAAAGCGTTACACTGGAGGAGAATTATTAATTAAAAAATATTCAAAAGAGGGCAATTTGTTAAGCAGCTTTTTTATACCAAACGATAAAAAGCAATTTAATGAGGCCAAAACAATCAGAATTGGTAATCAACTCATGATTATAGGCACATATACTAAAGGATTAAGCTTTAGGGTAAGAGGCTTATATACGGCTTGTCTCGATGAAAACTTTTCAGCTGAAAAAGTAAAATATATCGAATTTTCGGAGTTTAAAGGCATCCTCAATGATAAACAACAAGCCCCACCTTATGCTATTGTTCATCAGCTAAAACCGCTTAGGGATGGTATCATGTGTGCGTTTGATTTCTTTGAAGCCGCCATTTCTAACCAAGAATACACTGGTAAAATAAAATATCAATTTAGTATGGTTTGTAAACTCGATCAAGAAGCCAATTTTGTTTGGAATTCTGTCATTGCTTTAGATGGTTTTACGAATTTTATTTATACCCAACGATTACGCACCCAAACATCAAGTAAAATCGATATTTTAGAGTCAAACGTAAAACCTGCAATGCAATTTTTGATTAATAAAAACCGCATTATGGGTGCATGCCAACTGGGAAATGTTATTTATACAAATTTACTCGATTCAGAAAATGGCGAATTGGTGGCCAAAGGGATATATGAAGAATTGGGAAATGAACAAATAACAGGTTTTTTGCCTTGGTTCGATGAAAATTTTTTGGTTTGGGGGCGTGAACGCAAAAACCTACTCACTCGACCAACCATGTATATGCGTAAAATAAAGATAGTGGAGAAGCCTAATTTTGAACTATTAAAATAATTTTTATTTGAATTATATAGAATAACACCTACGAAAACCACTCAACTCTCCTATATTTTTACGTTATTTGCTTTTAATTAGTATCTAATAGTATTTGGTTGCGAATCTTTCAGATTCACTTCAACTTTATACCACATCATTCGCTCATTTTATCATACACTCATTATATCATGCTGCAATCAATGACTGGTTTTGGCTCGGCAACCGTCGAGAACGCCAAAATCGCTGTAACCGTCGAAATTAAATCGTTAAACTCTAAGTTTTTTGATATTTATTGTCGAATTCCCCGCACCTATTCAGAAAGAGAAATCGAAATAAGGAATATTCTTACCACCGAACTTGAGCGTGGAAAGGTAGAATTTACGATGAACGTGACGCCAAGAGATGAATCGAGTGCCGCAACTGTCGTGAATCGCCCGCTGATCAAGGCATATTTTAAAGACCTAAAAGCAACCGCCAACGAGCTAGGCTTTGAGCCAAGCCCGACTGAACTATTGCGAATGGCCTCAATGATGCCCAACGCCTACAACACAGATGCCGCAACAGAAGCCGATGCCAAAGTAGAGTGGGATTTAATGAAAAATGCTATCAATCAGGCAATTGTGAAGTGCAAAGAATTCCGTATACAAGAAGGAAGCAATACATCAGTAAAGTTTGAAGACTATATTGTGAGCATTTCAAATTTGCTTTCACAAGTTGAAGAGCAAGACCCAAAACGTATTCCAGTTGTGCGTGAACGAATCGAAAAAGCAGTTGCAGAATGGTCATCAAGCGAAACTTTCGATAAAAATCGTTTCGAGCAAGAATTGATTTATTACGTAGAAAAATTTGATATTTCAGAAGAGAAAGTTCGTCTGAAAAACCATTTAGAATATTTCGTTCAAGAGCTTAAAATTGCTTCAAATGGTAAAAAACTCAATTTTATCGCACAAGAAATTGGTCGTGAAATAAACACGATCGGCTCCAAGGCCAATGATTCGGTAATCCAACGATTAGTTGTACAGATGAAAGATGAATTAGAGAAAATTAAGGAACAAACAATGAATATTGTTTAATTTCAATGCTAATTTTTTTATGACTGATGATTGATTTTAGAATTTCAAGAGGACTATTTAATAAAGAATTCATATATCGAATTTGTCCAATACTTAAAATTTAGCTAATTTTACGCTTGTTACCAAATAAAATATTGTTTTTTTGGACAATTCCAATGTTTTTTATAACCAAAATACATAACACTTACAAGTTTTAGCTTATGAGCCAAATTGTTAGAGTACACGCAAGACAAATTCTCGATTCAAGAGGAAATCCTACCATCGAAGTTGATATTTTAACTGATAACGGTTATTTAGGACGTGCCGCAGTGCCATCAGGTGCATCTACTGGTATCCACGAAGCCGTTGAGTTACGTGATGATGATTCAAAAGTGTATCAAGGCAAAGGTGTTTTGAAAGCAGTCAAGAATGTCAACGAAACTATCGCTTTTGAACTTCTCGGAGCAAATGTTTTCGAACAAAACTTGATTGACCAAATTATGATTGACCTTGATGGCACACCAAACAAGGGAAACTTAGGTGCAAATGCAATCTTAGGCGTTTCGTTGGCAGTTGCTAAAGCAGCCGCTTTTGAGGCTGGCTTGTCATTGTATCGCTATTTAGGTGGTGTAAACGCCAACACTTTGCCAGTTCCGATGATGAATATCTTGAATGGTGGTTCACATGCCGATAATTCAATTGATTTTCAAGAGTTTATGGTAATGCCAGCTAAAGCTGAATCATTCTCACACGCCTTACAAATGGGAACAGACATTTTCCATACTTTGAAAAAAGTGTTGAAATCTAAAGGATATTCTACAAACGTTGGCGATGAAGGAGGTTTTGCACCAAATATCAAATCAAATGAAGAAGCTATCGAAATCGTATTGCAATCAATAGAAAAAGCTGGTTTCAAGGCAGGTGAAGATGTTTTCATCGCTATGGATGCTGCTGCCTCTGAATTTTATGACGCAAAAACAGGTCTTTATACCTTCAAAAAATCAGATGGCAAGCAATTAAATTCTGATGAAATGGCCGCATATTGGGCAACTTGGGTTGAAAAATACCCAATTATCTCAATTGAAGACGGTATGGCAGAAGACGATTGGGCTGGTTGGGCTGAGCAAACTCGCTTGATTGGAAGTAAATGTCAGTTGGTAGGTGACGATTTATTCGTAACAAATGTGAAACGTTTACAAGAGGGTATTGATAAAGGTATCGCTAATGCTATTTTGGTAAAAGTAAACCAAATTGGTTCATTAACCGAAACAATCAATGCTGTAAATTTAGCTCACAAAAACAAATACAAAAGCATCATGTCACATCGTTCGGGTGAAACTGAAGATGCAACAATCGCTGACTTGGCAGTAGCATTGAACACCGGCCAAATCAAAACTGGTTCAGCTTCACGTTCTGATCGTATGGCGAAATATAACCAATTACTTCGTATCGAAGAAGAATTAGGTTCGGCAGCTACATTCCCAGGATTGAAGTTCTAAGCCAGTGACTGCTGCCTCATTGACAGTCAAATTACTCTCAGGAGCCACTATAAAAAAAAGCGTTGAACAAATATTGTTCAACGCTTTTTTTGTTTTTTTTATAAAAACTCCTATTTTTGAGGTTCAAAAGTGCTTTAAAAATACTCCCAAAATGAAAATATACATACCAAAATTATTACATAAATATCGTTTTTATGTAATCACCCTTTCAGGCCTGCTGATTTGGGTTGCGTTCTTTGACGGTAGCAATCTAATAGCTCAGTTCAGGCTTTTTAATAAACTTTCTGATTTAGAAAATCAACAAGAATACTATGTAGAGGAACTCAAAAAAGTAAAGGAAGAAGAAAGAGAAGTAATGGGCAATCATAAATCAATGGAAAAGTTTGCCCGTGAAAAATACCTGATGAAAAAAACTGGCGAAACAGTTTTTGTGGTGGTTGATGAAGATAATAAATCGGTTGAGGAAGACAATGAGGATAAATAATAAGACATAAAAGATGCCTCAACTTAAATTTAAGTTGAGGCATCTTTTTAAAATTACTTTAGAGTTGCAATCCATTTTGCAATTTTCAATGCTTCGTCTTTTGGAACATTTGATAAAGCAGCCATTGGAGGATATCCTTCCCAGTTAGATGGATTTGGCTTGTAGATTAATTCTACAATTTGCTCTGCCTTATATTTTTTCTTTTTCATTACTTCTTTATATGCAGGGCCAACCAGACGTGTATCAACTCTATGACAAGCTAAACATGTATTTTTTTGAAGTAACTTCTCGACATCTGGTGGAATCTTTGTTTGTGCTTTTGATACTGATGCAATACCAAGTACAATCGCAACGGTCATGAGTGATTTTTTCATTTTACTAAGAGCTTTTAAAAAATTAATTAAATCGAACCGCCGATGCGGTCGTTATTCAAATTATTCTGCTAAATTCGTAAACAAAACGTAAGAATAAAAGTATTTATTAAATTTTTAGATGAATATTTTGTTAACGAAACGTTAAATGAAAATTAGCAGAAAAAACACTAAATAAAAACACACAAATAATATTGGTAATCATCTGATGACAAATCAATTAGGAACAAATCTTATGAAATTTGTGAAAACCAAAGCATAAAGCTATCTTTGTAATTATTGATAGTTTTGATAGTCTGTTAAATTTGCATACTTTCGCTACTTAAAACAAAAAACTAACTCAATTAGAGCAAAAAACAGTGATTACTCCAAAGAAAATGTTTTTCACTCCAGATGTGCAGTCTCGTAGATCTTACTTCATTACCTCATTATTGAAATTTGGTTTACTATTAATGATCCTTTTTTCGAGCGAATCAGTATTTGCTCAACCCAAAATCCAGTGGGCAAGTAAGGTACTTGGCTTTTCTTCGGAAAGAGTTGATGCCAACAACCCGGGACCGCAATATCGTGCAATTCAGGTATTGGGTAAACCAAACAAATTACCACAAAAGGAAGAAAGTGTATGTGCATGGTCAACGGCTGGTGCTGATACCTATTCAGAAGAATACATAAAAGTTGGTTTTGAAAATCCTAGCAGAATTAAACAAGTTTCCATTGGTGAAAACTGGGGTGCGGGTGCTGTTATAAGAGTACTGGCGTATGATTCAACTGATAAAGAGTACATCCTTTATGAAAATAAAGAAGATAACCCTATTGAAAAAGGAAGAATGTGGAATATCATTATTCCACAAACTGATTATAAAGTTTATGCCATTAAATTAATTTTAGCACCAGCCAAAATTGCGGGTTACAATCAAATTGATGCAATCGGAATTTCGGAAATCGATTTGCCTTTTGAAGCAAAAATTAATTTTGCCAAAGATATTCCGAAGGAAATAATCAAAGAAAACCTAGGAAAAAGTATAAATTCTATAGTTCGAGAAGTTGCACCTATCATTACACCTGATGGAAAAACTTTGTTTTTTACTAGAGAAAGGCACGACCAAAATTTAGGAAAACAAAAACTACAAGATGTTTGGCTCTCAAGAGTTATGCCAGATGGTACATGGGGAGAAGCCGAAAATATCAAAGAACCTATTAATACACCTGAACATAACGCAGTTTCAACAATATCGGCCGATGGAAAAACAATTTACCTAATAAATGTTTATATTCCTGATGGCACATTTCGACCTGGTTTATCAAAGTCTAAACGAACAAAAATCGGCTGGGAGTTTCCGAAGGAAGAAAAGATAATTGATTACTTAAATCTTAGTGATTACACTGAATTTACACTTGCTCCTAACGGAAAGGTTTTGGTGATAGCTTGTCAACGAAAAGATACAAAGGGAAGAAAAGATTTATATGTTTCATTTTTAAGATCAGATAAAATCTGGTCTAAACCTATAAATATGGGTTCAACAATCAATACAGCCGAGAATGAAAGTACCCCTTTTGTAGCAGCCGATTCCAAAACAATCTATTTCTCAACAGCCGGTTTTCCAGGATATGGTGATAATGATATATTTTTAAGCCGCCGACTCGACAGCACATGGACTAATTGGAGTGAACCCGAAAATATTGGAGACTTGATAAATACTTCCAAATGGGATGGCTATTTTACTATTCCAGCCTCAGGAGAATATGCTTATTTAAGTTCAGAAGAACGATCAATTGGTGCAGAGGACATTTTCCGTATTAAACTTTTTCATTCAATAAAACCAGACCCAGTGGCGATTATTTCTGGAACGGTTGTTAATGCTTTTGACAAGAAAACAATCTCGGCCGAAGTAGTCATGGAATTGCTTAATGATAGTACAGGTACTGATAAAATTGTGGCCGAATTTGACCCCGAAACAGGCGAATATAAAATTGTGGTGCCACTCAAAAAGGCTTATAGTTTGAATGCTTCCAAGAAAGGCTTCATCAGTATCAGCGATAACCTCGACCTTACAAAAGATCGTCGTTTTAGAGAAATTAAGAAAAATATCACCTTAATTCCAATAAGAGAAGGACAAACGATGGTTTTGAATAACCTTTTTTTTAATCAAAGTAAGTTTGACATTTTGCCAACCTCTTTCCCAGAGCTCAACCGAATTATTGAGTTGATGAAAGAATATCAGACGATGCAGGTTATCATTGAAGGACATACCGATGGTAGCGATGAAAATATGATGCTTAATGTAAAACTTTCGCAGGAACGAGCCAACGAGGTTAAAAAATACTTAGTTGAAAAAGGCCAAATCGAATCAAACCGAATCCAAACCAAGGGATGGGGGCAGTCGAAACCTATTGCAAGCAATGCTACCGAGGAAACCCGCAAGAAAAATCGTAGAGTTGAGTTTACGATTCTAAAACTTTAGCAATTTTTCATTTTTTTATTCTTTTCAAGTGCCAAATCTTTCTACAAAAAATCTACTATCTGTTTTTTTAATTTTTTTTCCAATTATAATATTTTACTTGGTTTTTCAAAAATACGCAGTAAATATTCCACATTGGGATGATTTTGCTATAAGAAATACTTTGGCTAAAATACTTGAAACAAATTCAATATCTGAAAAAATTAAATTACTTTTCTCGCAACACAATGAACACAGAATTCTATTGACCCGACTCTCTGCATGGTTAGTTTTCCTTCTTCAAGGGACACTCAACCTAAAAGGTCTAATGTTAATTGGTTTTTTTGCATTATTTGGAATTCTTGTTATTTTGTTTCAAATCTCAAAAAAATACAATTCTCCCCTATTTGCTTTTGTGCCTATTTCGTTTATTCTTTTTAATATTGGATTGTTTGAAAATACATTTTGGGGAATGGCCTCGGTACAGAATTTTGGAGTTGTATTTTTTGCGTTTCTGACCCTTTATTGGCTCGTTTTTTCAATCGAAAATCAAAACAAATATTATTTTTATTTATCTCTTATTTCGTGTTTTATTGGTGTTTTCACGAGTAGTAATGGTATTATTATTCCGCTAGTTGGCTGCTTAGTCTTGCTTGTACAGCAACGAAAAAAAGAATTATTTATATGGTTGGGTGGTTCAATAACTTTTATTATAAGCTTTTTCTTTAATTTTCAGAAAAACCCTGATAATGTGGTTAAAACCAACTTTTCAGATTTTAAAAGCATCATTAAAGGACTTTTTGCCACTTTAGGAAGTGTACTTGATTCTTCAACCATAGTACCAGTCAAACACATGGATTTGGCAATGGCTCTTGGTTTATTTCTATTGATATTTATGTGTATGTTTGCTTATCAAGTTATATTCAAAAAATACAATCAGTCTTTTAGTTTATATCACCGGACAAACGACTTATTTTTACTCGCTTGCTTGGCTTTTATTGGGATAACAAGTGTTGGAATTGTAGTGGCACGAATATCTTATGGAATCGAAATTTTACTGACAAGCAAATACAAGATTTATTCTGTTTTAAGTCTTATCATTTTCTATATAGTTGCACTCGATTCGCTTGCTGAAAGATTTAAAAATAATTTTATAAAATTGGCTATTTTTGTAAGCATTTTCTTTAACTTTTATACCTATATTTCTGATCATCAAAATATAAAATATTTAAATCAAGAGCGAATCACCGACCAATTTAAACAACAATACAGCGATAAATCTTTTCCAAAACATGGAATTATGCGAGTTTTGCAACAACCTGAAAATGCTTTTTATGATTCAATGATCGATGAAATGTGGCAAGTGAAAGATAGCACTTTGCAATTTCTCACTATTGAAACAAAAGGAGAAAACTATTTTTTAAAATTAAAAAAAACTGGCGAAAAAATAGATCTAACAAATACAGAATCAGGCTTATATTTTATTCTAAAATCTGACAAAAAAATCTATATATATCCTTCTCATCGTATATCTTTGGGTATTAAAGCCTACTTCGATTTTCATTTTTTTGCAAATAACCAACTTGAAATTGATAACTTTACAACTGTGATTAGTAAATTATACATTCAATCGGGAAATTACCGTATAGGTATAATAAAGGTTGAAAACGATTCGAAAACCATTGTTTGGAGTAATCAAACAATTGATATTAGGCATATTGATAAAATTCCTCCAAAACAAAATTGGTGATTTAGTAATCGGTTGCATAATAATCCATTTTTATATTTAAGGCTCAAACCTCTTCACTTTATCTGTTTTTTTAAAGTATAATGACCCAAAACACTACAAACAATTCATATTTAAGACAACTCGATGGGCTTCGTTTTGTGGCTGTAACAATGGTTTTGATTGATCATTGGTCTGGAGATGCCTTACAATTTCCAATTAGTTATTTAGGCGTTTGTATGTTTTTTGTGTTAAGTGGTTTTCTGATTACTCGGATCTTGTTGCAGGCTCGCCAAAAAGATGAAAATTTAGGGCGTTCACATAAATTTTCGTTAAAACAGTTTTATATCCGTCGAACAGTCCGAATTTTTCCGATTTATTATCTCACTATATTGGCTTTATTTATTTGGAATATAGAACCTGTTCGAGATAAAATTTGGTGGTATCTTACCTATACAACTAATATTTATATAGCTATCAATCAAACTTGGATGGGTTCTAGCGACCACCTTTGGTCGTTGGCTGTTGAAGAACAATTCTATTTGTTTTTTCCATTCATAGTTTTCTTTTTATCAGCTCGTTCATTACCTAAAATTCTCTTCGGATTTATGGCAATATCGGTCGGACTTCGCTTATTTTTTTATCTCAATGGTTCTGCTTGGATGACACCTTATGTACTAATGCCTACATGCTTAGATGCTTTTGGAATCGGTGGATTATTTGCGTATAGCTATTTTCATAAAAATGATGCAGTCAAAAAGTTTGTGACAAATAAAGTTTGGTTACTAATAAGCTTGATTCTATATATTGGAATTGTACTGTGGGGAAAACAATTTCCAGACGGACATAATATGATCACAGTAGTTTTTTTACGACTTTTTGAATCGTTATTCTCACTTTTTATGGTCGGGAATGCGGTTTATGGCTTTAGTGGTATCACCAAAAGCTTCTTCGAGCACAAATTAACCGTTTATCTCGGTCGAATCAGTTATGGTATTTATATCTACCACAAATTTATTTATAATCATTACCATAATTCACCATCAAACCCTGTTGTAAAAATTCTAAGCAAACTTCCTATAATTGATGAAAATATGGTTTTGAAAATTATTTTTCTTTACATAATTACGGTTATAGTTTCAACGATTTCATGGTTTTTGATTGAAAAACCAATCAATAAATGGAAGGATAAATTTAGTTATTGAGCCTTATTTCACTATTTTCTTAACCAAAACTTTCTGACCATCTACAACCTTTAAGAAATACATTCCTTCTTTTAAAGTAACTAAATCAATCGCAATTGTTTCTACCATAATATCTCGTTTTTCAATACTTTGTAATACTTTTCCTAAATTATCTATTAGGTCGATTTTAATTGCCCTTGGTTGCTTTTGAAGTGGAAACGCTACATTCACGCTATCTTCAACTGGATTTGGAAAAACCAGTACATCAAAATTTTGTTCGGGGATACTCTCGACATTGGTTACAACATAGCCATTCAATCCATTGATTTGCCAACCGATTTCGTTAAGGCAATTTAATAACAAATCTCCTGGAGTATGATTTACTTCAGCGGCCCTAACACTGGGCGACATCAACGAATTGGCTGAGCCGACTGTATATGTACTCTCATCAAAATGTGAAAAACTTGAACCACTTTTAAAAGGAGAAGGAGCAAATAGCCGTGGTAAATTATTTGCAAAAACAGGGTTTTTTAGTCCAAAATATAAAGAATTACTTATCAGCGATGTTTTTAAATCTATTGAAGGATTACCGTAAACACTTGAATTTGTCAATTTTACTTTATTCGAATCCTGCATAAAGGTATCAAATACATACGCACTGCCCGACTGTCCATATAGACCTTGTGAATCATTAACACTCATCGACGATGAAAAACCAAGTCCGTGAGCTATTTCGTGTAACAAAACTGTAACGATATCATATTTTCCTGCCTGAGCTTTTGCATCTGTGCCGAGATACCAATTGATATTCGCATTCAGGGTGATTGTCATTTCAAAATCAGCGGCGTTTAGGTCTTTACCAGAAAGTGCTTCAGCCAAAGGAGTTGGATACCAAACATTGGCATAAGGTAGATTGGGAATACTTGCACTATTTCTATAGAGCCGAGTAGCTCCTGTTTCGGCTAAAACAGTATTAGTAATGGTCTTTGACCAGGCAGCTTTAATACGAATTGTTTGAGTTGAAATCAAGTACTTCTCCCAAATTGCTACTGCATATTCGAAAGAAGTTTTTGCTTGCTCGGGAAAATCGATGTATGTAACTTCAATATTTGATGTGGCAGACAAACGCCCACTGCCCAAAATAAATTCATGAGCTGGGATTTCAGTAAAACTATTTTGATCTGATAAATAACAAACAACACGTGAGGCAGGCATTGAGTCTTGCGAAAAACTCGGTTGCCGAAAAGACAAAAAAAGAATAATTATTACAAAATAACGCATAGACATTGAAGAATATTTAATAAGCGAGGAATCTACAATATAGACGAAATAATGATTAAAAAAATTTCACAAAAACAAAAAACTCCCCACTTTCGAGGGGAGTCAACCACGTTTCTTCCGATTAGTAGTTTTTCTAGATGCCTTGATTTAACAATTCAAATTAAAAAAAGGAGACATTGTGAAACTCGTCTTTCCTGACAAATTTAGATTAGAACCCTTTCACAAATGAGTTATAGCCAAGATTCTCCATTTTCTTTTGAGTAATTTCGGCCTTTAATTTTTGTTCGAATAAGCCATAAACAACTCGATAAACCATTGGTTTATTGGCTGATTTACTTACTTGAATAAATATATTTTCTGATTCAGTATCGTCATTTTTTGCAAATTTTACAGCAAAATCTTTAGCGGCTTTTAATTGTCCGAAAGCGGCTATTTGCAAACCAAAACCTGAGAGATCTTTCATCTTTCCATTTAAATCATAGACGTGATTCATATCGAAACCTTCTATCTTTGTTGTTTCAACATCAACCTGATATTCTTTTACGGTTTTGTTTAAGGTTGGTGCTACACTTGTAGCAACCTCAGACGAAGCCCAAAAACGCTCCACAAGATCATTACCTTGTAATTCTTGTACCTTTACAGTAGCTTTACCTGACTTCACTCCAATTTCATCCATAACACTATTTGAGATATTTACCATCGAATTATTCTCATGCATTTTTACTCGGTCATTGATTCTTACTACAATAGATTTTCCATTTTCAGTATTTGTTAACTTTACTTTTTTATTAAAAGATAAAGAAGCATTATCCTGTTTTACAGCAGCCGATTTTCCAATTCCGAGGTCATCAGATAAACTGGCAGTAACTTCCTGCCCTCGACTTTTAATTGAAAAAGTTGTAAAAACAACTACGAGTAAATTAATAAATGGTGCTCTCATAATCATTGTATTATATGGTAATTAATGTTTAGAAAGAATCTTTTCTATTCTCAATTTCTTGTTATATTAGATATCAAATAGCGTGCCAATTCATTTCAGAGAAAAAAAACATAATTTTTTGAAACGTAATTTTTTTTCACAGATTTTACAGATTGTAAAATCTTATTTGAATTCTTTTACAAACGGTGAATATCCAAGCGAAAGAAAATTTCTTTGTTTTTCACGTACCGACTCATCAGTTTTCAACAATCCAAAATACACTTTATAATATGTTTTTTCGGGGTTATTGACTGTGTATATAAATAATTGACGTTTTTCTGCATCTCCTTTTTGAGCAATTTTAAGAGCATATTCTTTGGCTAGGGAAAGGTCTGAGAAAGATGCAAATTGCAAAGCATAACCAATCAAATCACGTTTCTCCTTCACATATTTGAAGTTATCATCGTCGAATTTCGTAGTTGAAACTTCTACTTCTTTTATTACTGAAACCATTTCTTGTACTGAATCATCGTTTTCAATCTCTTGTACAACCACACGAGTTTTTCCAGTCACAATATTATTTGAGTGTTCGTCCGGTGATGTTTTTGAAAAAATTGTAATTTTATCGGAATTATCTTTAAGAATAATTATCAAACCCTTTTCATTACAATCATTTGCAGAAGCAAAACTTAAACTAAAAACTGCGATAATTAAAGATAATAAAACTTTTTTCATAGTATTTTTTGTTTGAATTTGATTAAATGGATGCAAACTCCGTGCTAAACTTGTTTCTTAGAAGAAAAAAAAAGAAATTTGAAGAATATTTTTTTAACCTAAATGATGAATAATTCTAATTGAGGATTGGGTCTTTAATCTCACAAAATCATTAGGATGTCTACCTGCAATTTATGAAAAACCATTTTCCTTTCCCTGATATTGGTAAAAGTCGTGTCATTGTAGAGCGAGTAACACCAGAAATTGACGGTGGCCGCTTCGCTTCAAAAGCAATTGTCAATGAGGTTATTAAGGTTGAGGCCGATATCATCGTCGACGGACACGATAATTTAGCGGCCAGATTACTTTTCAAGCATGAAACCGATAAAAACTGGAGCGAAGTCGTAATGGCTGACATGGAAAATGACCGTTGGATTGGCAGATTCACGGCGGCCAAACAAGGTTTTTATACATTCACGGTCGAGGCATGGGTTGACCACATTGCCAGCTGGCAACATGAAGTTGACCTGAAAGTACGTGATGGCCAACATCTTATTGTGGAAATGATGCAAGGAGAACTTTTCTTAAATGGAATGGCAAAATTGGCAAAAGGGAGTGATAAAAAAGCGATTCAAGCAGCAGCGAAAGCAATGAGCGAAGAAAGTCGCTATAACGAAGCGATTCAGATTGCGATGAGCGACCAAATGACCGATTGGTTCACCAAATATCCTGAACGCCAGTCGGTCTTTCGTTATCAAGAATTAAAAATTTATGTTGACCGAGAAAAAGCTGGCTTTTCGGCTTGGTATTCGATGTTTCCTCGCTCGGCTGCACGTGAAGTTGGAAAACACGGCACCTTTAAAGATGTGGAAGCACTTTTGCCACGCATTTCAGAGATGGGTTTCGATGTACTTTATCTTCCGCCAATTCACCCGATCGGAACAACCCATCGCAAAGGAAAAAATAATATAATAAATGCTGATGAAGGTGATGCAGGTGTACCCTATGGCATTGGTTCAAAAGAAGGCGGACATACCACAATTCATTCAGAATTAGGAAATTTGGCCGATTTCAAGCATTTGATTGAAGAATGTAAAAAATATGACATGGAAATTGCCATGGATTTGGCAATTCAATGCTCTCCTGACCACCCTTGGGTGAAAGAACACCCAGATTGGTTTAAGATTTTACCAGATAAAACAATTAAATATGCCGAAAATCCGCCAAAAAAATACCAGGATATTTATCCAGTAAATTTCGAGTCAGAAGACTGGAAAAACCTTTGGCAAGAGCTTAAATCTATAATCACGACCTGGGCAGAATGGGGTATAAAAATCATTCGTGTAGATAATCCGCACACAAAATCATTTTGTTTTTGGGAATGGGTAATTGCCGAAGTTAAAAAAGATTATCCAGATATGATTTTCTTGGCTGAAGCATTCACTAAGCCTAAAGTAATGCAACAACTCGCGAAGTTGGGTTATACGCAATCGTATACTTATTATGTATGGCGAACTTCAAAAGCCGAAATCATTGAGTACATGACTGAGCTAACAAAGGGAGAAATGAGACATTATTTCAGACCAAATTTTTGGCCAAATACACATGATATAGACCCGTACATCCTTCAAACTGGACATGAACCTTTGTTTTTAATTCGTTACTTCATGGCTGCAACTTTGGCAAGCAACTACGGAATATTTGGACCTACTTATGAGTATATGTATCACGCTTCATTTAATGGCAAAGAAGAGTATGCTTTTTCGGAAAAATATGAAATAAAATGGTGGAATTGGGAACACAAAAATAAATTAACCTACGTAATTTCTCAAGTAAACCGTATTCGTAAGGAAAATTCGGCTTTTCACAGCACTAATAATATTGATTTCTGCAGAATAGAAAATGACCAACTTTTGGCTTATCTAAAGGTAAACGATACTAACCGTATTTTATGCATAACAAATCTCGATGGATATAACCGCCAATGCGGTTTTGTAAAGATTCCTTTATGGAAAATCGGCAAAAACGAATGGGATAGCTATCGTGTACATGACCTACTTTCTGGAGCAACTTATATTTGGAATGGAGACACAAATTTCGTGGAACTTGACCCAAACATTTTGCCTTTCCACTTGTTTAGAATCGAAGATATTTAAGTTTTCATTATAAAAATACCCTCCAAATTGTTAATTTGAACCGAGGCATGCTAAAAAAAGTATGCCTCGGTTTTTTTAACCAAATCCTCCCACAAATGACTCATTTTCCCGTA
This sequence comes from uncultured Emticicia sp., assembly GCF_937903345.1. GTDB lineage: Bacteria > Bacteroidota > Bacteroidia > Cytophagales > Spirosomataceae > Emticicia. The sequence continues at coordinate 538,898 of NZ_CALCZQ010000030.1, read as the reverse complement.
ATCAGTTCAAACCTCTCCCCTACACATTTAGCGATTTTTGTTAAAGAAAAATATGGATTGAGTAATTTTACTTTATGCAATTTATTGAAAGCCGGAATTAATCACACATATTTGATTAAAGACGAGGATAAACGATTTATTTTCAGAATTTACAGCCTTAACTGGCGAACAGAAAATGAAATTTTAGAAGAAATTCGACTTTTAAACTTGCTCAAAGCAAATACTATATCTGTTTCTTACCCAATTACAGACAAAACTAATAACTATATACAGACCATCAATGCACCCGAAGGCGAGCGATTGGCGGTCATGTTTTCGTATGCTGAAGGAGAAAAACTCTTGAATTATGATGAAGAAAATCACTTTAAAATAGGGATAATAATGGCACAAATTCATCAGCTTACTAAAAACTTAGAACTAGAAAGAATTGAATACACACCACAACTATTGATTGACGATGTTTTTAATTATTTATCAAATTTCCTTGACAATGATTCCGATGAAATGGCTTTTATGCAATCAACGCAAAAGCATTTGTTAGTTGAATTTTCAAAAATAAAGATAGAAAAAATCAGAACAGGTATAGTGCATTTAGATATTTGGTTTGATAACCTAAATATTAGCAAAGATGGCAAAATTACTATTTTTGACTTCGATTTCTGCGGAAATGGCTGGCTTTGTATGGATATTGCTTATTATGTACTTCAACTCCATAGCACCGAAAGAGACGAAGCTATTTGTAAATCTAAGCTCGATAGTTTCTTGGCTGGCTATGAATCAGTTAGCGAAATTTCGGATGAAGAAAAACGAATTTTTCCGATACTTGGCATAAGCCTTTATTTCTTTTATATTGGTATTCAATGCCAAAGATTTGATAATTGGTCAAATACGTTTTTGAATGAAATGTATCTCAAACGCTTCATTAATTTACTCATAAAACGTTATTTTGATTTGAATAAAGTGGGGCAATAAAAAAGTAGCATTTTACAAATGAAAAACATTAACTACATTTACTAAAATAATAGCAAAAGCCTATGCAACACTTATCCATGGTTGAAAAACTTACTGAAAAAAATATCATTTCCAACGAACAGGCCTACCAAATTAAAGTTTCGGATTCGAATCAGGTATTTTCTATTCATTGGGAGCTCCGTTTACTGCTCTATCTCGGCATTATGCTTTTAAGTATTGGTTTGGGTGTATTGATTTACAAAAATATTGATTCGATTGGTCATAATATTATCGTTGCTCTCTTTGTTTTAGTTTGTTTGGCATCTTTTTATTACGCTTTTCAGCATCGAAAGCCTTTTTCTTGGGGAGAAATAGAAGAAAGTAATAATTTTGATGATTTTGCATTGCTCGGTGGCTGTTTGGCGTTTCTGACACTCGAAGGATATATACAATATCAATATAACTTCTTTACTAATCACTACGGTCTTGCGGCATTTCTTCCAGCTTTTCTATTCTTTTTTTGTGCTTATTTTTTCGACCATCGAGGCGTTTTATCAATGGCGATTACAGCATTGGCTTCTTGGATTGGAATAACTATCACACCACTCAAAATATTAGAAAATAATGATTTCAATAACCAATATATCATCATTACGGCAATTTTGTTGGGAATATTCCTAATCATTATTGGTTGGGTTTCTATTCAAAAAGACTTAAAAAAACACTTTAGTTTTAATTACTTTATTTTTGGTGGAAATCTTACATTTATTGCGGCTCTTTCGGGCCTTTTTATCTCTGATTCGGAATTTACATACGGAATAATCATCGCAGTTTTATCTTATCTAAGCATTATTTATGCCCGTACAAAACAATCATATTTGTTTTTGTTGATGGGTGTAATTTATGGCTATATTGCATTTACTTATGCCGTATTCAAAATTCTTCCCAGCAACCTTAACTCGTTTTTGTATATACTTTATTTTATGCTTTCGGCTTTAGGAATTATCCTGTTTTTAATCAAAATTAAAGAAATTGTAGGTCTAAAGAAATGAAAAAAGCATATAACGAAACTTGGGTCGAAAACATCAATAATCGAAAAACAATAGACGATTGGTTTTTGAAAAAAATTATCAGTGATGAACAACGCAAAGAAGCCTATCAAGTATTTCGTGTGGGTTTCCACCAATCAAATATTTTCGTAAAAATTGGATTATTCCTATTTACTTGCCTTGCGGCATCGGCAGGATTGTTTTTTATTTACCTCATTCTCGACACGTTTTTTTCCGAATCTCGTTTTGGATTTTCGATAATAAGTTTGATTTACTCAGCCATTTTTCTCTATTTTCTTGAGTATTTTATCAAAAAAAACAATTTCTATCATTCTGGCGTTGACAATGCTCTGCTTTATGCCTTGTTAAGTGCGGCTTTCAGTTTCATTATCGGATTTACTAATTTCGACTTAACCAGTTGGACATATAGCATAATTGCATTGGCGATTCTTTTGCCCGCATTGATTCGTTATGCTGACACTATCGTGGCTTTCGTGGCATATTTTGCTTGGATTACTTTTTGGTTTAGTCTAATCACCAACTACCCAATCGGTAAGCTTATTCTTCCTTTTGTGATTATGATTATTTCTGTCATAACCTTTCTTTTTATTGAATTTTGGAAGAAAAAAGAAATAGGAAGTTACTACCGAGAAGTTCAAAATATTATCACGATTCTAACTTTAACTACTTTTTATTTGGCAGGTAATTATCTGATAGTCAGAGAAGGAAATGCTACACTGAATAATTTAACCTATTCAATTCAAATTAATTATGCACCAATCTTTTATCTATTTAGTACGATCATTCCACTTTTCTACATGGTTTATGGATTGAGAAAACACGATCGAAAATTTTTAATCGTCGGTATCGGTGCGGTGGCATTTTCGATATTTACCTATCATAATTATTTTTCAGTTTTACCCCTCGAATGGTCTTTAACAATGATAGGATTATTCTTGGTTGGAGCCTCTATTTGGGCTATTCGTAAGCTAAAAACACCAAAATTTAGTCTTACCTCCATAGCTATTGGCACAAATGAATACAAAAATTTAGAAATATTTATTGTCAATCAAGTCATGCAACAGCCTCAGCAAAGCAATAATACCAATTTTGGCCAAGGTGATTTTGGCGGCGGCGGTGCAGGAAGTAATTATTAATATTACCCAAAAGGCTATACGTTCATCACTTTTCATTCTAAATTCGTCATCAGACTTAATGAATACTCCATCAGAAATAAAAACCGAAATGGTCAATGCTCTTTCACACGGCTTGGGAATCTTGTTGACGGTGGTGGCTTCGCCTGTTTTGATTGCGAGAGTAGTTCAAACCAATAATCCAACCCTTACTTTTGGGGTTGCTTTTTATTGCTTCACAATCTTGTTGATGTTTACTTTTTCAACACTTTATCATGCTTTTTCTAATCCTCTCGTAAAAAAAACACTCCGAATTTTCGACCATATTAGTATATTCTTTCTCATTGGCGGAACTTACGTTCCGTTTATAATTCTATTTACCTCATCTCAAACAGCATTTTGGTTTTTCATCATTCAATGGACTTTAATTGCCTTGGGTGTAGTGAAAAAAGTCTTTTTTACTGGCCAATTTCGATTACTTTCTACGTTAATTTATATTTTTATTGGGTGTTTGGTAATTTTTCTAGGTTCAAGTTTTTGGAACTTAATGCCCGAAAATTCAATTTACTTATTAATTGCTGGTGGAATCCTCTATCTGATTGGCACGATTTTCTACCAAAATCAAAAAATTCAATACAATCATTTTATTTGGCATTTATTTGTACTTTTTGCAGCTTTTTGCCATTATTTTGCGGTTTTGTTGGCTGTTTAACTTTAACAATTCCATTTCGACTTCGTTAGGTTATTTTAAAATAATCGAAGTATTTCAATCCATTAGGTTAAAGCTCCTCCAACACCTTTACAAAGAATAATACGCAATTTTTAGCATGGAAATCAATTTTTCACCAAAGAAAATCCCTAGCAACGTCAAAGGATTCATTCTTAGTCAATACTTCGGTGATGGACTCAGAATAACTTTTGGAGTTGTAATTCCGAGCTTAGTTCTTGCTCAATTTGATTTACTAAAAATAGGTATTTCATTTTCGTTGGGTGCAGTTTGTGCAAGTATTGCTGATGCACCAGGCCCTATTTCTCATCGCCGAAATGCCATGTTTCTGACCATTATCTTGGTGACAATTATTTCACTACTTACGAGTTTTGTCGGACTTTCAGATTACACATTGGGTACTTTTGTAGTTGGGCTAAGTTTCTTCTGTTCAATGCTTTATGTATATGGTCCTAGGGCCGCCTCCATTGGTGTGGCAGCCTTATTAGTGATGATTATTGGCATTGATGATGTTCGCCCGATAAACGAAATTTTGCTTAATTCACTCTATATTTTTTTTGGTGGAATTTGGTACGCTTTATTCAGCTTATCGATTTATCAAATTATGCCTTATCGTTTAGCGAGGCTTGCTTTGGCCGAATCTATCACTGAAATCGCCGCTTTTATGCGAATAAAAGCAGGATTTTATAAAGAAGAAATGGACTACGACGCAAACTATGCAAAACTAATAGAAGCCCAAATAACAGTCAACGAAAAACTTGATGCTGTTAGAGAGCAACTTTTTAAAAACCCTAAAATTATACAAGAAAACTCACAAGAAGGGCGGCTTCTGCTGGTAATTTTTGTTGATATGGTCGATTTATACGAACAAATCATGTCAACTTTTTATAACTATCAAAAACTACACAAACAATTTGACCATACAGGAGTATTAGTTGATTTTGAGCATATACTCAATCTTTTGTCAGAACATATCGACGAAATAAGCGAATCTTTGAAAGATGGTAGTCAGCCCGAATTCAATCAACTTTTAACTCGAAAACTACATACTTTAAGAACAAAAATTGATACATTCAGTATCGAAGATAAATCAATTTCACTAATTGGACTACAATCTTTGAAAAACATTGAGGTAAATATTGAGAACATTTTCAATCGAATTAAAAAAATAAAAGGCTATTTTAGGGCAAAAGAACAGAATAAACTTTCAAGAAGTGACGTTCAGACTACTGCTTTCACCACAAGTCAAGAATATAATGTTGAAATTTTTCTGGATAACCTTAACTTGAAATCCGAAAACTTTAGGCATGCACTTAGAGTTTCTGGCATGATGCTCATTGGATTTATCATTGCTCAATCAACGCAACTTTTACACAGTAATTGGATTCTCCTGACCATTATGGTTATAATGAAGCCTTCTTACAGCCTCACTAAAGAACGGAATCTTGATAGATTTTTCGGCACAATTGGCGGTACTCTGATTGGAATGCTCATCTTAAATTATGTAGCAGATAAATACTGGCTTTTTGTAATATTATTGATTTGTATGATTGGCACTTACAGTTTTCAAAGAAAAACCTATCTCGTCAGTGTAGTTTTTATGACTCCGTTTATCTTGATTTTGTTTGATTTTTTGGGAATGGGTGGCCGTGCTTTGCTTATTGAGAGAGTTTATGATACAGCAATAGGTGGTGGATTAGCGTTTATTGGAAGTTATGTTTTATTACCTCACTGGGAACACAAAAAGCTAAAAAATAACCTAATAGAAATGCTGGAAGCCAATATGGCTTATTATCATCAAGTTTCGCAGCTATATTTTGGCATAGAATACCAACGTGTGCCATATAAAATTGTTAGAAAAGAAGTTTTTGTCCGAAGTGCAAACTTGGCAGCTGGGCTTCAACGGATGTTTTCTGAGCCAAGACATAAACAAATGAGCATCAAAGAGCTACATAAGTTTTCGGTATTGAACCACCTTCTTTCATCCTACGTAGCTACGCTCGCACTGTATTCGAGAGAACATTTTACCACGCTCCCAAACTTCAATAAATTAGAAGAAATTGCTCGAAATACAGAGATATTAATTAAAGAAGCTATAAAAATTATCGAAAAAAGTGAATATGTGGTAAATGAAAATATTCAACTTTTGAAAGTAAACAAGCATCAGACTGAAGAAATTGACGAAAGCAAGTTTTTGATCACCGAACAATTCATCAATATTCAAAAAGTAACATACGATATTTGCAAAATTTCAGAGCGAATTAAACTCTAAACACCAACAAGATCAGGACACTTGATATAAAAAGTAGTGCCTTCACCAATTTTGCTTTTAACGCTTAAAATTCCATCATTCAATTCAATCAATTCTTTTACCAAAAGCAAGCCCAAACCAGTACCCGACTCTCTTAATGTACCTAAAGTTGAGTTAGTTTTTCCTAATTCAAACAGGGTTTTTAGTTTATCCTCGGCTATGCCTACTCCATTGTCTGAAATTGAGATGATGACTGAATTATTAAATTTTATTAAATTAAATACAATATTTCCACCACAATCAGTGAATTTTAAAGCGTTTTGTAGTAAATTACTAATAACTATCTGAAAATGATTTTTATCAAACATTACCTGAGCAGTCGGCGAAACTTGGTTTTCAATTGTAATTTGTTTGGCTGTTTGGGTGGGCATAAACATTGAGATTTTTTCTTCAATTATTTCACAAACATTTACTTTTATCACTTTTGACTTTAGGCCTTCCATCTGTGAAATTACCCAATTTATAGCATTATCTAAAATATTGCTGACATTTATGAGCTGAATATTTAGTCGATTCGTTAACTCGGCAAATTCGCTTTGACTCAAGGCTCCCCATTCGATAAGCATCAGGCTGTTTTTTAGGATTGCCACTGGCGAACGCAAATCATGAGAAAGTATAGCAAAAAGCTTATCTTTAGTAGCATTCAGTTCGCTCAAGGCTTCTTTTTGAATTTGAATTTTTTGTTTATTTTGCTGCAAAAAAATCATAAAACCAAAAAGCATTACTACTATAATACCAATTGCTATCAGTAAAGCTCGCTGTTGTTTTTCTTTTGTTTCTAATAAAGCAATTTCAACTTCTTTTTTCTCAATTTCCAAATCTGCCCTCAAATTAATCAGTTGCAATTTACTATCCTGTGTCTGGGTTTTGTTTTTCAGCCAAAGGGTAACTTCCAAAAAATCTTTACTGGCTTGATAGGCTTTTTTGTAATCTCCTTGCTGCCTGTATAATCCCTCTAAGTTTCTGTAAATAAAATACAAATGAAAAGTATCTACTTTGGGTTTGGCTTTTTCTATTGAAAGGCTTAGTAAGTAGGATTTTTCAGCTTCAGAGTAATTTTTCAAAATAGTTTCTAATCTGCCTATATCATTTAAGTAAACAAACTCCCCAATATTTTTTTTTAATTTTTGTTTTTCATTTTGCATTTTTTTTGCAAAAGCAATAGCTTGAGCGTCTTTTTTCTGAAAAAGTAATAAATTACAATAATCTAAGCCATTAGAAAACCATACATCCAAGTCGTTATTTTGACTTTCCTCCATTGCTAATTTAATATACATCTCGGCTTCATCAAATTTGCGTAATTGAAAGAAATATAAACTTAAATTTGATAAAACGTCATTTTTGGCAACCCAATTTTTTGCTTTTTTAGCAAAAAACAAAGCCTTGTTGTAAATTTCTAAGGAGTTTCCAATTCGCTGGTTTTCTGAAATTATACCAATAATAAGGTAGCTTTTAGAGAGATAAAGATAGATGTTGTTTTTTTTTGAGATTGCAATAGACTTATTAAACCAGGCTAAGGCCTTGATTTCATTTTTTGCATAATACATATTAATATAACCCAGCCCATACATCGCTCTTGCCATGCCAAGTATATTATTAGTGCTATTTGAAAGTTGCAAAGATTGGTTGATAAAATAAAATGAAGAATCAGGATAAGTTCGTTCGTAGGCCATACCCAACTCATATAAAAGCCTACTGCGGGTGGTATCAACTTTTACTGAAGATAAACTTACCTTTAACGAAGAAATATCTTGTGCTGCCGCTAATTGAGACACTAAACAAAACACAAACCAAAAACATAGTTTATTTTTAAACCAAGGTTTTAAACGGCATTTAAACATAAAAATTTAACATTTAGTTATTTCTACTAACTATTTTTCCTTCTATATGTTTTCGATTAATTTGAGTGCGATATTGATCGCCAATCGGAATAGCCGTGCCATTTGAAAGTATAATTTCATTTTTCCCTATCAAACTAATTTCAGAACGATTTACCAAAAAAGAACGGTGAACTCTCAGAAATCTATCACCTTTGATTTGTTCTTCCATCTTCGTTATTGACAATATCGGGAGAAAACTTTGTGTGGCAGTTACAATTTGTAAAAAATTCTCCTGAGCCTTCATATAAATTACATCCTTGTATGGTATTTGAACATGGTTTAAATTTTCTCTTATAAAAAAGTAGGGCTCTATTTCGACATTTTCGGGTGGACTAAGGTAACGAAGTCGCACTTTTTCTATACTCTGAAGAAAACGCTCAAAGTCAAGCGGCTTCAACAGAAAATCAACAGGAGAAACCTCATAACAATCCAGAGCAAAGTCACGATGAGCCGAAACAAATATTACCATAGGGGTAATTCGAAGACTTTTCACAAACTGAAGCCCCGACATATCAGGCATCTCAATATCACAGATCAATAAATCAATGTTACCATCTACCAACTTAGCATACGCTTCCATTACGGAGCTGCAAACTCCAACCAAATTAAGTATAGGATTTAACTGGACAACCTTACTGATAATTTTTTGCCAATCTACATTGTCATCAATAATCAAGGTATTTATCTTCATAGCAAATAGGTTTCAAGCTTATCTAAAATTATTCAAGTACAATTTATACAGTTTCAATTACAATATAAGACATTTAATCAACTTCCTTTTTTTTTACTTGTGTTTATACTCAACCGAGACTAAGTTTGATATACTAAATAAAGAAAATAATTATAAAAACACAAAAATATCTTAAATAATTTATAAAATCATTTGCTGTAAACATTTATTATAAACCATGACCCGAGCAGACCTTACTCAAGAAATTAGTCGTGTCAATAAAATAGAGACGATACAAGTTTCTGTAATTACCGAAGCACTTTTTGAAATAATCAAAGCTGAAATATCCAAAGGAAACAAAATTACATTCAAAGGTTTTGGCACATTCAAAACTAAGCGAAGAGCAGCTAAAAAAGTACAACTTATAAAACAAAAACAAACCATTGACCTCGCAGAACATTATATTCCTGCTTTCTCACCATCCAAGAATTTTCTTAATAAATGACAAGTTAACGCTTTTTATGAGGAAAATTAAAAAGTAAAAATAAACCATGAACCCAAAATTAACTTTGCTGTAACCCGTAAAATAATTTGCTGCGATCTATAAAATGAATAAACACAAGTGTTTTTTTTCACTTGTGTTTATTCAACATTAAGTCTTTACGGTTTAGCCACTATTGGCCTAATGCTTGAGTGAACTTCAAATTAATAATTTCTTCTTCGCCTTTTTGAATCGCAATCGAAAAACCTTAGTCACTTTCTATCATTTTCAAGATTCCAAATACTTTTCTGTACGTAAACGCTATATTTTGAGGTAATCTGGCTCCTAAAATAGCCTGTATTTCAATTTCCTAAGCAATCAAAGAGACGCCATTTTTTTCCTGTTCACCGAAAGTTAAAGATTTATAAGGAAACATAATTGCTCAAGAATCAAGGATAACTTTTTAAATAAAATCTTTTTTAATGAACATAAAAACATTTTTAAATACTGAGATATCAGACATGAGACGCTTTGCCAGGGCGATAAAATACTGAAAAAATAAGATACAATATTTTAATTTGTAGATTAATATTGTCTAATAAATTATTTTAAAAATTTCAATTAAGGTATTAAAAAATCTACGGAAGGCTATCTATGGGTGATTTTTGATTATTTTCTAAGGCTAATGCATCATTTTCTTTCCAATAAACTCTTAAAACTTTCGCATTTACACCGATTTCTTGAAAATACTGTAACCAAGAAAGCTGTTGATTAGATAAATTATCGGTGGGTGATTTTACTTCTACAAAACAATATTGACCAGTTGCAGTATCCAATGCGGTATCATCCCACATAAAAAGGTCTGGAAAACCACGTAGATGCTCTACAAGATTTTTGGACATTTCGTGCAAGATTTTTTTCATTGCTTCAAATTCTATCAACTCGATTGCTTTTCTGACCATAAACCAAATCTCGTCTAACCAAACAACAAAAGGATTGGCGATACCAAACTTTGATTCGTACCTCTGACCCATATATATTAGCAAATCCTGCACATTCGCAAAGCCTTCTAAATGACTGATGATTAAATCTTTACGTTTTTCATAAAAATCAGGCAAATACAAATCAGAAGGCCTACGCTGGAACGGATGATGAAAAGCGACCAGACTTGGGTCAAAAACAATATCCCAAAAAACCAAGCCAAAAATAGCTCTCCAAAGATGATTTTCGGCAAAAACTGCCAGTTTTCCTTCTTGATGATAATAATCTACCACCCCCATTTCAACTTGATGCCTAAAATCAATCGAAATCGTTATTGATTCGGCTTGATGCAGCCAAGATGTTGTACTTTTCTTCGTTCTTTTTTTGGTATTAAGTTTATTCAGAAAGTCAATCGCATAGAATTTTTCATCGGCATTTTTGGGATACTCAACCATCTGCTGACACAACGAAAACGCCTCATCGATATGATTCAATTTTTGGAGTGTACGTACTTGCCTCTCTCTTGAAGGAACCTGCTCGGTAAGACGATAAACCAAAATCGCTTCATCTAAAAGTTTGCTTTTTTCTAAAAAAGTAGCCACTTTGATTATTAAACGTTCGTATGAAGGTTTTGCAACTTCACTTAAATCATTCACAGAATCGGCAAAATTCATAAACCAGTCGTAAACCTCAAGTGCAGGCGAGGCTACTTTTAATGTAGAAAACAAATCATTTTGGTCGGTGATAAGCCATTTGTCTTCGGCATCTTTTCTATTGGTAAACCGAGCTACAAGTTTATCATCGTCATGGTTTTCGTATTGTACCAAACCCATATCACGCATCACAAACTCGGTCATATCAAGGTAGCGGTTTCCGAAAAACAAAAACTTCATAAAAGTTACTTCATACTCAAAGCATACTTTAATGATTGGCTCAAAATTGTCGAGGATTTTTATGATTTCATTCAGTTCAAAATCTTGTAAAATTGCCTCTACAAGTTCTTCCTTTTTGAGTTTTTTATAGTTTGATTTCTTGTCTGACTGCAATTTTGAAACAGGTTCTGTGAATTGCCCTACTAATTCTTTTGTAGTCCAGACACCCAAGATTTCTTTGCTAAATGTTTTGTGTTTTTCTGGGTTAAGATTTTCAATAAATTCTCTTTCGAGCAGTTCATTAAGTAAGGCAGGAATATCATTTAATTCACTGTAAGACAATTTATTAACTCGGAAAAACAATCCACGCCTATTTGAAAACCGAATAAAAAGGCACTGAGCATCTTCGCTCAAACAATAGTATTTTCGCAAGAAACGCCATTCATCCTCTTTTAGGATATGGCGGTATTTTTCCTGTACAAAATCAAGCACAAAATTAAAGTATTCGAGATAATATTTGGGAGGAAGTTCGTTTTTGGGAGTTTGTTCAATTGCCATTCTATGTAGGATTCTATCGCGGAAAATACTTCCAAAATACGATTTTATTGAATTATTACTGGCCGCATTATTCCATTTTGCTATAAGCTTTCATCCACAATAAAATATCAAAAAGATTTCAAAATAAAGAAAACCTAGATCTTTACTTTCAGACCATCGAAAGCCAATCTAATATTTTGTGGCAGTTCTTTTTCGACCTCACTGTGCAAACCCATTTTGTGGCTAATATGCGTGAAATAAGTCATATCAGCATTCACTTTCTGAGCAACCTCAATGGCTTCATCAAGTGTAAAATGAGAGATGTGTTTCAAACGTTGTAAAGCCCCCAACACTAATACTTTTGAGCCATAAACCTTTTCTAATTCTTGATCAGAAATGGAATTAACGTCAGTAATGTAAGTAAAGTCTTGAATTCGGAAGCCTAAAACCGGCAAATGATGATGCAGCACTTCAATAGGTGTAAAAATCTCATCTTTGATTTTAAACGAATGATGGCCCTCAATCTCATGTACGTTTATTAATGGGACGCCTGGATATTTTTGTTCTTCAAAAGCGTAGGCAAACTCACGTTTGAGTTGAGCTAATACCCTCGAATGCCCATAGAGGTCTAAATGCTGAGTGCCATGTAAGTAATTGTAGGGACGAATGTCGTCGAGACCAGCCGTATGGTCTTTATGTTCATGAGTATAGATAATTCCATCGATTCGAGGGATACGTTCACGGAGTGCTTGAAGACGAAAATCAGGGCCCGTATCTATCACAAAACTTTTGTCTTCTACTTCAATCCAAACCGATACCCTGAGTCGTTTGTCACGGTAATCCAGCGAATTACAAACCTCGCAGTCACACGTCAGTACAGGAATACCTCCAGAAGTACCAGTTCCGAGAAAAGTTACGTTCATATTTAATAAGTGAATGAGCAAATCCTGAATAAGTAAATACAATAATTTATTTCAAAAATAAAAAAATACTCACTTATGCACTAATTCACTCACTCACAATTAGGTTTATTCTGTTAGGCCTTTTACAACTTCAACTAATCTATCAAAATTTAAAGGTTTCATTAAAGCATCATTGAAACCAGCTTCTTTAAAATCAGTATCTGAATAGTTCTTTGCATTGCCAGTAATAGCTACAACAGGAAGATTTGCTTTGGCTTGGTCGCTCAATTCACGAATCGCTTTCACGCACTCCATACCATCCATTATCGGCATATTGATGTCGAGCAACAAGATGTCAAAATCTTCTTTATCGAGCAATTGCATCACTTGTTCGCCATTCTTTACGGCAGTAATTTCAAAATTTTGGAATTCCAAAATCTTTTTGGCTAAGTTCTGAATTACTGAACTATCTTCGGCAATTAATACTCGTTTCATTGGATGATAAATTTGTTTTAGAATTTGTTCTATTAAGAAATCAGTCGTAAATATAACGAAAGATGATTTTCAATAAAATCAAATTTTGCTTTATTTCAAAACTACACATTTTTAGTATCAAAAACGATTAAATTTAAACAAAATTTGCATATTAATTTAAAATATTCATAAAATTTTGTGTGCTTTGTGTAAAATTTTAATTTAACAGAATTGCGTTAATGTTGATGAATCGTACAATCCCGACTGGAAAAAAAATCTACTTTGCATCAGACTTTCATTTGGGTGCCCCATCGCACGCCGAAAGTCGAGTCCGTGAAAAAAGAATCATTGATTGGCTTGAAAGCATTCGAAATGATGCTGAGGTAATATTTTTGGTAGGCGATTTATTTGACTTTTGGTATGAATATAAGAAGGTGGTTCCAAAAGGTTTTGTGCGTTTTTTTGGAAAATTGGCTGAATTATCAGATGCAGGAATCGAAATTATTGTCTTTTTAGGCAATCGTGATATGTGGATGACTGATTATTTTGAAACCGAGTTAAATATACGAACAATACGCAAACCACAAATTTTTACCTTCAATAATAAAACATTTTATATTGGCCATGGCGATGGGCTTGGTTCAGTCGATTTTGGTTATAAAATTTTAAAATTTTTCTTTGAAGGGAAAATACCAAGATTTTTTTTCGGACGAGTAATGCATCCAAATCTTGGAATGTTGATCGGGCAAATCTGGACAAAAAATAGTTGGAAGAAAAAACTCAAACCCGAAGCGTTTTTGGGTGAAGAACGTGAGCATTTAGTGCAGTATTCAAAGCAAATTGAAGCCAAAACTCACCATGATTTTTATGTTTTCGGCCATCGACATACAATGGCCGAAATGAATATATCTGCTACCGCTCGGTATGTAAATCTCGGAGATTGGATTTGGCACAATAGTTACGCAGTTTTTGATGGCAAAACTATGCAATTGCTGAATTATCAAACAAAATAAAAGAATTTAGACAAAAGCTACTGTTGGATAAAGGAAATATCATTAATTTTTACTAAATAAATCTTTAAAATTAGGAAGCTCTAGATCTTTTTCTGAGACATTCGGATGCTCGATACACCAGTCGATATTCAAATCACTATCATTCCAAATAATTCCACCTTCGGAAGCTTTGTTATAATTATTTGTACATTTATAAGAAAAAATTGAATCTTCAAGTGCAGCAAAACCATGTGCAAATCCTTCGGGAATATAAACCATGTTTTGGAGTTTGGCATCCAATACAAATTTTTCGTATTTCCCAAACGTTGGTGAATTTGGGCGAATATCGACAGCAACATCAATAACTTTACCAATAATGACTCTCACGAGTTTTCCCTGTGCAAATGGTGAATTCTGAAAATGTAACCCACGCAAAACTCCGGCCGTAGAAAACGATTGATTATCTTGCACAAACTTAAATGGAATGCCATTTTGAAAAAATAAATCTTCTCGATAAGATTCAAAAAAATGGCCACGTGCATCGCCAAAAACCTTTGGGTATATTTCTATCAGTCCTTCTATACTTGTTTTTCTAAACTCCATTATAGGTTAATAATTTTAAAATAGGCAAGTTTACATTGTAATCAAATACTTAAACAACTTATTTATTCTTGTTTTAAAGAATACACAAAAGTAGTATATAGTAAATAAAAAAGTAGTTAATAGTAAATAAATTAGTGTTATTTTTCTGATTAAATCGTAATAATTATAGAAATTTGTTAAAAACAAAAACAAAGCATGACAAAACAGCAACTTTTCGAGCAAATCACTCAAAAAAACTCATATTTGTGCGTAGGTCTTGATACCGATATCAAAAAAATACCTTTGCATTTACTCAAGGAAAAAGACCCAATATTTGAATTCAATCGTCAAATTATAGACACAACTGCTGAATTTGCTGTTGCTTATAAGCCAAACATTGCTTTTTATGAAGCTTTGGGATCAAAAGGCTGGGAAAGTTTGCAAAGAACAATTGAATATATCCCAAAAGAATGCTTTACGATAGCCGATGCCAAACGAGGTGATATTGGAAATACCTCAGGGCTATACGCTCGAACATTCTTTGATAAATCTTCTTCGGGACTTGACTTCGACTCAGTAACAGTTGCACCATATATGGGTAGCGATTCGGTCATGCCATTTCTTGAATTTGAGGAGAAATGGGTGATACTTTTAGCTCTTACGTCAAATGCAGGTGGAGAAGATTTTCAGAATTTACAAGTCCACAATACACAGTCCGCAATCCATTATTCAGAAAAAAGTCTCTACGAACAGGTAATTTTGACTTCCCAAAAATGGGCTGATAGTGAAAGAATGATGTATGTTGTAGGTGCAACAAAAGCTGATAAACTATTAAAAATCAGAGAATTAGCTCCTGAACATTTCTTGCTCGTACCTGGTATAGGAGCTCAGGGTGGTAGCCTAGAAGAAGTTTCAAAATACGGCATGAACAAGCAATGCGGCTTGTTGGTAAATTCTTCGAGAGCGATTATTTATGCTTCTTCTGGTGAAGATTTTGCTAAAGTTGCAGCCAATGAAGCACAAAAAGTTCAGCAAGAAATGAGAAAACATATGCAAATGTATTTGTGAAACACGCTTTGAATTCTAAATCTTTCATCGCTTATGACAGAGGCATTTCTACATTATCTTTGGCAATTTCAACAGTTCGATAAATCATTCCTACAAACGGTATCAGGAGAAAAGATTACTGTACTAAAAACAGGTATTTTAAACACCGATTCAGGTCCAGATTTTACAAATTCGCGGCTTCAAATAAATAAAATTGAATGGGTAGGAAATGTAGAAATCCATTTAAAGTCTTCAGATTGGCAACTTCATAGGCACCAATACAATAAAGCATTTAATAATGTAATTTTGCACGTAGTTTGGGAAAATGACCAAGCGATTACTCGGCAAGATGGAAGTTTGATTCCAACAGTTGAGCTAAAGTCAATTACTGACATTCAACTTCTTTATAAATACCAGCAATTAATTGATAATAAAGCTATTATCCCGTGTAAAGAACATTTTTTGGAAGTTTCTAATATATCCAAATTTTCTATGCTAGATAAGGTTTTGGCGAGACGCTTACAACAAAAAGCCCAAATCGTAGAACAGATTTTTGAACAAAACAAAGGCGATTGGGAAGAAACCGCTTACCAACTTTTAGCTCGAAATTTTGGTTTTAAACTCAATTCTGAAACTTTTTTAAGATTGTCTCAAAATCTACCTTTAAAGGTTTTACAGAAACATCGAGATAATCTTACCCAAATCGAGGCTATACTTTTTGGCCAAGCGGGTTTGATTGAAAAAGTTGATGAATACTCGGAAAAGTTGAGCCAAGAGTATGATTTTTTCGCGGCAAAATTTTCATTAAAATCATCGCAATTAAATTCTTATGAATGGAAATTTTTACGCACTCGACCTGCTAATTTTCCAACGATTCGTATTGCTCAATTAGCCCGTTTAATTATACAGCAACAAAGTTTTTTCTCGCTTTTTACGCAAACTAATTTGATTGAAAACTTAAGGAATGCTCTAAAAATTGATCAGTCGCTTTACTGGCAAGAACATTATAATTTTGGAAAAACCGCAAATAAAAAACTGATCGGCTTAGGCAACGAATCGATTAATAATATTTTGATAAATACGGTTATTCCTTTGTTGGCTTGTTATTCAGAAAAAACTAATAATCAAGAACTTATGACAAGGTGTGTAAATTTCTTAGAGGCTTTACCAGCTGAAGAAAACCATATAACAAAAATATGGGAAAGCTTGGGATTAACAATAAAAACAGCTTTTGATTCGCAGGCAAGTATTGAACTTTATAATGATTTCTGTTCACAAAAACGCTGTTTGCACTGTAATGTTGGGATTGAAGTTTTGAAGAAGTAAGTTTCCATCATGTAAAGTTTAGCATGTAGAGTTTAGAAAAAAAACTGAATGTTAACATAATAATCATTCTACATTTTACATTCTAAATTCTACATTTGTGCCTTAGCACTACGTTCGATTTACCATCGAAATGCCTGATACCAATAAAATCAAACCCAATACCGCTGGGGCGATTTTCCTTGCTCCTTTTATAGCCATGCCCATTACAGTATCATCTGCGGACATAAAGGCTACGCAAGCAAATAATAATAACAATAAACCAATTCCAGCTAAAATTCCGCCTAGCATTCTTTTAAATTTAGTTCCGTCATTCATTTTTTAACTTCGAGTTTAGGTGTTTCTAAAATATGTTTGATTTCTTCTTTATTTTTTACAGCTTTTAAATTTAATTTTTCACCTTCTTTCGAAACAAAATTAAAGGATGGTTCAAATTCGTTAGGAATAATTCCTTCTAAAATGGCTTCTCGCAAAGCCAATTTTATTACTCCGACTTCTTTAGAGGGTTTCAAATCAAAAACTTCCATGATTATCTCGCCGGTGATTACTGGCTGAAAATTACGAAGTTTATCTTTTTCTTCCAACTCAATGAGTAATTCTTCAACTTTATCGAAGTTGGCGAGGTATTTTCTTACTTTATTTGGATCTTTTGATGTAATATCCGCTCGACACAAAATCATTAAATATTCCAAATCTTCGCCAGCTTCATACAGTAATCTACGCAATGCCGAGTCTGTAATACTTTCTTTTGCTAAGGCAATTGGACGAAGATGTAAACGCACTAGTTTTTTCACCATTCGCATTTTTCCATCGAGTGGCAGCTTCAATTTTCGAAAAATTACGGGAGTCATTTTTCCGCCTAATTCTTCGTGCCCGTGAAACGACCAACCGATTTTAGGATGAAAACGTTTGGTAGCTGGTTTGGCAATATCGTGTAAGATTGCTGCCCATCGTAACCATAAGTCATTCGACCTTACGGCCACATTATCAAGCACTTGCAGTGTATGATAAAAATTATCTTTGTGACCTTTACCGTCTTGGGTTTCTACACCCTGCAGCTCACAAAACTCTGGAAAAATAATTTGTAAAAGCCCAGTATAATAAAGCAATTTGAATCCATAGGAAGGGGTTTTTGAAAGCACAATTTTATTCAACTCATCGGTAATACGTTCTTGCGAAACAATACTAATTCGGTCTTTCATTGCCGCAATGGCATCGAAAGTTTTTCCATCAATATCAAAACCAAGCTGTGTAGCAAACCTCACAGCACGCATCATACGTAGAGGATCGTCAGAAAATGTAATTTCGGGTTCGAGTGGTGTGCGAATGAGTTTTCCTTTAATATCCTCTATGCCGCCGAAAGGATCAACTAATTCACCGTAGTCTTTCGAATTAAGTGAAATACCCATGGCATTTATCGTAAAATCTCTACGATTTTGGTCGTCTTCGAGCGTTCCATCTTCTACCAAAGGCTTTCGAGATTCTGAGCGATAAGATTCTCTTCTTGCTCCTACAAATTCGACTTCTATATCACCAGATTTAATTTGTGCTGTACCGAAATTTTTAAAAAAACTAACATAAACATTAGAGTTTTTATCAATTTTTTCTAGGTTTTTGGCTACTTTTTCGGCCAAATCGATGCCACTGCCCATACAAACAACATCGATATCCTTGTTTGGGCGTTTTAATATAAGGTCACGCACGTATCCACCTATTACGTAAGCATCGACTTTTATTTCGGCTGCCGAATTTGCAATTAATTCAAAAACAGGTTCGTTTTGTAAGTTTTCTTTGAAATTCAATATTTGTCTATGGTCAACAGACAACGGTCAATAGCAAATTGATTTTTGTCGTCTTTAATTATTCAATCTACAAAGGTACGAAGGATTGAAGACCTAAACAATTTCGGTAATGATATTGCGAAAAAGCAAGCAAAAAAGCTTACTTTTGAAGCAGTGAATAGTTCTCCAAACCCTTTCTTTCTCCATCAAACTTGAGACAGATTGAAACGTTAACGAAATTCTCAAAAACCGATTTATTAACTAAATGATAATTATTTATTTATAATTGATATATGACGCCAAATATTCCAGAAACTTATCAAAATCGTATCGTGATTGTCGGTGCTGGTTTTGGTGGTTTAGCTCTAGCTCAAAAACTCGCCAAAAATGATTTTCAAGTTGTGCTGATTGATAAAAATAACTATCACCAATTTCAGCCACTTTTTTATCAAGTAGCGATGGCTGGGCTCGAACCGAGTTCGATTTCGTTTCCGCTTCGTAAGATTTTTCAGAATAAACCGAATGTGCATATTCGTATTACCAATGTATTAAAAATAAATACCGAAAATAACACCATAGAAACCGAGCTCGGCGAACTAAGCTACGATTATTTGGTAATGGCAATGGGTGCGGATACTAATTTTTTTGGTATGCAGAATATCATTGACAATGCCATGCCAATGAAATCAGTTTCGGAAGCCATTTATTTGAGAAACAAGGTTTTACAAAATCTTGAAGATGCACTCACGGCCACCGATATAGATACTCGTGAGGGTTTAATGAATATGGTTGTGGTCGGAACAGGCCCTACAGGAGTTGAGGTTTCAGGAACTTTGGCAGAGATGAAACGCCTTATTTTGCCCAAAGATTACCCGGAATTAGATTTCAATCTGATGAAAATCTATTTGTTTGGGTCATCGCCCGAGGTGCTGGAAGCGATGTCAGACGAGGCTTCGATGCAAAGCAAGGAGTATCTCGAAAGTTTGGGCGTAATTGTACGTAATGGGGTAAGAATTACAGATTTTGATGGAAAATATGCTTACACCCAGTCAGGTGAGAAAATCAGAACGAATAATGTTGTTTGGGCTGCAGGAATCAAAGGAAATTCGATTGAAGGTTTTTCGAAAGAAGTTTATGGCGGTGGCAACCGAATAAAAGTCAATGCTTTTAATCAGGTTGATGGCTTTCAAAATATTTTTGCCATAGGCGATATAGCTTTGATGTCTGGCGATCCAAAATTCCCAAATGGACACCCACAAGTGGCTCAACCTGCAATTCAACAAGGTGAATTATTGGCAAAAAACCTTTTGAAAATTATGAGAAAAGAAGAACCTATCGGCTTTCAATACAAAAATTTAGGTTCGATGGCTACCGTTGGAAGACACCTGGCAGTGGTTGACTTACCTTTCTGGAAATTCCAAGGGGCATTTGCCTGGTATGTGTGGATGTTTGTGCATTTAATGGCAATTTTGGGTGTAAAAAACAAAATAATGGTATTTATAAACTGGCTTTGGAATTATGTAACTTATGATCAATCTTTGAGGTTGATCATTAAACCGAAGGTGAAGCAGTGATTAATAAATAATTTAAATAAAAAAAACCTGTAAGGGATAAAATTCACCTTACAGGTTCTAAAAAGGATTAAAACTTAAATTTACCCAAAAGTTAACAAAAGATGAATTTATAGTTTTTTCAAATGCAAAGTTGGTTGGTTTTTTGGTTACTTAAAAAAAGTATATTCACTACTATTTTAAAATTAACTTTAGCATAGGTTGCACTTATATAGATTCAAAAATTGTCCTACTACCAACAGGTAAAACAGGCCTAAAATTATGGTTATATTTGGCTTCAAACTTGGAAATTTGCTCAGCACTAATTTTTAATTTATCCTTCAGCACAATCCAGTTTAAACCTTGAGAACATGGCGGAGTAGTCAATGAGCCTGTATAATTATAATATTTCTTAGATGCTGGGAATAAATCTAAAGGATTTATTGTTTTCAACAAGCTTGATTCTTTTTCAATTACTGTTGGAAAACTATCTATATAACTTGCAATGGAGGCATTGGCAGCCCCACCCTCTTCTACCAAAACTCCAATCACCAATAATGAGCCATCAGTGCTACTTTTATGAACAAAATGGATTTCCATACGGGCACTTTTACCATCAATAGTATGCTCACTATGAGAATGAAAATGAAATTGTGACAAAGCATATTCCTGCTTATTATATTTCAAACTGCTCGTCCCTTTGTTGTTTATTTGTATTGTATGACCATTATCGATAATATTAATCGGAAAACTCGAATAGTTTAGACCTAATTCCGGCAACATGGATTTTATCGTGTTGGAACTTTCGATATTGATTGGTGTTTGAATAAGACCTGCACACTGATTATCAGGCAATGCCAAAGTGCTCCAAGTGGCTTGAGATTCATAATCCCAATGCACCTCACTATTGGGTTCTATTTCTTCGGAGTCTTTGTTACAAGATATAAATGCAAAAATAAGAAAACTGCTTAGTAAAATTTTAATTGTCATTTTAAGATATTTAGATTAGTTTATACGAGGAAATGTCTTTAAAATTCAAAATTAAATATGTTAATCAAGGATTACAAGTTTTTTAAATTATGAATAAATTATCAAAGAATTTTAATATCGAAAACTATAAAATTCTAATAAATTTAAATTCAGCGAATACAATAATCATTATTCCCATTTTAAGAATAGCATTTTTTAAAACTATCTGAAATAAACACTTGGCTACATTTTCAATTATCGCTTAAATTGCCTAAAATAACTTAATGAAAAACAGATTCCCATGTCATATTTTTCATTTTTCTGTGACATTCGACAAAAATTAAATAGCTGAAAATGGTTGATGAAATGAGCAGGAAAATTACAATTTATATCTCTTTTAGATGCCAATTCTTTAAGACAATATAGCAATTGGTAATTGATTTGAATAACAGTTTAAATCAATTAAATTTATCTTAAGGATTCTTGTTTATTTAACATATTATAAATGTAAGTAACTAGCAAGACAAAAAGACCTGCCGAAATACTCAAAAGAACATTATAATATTTTGGAGCTGAAAGTGATAGCCTGATAATAACAGTAGCGAGTGCAAAAGATGAATATCTAAATAAATGGATGTATAAATTACTATATCTCAGAGAGATAATCAATATTAAAATGTCTGTAAAAATTAGAATAGTATAGTAAAGATTGAAGGTATTTTGATATTGGCTCGTTAGAAAAAATTCAATAAAATCATATATACAGATTGATAAAAAAATCATTAATATTACGTTAGCTACCGATTTTTTTAGCATAATAAAACGTAATTGTTCGATTGGACTATTCGTAATTTTGAAGTGTCGTTGTGCTTTGTAGAATAAGCCAATGATCAGAAAAATAACAACTGAGCCTATGGCGTCTGTAAGAAGTGGTAAAAGGTCTGAGAGGATTGTAGTACTCCATTTTACATCAAAAGGAAGATGTCCCATTTCTTTAAAAGCATCTCTTAAAAGAATAAGAGAAATAATTTCAAATTGTTTCCCGACAGAGTCAGCGACAGAATGCGTAATAATAAAGGCCAAACCCAAAATTTCACTTATCAGAAGAATACTAAAAGCTAACTCAATAGCAAAAAATTTTCCAACAGTTAGCTCAATTATCTGAAAATGTGAAAGAAGGGTAACAATTATACCAATTAGGAAGAATGAAACCACTAAACTGCTGATTATTTTTGATGACTGAATAGAATGCCAATTTTCCTCCAATTTATCATAAAATGCAATCCATTTCTTTAAAAAATTGTTCACGTTTAACAAGTTTTGGAATAAAATTATCGCAATAATACAAACATAACTATTTGATTATCAATTATGTTTACAATTTTTCTAAAATCGGTTGTCGAATCTACAGACTACCATTTTTAATACAACATTTGCCTAAAATTTAAAGTCGATTTGTGAAGTATGGTTTGAACGGCATTTTTCAAAACTCCTTCATATACGCACTCGGCGACATTTTCATGCGACGTTTAAACTGCCTATTGAAGTTAGAAACATTATTAAAACCACTCGAAAAACAAATTTCAAGTACGCTTTTTTCATTGTTTTGAAGCATACGGCAAACATGACCGATACGTACATCATTCAAAAAATCCGAGAAAGTTTTTTGGGTACGCAGTTTAAAAAATCTACAAAAAGCGTTTGGAGTCATGTTGGCAATTTCAGCTACCTCTTCCAATGAAATTTCTCGCTCAAAGTTTTTCATCAAAAACTCAAATATTGCATTAATCCGCTGATTATCAACTTCTTTCTGTGGAGATTGGTACGTTATGCTTGATAAAAACTCTTGATTAGGCGAAATATCGATTTCATTTAAAATCTGCAAAAAAGTCAGTAATTTATTAAACCCTTGCTTGTTTACTATTGATTTTATTAAATCGGTGAGGGAATTGGCTTCATGATTTCTGATTCTGATTCCTCTCGATGCTTCTATCAATAACTCATTCAAATGCTGAGTTTCTGGAATGTCAAAGAAGTTTTCACCCAATAAATCTCCCCGAAAATATACCGAGATAGAATAGGCTCTTTTGCTTTTGGCATAATATTCGGCATCATTTCGGAAGACATGTGGCAAATTACTCCCGAGAAAATAGACATCAAAAGGCTGAAAACGCTCAACATTATCACCAACAAACTGCGTTCCTGTACTTTCCAAAATAAGCGTAATTTGCCATTCAGGATGAAAATGTAGCGTATCATAAAAATACGGCAAATCATCGACCTGCACTCTGAAAGACTCAGTTTCAGTTTTTGGTATTCTGAATAATAAAGGTTTCAAAAATTAATTTTGAGTGATTGAATGAGAGAATGATTGAATAAAATTCGTTGATTGTATACTAATTTACCTCATTTTTATATTACATTTTTATTTTAAGAATAATTTAATACAACAATTAGCGAAATTAAGATAAGTTTTTGATTTTTCTAGATATTATTTTTGCACAATATATATTCATTCTATCACTCACTCATTCTCTCATTAATATATGAAACCTTCATGGATTGGCGTTTATCCTGCCGTAACAACTCCTTTTTTCCAAGACGAAAGCCTTGATTTAGCAATGTTTAACTTCAATATCGAAAAACAAATCGAAGCTGGAGTGCATGGCATTATTATTTGCGGTTCGTTGGGAGAAAACGGAACGCTCACCAATGACGAAAAACTAATTTTGCTCGAATCAGCAAAGAAAACAATCGCTGGACGTGTGCCGTTAGTGATTTGTATTGCAGAATGTATCACGCGTGAGGCAGTAGCTATCGCAAAAACCTACGAACAAGCTGGTGCTGACGGTTTTATGTTATTGCCTCCGATGCGTTATTCGGCCGACGAACGTGAGATTCTTCATTATTTGCACCGAGTTGCTGATTCGACCGACTTGCCTGTATTGGCCTATAACAATCCGTTGGCTTATAAGAATTTTATTTCGATTCCGATGTTTCATGATTTGGCGGCGAACCCACATTTCGAGGCAATGAAAGAATCTACCGGCGATGTTCGTTTTATGACTGATATTATCAATGAATTTGATGGACGTTTCAAAATAATGTCTGGTGTTGATGATTTAGCCTACGAAAGCCTTGTAATGGGTGCTGATGGGTGGGTGGCAGGATTGGTTGATGCATTCCCACGAGAGACAGTTGTGATTTATGAATTAGTAAAACAAGGTCGATACGAGGAAGCTCGTCAGATTTATCGTTGGCACTTCCCTTTAATGCACTTAGATGTTTCGACAAAGTTTATTCAAAATATCAAACTCGCACAAGTAGCAACTGGACTTGGCACTGAGTGGGTACGTGAACCACGTTTACCATTGGCAGGTGAAGAAAGAGAAAAAATATTAAAAATCATCAACGATTCATTAGCAACTAGACCAATTTTGCCGCAGATATAATCATGAATAAATCATTCTTTTGCATAGATGCCCATACGTGTGGGAATCCAGTTCGTTTGGTAGCTGGTGGTGGGCCAAATTTAGCTGGTAAAAATATGTCCGAAAAGCGGCAGCATTTTCTGCGTGAATATGACTGGATTCGTAAAGGCTTAATGTTTGAACCTCGTGGACACGATATGATGTCGGGCAGTATTTTGTACCCACCCCACGACCCCGACAATGATGTTGCGGTACTATTTATCGAAACATCAGGCTGCCTTCCTATGTGTGGGCACGGAACTATCGGAACAATTACAATTGCCATCGAACATGGACTTATTCAACCAAAAAAGCCAGGTTTTGTGCGAATGGAAGCCCCTGCGGGCTTGGTAATGATTGAATATAAGCAAGAAGGAAATAAAGTAAAATCGGTAAAATTGACCAATGTTGCTTCATTTTTGGCAGCTGAAAACATCGAAGTTGAATGTCCAGATTTGGGAATTTTGAAAGTTGATGTTGCTTACGGTGGAAATTTTTATGCCATTGTCGATGTGCAGGAAAATTTTTCAGGTTTAGAAAATTACCGAGCCGACCAACTCATCAATTGGGCAAAAGTTTTGCGTGATAGAATCAATGAAAAACATTCTTTTATTCATCCAGAAAACCCAACAATTAATGGCCTTAGCCACATTGAATGGACAGGAAAGGTGATTGACCCAAAATCAACTGCTCGAAATGCTGTTTTTTATGGAGATAAAGCCATTGACCGCTCACCTTGTGGCACTGGAACTTCAGCTCGAATGGCTCAATGGGCGGCCAAAGGCAAACTCAAAGAGGGTGATGAATTTATTCATGAAAGTATCATCGGCAGTAAGTTTATTGGAAGAATTGAAGGCACCACCAAAGTCGGGCCATTTGATGCCATTTATCCAAGTATTGAAGGTTGGGCAAGAATTTATGGCAATAATACCATCACGATTGACGACCAAGACGACCCTTATGCGTTTGGATTTCAGGTGATTTAGCCCAGCTGTTAGCTATATATTTAAATGACAAATTAGAATATGGAAGAAATAATGGAGAATAAAAATAACGATTCATCAGGAAATTCCGATGGATCGGTTGAGGAAACAATCATCATCGGCAGTGGAGTAATTGGCTTATTTTCAGCATACTACCTCAACAAACAAGGATACAAAGTTACGATTATCGAACGCTCAAATGGCGATGATGGTTGCTCTATGGGAAACGCTGGTATGATCGTTCCTAGCCATTTTATTCCATTAGCAGTGCCGGGGATGATTGAAAAAGGCATCAAATGGATGTTTAATGCTGAGAGTCCATTTTATGTAAAACCTCGCCTAAACCTTGATTTACTTTCTTGGGGATTGAAGTTTTATCAAGCCGCTAATAAAAAGCAAGTTGAGCGAGCAATGCCCGCCCTTCGAGATATTAGTTTGTTAAGCAAAGCTTTGTATCAAGACTTAGCAAAAACACCTGATTTCGATTTCTCTTTTGAAGAAAAAGGTTTAATGATGCTCTGCAAAACCGAACATAGTTTTGAAGAAGAAGTAGAGGTAGCCCACCAAGCCAACGAACTTGGATTGAAAACTAAAATACTTACTACCAAAGAATTACACGAGTTTGAGCCAGAAGTAAAACCAGACGTAGCAGGGGCAATTTTTTATGAGGGTGATGCCCATTTATATCCAAACCAATTAATAAAAAACCTAAAAAAACACCTCCAAAATAAAGGCGTAAAATTCCTCTACAACACCGAAGTAACAGGCTTTGAATTTGAAAAAAGTGAGATAAAAAAAATAAAGATTAGACAAGTAGTAGAAAATACAACTCAGCACTCAGAACTCAAAACTCAGAACTTAATCATCGCCACTGGCTCATGGTCTCCACTTTTGGCAGAAATGCTCAATATTGGTTTACCGATGCAAGCAGGAAAAGGGTATAGCATAACTTATGAACAGAATGAAGGCAAAAAACTCAATATTCCGTCAATTTTATTGGAAGCGAGAGTTGCGATTACACCTATGTCTGCCAATTTAATACGTTTTGGTGGAACGATGGAAATTGGCGGTTTGAACGATGCAATCAATATGAATCGTGTACGTGGAATCATCAAAGCAGTACCGAATTATTTCCCTGATTATCAGATAGCTATGCCACAAAAAGAACAAGTTTGGTACGGTTTACGTCCATGTTCGCCAGATGGTTTGCCTTATATTGGACGTACGAATAAGTTCAAAAATCTTGTGATTGCATCTGGCCACGCCATGATGGGATTGAGTCTTGCCCCTGCCACTGGCAAATTGGTTCAAGAAATTATAGAAAATCAAAAAAATAGTATCGAAATCGACCTTTACAAACCTGAGAGATACGATTAAAATTATTGTTCCTGTTGCCTATTGTTGCAAATTGTTTTCTTAGTTTTACACCCGAACAATTGGCAACAATCAAAAAATTATCGACAAATGAGTTTACAATGCCAAAAGCATCTATTTTCTATTGAAGAAGACCTCACCTATCTCAATGGTGCAGCCTACTCTCCCACCCTTAAGAGTTCAGTCGAAAGAGGAATCGAAGGTATTCAACTAAAGGCCTCACATACACACTTGATCAAAGGTAGCGACCATTTTACTTTACCACAGAAAGTACAAAAACTTTTTGCTCAGCTCATCAACGAGCCTGATTATGAGCGAATTGCGGTAATATCTTCAGTATCCTACGGAATGGCCGTTGTTGCAAATAATGTACATCGCATACCTAAGCTTTCAGCTAAAAAAAATATTATCCAGATTCAAGATGAGTTTCCGAATAATGTGTATGCGTTTGACCGTGTGTGTCAAAAACATGGTTTAGTATATAAAACAATTGCCAAACCTGATACCCTCGAAAATCGTGGTGGACTTTGGAATCAGTCAATTTTAGAAGGTATCAACAACGAAACCGCAATGGTAGTTATACCCCATATCCATTGGATTTACGGTGTAAAGTTTGATTTAGAAGCCATCTCGAAACACTGTAAAGAAGTGGGTGCTTTATTGGTCATAGATGGAACTCAATCGGTTGGAATACTTGATTTTGATTGTCAGAAAATTCAACCCGATGCATTAATTTGTGCGGGATATAAATGGCTTTTAGGACCTTACAGCATTGGTATGGCTTATTTTGGAGAGTTTTTTGATGAAGGAGTGCCCATCGAAGAATCTTGGATGCACAAAGCCGAAAGTGATAATTTTGCACAACTTATACGCTACGAGCGAGCATATAGACCTAAAGCACAACGTTATAATATGGGTGAGCACACACAGTTTATTCAAGTACCAATGCTTGAAGATTCTCTTACTCAAATCTTAAATTGGGGAGTAAACAATATGCAAAATTACTGTGCCAAAATTATCGAAAAACCCTTAATAGCTCTCCAAGAATTAGGATGTTGGGTTGAAGAATCCGCTAATCGAGCTAATCATTTACTAGGCATTTCTTTACCAAAATCGATTACGGGCGGGGTTTCCCATAATCAAGTATTTACCGATAAACTCTCGGCCAATAAAATTTTTGTTTCTAATCGAGGTGTTGCCATTCGTGTTTCTCAGAATGTTTATAACACCGAAGCCGATTTGTGGGCATTGGTTGAAATTTTGAAGGTCGGTTAATATTTTTTCCATTTAAAAAGAAAAAATTCTAAGATTGATAACCAAATAAAGAAAAACGCTTGAATAAAGACCTCTCATTGATAACTTTCAAGGAAGGTTGGGAAGAATGAACGATAAAAAAGTGTATAATAGTGTTGTGTTAGATTAGTTGGGTGTTAAAGTTTGGCTTTGACAATTTTGTTTGGTACCAAAAAAATTTAACATAAATTATCAATATTTTTTCAAATTTTAAGTAAGTTTCTAAGACAAAATGCATCAGATAGGTCATTAAAGTAAATAAATATTAAAATCAAGAAATTACATAATTTCAACATGTCGATGTATTTTGACTTATTTCTAAAATTTCTTAATTTTATATTGACCCTACTAAACTAAAAATCAAATCTTAAAGTTGAAATTTTTCATAAGACGCACTGGTTCGGTTTTTTTTAAAAAATTGAACTTCATAATACTTCTATTACTTTCAAATACAGTATTCGCCCAAATTAAAATGTGGCAAAATATTGATAGTGAACCTACTATATTTGGAAGTAAACAAATAAATCCAGCTAAATATAAAGTTTTAAAACTTGATGTTGCATCGATTAAATCATTTCTCAATAAAACTCCTCTTGAATTTACCGCTTCTGCAAAGAATGTAAACACAGTTTTAGAATTACCATTACCGGATGGTACTTTTGAAGAATTTGTGATTGTAGAATCGCCAATGATGGAAGCAGCACTTGCTCAGAAATTCCCTGAGATAAAAACTTATTCAGGATACAGCCTTAAAAATCCAGCAACTACTGTTCGATTGGATTTTACTCAGAGAGGTTTTCATGGTATGATTTTATCGCCCGAAGGGACATTTTTTATTGACCCTTACAGTACAGCCACCGTAGAATATTATATTTCGTACAACAAAAAAGACTTTACAAGTAAAAAAAGTTTTACATGTGCAGTTGACCAAATCAAGCAGCCAGGTATAGATACACCAACTACTACATTTCCAAATAAAGAAACCAATTTACCAAACGGTATAAACGCTTCAATAGGAGATGGTGTATTAAGAAACTATCGTCTGGCTTTAGCTGCTACTGTTGAATACACTGCATTTCATGGAGGAACAGTAGCTTTAGCATTAGCTGCTCAAGTAACCACTATGAATCGTGTGAATGGTGTTTTTTTAAGAGATTTTGCAGTTAAAATGAATATTATCGCAAATAACAATTTAATAATTTATACCAATGCTACAACTGATCCCTACACTAATGATGATGGAGGTAAAATGCTTACTGAAAACATTAACAATCTAAATTCAGTAATTGGTAGTGCAAACTTTGATATCGGACATGTATTTAGCACTGGTGGTGGTGGAGTTGCTTACTTAGGAAGTCCATGTAACTCATTTAAAGGAGGAGGTGTCACCGGTTCAGGTTCGCCAGTTGGAGATGCTTTTGATATTGATTATGTAGCACACGAGATGGGCCATCAATTTGGAGGAAATCATACACAAAATAATAATTGTAATCGTAACTCATCGACTGCATTTGAACCTGGGAGTGGTTATAGCATTATGGGTTATGCTGGTATTTGTGCACCAAATGTGCAAAATAATAGCGATGCACATTTTCATGGTGGAAATTTTAGTGAAATGCATACTTTTATTACTGGTACTGGAAATACATGTGCATCGAAGCCTACTTATTCAAACGCAAAGCCAAGTATTACTTCTAACACTGTAAGTCAAACAATACCCAAAGGAACGCCTTTTATGCTTACTGGTGTAGCAACCGATGCTGACGGTAATGCTACGCTCACTTATTGTTGGGATCAAATGGATACTCAAGTAGCTACCCAACCACCAGTAGGCACTGCTACAGGAGGACCAAGTTTTAGAGGTTTTTCTCCAACACCCAGTGGAACTCGATATTTTCCAAGACTTAGTGATTTAGTCGCCAATGTTTCACCAACATGGGAAGTTTTGCCAACAGTTGCACGCTCACTCAATTTCAGATTAGTTGTTAGAGATAATGCTACGGGGGGAGGAGCAAATGACCAAGCAGATATAACTTTAACCATTGCTGGATCGGCAGGGCCATTTATAGTAAACTCACCAAATAATAGTGGTATCAGCTACGCAGCTTTCAGCACACAAACAATTACTTGGGCGGTTGCGAGCACTGACATAGCACCAGTTAGCTGTGCGAATGTCGATATATTACTTTCTACTGATGGTGGATTGACTTACCCAACTACGCTCACATCAAATGTACCAAACAGTGGTTCGGCCATTGTTACAATTCCAAATGTAAGTTCAACTACTGCTCGTATCATGGTAAAAGGTGCTAATAGAGCTTTTTTTGACATTTCAAACAATAATTTTACAATTACCTCCTGTACCGCTCCAAATACTCCGACTGCTGTTTCTGTCAATAACACAAATATTTGCTCAGGTTCATCAGTTACTTTAAATGCAACTTGTGCATCAGGCACTATCACTTGGTATAATACCATCTCTGGTGGAACAGCTCTCGGAACTGGTACTGGATTTAGTCAAACACCTGCTTCCACAATAACTTATTATGCTTCGTGTGAAAATGCAATTTGTAAAAGTGCAAGAGTGGCAACAAGCGAAGTGACAACGACAAATCCAACTGCTGTTTCGGTCAATAACACAAATATTTGCTCAGGTACATCAGTTGCTTTGAATGCAACTTGTTCATCTGGAACTCTTACTTGGTATAATGCTTTAACTGGTGGTACGAGTCTCGGAACTGGTACGGGGCTAAGCCAAACACCTGCATCCACAATAACTTATTATGCTTCTTGTGAAAATACAAATTGTATAAGTGCAAGGGTAGCAACAAGCCAAGTGACAGTCACGCTACAACCGACAAATCCAACCGCTGTTTTGGTAAATAATACTAATATTTGTGCTGGAAACTCAGTTTCTTTAAGCGGAACTTGTACAACAGGAACTATCACTTGGTATAATGCCATCTCTGGTGGGACAGCTCTCGGAACTGGTACTGGACTTAGCCAAACACCTGCTTCCACCATAATTTACTATGCTTCTTGTGAAAATGCAATTTGTAAGAGTGCTAGAGTGGCAACAAACCAAGTGACAGTCACGGCACAACCGACAAATCCGAGTACTTTTAATATAACCAATTCTAATATTTGTGCAGGGAACTCTGTTTCTTTGACGGCATCTTGTTCAATAGGCACTGTCACTTGGTATAATGCGGCAACGGGAGGAGCGGCACTTGGAACAGGTACTGGACTTAGCCAAACACCTGCATCCACAATAACTTATTATGCTTCTTGTGAAAATGTTAACTGTAAAAGTTCAAGAGTGGCAACAAGCCAAGTGACAGTCACGGCACAACCGACAAATCCGACTGCTGTTTCGGTGGATAATGCTAATATATGTTCCGGAAACTCAGTTTCTTTAAGTGCAACTTGTGCAACAGGCACTATCACTTGGTATAATACCATCTCCGGTGGAACTGCTCTCGGAACTGGTACTGGATTTAGTCAAACACCTACTTCCACAATAACTTATTATGCTTCTTGTGAAAATGTAACTTGTAAGAGTGACAGAGTGGCAACAAATCAAGCGACAGTAACTGCTAAACCAATAAATCCGAGTGCAGTTACGGTGAATAATACTAATATTTGTGCAGGATCTACGGTTTTTTTGGCTGCAACTTGTGCAACAGGCACTATAACTTGGTATAACGCCATCTCTGGTGGAACAGCTCTCGGAACTGGTACGGGATTTAGTCAAACACCTGCCTCCACAATAACTTATTATGCTTCTTGTGAAATTGTAAATTGCAAGAGTGACAGAGTGGCAACAAGCCAAGTGACAGTCACGTCACAACCGACAAATCCAACTGCTGTTTCGACAAATAATTCTAATATTTGCCCAGGAAACTCAGTTTCTTTAAATGCAACTTGTGCAACAGGAACTATCACTTGGTATAATGCCATCTCTGGTGGAACAGCTCTCGGAACTGGTACGGGGCTAAGCCAAACACCTGCATCCACAATAACTTATTATGCTTCTTGTGAAATTGTTAACTGTAAGAGTGCGAGAGTGGCAACAAATCAAGTGATAGTGCTACCACAAACCAACTCTGTTACATCTACTATATCTACCGGAACTTCAATTGTACAGGCTGCCCAAACAATAGATGCAAGTAATAAAGTCATTTCACCAGCAAAAGTAACTTACAAAGCCGGAAATTCTATTTCTTTAAATGCTGGATTTGAAGCCCAAACTGGCAGTGTGTTTGTGGCACAGATTCAAGGTTGTAATTAGTAGCTATTTAATGATAAAAAGGCTCTATTCTTATCGGAATAGAGCCTTTTTATAGATAATTATTTACTTTCAATTCACCATTGGCGAAACTTTCATTCCAATCAATTCTATGGCTTTCATTAGCTTTTGATGAGTTAAACCAGCATTATCCATTTGGAAAGTTACCCTTGTAATTCCACCTAACGCTTCGCTGTGCCGAAGAATTTTCTCAGCTACCTCTTCGGGATTACCTATCAAAAACGCACCGAGTTTAGTTGTTTGTGAATCAAAATGTGAACGCTGAACTGCTGGCCACCCTCTTTCTTTACCGATATTAGTAAACATTTCAGCATAACCTGGGTAAAATTCTTCATGGGCTTCTTCGGTAGTTTCGGCCACATAACCGAGAGAATGTAAGCCAACTTGCAAAGTATCAAGCGAATGCCCTGCTTTCAAACCTGCATTTCGGTAAAGGTCAATTAATGGTCTGAAACGGTGCGTTTCTCCTCCAATAATTGCGACCATCAACGGCAAACCCAACATTCCTGCACGCACAAATGATTGGGGTGTACCGCCCACTCCAATCCAAATTGGCAGTTTATCTTGCAAAGGCCGCGGATAAATTGCTTGGTTATTTAGTGCTGGTCGAAACTTTCCTTTCCAATTTACTATTTCATTTTCTCTAATTTTAAGTAAAAGACTTAGTTTTTCGGTAAAAAGTTCGTCATAATCTTCCAATTTCAAACCAAAAAGCGGAAAGGCATCAGTAAAGGACCCACGACCCACAACCATTTCGGCACGGCCTTGTGAAATTAAATCAAGCGTAGCGAAATTTTGAAATGCCCTTACGGGGTCAATTGCACTCAAAACCGTAACCGCACTTGTCAATTTTATCCGTTTAGTTCGAGCTGCCGCAGCGGCCAAAATCATTGTTGGAGCTGAATCAAGAAATTCTTTGCGATGGTGTTCGCCAATCCCAAATACATCTAGTCCGACTTCATCAGCTTTTTCGATTCTCTGCAATAATTCGCTTATCGACTGTTCGCTACTTATCGTTTTACCTTCATTATTCTTTAAAACCGCCGCAAAACTATCTATTCCTATTTCCATGCTGCTATAAAATTTTTCAGGCTTCTATTTCTTTTTACTCCTTCACCAAATCAACCAACAAATCAATCCATGCTTCAGAATCATTCAAACTTTCAACGAGTACCCAATGTTCACCGCCTTTTTCTTCAAACATTTCTTTATATTCTTCCGCAACTTCAATTGTTGTTTCCAAACAATCGGCCACAAAAGCTGGCGAAAACGCCAAAACTCGCTTAATCCCTTTTTCTGCTAAATCCTTCACAACGTCATCCGTGTAAGGTTGAACCCAAGGGTCACGCCCCAAACGCGATTGAAAACAAGTGGTATAAGTACCTTTTTCCAAACCTAATTCTGCCACCAAAAGTCGGGTAGTTTCAAAGCATTGAGCTCTATAACAATGCTGGTTGAGGGCATGAATTGTATCGCAGCAACTACCTAATTTACAAGTTTCACCTGTACAATCTCCTTTCCTAATTTGGCGAGCAGGCAAGCCATGATAGCTAAAAACGATATGTTCAAAACTTTCTTTATCAAGGTGCTTTCTTGCATTATTGGCAAAAGCTTTGATAAATTTCGGGTAATGATAAAAATAGTTTTTTATCTTAATTTCAGGAATTACTTGCCATTTTGTAACAATTCGCATGACTTCTTCATAAACCGAACCAGTAGAAGCCGAAGCATATTGCGGAAAAAAAGGAATAACAATGATATTCTTCAAACCCATTTTTTGAAACTCACGCAAACCATTTTCAATACTTGGACTTTGGTAACGCATTGCTAATTTTACTACGTATTCATTACCCAGAGCAGTTTGTAATTGCTTTTCGTTGGCTTCACCATATATTTTAAGTGGTGAGCCATTCTCTGTCCAAAGTTCTTTATATATTTTGGCTGATTTTGGAGCTCTAAACGGAGCAATAATTAAATTTACTAATGCCCAACGGGGAATGAAAGGAAAATCAATCACTCGACCATCCATCAAAAATTCTCGTAAATATTTTCTTACATCAGGAACTCTCGGGCTATCGGGCGTACCTAAGTTTACTATTAAAACACCTGTCATCATTTTTAAGTTATAAATTCTTAGTTCTTCTGAGTTCAATCTGGTATTTCGCAAAATTTAGGTGTGAAATAATCATAAAGTGTTTCCACTAAGAACTCAGCACGCTTAAACGCTGCGGCAGACCACTCAGAACTCTATTGTATCTCTTTTCTTATTATAATCTTTTGCTTTGCTGAAATCTGGCTTTTTGAAATCTGTGTAAATTGATTCGGGTAAAGCCTCAAAAACCTTGATTTCCGTCAAATCTCGGTCGCCACGTTCGCCTGACAAGATAATTTTACCATAAGGTTTATATTCCGTCCATGGACGAGTAAAACCTGGTTTTTCGTCAGTAGATTTTGCAAAATATGCCCACTGGGTAAGCAAATTAGTTTCTTTTTCAACCCAAACTTTATACATATTGTTTGGAGTATTGCCCACTTCCTTGAAAGTCAATTGTAATAAATACGCTTCTTTACCTGCTTCTGTTTTGTCTTCGCCCAAATATTTGAGCGTTACGCCATTGTCTTTCAATTTGAATGGCATCGTCAACCAATAGGAATCATTAATCCAAGCACCTTTACCTGACCTCATATATTTCTTAACCGAATCAGCGGCCGTTTGTTCAGCTCCGTACTTAAAAACTTTTCCAGCATCGGTATTGATGTTCATTAAAATTACTGACTTATCTCTTGGAAAATCTATTCTTACATTGCCAGTCCATTTATCCCAAGTGAGTGTTCTTGCACCGAAAAAATTCCAAGTAATATGGCGAGTTTCATCCCAAGCTTTTTTGCCGCCCATAGCTTCCATTACTTTATCGGCGATTTCAATTGCTTTTACATCTGAAGTTTCTTGGGCTTTAAGTGTTTGGCTAATAAAGGCTATAAAACAGAAAAATAGGAGCTTTTTCATTGAACTATTAAATAAAGGGTTGAAATAAAAATGAAATATAAATAAAAAGTACACATCAAAAACTGGATTTAGTTGAGGTTTTCCGCTAAATAAATTTTATGATAAATATCAGTTAAAAAGTTTTGCGAATATTCGCTCAATGCACTAACTTTGCTATATCAACATAAAACTCCAAAAGAATGAACACTTCAACAATTTCATCAACACCAGAAATACAATGCTCTAATGAAACTGTAAATATTATAGATTTGTTACGAGAGATTGGAATGCAAGAAGTTACAAACAACATTTTTGCCTTACCAAAAAAGAAGAAAAAATAAAACGATTTACGAATTTCGAAGTACAGTTTACTACTATAAGCAGATTATGCGAAACAATAAAAACAATATTCGTAACTTGTAATTCGTAAATCCTAATAAGCTCTCACCAATTTACCTTCCATAAAATTCACGAAAGCACGGTTTACCACTCTATTTCCACCGGGAGTTGGATAATTTCCTGTGAAATACCAATCGCCTAAGTGATTCGGGCAAGCCTTGTGAAGATTTTCAACTGTTTGATAAATCATCGAAACCTCAGCTTTCATATTTTCTGGTGTTACGATTTGGGCAATTTTCTGCGAAATTTCTTCATCAGTAAATTTACCATATAATTGCTTTACAAAATTTTCATTATAAGCATTATCGGTTTGCAAGGCTCCAACACTTTGAGCATAAACTTCTTGCTTCATATATTCGATACCATTCTGACGCAACAACTCAAGCATTGCTCTAAAAGCAACAAACTCTTTCATTTTTGACATATCAATGCCATAACAATCAGGATAACGAATTTGCGGAGCTGACGATACAATGATGATTCTTTTCGGACTGAGACGGTCAAGCATTTTCAGGATACTCTTTTCAAGTGTAGTACCACGAACTATCGAATCATCAATCAAAACAACGGTGTCAATACCTTTTCGGATAACTTCATAGGTCATTTCATACACGTGGGAAACCATCTCATCACGCTCATCATCATTGGTAATAAATGTACGTAGTTTTACATCTTTCGACACTAGTTTTTCAATTCTTGGACGGAAAGATAAAACTTTTTTAATTTCTTCAGGCGACATATTACCATCGGTGATACGTTTCAATCTCCAATCGGCTAAATATTGCTCTAATCCCTCCACCATTCCAAAAAAAGCACTCTCGGCCGTGTTCGGAATGTATGAGAAAACTGTATTTTCTAGGTCATAATTGATTTCTTCCAAAATTTGAGGAATCAATAATTGACCGAGTTTTTTACGCTCTTCGTAAATCTGCGGATCCGAGCCACGAGAGAAATAAATACGCTCAAAACTACAGGATTTTTTCTCCAATGGTTTCATTATCTGGAACTCATTGAATTCGCCATGTTTATCAATAATCAAAGCATTTCCTGGCTGAACCTCCTTGATATCACCATAATTGGCATTAAAAGCAGCTTTGATGGCAGTTTTTTCAGAAGCTACAATTACCACTTCGTCATTGGCCCAATAGTACGCAGGGCGAATACCTGCAGGGTCACGCACAACGAATGAAGCACCAAAACCTGTCACACCAGCCATGGCATAGCCACCGTCAAAATCGCGACAGGCACGGTGCAATACTCTTGGCAAATCCATGTTATCTTCAATTATATCAGAGAGGGCGGGGTTTTCGTAGATGCCTTTGAAGCGATCGAATACTCTTTGGTTTTCTTCGTCGAGGAAATGTCCGATTTTCTCCATTACTGTTACGGTATCTCCCAAATCTTTTGGGTGCTGACCCAATTTTACTAATTTATGGAAAAGCTCTTCGGCGTTGGTCATGTTGAAGTTTCCTGCTACCAACATATTTCGGCTACGCCAGTTGCTCTGACGCAACATTGGATGGCAATTTTCAATTTCATTTTTTCCGTGTGTTCCGTACCGGAGGTGTCCGAGCCAAACTTCGCCCGAATAAGCTACATTCTCTTGCAACCATTCAGCATTTTTAAATTTATCAGGATTGTTCCGTAGAACATCTTTGTATTTTTCGTTGATTTTATTAAAAATATCAACAATCGGTCTATTTTCAACAGAACGATAGCGACTAATATAACGGTGGCCTGGAGCAACATCAAGCTTTACATTTCCGACACCTGCTCCATCTTGGCCACGATTCGATTGTTTTTCCATCAAAACGTACAGCCGTTGAATGCCATAGAGGGGCGTACCGTATTTGTCGATGTAGTATTGAAGTGGTTTGCGAAGACGAACAAGGGCAATGCCACATTCGTGTTTAATTGCGTCGCTCATTGAGAATTTTTGGAGATTGGTTATACAAAGTTCTAAAGAATATGCGTGCCTTGCAAAGAAAAAGTTTTATTTGTTTTAATAGAATGTTGAGCGAATATCTCTAAATTTTATAATACCTAAATATTAGAAAATCTTTTCTTTGAATAAGAATAATTTAAACCAATTTCAAAGTCTCAATTAGATTAAGTAGCCCACTCGGACTAAAAAATAAATAGATGATAAAAAACAGAAAAATTAACAAAAAACCATTGCGAATAAATCCTATTTGAGAGCGGCGGACCCCAATTTTTGATTCTTTGAAAATCATATAGTAAGGAATCTTAATGTAATAAAACATCGAAATGGCTGAATTTAGCAAGCCAAATATCAGCACAACCAATAACATATTACTACCTGATGTTTGGTAAGACCCCCATAAAGATGTAAAAAGAAGCAGTTTTCCTGTAAAACCTACTGTTGGCGGCAAACCAACTAAAGCAATCATAATTATAACTGCAGCCAAGCCCAGGAATATATTTTCCTGACCTAAACCTTGTAGACTTTCAAGTTCGTAGCTTTCAGTTTTTAGGGCTAATAAATCTATCAATAGGAACGCCGCCAACGTGATGAATCCATAAGTAGTAATATAGAAAATTGTTGACTGAATACCAATCGTATTTGTTGCCAACAAACCTACCAGCATAAAACCAGCATGAGCAATTGTTGAATAACCAAGCATTCGCTTGGTATTTGTTTGCCACAAGGCCGAAAAATTACCTATGGCGATAGACGCCATGATTATGACGGCCAAAATCATTCGGAAGTCGATATTTAATGAACTAAATAGGCGAATCAAAACAATAATTACGGCTGCTTTGGGTGCAATTGACAAAAATGCAACGATTGGTGTTGGAGTTGCTTCATAAACATCT
Source organism: uncultured Emticicia sp. (assembly GCF_937903345.1). Taxonomy (GTDB): domain Bacteria; phylum Bacteroidota; class Bacteroidia; order Cytophagales; family Spirosomataceae; genus Emticicia. The sequence continues at coordinate 500,034 of NZ_CALCZQ010000030.1, read as the reverse complement.
GGAGTCCAACTATGAAACGGTACTGCTGAAAGTTTAAAAAGCAGTCCACCGATTGTCATAAAAACTGTAATTTGGACAATCCAGGAAGGATTTTGACCTAAGAAAGTAGCAAATTCTTGTCCAACGAAATTGAGCGAACCTGTCATGCCATAGAGCAACGAAATACCATAAAGCATAATAGCTGAACTTGATGCTCCGAATAAAAGATATTTAATACCAGCTTCGCTATTGTCTTTTCCTTTGTTGAAAACTACCAAAATATATGAGCAAACAGAAACCATTTCAAGCGAAACATAAAGCATAAGCCAGTTGGTGGTCATGGTCATGATGAATAATCCCCATACCAAAGCTACAAACATGGCGTAGAACTCCCCTACTACTTTATATCCCACAACCCAAACATGAATCAAAACTGATACCGATGCAATAGAAATAATAAGTTTGAAATATAAACCGATTGAATCTAAATAAATCAGTTTTCCAAAAAGCACACTTCCCGACTCGAGATATTGGGTATAGAATCCAAAAAAGGCATAAAACACAAATCCTAAACTAATTAATACACTGATAATAAGAACATTAATAAGCACATACGTGCGTTCAGCATCTAACTTTTGGGAAAAAGCAATAGCAGCTACAATTACCAAAAAAACTACTCCAAAGAGCAGGTCAGGCAATAGCACACGTGAGCTAAAGAGAATATGTGTTAATTTTTCTAGCATTGAATACTTTGCAGTTGAAAATTTGCTATTATTTGTATGCAATCATATACTGATACAAAGGCGATAAGTCAATTTATAATGCTTGGCTATATTTTAAAAAAGCAAATGCTTTGGCAGTCCGAATGAAAAAATTGGAACTCTATAAAAAGTTTTTTTTAATACCCACGACCTAAACTTTTCAAACTTCATATAATATCCTTTTTAAATAAATTTTGTGTTATTAATTAAAAAAAACATAAAAACGCTTTTATAATTCAAGGTTTTTCAAATTGTAAGCTCTAAAATACATTTAAAAAAGCTTTCACAGTTTGGCCTGAAATATCAAATATTAGATTTGGAAAAATACCAAATATGATTGATAATGCTGAGAGTGAATACAGCATAATTATTTCACGAAAATCAAGGTCTTTCATATTTCCTTCCATGTTACGATTTACCCAAAATTTTCCAAAAAACATTTTTTGTAATGTCCAAAGGAAATAAGCAGCAGAAAGAACAATTCCCAACATAGCAAGCATAGAAACCCAATTTGGCAAAATTCCTGATTGAAAACCGCCCAAAATTGTAAAGAATTCGCCCATGAAACCTGGCAATGTCGGTAAACCCAAAGCTCCGAAAAATGCAACCGCAACAGCAAAGGTGAAATAAGGCATCGCACTTGATAAACCCCTAAAGTTTTCGATAAGTCGGTTATGTGTACGGTCGTAGATAACCCCAGCCACCAAAAACAACATTGCCGAAACCAATCCATGCCCAAACATTTGATAAATTGCACCATTCACACCTTCAACGGTTAATGAAGCCAAACCTAAAAGTACAAATCCCATGTGTGAGATAGACGAATAGGCTATCATTTTCTTTAAATCTTCTTGGGCAAGAGCATTAAAAGCACCATAAATGATTGAAACGACTCCTGCACCCGCTATAATATAGGTAAATTGAAATGCTATATCTGGAAAGAAACCATAAGCGATACGAATAAAACCGTACGCTCCGACTTTTAATAAAATACCTGCTAAAACAACCGAAACTGGTGTTGGAGCTTCAACGTGTGCATCAGGCAACCATGTATGAAAAGGTACAGATGGTAATTTTATTCCAAAACCTATAATTAACAAAATAAAAGCAAAAAGTCTAGCTGAAATACCAAAAACCATTTGCTTGTCTATCGGGTGCAAAATACTGTGAGGAATGTAATTTTTAAAATCGGTCAATTGTCGAAAATCAAAGGTATGAACAGTTCTGCCCATTTCTTGCGAAAAAAACGTATCTTTCACTGACATCGACAAGCCTATCATCACAATTAGAATAAGTATCGATCCAACTAAAGTATAAATAAAGAACTTAATTGCAGCATATTCTCGGCGTTCGCCTCCCCAAATTCCGATTAGGAAATACATTGGAAGCAGCATAAACTCGAAGAACAAGAAGAACAAGAAAAAATCAAGTGAAACAAAACAACCAATAATACTTCCTGAAAGTAATAAGTATAATGAATGAAAGGCTTTATTGCGGTATTCGATAGTAAACGAAGAAATCGAGCCAATAAGTAATACAATTCCAGATAGCAAGACCATTGGCATATTGATTCCATCGACTCCCAAAAGGTAATCTATTGAAAGAACACCAAGATTTCCTAGACTCATACGAATCCATTCATGCTGTTCAACAAATTGATAATTTGATAGTTGTTGATCAAAATTATTGTAGAGCGAAAAAATGTTCAGTAAATTAATGACACTAACTATCAGTGAAATCCATCGAAATGAATCTCTGTATGTGCTTGGCAACAACAACACTATCACCGAACCCGCAATTGGCAGAAAAATGAGTGCTGAAAGTAAAAAATTATTCATAATTTTTAGTCAAAAGTCGATAGTCCACTGACCACAGACATTTCGTTTGTTAAATATCTTTTCTCCACTTTTCACCCTTAACATTGATAAATTAAGGATTGGTAATAGAATTTTTTATTTCACTATCAATAAAATCATTATCAAAACCAAGCAAACAAAAATCGTAATGATATAAGTTTGGGCTTTCCCATTTTGAATTTGGCGAGTAAATGAGCCTATCTTTGCTGATGTATTGGCTACTAAACCTACAAAACTATCAATAATATTCCGCTCAAACCAATGACTAAAAGAAGCCCATACAATAGTCATATTCCCAATTGAATTTACAACACCATCAATTATTTTTCTATCGAAAAGATAGATTTTGGGGCTTAGCCAAAGCAATGGTCTTACAAATACAATTTGGTATATCTCACTCAAATAATAGTTTTTAAACATCATATTGGCTATTTCTCCTTTTGGCTCCAACTCTTCATGATTAAGTTGATAACTTTCATCTTTCGTGAAAATATAGCCTAAAAGCACGCCATTTAAAGCCACCAAAATGGCAATATATGATATCCATTGATAGCTTTTGGCTTCATGATGGAAAGTATTAAAAAACCAGCTACTTTCGGGCAAAAAAGGGTTTTTGGCAAACACAAAACCAATTGAGGCAATAGCCATAATGATACATGAAACCTCCATAGACCCAATTTTCGATAAAAAACCAAGCAAATCTTCCTCAGAATGCCTAATTTCGGCCTGCTGGCGTTCTTCGTCTTCTTCTATGTTTACAATCCCTTCAATACGTTTTGCCATATTTTTGTATAAACTTTTTGCACCTGAGGATATCAGTTCGAGCGGGTTGTCCTCTCGCTCCAAAAAAACTAAAAATACTTGACGCATCATGTAATAAGCACTCATACCTGAAACTACCAAACACACGGTAGGAATAATAAAATAAATTTGTTTAGATTGGTGTGAAGCCCATTCAAAGGATGCAACGAGAATGGCATCTTTCGATAAAAATCCTGAGAAAAAAGGAATACCTGCTAAAGCTGCTGCACAAATACTAAAAGAATAATAAATAATCGGGATTTCTCGACGAAGGTTTCCCATTTTACGCATATCTTGTTCGTGGTGCAAGTGTTCAATAACTGCACCTGCCGACAAAAACAAACCGGCTTTAAAAAATGCGTGTGTAACCAAATGAAAAAGTGAAGTATTGACAGCCCCAACTCCTATTCCGACCACCATTAAGCCCAATTGGGAAATGGTAGAAAATGCCAAGAGTTTTTTAATATCATATTGAAGTAGAGCTGAACAGGCTCCAAAAAACATTGTTAGCATTCCTAAAATTGCCATTACTAAGTGCGTATCAGGCGACAATACTGGTTCAATTCTAGCCATCAGAAAAATACCCGCAGCAACCATGGTGGCGGCATGAATCAACGCAGAAACTGGTGTTGGCCCTTCCATTGCATCTGGAAGCCACACTTGCAAAGGTAATTGAGCTGATTTTGCAATACAACCGCAAAAAAGCAATAAACCAATGGTTGTCATTATAGGGCTGTTCAATGAAATAACCGACATTAATTGGGCTTTTTTGACGATCGTTGTTACATCAAGTGTGCCGAAATATCTATAAATCAGTAATATTCCAATAAAAAAACCAATATCCCCAATTCTATTCACCAAAAATGCTGTCATTGCAGCATTGGTCGCCGCCTTTTTTTCGTACCAAAAACCTATTAATAAATAAGAAGACAAACCCACCAACTCCCAAAACATAAAAATCATCAAGAGATTTCCTGAAATAATTATGCCAATCATTGCTAATATAAACAAATTTAGATAAGCATAGTATCGACCAAAACTTGGGTCGCCATGCATGTATTTTAGAGAAAAAACCTGCACCCAAAGTGCAATAAATTGCACCAAAAAGTACATCAAGTAGGTAAGATCGTTGAGAAGAATATCAATCGTGAAAAGTTTATCACTGATATAAAACCAATTATAGGAAACGACATCGCCCGAAATATCGCTCAATCGGATACCCATCGAGAAAAGTACACCTATAAAATTAATGAATATCGAAAGTAAGCCTATGGATTGTTCACTCAGTTGATTTCGCTTGAATAATAAAAACGAAAAACCAAATAAATAAAACAAAATGTTGATTAAAATGACTAAGTCAGCAGACATCCAATAATGGTCTTTTTTTGCAAATATCCGACCTTATGAGCGATAATGCAAAGGTGAAGCTGAATTTTATAGAAGAAATAATCAATTCTCTTTAAAAAAGATAGAGTAAGTTTATTTCACACATCGAAAACCTACATGCATCAAGGAAGTTTCGGGCGAGGTAAAAGAACGACCAGAAACTCGATAACCATGACACCAACCTGGCTCACAGAGAAAAGAACCTCCCTTTTCGGCTTTCTCAATGGTATCAGTAGGCATAATACCGTTGGCGATATCGTTATAATTGATTTTCCAATTATCGCACCATTGCCATACATTGCCTGTCATATCGGTCAAGCCAAGTGGAGTTTTACCAAAATGTCCAACAGGCGAAGTATAAAAAAAACCATCAGTATTTTTATTAAAATCAGGAAAAACGCCATTCCAGGTATTGGCAAGTGCTTTGCCATCTTTTACGATTTCATTACCAAATGGGTAAATATTGCGGTCGTTTGTGGCATTTCGTGCGGCATGTTCCCATTCTATCTCTGAGGGTAGTCGTTTACCAGCCCATTTTGAGTAAGCCTCGGCATCATACCAAGAAACTTGTGTAACAGGATGATTATCAGGTGCTTTTGGCTGGTCTTTTCCGAGCGGATACTCCCAATTTGCTCCTTTTTTCAAAATCCAACCTTTAGTTTCCTTATCAAAAAAACCTCCATCACCAAAATTTTCGGCGTAGGTTTTATAGTTTGTAGCTTTAATAAATTGACGAAACTCAGCCACCGTTACGGGCGAAATATCCATAAAAAACGGTTTTACTTCTGCCCAAAACATGGGGCGTTCAAAATCCATTCCATCGGTTGTTCCAATTTGGGTAAATCCTCCTGGCACATAAACCATTCCTTCAGGAAGGACTATGTTTTTAGGAATTTTTGGCTTAAGAAAGACCTTGGGAGCTTCTTTTAAAATTTTTACGGTAGGAGAAAATTCAAAAGAGGACTGTTCTGCCTGTTTTTCGGAATTGCAGCTACTAATAAAAACCACACCTAATAAATAGTAAAAGAGATTTTTCATATTTTAATCAAATAACGGCCAATTAACTCCTAAAAAGAACGTACGTTTCATACCCGGATAGGTCGAACTTACGTAATATCCATTACTCGGAAAACCTTGGTTGACATGTGCAAATTTAAAGAAAAGTCTGACTTTATTGATTTTTAAATCGGCAAAAACATCAGCCACTGGTGTTCCCCAAACCTTTTGTTGGTCTTGCAAAAAAAACTGACGAGTAAGTGGCATATAGTTATTTGCATAATAGGCCGAACGGTGATAAATCTCTACCCCAGCATTAATGTGCAAGATTTTCGCATATATGAACTCATAGGCAATAGTTGTATTATTAGCAATTTTTGGCGTAGGAAAACGATTTTCAGCTGAGTTAGCAGTATAATATAACTGATTGGCTATCAACAATCTACGCCAGCGATATTCTACTCCAAGCCCTACTCGTAAAATATTTATGGCCGAAGTTTCTTGCTGTACCTGAGCTTTTGTGTCATAAAAAATAAAATTAGTAATTAAGGAATTAGTTGCACTTGGCGAAAGTATTAAATTTCCTCTGCGAATATGGGTTGAAGCATAAAAATTGACAGTTGTTATATTCTTAAAAGTCTTATCCCATTTTAAAGCATGACTATAAAAATACTCATCTACAATTGTTGGAGGAACACGCAGCAACGAAAATCCAGCTTTTAATTTTGGACTCAAATATTCTGCTTGAAGTTTCATATTTCCGATAGAACCGATTGTTCCGAGTTCAACTTCGGCATAGACTCTTCGTACACTATCAGGGAAGAAATAATTTGCCCAAGCACCTACAAGGGTTTCTGGTTTGAGTTTAAGACGCAAGGTATCACCAAAATCAGATTTTAGATTATAAAAACGCTGACGCAAATAAAGTCTGTATGCAAATCCTTTGTAGATTCCTTTCACCCCAAATTTATTTTCTAGGAGATGATAACGCAAATCTATTGAAAGGGTATCTTTTGAACTCTGTGGTTTAGTAAAATAATATAGACTTCGAGCGGCCGAATCTGAGCCAAAATTCACATCAGTATATAAATCTCTTCGTTTCTGATAATCTAAAATATGATATACCTGAAATCCATTTGTGAGTTTATATTGGTGATAAAGATGTAATTCATTTCGCCAATCTCGTGAAGATGCACCTTTGAGCTTAGATAGAAAATCACGGTAATTCCCTAAACTACTTTCAGCCACAAAGCTAATTGTATCGGATAATGGCTTGATACCTCCTTGCTCAAGGGGAGCATGATTGAAGTGATTATAACTGCCAAGAACAATATATTTTTCGTTTTTCGACTCATAATTTGCATGAAGCATTACTGCCCAGCTATCAACCAAACGTTCCTCACGGGTTTGTGGAGCTCCATATTGCTTCGATGATGATAATCGTCTTACATCGAGTGTGGAGTTTAATCGAGGTTTGATATTTTGTGAGTGCGTAAAGTGCATGATACCCGTTCCTCCACCCGATTGTACATAATTTACATTCGTATAAGGCGATTTTGTATTAAAATAGGTAGTTTTTCGTATATCAAAAGCATAAGCTCCGTAGGTTGAATAGCCTAAGTTTTTGGCAATATCAGTCGTAGGCGTAAAAAATAGTGGTTTTATTGCCGTTCCGATATTTCCTAAGTCTTGATAAAGAAGCCCACTGCGAAGATTAAAGTCAAATAAATGAAAGTTTGAAAGTGTGGTATCCGGATTATAAAAAGTTTTTCGATTATTTATAATATCTTCTTCGAGGATATATTTGACGGTCTTGGTACTGTAAACTTGTTTGGTAGAATCATCAAGAATTTGGGCATGCGAAAGCCCATAAACCATTGACAATAAAAATGTTATAATTATATGTTTTTTGTTCATTTAAATATTCAAAAGCTAAAATAGCAATGGACTTTACACGAATCTCGAGATTCGTTCCACAAATAATAACGCAATTTAAGGCAAATCTTTGAAAGGTGGGTGAAGAAAGGATTGTTAATTGTTGTTAAAGGGAATATTGAAGTGATTAGCCGTCCGTTCGGTATGATTATGTCACGTTCTATCAAATGATTATCCAACCCAAAAACAAACCAATAAAAATGATAATATACGTTGGAACTAGACGGGTTTGGAGTAAAATGAGCGTAAGAATAATTGTCAAATCAGCAACTAAATCTGAAACCATTGGTCGGTAGAGCGATAAGGCCGCTGCTGCTGTTAGTCCTGTACTGGCAGCATTGATACCTTCGAGTGAGGCTCTGATTCCACGGTATTTTTTGAGTTCGTTCCAAAATCGTATCACAAAAAATATTAGGAATGTACCAGGGAGAAAAATGCCGACAGATGCAACAATACTTCCCAAAACTTCGCCACTCGTCCCCCACTCACGCATCGACAAAGCCCCTACAAAAGCCGTAATCGAAAAAACGGGTCCAGGAGCAACTTCAACAATTGCAAGGCCCGACAAAAACTCATCGGCAGTTAAATAATGCTTAAATTCTACAAATTCGTTATACAGTAGTGGCTTCAAAATATGTCCTCCGCCAAAAGCTAAACTGCCATTTCGATAAAAATTTTCAAAAAGACGAATGGGTAAATTATTCGTAATTTTACCCAAAACAACCGAAAACATGAACACACCCAACCAAAGAAAGAAATTCGACCATTCGACTTTGATAGGCTGTTTTTCCATTTTTTCTTGCTCGCCAAACTTAAAAGAGGTAGCCAAACCTCCCAATAAAATCCAAATAGGCGTAATGTACGGTGAAGGAAATACGAACGCAGCAACCGCTGATAAAAACATCAAAAAAACACTCGTTTTGGTCTTAATTACTTTTATACCAATTGAAAAAGCCGCAAAAACAATAAAAGCCACTCCCATTGGTTTGATAAACCTTGTGAGATTTGTGAGCTGATCTTTTTCTACATAAGTCACTCCCAATGCGGCCAAGGTCATAAGCAAGGTGCCAGGAAGTATCCAAACGAACAGTGTAAGATAAGCTAAACTTGCACCACCCAAACGAAAGCCAATGGCGGTAATGGTTTGGGTTGATGTGGGGCCGGGTAAAACTTGACAAAGGGCTTGAAGTTCGAGAATCTCAGCTTCGGAAATGTAATTATGCTTTTTTACAAGCCTATCCAAAAACAATGTCAAATGTACTTGCGGCCCACCAAAACACGTGAGGGCAAGTATCAGCACGTCTTTCAAAAAAATGATATAACGAATCTGACGAGTTTTTGCCATATTAGCTGCAGGCTTTCAGCTTTCGACTGTTAGCTTTTGATTATTGTATTTCTTACTTTTATCTTCAACATCCTGCATAAACTTTTTCTCCGAAAGCTGACTGTTGAAAGCCGAAGAAAAGTTTATTTTTTAAAACCTAATTCTCTTAAACGCTCTGCTAAAAACTCACCAGCTGTCATGTTTTCGTAGCGACGTGGATTTTCGGCATCAATGCAAGATTCTAAACAAGTCAAATCCATATCTCCACGTGGGTGCATAAAAAATGGAATTGAAAATCGAGAAGTTTTCATTTTTTCTCGTGGTGGATTTACCACTCGGTGAATCGTTGACTTCAATTTATGATTTGTCAGACGGTCGAGCATATCGCCTACATTGATGACAATCTGATCAGGTAATGCTGTGACAGCAATCCACTTTCCATCTAAACGTAAAACTTCCAACCCATCTGCCGATGCTCCCATCAAAAGCGTAATCAAATTTATATCACCATGAGCGGCGGCACGTACTGCACCTTCGGGCAAAGCATCGGGATTTTCGATTGGAAAATAGTGCAAGGCACGTAAAATACTATCGCCATTATGTACTTTTTCCTCAAAGAAATCTTCTGAAAGACCTAAATACAAGGCAATTGCACGCAATAGTGCCTTTCCTGTGTTTTCAAAGGTCTTATAAACTTCGGTTGTGTATTGTTCAAATTCGGGTACTTCGGCAGGAAAAATATTTAATGGCATATTGCCTTCCGCTACTGGCTGACCGACGTGAAAAAACTCTTTCAAATCGGGTTTTGTGAAGCCTTTGGCTGTTTCTTTTCCTTTCCCAATATATCCCCTTTGCCCTAAAAGCTCCGAAAACTCATATTTTTGTTTTAGTTCATCAGGTTGGAAAAAGAATTTCTGAACAGCTATGTAGAGTTTTTCGCGAAGTTCGTCTGTAAGACCATGATTCTTTAACGCAACAAAACCAATTGTATTGAAGGCACTACCAAGCTCTTGAACGAATTTATTTTTTTTTACCGAATCTCCCGAAGTAAAATCCGCCAAATCGAGTGATGGTATAGAATCAAGAAGTTTTTGTTCCATAATATAAAGATTTTATTGGCAAAATTAAGGAAAATAGAATTGAGATTCGAGGTAAAGTCGGAAGATTTTAATCTTAAAACCTTTCTCTCGAATCTCTTAAAGTTTTTCTAAATCACATTTCTATCAAAGCACTCTTTATCAAAATATTATCTTTTGATTTTAGTTTAAATACATCTCCATTTACTTTACTAACTTGGCATTCATAAAGCTCAACTTTATCTTTGCTTTTTACTTCAAGAATCACAAAAAACTGACCTTTCGCTAAAGTATTGGTTTTCAGTATGAAATTTTCATGAGGTGTTTCTTGTTCAAAATTTGGCGTTTTGATTTTTGCTTTGCCCGACCAAGTGCTTAAAGTTTCAGCTTTGAAATCGGCAATATCGAAATGCCCTTCACGAGCTTCTTCTTCATCGGCTGGCATTGCAGCTGTTTTGGCAGGCACAAAAAGGTTTTCTACAAAATTATGGGCAGAGTCTTCGACCCAAATGGCTACTACTGGAAGTTCGGTATCCTTCGCTTTTTGTACCATAATGTTCAATGGAGTTCCTTTGGCATCTTTGTTCGTTATAACTTCATTGAAAGTAAGTTGCTCTGTTCTTGGTGGTCTTTTTTCTGCAAATATTCTTCCGGCTTCAGCAACTGGTTCTAATAATTCAGTAGCCGCAGCTACCAAAATTACGACAAAAGCAATTCCAACAATAATTAATTCTTTTTGGACTTTCCCACTTTTGCGTTCTTTTGAATAAGCAGTAATCGAAGACCAGTTATTAACGATATGAAAAATAGCAAAACCTACAAAAATCAATCCGAAAATTGTGTGGGTAATTTCTACTGCATGAGCTTTTTGCTTGACATACATTAAAATGCCAGTAATAGATAATGCTAAAAATGCAAATGCAACTGAGAGACTAATAAGATTCTTTTTCTTCATTTTAGTTAAAATTTTTGGTTAATTTTTATAAAAGTAATAGAATTGGACGAATTCAAAAACTTCAATCGACTATTTGGGTGCTTTTTTAGACAATTCAAATAAAACAGCCAATAAGTGAGGAATCATTCAGGAATATAAATCTCGCCCCTACTTAAAATACGAGCGGTACGCATCACGCCTGATTTTAGAATGTTAATTTGATTTTCAACAAATTCATATTCTAAATTAACTGTAAACTCACCCGAAGGATGCTCTATACTGAGTTCTGAATGCTGAGTTGAGCGAGGTGCGTACCCTTCTGGGTTGAGGTGATTCGTCATTCGTAAATCATCATTCGTAAATTCAAAGCAAATTGTATCAGGAATTACACAAGCTGTAGCCACTGAAACGGCTGCCAAAACTCCAATTGCTTCATGGACAAGGTGAGGAATGAACATTTGAGTATTGATAGTACCACCGTTTTTGGGAGACGAAACCAAGCACATTTTTGGAATAGTTTGGTCTTTTACATCGCCCAAATTCATCATAAAGCCCGATTTTAATCTGATTTGCTCGATTTTTTGTCTAAGTGGCTCATTGGCTTCTAAAACCTCTTTACTTTCACTACCGACAAGTCCAAAATCAAATGCTCGCATGATGACAATTGGCATACCGTTGTCGATACACGTAACTTCGATTCCTTCGATAATATCCTTTGAATTACCGGTGGGAAGTAATGACCCGCAAGTTGAGCCAACGGTTTCGAGATAATTACAACTAATTGGAGCTGCAGTGCCAACTACGCCATCAACTTTTGCACTGCCTTTGGTTTCAATAACTTCATGAGGTGTTTGCACAACGACTTCACAGATTCCTCCTGTATTCATAATGTTTATTTTAGCAGAAGTAGTTGGGTGCATTGCTTCAATCATACCAGTTTCGATGGCAAAATATACAATTCCTGCTAAAATGTTTCCACAGGTCTGAGCAGTTGAAACTTTGCCTATACCGACCACTACTTGAACAAAATGATAGTCTAAATCAGCATTAGGATTTTCTGATTTATTGATAATAGCTACTTTACTTGTAAGAGAAGTTGCTCCACCCAAACCATCAATTTGTCGAGGGTCACCTTCGGTTGTACCCTCCATTGCTTGCAGTAAAATTTTATTTCTTTCTTGTTCGTCTGGCGGTAAATCTTCGGCTTTAAAAAACAACCCTTTTGATGAACCACCACGAATTTGGTAAAATGGAATTTTCATTAATTTCACTTTAGTTTGCTTAGTTTTTCTAAGTTATTTCTCGTTCCTTTGGTTACGATTGGCTCAATATCCTTCGCTTCAAGCATTTCAATCACAGCTTCCATTTCTTGCATTCTTCGAACTGCGTGGGTTCGACTTCCCTCCACAAAACGGTCGATTATTTCATCATTTCCACCAATCAATGAACTAATTTGTCCTCTGATATAAGTTTCCATGCCAAAGGCTTCACCCGCTTCCATCGCTTCGCAAACTACTGCTGCCATACCTTTATAAACAATCGAACGGAGTAGTTTTCGTGTAGCGGCATCTCCGATTTGACTTTTTTCCAAAATCTTTAGGTTGAGATTTAAAGGCTTAATTTTATCAAAAAATTCAGTTGCATATTCACCCGAAGCCAATAACGGTGTCATCATTCCTTTAGGTGGAACAGGAGCCATAATCGCCAAATCAATGACTTTTACACCCGAAGGCTTTAAGATTTCGGCAATTTTGATCTTCTTTTCTGGGCCAGAAGTATTCATTTCGCAGAAAAACTGATTGGGTGTTAAAGCACTCGCTAATTCTTCCACAATTTGTATCGAAACCGATGAGAGATTTGCACTGAAAATAACATCGACTCCTTTTACAGCTTCAATATTAGTATCTTTTATGACAATAGATGTGTCTAATTTTCTAATCGGATTGGGGTCATAGCCAGTCACTTCAACACCCAAATTCGCTAAATCATTCGCAAAATGACTACCTGCTTCACCAAGACCAAGTATGGCTATTTTTAATTTTTCCTTATTCATTGACACCTTCATCATTAATGTTTTACCATCCAAATTTCTCTTTCCAACCATAAATATCAATTGACACACGTCCTTTGCGGAGTTCGGCACGGGTACGTTCCTCTTTCGCTTCACGAGCCATTGCTTTTTCAATGGTTTCTTCAATTTGTTTTTGTGGAACTACCACAACACCATCACGGTCGCCAACTATAATATCGCCTGGATTTATCAAAACATCACCAATAATTATCGGTTCGTTGAGTGTGCCATCACCATGATTTGAAGTACCACGAATACACAAACCTCTCGAAAAAACAGAAAAGCCCATCGCTTCAATATCATCAGCATCACGCACGCAAGCATCTATAACTAAGCCGTTTATACCTTTTGTTTTAGCTCCCAAACTCATTAAATCGCCCCAATATCCAGCCTCATAAAAACCCGAACAATTGGCAATCAAAACATCGTCTGCCTGTGCGTAAGCATAGGATCGGTGCAACAAAACATTGTCACGTGGCATGGTTTGTATGGTGTAGGCAGGCCCGCATACTTTCATATTTTTGGCAATTGGCTTAATCGCCGAAGGTAAATATCCTTTATTTCCCAAAGCTTCACAAATGGTAGCGGCTGAGAATTTAGATAATTCTTTATACATGGTTTGGTGAACGGTTTATTTGGTTAGTGCTTATTCGAAAAAATAATTTCCCAATAACAAATATCCAGTAACGAATAACTAAAATATCGAATTTGTAACTCTTGGTAAATGACTTTGAAAAGCCTCGGCAAATTTTACCTCTTTTTTACCCGAAATTCTACGTGCGTGGTTGGCTCTTCTTCCACCTAATTCTGTGTAGTATTCTACTAAATACTTCTGTGCTCCCATGCAATTCATGGCGGCAATCTTTTTATCGAAAACTGAAGAAATATCAATATAAGTATCAGGTTTGAAATCGCAAATTTCGGGTTGGTGCGGCTCGAAAGAATACCAGGCTGGCGGGTCGATATTTTTGAATGCACTGGCCACGCCCGCACCACAACTCAACAATCTTGCTCTTTCGGTGGCTTGGTACGCCAGCGGATGGTCAGGGTTGAAAGGGTCTTTGGCAGTATGGGTTAGAATGACCATTGGTTCAAAATCGCCAATGATTTTGGTTAATTGTGCGATTCTTTCATCAGAAATCAGCATCGGATAATCTCCCCAATCTAAAAACTGAATGGGTGTACCGAAAATATCAGCGGCTTGTTGGGCTTGTACTTTACGAATGACTTTTACACTTTCCTCGCTTCGATTTGGGTCTACTTTCCAGAGTTCGCCAGACTCACCTCTTTCACCGAAAGAGAGGCAAACCACGAGTGTTTCGGCTCCTTGTTCTACACTTTTTGCGATTGTTCCTCCGCTTCGCCAAACAAAATCGGCTGAATGAGCGGATATGACTAATAATTTATTCATGTCTTGTAATTTTTTATCTGTGAAAATCTGAGTTAAATGAATGGCACGCTGATGACACTGATGTACCATCGCTGATTTTGACGGATTTTTATCTTGTTGAAGCATCAAAAACTTTTAAGAAATTTCTGCTACCAATTTTTATAATTTCATTTTCTGAAAAACCTATTTTGAGCATCGCATCAACAACTTCGTAGAAAAAGCCATTTTGTTGATTTTGCCAAATGCCGTTGGTTAATTCTCCGAGTCGAGGGGTGCTATTATCGTTTGGCTTGATGGCACGAGTTATTTTTGTATCTGTACCGATACAAACATTATCTACCCCAATTACATCAACCATTGCTTTAATGTTCTGAGCATAATCGGCTGGTGTTTCGGTCAGATGTCGCCATACGCCAACTACTCCACCTGCGTCAGCCACAATTTTAGCTTGCTCTTTACTGATGAGTCTTGGTTTCATCATTTGAGCCATTTTTTCGTTATTTCCGAGTCTGCTATCCAAACTTGTATGAGTAATGATTACTGATTTAGTGGAAATTTTGAGGGCATCATCAATGGCTTTGTTAGAGCAATGCGTAAGGTCAATCAAAATTCCGAGTTTGTTGCACTCCTTGACCACCTCTTTACCGAAAGCACTTAAACCACCAAAAACAGGCTCTTTTGTATAAATATCTCCCAACGGAACAGAAGCATCGTTGTCATGCAGTAAACCTAAAACCCTCAATCCTTTATCATAAGCTGGTTTTAGTCTTTCTATTTTTCCTTCAAGAAAATGTCCACCTTCAACCGACTGAATAATTGCTGGTTTCTTCTTTTTAACAGCAGATTTTAGGTCTGTTAAATTCAAAGCTCGTTTTAAATCATACTCTTTTAACAGATTATCTGCGGCATCCAAACCCGCCATAAAACGATTATATCCATCACCTTCATTTTGAAGTTTCTGATAATCAACGGCAAAAGTCATAACGATTGCTCCCAAACCCGACTTTTTGAAATCTGCCAATAAATCATATTTTGGCAAAGGTTGGTCGGGATAGATTCGTACATCAACATGGTTGTGGGTATCAATTGCCATTGCTTTGGCTACAATGTCGGCTACTTTGGGGTCGATTTGGCTTTCATTACCAAAACTTAATTTCGAATTCATCAAAACGCCTGTCCCAATCAATGACGCTAAAAATTTACGTCTGTCTATATTCTTCATTTCTATTTTCATATTTTTTTCTTAGTATCAGCGAAAATCAGCGTTTGAAAATCTGCGTCATCAGCGTTCTAAAAATGGAACGCAGATGACGCAGATACTTCGTAGCACTGATTTACACAGATTTTTCATTAAAATTTCAAATCCTTACATTCCCCCATTGGGGGTTAGGGGGCTTAACTCCTCAGGCATTGGATTTCCTCTGGTATGGAAACTTTCTACGGTTTTTAGTCCCCATGCTTGGCCTTTCATACGTTCTTCTTTGTTCCAAACTACGGTTTCATAATCAGGGTCGAGAATAAGTCTGGCAGAGGCATTGGCTACTTCGATTCTATTACCCCCTGGTTCGTAGAGATACAAGAAAAAAGTCTGCTGGATGGCATGTTTATGAGGACCTGTTTCAATAAAAACTCCATTTTCTAATGCAATATCTGCCGCAATCAGGATTTCTTCACGACTATTTGTAGCATAGGTAAGGTGGTGTAAACGTCCGTTTAGCCCGCTATGGTCTTCGGTAATCGCCAAATCATAAGATTTATTATTGACCGAAACCCAAACGCCTTTTGGACCATCTTCAAACTCAATTCGTTCGGTATTTCGACCACCCAAAACTCCAAACTGAAAATCTCTGAATGCTCGAATATCTTTTGCCAAAAGGTTTAGATGGTCAATTCTACGCACATTTGCACCCCGTGCAGGATATTTGCTATTGGTGTTTTTCAAAGCTGATTGCATTTCGCCTTCAGCCTTGAATTTATTGGTATCGAAATAAATCTCACAGATATGACCGTCGGGATAGCGAAAACGATAAGCTTTTCCGTAGCCACATTCGTGGTCAATCCAACCAATACCTAAACCTGTGGCTTCAATGGCTTTTACTCGTGCTTCGAGCGATTCTTGGCTTCTGGCTCTCCACGCAAAATGCCCAATTCCGCTGTGTTTGTGGGCAGTTAGTTTTAATGAATGATGTTCGTAATCGTCATACGCTCGAAGGTACGCCGAATTTTTATCCGTTTCTGTAACATACATTCCCAGAATATCAGTAAAAAAACGAATACTTTCGTCGAGTTTTGGCGTAAGTAGTTCTACGTGAGCCAGATGGGCAAGTTCCCAAGTGATATTGTTCATATTTCTATACTTTGCAAAGAACAAGGCATGACTTTTCTATGCTTCGATTATTGTCTCTTTCTTAAAATTTCATTTACAAATTCCATCTGCCCAAGCAAATAACTCATCAAGGTCATAATCACCACTGTGGGGTTTATCCCAAGGCAATTCGAGATTGGCTTGATAGCCTTTGTTTTTGAGCATTGTTGTTAAAATTATCGAAACTGCAAAACCCGTATCTTTGTCTTTTGCACCATGACGGATTCTCCAATATTTAGAAGTTTTGGCTTGTTTATCTCCAACGTAACTCATTGGATTCATCATTTTAATTGTCTGTTTATCGGCCATCTTAGTATTCGGGTCTTTTGAGTGCATAGCAGCATATTCTGTAAAATGTCGATTTTCGATGCTTGCAGTTCCAAAGAGATTATTCTCAAACGATTTATTATCAAGGGCATCAAATGCGGGAGGAGTTTTCATACGTTCGAGATAAAGCATATAGGAATCAAAATCTACTGAAAGCACTTTACCATCTTTAATTTCGAGAGCATTATTTTTTGATAAATCTGTTCCTACATTCAAAGCTTTTTGTGCCGAAGTAACAAGATATGAATTTACTAATTCTTTAAAATTTCCATTTCCTTCGGTATCTAAACTTAGCATTTTTCCTGCCTCATTTTTAAGATTTAAGCCATGGAGGTAATTAGGGAAATTAGCCTTCAAATCATCTGAAACTTTGATAGATTCGACATCCAAAACACCCGATTTTCCTCTAAAGTTAAACGAATGTATTTTATTTAACTGCCATTCGTAGGCCATATCTGCGTTTTCAAGATTTGTGATAGGGCAATAAGCCGATACTGCAAAAATATCATCGGTAGCATTGGCAGCACCGAGAGATTTTAAATAAGGCTCATAATCGGGGTGATTACCTGATGCACCTAATAAAGTTGACATCGCACCGCCTGCACTTGTGCCATTTGAGATGATTTTATTGGCATCGCCAGTCATGAATTTATCATTGAATTTCAAATACCTAATTGCAGCTTTCAAATCAACAATTCCAGCAGGGGCTTTTCCCGTAAATTCTCCTTTTTCGTTTTTATTGGTTCGTCCTCTCGCACCAGCGGAAGCCACAATATAGCCTTTCGATAGAGCCATGATTACGGCATTACTTGGTGGTCCGCCCATACCACCTCCTTGTGAAGTGTTTATAAATTTGGCTGGTAAAGCAGGCATATAACCACCTACTCTATTCGGGAAAAATATTGGAGCAGTTTCGGCAGTAAAACCGTTGATATTTCCACCATTAAAATATTCTTCAGGAATATAAATATTGAGTACTTGGTGTGTAAGGTCAACAGGATTGGCTACATAAACTAATTTCTCAAACGATCTAACTTTGATAGTTTTTCCGTTGAAGTCTTGGATTTGAACTTCAAATTTTGAGGCATCAAACTGAAGATTACTTTGAGCGTTAGTGCTTAATACTACCAATAGCAAACAACAAAGGTTGCCCATTATAGAAATTTTCATATTTAATCAAACTAGGTATAAGATACATTGTAATTTCTACTGCAAATTTCTTGACTATTATTGATATTAATAAGAAACTATTTTTACTTTTATAGATAAAAATCAAACATTGTATTAATGAAGCAAGAAAAGAATATCCTCAACTTTGATGGACTTTATGGTGATGAGTATGGGCGTTATTCGTCTGAATATATTTTCCTAGAATTGATAGCCACCCGTAGCCAAACATTCGATTGGAGTATCAAACCGCATATACATACGCAGCTTTTTCAAGTATTTATTATAGAAAAAGGCTCGCTTTTGTTTCAAGAAGCTACCAAAGAGCAAGAACTTTCTGCTCCGTGCATTATGCTGATACCTCCTACAAAACTGCATGGTTTGGTTTATTCACCCGATGTTCAAGGATATATCTTGACGCTTTCTGAAAGCATTATGGAGGATATTTTTAAAACATCAAATCCGATTTGGCAAACTTATGAAGACATCCGAATTTTGAATAGTTATGAAGAAGAAATATCGTTTGACCGACTTCAATATTTACTGGCGAATATTGAAACCGAACTATTTAGAGAGAATTCTGAGCGTTTCTTGATGTTGCGTGCATATCTTACTCAGTTTTTTATTTATCTGCATCGACTCAACAAACAAGTAGAGGCTCAGAAGGTGGATTCGTTGATGATGATACATTTTCGTAAATTTCAGCATAATATCAAGCACTCTGAATATCCAAAAAGTATCCCTGATTTTGCCGATGAACTTAATATTTCGCCCGTACATCTAAATCGGATTTGCAAGGCCGTAGCAGGAAAGTCGGCAACTGAATTGGTTCACCAAAACATCATCAATGAAGCTCAAAAATACCTATTACATACTTCGTATTCGATTTCTGAAATTGCATTTTTGCTAACATTTGAATACCCCAATTATTTTGCAAAGTTGTTTAAGAAATATGTTGGTATGTCGCCCAATGAATTTAGGCTGAAAGATAGAAAGTGAAAGAATTTCTTACATTTGTAAACCTTTAATTTATTCTATGAAAAAAATAGTTGTTCTGATTCTAAGTATTTCTAAGCTATTTGGTCAAAGTTCAAACCCTCAACTACCCGATTTCAGCATAGCAAAAGCAATTGCAGGGATGAAACTCGTCTGGCAAGATGAATTTAATGAAAATGGCAAACCAAACCCTAAAT
The DNA here is from genome assembly GCF_937903345.1 of uncultured Emticicia sp. Lineage (GTDB taxonomy): Bacteria > Bacteroidota > Bacteroidia > Cytophagales > Spirosomataceae > Emticicia. The sequence continues at coordinate 480,473 of NZ_CALCZQ010000030.1, read as the reverse complement.
TTTGGAGGTTTGAAAAAGGTTTTGTAAGAAACGAAGAATTGCAATGGTATCAAGAAGAAAATGTTAATTGTCGAAATGGAGTTTTGCTGATTGAAGGCAAAAGAGTGCAAATTCCTAACCCAAATTTCGAGGCGGATAATGCAAGTTGGCGAAAAAATAGAAAAGAAATCAATTTTACTTCGGCCAGTATCCAAACCAAAGGTTTGCAAGAATGGCAATTTGGCACATTTCTCATAAGAGCTAAAATCGACACAACGCTCGGCTCGTGGCCTGCTATGTGGACTTTGGGAAATGCTGGCCAATGGCCATCGAATGGCGAAATTGATATAATGGAGTTTTATAGAGTAAAATCAGAGCCAACAATCTTGGCTAACGTTGCCTACGGAACAGATAAACAATACGTTGCCAAATGGGACGACTCAAAAACGAGTCTAAAACATTTTACAGATAAAAATAAAGATTGGGTAAATCAATTTCATATTTGGCAAATGGACTGGACGCCAGAAACGATTAATCTCTATTTAGATGATGAATTACTCAACTCGACATTGCTTTCAGAAACGATTAATCCAGATGGGAAGAACCCTTTTTTACAACCGCATTTTCTGCTACTAAATTTAGCAATTGGCGGCCAAAATGGCGGCGAACCAAAGCCCGAAACAACGCTAATCAATTATGAAGTTGATTATGTGAGAGTTTATCAGAAGCAATAAATTTTGATTATTTTTCAAAAACAACTTTTTCGTACAAATCAGCGAGTGTAATTTCACAATCCAAGACCTTCAAAGTAGCATTATCGCCATACAATGACACATAAAGCCATTCATCTTCAACTCTTCTGTAAGATTCCACTTTTTTTTCTTTTTGAGATACAAGCACATATTGTTTTAAAGATGGAATAGACTGATAACAATTCCATTTTTCCACATGATCATACTCTTCACTTGATTCGGAAATAACTTCTACGAGCAAGGCAGGGTTTATCAATGCCTGCATATTTTTCATGTAAAGTCGATTTATTGGTTCTCCTTCAATGATTTGAGCATCAGGGTAAAAATACCGATTATATGCTTCAACATAAAGTAAGCGGTTACTTGTATAAACCTTGCAGTTAGTTTTTCGTAGTAAATAGTGTAACAAGGCAACAAAATTCGTTACCAAAGTTTCGTGAGCGTCAGTTGCGTATCCCATGTCTCTAATGTATCCATCTAAAAATTCGTATCGTGCCGAAGAATCGTCCTCGTTAGACAATTCTTTATCTAAATAGTCCGATTCTGACATTTTTACACGAATTTTCTTATTTATTTCAATGGTTTCGAGCATAATCTTGTGAAGTTTATAATCAAAAATAATTATTTTTCTTCTCTCACCAATTAACTTTCTTCTTTTTCTTCTTCATATCCCCTACCGGCATCGAATTCTGCTCTTTTTTCTTCGGACTTGACAGCAATCTATCAGCCAAATCGGGACGATTGAGTTTGTGTAAACGGCTACGTATCCAAGTTCTAAATTCGGGTTTATACCAAAAGAAGAATCGGTTTTGAGCCAGTTTTTCTTCACGAGTTTTGGCGGTTTTGATGGGTTGAAGTGTATATGGATGCACGCCTGTATAATATATCACCTCGGCAACGGTCATGGGTGTTGGCGTAAAGTCTTGCACTTGCTCCAACTGAAAGCCCAAATCTTTGGTTTCTGCTGCCAAATTGGCCATATCGGCCTCTTCACATCCTGGGTGAGAAGAAATAAAGTATGGAATCAAGGGCTGCTTTAAATTATGCTTATCTTGAATCTTATCATATTTTTCTTTGAATTTCTTGAAATATATAAAAGATGGCTTACGCATCACACGCAGCGTATCGTCTGATGTATGCTCGGGTGCAACTTTCAAACGACCCGAAACATGCCGAGTAACGAGCTGCTCCATGTATTCGTCGTGATTGCCATCTTTGTTGTTTTTGTTGAAATCATCGACCAACAAATCATATCTTACTCCAGAACCCACAAAGGCCTTTTTTATTTCAGGGTGAGCATCCACTTTTCGGTAAATCTCGGTAATTGGCTTGTGTGAGGTATCAAGATTTGAACAGATAACCGGATGAATGCAACTCGGAGCTTGGCAACGATTACAAATAGATTCATCTTTGCCTTTCATTTTATACATATTGGCCGAAGGCCCACCCAAGTCTGAAATATAACCTTTGAATTCAGGGTGTTTTACAATTTCTTCCACTTCTTTCATAATCGAAGTTTCGGAGCGAGAAGCAATAAACTTGCCTTGATGGGCAGAAATGGTACAGAAACTACAGCCTCCAAAACACCCGCGGTGCATATTTATCGAAAACTTAATCATATCGTAGGCAGGAATCGGCCCACGATTTTTGTATTTCGGGTGCGGCAAACGAGTATAAGGTAAATCAAAAGATTGGTCAATTTCCTTCTCGTCCATTGTCTTGAACGGTGGATTTATCACCAATGTCTTATTACCTACTTTCTGTAAAATTCTATTTGCTTGCCATTTGTTCGATTCTACTTCAACTACTTTAAAATTAGAAGCATATTTAAGTTTATCGACCAAACAAACCTCGTGGCTCGCAATTTCAACCGAATTCCAACCTTTATGGTCAGGAACATTGTCGTGCGATTCATGCAAATAAGCAATCTGATTAATATCTCTTACCTGTTCAAAAGTTTCACCATTTTTCAAGCGACTAAGCATTTCACGCAAGGGCTGTTCGCCCATACCATAAACCAGCATATCAGCCTGTGAATCGGCCAAAATTGTAGGCATTAGTTCATCTTTCCAGTAATCATAATGTGAAACTCGTCGCAAAGAAGCCTCAATTCCACCGATTAGCACTGGCACGTCGGGGTAAAGTTGCTTTAATATTTTGGAGTAAACAGTGGTAGCATAGTCAGGTCTGAAACCTGCTTCACCTCCCGGAGTGTAGGAGTCGTTAGAGCGTAAACGCTTATTGGCAGTATAGTGATTCACCATCGAATCCATGCAACCTGCCGTTACGCCGAAGAAATATTTAGGTTTACCAAATTTCTTAAAATCACGCAAATCGTCTTGCCAATTTGGCTGAGCAACGATTGCAATCCTAAAGCCTTCGCTTTCAATAATTCGCCCAATTACAGCTGTCCCAAAAGCGGGGTGGTCAACATAGGCATCGCCCGAAATCAATACTACATCTACATCATCCCAGCCTCTTTTTTCGACCTCTTTTTTGGTAAGTGGCAACCAGTCGGTTATTGGTCTTTCTATCATAAAATAGTTTATATTCTTTGGTTCACCGTCGGCAGTTTTTACCAAATGCTTCCCAAAAGCTATTTAGTTGTTTGATTGACTATACAATCTTATCAACTTTTCACAAAATTACTTAAATATGCTTACTATAAACTAACAAAACCTTTCTTTGGTTTCAAAAGTTGAATTAAACGCTGCAACAAAATCTTAAAGTCAACGTTTTAATTATCAAAAATAAACTTTCGACTTTTATCTAATGAAATACCTTCTGATTTTATTTTGTCTTTGTGTGTTTGTATCTTGTAAAAAAGATGTAGCGTATTTTCAACAATCGGCCTATTCGAGCTACCAACCTTTCAAAAAAAATATTGAACTACAACCTAACATTATTCAGCCTACTAGTCAGCTAAGTGCTTCTTTTGATAAGGTAACAATACTTTCAACCGAACCAACATTATCAGAGAATATAATTATTGAAGCTCATCAAACAAATGTAACCGAGTTAGATAAAAATAATATCAAAAAAAAGATTATTAAGCAGCAAAAGGTTGCTTTTTATCGTAAAAACATTCCAATTAGTGTAAATCATCACAAGAAACTCTTTAAACGCAATCCAAAGGAAGTGCCTCTTAATTCTACCATATATACAGGCTTAATCATTTTAGGTATTGCCATTTTGCTTGCTTTGGTTTCGCTCAATTCTCTTTCATTTCTATTTGGCGTAGCTGCTATTCTCTTTCTTTATTTAGGTTTCAAGAAATATTTTAGGAAGCAACGCCGACGTGATTTTTTTAGAAAATAAGTTCGAATGATATACTCAATTCAATAGCACAAAAGATATATTATATTAGCTAAGGTTTATTGATAGCTTTTTTAATGATTACATTTGTTTTTTGTCTAAAAATCTTCATTTGGCAAAGATTCGACGGGTTTAATTTTTATATGGAAAAAGAACCTTTATGTATTATATTTGTCAAAAAACCTGAATAACTCATCCTAAATGAAGCAATATCACGATTTATTAAAGCATATTCTCGACAACGGTACAAAAAAAACTGACCGAACAGGTACAGGGACTATTAGTGTATTTGGCTACCAAATGCGTTTCAATCTTCAAGAAGGTTTCCCTCTCGTCACGACGAAAAAAGTACATACAAAATCTATCATTCACGAGTTACTTTGGTTTATCAAAGGCGAAACTAATACCGCTTATTTGAAAGAAAACGGGGTCTCAATTTGGGACGAATGGGCTGATGATAATGGTGATTTGGGGCCAGTTTATGGCAAACAATGGCGAAGTTGGGAAGCTCCAAATGGACAAGTAATTGACCAATTGAAAGAGGTGCTGAATCAACTAAAAAATTCACCCGATTCTCGCCGAATCATCGTTTCGGCCTGGAATGTTGGAGAATTATCACAGATGGCATTAATGCCTTGCCACGCTTTTTTTCAGTTCTATGTGGCTGATAACAAGCTATCTTGCCAATTGTACCAACGTAGTGCAGATGTATTTTTGGGCGTTCCTTTCAATATTGCCTCTTATGCACTCTTCACGATGATGGTTGCTCAAGAATGCGGACTCGAAGCACATGAATTTATTTGGACAGGCGGCGACACGCACATTTATTTAAACCATCTAGAACAAGTTGAAAAACAACTTTCTCGTGAACCAAGAAAATTACCAAAAATGACTTTAAACCAAGAGGTGAAAAGCATATTTGATTTCAAATTTGAAGACTTTACCCTTTCAGCATACGACCCATATCCAGGCATCAAAGCTCCTGTGGCAATATAAAAAAATCAAGCCGCGGCAATGCAACGGCTTGACAATCAAATACAAAGGTTTTAGCATTGACGAAGTTTGTCCGTACTTTTCTGACAACACTCCATATTATTTACGGTCAGTTGACAATGCAATTCCACGGAAAGATTTAGTAGAGATCACAAAATCTTTTTTTAATTTCTCATTACCTAATTCTACTACGAAAGCATATTCGCCATCAAGCAAGTTGGATAAATCAAATGCTTTTACGTATTGTGCATCATTTGTTGGATAATCATTGAAAAACACATTATTTTCCTTATCAACCAAAGAGATTTTTGTTTTTTGCTTAGAAGGATTTTCAAAAGCCAATTTGAAACGGAGGCTCCCAAAATCTTGTACGTTCAAAGAATTTTTCTCAGTTGAAGTAACTTTACCCGCTGCAACTTTAGTTTGAGCCTTTACTTGTGTTGTAGCTGTTGCTGATATAAAAACTAATGCAATAGCCTTGATGATATTTTTTGAGTTCTTGTTCATTTTATTAATTGTTTAAATGCTGTTTTTTAAATTAAAATTGTTGGTCAAATCAATTGCTCGCCAATGAAACACCACGGAGGGTTTTGGTACTGATTGTAAAGTCTTTTTCCATTTTATCCTTGCCAGATTCAACCACGAAAGTATATTCTCCATCGGCTAAGTTAGAAAGGTTAAAAGCTCTAACATACTGAGTATTTTCGTGCATGTACTCGTCGAACAACACATTTCTATCCTTGTCAATTAAAGATATTTTTGTCTTTTGTCGCAATGGGTTCTCAAATACTAACTTGAATTGAAGACTACCCATGTCTTTAACGCTCAGATTTGTAAAGTTAGTTATTGAACTAATTTTTCCTGCGGTAGGCGTTCCTGCGGTAGGAACGCCTGCCGCAGCTTTTGCTTGTGCCAAACCCTGTGTGGCGGTTGCCGAGACAATTGTCGTGGCAAGTGTTAATACTAATGCTAATTTCTTCATAATTTTCTTTGATTTCGTTTTGATTGGAGTAAAATTTTAAAAAGTTAAAACTAAAAAAAGTCATATCAATTATTCGTCTCCTTTGAAAACCTTTGTGTTGCAAATGTATGTAAGTAATTGAATACAAGTCAATTAAGAAATCATTAATTTCTGAAAGTTGTTTTTAAATTATAGAAGAATCTTAGAATATTACCATGTTTTTTGAAATACTTCTAGAGAAAACTCGAATAATCCTATTAATTTAATAGACTAAAGAAAAGTCAAAATATCACTATTCCGAATCAGTTTACAATACTTCCTTATAATAATACAAAAACCATTTTTTTGACCTATTTTAACCATTATTACCAAATATTCTTTTTCAAAGATTAAATTGAACTATGTTTTTAAAATATTTTAATAAATAAGGCTTAAAACTTTTCTGGAAATACCGTTGATTTAAATGTTTTGGTTGTAAATCAAAAAAATCGTAAATCGTCGTTCAAAAAAATATCATTTTTCAAGATGTTAAAAATCAAAAATTTTTCAAAAAGCTATAATAAGCATACAATCGTTGCGGTTGAAAATTTAGAAATTCCCGAAGGGATTCATTGGTTCAAAGGAATTAACGGTTCGGGGAAATCAACTTTTTTTCGTTCAGTAGCAGGAATCATTCCATTCGAAGGCGAAATTTCTTGGAACAATCTTGATATCAGGAAAGATGCCGTTTCCTATCGTATGCAAGTAAACATGAGCGAAGCCGACCCACTTTACCCCGACTATCTTTCGGGCTACGATTTATTAAGTTTTATGGCTGAAGCAAAAAAAGCTGATATTTCTCAACTGAAACTACTTGCCGAGACTTTGGGTGTAGATGAGTATTGGAAATCGGCCATCGGAACCTATTCAAGTGGAATGATAAAAAAAATATCATTACTAAGTGCATTTCTCAGTAAACCAACCTTAATCATGCTCGACGAACCCCTCATTACGATTGACGACCGCTCGGTACAAACCGTATATGAACTCGTGAAAGAATATGCCGAAAAACAAGGAGTGAGCTTTTTACTTTCTTCACATCAAGATTTTAGATTTGAAAAACTCGCCATTAAGAATATGTATTTAGTTGAAAATCAAACTATTTCGCAGTTATGAAAACAATCACTCGCATACTAAGCTTGACAATTACAAAAGAGTATTATCGTCAAAATACGATATTCATATTCGCCGTCATGATGTTTTCGTTTGGTTTTTTGCGTGCCGAAGAACATAAAACCATTATTAAAAATGCTTTAAATCTTCATTCACTTTTAGGTTTTATTTTCATTGGTTGGGTATTGCATGCTCTAAAAGTGATTTTATTTTGTCTCCGGATGTTTGAATCCAAAAACAATGAATTTTTATATAATATTCGACTTTTTTCGCCAATACAACGCTATGTAGCTTTGGGTTTTATGCAGTTTTCTTTGCTTCAACTCACTATAATTTATTCACTTTGGATGATAATAATTGGCATTGAACAAAATAAAATGATAGAAACCTCAGCAATTATTAGTTTCAATATCTTATTAATTATTGCAGGAATCATCATATACGAATATCGTATCAAGCACCCAAATATTGTAGTACGAGTTTCACCAAAAACTATTCAAAACCTTCTTAGTCGTTTCAGAACCCCGTCTTATCTTTTTTATATCAGATATTTATTTAACAAACAACCCGTTTTGATTTTATTAAGTAAACTTTTTACATGCCTAATTCTCATCGGGGTTTGTAGACTCTACCCTACTGATGTATACGACGAACGCCTTTTTGCCATCGGTGGTCTCATTGCTGCGGCTGGAAACACTGTTTTTTGTCGGCAGTTGTTCTTTTTTGAAAACCAGTTTTTATCTTTTAATCGCAATCTTCCACTGAGTTTAAAACAGCGAATTTTGGGTTACCTACTCACCTATTCTCTTTTACTTATTCCTGAAATAATTGTTGTATTCCGAAATCTACCAGATCGCATTAGTTTTCTTTTTGCATTTCAACTTATTATTTTTGTTCTTTCGATGACCTTTCTCAATCATCATACCCAATATATTAATGACATTTCTGCAGATACTTACTTACAGCGGTTATTTTTTACAGGAATTCTTTTCTTGCTATTGATAATGTTCAAAATTCCAGTAATTTTGATGGCGTTAGTCAATTTCTCATTGGCTATTTTCGTTTTCAAAAAAAACTATTATGAAAGCCAGTCTTCATAAATTAAATAGCTATGATTCGCTTCTTTATTTTGTTTGTAGTTGTATCAAATATATGTTCGGCACAAGGTTTATTTAAACTATCAGGGGAAGTACAAAATCCCACCGAACGAAAAGCACTAATTACGTTATATCGAGATTGGGTTGGCGACGAAGAAGAATACGAAATTAAACTCAACGATAAAAATCAGTTTAGTTTCAGCACAAGCCTAAACCATGTGGCCTACATTGATTTTTATTACGCTGATCAGGGTTTTCATTATTGGATTATAGAGCCAGAGGATGATATTACCATAAAGTTTAATTCTAAAAACTTTTGGTCTTCGCTTAAGTTTTTGGGAATGGGATCGGATAAACTAAACTATTATGTAAAACAGAGAGAAAAATTTGAGGAAAAGCGAGACTTTGAAAAAGAAGCTGATGCCCTAAGCAAGGTCCGTCAGGAGCAATATTTTGATTTTCTAGATAATGAGCAACAAACACAAATCGCGTTTTTGGAGAAAACACCTTATCTCTCCGACAACTTTATTCAATCTCGAAAAGCCGACATTATTGGAACATTGCAAAATTATAAGGTAAACCTTCTATCAGGCAATAAATATGCTTCTTGGACGGAAGAAAAAGTAAAAAGTTTATTGAAAATAGAAGAACTTCCAGACTCAGTGCAGGCACATTCGCTTGAATATGGCAATATGTTTCAGAATCTCATGGATTTGTTTGTTGCAAAATCAGCCTTTAGAAAACGGAAAGATTTGACCGAACTTGAAGAAATTAATCTCATTAAATCTTCGTATTCTCAAGTATATTTTTCTTTTCAATTGATAGAACGAGTAATTGCATTCAAATTAAAAAACATGATTGAGGCCGAAAATATAACACCAAAAATTCAGTTTATGGTCGATGATTTTCTAGCAACTGCTACCAGCCGAGACTACAAAAATTATCTGTCTAAAAAAGTAAGTTTCTCGAAAACGCTTGCCAAAGGCTCTCCTGCAAAACCATTCAAATTAAAAGATATTGATGGCAAAGAAGTTTCACTCAAAGATTTTCTTGGCAAAACTGTTTATATTGATTTTTGGGCAAGTTGGTGCGGGCCGTGTATTTATGACATGAAATTTATGGAAACCGTTAAAGCCAAATTTCGAGATGAAGTAGTTTTTATTCAAATTTCGCTGGATAGCGATTCGGATTGGCGTGAAGCATTAAAAATGTATGATGTGAAAGGCATAAACCTGCGAGCTGATGAAAATAGCACAATTACCAAGAATTATGGCGTAACTGGCATTCCTGCCTACTATTTAATTGATAAAAAAGGAAATTTTGCCGACTCACAAGTAAGTGACCCAAGTAAAGAAGAAGGCCAAGAATTAATCAGACAGATCGAGGAAGTTTTAAATCGCAAATGATTTAATTCTAACTTAAGTCCAATAGAAAGGTACAAATTTGCTGTTCTGTAAACAATAAAAATTTGACCAAATTAGCATTATTCTATATAAAACATAATGATTCTCCCCAATCAGGCAATGATAATTAATATAAAATGTTGCGATTATTGACAAAGTAGAGACGTAGCACCGCGACGTCTCATGCAATACCGCATAACGGAATTATTTTTTTCTACTCCCCAAATACGCCTCCATTTCAACCAAATCAAAAGCATTAAAAGTCATATTTTTGGTTAAACCCCCTTTTCGAGCTACCGCAACGCCATAGTGCATGTCGTGATAGCCTTGCATTTCGTGAGCGTCTGGGTTTATACTTAGCATAACATTTTGGTCAATCGAATATTCAATCCAACGCCAATCAAGGTCAAGTCTGTATGGACTGGCATTGATTTCAATTACTACACCATTCGCAGCACAACAATCAATCACCTCCTTATAATCAATAGGGTAACCTTGACGTGAAAGCAATAATCGACCCGTTGGATGTCCTAAAATTGTAGTATAAGGATTTTCAATAGCACGAACCAAACGTTCAGTTGCACGAGCCTGATTCATTGTAAGATTCGAGTGAACCGATGCGACTACATAATCAAAACTTGCCAAAATTTCATCAGGATAATCAAGCGAACCATCACCCAAAATATCAGATTCAATACCTTTCAAAATCTTGAATGGTCGGTCTATTGAGAGTTTTTTGTTTAATTGTTCAATCTCAGCATGCTGTTGTTGTACTTTTGTGATTAATAAGCCGCTCGCATAAGTGGCAGATTGCGAGTGGTCGGCAATGCCCAAGTATTCAAAACCTAATTCCTTACAATAAATGGCCATTTGTTCGAGCGAATGTTGACCATCAGAGTACGTAGAGTGATTGTGAAGAATCCCCTTTAAGCTTTCCCATGTAACCAAATCTTCGTTCTTGTTTTTCTTTATCCATTCAAATTCATTTATACCTTCACGCATTTCGGGTATAATGTATGGCACTCCAAATTTCTCGTAAATAGCTACTTCTACCGCTTCTTGCGTTTGGACTTCGCCCAAAGATGTCGACAATCCAATACTTAGCAGTGAAACACCACTTTCGTTGCGAAATTTCAGATGGTTTTCGTTGGAGGAGTAAACAAATTGTTTATTTAATAATTCATTTTCAAAAACATAACGAATCTCAATAGTAATTTTATTTTCCAAAAATTTTCCACGCCAAACAAATGGTGAAGAAGTTTTTTCATCTTTTATAAAGCCTTCGGCCTTAAAATCAGGCAAAGCCTCAGCATAAACGGCTAAAAAAGAAAGTACATCAACGGTTTCAGATTTTCGACGGATTTGACCCGAAATTTCAATTTTTACAAAACTTTTCTTAAGTTCCTCTAAAACAATTTCGGCTAAAATTGCGGCCTTGTCCATACGCAGTTTTCCTGCTTGGCTTTGAATAAATTTCAAAGATTCAAGAATCGATTCTTGTGTTTTACCACCAAAACCTTTCACTTTCGATATACTTCCATTTTCGCAAGCTATTTGCAATTCATTTAGGTTATCAATACCCAATTCATTCCACAAAACCTTTATTTTCTTGGCTCCCAGCCCTTTAATCTTAAACATTTCGATTACTCCTTCGGGAGTTTTAGCCAATAAATCTGTCAAATCTCTAAGCTGACCAGTACTGACCATTTCTAATATTTTACCTGCCATCATTTTACCAACTCCTTGAATTTGTGTCAGTTGTGAAAAATCAAGTTGCGATAATTCTCCAATATATTTATCCAGGTTATAAGAAGCGTTGGTATATGTTTTTATTCTAAACTCTTCTTCATTATGAAGTTCGAGAAGCTTTGCGGTGAGTTCAATTGTTTCAACAATATCGGAGTTAGACATCATATTTCTTCTTAATTTTTGTGCAAATTACGGCAAATTTAGATTAAAAAAAACTCGTAGAAATAGCATTCTACGAGTTTTCAAAAAGAATTCAATAAATATTACAATGTAGCTAAAACATTATTCATATTTCTAACTGCTTCAGCCGATTTTGCAAAAGCGGCTTGTTCTTCTTGGCTCAAACGGATATTAATGATTTTTTCCCAACCATTACGCCCAATTATGACTGGCACACCCATACAAATGTCTTTTTGACCGTACTCGCCATTTAAGTAAACACTCGAAGGAATTACTTTTTTCTCGTCACGTACGATAGCCTCTACCACTGCACATGATGCGATACCTGGAGCGTACCAAGCCGAAGTGCCCAACAAACCTGTAAGCGTAGCACCACCAACCATTGTATCAGCGGCAACTTTTTCAAGGACTTCCTTCGATAAAAAACGGGTTACTGGGATACTATTCACTGTGGCCAAACGTGTCAAAGGAATCATCGTGGTGTCCCCGTGTCCACCGATTACCTGTCCGTGAATATCACTTTGAGCAAAACCAGTTGCTTGCGACAAAAAATAACGGAAACGTGATGAATCTAAAGAACCACCCATTCCAATGATGCGTTTTTTGTTTACACCCATTTCTTGAGCTACCTGATAAGCCAGGTAAGTCATAGTATCCATTGGGTTAGAAACAATCAACAAAATCGCTTTTGGTGAGTGAGTCAAGATTTTGGTCACTACATCTCTAACGATACCGGCATTGATGCCAATTAATTCTTCGCGAGTCATACCCGGCTTACGTGGTAAACCTGAAGTAATAACAACTACATCAGATTTTGCAGTTTTAGTGTAATCATTTGTCGAACCGATAATTGTTGTATCGAAGCCCTCTAATGAAGCCGTTTGCATTAAGTCCATTGCTTTTCCTTCAGCAACTCCTTGCTTAATATCGAGCAATACAACTTCATCTACGATTTGCTTACGAGCAATGTTATCGGCTGTGGTTGCACCAACCGCACCTGCACCTACTACTGTTACTTTCATAGTTTTTTTTAAGCCCCCGATGTCGTGTGCGACCCCAGCCCGACGGAGGAACTTTTAAGTGTTATTTCATGCCTTGGGGTCAGTTTTTGGCAGGAATTTTATAAATTATGAATTATTGTTTTCAATCAACAAATTTTGTGGACAAAACTAATACAAAACAATGTATTTGAATGTTTTTTTTGCATTTTTAATATTTGATGAATAATTTTTATATAATTTACGTTTCTAATGTATATTTCGAAAACAAAGAGGCTTTCATGAAGTTTTTTTTCACAAAAACTTTAACACATTACAAACATAAAAAATTTCATTTATATAGCACAATACCTAATAAAATGAGTACCGAAGCGAGTTCAACACAAAGTTTGCTGTCAAAAATCATTGAATCTGCCATTTATAAAAGTGCTTTGGGAAAGGCACCTAGAATCGCAAAAAATGCTAAAAGTTTGTTAAAACTATTGCAAACCACCCTCATCAAAACCCAAGAAATGGGTATTGGAGGGATTTTTGATGTTATTAGAGAGAAAATTACAATCATGGGTACACTCATAAAGGCTTACGCCATAGGCGATTATCGCCAAATTGAGCTAAGTAGTTTAGTAAAAATCATTGCCGCTTTTGTGTATTTTATTTCACCGATTGATATCATTCCAGACTTTTTGCCTCTTATAGGCCTAAGCGATGATGTTGCATTGTTGGTTTTTATTTTTAAAAGCATAGACGAGGAGCTATTAAAATTTAACCAATGGAAAAATAAGAAATAGACAATACCAACTTTTCAATCGACATACAATAAAAATTAATTGATAATAAGACTTTTTTAGAAAAATATAGCAGTTTTTGAATAAAATATCTGATAATAGATTTAAAAAGTTTAAGACGAAATTAATTTTTTAATTTCTAATTTACTTTTACATTTGTAATAGAATAAAAAATACTGCAGACAGTTGTCAGTAGTATATAGACTAAAAAAACACTTTAAATAAATAATATTATGTTCGGTCTCGGTAGTACAGAAATGATTTTGATTTTGGTTGTAATTCTTTTCTTTTTCGGTGCAAAAAAACTTCCTGAACTTGCTCGTGGATTGGGTAAAGGCATCCGTGAATTTAAAGATGCTTCACGTGAAGTGAAAGAAAATATCGAAAAAGCAACTTCAGAAGAAAAATAAGGGCCTTTTTGTCAAATTATTATTGCCTTCCATAATCAAATATCTGATTCAATTACAGGCAACTTTAATTTGGCAACACCTTGACAACAGCACCCAGCCAAAAGCTGAGTGACTGTTGTTTTTTTGTTTTTCATTATCATGATTTTAAAATGACCAAATACAATTCATTCAAAGCAGTAAAACAGGCGATTTATAGCGGCGAAACTAATTGCTTATCGTTGGTAAAGCATTATTTAGAACAGATAGAAGTTAATAAAAACCTCAATGTTTTTTTGGAAGTATATGCAAATGAAGCCATCAAACAAGCAGAAAATGTTGACCAGAAAATCAAAGATGGTACAGCTGGACGCTTAGCGGGTATGGTCATTGGATTGAAAGATGTATTGGCTTACGAAAACCATGGATTACAAGCATCGAGTAAAATCTTGGGTGGCTTTCAGTCTCAATTTACAGCTACTGCCGTAGAACGAATTTTAGCCGAAGATGCTATAATTATTGGTCGCCAAAACTGTGATGAGTTTGCGATGGGTTCATCCAATGAAAATTCTGCTTTTGGCCCAACACTAAACTTTGCTGACCCAACTCGTGTGCCAGGGGGTTCATCTGGAGCATCAGCTGTAGCAGTTCAGGCCGATATGTGCTTGGCGTCGTTGGGTTCTGATACTGGAGGTTCTGTTCGTCAGCCAGCGGCATTTTGCGGTGTAGTTGGCTTAAAACCAACTTATTCAAGAGTTTCCCGTTGGGGGCTAATTGCCTATGCATCATCTTTTGATTGTATCGGGCCAATTACCAAATCGGTTGAGGATGCAGCACTTCTACTCGAAATCATTGCAGGTGCTGACGAACATGATAGCACCGTTTCGCACCTTGAGGTACCTGAATACAGCCAAAATCTAATTCCCAAAAAACAGTATCGCCTGGCCTACATGCGTGAAGCACTTGAAAGTGAAGGCCTCGACGAGGATGTAAGAAAAAATACAACAGAAAAAATTGAACAGTTAAGGGCAAAAGGACATATTGTTGAGGCGGTTGACTATCCTTTGATGAAGTATTTATTACCAACATATTATATCCTGACAACAGCAGAAGCAAGTTCAAATCTCTCCAGATTCGATGGCGTCCGTTTTGGACATCGTGCAGGAGGTGTTAAAAATTTAGAACAACTCTATAAAAAATCTCGTGCAGAGGGTTTCGGTGCAGAGGTTCGTCGGCGGATAATTTTAGGCACTTTCGTACTTAGTGCAGATTATTATGATGCTTATTACACCAAAGCACAGAGGGTTAGACGTTTGATAAAAGAATCGACAGATGAAATTTTGTCAAAATATGATTTTCTGATATCACCTACAACACCAACGCCAGCAATCAAAATTGGAGAAAAAGTAGACGACCAATTACAAATGTTTTTGATGGATATCTTTACTGTTCAAGCAAATGTAATAGGGAATCCGTGCATTTCGATACCAAATGGAAAAAATTCAGATGGGTTACCGATTGGAATTCAGATTCTTGGCAAGAATTTTGATGAATCAAATATGCTCGCCTTTGCAAAGTCATTAGAGCAGTAAATTATTTTTAAACAAATAGTATATTCAGAAATAATTGAAAATATAAAAATAAACCATAATTTACTTGACAAAAAAGTAGTTTTGAATTATTTTTGATAATGTTTTGCTTTCCTAATATCAAAAACCAAGCGTATAATACCTTCGCTAATATATCATAATGATGAAGATATCAAAAAAAATTCTTATCCTATCGAGTTTTTTGGGTTGTGGTGTTTCTATAACAAATGCACAATCTGTAATTCCGGAAGAAGCAATTACTGTCTCGGCAGAAGACTCGCTTGTTGATGAACTCCAAACAATTGAAACATTTATTCCGACTGCAAATGTAAACAGAGTAAAGGAAGGATTTCAGAATATGCAGCGTTCGATTCCTCTTCAGTATAATTCTATTGTGCAAAGCTTCGTTGATTATTTCATTTACAAAAAACCGAGCTTTACAAAAAAAATGCTCGAACGCAAAAACTTTTACTTTCCAATTTTTGAAAAATATTTGGCCAAATATAATATGCCTGATGAACTAAAGTATCTTTCGATGCTTGAGTCAGGTTTGAATCCAAAAGCCATTTCTCACGCCAAAGCTGTTGGTCTTTGGCAGTTTATGAAACCCACAGGCAAAGATTTTGGACTGCGTGTTGATGAGTATGTAGACGACCGTATGGACATTGAAAAATCAACAGAAGCTGCTTGCAAATATTTCCGACAACTGTATAATATCTTCGGAGATTGGGAATTGGTATTGGCTTCCTACAATACAGGTCCAGGAAATTTACGCCGTGCAATTCGCCGTGCAGGAAACATTACCAATTATTGGCAATTGCACCCTTATCTGCACAAAGATACTCGTGCGTATGTTCCTCAGTTCACCGCTATTATGTACATGATGAATCATGCTGATGAATATGGGATTTTCGCGGAAGAGATCATGGAGCCTGTAGCTGTTGAAAAAGTAATAATTGATGGATTTTTAGACCTAGAAATTTTCTCAAATATGAGTGGCATCAGTATTGATGATATTCAGAAGCATAATCCTTCTATCTTGAAAGGAGTTCTTCCAAGTCATTCAAGAGGTTTTGAATTAAAAATTCCAGTTGAAAACTATGCCTTTTTTGAAGCAAATCGCCAGATGATTTTAGATTCATCGCAACGCCAAAACGGAGTATCAGTAATGTTGGCATCTTCTAAAGATATGCCTGAAAACGGTGTTGTTATCATAGGTGGTGGTTCAACAAGAGCCTCGATTGATGATAATGGAACAGAAGAAAATGAAAAACCAGAAAAGCTTGAAGATGAAATCAAGAAGATTCGTAAGGTAAAGAAGAAGATTTATACAGTAAAAAGAGGTGATGTTCTGAATCGTATTGCCGATAAATATGATGTTGATATGTATGATTTGAAGGTTTGGAATCACCTAAAATCATCAAAAATTATCCGTGGTCAGAAATTAGTGATTTTTGATGATGTTGAAGAGGTTGTGGAGGTTGAACGAACTATCAAAGAAGAAAGAAAATCTAAGAAAACGATTGATAAAGCAAAACCTAAATATCACGTTGTGCAAAGAGGCGACACACTTTGGAGTATTTCGCAAAGATATGGAGGAATTTCGATTGAAAAAATAAAGAAAATAAACGGTTTACGCTCAAATGCTGTAAAAAAAGGGCAGAAATTGAAAATCGTTTAATTTGCAATAAAATTAAAAAAAACGTTAGCAAGATTGCTCTTGCTACCGTTTTTTTTATGCCTTATGGCAATATCCAAAAAAACTGCATTTATAAGGCACTTCGCATTGACTACCAATATTTATTGGCGGAACTGAGTCTTGGTCCAAAATATTTTTAAATCGTTGAATATTTGCCGCAATATTATCTTGCAAAACTTTCACTTCGGCAGTAACGTCAATTATTGTATAAGCATTAGCACCATCATTCAATACTATCTTGGCATCAAGTTCTTTTCCTAAGGCTCCCTTAGTTACAAAATATTGCAAGGCAATATCCTGAATATGGGTTGGTTTTAATTCTGAACTATTTTTTATTTCCTGAATCTCCCATTTTCCGCCACTTCGAGTTAAAACATCATTCATCACCAAAACATCTTGATACACAAATGTCGCCTCAAAAATATCAGCAACTTGCTTTTGTAAAACTTTTTGGGTAAGCGTTTGATATTCATTTCTGTTTTTGGCAATTTTCTCAATATCAACTGCAAATGGGAATTTAGCGGCACGATATGCATCCTCAAAATCATGTCCACCTCTAAACTTCGCCATGGTTTCAGGACTTAGCGGGTCTTGAAGTTTATAATGATGTTTATAAAGATATAATTGTTTATCACATTGAACCCCTTTGATGTAAGCAGTTTTTGAAAAAAGGTAATTTGGCATAATTTTGAAATCAATTGAATTAGTAAGCAAAAGTGTGATAAGTTCTGAGACAAAAGACATAAGATGGTTCTCCGCAGCGATTCGACACAAGAGATGGTACGAATCAGTGACAAAATACTAAAATCAATAATTTACATCATTACCGTTTTTCGATTAATATTGTCCCCTTTTAACTGAATGTTGGCAAATTGAACAATAGGTATGGCTAAAATATAATCCATAATGGAATCTAGTTTAGGTGTCAGCCGTTCAATATCCATTGCGGGTTTCAACTGCATCAGTGAATAGGTCATAATAAAAAAAAATATACGAACAGAATACATATTTATTTATCAACCAAAAGTGAGATTTCTTATTTAAGTATAGTATACAGATTTAGTGATTTAAATTTGATTATAGCTGTTTATACGATTTTTAGTATTTGGAAGGTTGATTTACTATTCATCATCAATATTTAAAAGCTAAGCATCAATCAATTACATCATCAATTCTACCACTTATTTAAAATTTCAATGGCCATAATACTTCATAACGGTCTTGAAAACTTGTTCTCTAATTGGATTTACATTGAAATAGTCTTTTGTAGAAGACAAACCTATATTTTGTCGATTAATTAATAAAACAATTGAAATGTTTTCATCAGGTACAACTGAAATACTCGTACCTGTAAAACCAGTATGACCAAAAGAGCCTTTGCTGGCATCTTTCATAAATGCATTTTGATTATCCATCATCCAACCAAGTCCATTTTTATATGTATCTTTTTCAAGAAAAAGCTGAATTGTTTTCTCTTTAATAAATTGTTTTTTGCCATTTTTACCAGCATTCCTTAGTATATCGACTAAAATTTGTAAATCATCTATCGTCGAAAAAATACCTGCTGCTCCCGAAACTCCCTCATTGGCATACCAAGTGTTTCCATCATTTGCTTCACCTTTTAATGTGTACTGACGCCAAGCATTCCAAGAGTTTGGGTCGATTGATTTAATTTTAAACCCCAAAGTTGAGTCTTCAAGCATCCGCTTCTCGTAAGGATTTCCATGAGAAGTAGCTGCAATTTTAAATTTTCGACCAGAATCGTTAGGGCGATAAGTGGTATTGATCATTTTTAGCGGTCGAAAAATATTTTCTTCCATAAAAACATTTAAAGGTTTATTAGAGATTTTTTCGATGATTTCGCCC
Organism: uncultured Emticicia sp.; assembly: GCF_937903345.1. Taxonomy (GTDB): domain Bacteria; phylum Bacteroidota; class Bacteroidia; order Cytophagales; family Spirosomataceae; genus Emticicia. Next base: position 461,569 of record NZ_CALCZQ010000030.1, on the reverse strand, counting down.
AATATCGTAAAACCTAAATCGCTGTAATGTCTTCCCTCTCCTACTGGAAATTTAAGTGGTAATTCCTCAATAAATTTGAAAGTTTCTTGTTTGGTTTTACAACGATAATAGAGAGGATACCAATCATATAAACCAGAAGTATGTGAAAGTAAATGACGAATTGTAATATCTTTTTTGTCGGGCTGATTAAATCCTTGAATATATTTTCCAACTTTATCTTCAACATTAATTTTACCAGCATCAACCAAAAGCATCATAGAAGCTGTTGTTCCGACGACTTTGGTCAAAGAGGCAATATCATATAAGTGCTTTATAGATGTCTTTTCAGGATTCTCCAAAACATTGCCATAAAAATCCTTTATTTGAGCATACCCGTACGCTTTTTTAAGTATAACTTCATTTCCTTTTTTGACTTGTATTACTGCACCCGGAATCTTCGATTGATCAATATAATTCTGAATAATGGCATTTATCTCTGCAATACAAGTAGTTTTATTTTGAGAATATCCAACAAAAAAACTAAGAACTAGCAATGAGGTAAGCGTATTTTTAAACATAAAAAGATAATTTAAAATCTATTTTTTAAGGCATTATCCGAAATATACTATTGCGAACCTGGGTTCACAAAGTTATCTATATTTCCAACTATATTAAAGTCATTTTGTTGATAAAGTTTTATCAAGACTTTGAATAAATTAAGGTATTATCATTTAATGGGCTGAATATTAAAACAAAAAAGTGGCCAACAATTAGGCCACTTTTTTGTAAAAAAATACATTTTGACAATTAAACCAAATCAAAACGGTCAAGGTTCATCACTTTTGTCCAAGCTGCTATGAAGTCTTTAACAAATTTCTCCTGAGAATCTTGGCAAGCATATACTTCTGCAATGGCACGAAGCTCCGAGTTTGAACCAAAAATAAGGTCAGTACGAGTTCCTGTCCATTTCAACTCACCAGTAGTACGACTAGTACCTTCAAACACATCACTATGTGCAGAAGTAGCCTTCCATGTTGTGCTTAAATCAAGTAAGTTTACAAAGAAATCGTTGGTCAATGTTTCCTTACGAGTTGTAAAAACACCGTGTTGAGAGCCATCTGCATTGATATTCAATACACGTAAACCTCCAACCAATACTGTCATTTCTGGAGCTGTTAAAGTCATTAATTGGGCTTTATCAACCAACATTTCTTCTGAAGAAGTTGTATAATGCTTCTTTTGATAATTTCGGAAACCATCAGCAATTGGCTCAAGCACCGCAAATGATTCTACATCTGTTTGCTCTTGAGAAGCATCAGTACGGCCTGCTTTAAACGGAACGGTAATCTCTTGTCCAGCATTTTTTGCTGCTTGCTCAATACCTGCACAACCTCCTAATACGATAAGGTCAGCAATCGAAACTTTCTTTCCCCCTGCCTGAATTGCATTGAATTCTTCTTGAATACTTGAGAGTGTATCTATCACTTTTGAAAGTTGAGTAGGATTATTAATATCCCAATACTTTTGTGGGGATAAACGTACTCTTGCTCCATTAGCCCCACCACGTTTATCAGAACCGCGGAATGTAGACGCAGAAGCCCAAGCAGTTGAAACTAATTCCGATACCGATAGACCAGACGCAAGAATGTTTGCTTTTAACTCACTTATATCATTATCATCAATAAGTTCATAATTAACCGCAGGAATTGGATCTTGCCAAATAAGTTCTTCAGTTGGCACTTCTGGTCCGAGATAAAGTGATTTCGGTCCCATATCACGGTGTGTTAGTTTGAACCATGCACGGGCGAATGCATCAGCAAATTGATCAGGATTTTCGAAGAAACGTTTTGATATTTTTTCATAAACAGGGTCAATTCTCAAAGCAATATCAGTCGTAAACATAATTGGAGCATGACTCTTAGCTGAGTTATGAGCATCTGGTACGGTTCCTGCACCTGCACCAGCTTTTGGAATCCATTGATGAGCTCCTGCTGGACTTTTGCTTAATTCCCACTCAAAACCAAACAAGTTTGTGAAATAATTATTGCTCCATTGTGTTGGGGTCTGCGACCAAGCACCTTCCAAACCACTTGTGATAGTATATTCACCATTACCAGTGCCAAAAGTATTTTTCCAACCCATACTTTGTTCTTCAATACCCGCTGCAGCTGGTTCTACTCCTACATATTGATTAGGGTCTGCTGCACCATGAGCTTTACCAAAAGTATGCCCACCAGCTATCAGTGCTACCGTTTCTTCGTCATTCATTGCCATTCGGCCAAAAGTATCGCGAATATCACGAGCAGCTGCCAATGGATTCGGATTTCCATTAGGACCTTCTGGATTCACATAGATTAAGCCCATTTGAACAGCAGCAAGTGGGTTTTCTAATTCACGGTCACCTGAATATCGCTTATCTTCTAACCATTTTCCTTCCGAACCCCAGTAAATATCTTCTTCTGGTTCCCATACATCTGCACGACCACCTCCAAAACCAAATGTTTTAAAACCCATTGACTCTAATGCACAATTACCTGCCAAAATCATTAAGTCAGCCCATGAAATTTTTCTGCCATATTTTTGCTTAATTGGCCACAATAACAAACGAGCTTTGTCGAGGTTTCCATTGTCTGGCCAACTATTTAATGGTGCAAAACGCTGCATACCTGCACCTGCTCCTCCACGACCATCTGCAATACGATAGGTACCAGCACTATGCCATGCCATACGAATAAAAAATGGACCATAATGACCATAATCTGCTGGCCACCACTCCTGCGAGGTGGTCATTAAATCGTTGATTTCGTTTTTCAAGACGGCTAAATCAAGTGAGCCAAACTCCTTTGCATAATCAAAATCTTGACCCATAGGGTTTGATAATGAAGAATGTTGACGAAGAATGTTTAGTCTTAGTTGGTTTGGCCACCAATCTTGGTTTCTAGTACCGCCACCAGCACTTTGATTTACAGGTGCACCAGCTCCATGATGGAAAGGGCATTTTGCTGCTCCGCCATTGGATGTATGATTTTCCATTTCGTTCAGTTTTTTTATTTATGAATTACAGTATATAATTGCTCACTATTGAACAAAATCATAAAGATAGAAATTGTGTTTTACTTTATGATTTTCAAAATTAACATCAATGAAAGAATAAATCAAATTGATTGTTTTTATAATAGTATAGTTTTTATCTATAACAATCTATAAAAAACCTTAATGTAGGTATTAAGAAATAAAAAAAGAAATAATGGATTCGAGATGTTTCGTCTTAGAAATAAAAAATTGATTATCAGCAAAATACTCAATACATTTTGTTAAAATCTTTTTTTCTTGGATTGAATGTAATAATAGAAATAAAAAGGTTTTTAAGGGTATAAATTTTCAAAAACAAATTATACTTTTTTGTAGAGAGCTGAGAAAAGAGGAATAGTACCAATATTTTAAAATGACATCTATTTGCAAGAAACCCCCAAGAATATCATTACTTTTTTTCTCAAAATCAAAAATAATAATCTATCGTTTATAACACCTTAATCATCTAATTTAATTTTTTGGAAAATCATGAAACAACTTTAAAAAGTCTTCTTTTCGACGACGAGATAAATTTACGTTATGTTCTCCATCTAATTTTACCAATAGCCCTTCATGAATCTGATAACCAATTACGTAGTTTAGGTTGACCAGAAAGGATTTGTGTGTTCGGAAGAAATCGAATGGGACAAATTTTTTTTCAAGTTCTTTCAAAGTTTTTGACACTACAAGGGTTTCACCTCCTTGCATAAAAAGCTCTGTATAATTTACATCAGCTTTTAGAAAAAGAACATTGGCAGGATTTACTTTTTTGTTTCCAGTTAAATGTATTGTTGAAGTGCAGATGGAGTTTTGCAATCTCATGAATAAAAAGTATAATTTGAAATAAATATCATATGTTATTAGGACACTTATCACAAAGAAAAGGTTGTAAAGGATTTATAAAAAAATTTGGCTTATTAGACACCAAAAGGCTGTTTTCAAGAAAACAATATATATATCAATTATAATTGGAAAATAATTACACTAGTAACGACTTTAAAATAAAAATTTTATTGAAAAATATTTTTTTTTAACGATTATCGCGGTTAATTGTTGTATCTCTCTTAATTAGTTCTACTGGTGGAAGTCTTTGGTTATCTTCGAAATTTGCTGATGAATCAACCGAGGTACCAATAGAATCTGACCCAGCGACTTCTCCTCCCGTCGATACACATCCTAAATAATCTTTTGTTATTTTCATGCCAGGTTTTGGGAAAGGCCCTGGACTATAGCTAAGTTTTTTATCGGTGTAAACGCTTTGCATAAATTTCCCAAAAATAGGCATTGCTGACCTTGAACCCTCACCCATTCGAGAGCGAAAATGAATACTTCGGTCATCTCCACCAACCCAAACACCACAAATCAAGTCTTTTGTGAAGCCAATATACCATGAATCTGAATAATTAGAAGTTGTACCTGTTTTACCTGCGGCTTGACCACCATTACCAAATAATGCACTACAATATTCGAATAAACCCTGAGAAGTTCCACCTGGCTCTTCTACCCCACCACGCAGCATATATTGCATCAAATAAGCAGACTCAGGTTTGATAGCATCATGTTTTTTTGTTTCAAACTCAAACAATACTTTTCCTTTGGCGTCTTCTATCTTAAATACCAACATTGGGTCAGTATATTGACCTTCATTCAAAAATACGCCATATGCAGCAACCATTTCAAAGAGGGATACGTCTGAGGTTCCGATTCCGAGTGAAAGTACTGGTTCAAGTGGTGCGGTGATACCCAATTTGCGGGCGTATTCAATGATACCCTTTGGTTTAACTTCATCTGATAATTGTGCAGCAACAGAGTTGACCGAACGAGCAATTGCTCTACGTAATGTCATATTAGCATACGAAAATATCCCATCGGCATTTTTAGGCTCCCAAGTCTTGGGTTTTCCATTTTCTACCCACTCTTTCTTGAATGGTTTATCTTCACGATGGTCACAAGGCGATAAATTTAATGGTCCATCAATTGCTGCTGTATAAAGAATTGGCTTGAAAGTAGATCCTGGCTGACGACGACCTTGTTTAACATGGTCGTATTTAAAATATTCGTAATTAATACCACCTACCCAAGCTTTAATGAATCCTGTGTAGGGATCCATTGCCATCATACCCGTTTGCAAGAATCTTTTGTAATAATTGATTGAGTCAACTGGGCTCATCATGATTTCTTTTTCACCTTCCCAACTAAAGACCCTTATCGGTTTCTTCTTTTCATACATATAATATCGTACAGAATCGGGCTTATCTTTATACTTTTTCACCAAACGCTTATAAATTGCTGTCCGCTTAGCGACTGTATCCAAAAATCCAGGTATTTCTTGTCCGTTTTCATAAGTCCATGGATTTCTCCCTTTCCATTCTTGATCAAAAAGTTTTTGCAATCGTTTCATATGGCTCGAAACCGCCGTTTCAGCATGTGTTTGCATTCTCGAATCGATAGTTGTATAAATTTTCAATCCGTCTCTGTATAAATCAATATCTATCTCATTGTTTTTTGCCCAATTCTCTACAAAGCGTGATAGTGCTACTTTAAAATAATCTCCTTGGCCATCGTAAGCATCTTCTAAATTAATATCTAACTTTATTTCTGTTTGACTTAATCTATCGGCTTCATTTTGTGTCAACGCTTTATTATTAGCCATGAGTTGCAAAACCGTATTACGACGTTTCAAAGCATTCTTCTTATTTCGAATCGGGTTATAAAGTGTTGTACCTTTTTGCAAACCAACTAAAATAGCTGCTTCTTCAGGTTGTAAATTTTTGGGTTCTTTATTGAAATAAGTTTTAGAAGCAGTACGAATACCGTAAGCATTATTTCCATAATCGACGGTATTCAAATACATGGTCAATATTTCTCCCTTCGTAAAATTACGTTCCAGACGAATGGCCGTCAACCATTCCTTTGTCTTATAAACCAAAGTTTTAACCACCGGGATATAATAAAGTAGACCTTTCATTTCGCTTCGGCGAGTATTATAAAGGTTTTTGGCTAATTGCTGTGAAACAGTACTTCCTCCTCCTCGCTCGCCACCTCCTGTTAAAATACCTACAGCAACCCCTGCCATCGACTGCAAATCAATACCTGAATGTTCATAAAAACGTTTGTCTTCTGTAGCAATAAGTGCTTTAAATAACCATGGCGACATATCAACAGAATCTATAGTTTTACGGTTTTCTGTAAAAAATTTACCTATTTCAACCCCATCAGCAGTAAAAATTGTAGATGATTGAGAAATTTTTGGATTTGTGAGCTGTTCAATACTAGGCATTCTGCCACATAACCACAAAAAATTTGTTTCTATAGAGATTATATATATCAATCCAGTAATGAAGGCTCGTAGGCTATATTTATATATTTTATTGATTGTTGGATAATAATTTCCTTCCGAGTCAAACTTTGAAACAAAGTAGTTGCGGGCATCATCAAGTTTACGGTAATACTTCGTAAAAACTCCTTCAACCTTTTCCTCGCCAAAGATTTTGCATAAAAGACGATAAATTTTGTCTAAGCTCCACCACCATTCCGCACTCATTTTAGAAACGATATTTGACCAAATTCGCTGAATAACCGACAAAATATTTTTTAAATTATCTAACATAGGTTGAGTACATAAAAAAAATTATATAAAAGTAGGATGCTATGGCCTTATCTACCACCTTGGATTTTAGAATGAAATACAAAGAAACACCAAAGTTTTGAAAAATGCTTTTACAATTAAATGATTATGTTAGAATTTTTCAAAATTTATCGAGTTTTTTTATTTATAAACAATTTCAAATTTTTATCAAATGGTATAATTTGTTTTTAAACCATTTATTTAATAAAAAACCCACTTATACTTATTTTAATATTTTATCCGACTAATAAGCTATATTTGATACACTAAACCAAACATAAATCAACCGTGAATAATATCTTAGAAGTTCACAATGTTGTGAAACGATATTCGCAACACACTGCTCTAAACAATGTCAGCATCAATATTCCGAAGGGAGTAATTTTTGGTCTTCTCGGACCAAACGGTGCAGGAAAAACATCACTTATTCGTATTATTAATCAGATTACAGGCCCTGACGAAGGTTATGTTTTGTTTGATGGTCAGAAACTATGCCAACAGCACATCAAAGAAATTGGGTATTTGCCTGAAGAACGTGGACTTTACAAGAAAATGAAAGTCGGTGAACAATTGCTATATTTGGCACAGCTCAAGGGACTTTCAGAAAAACAAGCTCTCGAAAAGCTAAAAGAATGGTTTACCAAATTTGATATTAAAACCTGGTGGACAAAGAATGTAGAAGACCTGTCGAAGGGGATGCAACAAAAAATTCAATTTGTGGCAACAGTACTTCACGAACCTCAGTTGATTATCTTGGATGAACCGTTCTCAGGCTTTGACCCGATCAATGCAGATTTAATTAAAAATGAAATCCTGGAACTAAAAGAAAAAGGTTCTACCATAATTTTCTCAACTCACCGGATGGAATCTGTTGAAGAACTATGCGACCATATTGCTCTCATTAATAAGTCGGAAAAAGTACTAGATGGGCCAAAATCTGAAATAAAAGAACGTTTCAAAACTAATACATATAATATCAAGTATTCGGGTGAATTATTGCCTACCTCGACCGATTATGAAATTTTAAATACTCAAGAAATCGAAGATAATTGTTTAAGTTCGACAATTAGGTTAAACAAAGGAATGCCAGTCAATCAATTAATTAGACAAATAATTGACCAAGTTGAACTTCGTTCTTTCGGTGAAAACATACCAACAATGAACGATATTTTTAAAATGGTTGTCAACGAAAGTATTGATTAATTGTATAATAAATTTAATCTGAAGGGTTACGAACCCGACAAATAAATACTAAACACATGAAAAATATACTACTCATATTACGAAGAGAATATCTGGTCAGAATCAAAAAAAAATCTTTTTGGGTAATGACACTTCTGATGCCATTACTCGTTTCAGGATTTTATGCATTACTGTTTTGGGGAGTTTTTAACTCTGCTGAGATTCAACGAGTATCAATCATTGATGAAAGCGGCTCATTTACACAAAAATTTAAAGATTCGGAGAAAGTTAAGTTTGAGTACCTAAACCTCCCACTTGATTCTGCTCTCGGAAGGCTTAATCAAAAACGCACCGATATTGTAGCGATGATTCCGCAAGACATTTTCGAAGAACCCAGTGGTCTGAAAATATATACTGGCAAAGGCGTTGGATTTGAGATTCAAGCAAAAATCGAACGTATTATTCAAAATGAAATCCGCAATGTAAAACTATCAAATGCTGGTATTGACCAAAAGATTTTGGAAGATGCTGATGTTGATGTTTCATCAAAGGTAGTGGTTGTAAGCAAAGAAGGTGAGCAAAAGGAGCAAAATACACTTGCATCGACAGTTCTAGGATTTATTACCGTTATTCTGATGTTCTCGACCGTAATTGGCTTCGGAATGCAAGTAATGCGTGGTGTGATTGAAGAAAAAACAAACCGTATCATTGAAGTTATTATCTCGTCGGTTAAGCCATTTCAGTTAATGATGGGCAAAATCTTAGGCGTTGGCTTGGTTGGTCTTACGCAGTTTTCGCTCTGGATTACCCTCACTTTTGTTCTGACAACGTTTAGTTCGTCGATGTTGCCTTCTCAGCAAATCGCAAAGGCGGCTCAGGAACAAATGTCAGAAATGCCACAAAAAGATAAAGATAAAATTGCTAAAAAAGTTGAGCAAACGCCTTCAGATGCAAGTAAAGTAATGGCTTTTATTCAAAGTGCAAAAAACCTCAATATTCCATTAATTATTGGTTGCTTTTTGTTCTATTTCTTATTTGGCTATTTATTCTATGCCTCGGTTTACGGAGCAATAGGCTCTGCGGTCGATAACGAAACCGATACACAGCAATTTATGTTCCCGATTATGCTACCGCTACTAGCAGGCTACTTAATCGGACTAATGACCGCAGGTCAAACCGATAATAAACTACTTTTCTGGGCCTCAATCATTCCGTTTACCTCACCGATTACGATGATGTCACGCTTGCCATTTGGCGTTGAGCCATGGGAATTGATTTTATCAATGTCTTTACTCGTAATCAGCACCTTCGGAATGGTCTGGATTGCAGCCAAAATTTATCGTGTAGGTATTTTAATGTACGGTAAAAAGCCAACTTTCAAAGAGATTGGAAAATGGTTGTTTTATAAGGGATAGCTTTCTTCGCTCAAGCAAAATGTGGCACACCTTAAAGGTGTGCCACATTTGTTTTCAACCAAACCAAAATCAAATTTGAAATTTAATATAATTCTTGCTAAGGCCGACCGTCGATATTTAACTTCAAACGGAGTTGTTTAAGACTTTCGCAAGAAGTCTATTGAATAAAACGCTTTTTACTTCGATTTTTTGGTGTTTTCTAAAGCAAACATCACAGGTAGAATAAAAAATGTTCTTACGTTTTTTCCATCTTTTATGCCGGCTTTCCATTTGGGCATTAATTTCACAATTCGCTCTACTTCTTCATCACAACCAAATCCAATTCCTTTCAAGAAAGATACAGAATTGACGCTGCCATCTTTTTCAATAATTATTTTTACAATGACTTTTCCTATTACGTGCAGGTATTTAAGAAGGACTGGAAATAGAATTCCTGAAGTTTCAATCACTTCCAGAGGCCAAATAGCATTCCAAAAGTTCAATTACTTCCGGCAGCCAGTCTTTATTAAATACCATGTTGGCGGTAGTGCCTTTTGGTTCGATGTCTCTATTTTACTTCTTTTCAACTACAAATTTCACACTGTACCCAGTTTCAATTTTGTTTACGGTTATCCAATTCATATTAACTGCTAAACTCTTGCAAAGTCCTTCTTCACAAACTCCAAGATAATAGGTATATGTTTTATTAGTTTTATCTACTACAACAGATTTTTTGATAGTCAATTGACATTTTCCACTTGTAAACTTTCCTAACAATGTCTTACTACTAAAATCTATATTAGTTTGTTGAGTTGAACAATTACCATTATTCTGTAATTTTTTAAATTCAGATTCACTATTTATTATATATTCGTTTTTGGGTAAACCCGAAGCCAAGCAAACCCCTAATGAAACATCCTGAAATGACTCAGTATTATTTGGAATAATTGGGCAATTATTGCAACTCGTTAGAAAAGTTATGATAAGTAATTGGTATATTTTCATGATTTTGAGTTTAAATATTCTTAAATTGATTATTGACAACCTTGTATTCTTGCTTCAAATATTACATTATTTAGCGTCTCAAAGCCAGGTAAAATAGTAATATTATTCCCTGCTCTAAGTTGATAATATGAATTTTGAGCAACAGTTGAGTTTAATAAGTTTATAGTTTGAACTGCACTAATACTTGCAAAACCATTGTCTTGATATTGTATTGCAGGTCTTAGTATAGTTGAAGTGATATTTAGATTATTTAAGCAAGGTTCTCGTCCTTCAAGGGTAGTATTGTCATTATTATTGGGGTCTAACCAGTCTTTTAATCTTTTATCAGAACCTCCTGGGTCATCCCATTAGGCTCTAAATTTACCGTATCGGTCAATTCCATCCAAGTTGTCGCATTGAGCAGTCCCGTAAGACAAGTCCCCTATAACTTTGAGGCTATTATTTAAAAGAAGTGGAGAACCTGATGAGCCTTGTGAAGTAGGATGATTATTGATATCCCAAGTTACTCTCCAAAAATAAGGGTTGGTATTTGCATTAAACGTCCCAACTGATACAGCTTTTTTCCCACCTTCTGCATGATGAATTCCTCTTATTTCATCTGGAAGGTCGTTCCTATCATTTCTATCCCAACCCAAGTAGTATATATTGAATTCTGGTGGTGGAACATTGTCAAGTTCCATTAAAAACATATCAGATAGAGATTTTTTCGATTTGAAAGTAGCACCAACCAAGCTATAATTAGGTGGACTTGAGGTAACATTGCAAATGCTGTTTTGAAAATGAAAGTTAAATATTGCTGTTGTTAAATCAGCACTTCCTCCACAATGTTCTGCGGTGTAAGCGAATGGTCTCAAATCACTATTGGGGACATCTTGATTTATCATTGAACCCGAACAAACATAAAAATTATTGTCGTCAATATCTTGGTATTCCCACAAAAAGATTGCCCTTTCTTTCCCAAAATTTGACTCACACATTACGTCTAAATAGCAATTTAATCCATCAATTTGCGTAGAATTAGGACGAAGTTTTTTTGATTTTAAAGATTGGGGATTTTGCCTAAAATGGTGTGAAAGCTGACTAATTATAATTCGTGGATTATCAATGTCGATTAAATTTTTAGGTTCATATAATTCCAAAACTAAATTTTCACCAGAAATAGGGCTAATTGCAAATTTGTTTGTTTTACTATTGTTTTTATAAGTAAACGCACCAATTACATCTGTTTTATCATAATTGAAAGCATATAATTCATACCCTTTTGGCAAGTAGAATTCACTAAAATATGTTCCTAATGAGGTAGCATCTTTTGAAATAAATACCATTTGGTAGATATTGAAATTATCATCGGAATAAACTTTTGTTGAATTTTCCATAAAGTTTTTGTTAACTAAAACTGGTATTGATACAAATAAAGTAGAATCACTTTTGCTTGTTTTCTTTGCCAAAATTTCATTTGGACTAACTGAAAAATTAATAGGTTTTGGTTTTTCAATTTTGCTACTAAACTTAAACGATTTTGGTAATTGTCCAGTATTTATTTGACCAATAACATTTGTAATTGATGCAAGCAATAAGGCGATTAAAAATGATGTCTTAAATTTCATTTGAATGGAATTTTATGTGATTAAACAGTTTTAGTGTCTCTTGGCATTACCGCCAACATTTGCTTTCACTGCTTGCTCTGGATATTTCAAGTTTTTGCCAATAAAACTGGTTATTTCGGTCATTCCTCCTTGATATTCAGGCATTATATCAACTTGTTCATAAACAGGTTCATTGGTTTGAGCAATGCCTGAAAATACAGTGCTTAAAACAAAAGAGAAGGTTATAAATAGCTTTTTCATAATTGAAATTTAAATTGTAGTTGAATAACTTACTTTTTCTTCATCTGCTCAATCATCTTCAAAATCTCATCGGCTTCTTTTATATCTATTTTCTTTTCGCGTACAAAAAACGAGAACATTTCCTCAACTGAATTCTCGAAATAACTTTCCATTAATTTGCCGGTTGCAAAAGATTTATATTGCTCTTTGCTCAGCAACGAATGATATTGATGCGTTTTTCCATAGGCTTTATGTCCCACAAAACCTTTTTGTTCCAATATCCTAACGATTGTAGAAACCGTATTATAGGCCGGTTTAGGTTCGGGGAAATATTCTAAAATATCTTTTACGAATGTTGGCTCTATTTCCCACAAAATCTGCATTACCTCTTCTTCGGCACGGGTTAAATCTCTCAATTCCATTTTCTTGGTTTTTATTATGATTCAAAGGTTTAACTATTTTTTTAGTTTCAAAACTAATTTTATAGTTTTTTTTCGAGGCATTGTTTTATAAATCGTTTTACTGCACAAAAAAACGTGATAGATTCGGGGGTTACGAGTCTATCACGTTGCGGGAATTTTATTTATATTCTATTTTAAAACTTGTTTTCTACAGAAACTTTAGTTTTTTGCACCTTCTGGTGGTTTTGGGCCTCCTTCTGGACGCTGACGTGGAGCTTGCGGACGTGGACCATCATGAGTTGGTTCTTTCATTTCGTTATGACACGATATACATCCCATCGTAACAGGCTGACGGAAACCTTTCATTTGTGAAAGTAAATCACGATTAAGGCGGTCGTTCATCACAATCATTTCACGTGTACGCAGATGGTTACGGCTTTTTTCTGATGCCCAATTGGTTGTTTCGTGGCAAAACTTGCAGCTTACGCCCAAGGCATGTCCCCAATTATTCATAATACTTAATAATTGTTCAACTGATTTGCCTTTGAGCGATTTGATATTCTTAAATACAGAATCGGCCAACATTGATTCTTTTCCTTTCAAAGAATCTTTCAAAAAAGTGAGGTACTTTTCACGGTCAAGCATCAAAGTATCTTTCATTATCGCTTGAGGTTGATCCTGTGATCCTTGTTCAGACATTGACATAAATGAACTAACGCCGATAAAAAGAAACAAAACTGGTAAAAGAAGTTTCATAGTTTTTGGTAAATTTTAAATTAAAAAAGAGGAACGGTGCAATATAAAAAAGCTAAACAAATAAAGTTTTAAAAAATTTATACAAATGAGGCTTTTTAAATGGATTGGGTATTTATTGATTAATCGCCGTTGATAGTTGATCTAATTCTTCTATTGTCCAAGGTTCGGTTTTACCAACGTGTTGTTCTCTGATTTTTTTGACATCAGATACTTGTACAACCGCTGATTGTCGTCCTTTCCCAACCCGCATTGAAGTACCAACAAATTCGTAACGAATATAACTCACTATCGATGCAATCCACTCATCAGAATTATCATTCATGGCAAGCATCACACTCGGGTATGTTTTCCCTTCGATTGGCCCTTTCAAGCCATTCATCAAAATTCTAATAGCAATATCTTTATCGGCATTAATATGTTTTGCTCCTCTCAATGCAGGAGCAGCATTTGTTGGTAGGCCTTTTCCATCTGCTCCGTGGCAAGCCGAACAAAGCGATTTATAAATTTCGCCACCAGCTAAAATCAATTTTCTTTCGGGTGCTGTAAATCCTGCGAGTTTAATACCATAAATTTTGGCATCTTCATTTTTATCGATACTCTTCTTTACGCTAGTAATCATCTGATTATTAGTATTTTGAGTCATAATTTCCTGTACAATTTGTTTAGCCAATTCACTTTTATTTGATCCTAGCGATAGCAAAATTTGAGTTTTGATGTCATAGTTTTCATCGTTAATCATCTTGCCAATTGTCGAAATCATAGTTTGGTCGTTTTGTTTCAAAAAGATTTCCGAAATCCAAATAGCAGCTTTTCTTACTTGCGGGTCGGTATCTTTTAAAGCAGCATATATTGTGGGTTTATCAATAGCATTCAAGCCTTCGAGTGTCCAGAGTGCGTGTAATCTGCCGAGTGCCGATTTGCTGTTTATTCCGGAAGCCATGGCTTTTAGTGCGGGTACAACAGATTTGTCATCCAAAATAATGATTTGTTTTTGAGCATTATCTCTCCACCAGCCATTTGGATGGTCTAAATACGCCAATAATGATTTTGCCGAAACATCCAACATTTTTGGCTGTGGACCTCTTTTAAAATCATCATGCACCAAACGCCAAATTCTACCTCGTTGATTGACCTTGCCAATGCCATAATAATCAATTTTACCTCTGAGAAACGATCCTTTCGGTGTCCAGTTTGATTCTTGAATAATCCCTCTACTCATATCTACAATATACAAGCATCCATCAGGGCCTGTGTAAGTATTATTGGGTCTGAAATAAAAGTCGGAGCTGGCAATAAATTCTTTTTTATCGTAAGCGTTTTCGAGTTGGGTTTTACCTTGATTATTGATAACTTTTGCCCGGCGAATAATACGAGCAACGGGTTCGTTGACGAGATAATCACCCACCAAATCGGAAGGAAGACGGTCACCTCTAAAAATTGATTGTCCGTTGGCGGCAGTAAAGTGATTTAGCGTACTATCCGGATTCAAACGTGGCTTACCACCTTGTACATCAGGGGTGGAAATTATGGGATAAACTGGACTAAATTTCTCTTCACTATATGCATCTGAAAACTCCAAAGCTCCATATTTTGGGTTTATTTGAAAACCACTTCCTGCATTTTCGCCACCTGCACGACTAAAAAATAATCTTCCATAATTATCATGTGTAAGTCCCCATTGACCATTCGAGCCACTTGGCATCGAATCTGCTTTTAGGACACCTTTTGTATATCGAAAACGAACAGCATCATAAGTTTGATAGATATAATTATCAAGATTCCAATCCAAGCCACTTCTTTGATGTTCTAAATTCCCACCCGCTACTTTTCCTAAAATATAAGCTGGCTTTTTAATATCAGCTACGCCATCACCGTTGGTATCTTTATAACTATAAATATCATAGGTATCGGTTTCGTTGACCAATAGCTCATGGTTTACGCACAAAATCATTCGTGGTAAAAGCAAGTCTTTGATAAAAACAGTGCTTTTATCCATTTTCCCGTCATTATCGGTATCTTCTAAGAGCATTACTCGGCTTTTCTTTTCTTTTGTTCCTGTTCCGTCAGCATCTTGCGTATATGTTTCCATTTGAGCAACATACATTCGAGCGTTACCGTCCCAAGCGATGGCTACGGGCTCGGCAATCATAGGTTCACTTGCTACCAACTCCATGTGATACCCAGCAGGCACACGAAAAGCCAAACGACTTTGTTCGGGTGTAAGCGGTGTAGGTGTACGTGAATGAAGACTATCAGAAAAAGAATATATCCTTGCCTCTTTATTCTCACTTAAAGAAAAATAGGTATTTGAAGAATAAAATATTGCAGATATAGCAAAAAGAATTAATAACGAATAAGTGTTTTTCATACAAAAAGTAGAGTTAGGCGATTTATAAGGATTGAATATTTTCTACAAAACCAATTTCAAAATTTAAATTATTTATAATTTGAAGCTTTTTAAAACAAATATAAAACTAAATACCCTAAGATTTTTGTCGTTTTTAAAAACATTTATTAAAAAAAAACGATACAACTTTTTCAGATTAAATACAATATAAGTGAAATTGAGTTTTTTCAGATATTTCTGCAAGAATTTTTAAATTTATCTTTAAAAAATAATATTTTTCATATTAAAAAAATTGCTTTATTTATTAAAATCAGGCATCTCTTACATGAAAATGTTTGTTTTGGCGTAAGGAATTGCATTTTATCTTTTGCTATTTACGTGATTCTGTATAACTTTACCTTACACATTTTTTTTAAAAGTAATACAGATGAGATTTTTTTTTGTTCTTCTATATTTTGCCCATTTGTCAGTTTTTGGTCAAAACCTCAGCAACCTCGAAATAAATGAAATTGAAAAAGCCGAGATTAAAGGCTCGCTTATAATGTTTAGGGAATTTCTAAAAATGCCCAATGATGGTAATTATCCGCAACAAATTGAATCTAACCTAAAATGGTGTGAAAAAACATTTCAAAGTTTAGGTTTTAAGACAACTGAAATAGTATCGTCAAAAATACCACATTTATATGCTGAATATATTACCGACCCAAAAAAGCCGAATGTATTGTTTTATTTGCAAATAGACGGTCAGCCAGTAGATAAGTCTGCTTGGAGTCAAAGTAATCCTTTTGAACCAGTAATTAAAAATCAGAAAGGAGATGAAATTTCGTGGCAAGAGCTTGAAAAAAAGATAGACCCTGAATGGAAAATATTTGCACGTTCAACATCCGACTCGAAAGGACCTGCTATGTGCTTTATTTCTGCTTTTAACGCTTTAAAAAAAAGAAATGTAATACCTGAGTATAATGTGAAAGTCATCATGGATTTTCAGGAAGAGTTAAGTTCGCCTACTATTGCAGATTTAGTAAAAAAGAATCGTACTCTTTTGGCGGCAGACCGTTTGGTTATCATGGATGGTACAAGACATATATCAGATATTCCTACGATAATGTTTGGAGCCAGAGGTATTGCAACGCTAACACTTACAGTATTTGGGGCAAAAGAAAATCTACACAGCGGACAATATGGTAATTATGCCCCAAATCCAGCTCTAAAATTGGCAAAGCTTTTAGCAGGTATGAAAGACGACGAGGGTAGAGTAACGATTCCAGGTTATTATGATGGGGTAAACATATCAGAAGCTGATAAAAAATCTTTTGCAGAAATACCAGAAAATATGGCGGAAATAAATTCTGAAATTGGAATAGCAGAAGCAGAAAAAGTGGGTGAAAGTTATCAAGAAGCAATGCAGTATCCAAGCTTAAATATCCGCGGTATACGAGCATCGAATATAGGAAAAGAGGTAACAACCACTATTCCAAATATGGCAATTGCTGAAATAGATTTACGATTAGTGCCCGAAACACCTGGCTCGAGGCAAATAGATTTAATCAAAAAATATTTGATACAACAAGGCGTAACATTAATTGATAGTTTACCCACAGACCAGGAAAGAGCCAAATTTAAAACTTTGGCCATACTGAAACAAAAAGAAGGCTCATTACCATTTAGGACTCCGATGGACTCAGAAATCGGTCTTTGGTTAGGAAAAGCAATGGAAAGAGCAGTAGGCAAATTTCTAAAAGTACGTGCCACGGGAGGTTCACAACCAATGGCTTCATTTATTGAAACACTTAATGTACCGGCGGTATCGTTGAGGATCCCTAATCCTTATAACAATATACATGCAGCAAATGAAAACATCAAAATAAAAAGCTACGAGGAAGGCATTAAAATGTGCATCGCTCTCTTCACACAGAAAACGGATTAGAAATACTTGTTATCGAGTTGTTAATTACAACCGATGCTGTTTGAGTTAATCTTGTTTGGCTAAAAATGAAACTTATTCCCCAATACTTCGTTGTTAAAATCCTCCTAATGCTTTGCAAAACCGCGACGACGATCGCACAGTTTTAAAGCATGGTTCAGTCAAAAAAATAATTCATTTTTATTCATAAATTTTAACTCAAACAGCTTATCAGGTTTTAATCGACAAATCTCATCAACCAAGCCGAAATAATTCCAGCATAAGTACCTATAACATGGCTTAAAACCGCTAATAAAACCCCAACAGGGGCTAAAGAAGGATGAAAAGCTGCTGCCACAGCGGGTGCTGTGGCTACACCGCCAATATTTGCTTGGCTACCTACGGCCACAAAAAAGAAAGGTGCTTTGATAATTTTGGCTGCAACAAACATTGATATAATGTGAATCAGCATCCATATTACGGCTACTGCTAGTAATCCTACATTTGCTCCTATATTGAATAAATCTAAACGCATACCAATGGTCATAATTAAAAAATAAATAAACAAGGTTGCAAAATCTGTGCTTCCTAACTTTTCCATTTTTCTAACTTTAGTAAACGATAAAAGTATGCCAATACTTGTCGATAATAGTATTAGCCATAAGAATTGAGATGAAAAAGGTTCTAAACCATGCGAAATAAGCCAATCACGGTGTGGTAAAAATAATTTTGCAATGAAACCGCTACTTGCATGAGCCAATGCTGTTCCACCAAAGCCTATTCCAATTATAAATGAAAGGTCTTGAAGGTCAGCAGGTTTGTCTTTTGTTTCTTTGTATTTTAAAATATTTTTTTTGACATCCTCTATCAAAGTTGCGTCGGCCCCTAGCCAAGAATCAATTTTATTGGTAATACCTGCTCCATAAAATAGTATAGCTGTCCATAAATTGGACACCAAAGCGTCTATGACCAAAATTATCACGAAAAGCTCTTCAGTGCAGCCATAAATCTCTTTTAATGCTAATTGGCTACTACTTCCGCCTATCCATGAGCCCGTGATGGTAACCAAGCCTTTCCAATAGCCAGCATCATGGGCGGCGATTTTAAAACTTTCAGAAAAAAAAGATACTGTAGTTAATGCGATGGGTCCACCAATGATTATTCCGATAGATCCTGTAAAAAAAATAATTAGAGCTTTATTTCCTAATCCAAAAATAGCTTTTAGGTTTGCCGTAGATAACAATAAAATTAAGGATGCAGGAAGTAAGTATTTCGTGGCAAAACTATATAGACCAGAGGCTTCGCCATTGATAATATGATAACTATTAAGAAAACCAGGAATTAAATAACAAAACAATAAAGGCGGAACAATGCCAAATAATTTTTTGCAAAAAATATTTGTGGAATTTGAACTAAAAAATAGCCCAGTTAATATTATTAAAAAAAGACCCGCAATAATTGCATCATTTTCGATTTGGAAATAATTCATAGACTTGGTGTAATTATTTTAGAAGAAAGAAAGTGTTTAAATTTCAAAATCTAAATTCTAAACATAAACCAAAGTGCGGCTTTAGAATTTACCATTTTGTCTCCATCATGTGCTACATTTGGTACAGTTTCAATCTGATGGATTTTCTTCTTATTCGAATAAAGTTGAAGATATTCATAAAAAAACTGTCCCCTTTCTAATCTAAATCTTCCTTGAAGGTTTCCCCCACAAGATTTGTCTAAACTACTATCGTTCATATTTACATCTTTTTCTCCAAGAATAAACGCAATATCCCTTTTCAAAAATTGTTGTTTGATGGTTTCAACTCCAATTTTAGCAGCATAAGGATTTAGCTTTTCCATTCCTCTTGGGTAATTGTTGAAACTACTACAACCGCTTGTATCTGGTTTGGCAAAAGTTAATCCTGTTTCAGTTTTAAGTGGTCTGCGGTCATCCAAATACATATAGCTTGATGGGTTCATAACAATAAAATTAAATTTGTACTTGGTTAATATATTTGGCATAGGTGTCATTCCCACATAGCGTGACACAAACTGCCCACCCGCTGAATGACCAACTATTGTGATTTTTTTCAATTTTGGAAAAAGCATTTTATTACATGCTCTGGCAATCATAGAATCTACCAAACTAAAACTGCTAAATGAATCTTGCATCATACGGTTTTTACTCGACACAGACTCATCACCTACCCGCCAATTATTATTTGTCCAAAACAGATGTTTTGAATCGTGTTTATGGTCTTCTAAATCTTTCTCCGAATTAAATTGTGGCGAAATAAACAAAGTTTCATTATTTTTTTTCGCTGCATTAACAGCTTTTTCGCCCCATTCATAATAGTCCAATCCGTTTCTTCTTGCACCATGAATGTAGATTACCAAATGCTTAATTTTATCGTTTTTCTCTGCGATAGAGTGGTTGCTGGCATATCGAAAAGAATATGTTGTATTGTTTTTATTAAAAGAAAAGACATTCGGACATGCCCTTTCGATTGCCGCTGGCTTTTCATCTTGGGCGTTTCCGAAAATTGGAATAAAAAAACTAAAAAGCAGAATTTGAAAAAGTGTTTTCATTATTTTAGGGTTTCTAAACAAAACCCCCCAAGTGTATTTAATAACTTGGAGGGTTCTGATGGTTCATTATTCTTTAAACTATCACTAAAAAAACGATTTACTATTTGTTTACTTCAGTAACGCTGTAAATTCCAGCATCTACAGGAGCATTTTGATTGGCACTTAGCTCTGATTGTGCCACAATAAAACGTTGCGGATATTGAGAAGCCGTTGGAGAATTAAACGGAGGTAAAACAGCGATATCTTTTTCTTTGGTTCCTAATCTTCTCAAGTCATCAAAACCTAATAAGCCAGTAAAACCAGATACATACCTTTCCTCGATAATTTCACGAAGTAAGGCTCTTTCAGTTACGATTCCGTCCTTATTCTCTATTCCATTTTTTTCAAAGTCGGATAAAACATAGGCATCATACTTTAAAGCATCAGCAGCATTCAATTTTAAAAATGCTTTACCACCTGCTAAATAGGCTCTTAGTTTGTTTAATTGAGAAATCCCATCAGCTGTTTTTCCAGTTCTAACTGCCGTTTCGGCTAATATTAATAAGTTTTCTTCATAACCAACCAAGGTAATAGGCGTATTAATTGCGGCAATACCCTTATTGTTGGTGGCAGAAGCACCATCAAATCGATAATAAGCCAAACGAGCATTTTCTTGGGTTTTTGCATTGTTTCTTTTAGTTCCCAATAAAACATCAAGATATGAACCTGTAAAACCCCAATATCCGCCACGTTGATTAATCATTTTAAAATTGAGATTTTGGCTTCCATTACCAATTGCAGGAGGCGTAAATACCAAGGCGTCCGTCGGAGCCAACACACCCAATGACGCTTCTTGATAAGCTTTGTCGTATTCACGGGTGTAAACATACAAACGTGCTTTTAAAGTACGAGCTACTTTAATCCATTTTGATGTATTTCCAGCAAACATCAAATCTTCAGGAATGGCTGAATTAGGAGCTACATTAAGGTCAGCTATCGCTTCATCCAGCAAAGTTTGTAATTGTGAAAAAACAAATTTTTGACTATCAAATTTAGGGTCAGCAACGTCGTCTTTAGCTATTTCTGTAAAAGGGATATCTCCAAACAAACTTGCAATTGTACCTAAGGTATTTGCTTCCAAAACCTTCGTAATACCCGAATACTGCTTTACTTTTGGGCTTGTAGCGGTATGTTGTCTTAAAAGTCGAGCTTGTTTAACCACTCCCTGAAATGCATTTTGCCAAATTCCATTAGTTTCTTCAGCAGAAATATTATATTCTGCTAAACTTTTATACAATAAAATTAATCCTTTGGTTTGCCCACTCCACATACCACCAATGCGAGTTTGATGGCCTGCCTGAACTGAAACATTTGCGAGTTCAATGCCTTTTAATAATAAAACACCGGCTTCAAAGGAATCTGAGGATATTTCATTTGGATTATCGTTTATTCCTTCCACTAATTTTTCACACCCTACGCTAAGTATTAACAACAGAGAAAGGGTTAAATATTTTATGTTTTTCATTGTATCAGATTAAGAAATTAAAAATTAAATTTCGCAGAAAAAACCCACGAACGTGTGCTTGGATTAGTAAAATATTCTATACCAAATCCATTATCAACACCAGATTGATTTACTTCTGGGTCAATACCTTTCACTTTAGTCCAGATAAAAAGATTTCTGCCAGAAATTGATAAATCTATTGAGTTAAATTTAGTTGCTTTTCTAAACTTCTCACCTCCAAAGTTATAGCCAATCGACACCTCACGAAGACGAGTCCAGCTACCATCGGTGATAGAGAATTCATTGATTGCTGAACCTCCTAAACCGCCGCCTAAGGTATTATACCAGTTTTCATCCAATAAAACTTCGCCTGCACCATAATCAAAAAGATTGCCTCTAATCGTGGTTCCAGCTGGGAAAACTTTTCCTGCAGAGTTTTTGGTATCTTTTGTTAAAGTAACTTCATTACCAGTATCGGCGTAAGTTCCAAAAGCATTTAGTACAAATCGACTTCTTTCTGCAAAATCTCCACCTTGGAATCTCTCAAACAAAACATTGAAATTAAGTTTTTTGTAATATCCTTTAAGGCCGATTCCACCTCTCCAATCTGGATTTGGATTACCAATAATACCTTGTTGTGGAGCAAGTTTAGGGAATCCGTTTGCATCCAAAACTAATGTGCCATCTTCTTTTCTTTCTGCTTTACTTGAGAAAAGTATGCCTAAAGGCTGGCCAACGATAGCATTAGAAGTTATAGATTGGTCTGTTAGAGCCACTCTGGCTACCCCAGCCAAGTCTAAGACTTTATTTTTGTTATTGTTCCAGTTTCCGTACAGTTCTAAACCATAAGAGGCTTGTGATATAATCTTATATCCTAAGTCAAGCTCTATTCCTCTGTTTTCCATTCTACCTGCATTGGTATATTTAGATAAGAATCCAGAAGTTGGAGATAAGTTTACTGCAAGAAGAATGTCTCTAATTTCATTTTTATAGTAAGTTAAACCCAAACTTAAACGGTCTTTAAAGAGACGCAAATCTGTCCCTAACTCAAATTCTGTTTTAATTTCTGGTTTAAGCGTACTATTTCCTTGGTCATCGTTTAGTCTGAAACCACCTCCGAACTCGTTAATATCAAGTGCATCATCGTAGGTTGAATAAGCGAAAGTTTCATAGGTTGTACCAAACTTATAAGCGGTTGGTTGCACCCCAACCTGACCATAAGACAATCTAATTTTACCAAAAGAAAGTATTTTATTCGTCATGTTCGGCATTTGTGTAAACTGCCAAGCCAAATCCATTGAAGGATAAAAATAGGTGCCTTTTATTGTTGAAGCAGCTTCTTGAGTACCCGAAACACTCAAAAAAACTTGTTTATAAATATCAAAAGCAAATATTGAATACAATCTATTAGAACGAATATGGTTGGTGCTATTAGAAACCTCAAAAGGAGCAACGCTATTTGTGAATGATTGAAGCTTACTATTAACTAGAAAGTTTTGTGAAGCTGCATACAAAACATTCCTATTTCTGTCATTAATATTATAACCTAGTGTTGCATTAAATCCAATTTTATCTGTAACTAAATTAGGAAAGTCTGCTCGAGCAATTGCGTCTAAGTTAATTTCAGAATTAATAAAATTTTCATTGTCTAATCTACCATTATTAAAACTTGCTGAGCCAACTGGTGCAAAATAAACACGTTTGTCAACATAGGTATCGATTCCTCCACGTAAGTCAATTTGTAACCAACTTACTGGATTTATATTAAGGTCCGTATTGGCATTAAAACGATTTACAACAGAGGTTGCTTGTTGCTCATTAATTGTCCACAAGGGATTATTGTAAAACGGATTTATGTTGTTGCCAAGATACCTTCTATAACTCCTTTGTCTGCCTGGGCTTGGTACGCCTGTACTTGAAAAAGAAGTACCTATATAAGAAGTTTGGTCAAAATCTGCTGGTTGACGAAGTAAACCCAAATATAAACCCGCAGTATTTGAGTTTTGTTGAATTCGATTACTATTTGTTCTGATATAGTTTGCTTTTGTAGTTAGATTTACTGTATTGCTAAAGAATGTTTGATTATTAAATCGCATTGTAAATCTATCATAATCACTGTTTCTTATGATACCCTTTTGTCCTAAATAACCTAAACTAAAAAAGTTGGTTGTTTTTCCACTACCACCAGAAATACTAAGATTGTGCTCTAAGAATGAGCCTTTTTGAAAAACTTGGTCAAAGTTTTTATCAACAAAGAGTTCTTTAGAGTTTTTAGTGATAATCGGGTATATCTTTTGTCCATCATTACTTAAAAAATATTCCCCAGCGGTATTAACTACATCTGCTTCACCAGACCTCGAAGATATTTTATCTCCCCATGAGTTGGTTGCAGTTGCATTAAACTTTCCACCTGTACCTTGACCAAAAGTTGTCTGCATCGGATGTTTTCTATTTATTTCATCCATCGAATAGGTAGCAGAATAACTAATTTTCATTTTTTGGTTTAATTTACCTTGCTTTGTAGTAATCACCAAGACGCCATTTGCTGCTCTTGAGCCCCATAAAGCTGCAGCAGAAGCTCCTTTCAATATCTGAGTAGATTCTATGTCCTCTGGATTTAAATCATTCAATCTTGATTGTTGAGATACTCCGCCAGACCTTGAACTTCCTGAGCCATATAGGTTGTCATTTGATAATGGTACGCCATCAACAATAACCAATGGCTGCGTAGAACCACCAATGGTATTTGCTCCTCTAATCTGTATATTTGTACCTGCACCTGGATCGCCGTTCGCACGGGCAATTTTAACACCGGAAGCTTTTCCTGCAAGACTATTTAAAAGATTTGCTTCACCACTTGACCTAATGGCATCTGAAGAAATATTTGAAGAAGTTGAGCCAGACCTATCTCTTTTGGTCTTAAATCCTAATGCATTCACAACTACTTCTTGAAGATTTGTAGCATCCGATCCCAATTTTACCTCAATAAATGATTGGTCGCCGATAGCAACAACCTTTGAGCTGTACCCAATATAACTAAAGTTGAGTTCTTTAGAATTGTTTGGTACTGAAATAGAAAAATTTCCTTCAGCGTCTGTAGATGTGCCTATGTTAGTCCCTTTAACTAATATCGTAACTCCGGGTAGGTTCTCTTGGCTTGCTTCATCTTTTACTTGTCCTTTGATTGTTTTTTGTGCGAAACCAAAGCTTGCACTAAACATCAAAAGAAGTAAAATGGGTAGTTTTAAATTCATGAATTTGTAAGATTAGTTTGTTTATAGATTATTATTTCATTAAAAAATAAACAACAAAATTAGTCTAATTATTGTTTTTTTTGATGGGAAATCAAAAATATTTTAATAGCTGCTCAATTCTTCCGCCCGAAAATAAATATGCGTTTCAAAGTTGACTACCGATAAAAAACAATTCATCCTTACGAAAAATTAAGAATAAATTTGATAATTTTGAAGATAAAATCTCATCTTATTCTATTAAATTCCTTGATTCCAAATGAATAAAATATTTACTTTTCTCCTATTTTTTTTTACTTTTTCAGGGTTTTCTCAAACCACAAAACCCAAATTTGAAGGACAGGCATCGACCAGTACCGAAAAGGTAGATACCCGTAACCATACCATTATGCCGCAGTGGCGTGGGCAACGAAATTTAGGGACTATTACTTTTGACAATGATTTTGACGGAGCTAGACTCAACGGAATCACGCAAAACAATGACACACTTTATACGGCCATTATTGCTGCCGAAAATTATCCTATAAACCCTAGTCCCTGGTATGCTTTTAAGGTTACTAGCAAGAAACCAAGAACAATTTGGGTAAATCTAACTTATTTGAATGCCAAACATCGCTATTTTCCAAAAACCAGTCGTGACGGCAAAACATGGCAAGTAGTTGATTCTACCGATTGTATTCTCATAAAAGACCCCGAAGCGAGAAATCGAACTTTCCAAGAAAATGCACTATCGGAGTCTGCCTTTGTTCGTGTAAGAGTAGATGAAAAGCCAACATGGATAGTTGCTCAAGAATTGATGACTTCGACAATTGTCAATGATTGGACAAAGGGTATTTTAAAAAATAAATTTGTATCGAGCGAAATTATAGGAAAATCTCCCCAAAACCGACCTTTTCAATGCTTACGAATTGGCGAAGATAAAACAGACTCAAAGATTATGATTGTTATCGGCCGTTTGCATCCACCCGAAGTTACAGGGCAGTTTGCTTTGCAAGCTTTTGTAGAATCGCTTTGTGTGGATTCAGAAACAGCAAAAAAATTCAGAAAAGAATATACAGTTTTTGTAGTGCCAATGATGAACCCTGATGGTGTGGATAATGGGCATTGGCGACATAATACCGGAGGTATCGACTTAAATCGTGATTGGGCAGACTTTAATCAACCTGAAACTCAATTTGTTCGTAATTTTTTACAAAAAAAACTCAAGGGCACCCAAAGGAAACTCTATTTTGGCATTGATTTTCATTCTACTTGGGATGATATTTTTTATACCAATTTGACCGAAAAACCCACCAATATGGATGGATTAATTAAACGTTGGTTTGAAGATTTAGAAAAAGAAATTCCAGGTTATAAAGTAAACGCAAGGGGAAGCAAACCCGCATCTGGAGTGATTTCTAAGGCGTTTTTTAATCGAGAGTTTAATGCAGAGGCGTTAGTTTATGAAGTAGGCGATAATACTTCTCGTGATTTTACTATTTTAAAATCTAAAACTGCCGCAGAAAAATTAATGCTTTTATCATTGGAATATATCAAATAAAAAAATTGGACTGCTTATTTGATTTTCGTTGGTTTTTATTCCACAAAACTCAAATAAACAGTCCATCAATTTTTAAAAATATACTCTATTTAATTACTTCTCAAAGTCAGTTTCGAGTAATTGCTTTTCATTGAATAATACACCTAATGGCTTCTTATCTCGCATTTTCTTCACGTCACTCGGCGAAATATTTTTCCCTTCTTTAGCTAAGGCATTTTGAGTATATCTGATTATATCGGCTATATCTTCGTCGCTAATTTCTTTATTATTGATTAAGCCTGGCATTTCGTTATTTAGCTGATAAAGCTTACCATTTACCGAAATTGGGCCGCTCAAACCATGTAAAATGATTGCTGCCAAACGCTTCATTGAGCCATCAATATATTCTGAGCCTTTCAATGGTGGAGCTAGGTCTTGAATTCCCTTTCCGTCAGCTCCATGACAAGTAGCACAAATCGATCGGAACAGCTGCAATCCTTTAGTTCTATTGTCAACTACATTTTTTTCTTTCACAAAAATTGAATTTAATTCTTTTTTCTGATGATTACTAATTGCAACAGATAAGTAGCCTTTAAGTAGAGCAGAAGGATTTTGCATTGTTAGATACTGCTCTTCTTTTCCTTCAACGCTACTTACAATCGCCTCCTGATATATTCGTTTTTCAGCATGTTTTTTCTCGATTTGTGATAAAATTGTCAAGAATGTATTATCGGTTTTTAACCAATTGTTTAATGAATACGCTAAATAAAGGTCCGTTACATCATTGTTTTGGGACAATAGTTGTATGCTTAAAGCTTTCATACTCGAAGAATTTTGAACAGATGCAAAAGGCTCTGAAAGGCCTAAAGCATGAGCAATAACTTCTGGTTGTTTTGACTGCTTAATAACCTCGGTCAATGTTCCAAAAGTAAGGGCCTTTAAACCATCAAGAACATAAAGTGCGTGAATTGCCGTTGAAAAATCATTATTTATTTTCGTCAAGGCAATCAAATCTTTGACAATTGTTTTATCATTTTTCTGAATCAGAAGTTGCTGGCTTCGATCTCTCAACCAACCATTTGGATGACTGAGCAAGGCAACTAAATCTTTGCTGCTAGCTTTCGACAAATCAGGTATTGAATTGAGTTTGTTTGTTTTACTAACTACTTTTAATATGCGACCAGCATTTTGTAGCGTGTCAAGTTTTTTATTGCCCAATTGTTCAGAAAGATATTGAGAGATATAAGCTTTGTGCTGAATAATTCCTCGGTGCATATCAACAATGTAAATGGCACCATCTGGACCATTAAACAAATTGACTGGACGAAAACCTTCATCTGTCGAGGCTATGAATTCCTTTCCTTCAACTGCTTGATTAGCAATGGTTTGTAGATTTTTAAAACTCATGACATTACGCTTAATAAGATTAGCTTCAGGCACGCAAACAAACGCATTTTGGTTATAAGCATCAGGAAAAGCCCCACCTCTATAAATCAATGGCCCACATGATGCTGTAACTTCGGTCAAATATCCTCTGTCATCTAAAACACCTTTTTGATAGCCTCGATTAACCGATGTTTGATGAATTGGATAGACTTTATTGTTTGTCAATTTTTGACCTTCTGCAGTAGTGGGCTTAAAATACTTATTTCTAATTGCTTTGTTTGGTAAAACGTAATCACCCTGTAATTGGGTGCCATTATTATTGTAATATAGTCGTCCAAAATTATCCTTTGTTATTCCCCACTGTCCACGATTTGATGTCGGTTCTTTAATCCATTTCCCAATTTTCAATTGATACCTAAAATTATAATTGGCGTTATAAATCCAGTTATCAATATTCATCATCAAACCATTAGAGGTATGTTCCACGTTTCCTCCTTCAGCATAGATTGGGTCAACGAGTGTTTTCTTGCCCGGCTTATCATTTTTTATCTCAACAAACCAAAGTTTTGGACCATCTGAGTATAATAAACCACCATAAACTTGTGCCAATGCACGGGGCAAAATTAATTTATCCAAAAATATTTTCGAATGATCAATTACGCCATCTTTGTCTAAATCTTCTAAAATACTGATTCTACCATTAGGCACATCTTCGCCGACACCTTCAAGGTTTGGCATGTAACCAATCATTTCAACCACCCACATTCGGCCTTTATTATCAAAGTCCATTGATACTGGAGCCTTAAAAAAGTTTTCGGATGCGATAACACTTAGCTCAAAGCCGTCCTCGATTGTATAGTTTTCAAGCGAAATTTTAGGCTCTTTAAAATCAATAATTTTAAATCCTACAATAAAAACCGTAAGCGTTAATAGTAAAAAAACTGCAATTTTAAATGGTACTTTCGTAGTCATATTAGTTAAGGTTGTTTATAATTGTCGCCAAACATTAATCAATAAAACACTAGGTTGGCCGACGCTTGTTTTAAAATAACTTTTAAAATTACCTAAATCTTTTTGTTGTTAAGCCTCTTGAATAATTTTTATGAAAAATTTATTCAAGAAAGATTAATTGAGAAACGATTTTTCAGTTGTTTATCAACAAAAAAAAAGTAAATCAAATTATAATACAAAAAAAACTAAAGGCAGGGGGTTTTAAACTTAGATTCGAAGAAAAATTAAAATCTATTCTACCTAAATACTTATATTAATAACCAATATTTTAGGCAAAAACAAGAAATCATATATCTAACATTTAGCATTATTTATTATAGGTTATTACTTTTAACTGCTAAAATCTGTTCAGAAACAAAAACAGCGTATATTACAAAATTACTTTAAAACATATCGTTCACCAAATCATGCTTTGTCTGTCTTTGTCTCTAACGTTTTGATTACCAAAAGAACCCATACTATCGACCAAACCTGCTTTATTTTTTTGTACTATTTATCAAATATTGACTTTGAAAATAATGTTCATATTTTAGTGAAACTACTCAATTCATAAACAAACATCCTTTTTTTATCGCCTTGCAAATCATCAAATTTTTTAAAAGCTACCCTACTGAAAATTTATGAAATGACTTATAAACCAATACTTGGTGTGTAAGGTATGG
The DNA here is from genome assembly GCF_937903345.1 of uncultured Emticicia sp. Classification (GTDB taxonomy): domain Bacteria; phylum Bacteroidota; class Bacteroidia; order Cytophagales; family Spirosomataceae; genus Emticicia. Next base: position 432,184 of record NZ_CALCZQ010000030.1, on the reverse strand, counting down.
GCAAAAAATAATATTTTATTTTTTTAGAAATAAAGATTTTTTTTACCTCCTATCAAATTTTTTAAATATTTTGACCTTGGTGAATACAACAATACTTGCATTATTCAAGAAATAGGCATTACTTTTGACATACACTTTACAAAATTATTCTAACCAAATAAACTAAACCTATCATGGAAGAACGTAAATTCTTTGGACACCCAATGGGCCTCATGGTCTTGTTCCTAACCGAAATGTGGGAACGCTTCTCTTATTATGGCATGCGTGCCATTCTGTTTTTATACCTAACCAAAGGGGCAAATGAGGGAGCTCTGGGGCTTTCTGAAAAAACTGGCGGAGCAATTATGGGGCTTTATATGGCTTCAGTTTATTTGCTCACTCTGCCTGGAGGATGGATTGCCGATAATATTTTAGGACAGAAAAAAGCTATTTGGTATGGTGCTTTGTTTATAATGGCGGGTCACTTGATTTTAGCGATTCCAGGTTCGCCCGAAGTTTTCTTTTTAGGATTATCAACTGTTGCTATTGGAACAGGTTTACTGAAAGCAAATATCAGCTCAATCGTTGGCGAATTGTATCCAGAAGGTGGTGCAAGGCGTGACGCAGCTTTTTCGATTTTTTATTTGGGAATTAATCTCGGGGCATTTCTCGGAATGTTTGTTGTAGGTTACTTGGGCGAAAAAGTTGGCTGGCATTATGGTTTTGGTGCAGCAGCATTTGCTATGCTATTTGGTGTAATAAACTTTAAAGTGAATGGCAAATACCTCGCAGGTGTTGGAAACCCTCCTACCCAAAAATCTTCTTATACCTATTTATATGTAGTTATTACCATACTTATCTTAGTGGGTATATTATTAATATCGGGCGTTTTAGATAGTGTTTCGTTGGCACAATACATGAAATATGTTATCATTGCCATAACAATTTTCTATTTTGCCTACATTGGTTTCATCGATTCTTCTCTCACAATTATTGAAAGAAAAAGAGTAGGTGTACTTTTTGTTTTATTTATCGGAATCTCGGTATTTTGGTCAGGTTTTGAACAAGCCTCAACAACGCTAACGATCTTTGCGGACCGACATACTAATCGTAGTTTCTTGGGCATAGAATTGCCTGCTTCTTGGCTACAAAATGCCAATTCAATGTTTATCCTTATTTTCTCAGCACCAATGGGAGCTTTGTGGATTTATTTGAATCGTAAAAACTTAAATCCAAGTGTACCAGTAAAATTTGGATTAGGTCTTTTGCAAATGGGCTTGGGCTTTTTTATAATGTATTTGGCTGCACAACGAGTGCTAGATGGCTCGATGGCTGGTCTTGGATGGCTTTTCTTTACATATATGTTCCATACGCTTGGAGAGCTTTGTATCAGTCCTGTTGGATTAAGCTCATATACCAAACTTGCTCCCAAAAAATATTATAGTCAATTAATGGGTTTATGGTTTGTTGGTGCGGCTCTCGGAAATCTTATTGCAGGCCTATTTGCAGGAAATTTTGATGAAAACAATGTCGCGGCCATGCCTGATTTATTCCATCAAGTATTTTTGATTGGAATGATATCTGCTTTGATTTTGATAGTTTTATACAAACCAATAAAAAAATGGATGGGCGGCATCGAATAAAACCTTTGCTATTTCCGATAAAAAACCTTTTTTTTGCTTAATAATTATTGAGTGTCCATGGTCGATAGTCAATTCTCCATACTTTTTGAAATAGTATTGCATATTATGGCATATTGATCATGAACTTAAAAACTTCTCTTAAAAATGGCAAAATTTAGTACGAATTCAAAAACTGACATCTTTGTTCATCTTGGAATAATCATTGCCTTGATTTTGGTGTTTTTCTTTAGCTTTTTCTTTATTTATCTTCCCTGGAGTACCAACCATGGCCAGTCAATTACTGTACCCGATTTGAAAGGTCTGACTCTCGAAGAAATGGAAAAATCTCTCGATGACCGTGACCTAGATTACGAAGTCAGCGATTGTACATTTGTGGCAGGGGCTAAACCACTTTCGATTCTGACACAATATCCGAAATCAGGTTCGAGCGTAAAAGAAGGAAGAAAAATCTATTTAACAATCGTAACGGCAACTGCACCGATGATAAAACTGCCAGATGTAATTGGTCGCTCAGAGTCAAGTGCTAAGAATCAGTTGTTATCGGCACAACTTGTTGCAGGTACAACCGAAATGATTCCAGCTTTAGAAGAAAATACTGTATTAAAAATAAAGTTTAACGGAAAGGAAGTAAAACCAGGAACGCTCATACCAAAAGGATCACAAGTTGTATTTGTAGTTGGCGATGGCCTTGGCGACCAAATGGTAGAAATTCCAAACTTAGTGGGAATGGCTGCCGACGAAGCTGAAATTTTGGTTTCAGGGCAAAATCTCGTAATTTCAAAACGATATGTAGGCCCAATTGAAGGCTTTGTCAACGGAACAGTAGTAAAACAAAGACCTGCCGCCGAAGGTAATAAAATCCATATTGGAGACGTTATTGATATAGAAATTGCTGGTGATGCTCCATCCGAGAATGTAGTGGACCAAAAATAAGGTTTTAAAGAATCGTTTAATATGAATATATTTTTAAACAACAGACCTGTAACTATTTACAGGTCTGTTATTTTATTAGTTGCACTTTGCTCACAACTTACATATAGTCAATCAATTACACTTCCATTCTTTGATGATTTCTCACAGAATAATACCTCAATACCTAATCCAAAACGCTGGATAAATGGCGGTGTAAATATCAATAATGCCTACCCAATCAATCAACCTTCGGTTAATGTAGCGACTTTTGATAGCCGCAATTCAGCAGGTATTCCATATAATTTTTCAAATAATTTTGCATATGGAAGCACCGACACACTGACATCTGTTCCCATTGATTTAGCAGGACTTACCGCAAGAGATTCCGTTTATCTAAGTTTTTACTGGGAGGCAAAAGGTTTGGGCGAATTACCAGATAACGATGACTCTCTCGTTGTTTCGTTTCTGAATGATAAGAATCAATGGAAAACCATTTGGAGACAAGAGGGTATTAGCAACGATACATTTACACAAAAGATTTTATCAGTCAATAAAACTGAATATTTGCATAAAAACTTTCAATTTCGTTTCGAGACTCGTGGACGCCAATCAGGTGCTTTTGATATGTGGCACATTGACTTTGTATATTTAAATAAAAAAAGACGACAAATTGACTTTTATACACAAGATGTGGCACTAATTGGTTTTAAAAATAATTATCTTAAAAGATATTCAGCCATGCCTTTAAAACAATATTTAGTCAACCCAAAAGCAGAGGTCAATGATAAAATGATTGTAGGTATTCAAAACCTACAATATTCAGCAAAACCTGAAGGAAAAGGAGGTGCAAGAGGCGTTAATTTTATTTGGCAAGTATCCGATACAATAAGCAAAACTGTATATTCAAATTTACTAAAACCCACAGTTAATGTCAAGCCTTTTATAAACAAAAACAATAAAACTGAGCCGGAAACAAATACGATTGAGCCTATAACAAAATTTTCACAAAATAAAGCAGTGCTTAAATTTACTCAAAAATTAGTTTATCAAGATGTAGGTGGGCAAACAATCTTACCTGATTCTACAAATAATATACCTAATGAATTACTTTTAAGCAATGACTCTGTCTCAATCTACACCCCCCTACTTAACTATTATGCTTATGACGATGGAACAGCGGAAACAGGGGCTGATACAGACCAAACTTTAGGAAAAGTTGCGATAAAATTTGCTCTAAACAAAGCCGACACTGTCAATGCAGTTCGGTTTAATTTTTCACCATTTTTCAAAGATATATCAGGACAATTTTTCTTATTACAAATCTTGGAAAGTGCCAACGGAAAACCAAGTAAAATTTTACATCAACAATCTATCAAAGTAAGATATTCTACCGAAATTAATGGTTTCATTGAGTATCCCCTCGAACAAAATATTGCAGTAAAGGACACATTCTTTATATCATGGACAAAAGTAACTGAAGATGTGATCGGGATTGGGGTTGATAAAAACTCAGACTTCGGAGATAAAATATATTATAGTTTAGGAAATGAGTGGATACAAAATAAATCATTAAAAGGTAGCTTAATGGTAAGACCCGTAATGGGCTACAAAATTAATTCGAGCAATCCAACTATTGGCCCATTGGCAAGCGAAGAGCCAAATGACATAGAATTTGCGGTTTACCCAAATCCAACTACGGGATTACTTAAATGGAATTTTGATAACATCAAATCAATATATATTTTTGATAAATCAGGAAAAGAAATTTTTTATAAAGAAATACTTGATAATCAAGAACTTGATTTAAAAAATTTACCAGAAAATATTTATTTTCTAAGTTTTTCGGACGGGAAAAAGAATTTTATTCGAAAGATTGTCGTTGTGCATTAAGAGATAAAAACAATAAAAATATATTATCATGGATAAAAACTTTGACATAACAGTTGAGCAACTAAAAGAATTAATCGAAGGAGAAAATCCAATTAACCTCTTTGATGTACGTGAAGAATACGAATACGAAGATGATAATTTAGGAGCGAAACTCGTGCCTTTAGGCGAAATTCCAGACAGATTAGAGGAGTTTGAATCAATAAAAGGCCAGGATATTTATATCCATTGCCGAAGTGGTGCAAGAAGCGGAAAGGCTAAACAATTCTTGATTGCACAAGGTTTTGAAAATGTTCACAATGTTTTGGGAGGCATAATAGCCTACCGTGACATGGATTAATCGAAAGTTTTCTAAAATCAGTTATTATTTTTCAATTACTTCGATGTTATCAGATTTTGGCATAATACTTTTGGCTATCATTTTGGCGTCAGTTGCGGTGCTTGCGGTATTGGGCTTTGCCTGGTTATTGCGTCCGGCCAAGCCTAACGATGAAAAACTAACAACCTACGAATCAGGGGAAGACCCCACTGGAAATGCAAACGTACAGTTCAATGTAAAATTTTATACAATTGCCCTGATTTTTATTCTTTTCGATGTTGAATTAGTTTTCTTATTTCCGTGGGCCATAGTTTTTGGCAATAAACAATTTATCGAAGATACGAATGGACTATGGGGTTGGTTCACACTGGTCGAAATGAGTATTTTTATTTGTATTTTGGCCCTGGGTCTAGCCTATGTTTGGGCTAAAGGCTATCTCGATTGGGCAAAACCGAAATACCGAACACCGAAATTTAAGAGCAAAATACCAATGAATATGTATGAACAAGTGAATGAAAAATACGCTGATAAATAAAAGTTCGTAGACAATAGTAGATTTTCTGCACTAAAAATCATTTAGTGACATAAAAGATAAATCTTTCATAATCTCAAAAATTACAACTGTTTTAAAGAATCTAATTGAATGAATTTTGAAACCCTCGAAAAAGAGGCACATATAAAAACAGGCGAAAGTGAGGTAATATTGACTTCAATCGACGAGCTAACCAATTGGGCAAGAGCTAATTCACTTTGGCCAATGGGTTTCGGTTTAGCTTGTTGTGCCATCGAAATGATGGCAACTTACGCATCAAGTTATGACCTAGAGCGTTTCGGTGTATTTCCTCGAAACTCGCCTCGTCAATCAGATGTAATTATAATTTCGGGAACAGTTACATTTAAAATGGCCGACCGCATTCGACGTTTGTATGAACAAATGCCTGAACCTCGATACGTGATTTCGATGGGAAGCTGCTCAAACTGCGGTGGTCCATATTGGGAACATGGTTATCACGTTGTCAAAGGCGTTGACCGAATCATACCTGTTGATATTTATGTACCAGGCTGTCCACCTCGTCCAGAGGCCTTGATTGGTGGAATTTTAAAATTACAAGAAAAAATCAAAACCCAAAGTCTATCTGAACTTAAAAACGAAGCCTAATAGACTGATAACAAATCATTTAAGAAACGTAAAGTAAGTGGTAAACTCCTAAAGTTTATCACTTTTTTTATTAGTTATTTGCTAATAAAATGTTAAACTATAATTTGGACAAAAGAATAAATAATTAAAAACTATTATATTGCAAAAGAATTACTATTAAACTAAAAATTAAAATTCTATGGAAACTAAGCTGAAATATTTAGCCTTGACATTAATAATTTTCATTATCGCTTGCTCAAAAAGCGGCACTAAAGCACTCGAAAAAGGAAATTACTACGAAGCTGTTTTACAGTCTGTTGAAAAACTAAGGAAAGATTCGAATAATAGTAAAGCTTCAGATGTATTATCCACTGCGTATCGTAATGCCCAGGAAGAATTTACGAGAGATATTGCCCGTACCAGAAATGCCAATCAACAGTTTCGTTTTGAAGCAATTCTTGATTACTATAATAAACTAAATAAAATGCAAGAAGTAATTGATCGATGCACAGCTTGCCGTCGAATTGTGAGTCCGCAAACTTATTTTCAGGAGACAGAAGAGGCTCGTGAATATGCCGCAGATGAGCGATATGCATTAGGTGATGATATTTTAAGAAGAAAAAAGTTGAGTAAACTAGATGCCCGTGCGGCATTCGATCATTTTGAACAAATTACGATTTTCGCCCCAAACTACAAAGATGCTCGCAATCGTATGGAAGAGGCACTTGATATTGGTTCGGTTCATGTTATTTTAGAACAACCAAAAGTTAATTCAAGGTTGTATCAGTATAGTAATGAATATTTTCAAGAAAAAGTAGAAGAGTTTTTACGAACAAATAGACGAATTAATAAATTTATAAGATTTTACTCTCCCGAAGAGGCCAAAAATGTAAGACTAAAACCCGACCAAGTCGTACGTCTCGAAATTATTGACTTTGTAGTAGGCGAAACCAATGTAGCCACAGACCGTCAAAATGTTACAAGCCGAGACAGTGTAAAAACAGGAGAAGCTACTGTGAATGGAAAAAAAGTTTCAGTCTATGGCAAAGTAACTGCTACAATCATAAAATCACGTAAAGCAGTACGTTCGAGAGGCTTACTATCGATGGAAATATTTGATTATCAAACAAATAAAACACTTTTACGTGAAGAGATTCCAGGAGAATTTACTTGGGTAAATGAATGGGCGAGTTTCAACGGTGACGAAAGAGCTTTAACAACTTCCGAACTAAATATGACTCGTAACCGCGAACAACTGCCTCCACCACCTCAACAATTATTTATTGAATTTACGAAACCAATATACGACCAAGTAACTTCCAGAATTAGACGTTTTTATGATAAATATTAAATTATTGAAAGTCGCAACGCCCAAAATTGGACGTTCTGAAAGAATTCATATTTAGTCTCTAATTGTTAGTTTATACTAAATTTTAAAAATAATACAATTTAATTAATAGATTCATTTTAGCTTAAAAAGATACGATAAAGCATAATATTTATCCTAAATTAAAAATAAAATGTTAGACAGAAGAGACATCCTAAAATCAATTATAGTTGGTGGTGTAGCCAGTATCTTTTCGCCAAATATACTTTTGGCGAGTACAGCCAAGAAGAAAGAAAAACTTGGTATTGCGTTGGTTGGTTTGGGTTATTACAGCACTGATTTACTCGCTCCTGCACTTCAAATAACCGAAAAATGTTATTTGGCTGGAATAGTAACTGGCACGCCCGAAAAAGCAGAAAAATGGAAACAGAAATATAATATACCAGATAAAAACATTTACAATTATCAAAATTTCGATTCGATTGCTAATAATCCTGACATTGACATAGTTTATGTGGTTTTGCCTCCCTCGATGCACAAAGAATATACTATCAGAGCTGCTAAAGCAGGGAAACATGTTTTCTGCGAAAAACCGATGGCACCATCGGTTAATGATTGCATAGCAATGATAAAAGCGTGTAAAGACAATAAGGTTAACTTAGCTATTGGTTATCGTTGCCAGCATGACCCAAATACGCAAGAATATATGCGTATCACAAAAGAAAAACTTTATGGAAAAGTAAAAATGGTAGCTTGCGGGGCAGGTTACTTTGATGCCCGAACCACTCATTGGAAACAAAACAAAGCTCTTGGAGGTGGCGTCATGGGCGATATGGGTGTTTATGCATTACAAGGTGCAAGACTTGCAACTGGCGAAGAACCAATTGCTGTAACAGCTCAAACGAGTACCACTCGACCAGAAATTTATAAAGAAGTTGAAGAAACAATGATGTTTCAGCTTCAATTTCCAAGTGGTGCATTGGCAGCGTGCCACACGAGTTTTGGTATAAATATGAACTATTTGCAGATAAATTATGAGAAAGGTTGGCTAAAAATGGAGCCTTTTTCGGCGTATTCTGGCAATAAAGGTAGCCATAGTAATGGCTTAATTGATTATCCATTGAAAAGCCAACAAGCAAAACAACTCGATGAAGATTGTATAGCTTTAATAAATTCTACTCAATTAATTGCTCCAGGAGAGGAAGGGCTTAGAGATATAAAAGTGGTTGAGGCAATTTATAAAGCTGCTCAAAATGGCGGAACGGTAAAAATTTGATTTGCGATTTCAGATTTACGAATAAAAATAATATAACAACGAAGATTTTTTGAGTCACCATCTAAAAAAAATTCGTAAATCGTAAATCTGAAATCAAAATTTCCCTTATGCTTCCACCAATTTCTATCCTGAAAAATGGTGTTGCTGCTCTTTAAATAAAATATTGAAAGTTGTCATTGAACCATAACAACGAGTGATATATTGCTGAATATTCACCTTTTCTTCATTATCCATATTACTTGCGTTTACTCGCTGTTCTAAAACTCGCAGACGGTCACGCATCATAACGATTTTATGAAAAAAAGCATCTATTGGAATCTCTTTCGATTGCAAATCTCTACGACCAGGTTGTAAAATTATTTTTCCACCTTTCCATTTATCACCCAGAGGCACTATTTCGGTGGCATCCATCCAACATTGAAGAATCTTTGAAAAGGTTTGTTCAACATCAAATAAACTCACCATATTGTTTGTAGGCTGAACAATTTCAAGCACATCAAACGGCTAGTCAATTTATATATTCTTTGTGCCTATCTCTACAAAAGTAATGACTTAAACATCTGATATATAGTTAATTACAACTCCGACACATATGCTGTGTGTTTAACTCGTGAGTCAATTCTAAGGAATACACTTGTTATAAAATGTATTCCGAACTCAGTATCATTTACTAACGATTCGCTAAAAAGAGTATATAAAAGTTCATACCAAAAATAACACAAACAAAATGCCAATTTCGGGTGTACTAAAGAACATAATTTTTAGTCATATCTAAATTTATTTTTATATAAATTTAGAAAATTAATATTATTAATCATTATTTGCGTTTGGAATTAACAAAACCATGAAAAATACCTTTATTTTATTTTTATTTCTAGTACTTTTTTCGACGACATTTAAAGTATTTGGCGGGGAAATTAGGGGAATAATTGTAAATAAAGATAAAACAGTTAGCTTTGCCAACATTGTCATTTTGAACACAAAAATTGGAACCCAAACTGACGAAAATGGTAAATTTGTTATTAAAAACGCTCCTATCGGCAAACAAACAATTCAGTTTTCGAGTATCGGATATAAAACCAAACAACTAATTATCTATGTTTTAGAAGAAAAAACAATTATTATTAATATTGAAATAGAAGAAGAAAATGCCCAGCTCAATGAATTAGTCGTGACTGGTACGATGAAAGAAACAAACATTAACGAATCGCCTGCTCCAATTCAAAGTTTTAACCCAACGTTTTTTCGCAAAAACCCATCACCAAGTTTATTTGATGCACTTTCAATGGTCAATGGCGTGCATCCGCAACTTAATTGTAATGTTTGCAATACAGGCGACATTCACATCAACGGCATGGAAGGGCCATACACGATGGTAATGATCGATGGAATGCCGATTGTCTCGGCATTATCATCGGTTTATGGACTAAGTGGAATCCCAAACTCAATGGTCGAGCGAATTGAGATAATGAAAGGACCTGCTTCAACGCTCTATGGCTCTGAAGCCGTTGGTGGTTTGATTAATGTAATTACGAAAAAACCTTCAAATGCACCAAAATTTAACTTTGATATTAATAAAAGCAGCTATCATGAAAATAATTTTGATGCCAGTAGCAAAGTCAAAATTGGTAAATGCGATGTACTTTTTTCTGGTAATTACTTCAAATTTAACAAACGCTGGGATATTAATCAAGACAACTTCACTGATATTACGCTCCAAAATCGGATATCAATTTTTAATAAATGGTCACTGCGACGCTCACAAAATAGGATTTTTAATATAGCAGCTCGGTACTTGTATGAAGACCGATTTGGCGGTGAAATACAATGGAAAAAAAATAATCGCGGTGGAAGCGAAGTGTATGGGGAATCTATTTTCACAAAACGCATGGAGATACTTGGAAGCTATCAGTTACCGATTGATAATCAGAAAGTTACACTCAATTTTTCATTCAATGAACACCAGCAAAACTCGGTTTATGGCAGTATTTTTTATTTGGCTACTCAACGAATTGCCTTCGGGCAATTACTCTGGGACAAAAAACTGAATAAAAATCACGATGCTCTTTTGGGGCTGACGTATCGTCATACATTTTATGATGATAATACTCCAATCACCCAAACTATCGAAAATAAAAATACTCCCGATTTAATTAGTTTGCCAGGTTTGTTTGCTCAAGATGAGCTCACACTCAACGGTAAAAATAAATTACTCTTGGGGCTACGATATGATTATAATTCTAAACATGGTGGTATCACAACTCCTCGACTAAATTGGAAATTTACACCAAACAAAGAAAATATTTTTAGGCTTAGTCTTGGCAATGGGTATAGGGTAGTAAATTTATTTTCAGAAGACCATGCTGCACTTACCGGCTCACGTAAGGTACTGATAGTAAATGAATTAAAACCTGAACGTTCCTATAATACCAATCTTGATTATCAACATTTTTTTACTCTTGAAAATGGTTATGGAAACATTCAACTCAACGGATTTTATACCTATTTTACAAATAAAATCATTGCCGATTACGACCAAAACCCAGAATTGGTTGTTTATGATAATTTAAAAGGCCTTGGAATTTCGAAAGGCATCGCACTCAATACAGAGTTTAGTTTTAGCTCAAGTTTGAAAATATTTGCAGGGGCAACTTTAATGGATGTATACCGTATAGAGAATGACCTTAAAATCAACCAAATTCAAACACCTCACTTAACAGGAAACTATGCCTTCAGCTACACATTTAACAAAGTCCAACTCACTTTTGACCTAACTGGCAATTTAAATAGTCCGATGCGTCTACCAATTGTTCGAGCTTATGGCGATACTCGCCCTGAATATTCACCTTGGTTTGGCATTCACAATATTCAAGCCACCAAACGATTCGTCAATGGCTTACAGCTTTATGGCGGTATTAAAAACTTCACAAATTTCCTTCCAAATGACCCTATTTTTAATCCAGAAAATCCTTTTAGTGAGCAGTTTGACCCTAGTTATAATTATGCCCCTTTGCAAAGTATCAGAGGTTTCGTTGGATTAAGATGGAGCATTTTCTAAAACTATTTGGATTTTGCACAAAAAGGGATTGATTTTGCATAAAACTAAGTTTTTACTATAATTTTCTTAGAAAAACACAATCATTAACAGCGTAACATCTATTATATTTGCGTAGAATTAAAAAAATACAATGATAAATAAAGTAATAAGTGGTGCAGCAGAAGCAGTTGCAGATATTCAAGATGGAGCAACGCTTATGCTTGGAGGCTTTGGCCTTTGTGGAATTCCTGAAAATTCGATTTCGGCTTTGTTGGAAAAAGGCGTAAAAAACCTAACCTGTATTTCAAATAATGCAGGAGTTGACGATTTTGGTATTGGTCTAATGCTAAAATCAAAGCAAGTAAAGAAAATGATTTCTTCGTATGTAGGTGAAAATAAAGAGTTTGAACGTCAATTATTATCAGGCGAATTGGAGGTAGAACTTACACCACAAGGTACACTTGCCGAGCGAATCAGGGCAGGTGGTGCTGGAATTCCTGCATTTTATACTCCTGCAGGCGTAGGCACAGAAGTGGCCGAAGGTAAAGAAATTCAGGAATTTGACGGTAAAAAATATGTGCGAGAAAGTTGGCTGAAAGCAGATTTTGCGATCATAAAAGCATGGAAAGGTGATACAGCGGGTAATTTAATTTTTAAGGGAACAGCACAAAACTTTAGTCCGATGATGGCAGCAGCGGGAAAAATTACGATTGCTGAAGTAGAAGAACTCGTACCTGTGGGTGGCCTCGATCCAGCTCAAATTCACACACCTGGCATTTACGTACAAAGAATTTTTCAAGGAAAAGACTACGAAAAAAGAATTGAACAGAGAACTGTATCAACAATCGAATCAAATCTACAACCGCTGACCGAAACTTCCCCTTCGATGGTCAGTACGGAGGCTGTTGGCCTCGACAAAAATCAAATTGCCAAACGCATTGCCCGTGAAGTAAAAGATGGTTATTATGTCAATCTCGGTATTGGAATACCGACTTTGGTCGCCAATTATATTCCAGAAGGTATTAATGCTGTATTACAATCAGAAAATGGGCTTTTGGGTATTGGACCCTTCCCTAATGAAGATAAAGTTGACCCCGATTTAATTAATGCTGGTAAACAAACAGTAACGTTACTTGATGGTTCGGCTTTGTTTAGTTCAGCCGAAAGTTTTGCAATGATTCGTGGTGGCCATGTTGACCTTACGATTTTGGGAGCAATGGAGGTTTCAGAAAATGGCGACATTTCCAACTGGAAAATTCCGGGCAAAATGGTAAAAGGTATGGGCGGAGCAATGGATTTAGTAGCTTCTGCAGAAAATATTATTGTGGCTATGCAGCATGTTAATAAAGCTGGAGAATCCAAGTTATTGAAAACTTGTAGTTTGCCAATAACAGGTTTGCGATGCGTAAAAAAGATTGTTACCGAACTAGCGGTTTTAGAAATAATGCCCGAAGGTGGTTTTAAATTATTAGAAAGAGCCCCGGGTATTTCGGTAGAAAAAATAAAAATTGCCACTGAAGGCAAATTGATAATCGAAGGAGAAATACCTGAAATGAAAATATAGACAAGAGATTTTAGACTAAAGACAAGAGAAAAATTTGTATTGTATCCAAACGCTTATGTTTCATTTTTTTATCTCTTGTAAAAACCATATCAATACCCCATTTCGGTTAGTGCAGCACGGGCTTTGTTATCAACCGAGGTTTTATATGCATGATTTTTATAGGCAATTGCTTGTTCAAAATAAGCTTTTGCCTTAATTTTTTTTCCTTTTTGCTGTTGAATATAACCTAATTGCAAAGCAGAATTGGGAGCAAATACCCACTCTTCATTACCTGTTAAAGCCACTGACCTTTCAAAATAATTAGTGGCTTTATCAAACTGATTTAGTTTCTGATAAATTCTTCCTGCTCTATAATTAAATTCTGCTTGATCTTTGGTATTCGTAAATTTTTTTTCTGTTAAAACAACTAAATCTTTTTGTGCTTCTTCAAAATATCCACCATCAAAAAGTAATCGAAGTTTTATTAATATTTTATTGGGTAAAGTTTTGGTATTCTGAAAATTTTCATAAAATTGCTGTGCGGCCTTATCTGACTCTGCAATAGTGTTTCCTGTATCGTTTATCTTCGATAAACACAATTTTGCTTTTTTCTCATCACCTATCAACCAGTTACACAAAAACAATTTATAGTAAGTATCCTTTAAGAAAGTTTGCCCTTTAAATGTGCTAAGATAAATTTGATATGCCGAAGCAGCTTGCGAATAATTTCCTTTTAAGAGTTGAGTCTCTGCTTTGTATAATTCAAAGATTGGAAAACTTAAATATGCTATGTTTTTGGGAGTGCGTTCGAGTAATTCGATTGCTTGCTCAGTTCTATTATCTTTCAGTGAAATAGCAGTCGCGAGCATGCTTATATTCAAGTTATCAGGCTGACTATTAACATATTGAAGCATTTCAGCGTTATATTTCGCATCAAATTTTAAAACATATGCTTGAATAAATATAGCACAAAACTTGGATTCTGTGCCCCAAACTTTATCTGTTGCTACCATTCTAAGTTCATTCATTCCCAATTGTACATTTCCTCGAAGTCCAAGAAATTTTAAAATCCATCGCTGTTTGTCGGGAACTGAACCAATCAAGACATGTAAGCATCCAAGTGACTTTAAATTAGGTAGAAAATTCGGAAATAGCTTCTGATTTTGTTCAAGCAATTTATAAGCCTGAATCACGTTATAAGCCGCTTTTACTTCAAACCCAAATCTTATTTTTATCAATGCCCAATGTAATTTTATTTCGGCCTTCAATAAACGGTTATAGGGTGACTTTTCACCTAACTCCTCAACTAATTCTAAGCGTTTATCTTCTCTAATCATCCATTTTTCATATTGCTTTTCATCCTCTGAAATAATCAGCTCAGTCATATCTGCAAAATCTTCAACATAAATTCGAAAAGGATTTTTGGGATTTTCTTTTTCTAGTAATTCTCGTCCTGAATTCACTTTTAATTTGAATACTTCTGAATAAGCTTTTTGAAGGTTGGGAGTAAAATCAAATTCGGCTGCATAGCAGTTAGCTGCGTTCGGCGGTCCGATAATCAGTAGGCAATACGCAATAGTTATCCCTACAGCTTTGATACCTTGAACTAAAAATAAACGGGAAATTACAGAACACAATTTAGTTCTCGCACCGCACGGCGGACTGTGAACGACCTCGTCGTCATTTGTAATCGAAATTATGTGAGTGTATCGAGACTTCAATTTGTATATCAGTTTGTTTTCAGGAGCAGCGAGGTGGTTTCAAAAATGATTGTCAAAAAACAAAAATAGCTAAGTTTTCAGAATTAACGAAAACTTAGCTATTTTGAAAAATTTACTGTTTAGAAGAATCGATAAATGAAAATCGACTTTGACTTAAATAATTATCTTCTTACAATCTCAACGGCATCGACATCAGCCAAAATACGGCCACAATGCTCACAAACAATAATTTTCTTTTTATCTTTAATATCTGCTTGACGTTGAGGTGGAACAATATTGAAACATCCGCCACAAGCACCACGTCTTACCATAACGACCGCCAAACCATTTTCCGCATTACCACGAATACGGTTATAAGCTTTCACCAAACGCTCTTCAACATTTGTAGCTGCTTTATCACGGCTTACAGTTAATTTTTTCTCATCTTCTTGGCTTTCAGCAACCAATACATCCAATTCCTTGCGTTTTACTTCAAGGTCTTTTTTACGGCTGATCATGGCTGACTCCACATCAGATATTTCAGTATTTTTATTTTTTACTTTAAATTCGGTTTCACGAGCACGTTTATCAGCCAACTGAATTTCCAACTCTTGTAACTCTAATTCTTTGGAAATCGCATCATACTCGCGATTGTTACGAACATTCATTTGTTGGTCTTTGTACTTCTGAATCAATTTTTCGGCTTCTTTTTTTCCTGCACGGTAGCCATTCAATTCAACGTCTAAAACATCGATTTCTTTTTTGAATTTACCAATACGAGTCTCAAAACCAATAACTTCATCTTCCAAATCACGTACTTCGTCTGGTAAGTCACCACGTAGTTTTCTCAACTCATCTAATTGCGAGTCGATTGATTGAAGTTTAAGCAGTGTTTCTAATTTTTGTGCAACTGTTAATTCCATAATATCTAAAACTAATTTGGTTATTTAGTTATTGGTTAACTGATTATTAAGTACGATTTATGAATGAATCTAATGACGAGTGATAATTAGAGAATTTTATATCCTAAATTAATCGTGTATTTTCGATTAAATGGAATAAAAATTGAATTTATAAACTAAATTCAGTTCAAAACACAGCCATTTTTGAAAACCAATAATAAGCAACCGATAACCAGTATCTATTCTTAATAGTAATAATTGATTGGATTTGTTGGGGTTTCCGACAAATTGACTGCAAAGTTAGTGATTTTTTTACAAATATAATCTTTCAATAACTCTTTTGTGAATTGTTCTGACTCATAATGTCCAATATCGGCAATAATTATGCGATTATCGGCATCAAAAAACTCGTGATATTTAAAATCGGCCGTGATAAATACATCTGCCAACTGTAGGATAGCATCGCCTAATAGAAAACTACCCGCCCCTCCACACAAGGCTACTTTTCGAATCGGCTTACCTAACAGTTTGGTATGACGAATAACCCTCACGTCCATATTTTGTTTTAAATAAGCAAAAAAGGCTGTCTCTGACATTTCATTAGAGAGTTCGCCGATTATTCCTGAACCAACTTCTGAATTTTGATTTTCGAGCAAAATTATATCGTGAGCAACTTCTTCGTAAATATGCGAGAGATGCATTGCCGCCACTACTTGATTTTTGAGATAAGCAGGAAAAACAACCTCTACCCTATTTTCAATAACCTCTGCATCAATATCGGCTGTTCCAATTGTCGGATTTGCCTTTTCGTTTGGTCGGAAAGCTCCAGTTCCTTCACCTCTAAAACTTACGTGGCTATAATTGCCAATTACACCAGCACCTGCCGCATGAAGAGCATCTAAAACTTCTCTAGTATTTGAAACTGGTACAAAAACAACCAATTTCATCAAAACTTGACTTTTCGGAGCAAGTATTTCTACTTTTTGGAGTCTTAGTTTTTCGGCAATCTTATAATTCACACCTCCTACCACACTATCAAGATTGGTGTGAATGGCATAAATGGCTACATCGTTTTTGATAGCTTTAATAATTGTTCGCTCAACGTAGTTTTTGCCAGTAAGTTTTTTTAGTCCTTTGAAAATAATTGGGTGATGAGCAATCACCAAATTACACCCTTTGGCAATGGCTTCATCAATCACTTCTTCGGTCGAATCGAGGGTAATTAAAACACCTGAAACTTCGGCAGAAGCGTTGCCAACGATTAATCCTGCATTGTCGTAGCTTTCTTGGTAATCCAAGGGAGCGATTGCTTCCAAATACCTTATTAATTCTTTAATTATCATTCTACTTTGTATTTTCCTCCAAATATATTTACTCTTTACAGAAACTAAGTCTGAATTTTTAGTAAGTTTGATTTTGTAAAATTACGCCAAATATTTTGCCAATTTTCAATCTATTCAAGCAAATACTACGAAAACTGACAAGTTAAAAACTTGTCCAACCTTTAAACACTATTCAACCATGAAAAAACATTTGATCACCTTACTTTTTTTACTTTCAAACCTCTTAATTTTCGCTCAAAAAAAAGCTGATAAAGAAGAATGGGTATCACTTTTCAACGGCAAAGACCTCAGGGGCTGGGATTTGAAAATTTCGGGGCACGATATCAACGACAATTACAAAAATACTTTTTTGGTAGAAGATGGAATGATGCGGGTAAATTACAAAGAATACCAAAATTTTGATGCAAAATATGGACATATTTATTATAAAACGCCATTTTCGCATTACAGAGTACGTTTTGAATACCGTTTTCAAGGAAATCAAGTACCAGGTGGAGCGTCTTGGAATGTACGAAATAGTGGAATAATGCTACATTCGCAATCAGCCGTGAGCAATGGCAAAGACCAAGATTTTCCGATTTCGCTCGAAATGCAGCTTTTGGGAGGACTCGGAAATGGCCCACGTCACACGGGAAACCTCTGCACTCCAGGAACAATTGTGGACATTGACGGAAAATTACAAAACGCACACTGCATTGATTCAAAATCAAAAACTTATGATGGCGACCAATGGGTAAAAGCTGAGGCAATTGTAATAGGTAGCAAAATAGTACATCATTTAATTGAAGGCGATACCGTTTTGAGTTTTCAAAATCCTAAAATTGGCGGAGGTTTTTTAGGGAAACCTTATAATTTTGCCACAGATAAAGTAAAAGATGGCGAAGAATGGGCAAAAAAGGACGGTACACTTTTGGGCGAAGGATATATTGCAATGCAAGCAGAAAGTCATGCAATTGATTTTAAAAACATCGAATTACTGAATTTGAAAGGTTGTATGGATAAAAAAGCTTTAAATTTCAAATCTTATTATATTGAACCAGATAACTCTTCTTGCAAGTATAAAAAGAAATAGTTGGTAATTTTCAGTTTACAGCTAGCATTTTTATTTTGCCACCTGTAAACTGAATACTTATGATTTATCTTGTGAGTCGATAAAGCAACAATGCCGAACGCTGAATTAGGGCTGGAAACTCTTTTAAATTGATGGTTTCACCAGGGGCATGTGCTCCGCGTCCGGATGCACCTAGTCCATCTAGACAGCTCACATATTGAGCAATGTACGAAATATCACCTGCTCCACGTGAACCGGGGTCACCTGCCTTTACTGGCCCAAGCCCCATATCTTGGCTGGCTTTGTTAAGAACTTCCAATAATTTTGAATTTGCTTCGGTAGGCTCCATTGCAGGAATACCGTCAGAAAATGAAATTTCAGCACTAGTTGCATTCAGGTTTTTGCCAACTATTTCCCGCATTTTCATTCGGGCAGCTTCTTTTTGAGCCTCACTAATAAATCTCAAATCGCCAGTCACTTCAACTTTTTGAGCTACAATATTAGTTTTCCCTACGGCCGTTCCTTTGGCTTGAGCAGGGTCATAGTTTACCTCCGTACCTCCGACTATTACCCCAGGATTGAACGTTAAATATTTTTCTTGACTCAAAGCCGCACGAAATTCATCCAAAATACGAGCTGCTTCATAGATTGCTCCATATCCCATGGTTTTATTAAATATCCCAGACGAATGCCCAGTTTTTCCATGGGTAGTTAAGTGCCAGCCACTAGCTCCGCGTCGGGCGGTGGCTGCAATATCAAAACTTTGGGCAGTTTCATAAGCTAAAGCAACTTCACACTCTTTGGCACGATCAATAAAATCTTTGCGACTAACACTAGTAGGTTTTCCTGCACTTTCTTCGTCTCCAGTCAAATAGACAGTTATGTTGGTATCATCGAGCAAGCCTTGGTCATAAAGAGCTTTTAAGCCAGCAATAATCATGACGTCTCCACCTTTCATGTCATTTACACCTTGCCCCGTTGCGGTTGAATCATTGAGCCTTGTAAAAGGGCCTACGGCCATGGATTTCTCGAAAACAGTATCAAGATGGCCAATCAAGAAAAGTTTTTTACCTTTTTTCCCTTTCCGATAGGCCACTAAATGACCAGCACGGTTAAGCGAATCAGGCAGCGAAACCCATTCGGTGGTAAAACCCATTGCGTCAAATTCTTTTCTGAAAAGCTGTCCAACCTGACGTACACCTGCATGATTGAGCGTACCACTATTGATATTGACTGCATCAATCAATAATTTTTCAGTTTGAGGCATATTGACTTTTACATGATCAATTATTTTTTTTTCGACTGCACTTATCGACTGTGCCTTGGATTGAATTAAAAGTGAAGAATTAAGTATTAAGAATGACTGCAATATAGTTTTTAGTTTCATTTTTGAAATTTGTTTAGGAAAATTTTGAAAAATACTTTGTTTTGATGAGTATTACGTTTTTAAAGCTGTTTATTTAAAAATATTACAAATAGCGTTCCTTTAGGATATTTAGATGATGTAGCTCATGACCTGCAATAAACCAAGCCAGTACACGAGCATTGGTTGGAAGTTGATTGGCTTTACCCATTCGTCCTAGCTCCCGCTTACCGAGCGACCTAAAAAACAAAATTGTTGATTTGCGTTGAGCCTTAAATTGTTGCAACAAACTACGAAGAGATTTTTTGTCGAAATTAGATTCCTGCACGTAACTATCCTCATCGAATCCGAGTAAAGATTGTTTTTCGCCACGAGCTACTGATAAAGCTCGATAAACTAAGATTTTTTCGGTGTCAACTATATGCCCTATCATTTGGAGTGGTGTCCATTTTCCTTCGGCATAGCGGAAATGCAGTTTTTCTTCGGGGATATTTTTAAAAAAATTATCCACAATCGAAAGGTTTTCGGATAAAGTTTTTAGGGCGTCATCGCCCATAACTCTCTGAATATAACGGTTTTGGTAAGAATTTACATCGTACTCATGTTGGGTAGGTCGAGAAATTTTCATATTTTTTTGTTTTATGACTTGACATACAAATATAATAGTTGTACCTTTGCACCACATTAAATAAACAGATAAATATTTTAATGTTTAATTATTGTAAATGGTTTGGTAGTTCAGCTGGTTAGAATACCTGCCTGTCACGCAGGGGGTCGCGGGTTCGAGTCCCGTCCAGACCGCAGAAAACGCAAAAAGCACTCAATTTTGAGTGCTTTTTGCGTTTTCGAAGTGCAAATCAATGATTTAAGCATTATCATTCAAGTAATATAAAAGGTAAGAATTTTTATTTATACAAAAAATCTTTGTCCAAAACACCTTTTATAATAGGTGACCAAATTTTGTAACCATTTTCATTGAAATGTAGTTTGTCGTTGATATATAAATCTGGCTGATATTTACCGTCTTTACTCAATAGATGTGCCATCGTCTCGATAAAATGCAGATTAGGAGTATTTTGGCAGTAATTCTTAAACAGTTCATTGGCTTCTACAATTTTATTTTGAACTACCCAACGTCGCTCATTTGGTGAAATAGCAATATAATAAATAGGCGTATTAGGATTTTTCAGATGCACCTTTTGAACTACATATTTGAAGGCCTCTAATACTTGTAAAGGAGATTTATCCTGATTCCCTGCGGTAATATCATTGCTTCCAGTATAAAACATAATGGCTTTGAATGAGTGATTAGCCATGATACGGTCAATATAATAGGCCATTTCCGAAATATTTGACCCTCCAAAACCTCGGTGAATGATTTCATGAGGAGCTAAATCTTGTTTAATTGTTTTCCATAAACGAATGTATGAACTCCCAGTAACCAAAATCGCATTAGAGGAATAAGATTCAGTGTTATCCAGCTTTTCAAATTCCTGAATATCCTTTTCAAATCTCAATATACCTGCCGAATTCTTAGTCTTATTTAACTGAATAAACAACCATAAGGCTATTTCGTCTAAAGCCTGTTTTTGTTTGTTTTTATCACTATCCAACGTATGCCCTGCCTTATCAAAAAGCTTTAATCCTGTAGGTATTCCCAAGGATAATGCTCTATTGAACAAAACCGAGCTACCATATTTAAAACCATGATAAGCGTATGACGAATCGAAAGGAACGGTTTTATCGTCGGTGCCATGAACGCTGAAAAGTGGCACATCGCCCGAATTTATCCAACGATAATCAATCATTGCTCCCCAACAATTAATCACAGCATTTACTTTCGAAGAATAGCCCTCGTTTCCACTTATTCCTTCCAAACTACCCAATTTTGAAGTATTTATATAAATTGGCACCTCATTTTGGTCTAAATATGCCAAGTGCATAGCTACTTTCGACCCAGCCGAACCACCCATGATATAAATCTTTGAGGTATCAATACCATATTTTTCAGCATTTTTTTTGAAAAAACGAACCGCAGCTTTAGCATCTTGCACACCTCTATACATGGCTTCAAAATACGATGTATCGTTCTTTGGCTTTTCAATTCCTAGACGGTAATTGATAGAACTACTCACATAACCTCTTTTGGCCAAACCTGTACAAAATAAAAGCGGATAGCCAGTACCTTTATCGCCATTGACAAATCCGCCACCATGAATAAATATTACTAAAGGACGCTTGCTGAGGGTATCACTCATAGGCGAGTAAATATCTAAAAATAATTTTTCAGACTCATTATTTATGTTCTTTGACTCACCATATTGAATGTTTTTAAGGGAATCAATAGACATATAAACTTCATTTTTAAAACGTTGAGGTTTTTGGGCGGTTGAAAAATGAGCTGTTAAAAAGAGAAAACAAATACCGAAAATTTTATTCATTTTAAAATAGTTATTGCATTAAAAGCACAAAAATAGGTTTAATTTTCATTTCTTATAAAAGTATTTTATTAATTGATATTTATTCAAATTCAACACTTTTATTTTTTCTAATAAACGCAAATATGGGTTGTGTTGATAGCTTACAAAGCTCTTGTTTGAATCACTGTTAGATTCTTCGGAAGAGAGGTCAGTAGGATAGATATGTCTTCTACTAAAAAATATTGTATTTTTTATAAAAATTTGTTTTATAAGTCATGAATCTACCCCAAACAAACTTTTGAAATAAGTTTTTAGTGAGTAAAAAATAAATAATAAATTAGTAAGATAGATAAAATAAGATTTGGGAGATTATTGGCTATATTAGGTTTCCTTCAAAACTATATAAAAACGGTGCTTTATTTGCCGCACCTGAAAACTGTTTTTCATGGCGTCTCAGGATTCCCAGATTTAAAATCTTTCTTTGAAAAGTTCCTCGATGAAGTTTCTCTCCCAAAATTGCTTCATAAACCTGCTGTAATTCTTTCATCGTAAAAAGCGAAGGTAAGAGATTCATACCTACTAATTTACGCTCCAGATTTTCCCGTAAAGTTTGTAAAGCTTTTGCCACAATTATTGAATGGTCGAGCATCAGATTAGGCAATTCGTCGAGGGCATACCAATCACATGAATCCGACAAAGCATCGGGGGTAGGCACAACATCTTCATAATTTATCAAGGCATAATAAGCCACCGAAATAAACCTATCTAAAAGCCACGAATATCCTTCCAGCGTTTGGTTATTGGCTTTCATAATAGCTTCCATGACTTCGGGCTTGTAGCGAGCCATACTCCCGAAAGCATAAAACTGCTCTAAATAAATATCGTCTAAACCCGTTCGCTCTTTTAAACCTCTTCTGACAGCATCGTTTAGGTCTTCGTCATGCTTCACAAAACCACCAGGTAAGGCAAAAAGTCCAGTATTATGATATTTCATAATAAGTATTTTAAGCTTTTCACCAGAAAAACCAAAAATCACAGAATCGTAAGCAATATGTTTAAGATAGCCTTTTGAATCCACTTTTGTTTATTGTTATATTATAATTTTTTCAAAAATAAATAGGATTATTTTAAAACACTAATTAATATTGTCTCAGATTGAGACAATATTAAAATTCCCTTCCTACAAATGAAAAAAGTAATCTGTTTATTTAGCCTACTTATGTTAGCAGCAGCTTTTACACAGGCTCAAAGCATAAATACCTTTGCGGTTCAAACTACCATAGAAAATGGCGTTATTGAAGGCAACTATGACACCAAAACTGGTATTCAAACCTATTTTGGAATTCCTTTTGCGAAGCCCCCTGTCGGAGATTTACGATGGAAAACACCGCAAGCACCCGAAAATTGGAAAGGTATAAAAGAAACCAAAAAATTTAGTGCAAGGCCAATGCAAAAAATTGTTTTTGGTGATATGGCATCTAGATCGAGTGGTTTGAGTGAGGATTGTCTCTACCTCAACGTTTGGACACCAGCCAAGCGAAATACCCAAAATTTACCAGTATTACTTTATTTTTACGGCGGAGGAAACTCAGCAGGGGATGCTTCTGAACCACGATACGATGGCGAAACGATGGCAAAGAAAGGTATAGTCGTAATCACTTGTAATTATCGCTTAAATGTATTTGGGTTTTTGGCACACCCAGAATTAAGTGCCGAAACATCTTACAAGGCATCAGGAAACTACGGAATGCTCGACCAAGTAGCTGCCATGAAATGGGTGAACAAAAACATTGCAGCCTTCGGTGGAGATCCGAAAAAGGTAACGATTGCGGGCGAATCGGCTGGTTCAATTGGTGTAAGTATGCAAATGTCATCGCCACTGGGCAGAAACTTAATTGCGGGTGCAATTGGCGAAAGTGGTGCTGGAATTAATCCAACAATGGCCCCTGTTACCTTAGCAGAGGGTGAGAAAATGGGCATTGAATTTGCAAAAAAAGCAGGTAATTTAAGTATCAAACAACTTCGTGCTTTATCAGCGAGAGACATTTATGAGATTTTTGACGAATCAAAAATGTTTGGTTTTCCGATCGTAATTGATAATTATTTTCTTCCGAAAACAATCCCTCAGATTTTTGTTGCAAAAGAACAAGCTCAAGTACCATTACTTTTGGGTTGGAATTCAGCCGAAATTCCCGCAGGTGGATTTATGTACGGAATGCCAAACACGACCGAAAACTTTATCACGAGGGTAAAAAAAGAATATCCTGATAATGCCGACGAGGTACTAAAATTATATCCTCATAGCACCGAAGCGGAAGTTTTGCAATCGGCAACTGCCTTGGCTTCCGATAGATTTATCTCATATTCAACTTGGAAATGGTTCGATTTACACCGAAATAATTCTTCTCAACCTGTTTATCGTTATTTATATAGCAAAATTCGCCCCGAATTAGTTGATAAAACCTTGGGGTCGGGCTTGGCTGGTGGAACAGTAAAAGCCGATGCAGCAGCACCAAGACCAAAACCAGTTGGAGCTCCTCACGCTTGCGAAATTGAGTATTGCATGGGAAATCTTCACTTAGTAAAAGACTATGCTTGGACAGCCGACGATTTCAAAGTTTCAGAAACAATGAATAATTATTTTGCAAATTTTATTAAAACAGGCAATCCAAACGGTACAAAATTACCAGAGTGGACAGTTGCAAAAGCAGGTGATGCTACTCCGCCAGTGATGATAATTGATGTAGAATCTCGCACCGAAAAAGCAAAAGACGATGCTCGGTATGAGTTTTTGGATAAAGCGTATAAGAATAAATAAATTCAATTAACGATTTAATCAAATTCTCAACTCTATAATTTATTACTATGAATCAAGAGGTTTTAAAGAAAAGATTTAAAGATTGAGCAATAAAAGGAGTTTTATTCAGTCGAAAGCTTCCAAACGAACCAGATTTTAAAGCAATCCGAAATCAAATGGTTAGATGTATTCCTTCAGTTACAGCAAATTACAGAGTAGCATGCAGAGCAAAGTATAGTGCAGATTTTATAAATAAGCTTAAAATCGTTGAAGAAGAATTAGATGAAAGTATGTTTTGGTTGGAATTTGTCGTAGGTCTGGAAGAAAAACTCCGAAATGATGTAGTAGAAATTTATAAAGAAGCAGATGAACTATTATCAATAACTGTTGCGTCGTTTAAAACACTCAGAAAAAATCAAAATAATCGTAAATCGAATCAATCGTAAATCAAAAAATGACAACAAGACGAGAATTTCTTAAAAACACTTCACTTTTGGCAACCGCGGCTGCTGCAATGCCATTTACGGAAGTAATGGCTGGTTTGATGAAAGAAAACAAATTGGGTATCCAACTTTTCTCTATTCCAAAAATGCTTTCTGAGGATTTTATGGGTGGAATTATGATGCTGCAATCGCAGGGCTATAAAGAATTAGAACTTTTTGGTCCATTTCCTTTTAGTGCTGAAAAAGCAAAAAAAGGTTGGGAAGCAGCTGGAAAAATGCTTGGCTTTTCGGGCAGTGGTTATTTTGGTAAATCGGCCAAAGAAGTGAAAAAAATTCTTGAAGACCACGGCATGAGTAGTCCTGGCACGCACACCGACCTTGATACATTGGAGCAAAACATGGCGGCTTTAGGCGAAGCCTCAAGTATTTTGGGTCATAAATACGTTACACTTCCTGCTATACCTGACGACCGCCGTAAAACGCTCGACGACTATAAGCGAATTGCAGAATCATTCAATAAAATTGGAGCAGAAGCTAAGAAAAACGGCATCCGTTTTGGCTATCATAATCATGGTTATGGCATTAAACCACTGAATGGACAGATTCCATTGCAAATTATTTTGGATAATACTGACCCTAATTTAGTATTTTTTGAAATGGATATTTTCTGGACGACTTGTGGTGGTGCTGACCCAATCGAGTATTTAAACAAATATCCAAATCGTTACAAAATGCTTCATATCAAGGATATGAAACAGAAAAAACAATTTGCAGGCGATGGCGGTGGCATGGGTGACTGGATGCCGATGTTTTCATTGATGGATTCGGCTGGTGATGGTGTACTTGATTTACAAGGTATCGTAAAAAAGGCAAAAGAGGTAGGCGTTGAGCATTTCTTTGTGGAGCAAGATATGGTTGCAAATCCACAAGTGGCTTTAAAACGCAGCTCAGCGTTTTTAACAAGTAAAATCTAATTTTAATTAAGAATTAGGAGATAAAAATTGAGAATTATTGAATACAATCCTTCAATCAGTTTCATTCCTAATTCTTAATTCCTAATTCTCCCTATGAAAACCCTACTTTCAACCCTTACTCTATTGTACATTTTGCAATCAGCAAATGCTCAAAAACAAATTTTTCTCTACGAAGGTAAGCCAGCAGGCTCAGAAAACTGGACTTGGGAGGAAACCGTTTCGGAGAAAAATCTCTTTAATACTAAAGTAGTCTATAATGTATCTCGTCCCTCGATTACGGCCTATGTTCCTGAAAATCCGAATGGCACAGCTATTGTGGTTGCACCAGGTGGAGCATTTCATACACTTTCGATTGATAGCGAAGGAATTGATGTGGCTAAATGGCTCAATGCCAAAGGTGTAACTGCTTTTGTACTAAAATATCGAGTTGCACGTAGCTTTACTGATGACCCTGTAAAGGAAATTATGGGTAAAATGAGCAATTTCAAAACCCTTGATGAAGAAAATGCTCCGGTTATTCCGCTTGCCACGCAAGATGGAATGAGAGCCGTAAAATATATTCGAGAACACGCTGCTGAATATAAAATTGACCCGAAAAAAATTGGTTTTATAGGGTTCTCCGCAGGTGGAACACTCACAATGTCAGTCGTTTATAGTGCTGATGATGCCAGTCGTCCAAATTTTGTTGCTCCGATTTATGCTTACGAAAATGCCATCATTGGCTCAAATATGCCCAAAGAAAAAACACCGATTTTCGTAGCCGTTGCGGGCGATGACCAATTGGGTTTTATGCCGCACAGCATTAATATTTATAAAAAATGGTTCGATGCCAAACAACCTGCCGAATTACACATTTACGAAAAAGGAGGTCATGGTTTTGGCATGAGAAAAACCAATACTTCAAGCCAAGGTTGGGTTGAAAACTTTGGCAACTGGCTCAAAATGCAAGGATATTTGAAATAATTTATATGCTCCCATCCATGAAAAAACTACTCTTTCTCACCCTAATTTCTTTTTCTACCTTCGCCCAAAGCATCATTCAAACTGCTAACGGCAAGGTTGAAGGCTATTTAAAAGAAAATCTTCGGATTTTCAAAGGCATTCCGTTTGCAGCTCCGCCAGTTGGCGAATTCAGATGGAAAGCACCTCAACCAGTTCAAAGTTGGAGTGGCATAAAAAAATGCACTGCGTTTTCAGCAAGTCCGATTCAAAATAAACCTCAGCCTTTTTCGTGCTGGACAGAGGAGTTTATCGCAAAACCTGAGCCTTTAGACGAAGACTGCCTTTACTTAAACGTTTGGACTTCAAGCAAAAACAATGAAAAACACCCAGTTTTAGTTTGGATTTATGGCGGTGGATTGAACAGTGGCTCGGCCAATTGCGATATTTATGATGGTGAAGAAATGGCAAAAAAAGGCGTAGTTTTCGTAAGCATCAATTATCGTGTAGGCGTCATGGGTTTCATGGCTCATCCCGAATTGAGTAAAGAATCAGGTTATAATTCTTCGGGAAATTATGGTTTTCTTGACCAGATGGCAGCGTTGAAATGGGTTCAAAAAAATATTGCAGCTTTCGGTGGCGACCCAAATAATGTAACCATTGCGGGGCAATCGGCAGGGGCATTTAGTGTAAATGCCATGATTGCTTCTACTTTGTCAAAAGGTTTATTTCATAAAGCTATTCCACAAAGCGGTGGACTTTTATCCAATAGATTTAGTCAGAACTTGGCCGCATCTGAACAACAAGGCTTGAAGTTCATGGAGAAAGTAAATTGTACTTCGATTGCTGAATTGAGGAAAAAATCAGCCGATGAAATACAAAAAGCAAGCAATTTGCCAGGTTTCGGCCGATTCGGAACCACGATGGACGGCTATGTGCTACCAACAAATATTTTTGAGCACTTTAAAAACGGCAAACACAACCAAGTACCAATCATGACGGGTTGGGTTACGGGAGATGGAAGCTTGATGGGCGTTCCAAATACAAGTTTAGAGAATTACAAAAAGGAAGTTGAAGTCAAATATGGCACAAAAACTGATGAGTTTCTGAGTATATTCCCTGCCACAACCGATGAAGAAGCTAAAGAAGCAAAATTGAAACAAGGTTTACTCGGTTTTGCGGGTATGCCTTCACATTTACTGGCCATTTCCACCAATAAGCCTTCTTATTTATATCATTTTAGCCATGTTCCGCCCGATAAGCCTAATTTCCCAAATTATGGTGCATTTCATACATCAGAAGTGCCTTATGCTTTGCACACGCTTCACACTTGGAATAGAGATTGGCAACAATTAGATAAAGATTTAGAAAATACAATGGCAGCGTATTGGGTAAATTTTGCCAAAACTGGCAATCCAAACGGCACTGGTCTGCCCAAATGGAAAACTTATGACAAACAAGCAGGATATATTATGGTTTTGGGCGATAAAGTTGAAATTAAAAAAGGTTTATTTAAAAAGGAATTTGATTTTTTAGAAAAGAATTAGAAATGAAAAAACTAAACTTACTCATCATTCTTAACTTTTCACTCATCACTTGGGCAACCGCCCAAACTGGCAAAGTGGTAAGTTTTACGCTCAATTCAAAAGCCCTACAAAACACAGGCGACGAAGACCCAAATCGTAAAGTCTCGGTTTACCTTCCACCTAATTATGAGGCTACAACGCAGCGTTTCCCTGTCATTTATTACCTGCACGGATTCATGGGAAAGGACAATATTTTTCCGCAAATGCAAAAGATTTTAGATGAAGGCATTGCTCGTCAGAAAATCAAACCTTTCATCTTCGTTCAAGCCGACCAATACACGCTTTTTGAAGGAAGTTTTTATTCAAATTCTTCACTAACAGGCAATTGGGACGAATTTGAAAGCAAAGAATTAGTAGAATATATGGATAAAAACTACCGAACGCTCGCTAATCGTGAAAGTCGAGGCATTGCAGGGCATTCAATGGGCGGTTATGGTGCATTCAAAATTGGTATGCTTCACCCCGAGGTTTTTAGTAGTATTTATGCACTTAGCCCAGGTTTATTGGCAATGGTAAAGGAATTTGGGCCAAATAACACCTCTTTTAAGGAAGTTCAAAATGTAAAAACAGTCGAAGATTTAAAGAAAACTTATTACCCAAAAGTTTTGGTTGCTGTTGGGCGGGCTTGGTCTCCAAACCCCAATAAACCACCATTTTTCTGTGATTTTCCGTTTAGCTATGAAGGAGATAAAATGATTGTTAATCAGTCAATTTTAGAAAAATGGGAAGCAAATATGCCAGTTTATATGGTTGATAAGTACGCCGATAATCTCCGAAAAATAATTGCAATTAAACTTGATTGGGGACGCAACGATTCGCCAAGATTCCCCGTTCAAATTGGAATGTTGAGTCAGCGATTAGAGAATTTGGGTATTAATCACTTTTCCGAAGAATACATCGGCGACCACGGCAACAAAATTTGGACAATCGACGGCCGTGTTTTGAATGATTTATTGCCATTTTTCAATGATTATTTGAAATTTTAAATGTGAATCCCCGTACAGACGCTGCATGCAAAGTCTATACACCTATAATCTGAATCAACCTAAAATAATATCTATGAAAAAAATCTTCTATTCTTTCCTTACACTTGGCACCTTATCTTTGGTTTTTTTTGCCTTCAAGCCTAAGAAACAGAGACCTCCAAACATAGTTTTCATCATGTCAGATGACCATGCGTATCAGGCGATTTCGGCGTATGACTCACGACTTACGCAAACGCCAAACATCGACCGAATAGCTAAGGAGGGAATGCTATTCACGAATGCCTGTGTAACAAACTCTATTTGTGCTCCATCAAGAGCTGTAATTTTGACAGGAAAACACAGCCACTTGAATGGCAAAATTGACAATTACTTTCCTTTTGACACGACCAATATTACTTTTCCTCAAATTTTACAAAAAGCTGGTTATCAGACTGCTATGTTCGGAAAATTACATTTCGGAAATAATCCAAAAGGTTTTGATGAGTTCCAAATTTTACCCGACCAAGGGAATTACTATAACCCTGATTTCATTACAAAAAAAGAAGGCAAAAAAAAACTAACTGGTTATGTAACCGACCTCATTACGGATATAACCTTGAATTGGCTAAAAAACGAACGTGATGAAGAAAAGCCTTTCTTTTTGGCCTATTTACATAAAGCTCCGCACCGTGAATGGTTACCCGCCGAACGTCATTTTAAGGAATATTTGAAAAAAACTTTTCCTGAGCCAACTACCCTTTTTGATAATTATGAAGGTCGTGGGCGAGCTTCAAAAGAGGCAGAAATGAACTTGCTCACGCATATGAATTGGGCGGGAGATTCAAAGATTACGCCCGAAAATATGGACAAATTAGGCATCAAAGAATCGCACCCTTATGATAAACAAAATTATAATTATACCGTAAACCGAATGAACACTGAGCAACGAAAAGCTTGGAATGAAGCATACGGAAAAATGAACGATGAGTTCGTTAAACGCTACCCAAGCATGACTGAAAAAGATAAAATGAAATGGCGTTATCAACGCTATATGCAAGATTATCTGGGAAGTATTGCAGCGGTTGATGAAGGTGTGGGACAGGTTTTAGACTTCTTAAAAAAGAACAATTTAGAAGAAAACACCATCGTAGTTTATACATCTGACCAAGGATTTTATTTGGGTGAACACGGCTGGTTTGATAAACGTTTTATTTTCGATGAATCTTTCAAAACTCCTTTGTTAGTCAAATGGCCAAATGTCATAAAAGCAGGCTCAAAAAACTCACAAATGGTTCAAAACCTTGATTTTGCTCAGACTTTTCTCGAAGCAGCGGGCATTAAACCTCCATCAGATATGCAAGGAGAAAGCCTGATTCCGATTTTTAAAGGACAAGGTAAGAATTTCAGAGATGCAGCTTATTATCATTATTACGAGTACCCAAGCGTTCACATGGTGAAACGTCATTACGGAATCGTCACGGAAAAATACAAATTAGTACATTTCTATTATGATGTCGATGAATGGGAATTATATGACCGTGCGAACGATAAAAATGAAATGAAAAATGTTTACAACGACCCTACATATGCCAAAATAAAAGCCGATTTACACAAAAAGCTGGCGGCACTTCGAGTAAAATACAAAGACTCTGAAACGCTTGATAAAATGTATATTGATAAATACAAGCAATTGGAGAAAGGTGGAAAAATTTTCAGGTAAACTTAAACAAAAATGGCACGCCGTTGACACGGATAAACCATCGCAGATAAATACAGATTTTTTAAATCTGTTAAAATCAGCGTTACGATAGTATCAGCGTCATCAACGTGCCAATGATTATAGATATGCTCGCATTATTCGGTTTCGCCACAATAATTGTCTTTTTAATATTGATAATGACTAAAAAACTGTCGGTCATGACAGCCTTAGTTATTACGCCATTAATCTTTGGTTTAATTGCAGGTTTTAATCCAAAAGAACTAGGTGAATTTGCCATTTCTGGCATCAAACAAGTTGCTCCGACGGGTATTTTGTTGATGTTTGCGGTGCTATATTTCGCCACAATGCTTGATGCTGGACTTTTCGACCCAGTGATTGCAACTATCATTAAATCTGTAAAAGGTGACCCACTAAAAGTAATCATCGGAACGGCCATTCTGACAATGATTGTGCATCTCGATGGCGATGGAACGGCCACTTTTATGATTGTACTTTCAGCGTTTTTACCAATATACAAACAACTAAAAATCAACCGATTAGTACTTTCAAGTATTGTTGCTTTGAGCGTTGGACCGATGCACCTAGTACCGTGGTCAGGAACTTCAGCAAGGGCTATTTCTACCTTAAAATCTGATGCTGTACATATTTTTAATCCTAATATTCCTGCGATTATTGGAGGAATAGTTTGGGTGCTTTTTGTAGCTTTTATTTTCGGTAAAAAGGAAAGAAAAAGGCTCGGAATCATTGATTTTCAATACAATCATAAAGAGAATTTAAGCAAAGAGCAACAAGAATTAAGAAGACCTAAATTACTTATTTTCAATGCAGTGCTTACAGTCTCACTCATAATTGCTTTAATGAAAGGATGGGTTCCAGTAGCTGTACTTTTTGTGGTGGCAAGTATGATTGCATTGTTAGTAAACTACCCAAAAATCGCTGACCAGCAGAAAGTTATGAGGTCTCATGGCACAAATATTTTTCTGGTTTCGAGTATGATTTTTGCGGCAGGGATTTTCTCTGGAATATTGACAGGCTCAAAAATGATTGAAGAAATGGCCAATGCTTTGGTTGCCTTGATTCCACAAAACCATGCGAATCTTTTGCCTACGCTTACTGCTATCACGAGCCTACCAGCCAGTATGTTATTCACACCCGATGCTTATTATTTTGGGGTTATGCCTATTTTGAGCCAGACCGCATCGCAATTTGGTATCGACCAGCTCGAAATCGGACGAGCAGCTTTGCTCGGTCAAATGACCGTTGGTTTTCCGATTAGTCCACTTACCGCCTCAACATTTTTATTAGTTGGTTTAGCAGAGGTTGACTTGGGGGAGCATCAACGTCACACCTTCAAATGGGCGTGGGGAACAACGATTGTAATGACAACTGTGGCAATTTTAACGGGATCGATACATTTATGAAAAATAAAATTAGAATTGGTTGCGGAGCAGGTTTTTCGGGCGATAGAATCGAACCAGCCATTATTCTTGCCGAAAAGGGAGAATTAGACTATTTGGTGTTAGAATGTTTGGCCGAACGCACGATTGCACTCGCCAACAAACGCAAAATTGCCGACCCATCTAAAGGGTATGACCCACTTTTGGAGCGTAGAATTGAAACACTTCTGCCCTATTTAGTAAAAAACAAAATTCGTTTAATAACTAATATGGGTGCTGCTAACCCAATTGAAGGAGCAAAAAAAGTTATTGAAATTGCTCAAAAACAAGGTTTAAAAGTGAAAGTGGCTGCCATACACGGCGACGATATCAATGAAAACTTAAAAAGTGAAAGTTTTGAGATTTTTGGAAATGAAGATATTGCTCTTGAACTCATAAAAAAGCACCAATCTCCAGTAACCATTAACCAGTCACCTATTATTTCAGCCAACGCGTATCTCGGAACTGATGGTATATTAGAAGCTCTACAAGCTGATGCTCAGATAATTATCACAGGCCGTGTGGCCGACCCTTCGCTTTTTCTTACACCGATGATTCATGAATTTGGTTGGAAAACTGATGATTATGATTTACTTGGTAAAGGCACAGTAATCGGGCATTTAATGGAATGTGCGGGGCAAATTTCAGGCGGATATTTTGCCGACCCAATTAAAAAGTCAGTTGAAAACATGGAAAACTTGGGACATCCATTCGCTGATGTTTTTGCTGATGGTTCGGCAATTATCAGTAAAGTTGAAGGCACAGGCGGAGTAATCAATTTGCAAACTGCCAAAGAACAATTGCTATACGAAGTTATCAATCCAAACGAATATTACACGCCCGATGTAATTGCTGATTTTACAAGTGTAAAACTCCAAGAAATTGCACAAAATCAAGTTCGAGTAACAGGCGGAGGCGGAAAAGAAAAACCAAAAAACTTTAAAGTAAGTGTTGGTTATAAGGCTTTTTGGCAAGGAGAAGGAGAAATCTCTTATGCCGGTCCATCTTCCCTTGAAAGAGCAAAATTAGCAGGAGAAACCATCGAAAATCGTCTAAAATCTCAATTTAAAGAAATTCAAGTTGATTATATTGGCATCAATTCTACTTTTGGTGATAAGTGGTTGAGCGAAGCCGAAACCCCAATTTCCGAAGTCAGATTAAGAGTAGCGGCCAAAGCAAAAACCCAAGCAGACGCAGCCTTAATCGGAGAAGAAGTAGAAGCCCTCTACACCAACGGCCCAGCAGGTGGTGCTGGAGTAAGAAAATACGTCAACGAAGTAATAGGCATCATTTCGGTTTTGGTAGATAGAAATAAAATCAAACCAAAAGTCACTTATTTTGAAAGCTAATAATATTCACTAATTTATCGTTCACTCAATCAAAATTATAAATGAAATTATACGACATAGCTCACAGTCGGGCGGGCGATAAAGGAAATATTTCAACGCTTTCTTTGATTCCATACAATGAAAACGATTACGAAATGCTTTGCCAAATAGTTACGGTAGATAAAGTACAACAACATCTCGCGGGTATAGTGTTGGGTGAAATCGTTCGCTACGAAATGCCAAATATTTCATCTTTACTTTTTGTATGCACCGATGCTTTGGCGGGTGGAGTAACTACTTCTTTGCGAATGGACACGCACGGAAAAGCACTCAGTTACCAACTATTAGACATGGAAATTTAGCTTAAAATTTTATTTATAAAACTCAGTAAGTCAATCAAGTACGCCCTATTTTAGTATTAATTTTCTCAAATTATATTTTAGTTTTCAACTCAATTTTAAACAATGAAAAAAACAATTCTTTCTCTTTTTGCGTCATGTGGTTTGCTTATTCAAACAGCCTATGCACAATTACAAACGGGTGAAAACGTAGGTGTTACGACAACCGATGCAGGTAAAGTTCGTGGCTACATCAATAACGGTGTTTTTACTTATAAAGGCATTCCGTATGCAGAAGCCAAGCGTTTTGAAGCTCCACAGAAACCAAAACCGTGGTCAAATATACGTAGTTCATTTAGCTATGGGCCAGTTGCACCTTTGATGGACCCAACCACAAGCATTATGGATGAAAGCGAATTCGTTTTCGACCATAGTTGGGGTTTTACGAATGAAGATTGCATGCGTATCAACGTCTGGACGCCTGGCATTAACGACGGCAAAAAACGCCCTGTTTTGTTTTGGATTCACGGTGGCGGTTTTACTGCTGGTTCTTCGCAAGAACTGCCTTCTTACGATGGCGAAAATTTAGCAAAAAAAGGTGATGTGGTGGTAGTTTCTATCAATCACCGACTCAATATTTTAGGTTATCTTGACCTTTCTGCTTATGGTGAGAAATACAAGCAATCAGCCAATAATAGTGTTTTAGATATGAAAGTGGCCTTAGAATGGGTAAAAACTAATATCTCAAACTTCGGTGGCGACCCAAATAATGTCACAATCTTTGGTCAATCTGGTGGTGGTGCAAAGGTTAATACCCTGATGGCTATGCCATCTGCAAAAGGACTTTTCCATAAAGCAATCAACCAAAGTGGAGCTTTTCGTGCTGCTATGCTCGATAAAGCAACAACGCAAGCGATTGGTGCGGAAGTAATGAAAGAACTCGGAATTTCGGCTGATAAAGTTGATGATATTCAGAAGGTTCCGTTCCAAACTTTGAGCGACGCAGGCAAAAAAGCACTCAAAACTACTGCTGATAAAATGAAAGCAGAAGGAAAACCAGTAATTGGTTTCGGTTTGAGCTGGGGACCAAGTGCAGATAACGACGTTTTACCATACCAATTATTCTCAAATGAAGCATTCGAACTATCAAAAAATATTCCTTTGATGATTGGTACGACTATCAACGAATTTTCAGTTTTTAGAGGTGGAATGCCAAGTAATTCAACAGAAGAACAAGCCAAAGAAGCCATCAAAAAAGTATATGGCGATAAAACTGATGCTTATATTGATGCTGTAAAAAAAGCATACCCAAATGGAAAAATGACCGATATGCTAAGTTATGATGTAACTTTCCGTCCGGGTGCGGTGCAACAAGCCAATCTTAAATCGGCAGTAGCTGGTTCTGCACCAGTTTATATGTATTTGTTCGATTGGCAATCGCCCGTAATGGATGGTAAATACAAAGCTGTGCACTGTATGGAAATTGCCTTTTGTTTTGATAATATTCAACGAACTAAAAATATGACTGGTGGGACAAAAGAAGCCCAAGCGTTAGCCGATAAAATGAGTCAATCTTGGATTGATTTTGCAAAAGTGGGCAACCCAAACCACAAAAATTTACCAAATTGGCCAACATATAATTCAACAAATACGGCTACGATGCACTTTGATAATACTTGTGTAGTAAAACCTCAGATGGACAAAGAATTGTTTGATTTGGTTAAGTAATTGGATTTCATTCTATGTAAAAAACAGCCAGATTGTTGTAGAACAAAACAGGTATAAGCAATAGTATGTAATTAATTTACAAAAAATCAAAGAACTGCCATTGCCTTAATCACCGCTGATTTTGGGTCAAGCCAAGTTTCGAAAACAGTGGGCAAATCACCAAAAGCCGCTTCGTGTGTAAGCCAAGCCTTGGTGTTTATTTGCCCACTTTCCATTTTTACGATAATATCCTTAAAATCAGTAGGAAGAGCATTTCTACTTGCTAAAAGTGTGATTTCTCGGCGATGAAAATCAGGGTCAAAAAAGGTTACTTCGCCTTGAAAAAGCCCAACATAAACCAATTTTCCTCCAAAAGCTACATATGAAAACGCCTTCATCATCGATGCTGCATTGCCTGTGGCATCAAATACAGCCGTTGGCATGTTTCCTTTTAATATTTTCCGTAAATCTTCAGCCGAAAAATCATCTTTGGCCATGATAATTTCATCTATTCCAATCGCTTCGTTGGCAAAATCAAGACGTTGTTTGCTAAAATCCATAACTACTATTTTTGCCCCAATAATTTTTACAAACTGAATGACCGACAAACCAATTGGACCCGCCCCTATCACCAGCACAATATCATTCTCAGTTATAGTGGCACGTTGAACTGCATGTGAGCCAATCCCCAAAGTTTCCACCAAAGCCAGTTGCTCATAGCTCAAGAAATCTGACTTATGTAACTTATTTACAGGCACTTTCAAATATTCCTCCATACCACCATCAACATGAACACCTAAAACTTTTAGACTTTCACAACAATTAATCTTACCATTTTTGCATGGTTGACATTCACCGCAATTAAGGTAAGGCTCAACCGAAACTTTATCACCGATTGTGATTCCATTCTCATCTGCCCCACTTCCTAAAGCCATCACTTCCGCACCCAACTCATGACCAAGCACACGCGGGTACGAAAAAAAAGGCTGACGACCTCGATAAGCATGATAATCGGTACCACAAATTCCTATTCTATGGATTTTCAGTAAAGCCTCATTTTCAGTCAAAGTGTCATCAAAATCTCGACTAATTAGCTGTAACTCTTGTGGTTTATTTAAAATGATTGTTTTCAATATTGAGGTATTTTACGATAAATTTTTATTCAATTACAAACGAAATTTCTTTAAAATCATACATTTTCAGTTCTTCACCAACTTTCATTATCAAATGACCAGTTTCGGCTACATCAATTATTTTTCCGAGAAATCGTTT
This sequence comes from uncultured Emticicia sp., assembly GCF_937903345.1. Classification (GTDB taxonomy): domain Bacteria; phylum Bacteroidota; class Bacteroidia; order Cytophagales; family Spirosomataceae; genus Emticicia. The sequence goes on along the minus strand of NZ_CALCZQ010000030.1, from coordinate 394,839 downwards.
ACCATTTTGGTCATACTGATGCCATTCTCCAAACCTAAATAAACGCTCTAAATACTTTTTTTTCTGCATATCCGAGTGACCGTTTTTCAACTGTAGATAATATTTTTCAATACATTCACAAAGTTGCTCGATTAGTTTTTCAATCCGAAAATCATCCAATTTCTGGGAAGCCAATTTCAATGAAATTGCCCAATCATTTGAAAAAATCATCTGATTGATATTCAAGCCAATACCAATTACAGAATAAACAAATCTACTTCCAGAAAATGTATTTTCTATCAAAACCCCACCCATTTTTCGATTACTAACGTAAATATCATTTGGCCATTTAACTGCGAGCCCTTCTGATAAATACTTACACAAAAACTCATAAATACCAAGCGAAACAGCCATATTAAGCCTAAATTGTTGAGAAATATTCAAAAAATCAGGTTTCAAAATCATCGAAACAGTAATATTTTGATCGGGCAATGCCTCCCAAGTACTTCCACGTTGTCCACGTCCCGCGGTTTGGTCAGACGTAATGACAATTGTTCCATCGAATACTGTCTTAGTTTGAATTATTTCAGCCGCAATATCGTTAGTTGAATGACAACTTGGCAGATAAATGCTATTTTTGCCGAGAAATAAAGTTTTGGGTTGAAAATTGTCCAATTTTGTAGTAATTTAGCATTTTAAGAGATGCACGTAAAAAATATTTTTCGTGAAGTTCGTACGCTTTCAAAAGAAAGATGCTTTTTTTGAACTTTTAATGATAAGTAAAAAGTTTTACATCAAACATTTATCATTATCACTTCACTATAATCAAAACGAACCGCTCACAAAATTAAATGAAGATAAGATTGAATGAAAGAAATTAAAGAATTTTCTGGTGAGGAGTTAAGTCGCTTTATAGTACACGGAATGTTAGAAAAAAAAGCGATCAATATTGTAGTCATGGACTTACGCAAGGTAAACAATTCCATCACTGACTTTTTTGTAATATGCTCAGGTAATACCGACACTCAAATCGCTGCTATTGCAGATTCAGTAGACGAAGAAGTTTTCAAGGCCTCCAAAGTTAATCCTTGGCACCAAGAAGGGCGACAAAACCGAGAATGGATTTTGTTAGACTACGTAGATGTGGTTGTTCACGTTTTTAGAAAAGACCGTCGAAAATTTTATGATTTAGAATCACTTTGGGGCGATGCCGAAACCACGCTCATCGAAGAAAGCTTTGAGAAAGAAGTACCAAAACAAATGGTATTCGAATGATGTTAAGAATATTTGAACCTTTACATAGGTCAAAACCTTGTAAAGGTTATTTTATTTATATAAATAACGATTGCATTAAATCTTGAAAAATTAGAAAAATGTCAGACAACAACAGTAACGAATTTCCGAAAAGAAAGCCAGCCAACAATGGAGGCGGTTTGCAGGGATGGATAGTGGCGGCGATTATCATGGGTATAATAGGTTTTTTGCTTTTTTCGAGGTCAGCTTCATTGGCACCGATTAAGTATAAACAGCTTGAACAAATGATTTTGCTGAAAGATGTAGAAAAAGTAGCGGTGGTCGAAGGCAATCGTAGTGTAGAAGTAAGCCTTACTCGTGATGCCCTTCAAAAACCACAATACAAAAAAGATTTAGGCAATAATCGTTATAATGCTGGTGGACCACACCTGAAAGTGGATTTAGTTTCTGTAGAATCATTTATGAATGATTATACAAATTTCTTGAAAACTGCTAGTATAGACGAGGCTTATCGACAAACATTATACCCAGAGAGCGTTGAAAGACAAGATATGACTAATTGGATTGTAAATTTACTTCCATTCGTTGTAGTTCTTGGACTCATGTATTTCTTAATGAGCCGAATGACTGGTGGTGGTGGCCCGGGAGGCCAAATTTTTAATATTGGAAAATCAAGAGCTGCTTTATTCGATGCCGATAGTAAAGTAAAAATTACTTTTGATAATGTAGCAGGTTTGGAAGAGGCCAAGGAAGAATTGCAGGAAATTGTTGATTTCTTGAAAACTCCGAAAAAATATACTGAACTCGGTGGTAAAATACCAAAAGGTGCATTGCTTGTAGGTCCTCCTGGAACTGGGAAAACCTTGTTGGCGAAAGCGGTAGCTGGTGAAGCAAGTGTTCCGTTTTTCTCACTTTCAGGTTCAGATTTCGTTGAAATGTTTGTGGGTGTTGGTGCTGCTCGTGTACGTGATCTATTTAAACAGGCCAAAGAAAAAGCTCCTTGTATCATTTTTATTGATGAAATCGATGCAGTTGGTCGCTCACGCGGACGCGGCTCAATGCCAGGTGCAAACGACGAGCGTGAAAACACACTTAACTCATTATTGGTAGAAATGGATGGATTTGGCTCAGATGCAGGAATCATCATTTTGGCAGCAACTAACAGACCAGACGTTTTAGATGCCGCTTTAATGCGTCCAGGTCGATTCGACCGCCAAATTAGTGTTGATACCCCAGATATAGTTGGTCGTGAAGCTATCTTCAAGGTTCATATGAAACCTTTGAAACTTGATAATAACATAGATGTTAAGAAATTAGCAACCAATACACCAGGTTTCGCAGGTGCTGAAATTGCAAATGTTTGTAATGAAGCGGCTCTTTTGGCTGCCCGTAGAGGTAAACCTGCTATTGAAATGATTGATTTTTATGATGCAATTGACCGTGAAATTGGAGGATTGGAGAAGAAAAATAAATTGATTTCGCCAGAAGAAAAAGAAATAGTCGCGTATCATGAAGCAGGCCACGCTGTGGCTGGTTGGTTTTTAGAGCACGCTAATCCATTAGTAAAAGTTAGTATCGTCCCTCGTGGAATTGCAGCATTGGGCTACGCACAATATTTGCCGAAAGAACAATATCTGTATAGAACTGAGCAACTAATCGATGAAATGTGTATGACGCTCGGCGGTCGTGCTGCAGAAGAAGTTGTTTTTGGAAAAATTACAACTGGTGCATTGAGCGACTTAGAACGTATTACAAAAAGTGCGTATGGTATGATTAGTATATATGGCATGAATGATAAAATCGGAAATGTTTCTTTCTATGATTCAAAAGGACAAGGCGAAATGTCGTTCACGAAACCATATTCGGAAGATACTGCCAAAACTATTGATGAGGAGGTTAAAAAACTTATTGAAGGTGCCTATCTAAGAACAAAAGAATTATTGATAGAGAAACGTGAAGAATTGGAAAAAGTAGCACAAGAATTACTTAAAAAGGAGATTCTTCATCAATCTGATTTAGTGGAATTGATTGGTAAACGTCCATTTGAGAAATTAACGAATTATCAAGAGTTTATGGATAAAATCGATACTCCTGTTGATGTAACAACTCCAGTTATAGAATAAATAATAATTTTATTTGTGTAAAAGGCAATATTAAATCAAAATTTAGTATTGCCTTTTTTTGTCGAGTTTTACAAATGGATTTTTTTCTTCTTATTTACTCCACAGTTATTAGTATACAGATCCAATTATGATAATTAGTATTCAGACAGCTATTTAGCTTTTTGCAAATTTGTTAATTAATAATATCCTGTTACTTAAGATGATAGTGTAGAAAAGTACATTTTCTCATTGCTTTGTACTTTTTATTAATAATAACAAAAGACATGTGACAGTTCACGAAGCAAAAAAATACTAAAAATCGAAGCGATATAATACTAAAATCAATAAGTTTCTTTAATAAAAGTAGTTTTCTTTATCGTCAATAATTAAATCTTGAAACAAAAAAAAGAGAGAGACTGCCCTAATAAAAGAACAGACCCTCTCTTTTTTAATCAGAAGAACAAGAATTACTTTACTTCAAAAATACCACGACCGATGCTAAATCCTTCAGAATAAAGTTCGATATTGTATTTTCCTTTTGAGTAATTCGCTCCACGAGAATAGATAAAATCAACATTCTGACCAGAGTTATCATACATTACTGATTGTTTGGCAGTGTAAACCATTTCTTTTCCACCAAAATTAAACGCACCAGAACCAGTCGCCATATCAGAAATACAGTTACCTTGTGGGTCGAGCATACGCATATAAACTACTTTATTTTCACGCTTAGTCAAAGGGTTTTCTACTAACTTGAAAGAGATTTTTACCTTATCTACACGTTTTGCTTTATATTCACCACCTTCACGCTCCTTACCTCGAGAATTAATTGCATTTACCGAAACATTCATAGCTTTTAAAGCAGCAGCGAGAGTTACTTTTTCAGCCAATTCTTTATTCTTAACAGTTGTTGCATAAACTGAATCAGCGAGTGCTTGTTTATCAGTTTTTAAGGTCGAAACATTAGTTTTTAAATTCAAGTTTTCATTGCCCAGTGTTTTTACTTCGGTGGTCAACTGAGCATTTTCTTCTCTTAACTTGGCAATTTCAACATCTTTTGCACTCAAAGCAGCCTCATATCCTTTGATTTTGCTTTCAAAATCACGAATCGAAACACTCTTAGAGTTTACTAAGTTTTTCTTATCGTTTATAAGTTGAGCCTTCAAAGCTTCAAGGTCAGCTACTTGTCCACCAAGAGAACTAACTTCTGCAATTTTTTTATCTAATTCGGCTGAAATTGAGTCAAGTTTGGTATTTGTCAACAATAACTCTTTAGTTTTTGTTGAAATGTCAACGTTTTTAGAATCAATATCCTGTCGAGCGTTGAAGTAAAGAAATCCAAAAAGAGCTGCCAATGCACAAGCCAAAACGAGGCCCGCCGTCATAGCTGTATTACTTTTTCTTTCTTGCATGTTTTCCATAGAAATCGAATGTTAAGTATTTTGAGTTACAGGTTTACTAATGACAAAGTTATATTTTTATTGAAACTATTTATCTTTATAAAGGTAAAATTTATAGTTTTTTTTTACTAAATGACAATTGATTCTGTATTTTGCGAAAAATTAAATTGATTATTCGAAATTAATCCAAATAAAAAAGTACTTATGGCACTCATCACCAAGAAGAAAGTACCATTTAAAATATCACAAAAATTACGAAAATACCTTTCAAAGTATGGTCGCGAAAAAGAATTGCCTATTAAATATACAGATTTATTGCGTTTCGATAATGCGTTTCCACTCTATGATAAAAAGGGAAAAGATACGCTTTGGGAAACAGTAATGTATCCTCAAAATGACCTCGAAGAAATTTATGAGGCTTTAAAAAAAATTTACGCTGATTTGAAAACCGATGGCGATGATGCCGTGATAAAACATTTGGTCGTTGATAGAGTCGATACCTGCACCTATGCTAATACAAGACCATTCAGAATTAGAATAGTGAATAAAATCAACGATAATCATGACTATTTTTATATAAAATTAGCAGATGCTTCTCGCATCTATGGCCTTGAGTTGGAACACTTACTTTCGCCAAATGTGATTGGCTACTGCACGCATGAAGATACCTTGGTTGAAGAGCACATTGCCGGTATTCCTGCCGACCAGTTTATGAATAACCACCTAAATGATGCTAATTTTAATCCAATTCGTTTAAGTAAAGAGTTTATAAAGTTTAATGAGCGTTGTTTTGTAAGACTTTTGGGTGATATGCATTCATCAAATTTTGTTATAATCGTCACACCCGATTTTGAAGATTTTCACTATCGGCTGCGAGCCATTGACTTCGACCAACAATCATATGAATCATCAAAATCAGTCTATATGCCTCAATATTTTAAACAAAACTATGCCATGATTCAAATGGGTATGAAATACTTAACGGCAGAGTCAGTAAAACAATACCAAGCAGAAGAACGCACCCTCATTGCAAATCGATTACGAGAAGAAAAAAGCAGAATGCACGATTTAATTGATACGATGAAAAAAGACACGCTTTCATTACATGCCAATCTTGAGTTGCTCAAACAGGACCTTACTAGGCATTATAAAGACACAAAATTTTTGAATTGTAAAAGTATGGGAGAAGTTGTGGAGTTGAGTTTAAAACTGGTCTTGGTTCATTAAAAATTCGATTGGAAAGTAAGATATATATTCCAATCAAATCCTTGATTTATTTAATCTTGCCTAATTGCCCAAAATAGTAATAACCAACCCAATACTAAGAAAGTACCACCGATTGGAGCAACCGCACCGAAAACATTAAGGCCAGTAAAACAAATGGTATATAAGGCCCCGCTAAATATCAATACACCAACTAAAATACAATAGCCACTGTAAATAAGAAATTTGTTTGAAATATGCTTCGAGATAATCCCAATCAAAATCAATGCGATAGCATGATAAAATTGGTAGCGAACGCCCGTCTCAAAAGTTTCAAATCGGCCGCTTGCCGTGAGCATTGGCTTAAGAGCATGAGCCCCAAAAGCACCAACCATCACTCCTACTGCTCCCAAAAGTGAACCTGCTTTCAAAAAAAGTTTATTCATAATTTTTTGTTTTCAATTAAAAAGTATCAAAATAGAATTAAGCAACAAATTTGTAAATAGCTAAATATCTTTCTATAAGTTTATTATCTTATTGCGGACTTGCCGATTATTGACTGTGTACTATTTAACTTGAAATTACTCAAAAAGAGTTTTCATACTAAGGCAACTTTGATAAGTCAATCGAAGGCGTTTTACCTTTGAGTGGTCTTGTAAACTGCTGATTGAGCGAAGTATTTTCATTGAAGAATCCACAATTTCTTAAATAAAACTGACCATCTTTAATACCTCCGTCATAATCAACTCGATAGCCTTTTCGTGCGGTATTATCGGCTGTAAACGTTACTTGATTGAGTTCCGTCCAGCCATTTTTGGCAGTAAAAACCCACTGATTATCAAAATTTCCCATTCGTTCTTGATTACCAGTTTCGGGAATAAAATTTTCAAGAAAAGAATACAAGCTTTTCAAATAAGTCGATGTTTTCGGCCTTTTGAAACTCGCTATTAGTCGCCATTGGTTTTCTTCGGGGGCAAAAAAGTATGCCGAGTAAGTAGTATAATTATCAGCCGTTGGCTTCCCTTGCAACAAAAATTGATACGTGTTTCCAGCTTTCCAATCATACTTCAAATAGCTTTGTCCACCCGAACCTTCATTGCCAAACTCGCCCGTGTAAACGCCATCGCCTTTTTTTAGAAGTAAAATCTTTTGGTCTTGAGGAATTATGGCAGGGTTATCGGTTGCAAACGGACTCCAAACAGAAAACAAAACTCTTCGTTCAGTTTCCGAATTTACCTGCATTCCAAAATAACCTTCCCCAAAACCATTGGCCATAAAATACGAACCAATCACATCATTCCCTTTCGGAATCGTGATTTCATTATAAAACCATTCTATATTTTCTAAGCCATCAGTCGAATAACGCAAATGAACTGAAGGCCCTCTTCTTCCCCAATAAAAGAAATTACCTTCGTTATTTTTTACAAAAGTAAGCTCAGAAGAAACTGAAGTTCCACTCACAACCAAACTCGAAATCGTCCCGAAGTTGGCATTTGATTTAGTCATGCCTTTTATATCTACCGAAATATAGCCCGACTGCGGCAGATTCCATTCTCCAACAAAAAATTCCTTTTCTGCATCGCCTTCCGCCACAAACTCAATACTTTTTCCTAAAACACTTACACTGATTTTACTTTTACTTCCTTTCGGATTCATCAGAACCGATACTTTGAGTGAACCTTTTTGGGCAACTTTGAAATAAGTTCGACAAATCGTCAAATCAGAATTCCAATTTATTAAGCCCTCTTCCTTAATAGCCGCTCTATTTGTAGTCCAAGCATTCCCTCCGAGTGGAATCGTTTGTTTGTTCATATCATGCTCATTATCAAACACTTTATCGATGTTGCATTGCGAAAAAGTTATTAAAAATAGGAGAATTAAAAATTGGATATTCATTTTTAAAAAAGAAGTTTGAAGCAATTATTATGATTATTTTGTGAAGGTAATTAAAAAATAAAAACTGAGGGAACTTTGGGTTCATAAAATTAGTTGTATATACATACAATGTTATTGTATGTAATTAAGATTCAATGATTAACTTATGCCAAATAACAAAAAGTTCAATAAAATATGTATTTTAGTTACAAAAAAACAAATAGTATTTTAAATATCTTCAAACAAAGACACCTATGCTAAAAAACGTAAAGTTTTTAAAAATTCTTAAGGTGTAAGTAATTAGACAAATTAAAATGATGTAAATTCTTGATTTTAGTGTTTTGTCTAATGTCTCATTTCGTCTAAGTACTTAACCTTTTAAAAATATGAACTTACAAGAATTAAAAAACATTTCGGACGAATTTCCGAAATCAGATAAAATGCCTGTTGTGTTTATCGGTCACGGTAGCCCGATGAATGCCTTGGCAGATAATCAATTTACTGATAGTTTAACTCTTTTGGGCAAAACTATCGAAACACCAAAAGCCATTTTGGTGATTTCGGCTCACTGGCTTACGATGAATAAAACGTATGTTTCGGTCAATCCTTTTCCAAAAACAATTTATGATTTTGGTGGATTTCCTGATGAATTATACAAAGTAAACTACGAACCGAAAGGCTCGCCAGAAATGGCTAATGAGGTGATTAAAGCAGTAAAATCTATCAATATTTTGGAAGAACACCAAATGGGACTCGACCATGGTGCTTGGTCAGTATTGCGTCATATTTATCCTGCTGCCAATATTCCAACTTTTCAGATGAGCATTGATTTCTCGAAACCACCGCAATATCATTATGAGTTGGCAAAAGAATTACAAAACCTAAGAAATAAAGGCGTTTTGATACTTTCGAGCGGAAATATCGTACATAATCTTCGTCAAGTTAAATGGGGAGAAACCAATCCAAGTTCTTATGATTGGGCAGTTGAATTTGATACAATCGTAAAGAATAAACTGGATAATCGCCAATTTGCAGATTTGGCAGATTTCAAGGCATTTGGCCAAGTTGGACAAATGGCTCATCCATCTCTCGACCATTATTTACCGATGGTTTATAGTACGGGTTTGATTCATCCAAATGAAGCTATCAAATATACTTACGAAGGTATGGAAATGGGAAGTATCAGTATGAGATGTTTTCAGGTGGGTTGATTCAATTTGTGACACATTAAAAAATGTGTCACAAAAATTATCTATTTTTGATAAATTCTACCGCCAAAAATCTTGCTACCAACTCGAATCATGCTGCTACCTTCTTCGATGGCAATACCGTAATCGCCACTCATGCCCATGGAAAGAATGGTGAATGCTGCCGCCGCTGTGGGTGAATTATTAATGGTTAATGATTGATAAAAATCTTTCAGCTTCTTGAACTCCTTTCTGATTTGAGTTTCGTCTTCGGTAAGGGTTGTCATGCCCATAAGGCCTACGATTCGTACATTTGGTAGTTTTTCCAACATTTCGGTTTTCAAAATCTCCAAACATTCCACTTCAGTCATACCGCTTTTGGTGTCTTCTTCAGCAATATAAATCTGCAATAAACAATCAATCACTCGGTTATGCTTGGCCGCTTGTTTGTTGATTTCTTGCAATAATTTAAAACTATCTACCGAATGAATCAAACTCACGAATGGAGCAATATATTTCACCTTATTCGATTGTAAATGACCAATAAAATGCCATTCAATGTCCTTTGGCATCGCTTCATGTTTATCAACCAATTCCTGCACATAGTTTTCGCCGAAACACTTAAAACCAGCATTATAGGCTTCCATCAGCATTTCTACAGGCTTGGTTTTCGATACAGCCACCAACGTTACATCTTTCCCTTCAATTTCTTTTTCGATGAACCGAATATTTTCTACAATTGCCATGTTTAGAGTTCTGACGGGGTCGCCCGTGCGATTTAGAGTTCTGAGTTTAGAGTTAAAAATGAGTTGGTAACTCAGAATTCAAAACTCAGCACTCTGTTTAAGATGCCACCGAAGTTTGGTAAATATCGTACCAATCTTCACGGCCTAATTTAATATCTGAGGCACTGGCAGCGTTGCGAATACGAGCTTCCGATAATGAACCAATGATTGGTAAAGTACCCAATTGCATTAACCATGCAACGGCCGTTTGCTCTACATTGGCTTCATATTTTTTACCGATTGCTTCCAATTTTGTTTTCAAAACCGACGATTTTCCATCTTTTCCTTCTAATATTTCACCACCAGCTAGCGGAGCCCAAGCTAAAGGTTTGCTGAAACTTTGCTTGATAAAATCCAGACGACCATCTTCGATAGCCGAGATATTCATTAAATTTAGTTCGATATGATTCGTCACGATTGGAATCGTGAGATAAGAAGCCAATAATTGGTGTTGGAATGCCGTAAAATTAGCAACTCCAATGTGTTTTACTTTCCCTGAATTAACGATTTCGGCCAAAGTCATGGCTGTTTGTTCTGGGTCAGCTAAAAAATCACTTTGATTCAGTAAGAAAATATCTAAATAATCGGTTTTAAGTTTTTTCAGTGAACTTTCAACGCTACTTAGGATATAATTATGAGAGTTATCAAAATACGTTACTTTCCCATTCTTGCGAATACCACATTTACCAAAAAGCACGATGTCTTCACGCTTGAAAGATTTATTGGCAATGATTTTTCCGAATTGCTCTTCGATGGTAAAATCGCCATAAATATCGGCGTGGTCGAAGGTATTTATGCCCAATTCTAAGCATAAATTAATGATTTGCTCCATTTTGGCTGGAGTATTTTCTAAATTTTCCCAACGCCAAAATCCATAAATGGCTTCCGATACTTTCGGCCCCGAATCACTGAGATATACTTTCTTCATGTTGTACAATTTATTATTAAGGTGCGTAAAGATAATATATTTCGTATAAAAAATAGTCGGAGTAGATAAATGATATATCTACTCAGAGCAGAAATACAACAAAATCACCAAACGAATGGCTCAATTGTCGTGGGTGGGTTCGAATCATCTATCATGGCTTATGAGACCTTTACTATTTCGTTAATAGTTTATGACCTTAATTATTCAATTAATAAAGTAAGTCTCATGGCTGGGTAAAGCGATTACTCGGTCGAACCGCTACATGGATTATGTAGAATCTCCGCAAACATTTATAGCTAACAAACCTTTTCGATTTGATGATTTAAGTTTGTCGTTCAACAAACCCCAAAAAATTAATTAATTAGTTTAGTTGGTTTAAGGGCAAAATTAATTTCGATTTGTATTTTAGTTTTAATATGGACAAGTTCGATAAAAAATTAAAGCATATCTGCCAAAGTAATGTTCTCGTAAACATTCAGATTGGCATCACGCACTTTCATCATCAACGGACGAATTTTACAGGCTTCTTCGCTTATGCAATCATCGCATTTTCCATAAAAATGCAATGAAACACAAAGCGTTGGGGCAATTGGGCCATCTATTAATCGAATCAAACGAGCCAATGGAATTTGATTGGGTGGTTCTTTCAAGAAATATCCACCGTTTTTGCCTTGTGAACTTTGTAAAATTCCTCCTCGACGCAAATCAAGCAGAATTGATTCCAAAAATCGGCGAGGCAAACTTTCTTCGGCAATAATATCTGGTACAGTCATTGGGGAGTTTTCGCCAAAATGTGTTGCCAAAATTCGGAGTGCTTTAAGGGCGTATTTTGTCTTTTTAGAAATCATAATTTCAATGCTTTTTCTTTCTAAAATCAAGGTTTTGAAAATAGAAAAGTCTGATACTATTGATATTTCTGAATTTATTTCCCGCAGCCAATTGTTGGTAAACATTCATGTAGCCGAATTGAAAATTTGAGTGAGAATCAATGTTATAGGCCAGCCCAACAAAAAAACGATTTTGGTCGAAAACATTATAAACATTGTTTTTTGATAAATTTACCATGATTTCATCATTCAAAATAGCAGAAAAAGTCTTTGGCACAATACCTTTTTGGCTCAATGGAATATTGACCAGCATATTTGCTCTTATTCGCTCATCGAATCTATAGCCATCAGCAAGCTCATTATCGTTTTTTATTTTTCGTCTGAAACGCTCTTCCAATCGAATCCACTGCATGGTTCGGACTTTTCCGTATTTCGTATGCAACTGTAGTTGGTGCCAAATTCGGTGTTCGGGTTGAGCAACATTGGCGTGTCCTTCTTCGGGAAAATGATGAGCATAATTATAAGCATTCGTAAACTTTAAATCGTCGTTTATGTAGCACATCACCCCCAAACGACCTAGAAATCTCGATGGCTCTTTGATAAAATGTTCGGTTGTACGAAAATGTGTATCAAACCAAATTCCCCATTGATCAGTTAGGCGAGTTTGATTGAAATATCCGAGCCAAAGTTGTTCTTCATCTTGCACAACCCGTGTAGTTTGGGCAAAAATCGGGCATGAGCATAGCATCAAAGCGAGTAAAATTCTGCTTTTCATAGGATTTTATTAGTTTTAGAAGATTAATCTATCTCAATGGTGTCCGTAGTTTTTCTCGCCAGCCTTTATCTCAATCGGTAAAAGATTTTGCTTCGGTGGCAACGGACAAGTGGCATAAGGTGTAAAAGCACAAGGTGGGTTATAGGCTTTGTTGAAATCGAGAAAAGTATATCCTTCGGCATCGGGCTTGGTAGCATATACAAATCTACCCGCTCCGTAGGTTTCTTTCTTATTGGTTTTATCGCCGAAGATGATGAAAAACTCTTCACCCTCGGTCAAAGCATCTAATTTATATTCTTTTCCTGCAATTGTGAAGACCAAAACGCCAGGCGAATCTTGTTGTGAAGTTTGACCAGTTATGTCCAAAATGGCAATTTTCTTGCCTGCCGTTGGTACAAACTTGGCTTTTAGCTTCCATTTGGAGTCAACTATGAAGGTTTCAATTCCATGAAATTCTTTCAAAAATGGGCTTTCTAAATCTCGCAATCGGATGGCGTAGCGTTCGCCACGTTTTATCACAAACCAACGTAAAGTATTATGTTTCAGCACGATAGGTTTTTCGGCAGGAAAAACTTTTAATTTTTCAACTTTATCATTTTCATTAAAAACCTCAGCATCGGCTTTTGTTTCTACAAAAACTTCTCCATTCGATAAAATTATATCACCCAAAAAGGCATTGCTTCTATCTTTTGGGAAAATAATTTTGTTTTCGGCGTTTCCTCCAAAAGAATTTCTACCTTCTTCGAGCCAAAACAAACCCGCCAAATTCAGCCAACCATTTTCTTTTTTTAGTCCTTCAATACGATTTTTATGCCACGCTTTTATTTCTTTTTCGTAGTCCGAATCATCAGTTTTGATGCTAAAAGAAAATAAGATTATCGAAGCTAAAACTCCTAAAAAACTAAATTGGGTTTGATTTTTTTTCATATGAAATATTATATTTAAAAGCCGAAATTAATAAAAAAAACCTATTTATTTGGGCAAAACATTGACATTTTAAATCAAGTCACTCCATCTTTCGACAAAAATGGAGTGACACAAATCTTATTAAAACGAATAACGAAGGGTCGTACCATAAGTACGAGGGTCGCCCAGAATACCTGCGTATTGACCAGCACTGCCTGGGGCAGCCAATAATTGCTCGAAATAGTCTTTGTTGGCAAGGTTTCTACCCCAAACAAAAAGTGAAATACCATTTGATGCTCTGAAACCAATTCGACCATTGAGCAGATAATATCCATCAATATTTAAGAATTGAGAAGGCGATGGACTTGATGAAAATTCCGATCGAAAATAGACATCCAAAGCGGCAAAATAATTACCTTTTAAGCCCAGCAGTTTTCCTTTAGTAGTTGCTTCGGCCCCAAACGAACCCGACCATTTTGAAATTCCGGGTAAGCGTCCGCCCGAAACATCTTTGAAAGCCTGAGTTCCTCCGACTTCTTCTAATGGTACTGGTGCGTTAGTGAATGAAACATATTTTCCATCAGTATAGGCCAATGCAGCATTGAAAGTAAAATGATTATTTATTCTAATATTTCCATCTACCTCCACTCCTCTTACTCTTACTTTTTCGGCGTTTGCTAAATACCCCCTATTAACCCCAGGTTCGGGCGTTTGCACTTGCGTTTGATAATCCTTTATTTCATCATTAAAGATTATGATATTTAAGACAGAATTAGATGATGGTTTTGTTTTAAAACCTACTTCAATGTGTTTCACAAATTCTGGTTTTACCTCTGCGAGTTCAACCAAAACTCGTCCGCTGGCGGTTGGCAAACCACCAATATTAACGCCAACTGGCTTATAACTAAGCGAATATGTGGCAAAACTGTTAATATTTTTATTAATTTTATATTGCAAAGTGAGTTGTCCCGAAAAATTTCCTTCGGATGCTTCTGTATCGAATGCTTGATTGGTATAAACCGCGTTTTTGAGGGCAATCAGAGCGGCATCATTTGTTTGGAGTCCACCGTAGGTTTCTCTTTTATAATTAGCGGTTTTCTTATCATAATTATATCTGATACCCGGCAAAACATGTAGTTTTTCAGTGATTGACCAATCCGCTTGACTGAAAGCTGCTAGACTTGTGCTTTGAATTCGGTTAGTTGTACGAATACCAAAGTTATCAAGCAAACCTGCGGTTTTCCATAAAGCACTTGTTGAACTTTGAGCAAAACGCCATTGTGCCGAACCTGCTTCTTCGGTCTGGACAGGGTCTGAATTCAAATCTTGCCACAAGCCAAAAACGCCCACAACTCCACTCAATTTTGAAGAGATTTTTCCTGAATAGCGAATTTCTTGCGATAATTGTTCATGCACAGAATTTCCTGAAGAGATTGTAAAAATCGGTAAGCCCGTGTAGTCACGGTCATTCAGCGGAATCCATCTCCAATAACGCCACGCCGAAGTTGAGGTTAAAGTGCCATTACCAATTTTAATATCAGCATTCAATGAGACCCCACCCAGTTGATTATCGGCCTTTGATGGCGTATCAAGGTCAACAATTCTCTCAAATGGACTGCTGTATGGCAATTTATAATTTAGGTCTTTAATAATGGCATCAAACTGACGATAGGCTGCACGTTTAGTTACTACAACACCAGCCACAGGCCAACCATAACCAGTTGGCTTTTGGTTCGTAAGATCGGCAATGAAAGTGATTTTAATTTTATCCGTTGGCGTATATAATAACTGCCCTCTCACACCAAGATTATTAATATCATTCATGTTTTGTTGGGTCTTTATGTTGTAAAATAGACCGTCACGTTGCGTACCTGAAAAAGACATTCTTGCTGCTAATTTTTTGCTTAATGGCCCCGAAAGTGAACCTTTTGCTTGAATATAGCCATAGTTTCCGTAGCTCAATTCAAAACTGGCAGTTGGGTCGAAACTTGCTTCACGAGTAGTAATATTGAAAGCACCAGCCGTTGTGTTTTTGCCAAAAAGTGTTCCTTGTGGCCCTCGTAAGACCTCCACACGATCGATGTCAACAAAGTCGAGAGCAGTAGCGGCTGGACGAGCATAATACACGCCATCGACATAAAAACCTACGCCTGGGTCAATACCATCGTTGGTCAAACCAAACGTCGAACCTAAACCTCGAATATTTAAAGTTGTATTTCGTGCGTTTGAAGCGTAAAGCTGAACTGTCGGAACGAGTTCTTTCAAACGATTTACGTTGAATGCCCCAGCATCTTCGGCCGCAGCCCCACGAATAACAGAAATTGGAATCGGAATATCTTGCACCGCCTCCTGACGGCGACGCGATGAGACCACCACATCAGCCAATTTATTCACATCTTGGTTAAGTTTGATAGTTACTTTACTTTCATTAATCACGATTTCTTTTTTTACGTATCCTACATAAGTAACAATAAGCGTAAAAGGCAATTTTTGACCGGTAATCAGGGCAAAATCTCCATTTGCATCAGTGGAAGCACCATTGGTTGTACCTTTAATTGAAACGGTGGCACCAATGAGTACTTCATTTGTAATCTCATCCAACACTTTACCCGAAACGGTGGCGTTGATAATAGGCTTGTCTTGAGCCGAACCGAAAAAGGGCAAAAGAATTGCACCTAAAAACAGTATTGAATTTAAAAGTTTTTTCATTAATTTGTATTGGTTTAATATAAAATACGGTCTTGGCAGACCATCTTCGGATGGCTGTCGGGAGTCATTTAGTGGTGATATTATTTTTTGTTAAACTCTTCCAGTTTGGTGGCAGCCAAACTGGTTTTTTTTGCATGATTGTTAATTTTTACAAATGATTTTTAGACTCATTGTATAGTTTCATTCTACTTGATGGAGCAAAATTAAGAATCTATATTTAATCTACCAAATAAGTAGAGTAATAAATTTTAGAAATTTTACATATTAATATAAAAAGTAAATGAAATAGTAGAATGATGCTATTTTCGTGAATAAAAATGTAGAGACCTTGCATGAAATGGCTCTGCATAGCAATTCATTCATATCAATATTCTTCAATACAATTAAATTCAGAATTAACTTATGTTATCAATATGACCTTGCTCCTTGAGTGTATCTTGAAAGAAATGATAAATCATATAGGTTTACTCGGCACCTACTTTTTGTCCCGTTTAGTCTAAAATCCAATCGAACCGTATCCAAAAGCCAAAAATCGTACGATCCATAAGAAAGCTAACAATATTTAAACACATTCTGAGGAGTCTAATCATTGTAAAAAAATATACCAAAGAATTTTTATATTTACCGCACCAAAATTGCTCAAGCCAATGCTTATTAAAGATATATTGAAACCAGAAAAGACTTTTCGAGTAACAGGAATGCTCAGGATTGAGAGTGAAGATGACCGTTTTCTTGGCCCAGGCAGGCTCGAACTACTCGATAATATCATTGAAACTGGTTCTATTAGTCAAGCGGCCAAACAAATGGGAATGTCGTATAAAAAGGCGTGGGATTTAGTAAATTCGATAAATCAACATACAATTAAGCCTATTATCATTACACAAACAGGTGGAGAAAAAGGTGGCGGAACTATTGTCACCGAAGAAGGAAAACAACTGATTGTGGCTTTCAAAAAGCTACATGAAGAGTTTCAACAGTCTTTTGACGAAAAAATGAATATGTTTCTACACTCATAAAATTTTGCAGGTAAGAACGTCCAAATTGGGCGTTCATATAAAATTCGTTAGAATCGGTATTTTCCGCACATTACGTTAAAATCAATTTCAAACATGCAATGACCAAACCAACCGCCAAAAGCTTTTTTAGTGTCGGATTTTTAAATTTTTGACTACCAAAATAAGAACCAGTCAAGCCACCGATAATTGTAGCCAAAACTGCCCACTGCATATTTTCTGGGAGATTGATACCTCCTTTTTGTAGTTGACCATAAAGACCTGAAAGAGAGTTAACAAAGATAAAAAGTGCCGAAACTGCAGCCGTTTCTTTCAAATTTGCCCATCGCATCAAAAGCATCAAGGGGCTAAGAATGATACCTCCACCAATGCCAATCATGCCAGAAAGTAAACCAATTAGCCCACCCGAAAGAACCCCTGCCCATATTGGAATGGGTCTATTTTTTTCATCGGTATCGAACTTATAGATTAATCGAACGATTGAAAACAAGATACATGCGGCAAGAATTTTCTTATAAATAGAATCAGAAAGCGTCATTGTTCCTCCCAAAAATGCCATTGGAATACTGGCCAGAGCAAATGGCAAAAAAAGTTTGAAGCGAAAATGTCCTGCTCTGTAAAAGCCAATAAACGAAAATAAAGAAACGGCCAAATTCATCACTAATGCCGATGACTTCATCATTGCGGGAGCTACGCCCATAATGACCATAAGGGCCAAATATCCGCTTGCTCCCCCATGCCCGACAGAAGAGTACAAAAAAGCAACTAAGCACAATAGCAATAAAAGTAATAATAATGATGTCATAGGGATTTTTTAGAATTATATAGTCTATCTTTTTAAGGCTTTGAGTTGGGTATTTACGCAGCTGATTCTCTAAAAACTTGTCATTTTTTTTCGTTCACCAGTTCTTCGTTATATATTTGCAAATATAACGAACTGTTTTAGTATAATACTCAAAAAAACTCTAAGAATGTTTAAAAAACTACTTTGCTATACCTATCGTTATATTTTAATATATATAACGATTTTTAGAATAGTTTTCCCACAATTAAGCCAAGCTCAAGAAGCTGATACTTTAAAATCACAAATCTTGAATGAAGTTGTAGTTTCAGCTTCTAGGAACAAAGAAAACTATCTAAAATCGGCAACGAGTATTGAATTATTGACATTGAAACAAATGCAGCAAAGTGCGGCTTTGAGTTATTTTGATGCCATCGAAAACATCAAAGGTGTGCAGTTGATTACGCCGAGTTTGGGTTTTAGGGTCTATAATGCTCGTGGGTTTACGAACACAACCAATGTGCGATTTGTACAACTAGTTGATGGCATTGACAACCAAGCCCCACATATTGGCTCTCCGATTGCCTCGGGAATGGGGACAACCGACCTTGATATTCGCCAAGTTGAGATGATTCCAGGAGTGGCTTCGGCACTTTATGGCATGAATTCGCTGAATGGTTTGGTAAATTTACTGACCCTCAATCCGTTTGAATCGGAAGGCATTAGTGTACAACAAAAAACTGGAGTTAATCATTTGTCGAATCCAACAATCGACCCAAAATTATTTTCGGAGACGAGTTTACGTTATGCCAAAAAACTCAGTGAAAAATGGGCGTTTAAGGTAAACTTTGGGTATCAGAAAGGTTATGATTGGATTGCTAACTCAACACTCGACCTTAATCCTACGGCAAACACTTCGGTGAATTTACTCGAAAAAGATAATGTAGGAGCCGATTATGTAAATTCTTATGGCAATGAATCGCCAAATCGAAGAACACTGACGCTCGGTGGAAAAAGATATGTAGTTGCTCGAACTGGCTATTTTGAAGAAGAAGTAACCGACTATTCTATCAATAATCTCAAAGCTGATTTTTCTTTAAACTATCGTACGGGCGGCGTTCCGCTTAAACCTCAGCATGAAATTACTTATAGTTTCAAAATCGCTCAACTCGATAATGTATATCAACGCACCAATCGTTTTCGCCTGAATGATTATCGTTTGTCTCAAAATACGATAACTTATCAAAGTCCAAGCACGCAAATTAGGGCGTATTTGACAAGCGAAAACACAGGAAAGTCTTATAATATTCGTTCGATGGCCGAAAATATCGACCGTAGTTTCAAGTCGGATAATGTTTGGTTTACTGATTTTACAAACGAATATAATACCCAAACCAAAGCTGGCAAAAGCGTAATTGAAGCACTAAATTTGGCTAGAACGCAAGCAGATAAAGGTCGCCCGCAACCAAATACGCCCGCTTTTGATGACTTGATTACAAAATTAGGTGACATCAATAATTGGGATATTGGAGCGGCTCTGCGAGTGCAATCTTACATGTTTCACACCGAAGGCCTGACAGATTTGAGCAAAAAACTCTCACCAATACTTCACAAAAAAGGTTTTGGTGTTATGGCAGGTTTCGATTACCGAAATTACATTGTCGTTCCTGACGGAAATTATTTCATCAATCCAAAAGAGAGTGGCAAAAATATTTATTATTGGAAAGTGGGCGGTTTTGTGCAAGGAAGTAAAACCTTTTTCGATGAAAAACTTAAATTTTTACTAATACTCAGAGTTGATAAAAATCAGTATTTCGATTTGCGTTTCAATCCACGAGCATCATTGGTTTATTCTCTCAACGAAAATAATCATTTCCGACTTTCATACCAAAATGGTTATCGCTTTCCGAGTTTGTTTGAGGCTTTTTCAAATATCAACAGCGGTGGTGTAAAGCGTGTGGGTGGCTTACCGATAATGTCGCAAGGTATTTTTGAGAATTCGTATTTACGAAAAACCATTGATGATTTTGCAGCGGCTGTGAACCAAGATATTAATATCAATAAATTCACTCAAAACGAAGCCATCATAAAAAACAAAAATCTTCTCCGTAAAAACGATTATAATTACTTGAAACCAGAGTATGTCAATAGTTTTGAGATTGGCTACAAAGGTTATCCTGTGGGCAAAAAACTTTTTATCGATGCCGATTTATACTATAATGTTTACAGAAACTTCATGGCTCAAATTGAGGCAAATGTACCGCTCGGTACGAATGCTGATTCGCTGGCATTTTACATGTATGACCGCAATAAACAAGCTCGTTATCGCCTCTGGACAAACTCAAAAACCATTGTGAGAAACTACGGTGCGAGTATCGGATTGAGCTATAATTTCTATAAAGGTTTCTCGTTTAGTGTAAATACGTCTTTCGCAAAATTACGAAATACTGCCAATAATGATGGTTTTGAAGAAGCATTTAATACGCCACGATGGATTATGCATATCGGTCTTGGCAATGCAAAACTTACAAAAAATATTGGTTTTGGGCTAAACTATAAATATCAGGAAGGATTTTTGTGGCAGTCGGCATTGGCAATAGGCAATGTACCAGCTATTCACAATGTTGATGCACAATTGACGTATTATGCCCAAAAACAGAGTTTACAATTTAAAGTAGCGGCAACAAATATTTTGAATCGGCCTTATGTAAGTTTCATTGCAGGGCCAACGGTAGGAGCATTTTATTATTTGACGATTACGGCTGATTTGGGGAGGAAATGATTTTTGTTAGATTGCATGGGATTTCATATAAATTACCTAAATTCGTCCATAGCAACGCGTTTGCAAACCCGTTGCTATGGACGAAAATTATTTATAAAAAATGGCCTCGCAATCTTACCTTTCTCTATGGTATCATTTGGTTTGGAGTACCAAAAATCGTGAACTATTTATTGATAAAAGTTGGAAATGGCAACTATACGATCACATCAGAGAATTCTGCAAACAAAAAGAATATCATCTTGATTTTATTAATGGCACAGAAGACCATATACATCTCTTGATTAGTCCTAAGCCAGTTTTTTCGTTGAGTAATGTAGTAAGAGATATCAAACGAGATAATTATTATTGGGAAAAGGAACAAAATCTTTGTTCAACACACTTAAGTTGGCAAGATGGTTACGGACGGTTCGCCGCTGCGAGTTTTTACCGTAAGTAATTCTATGCTTACTCAAGTAAGAAATTATATAAAAAATCAAGAAGAACATCACAGAAAAATGAATTTTGAAGAGGAAATGTTATTTTTTGAAAAACAAATATTTTCTCCAAATCCTGTCAATCCATAGCGTAGGGTTTGCAAACCCTACGCCATGGATTGACAGGATTAAAGATATATTGAACATTTTCACTATTTTTACGCCCGATTATAATCTTCAAACTATTAAACATGAAAAAAACTCTATTGCTTCTCTGCCTTGCCAGTACAGCAGTTTTTGCTCAAAAGAAGGATTTTGACGAAAAAGAATTAATGACGGGCAAAACACCCAAAAATTTTATCCAAACCTTACCTGTAATTCAACGCTGGCTTGACGATGAGCGATTATTAATCTCTCAAAAAACCACGCCTGATGCAGAAGCAAAATCAATGATTTTGGAAGTCAGCACCGGAAAAACGACCGAAGCAAGCGATGAAATCCTCCACCCAAAAGCAAAGCCTACAAAAACCATTATCAGTAAAAATAGTAACCTTTTTTTGAAAAGCGATGATTCGGAAACGCAATTAACCGACGATGCTGCGGAAGAAAAAAACGCTATGTTTTCTCCCGATAGCAACTACATTGCTTACACGAAAGAAAACAACCTTTATTCGTATGATTTCAAAACTAAGAAAGAAATAAAACTCACAAGCGATGGCACTAAAACTACCCTGAATGGCTACGCCACATGGGTGTATTGGGAAGAAATCTTCGGTCGTCCGACTCGTTTTCGTGCGTTTTGGTGGAGCCCCGATAGTAAGAAAATTGCTTATATGCGTTTTGATGAGTCAAAAACAATGATGTTTCCACTTTATAGTAGCGAAGGTCAACACGGTTTTATCGAAGAAACTCGCTACCCAAAAAGTGGAGACCCAAATCCGGAAGCAAAAGTTGGTTTTGTTTCGCCAACTGGTGGAAAAACTATTTGGGCAGCTTTTAATGAGAAAGACGAGCAATATTTTGGTTGGCCGACATGGTTGCCAGATGGAAGTGGTTTAATGCTTCAGTGGATTAACCGCGGCAATGATAATCTCAAACTCTATAATGTTTCGCCAAAAGATGGTAGTAAAAAAGAAATTTATAACGAAACTCAAAAATCGTGGATTGGAATTGATGAAGCTGACGAACGCCTAACGATTATGGACGGAGGTAAAGAAATGATGATAATCAGCGATAAAACGGGTTGGAAACAATTGTATTTGTATGACATTAACGGCAAATTCATCAATAATATCACTGATGGAAAATATACCGTAAAAAACGTTGAAGGCATCGACCAAAAAAATCGTGTAGTTTATTTCTATGCTCGTGGTATCGAAAGCACAGCTCGTTTCGACCTGTACAAAGTTGGTTTTGATGGAAAAGGTCTCAAACGCCTGACTTTTGGTGCATTTAACAACCGAAATATCAATGCTTCGCCAAATCTGAAATATTTTATTACAACCTACTCAAATATTAATACGCCTACAAGCATGGCAATTGTTGATAATGAAGGTAAAATACTTCGGGAATTGGGCAGTATCAAAGGTGTAGAAATGGAAAATTATAATTTGGCCAAAACCGAACTTTTAAGAGTAAAAAGTGATGATGGAATGTACGATTTGCCGATGACCATCACTTACCCACAGCATATGGTGGCTGGAAAAAAATATCCTGTTTTGGTGAGTATTTATGGAGGCCCAGATGCTGGTACTGTTTATGACCAATGGACTTGGTCGGCTCGCCAACAATGGTACGCCAAAGAAGGAATCATTCAGGTGGCTCTCGACCACCGTGCAAGCGGTCATTTCGGTAAAGAAGGTGTGGCATATATGCACCGCAATTTAGGTTACTGGGAAATGCAAGACTATAAAACGCTCGTTAAATCATTGATAGACAAAGGAATAGCCGACCCAACAAAAATCTGTATTACAGGCTTTAGCTATGGCGGTTATATGAGTTGCTACGCTTTGACCTACGGAAGTGATGTATTTACCCACGGAATGGCAGGCGGAAGCGTAGTAGATTGGAGTTTGTATGACAGTGCCTACACTGAAAGGTATATGGACACGCCAGCCGAAAATCCAGCAGGTTATAAATCAGCCAATGTTCTGACACACACCAGCAAACTAAAAGGAGTTTTGCAGATTGTTCACGGCACAATGGATGACAACGTTCACATGCAAAATAGCATTCAATTAATTAGCAAATTGCAAGATGAAAAGAAGAATTTTGAGTTTATGATTTACCCGAATGGCCGTCATGGTTGGGGAGGTAATAAAGGAGTTCATTTCGATAATCTTAAAACGCAGTTTATTTACAAGCATTTATTAGAAAAACCGATTCCAGAGGGACTTCTTAAATAGTTCTGAATTGAGAGTTCTGAGTTCTGAGTTTTTTTAATACTCTCAACTCAGAACTCAAAGTTGTCTTGGCGGCACCGCCAGAATTATTCAAAGATTACCACTTCCGATTTGTTGTACCACGCATCAACTTTTGAGGCAAACTCTGTTTCTATAATATTCCGCTTAATTTTTAGGGTTGGTGTCATTTTATTATTTTCTACTGTCCAAGCTTCGCGTAAAACTACCAATTTTTGTACACGTTCGTAACTTTTTAATTTTGGATTTACCAATTGTAGAGTTGTTCCCAAACTTTCTCTAACTACCTGTTTATCAGTCGCTTTACCTAAATCTGACAGCACTATAAGTCCGATTGGTTGTGGTAAATGATTACCCACTACACATATTTGTTCAATAAAATTATTATCGGCAAAATTAAATTCGATTTGTGACGGAGCAACATACTCTCCTTTTGAGGTCTTATACATTTCTTTCACCCGTCCCGTAATTTTTAGATAATTTTCAGCATCTAATTCTCCTACATCACCAGTATGAATCCAATTATCAGAATCAATTGTTTCGGCAGTTAGGACTGGTTCTTTATAATAGCCATCCATATTCCAATTTGAGCGGGTTAAAATTTCACCCGAACCTTCGGCAATTTTCACCTCCATACCTGGGTAAATTTTCCCGACTGTTCCATCTTTGACTTGCTCTTTTGGCATCATACAAACTGCCCCTACATTTTCGGTCATTCCATAGGCTTCTTGAATAATTATGCCCAATTTTCTAAACCAAACAATCAAACTATTTGGCATCGGTGCGGCACCAGTCAAAATGACAATCGCTTTATCTAAACCTAAGCCTTTTCTGATTTTCTTCTTTACTATATTATTCAAAATCGGAATTTTCAATAGAGTATTGAGTTTCTTTTCGGGCATTTTCCCCAAAATTCCCAACTGAAACTTTGTCCAGATTCGAGGAACGGCCAAGAAATGCGTTGGTTCGGCTGCAGCCAAGTTTTTTGCAAAACTTTCGAGGGTTTCGGCAAAATAAATCGTTGCACCCATCGTGATTGCTGCAGCTTCAATAATATTTCGTTCGGCAATATGGCAAAGTGGTAAGTATGAGAAAAAACGAGCATTTTGGGTGTGAAGTTTTGCAATATCACAAGTGTGGTAAATCACGCTTGCCATAGCACCATATTTCAACATCACACCTTTTGGGTTGCCCGTGGTACCAGAAGTATAAATGATCGTAAAAATATCTTCCAAATTTGGCATAAAATTCTCTGCCATTGGTACGTAATTTGCCAAAATATCATTCCATTGTACATGCGAAGCATCAGGATTGTAAGTAGGAAACGAAATGCACTTTACGTTTTCAGGAATACCCGATTTCATGTCTGTCCAATCATCTAATTTTCCCACAAAAAGCACTTCACAAGCACTATGGGTTAGTACTTGATTGATTTGAGCATCGGTTAAAGTAGCATAAAAAGGCACTGAAATATGACCCGCCATCATAATTGCAAAATCAGCAATAAGCCATTCAGCACAGTTTTTTGATACTAAACCTATATTGCTTTTGGCTGGAAGATTCAGTGATTTCAGATAAGCGGCCAAACTTCGTGCTTGTTGACCAACTTCTTCGTAAGTATAATCAACAAAATCATCATCAAAAGGTTGACGCAAGTAAATTTTATTAGGAGTTGTGGCCTCCCAATGATAAAAATAATCTAATAGCGTTTTATTAGGTGAAATTTCCATAGTTATATTAGTGGGTTTTATTCTATTCACAAATTTGCACAAATTAATGAAATAACTTAAAATTTTAAAGGAAAAGATATTAGATTTGACTTATAAAAATTTAAAAAAAACATTCATCAAATGAAACTGCTAATAAAAGCCTTGAAAATCCTTTTTATATTAATTATCACAACAATCGTCGGCTTGTCCGCCTTATATTGGAAAAGTGATATTCCTCTTGAGAAACTAAAAGAGAAATATACTAATTCTGATTCAAAATTTATTGAAGTCGATGGTATGTCGGTACATTATCGTGTAGAAGGTTGGGCTCAAGATAGCATTCCTATTGTGCTCTTACACGGAACAGGTGCGAGCCTACATACATGGGATGGTTGGGTAAATGCTCTAAAATCTGAACGAAAAATTATCCGATTAGATTTGCCTGCCTATGGTCTAACTGGCCCAAACCCAACAAGTGATTACTCACAAGAATTTTATGCAACCTTCATCAACGATTTTTTAACAAAACTTGGAGTAAAGCAATGTATCATTTCGGGAAACTCACTTGGAGGCTCGATAGCGTGGAATTATGCGGTAAAATACCCCGAAAAAGTTTCAAAAATGATTTTGGTCGATGCTGGTGGCTACGCCATGAAGTCGAAATCGGTGCCGATTGCCTTTCAAGTAGCAGGTTGGCCGGTAATCAAGAATTTGTTTAAATACGTTACACCTCGCTCTATTGTACAAAAAAGTATAGAAAATGTCTATGCTGATAAAAGCAAAGTAACTGAAACTTTAGTTGACCGATATTTTGAATTATCCCTACGAGAAGGCAATCGCCAAGCATTTATTGATAGAATGTCGGAGTTTAGAAACAAAGGCATTCTAAATGTCAAAACTTCCCAAATAAAGGATTTATTAATGCCTACTCTCATTATTTGGGGCGATAAAGACTTCCTGATTCCGCTTGAAGTAGGCGAAAAATTTCACGCAGATTTGCCGAACGATACCTTGGTAGTTTTTAAGAACTTAGGGCATACGCCAATGGAAGAGGATGCTGCGAAAACTGTAGCAGTAGTGAAGGATTTTTTGAAGAGATAAGATTCTTTAGTAATATACTGGAGAATAAATAAATCACGATTATCATTAGTAGAGACAAGGCATGCCTTGCCTCTACAACACAATATCATTGGAATAGCAAAAATTGTCAAATAACCATAAATAAAAAACTTCTAATACTGAATTCTTATTTAGGTCAGCATGACACAGAATTTTATGAATTAAGAACGCTCTTCCCAAATTTGCACTAAGTTAATAATTACTTGGGTAGCTTTTTCCATATCTTGCACCGAAACCCACTCTAGTTTTGAATGAAAAGCGTGTTCGCCCGCAAAAATATTCGGGCAAGGCAACCCCATGAATGATAACCTCGAACCATCAGTTCCACCTCTGATACTTCGTTTTTCTGCCTTCAAGCCGGCTTGTTCGATAGCTTCCAAAGCATATGCAACCACTTGCGGATGATTGACCAAAACTTCTTTCATATTACGATACTGCTCAACTACCTTGAAATCTACTGTTGAGTTAGGATAGTTGATGATAACTTGATTTACAACATTTTGTAAATAAACTTCTTTTTCTTGCAACCCAGCTACCGTAAAATCACGGATAATAAAATCAAGTTTTACCGATTCTTGAATTCCTGATATTTGGGTCGGATGAATGAACCCTTCCATTCCCTCAGTGGTTTCGGGAGAAAGTGAGTCTTTTGGTAAAGCAGTTAAAATATCACCCGCAATTTTAATAGCATTTTCGAGCTTACCTTTCGCAAAACCTGGATGTGTACTTACTCCATGAATCGTCAAGACCACAGTATCAGCCGAAAAAGTTTCATCTTCGAGTGTTCCAAGACTTTCACCATCGATAGTGTAGCCAAAATCTGCTCCAAGTTTTACCATATCCACTTTTTCAGTTCCTCGCCCTACTTCTTCATCGGGTGTAAACAAAATCTTTATTTTTCCGTGCTTCAATGTTGGGTTTTGCATCAAATATTCCATCGCTGCCATTATTTCAGCTACTCCCGCTTTATTATCTGCACCCAATAGTGTCGTACCACTTGCGGTAATAATATCGTTATTGATTTGCTTCAACAAATCAGGATGCTCCGAAACCTTGATTACTTGCGTAGTGTCATCGGGTAAAACTATATCTGTTCCATCCCAATTAAAATGAATAATTGGCTTCACTCCTACTCCACTACAATCAGGTGAGGTGTCAACATGCGAACAGAAACAAATCGTTGGCACATGCTTATCTGAATTGCTCGGAATCGTAGCATAAACATATCCCCATTCATCAAGATGAGCATCAGTTATACCTAAATCCAATAATTCATGCACCAATAAAAGGCTCAAATCCTTCTGCTTTTCAGTCGAAGGATTTGATTTTGAGTTTGGATCAGATTGCGTATCAATTTTAACATATTTAAGGAAGCGTGAAGCTGCACCGCAAATAACCCCTAAAGGGAAGTTTTGGATTCTTTTCATTTATACTATTATCGCGTAATTATTTATTAGATGACATAAAACATCCACGTTATTGGTCGTGAGCCAAAATACCTTTTAAATCAGCAGGCGAGTAATTGATATTTTTCAAGGTCTTATCATCACCCTTTCTGTATACCAAAAATTTTCCTTCAATTTCCTTAAAATAAGATTCCGTTCCTTTCTCGGCGTAATGTTTTATTGTGGCCTCTGCTTCTTCAACTGAGTTACATGCTTTACTCATATTTGAGCGTTGTACTTCATCGAATAAACTTCTGAATTTTTCTCCCAAGCCAAACTCCAAAATCGCACCTGCCAAAACATATTGAATATCGGCTAAAGCGTCGGCGATTTCAACAATATTATTATCATCTATTGCATCTTGAAGTTCTGTTAATTCTTCGGCTATTAGAGACACACGAAGGTCACAGCGTTGCTTTGATGGAATCTGGGGAAAATCTAAAATTGGATGCTTAAAAGTTCGATGAAACTCCGCAACTTGATTGAGACAATCTAAATTTTGCATAAAATTAATATTTCTGATGTTTGGGTTTTAATTGTGTATTTTTGATAGATTTTCGATAAAATTAATTATATTTATTGATCAATAATGATTTAAAAAGCCAATAAATTTATTTATTTTGAAAAAATATTTTGCCGTAAAATAAATAAAGCGATATTTGTATTTGCAAAGTTGAACAAATTTCAATAATATTGCTACGTAACTGAAGCCAAAAAATCAAAACCCATCAAATCATGAACAAATTTTATAGAGTACTTTCACTAGTTTCGTTGACATTATCTGTTGCTTTATGGTCATGCAGAGGCGATCAAGGCCCTCAAGGTCCTGCTGGTGCTCAAGGGCCAGTTGGAGCTGCTGGTGCAAATGGTACTAACGGTACAAATGGTACAAATGGCACAAATGGTACTAACGGTACAAATGGTAACGCCAATGTTAAAGGTGCAGAAGTAATTGTAAAAGTAGCAGACTGGAAAACAGTTGATGCTGCTGGTATTGGTACAGGTGCTACTGGTAAAACAGGTGCATTTTCACTTACAGATGCAAACGTAAAAGCTACAATGTTTGTTATCGCTTATGTTAAAGTCGGTACTCAATTTGTTGCTTTACCACGTGTAATCATCAAAGAAACAGACGGTGCAACTGAGCAAGTAAACTTTGGCTATGAAACAGGTAAAGTAACATTCTACTATAGTTCACAAACTGCAGCTATTGGCGGAATAAAAACTTATGCACCTCAAACTGACCTTACTTTTTCTTATGTAACAGTTGAGAAAACAGTTGGACAAGCTATGCAAAATGAAGGTGTTAACCTTAGAAGCCGTGACGCCGTAATGACTTACTTACAAGAACACAAGTACTAATCGTTATTATCACACTAATAGTAAGTTACGAATCAAAAAAGCCTCCTAAACTGGAGGCTTTTTTGCATTTTATTCGTTTATAAAGAAATACTAATTCAATTTCATGAAACATTCTTTTGGGCTTTTACTTTTTTTGTGCTTTTCAGCCTCATCATTTGCACAACTTTTAAACGACAATGATTCTAAACAATTCATTATCAAAGGTTTAGACAAACTATATAATTATGAGTTCAAAGAAGCCGACACCTATTTTCAAAATATAAAAGCGAAATATCCTAAACATCCAGTCACTCCATTACTGAGTGCATTACAGGTTCAGTGGCAAAATCTGCCTCTTGAGCAAAACCCCAAAGCATTAGCTCAATATCTTTCATTGCTCGAAAAATGTATTTTATCTGCCGAATCTATATTGCGGGATCCGAGCAAAAAAGCCGAAGCTATTTTCTTTCTTACAGCATCGCATGGATATACAGCGTTGGTACTTAACTACAATAAAGAGTATGTAAAAGCCGCATATGAAGCCCGAAAAGCCTATGGTTACCTTAAAGATGGCAAACAATTGACTGAAAAGAATCCAGAATTTTTGTTTACTTCAGGTTTGTATAATTTTTATCGCACTCAATACCCCGAAACCCACCCTATAGTTAAACCAGTCATGCTATTCTTCGAAAATGGCAATAAAAAACTTGGCATCCAACAACTCGAGCAAGCCGTACAAAAATCTGTTTTTTCTCGCATTGAGGCGGCATTCTATTTGATGAACGTTTGTCTAAAATATGAATCAAATTATCCAAAAGCCCTAGTTTATTCAAATTGGCTACACGAGCGATACCCAAATAATTTAATTTATACCATGCGTCATACAGAAAGTCTGATTATGAACGGAAAAATTGATGATGCTTTGCCAATTATTCAACAATTAAAACGTACCAATGATAAAGTTTATCTTTTGGCGGGAAATTTGTTTGAGGGACTAATCTATGAAAAATTTAAGAAAAATGATAAAACCGCAGTCGAACAATACTTAAATGTTTTAAAAATTCAGCCAAACGACCGATATACTAATGATTACTTTGCGATGGCTTACGCCGGTTTGGCTCGAATTTCGATACGCTCTGGCAATGATAAACGTGCCGAAGAGCTTTATCGTAAATGCTTAGAATATGCCGATTATAAATCGACGATCATTGAGGCAAATAATTTTTTAAAATAAATTTCTCGACTTAAATTTACTTATTATTGTTAGGTCCTGACAATTTAAAGTTGAGCCTATGACTGATGACTAATTAATTTTTCTTTTAAATGAAAAGTACCACTACCATATTATTGTTATTTTGTAGTTTTGTTATAGCGGCTCAATCCATTTCTGAAAGGATTCCGACATTAATCGAATCGAAGAATTTATATCAACATGAAGAAAAATTCAGAGATTGGCTCTTCCAACAACCTAAAGAAACTCGTGGATGGAAGTGGATGGCTCGATATGAGCACGAACTTCTCCGCAGAATAGATACCGCTGGGAATATGCCTTCAAGTGATTTTTTACTTTCTGCCAATGAAAACATTGAAAATCTTAGAAAAAACAGCGAAAATACACGTCAAAAAGCATCTGCATGGGTTCCAGTCGGACCATATGGAAGAACTGATTTATTTGGCATTGGCAGAGTAAACTGCATAGCCTTTCACCCAAAAGATAGCTTAACTTTTTATGTAGGCTTTGGACAAGGGGGCATTTGGAAAACTACAAATGGAGGAGATTCATATACGCCCATTGGCGATAACCTACCAATTTTGAGAGTAAGCGGCATCACAATTGACCCCAATAATCCTGAAATCATTTATATCTCTTTGGCCGACTTTGCATATATAGGCTATGACC
Source organism: uncultured Emticicia sp. (assembly GCF_937903345.1). Lineage (GTDB taxonomy): Bacteria > Bacteroidota > Bacteroidia > Cytophagales > Spirosomataceae > Emticicia. The sequence continues at coordinate 363,986 of NZ_CALCZQ010000030.1, read as the reverse complement.
TCTACACTGCAGACCGTAAACGAAATACTTACTACGGAATCGGCGTTTGGAAAAGTAACAATAGCGGCAAAACTTGGCAACAAACAGGCCTTAAAAATCAACTTTCCGAAGGAATCACCTCAATTACTCGTACAATTTGGGTGAATCCTAAAAATTCAAAAGAAGTGGTTGTTGTAGGAACAAAAGGGATTTTCAAATCATTCGATGGTGGAGATACCTGGTCGAATAAAGTTTTGGATAAAATGACCTCGGCTTTAATACAGCATCCTACTAATGCGAATATTCTATTTGCAGCTTCAATTTATGTAGCTACCACCAAGCTAGGAGAGGCAGGCATTTGGAAATCAGAAGATGCAGGTAATACCTGGAGATATTTGTTAACTGGAATTGGAAAAACAACTGCTCAAAGAATAGAAATGGCGATTTCACCAACCAATCCGAACTTAATTTATGCCGTTAGTTGCGATAATAACAATGGTTTTGAAGGCTTCTACAAAAGCCCTGATAATGGTGAAACTTGGCAAAAATCAGCCTTTAAAGGCAATTTATTATCAACCACATATTCGTCTACTGGTGGTCAGGGCTTTTATGATCTATGTATTTTAGTTCATCCAACCAAACCTCAGACGGTATATGTTGGAGGCTTGATTGTGAACGAAACAGCCGATGGTGGGGCTTCTTGGCGACAAGCCACTGGCTATACTACCATTCATCCAGACCAACATTATTTTGGATATAATCCACTCAATAAGACAATTTATTTATGTAACGATGGTGGTGTTTATTCTACCAAAGAAATTATTGCCAGCACGTTTGCTAACCTTTCTTGGAAATTCATTTCGAAAGGCGTAAATGCAACTTCATGTTATCGTTTAGGCATTTCACAGGATGGAACGAAGATTTTGACGGGAGCTCAGGATAATAATATGTTTTTAACGCAGGATAACAAACCTTGGACGAGCGAATTTGGCGGCGATGGCATGGAAGGTGCTTTGAGTAAAAACTATGTCTATGGTTCTTCCCAATATGGATTTGTTTCTTTTTTCAACCTAAATGATGCAAAAAAACAAGATATACCCGTTTTTCCACCTTCCAACAATAATGATATTGGCGAGTGGACTACCCCATTTATTATTAATGAAAAGAGTAATCAAATAATTATTGCAGGTGGAAATATTCATAAGATGGAGGTAGCCCAAGATAGAAGTAAACTCACTACAATTTCAAACTTCAAGATTTACGGCACTACTCGGTATCCACAAGTGTCAACAGCTTTGGCAGTTCCGACATCTGATGCAAATACCGTTTATATTGCAAAGAAATCTACGCCAATGCTAAAACAATCAGCTGAGCTATGGCGTACAGTCAATAATGGTATATTTTGGGAGAATATTACAAATAATATTTATAAAGATTCGTACATCACATATCTCACAGTTGACGATAATTTTCCAGACCGTGTCTGGGCTACACTTAGCAATTTTGAGGAAGGCCAAAAAGTATTTTATTCTAGTGATGGTGGAAAAAACTGGGAAAATATCAGTTATAACCTCCCAAATCTTCCAGCGAATAGTATTGTATATCAGTCTGATACCGAAACCGATATTTTATATGTGGGTATGGATATTGGTGTATATTATATGGTAGAAGGTACAAAAGAATGGAAACCGCTCATAACCAACCTTCCAAATGTAATCATACATGAACTTGAAATAAATCAGACGACTAAAAAACTTTACGCAGCCACTTTTGGTAGAGGAATCTGGATGACAGACTTGCTTTCGGAAAAATCACCACAATCAGATGACTTCTATGGAATGGAGGCTTCGTTGTATCCAAACCCTAATAATGGCACATCATTTAAGCTAAAAACCAATTATAATTATATAGAAAAAATTCAGCTCATTGATATTTTAGGAAGAGTACGTTTCGAAGAATCGCTACAAACAAAAGCTCTGAAATATGGTAAGCAGTTTGAAGTAAATAAACTCAATTCAGGTCTTTATTTTATAAGATTAGTTTCTGGAAATTTAAGCAAAATCATTAAAATGGTGGTAAACTAAATCATAAATAATTTATTTCTCAATTTGGCATTGCTATTGTAGTTTGATTGCCAAACATTTTAAACTATAAAGTTATGCAAGAATTCATTCAAATTTAGACCGAATGCATCGAGTAAGTAATTGAAAAACCTCACGTGTAAGACCTCATATTCAAGATGAATTGATTTCTATTCGCACATCATTTGGCTATTACTGAGAAGGTATGAGTGTAGAAGAAGCAACTGATTTGACTAGGATTGATCATCTTATGGCATGTTATTTTTATGAAATACGATTCGTATTCTGCTTTAAAGGAGTAAAAACTGAGAGGTAGCATTAGAAAGGAAGGATTATATCCAATACAAAAATTCATAATAAATCTTGATTTGTTGTATTGGATATAACACCAAATTTACTATTAAAACATTGATTACAAAATATTTAGAAATTAACCTTTGCCTTAATAAAACTTTTAAAAAATAATTTATAAAAGTTCTTTACGCTTCAAAATTGACTCAAATAATTTCAAGTCATGCTCGCTATTAAATACAGAAAATGGAAAGCGTAAAAACTGTCCTTTAGCAATTATTAGCAAAAAGGCATCAGACATGCGTTCTGCTGACTGAATACTCTCCCATTTCATGATTCCACCTTCTTTCTGATTGATTTTAACTAAAATCTGGCGGCTATCAATTTCGTACAAAAACTTATCAAACATCTGCTTGTTTTGATCCATCTGCGATGCTGCATAAAACTGTACATACCAAAACAACACATAAAGCCCACCACCAACTATTGCCACCACCGGAATCCACCAGTTTTTGTATGTACCAGTAAAATGAAGAACCAAGCCCAATAAAAAAACCGCAGCTGGAATCAACAACCATTTCCATTCAGCTGACATATGTCGCTTAAAAGAAATACTAACATATTGTTTGGGGTCTAAGGCAAATTTTTTAGTTTTTACTATCATCTTATTTTTGTTGTAATTAAGTTTATAATCGATGCTTCAATATCGGTCTAATTTTCGATAATTACCTTTTTAAAGTGTTGAGACAAAAGACATGACATTCTATACAAAATATAAAACACTAATAGTCAATAATTTACATAATTTAATTTTGTAAATTAATAATAGCTCATTACCTAACTAATATTCAAACACACATTATTTTTATTCGAAAGCACAAAAATAGAAAAAGGCTCTGACAATTATAGAGCCTTTCATATTATTTTGTATTAAGTTGTACATAAATTCGTATGTAGAAGATATCATCCCTCTCTAAACTGAATCGTATCAATCACATATTTGTTGGCATCTGCCCGACGAACCAAAATATAAACCAGAAAATCTTTGTTTCGACTTCGATATGTACCTACACTATACCTCAGATCGGCATTTGATGCTCCCTGATAAACATATTGAAATGCCAAGGGAGGATTTTTTTGAAAGAAGGTCTTAAAAATCTGTTCCGCCTGTTGTGATGAAATTTTTCGGAAATCAATTTTTTCTGAATCTATCACCAATTCAACTTGCTGGTTTAGACAACTTGCTAACATTCGAGGATTTCCCCCTCTAAACGACATCCTGATTCTATCGGCCAATTCTTTATCTTCTTTACTTATCTTTATATCATCCTTTTTGGGAATATCATCCTTTTTGGGACTGGTAGCACTTGTAAGAAAAATAAAAATGATTGACGACATTAAGTATTTCATGGACTTCATAATCATTAAGTTTTGAGTATCTTTGTTCTTTATAAATATTGATTAATGACATTTGCATAAACTATGCCAAAAAGCGATCAAAGGAATACGTTTTTTTATTTAATCAATATCTCTTATAATCAGCCCAAAATCTAAAGGATTATATTTCTAATCAAACATTTTATATTCACGCTCTGGCCCAAAAGCCACTGACCAAAGTATATTTTATGTCGAACCAATTATTGAACAAAACCCAAACACTTCAAAAAATTCGTAGAATTGCTTATCAGGTATATGAGCAAAATTTTGAAGAATCTTCTATAATTATAGCTGGAATTAACGGAGAAGGCTATACTTTTGCTAAAATGCTGGTGGTTGAACTTCGTCAAATCTCCAAAATAGATGTTCATATCGCAAGAGTATCTTTCGACAAAAAGGCCACCGAACAAGCAGAAATAAATATTGAAAGTGAAGTAGATACTTTTCGAAATAAAAACATCGTTCTATGTGATGACGTACTTAATACGGGAAAAACTCTTGCATTTAGTTTACGTCCCTTTCTGAATATTCCAATTAAGAAATTACAGGTTGCGGTAATCGTTGACCGTAATCATCCAAATTTTCCAATAGCTGCCGATTACGTTGGTTATTCCTTATCGACAACACTCAATGAGCATATTCAGGTAGTTTTGAGCGACGAAGAAAAAACAGGAGTTTACATTTATTAAGAATTATTCTATGAACCAAATTCATGTTATAAAAGTTTTATCAGTAATCGTATTAGGCATTTGGCTCGGAGCTTGCAATAGCTCAACTCAAGAGTATTCTCCAAAACCTCGTGGTTTCAATCGCATAGATTTGCCACAACATACCTACCAAACTTTACCTAATAAGTATCCATATTCTTTTGAATATTCAAAAGAAGCTATTATACAAATTGATACTTTCAAAAATGCTGAACCACATTGGATCATTGTTTATTATCCAAAACTTAATACTCGGATTCAGTTTACCTATAAAAAAGTAAACCATGACCTAAGTAGATTACAAAATATGATGGGAGATGCTGCAAAATTAGCATTTAACCATGATAAAAAGGCTTATTCAATAACCGATAAAATATTGTTAACTAAAAGTGGTAAAAAAGCAGTAATTTTTGAGTTAGAGGGAGAGGTTCCTAGCCCATATCAGTTTTTTGTAACCGACAGCACTAAGCATTACCTCAGAGGAGCAGTATATTTAATGACAGCCACTGAAAACGATTCACTTAAACCTATTATTGATTATATGAAAGTCGATTCGAAACATATTCTTGAGACGCTAAAATGGAAATAAATTACGATTTGAAAATAAGTTTGGATTCAAAATTTATAAAATCTACTGCCTTCAAACCGAATAATGACGGCATTTCATACTAAAAATTGCTTGGAGTTACATCAAATTTGTCTTTATAGCCCAGTCTATTCACAAAATCTTCAAAGATTGATTTTATTTTAATGGTAAATACCATTACCTTTTACTTACTACTTTTTCCAATTCACCTGCTTCCTTTATTTTCGCACTCATAAAAGTTTCCAAATTGAATTTTAATGCTTTTGAATTTCTTAGCTTACGAAAAATACACCATATTAAATTGCATTTTCGGTAAAAGGCCCTAATTTAAAGGATTTTTTTCAAAAGTTCTATTCTAAAAAAATTCTTAAATAATGATGCTTGGTCGCTCACTACAAAAGCATCGCTTCTAAAATATAATTCCTTATACGAACAAAGAAAATCATTTATACCACTACCATTAAATGTAATCAATCGTTATTCCATTCTGTGAACATTTTTTTGATAAAGCTATAAAAGATACTTTAGCATTAGCAAAAACACCATCATCTTTTCGTAAGATTCGAGAATAAAACAAGGTAGGTTTGTTCAGAAAAAAATAATCCAAGATTTATTTGTGATTTAGAAAATAAAATAAATGAAGTAAATAAAAGAAAAACGCCTAAAAGCAAATTGCAATCAGGCGTCTAAAGATTTTTTAACCGTAGCGACCTCGTGACCCTACGGGGAATCGAACCCCGGTTTAATCCGTGAAAGGGACTTGTCCTAACCGCTAGACGATAGGGCCGGCTGGTTCCATTTATCGTCTGCGTAAGCGAATTGTGGTGCAAAAGTACGGCAAAAAATTTAATGCACAATAGCCCGCTCCAAAAAAAAGACAAAATACCTAAAATTCTTACTAACATTATATTAAAAATAAAAAATATTACATTTTAAATTAAAAATAGAAAAAATGTATTATTTTTATGAAATACTTTGTCTGACTTTCGTAAATCCCCTTTCTCTTATCTATCTTTGAAAAATCTAAATACTTCAAAACATTCAGCCTCAAATGAGAAAGATTTCCTATTGTTTTTTCTTAATCTGCAGTTTTTTAAATCTATCGGCTCAAACCACTAAAACTCCCGACGAATTTCTGGGGTATAAGTTGGGCACAAAGTTTAGCTTTCATCATAGGATAGTAGACTATGTGCGTCATGTAGCAGCACAAAACCCAAGCCAAGTAAAAGTTATTGACTATGGTACGACATTTGAAGGTCGCCAACTTATGGTTGCTATCATTGCTTCTCCAGAAAACTTAGCAAAGATTGAAGAAATTCGAACAAACAACCTAAAAAGTATCGGCCTTTTGGAAGGTAAACCAACTAGCAAAATACCTGCAATTGCATGGTTAAGCTATAATGTGCATGGCAATGAAGCTGTTAGTTCAGAAGCCGTTCTAAAAGTTTTGTACGAACTTCTTAATAAAAATAATGCAACTACACAAAATGTATTAAAAAATACGGTCGTCATACTCGACCCATGTATCAATCCTGATGGACGTGACCGTTATGCTCAATGGTACAACCGCGTGGCTAATCAAGGAGGAAACCCTGCTCCTTTTGCGATTGAACACAATGAACCTTGGCCAGGTGGCCGTTTTTCTCATTATATTTTCGACCCAAACCGTGATTGGGCATGGCAAACGCAAGAAATCACACAACAACGTGTAAAACTTTATAACCAATGGATGCCACATCTTCACGCTGATTTCCACGAAATGGGATATAATACCCCATACTATTTCCCGCCATCAGCTAAACCTTATCATGAAGATTTGAGCAAATGGCAGCGTGAGTTTCAACAAACGTTGGGTGAATTCAATAAAAAATATTTTGATCAAAATTACTGGCTATATTTCTCAAAAGAAAATTACGATTTACTTTATCCAAGCTATGGCGACACTTATCCATCCTACAATGGTGCAATCGGCATGACTTATGAGCAAGGTGGAGGCGGTCGTGCTGGCCTGGCAATTGCCAAAGACGACGGTGATACGCTTACACTTGCACAACGTATTTCACATCATTTTGCCACAAGCATGGGCTCTTTAGAGGCAATTTCAAGCCGTGCCGATAAAACTGTCGAGGAATTTACAAAGTTTTTTACTGATAAAACTACCAATGGATACGGCACTTACAAATCATTTGTAATGAAAACCAAAGGCGATGAAGCAAAGATTCAAGCATTAACCAACCATTTGGATAAACTGCAAATAAATTATGGTTTTGCATCAAAAGAATCTACACTTACAGGTTTTAGTTATCAAAGTTTAAAGGATGAAAGTTTCAAAGTAGAAGCTAATGACCTAATTATCAGCACCTTTCAACCAAAAGGAACGTTTGTAAAGATTTTATTTGAACCAAAAACGGCTCTTGAAGATTCAGTAACTTATGACCTTACTTCTTGGTCATTGGCCTATGCTTATGGATTAAAGGCGTTTGCAGCCAAAGAAAAGCTGGCAATAGGCAGCTCACGGTTGACAACGACAAAAACTGCTATTATCGACGGGAAGCCTTATGCTTACGTAGCGGCATGGAAATCATTTGAAGATGTGAAATTTTTATCAAAAATTTTGGCGGCTGGAATTAAAGTAAGATTTAATGAAAATCCGTTTGAAACTGATGGTAGAAAATTTGATGCAGGCTCGTTGATTATTACTCGAACTAATAACGAACGTATGGGCGATACATTTGATAAGACAATTCAGGCCGCCGCTCAGGAATTCAAAATCAATCTTTTAGGAACAACATCTGGAATGGTTTTGAGTGGAAATGACTTCGGTTCAGGTTCAGTCAATGTACTTAAAAATCCAAGAGTTGCCTTAATTGCTGGTGATGGCGTAGTTTCAACAGCCTTTGGCGAGGTTTGGCATTTCTTTGAGCAGCAAATCAAATATCCGATTACCGTGCTTGATGGTAGTACATTTTCAAAAGTTCCGCTCGACCAACTTGATGTTATCGTTTTGGCTGATGGCAGTTACGAAAAAATATTTGGCAATGGTGAGGCTCTAAAAAAATGGATTCAAGGCGGAGGAAAAGTAATAGCCCTTGAAGGAGCAACTGCTTATTTTGCCGACAAAGATGGTTTTGCGTTGAAACATAAAAAAGATACCACAGCAAGCGATAAAGCTGAACTCAAAACATATGGTACACGCGAGCGTGAAGGAATCATGGAACAAGTTCCAGGTGCTATTTTTAAAGTAGAGATTGATAAAACGCATCCGCTTGGTTATGGCACTGACGGAATTTATTACTCATTGGTGCGTGATGTGTATGCTTATGATTATTTGAAAGATGGCTGGAATGTAGGTTATATTAAAGAGAATAATCATGTGACTGGCTTTGCAGGAAAAATTGCGAAAGAAAAAATGAAAAATACGCTTACTTTCGGAGTACAAGAAATGGGGCGTGGAAAAATTGTTTATATGGCTGACTCTCCTCTATTCAGAGGTTTTTGGTATGCTGGTAAATTGATTTTTGGAAATGCTTTATTTACTGTGAATTAAACATAAGATGCGAGATTGGAGATACGAGATAAAAAAGCTCATTTCTTGTATCTCGAATCTCCTATCTCACTTCTCAAATCTATAAAACTATGAACAATACTCGACGCTCATTTCTAAAAACAGCTCCTCTGGTAGGTGCAGCAGCTTTCGCAAGCCCTGTTTTTGCGGAAACACCACAACCAATTATTAAAACAGCAAGCCGAATAAAACTTAGTGTTTCAAGTTATTCGTATTGGCATTTTAAAGGTGATAAATTTCCGATTGAAAAAGTAATTGACGAAGCCGCAAAATTGGGACTTGATGGCATTGATGTACTTCACCGACAAATGGACGGAGAAGATAATGCTTATTTACAAAAACTGAAAAAGCACGCATTTGTAAATGGAATTGCTATGACTTGTTTGTCGATTCATCAAGGTTTTGTTTCACCCGATAAAGCAGTTTTAAAAGAACATATTGACCATACAATACATTGCATCGAATTGGCCTACAAAATGGGCATTCCGTGTATGCGTTTGAATACAGGCCGCTGGGGAACTATCAAATCCTTCGATGATTTTATGGCTAAACGTGGCATTGAACCCGCCATTGCGGGCCATACCGAAGATGAGGCATTTAAGTGGTGTATTGATAGTATTCAGCAATGTATGAAAAAAGCCGAAGAATGTGGAATTTTGTTGGCCCTCGAAAACCATTGGGGACTTGGCTCTACACCCGAAGGAATGCTTCGCATCAAAAACGCCATTGATTCGCCGTGGTTGGGCCTATTGATGGATACTGGTAATTTCTTGGAAAATCCTTATGATAAACTGGAGAAAATTGCTCCACAAACAAATTTCGTTCAAGCTAAAACCTATTATGGTGGCGGAGAATGGTACTCGCTTGATTTGGACTACAAACGTATTGTTGATATTCTGAAAAAGGTAAATTATCAAGGCTATATTTCGATTGAATTTGAGGGAAAAGAAGATCCCAAAACCGGTGTGCAGAAAAGCGTTGATTTGTTGAGAAGTGTCTTATAAAATACTTATTACTAAAATTATAGAAAAAATATTGTGAATAGTGGCGTAACTGATACGCCACTATTTTGCGTAAATAAAAATGAAAAAAGCTTTAAACTTTACTGTATTATTTTTTATTTCAAGTTTTACTTTTTCACAAACAATTCCTATAAACATACGATTTATTGACATCAATAAAAATCCAATTATCGGGGTAAGTGTAAAGTTTTTCAACAGAAATGACAGCACAAAAATTTTTTATAATTTAACCGATACTTCGGGGATTGTGAAATTCTCTCCTACTTTGGGCCAATATACAATCAAGGCAACTTCTATTGCCTTCAAAAATTTTGAAAAAGGTATTTCAATAAATACTAAAAACACTTCTTTTGAATTTGTGATGCAAGATGATGCCAATGCTTTATCAACCGTAACTGTTGTTGCACAAAAGCCTTTGGTGAGCCAAGAAGACGACAAAACGATTATCGACCCCGAACCAATAGCCAATTCTAGTACAAGTGCTTATGAAATCATCGAGAAAACCCCTGGCCTTTTTCTCGACCAAGATGGCAATATTTATATCAGTAGTACATCGCCCGCTACAGTTTATATCAATGGTCGAGAGCAAAAAATGAGTTCAAGCGATATTGCTACGATTTTAAAGACTTTACCACCCAATAGTATCCAAAAAATTGAAATATTACGAACACCATCAGCCAAATTCGATTCCAGTAGTTCAGGTGGAATTGTAAATGTAATTTTGAAAAAAGGTGTAAAAATTGGCCGAAATGGTAGCCTTAATACAGGCATGAATCAAGGGCGTTTCGGGAATCAACTTGTGGGTTTGAATCTTACGAATAATGATGGCAATAGAAGTTCGTATCTTAATGTAAATTACACCAATCGAAATTCTTATGACCAAATCGAAACCACTCGAAAACTATCAAGTGAGATTTTTTTAAAACAGCAATCTTATTCTACGACTCCAGCTCAGATTTTTTATAGCGGCTACGGTCTTAGTTTTGATATACATAAAAATTGGAATTTGAGCCTTGATGGAAGAGGAACTTACAATACCAATAAATCCGATTCGGAAAATGAAAATATTATCAAGAATTTAGGCACAAATAATGTATTTTCTGATAATTTGAATACTGTGCAAAATAATTCCAAAGGTTTAGTTTTGAATCAAGGTTTATCAACCAAGTATAAAATTGATACAATTGGCTCAGAATTAACGAGTGATTTTTCGTATAATTATTTTTCAAATGGTACTACACAAAATTTCAATACGAAATTTATAATTCCTACTCAAGATGTGTTGGGCGGCAATGGAGATATTGAAACCCAAAGACATTCATTTGTTGGCCAAGTTGACTTGAAATACAAGACTTTCCAGCAAATTACCTTTGAAACAGGCATAAAAAGTTCTAATTTGTTTTTTGGCAATGTAACCAAATATTTTACAAAAGCTGGTAGTCAACAAAACATTGATTTGTCTCGAACAAATACTTTTGATTATCAAGAAATGATACATGCGGGGTATGTTCAAGCCTCAAAATCAATCAACAAGGTTTTAATAAAATTGGGTACACGCATTGAAAATACAAATATGTATGGGCATCAACGAATTCCGAGAGATACGACTTTCAAAATAAATCGAACTGATTTCTTTCCATACGTTTATGTTAGTAGAACACTTACGAAAATTGCGGGTTTCGACCTTACCAGTTATCTCATTTATCGTCGGTCAATTACACGCCCTGTCTATGACTACCTCAACCCATCGCCCAGATATATTGACCAATATTTATATGAAGCAGGAAATCCAACATTAAAACCACAATTTACACAAAACTTTGAAGCAAATATTAGTGTGGATAATCGGCCAATTTTTGCTTTTGGGCGAAATTATACACAAGATATTTTCACAAATGTGATTTATCAAAACCCTTCCAATCCGAATGTTGCGTATAGAACTTATGATAATTTGGGCAAAAATCAAGAAACTTATTTTAGAATATTAGGTGCAATTCCACCAGGAAAAACCTACTTTTTTGTGATTGGAACACAATATAATCGCAATAAATATGAAGGTTTTTACCAAAATAAACCTTTGACTTTCGACAAAGCAAGTTGGACAGTTTTTACTTTTCATCAACTAAAAATTAATAAAAATTCTTCGCTTACCATGAATGGTTTTCTTCGTCTGAAAGGTCAATTACAGTTTTATGAATTAAGTAATTTTGGCAGTTTGAATGTAAGTTTAAATCGCTCATTTATGGATAAAAAATTGCTCTTGACTCTATCAGCCAATGACGTTTTTTTTACCAACAACAATCAATTTCTGATCAATCAAGGTACGATTTCAGCCAATGGTTTCAGAAAATCGGATACACGTCGATTGGGTTTCAATATTCGGTATAATTTTGGAATAAAAAAGAAAGAAAATCAAAATAATATGATGAATTTTGAAAATTTAGAAAACAATTCGAAGTAGTTAATAATCAAAATATTACCAACAATGAGCTACAATATTCAAGTGTATACCGTACAAACGATGATGGCTGAAATAGAAGCCGAATCGGAAGATTTTTTTGATAATGACAAAAACTTAATTCCGTTTACTGAAAAACAACTTATCAAATTAAGAGAGAATATTTTAAAGCATAACTTTGAAATTACGAAAGAAGATAAAAAAGGAGTTAGCTTTAAAAACGACCAATATGAAGGTATGAAGGCAATTCTGACTTCAAATGCTCTTTACTTGCGTTCGAGTTATGATGATTCATTTGAAATCGGAATGATTGCTTCTGAATTGACCGATTCCGACGAATTTGCTAAATATGACCCTCAAGCTGATGGCTGGGAAGTGCTAGGAGAATAGTGTAAATCATCTGAGGTTCAAAAAGGATTTATATAAATGAACGCCAATTATGAAAATATTTATCTCGTTATATGTCACCAAAGTCTTTAGTCTAGGATGGATAGTAAACCACCACTATTATTATAGTTTAGGAATCTATTAGTAATGATTTTTAAACTATCAATCGGTAATTCCTTCGCTTTTAGCCTGGCAGTCAATGTTTTATGTTAAAAATTCATCAGGTTCATCTTGAAAAAATAATAGCGAGGTATTCAGACCCAAAAGCAGCATAAATACTCCTATGATGAGTCAGAGCCAGCTATGAATATAAAAAAGTGGGTGTTTGAATTTGTTCATCAGAACTTTTTCATCCATTTATTTCTTTATACAAATTTGGGTTCAAAATTGAACTTTCTGCCAAACTATTACTGAATTTTGCTCACCAATTTTTCTTTCATAGGCAAGTAATAAATCGTTTTCAAATGAAATAATGCTTGGATAACTACAATCTTCAAAATTTTTACTTAGATAGGTGGTTTGGGCCTTTCCACTTAATTTACGAAGTGCGATACTCTTGAAATAATCATCTCCTTGATTTTTGATTTCGGCGTATGTTAAAAAAGTTGTACCCGCTTTCGTAGTAGCGATTTGCGGTGTTCGCACTTTGGTAGAGATTTCGGCATTGACTATTTTACCAGTTGCCACATCACATACTTTAATTCCTGCAGCATTTTCTTTACCTGTAAACCAAGTCATCCAAATACCTTTAGGGGTTGAAGTTGCCGAAGGCCCAGCATGTGGACAAGCATTTACTTGCCATTTGTCGGAATATGCATTGCGAGATTCTGAAAAACTCGTTCCATTGTCTTTGGAAAAAACATAACTCATGTCTCGCGAGCCATCATCGTATATGTCTCTATAAAAAATATGTAAAATGCCCTTCGAATCGGTAATTGCTTCAATTCTACAACATTCACAAGCTTGATTATCAATTATTTTCGGTTCACCAAAGCCTTTTCCTGCCGAAGTTTTGGCAAATTTTACGCTTCTACCCTTTGAAGTCAGTTTTTCGTCAAGCCAAACAACACCTATTTCACCATCAGCCAATCTAACCGTTCGACTAAATGAATGACTTTTACTTGGATTTCTATCCGACTGTACATAATCTGGGTTAGACCAATTCCTGCCATCTTTTGAATAAACATACAATAAATCAGAGCCAAAGCGAGACGTTGGATTATCTTTTTTTATTTCAAAAGTTACAATCATGCTTCCATCTTTTTTTATTGCTAATCGGGGCATTCCTTCGGCATGTGTAGAGGCTGAATCTACAATAGGAACTTTGATTTTCTCACCAAACGTATAACCATCAAAAATGCTGTAAAAAAATAACACTTTTTTACTTATCTTTTCAGTTTCAACCCAACTTAAAACAATTTTCCCATTGGGCGTAGTGGTAAATGATGGCACTGCGGCATTATTCGCCGAGTTTGAAATAACACCCTCTTCTATACTTTTAAAAAATGATAAAATTTGGATGAGCAAAATAATTAAGAAAATTTTCATGTTTTTGATAGGTTAAAGCACTTACCGAAATTCGGCAAGTGCTTTAGTGGTTTATTTTTTTTCAACAAAATTATACTGTAAGCCCAAAACAAAAGTACGAGGAGCTGCTGGCGTAAATGTAGTACGGTCAGTTACTGCATTTCCTCGAGACGCATTGGTTGCATAAAGAGCATCTGTCAAATTCATTACATTCGTAAATAACTCAATACCTTTCCATTGGTAGCTCGCTCTGAAATTCAATAATTCATAACCTTTGTACTCAACAGTATTTATTTGGTTTTGATACCATTTACTTACGTGCTGCCACTCGATTGATGTACGAAAATTCTTTGCCCATTTAGGATAATAACTAATCTCAGAGTTCCAAATCCAACGAGGTGCCGATGGCATTTCTTTCCCATTTACATCTTTTAAAGCATCAGAAGCCCTCTGACTTAATGTAAATTCAACAAATCGGTGAATTGAATATGCTCCACCAAAACGGAAAAAAACTTCTTTCGATGGTTTGTAAGTGATTCCATATTCTAAACCTTTGTGAAGTGTTTTTCCTGCGGCTTGATAATCAGTCGAATTATCGGGTTGGCGAATATTCAATAATTCGTTTGTACCAGTCATTTGATAATATGTAGCATCTACATAAATTTGGGCGGCACCCCGCTTGTTTTTCAATAGCGATGCCCAACCACCAATTTCGGCATTATTGAAAGTTGCAGGAATCAAATTGTAATAAAACAAATCACCATTAGCGGCTGGAGTAGGTCTTTTACGAAAAATAGCAGTCAAACCAGAAGGGGCAAAACCTTTTGAATAGTTTGCATAAATGCCTTTCCCTTTACCCAAATCATAGGTAATACCCATCTTAGGAGTAGTTTTAGTATAAGTTTTTGAGCCACCAATACCTAAACCCGTTGTATTGTCAATATCAAGATTATTGACAAAATCAAACGACATATTATCATAACGAAGACCTGCTGAAACTCTCAAATTTTTGATTGGCTCAAAATCATACTGCAAATACGCGGCTGCATTACGAATATCAGCATTGTAGTTAGCAATCTGAATATCGAGACGTTCTTTAGTAATTGTATATTTTTCAACCGATTTTTTATCAGCACGTAACTGAGCTGCTAAGTCAATTTGATATGACCAATAATCATTTGGAGAAAAATCAACCGTTGTACCAATGGTGGCTTTTGAGTTTAAGAACTTGAATCTTTGCGAGTGTTGAGCTATTACGCCCAAACTTTTAAAGTCATTTGAGTTAATTTCACCTCTTGCAGTGGCAGCTCCCGAAGTCCATCGAATACCATAACTTGGGTTTTGTCCGTGTTTATTATCACGAGCAAAAACTGTTATAAATGACTGCGAACCATTTGTCCAATCTTTTTCATAAGTCAATCGAGTACGAAGTGAATACGCTTTTCGGTAAGTAAAATCAGTTGTGCTTACATATTGGCGGTTATAAAATGCTACGCTGTCAACGCTTCCGCTGGTTTGAGAATTATATTTTGCATAAGACAGCGTATAAATCAAACGGCTACTTGGTGTTAGTTGATACTCCAAACGTGCATATTGAGCATTTTTAGTATAATCCGAACTCGTCATCCAAGCGTCTTTTTGTTCGCCAACCAAACCACCTAAATATATTCCAAACTTACCGATTGTTGCTCCTGCACCGTACTGAACTCTACGAAAACCCCATTGGTCAGCTTGCACCCCTATTCGAGCGGTTGGAACTGCGGTTGGGCGTTGTGAAATAAAATTAATTGCACCGCCTACCGCTTCTGGACCATAAATTGAAGAAACTGGCCCTTTTACAACTTCTACCGAACTAACCGTAAACTGATTCATCTCAAGTAAAGAGTTATGATTGAAAACCCCCATCGGACGAATCGGTACACCATCTTCCATGTATAAATAATACGCATTAGTCGACATTGGTTGGCGAATCGACATTGAATGCTGTTCGTTATTCAAGTTTACCATCAAAACACCTGGCGTTTTATTGATTACTTCATAAACTGATAAAACTTTAGCTTCATCAATCATTTTTGGCGTAATCTTAGAAATAGCTATCGGTGTTTCAGTACGCAAAGCAGCCTCACGATTACCTGTCACCACGATTTGTTGTAAATTTTCAACAGAGGGTTCAAGCGAAATTCTGATTTCTTGTTTATCACTAATTGCAAATTCTTGTGTTTGAAAACCAATTGAGCTAACTGCAATTTTATCGGCTTTTTGTGCATTTTTTAATTCAAAAGTTCCTGTTGAATTCGTAATTGTACCTTCGCTTGTTCCTAAAACTTTTATACTTGCCCCAACGACTGGTTCTTTAGTAGTGGCATCAAATATTTTCCCTTTGATATTTTGTGCAAAAACAGCACTACTGCATAATAAAAATGCAGCTATTAAACTATAAATTGTCTTCATAAGAATATTGTCAAGTCGAGAAGCATTCAAAAATGATGCTTTCAACTTTTTTTTTAAATGTAAGAATCCCTTGAAATCTGGTATTTCTCTTTTTGAAAAAATAAGTAAGAATAGAGCGAACGTAGAACTAATTAGTGCCAACAAATAGTAGCACCAAATAAGTTTTTAGTTCAAATAAGTAGCCCATAGTCAATAATCGACAGTTCACAGTAATGTAAAACATTCCTTATCAATGTTTTACACAAAACCAATTGTCGATTTTTTCAAATCAACTACTAAATAAAAGAGAGAAATCAGCCCAAACAGGGAGGATGAAAAAGAGAAGTAGTGAGCGTAGAATAGTGGCTCGTCTTGTAAGAAAAATTGTTTTGAACGGTGAGAATCACACTTTCAAAAGTCTGAGAAAACACAAAGTTTTCGTGGTGAAAAGTTTCTTCGAGAAGCTTCTTGAAACTTTGTTCTTGGCGTTCGGCTTCTTTGCTGGCTTTGTCTTCGGCAATTTTGTGGAGTTGTTTGGCCAAATAACATTTACCATTACATTGCAGATCTGGCTTAAAGCGATTTTCGCAGAGGTTTTGGATGATATACTCTTTGTTCAATTCAAAATCAAGATAAACCACAGGCACTACCAGTATGCGTACACTGGTAAGCAATAGCAGAAAAACTGCTAAACCTCGTTTACTATTTGAAATTAAATTCATGGTACAAAGCTAAATAACGATTTTGGTTGAACCTATGATTATTGTCATTTTTTTAAAGTACAAAGCAACACTTTATTTCCGAACACTGTGCCTATCAACAGTTTATCTCCAAAAACAGCCCCAACACTCGACCCTGAAACTGGCTTTCCATCATTGAGATAAATGCTTTCAGATGTATAAAATCCCTTTGATTGATAATTTATTTTTATGATTTCTGAAGGGGAAAGTTTTGCTTGGTCTTTTGAATGAGCTAAATATGAAAGCAATTTTGGGTGACAGCCAACCCAGAGATTTCCGTATTCATCAAGTTCGATATTATCCGCACCGTTGATTGTGATTTCATCATATTCGGTGAGTTTTCCGGTAGTCAAATCTCTGTCGAAAACTTTTATTTTTCGTCCTGAAGTGGCTGCTACAAATATTTTTTTACCATCAAGACTCACGTTTATTCCGTTAGCATATAAAAATCCATCCGCTACAATTTTGGCTCGTTGTCCATCATAATAACATACATTTCCCATAGCAATTTGCAACAAATCTTTTTTACTTCGCCAGCTTGACATTTCTTCGTCGTGGTCGTTGGTCAGATAAAATGTATTTTCACTCACCGCCACAATATCATTCGGACTTACAAACAGCGAACTTTTGATGCTTTCAAGATGCACAAGCGTAGAATCGTTAAATTGAAAAACCTCAACATAATCAGCATTTTTTCGGTGATTGATAACAAATAACCTTTTTGCACCATCAAACGAGCGATATAAACTGATACCGTGCGGATGAAAATCAAAAGTAATTTTTTCGGTCAGTTTAATTGGTTTTGGTGCATTTTCATTGATATTTAAAAGAAAAATTGCACCGTTTTGCGAAGTATCACTAAAATTATTTGATGAAATAAGTGCAATGCCTTTGGCTTTATCAATGGTAATATCTTCCGCTCCCGTAAAGCCATTAATCTCGATTACACTACCATTGAAATGTGGTTTGATATTTATAAACATACCTGCATTATAGAGCGTTTTTCCTACAAAAACGATAATGACCGCAACTATTCCGAGCGATATTTTTTGCCAATGTTTCATAATTTAAGCTGTTAAATTTTGCCCTTAAGAACGTCCAAACTGGACGTCTCTATAAAATTCATTAAAATCAAATATCACAAATATTTACTCCCTGTTTTAAAGAAGCCAATTTATCGGCACGAATAGGAAAGAATTCTTGGGCAACGAAGCCTTTAAAACCTGTTTCGGCAATGGCACGCATAATAGCTGGATAATAAATTTCTTGCGTTTCGTCAATTTCATGACGCCCTGGTACTCCACCCGTATGATAATGAGCAATATATTGATGATTATCACGTATTCGGCGAATGATGTCTCCCTCCATGATCTGCATATGATATATGTCGTAAAGTATCTTAAAACTATCAGATTCAATACTTTTACAAAGTTCAACGCCCCAATCAGTGTGGTCGCACATATAATCTGGATGGTCAACTCTACTATTGAGTAATTCCATTACGATTGTCACCTTTTTCTTTTCGGCATATTTCATAATTTTCTTCAATCCTATTGCAGCGTTTTTTAGGCCATCTTCATCGCTAAGATTTTTCTCACGATTTCCCGAAAAACATATTAAATTCTTGAATCCTGCCTTCGATGTTTCATCAATTAAATATTTATACCATTCTTCTAATCCTTCGTGGTTTTCTTTTTTATTCCAGCCATTTGTTATGCCATAATCTTTGCCGATTCCGGAAACCATCGCACAAGTAAGATCGTATTTTTTTACGGTTTCAAACTCATCAACGTTCAGCAATTCGATTGATTGTAGGCCTATATTTTTGGCTGCTCGACAAAGAGAATCAAGGTCGATAGAGTCATAGCACCAACGACAAACCGAATGATTGATTCGTCCTTTGAGGACAGCTCCGAGCATATTATCGGCAGCTTCTAAGCGAGAAGCGACTGCTTCTGTCATAACAACTGAGGCGGTTGCTCCTTCTACAGTTTTTTTCATAGCATTTCGGTTAGAATTATTGTTTTCCATGAGTACATTTTTTCTTCCTAAAAGAAGGCTTATTGTGTAATCAGTTGACTTGAATAGTGGAGCAATTTAATGCAAAAAAAATAATTGTAAGCTACTTACAATCAAAATAGCATTGAATTTAAACAAAAAACTTGGTTAAACGTAATTGGATATGAAAGTTTATACATTGTATATTTTTTATACATTTCAACCAAAACAAGTTATCACAAAGGAGATGAAAAATTTAGCTTCGAAGGTAATTCATTTGGAAGTACAGGCAAATAAATGACCGACAACGGAACATCTAGTATGAGTATTGTTTTGTAAAAAAGTCATGTAAAAAACAGCATGATAAATTAAAAGCATATCACGCTGTTTTTTGCCAAAAAATCACTTCACAGTCAGTACCACACGTTGATAACGAGTCAAAGAAGGACTTCCGTTATCGCTTGCCTCTACAATTATGTGAAAGGTTTCGCCACTTTTTAAACCATCAGCATTTTCGATGCTAATTTCGGCATTATTCTTAGTTTGTTTGATTATTAGATTTGCGTTAGCAGATCCTACTTCTTTATATTGCCAAAACTTTATGCTTACCTTATCTTTATCAGGGTCAGAAAATTTAGGCTTCAAAGTAATTTGATGTAATTTATTAATTGATGAACGAGACACCGTCCGTCGTTTATTGCGAATTGACACTCTTGGAGCATGATTGGCTGACTTAAAATCTTTAATACACCAATCAGCACGAGCGGAAAAATCATTTTGAATGGCCGGAATCCAACGGGTTTGAGCAAAAGCATCATCTATTTTCTTTGTAAAAGGATTAAAATCAGCTGCAGCCTTGCCATCCTCCCAACGACTTGGAGTTTTAGTAGATTGTACTAAACGACCTCCCCAGCCACCATCTTGGGGGTTATCAAGATTATTCAAACCAATATCAACTAAGTGTAAGAATGCAGGCGAATCGCCTTCTGAAATGAAATCATATTGCCCAAAACTTCCCCATTGGTTCTTTTTGGCTTTTTCCATACTGCTGTATATATCATCAATTTCGCCCTTTGGAGGATTTCCATCGCCATAACTATAATACATTTTGAGGAGTGGCCCATGATTATTTATTATTTCTCCCATAAATTTACCTTCCAAGTAGTGGTGAAGTTCTTTTGGCACCGACCTTTTCCAAAAATAAGCAAAACTCCAAAACTGATTAGAATTATAATAAATCTTGATGTCTTTCCAGTTTGGCTCTATGTATTTTTTGTAGGTAGCATCTTGGTCAAGTATGGCATAAATAATTGCTTTTTGGCACACTTTTTTATAAATTTCGGTCCATTTAGGAGTACTTTTGTATTCATCTTCAATAGATTTCAATGCACGGGCAATGGTATTTGTTCCACCCCAAACCTGTAAATAGAGTGGTGTCATATCCTCGTCAAGTAATTTAGCTTTTATGAAATCAGAACCAGCCGTATTTTTTTCCATTTCACCTTCAAAATCTATATTTCCGATACGAATTTGATTTTTTAAATCCATAGGTTTCGGAAAATCGATTGAATGTTTAATTAAATTCGGATATACTTTTCCATAAGCATCCACCAAATCGTAAATCCACTGTTCACCAGGCCAACGCAGTTCTGTCCGTTCGCCATACATTTTTTTTGTCATTTCTAATTCGGAGGTAAACTTCGTGCCTTTTCCATCACCTTTATAGTGCCACTGAGAACTACTTATGATTAATCCTTCTAACCTAAATTCATTGGAATATAACAAAAGTCTTATGAATGAATCTACGTCATCTAATTCTCCATCGGTAGTAACGATTGTACGAGCTTTTGAAATTTTGGAACCTTGCCCAATAGCAGCTCCATTAAAAAGGCATACAAAGAAGACAAAAAAATAATATTTATTGATTTTCATGTTTTGGAATAAATAATGGAATACTGAAAATAGTTTGTGGGTAATTGTACAACTCAAAGAAACAAATATATAGTAAATAATTTTTTTTGTGTTGAACGGTGCTACAATTTTAAGTGTTATATTTCTAACAAATTTAATGATTAGTCTCATGAACAAAGAATTTTTCCAACACATCTTAGTCAAACATCAACAGGCCGAGCCAGTTCCACCAACCAAAGAGATTGCGGCGTGGGCATTACGTATTATTCGTTTGTTGTTTCCCGAACAAACCAAGGAATATTTTCGTTCGGAAGAAGAAATTGAAATTCAATTTAAAAACCTCGAATTAGATTTAAGAAATATCTTAATTTCAACTTATCAATGCAAAAATTGTAACCCGGAGAGCGAGGCAAACGATTTTATCGAACGAATTCCTGAAGTTTACCGAATCTTAAAGACTGATATTCAAGCAATTATTGAAGGCGACCCAGCTGCCAAAAGTGAATTTGAGGTTGTGAGGGCATATCCTGGGTTCTATGCCATTATGTTTTATAGAATCGCACACGAATTGCACAAATTGGATATTCCATTACTACCAAGAATATTGACTGAATATGCCCACTCGAAAACAGGCATTGATATTCATCCAGCCGCACAAATTGACGAATATTTCTTTATTGACCACGGTACAGGGATTGTAATTGGCGAAAGTTGTGTTATCGGTAAACACGTAAAACTTTATCAAGGTGTTACGCTAGGTGCATTGAGTGTGGAGAAAAGTTTGGCAAATACAAAACGTCATCCAACCGTAGAAAACAACGTAGTTATATACTCAGGAGCAACAATTTTAGGAGGAAAAACTATCATCGGCGAACATTCAATCATCGGTGGAAACGTATGGCTTACAAAGTCAGTACCTTCTTACTCAACTGTTTATCACAAACCTGAAATTAAGGTCGTAGAACGTGTAATGTAAAAAGTTCTCAGTCAACAGTTCACTATTATTGAGATTTTACATTGTAAATTATTTATTTTACATTCTCCATTATAAAAATGGCAACAATCATAGACCTTGTAGGCAATACTCCACTCGTTGAATTGACTAAACTCAATCCAAATCCAAACGTAAAGATTTACGGCAAAATCGAAGGCAATAATCCTGGTGGAAGTGTAAAAGACCGACCAGCTTTAAATATGATTAGGAGTGCGGTTGAACGTGGCGATATTAAACACGGCATGAAACTCATCGAAGCCACGAGCGGTAATACGGGAATTGCTTTGGCGATGATAGCCAGATTGTTTGAATTAGAAATAGAACTCGTTATGCCCATAAACTCTACCCGAGAACGAACGCTGACGATGGAAGCCTTCGGTGCAAAGGTAATTTTGCTCGAAAATATCGAAAAATGCAGAGATTATGCCGAAGAACAAGCAAAAACCGACGGGTATTTTATGCTTGACCAATTTGCAAACCCCGATAATTATTTGGCACATTATAAAACCACTGGCCCAGAAATTTGGAGAGACACCAACCAAAAAATTACACATTTTGTGAGTTCTATGGGAACAACAGGTACAATTATGGGAACTTCAATGTTTTTGAAAGAAGTGAATCCCGATATTCAGATTGTGGGCTGTCAGCCAACCGAAGGATCATCAATTCCAGGCATTAGACGTTGGCCCGCAGCATATTTACCCAAAATATTTGATGCCAGCAAAGTAGATAAAATAATGGATATTGACCAAATGGAAGCTACCGAAATGGCTCAAAAATTGGCTAAAACAGAAGGAATTTTTGCAGGAATGAGTTCGGGTGGAGGAGCCTCAGCAGCCATCAGATTAGCCCAAGAATTAGAATCGGGCGTAATTGTCTTCATCTGCTGCGACCGTGGCGATAGATATTTGTCGAGTAATTTGTTTGAGTGATATTTAGAAATAAGAGATAAGTCATGTATTAGGCAGTTATACATTGTAAGTTGATTATTAGCTGATCATTTATATCTGGTACAGTTTTAATTGCATTTTACATTCATTTGAAAGATAATTTGGATATTTATGTTGGCTCCCGATAAAATGAAGTATTTTTATTTCAAAAAAAAGTTAATATTCGTCAAGAATTGAAGATTAGTTCAAGCGAAAATGACTTAAAACTATCATTATCTGATATTTTTCGCTGTAAATAAACGGCGAAAAACAAGAATATTAAAGATTTTATTTTTAAGTCACAAGCTTCAGAACATTTTATAATTTTACTTTATCTTTTAGAATTTTATAGAATATTCCCAGACTATAATTAAACAAAATATTTTTGACCAAAAATGATTAGCAAAGCTACAATTCTAGACATTCCTGCACTAAATGAATTAATTAACTCAGCTTACCGAGGAGAAACTTCAAAAAAAGGTTGGACAACAGAAGAGCATCTACTCGGTGGAATCCGAACTGACGAAGAAAATCTTACCGAACTTCTTCTTACAGAAAATGTAACTATCTTAAAATACACTGAACAAAATAAAATTATTGGTTCGGTTTATCTCGAAGAACAAGATAAAAAATTATATCTTGGTATGCTTACTGTTTCGCCTGAATTGCAAGGTGGCGGTGTTGGCAAGAAATTAATGCAAGCGGCTGAAAGTTTTGCCCGAATGGCCCAACTTAACACTATCTCAATGACAGTAATTTCTGTAAGAAAAGAATTAATAGCGTTCTACGAAAGAAGAGGTTATAAAAATACCGGTGAAACAAAACCCTTCCCGATGACAGACCCTAAATTTGGTTTACCCAAACAATTTTTAGAGTTTATTGTAATGGAGAAAGAAATTCGCCAATAACTCACCTAATTTCTATTTTCATTAATAAATTACAGTTTTTTTAATAATTAAAATACATCCTAAGATTATTTAAAGCTCATCTACATTTAAAGGATTCAATAATTATTGTCTAAAAACTTCGATTATTTAGCCGCTAACTATTGTTTTTCAAAGAATATTGTACAAATTATCAGTTTTTTCGTATCTTTGCTTACTTTTTTGGAAGCACCTCCCACTAATCAATATATTTTAGATATGCGTAAACTTCGTATTCTGTACGTAGCAAGTGAGATAAATCCCTTCCTGCAAGTTTCAGAAGTAGCTGATTTTCTTCGTAAACTTCCACAAGCCATGCAAGAAAAAGGCATGGAAATAAGAATTTTAGTTCCTCGTTTTGGTTCAATCAATGAGCGAAAAAATCGCCTTCATGAAGTTGTACGACTATCTGGTATCAATATTACTGTTGGAGAAGATGAAAAACCCTTGATTATCAAGGTTGCCTCAATACCAACCGCAAAATTGCAAGTTTATTTTTTAGACAACGAAGACTATTTTAATAGAAAATACGTTTTCTTAGATAAAGAAGGAAGTTTCTATGACGATAATGACGAAAGAACTATTTTCTTTTGCAAAGGGGTACTAGAAACAGTAAAAAAACTTGGTTGGGCACCAGACATAGTACATTGCACTGACTGGATGACAGCGTTGATTCCCTTGTATTTAAAGACAACATACAAGAACGACCCTGTTTTTAAAGATACAAAATCAGTATTCACCGTCTACAACAACACATTTGATCATAAATTCGATGAAGGCATTATCGAAAAAGCCAAATCAATGGACGTTTCAGATGAAAATTTAGCTAATTTACGATCGGCTGATTTTGAAGGATTTATTAAGATAGGTTGCCAATATGCTGATGCAATTGTTAGAGCCAACGAGGAATCAAATGAAAAATTAAGTAAACTTTTGAATGAAATTGCAGCAAACACAATCGAAGCTAGTATCGAAGATGACAATGTTACGGAAACGTATTTTAACCTTTATACAGAACTTGTTCCTGAATAATATTTGGAGAGATGTAAAGTTTTTACATCCTATAGCAATGCGGAATTTAGCTACAACGCTACTTTCCGCATTATTTTTCTCATGTCAAGACCCCATAGGTATCGTTATTGATACTCCTAGCACAGGTGGACAAATTACCACTATTTTTACCGATACCGTCAAAGTAGCTACTTCAACAGTTTTGTTCGATTCTACTTTTACATCTGGACAAGCGAATGCAGTTGTTGGACGCTATCGAGACCCAATCTTTGGAGAAGTTTCGGCTAAGACATTTGCTCAAATTACGCTTCCATTACTTAATACTGATGCCTTTACAGCCTTGAAGTTTCCATCGGCAGACTCTGGCCTTACTGTCTATGATTCTGTTTATGTGTATATTGCTCATAATGGATTTGTTTATGGAGACTCTACAAAAACATACAATTTAGCATTACACCGTCTGACTCAAGATTTTGTAAGTACGAAAAGATATACAAAAGATGATGTTATGGCTTATAATCCTACGCCAATGGCAAGTGCTACGTTTAATTACGCCGATATTAAACGTGCAAACTCAACAGCACAGGACAGTCTTTTGAAATTTAAATTACCGAATACTTTAGGTAAAGAATTGTATGATTTGGTCAATACCGATACAGGTACAACTATTGAGAAATTTACCGCCGCTGTAAAAGGAATGGCTTTTGTAGCTAATGCTACGAGTGAAAATGCTTATGGTTTATCGATTTCGGGTAGCTACATCCAGTTGTATTATCATACTACCAATTCTACAGATAGAAAAAGTATTCCTCTAACTTTTTATTCACAACGCTTTAGTCAGATTATTGGCAATAGAAATGGGACTATTTTACAGAATTTAAAAACGCTAATTCCCATTAATTCAAGTGCCACAAATAATCGGATTTACTTGCAGACGGGTATTGGTATCTCACCAAAATTAACATTTCCAAATTTAGTAGCTTTGCAAAAAAGTGGAAATATTACAATAAATAAAGCTGAATTAGTTTTTGAACCAGATTTAGACCAAATATCGGGAAATTATAAAGTGCCCTCACAGGTAGCTTTAGTCCAACTCGAATCAACTAATCGCATCAAAAAAACTAATGGCAGTTTAATTGATTTTATTGCATTAGATGGGCTTTCAGGTACGCAATATGTAGCATCTTACAATTCCACATCCAATAATTATATTTTTAATTTTACCTCTTTTTTACAAGATTTGGTTTCAAAAAAGAAGACAACAGATGGCATTGCCTTAGTTCCAAGTTTATTAAATACTACTAACGCTACTATTTCTGTATATAATAGTAATGTAGCCCGAATGGTAATAAAGAATGTAAAACTTAATATTTATTATTCTACTAAGAAATAATAATTTTCAATCTATAAGAAAATCCCAGTTTGAATTTTCAAACCGGGATTTTTGTTTTTCTGCAAAAATAGACAATTATTTTTTTGATTTAAAGCATGCCCATTCTGCATTTTTTTGCCATTTTTTAAAAAAATATATTTCTATAACTTAGTGTTTTTTTAAAATATTTATAGAAAAAGAATGCTACTTTGAAATATTTTTTAAAGCCTTATCTAGATAAAATATTGTCTATATGAACTTCTTTTTAAGTTATAATTTTTGTCTACATTTGAATAAAAATCTACCAAACAGCAATTTATATTGTTTTTTTTAGATGGAATATTACTTTTTCTGTTAATCACGCAACTATAATTTTTTAATAAAAAACAATCAATAATCGAACAGAATATGTGTGGAATTGTAGCTTATGTGGGCAGTCGTGAAGCAGCCCCAATAATCCTTAAAGGACTAAAAAGATTAGAATATCGTGGATATGATAGTGCGGGTATTGCTCTTTTAAATGGGGATGGTTTAAAAATTTTTAAAAAGAAAGGTAAGGTATCGGAACTTGAAAATGAAATTAATGGCAAAACATTACTTGCAAAAATTGGCATAGGACATACCCGCTGGGCAACCCACGGTGAACCAAATGATGTAAATGCTCATCCACATTATTCAAATAGTGGTCGTTTTGCGATAATTCATAATGGTATCATTGAAAACTATGGTGCTATCAAACAAAGTTTGATCAATAAAGGATACACTTTCCAGAGCCAAACAGATACTGAAGTATTAGTTAATTTTGTTGAGGATATTCAGAAAAATAAAAATTGTTCACTCGAAGAAGCAGTAAGAATTGGCCTACACGAAGTTGTCGGTGCTTATGCCATAGTCATTATGGACGCTGAAAATCCTACACAATTAATTGCTGCTCGTAAGGGTAGTCCATTGGTAATTGGTGTGGGCGATGCTGAATATTTTTTTGCATCGGATGCTACTCCAATTATTGAATACACCAAAGAAGTAATCTATTTAGATGATTACGAAATCGCAATCGTTAAAGATAATGAGCTGACTGTCAAGAACTTATCTAACGAAGAAATTGACCCATATATTCAAACTGTTGAGCTTGAGCTGGAAGCAATTGAAAAAGGTGGATATGAGCATTTTATGCTAAAAGAGATTTTTGAGCAACCTCGTTCGATAGCAGATTCAATGCGTGGACGTATCATTCCTGAGGAGGCAACTTTGCTTTTAGGCGGTTTGGGTAGTTATTTGGATAAAATTGCAAAAACTAAGCGAATTGTAATTGTAGCTTGTGGCACTTCGTGGCACGCAGGATTAGTCGGTGAATATCTTTTGGAAGAATTGGCACGTATCAATGTCGAAGTTGAATATGCGTCTGAATTCCGATATAGAAACCCCATTATCAAAGAGGGTGATATCGTGATTGCGATTTCACAATCAGGTGAAACTGCCGATACAATGGCTGCTTTGGAATTAGCAAAATCGAAAGGTGCTATTATTTTAGGCGTTTGTAACGTTGTTGGTTCTTCAATCGCACGCATCACTCATGCTGGAGTTTATACGCATGCAGGGCCAGAAATTGGTGTAGCGAGCACGAAGGCTTTTACGGCTCAGGTTTCGGTTTTGAGCTTAATTGCGATTGCAGTTGCTCAGAAAAAAGGCATTATAAGTAACGAACTTTACCGTGAATTAATCTTTGGTTTAGACGCGATTCCTGCGAAAGTTGAGAAGATTTTGAAAAGTGCCGAAAAAATAAAAGATATTGCCAAACTCTTTACATTTGCTTCTAACTTTATATTTTTAGGACGTGGCCTAAACTTTCCAGTTGCTTTAGAAGGTGCTTTAAAACTAAAAGAAATTTCATACATTCATGCTGAAGGTTATCCCGCGGCTGAAATGAAACATGGCCCAATTGCATTGATTGACGAAGATATGCCAGTCGTATTTATTGCCATAAAAGATAGTTCTTACGAAAAAATTGTATCAAATATTCAGGAAGTAAAGGCTCGTAAAGGTCGAGTGATTGCTATTGTAACGGAGGGAGACACGGAAATTCAAAGCATGGTTGATTTCACGATTGAAGTTCCTCGCACCAACGAGTTACTATCTCCGCTATTGACTTCAATTCCATTACAATTGATTTCATATTATATTGCCGTCATGCGTGGCAGAAACGTTGACCAACCTCGTAATTTAGCAAAGTCAGTTACGGTCGAATAAAATATTTGAACGCAGGTATTTATGATTTTTATGATAAAAGTATGATTCATATCTTATCAAAAATATCTGCGTT
This sequence comes from uncultured Emticicia sp., assembly GCF_937903345.1. GTDB lineage: Bacteria > Bacteroidota > Bacteroidia > Cytophagales > Spirosomataceae > Emticicia. Next base: position 335,318 of record NZ_CALCZQ010000030.1, on the reverse strand, counting down.
TCTCTATAAAGCAGTTTTTATAGTAATCACCACCGATTTTGAAGTGGGCGTTTTACTAATATCAGCATAACTATCAATAGGAACTAAAACATTGGCTTCTGGAAAATAAGTAGCTACGCATTTTCGTGGAATGTTGTAAGGTACGACTATGAATTTTTTGGCTATTCGCTCTATACCGCCGTGATGATTAAACAGATTTACAACTTGGTATTTTTCTAATTTTGCTTCAGCTATGTCCTTTTCATTCATCATAATAATTCTTCGCTCATTATAAATTCCACGGTAACGATCATCTAAGCCATATATGGTGGTATTAAACTGGTCATGACTACGAATGGTCATCATAACATACTCATTATCAAGTAATTGAATCGTTTCCAATTTATTGATTGAAAACTTTGCTTTTGCCGAATCCGTTCCAAACTTTCGTTCACGAGGGAGATTTGGTAAATAGAAACCACCATCTTGACGCACGCTGACATTATAATTATCAAACCCTACGATGGTTTTTTCTATCAAATCTCTAATATGATCATAGTTAGACACCAGTTTATCCCAGTCGAGATTTTTGTTTGCTAGGGTAGCTTTAGCAATTCCAGCAACAATCGCCGGTTCTGACAAAAGATGCTCTGAAATTGGTTCTAGCACCCCTTTACTACTATGGACTACCCCCATCGAATCTTCAACAGTCACGAACTGTTCGCCATTGGTTTGCAAATCAAGGTCAGTTCTACTCAAAGTTGGTAGAATTAAGGCAGTTTTACCATGAATTAAATGACTTCGGTTGAGTTTTGTAGAAATTTGAACAGTTAAATTGCAATTTTGTAGAGCCGTGGCAGTAAACTCAGTATCTGGAGTAGCAGAAAGAAAATTTCCACCCATTGCTATAAAAACTTTTGCCTTGCCTTCTGCCATCGCCTTTATGGACGCTACGGTATCAAAACCTGGTTTTCTTGGAGGGTCAAAATCAAAGACTTTTTGCAGATTATCAAGCAAAACTTTTGGTGGTTTTTCGTAAATACCCATCGTACGGTCACCCTGAACATTTGAGTGTCCACGCACTGGGCAAGTACCTCCTCCTTCAATTCCGATACTTCCTTTTAGTAAAAGTAAATTTACAACTTCCCGAATTGTAAGGACTGAATTTTTATGCTGTGTAAGCCCCATTGCCCAGCAAACAATAATCTTTTTGTAATCAATAAGCAGTTGAGTTGCTGCTTTTATTTCATCCAAGGCAATTCCACAGGCTTCTGAAAGTTGTTCTAAATTCTCACTTTCGAGGCTTTTTGTGTAATTTTCATAGTTTTCCGATTGGTTTAAAATGAAGTCTTTGTCAAATACATTTCCTGATTTTTGTTCGGCTTCAAGCAAGAGTTTATTCATGGCTTTTAGCAGGGCCAAATCGCCATTGATTCTGATTTGAAGGTAAATATCTGTCAGTTTTTCTCCTCCAAAAAGTACATCTCGTACATCTTGTGGATGTTTAAATTTCAATAAACCTGCTTCAATTAAAGGATTTATCGAAATAATCTTTGCCCCAGCACGTTTGGCTTTTTCAAGAGCTGAAAGCATTCTTGGGTGATTTGTTCCAGGGTTTTGTCCCAAAATCATTATCACTTCTGCTTTTTCAAAATCATCTAATTTTACCGAACCTTTACCCAAACCCAAAGTTTCGCCCAAAGCCGAACCACTTGATTCATGGCACATATTCGAGCAATCAGGCATATTATTTGTGCCATACATTCGAGTAAAAAGTTGATATAAAAATGCCGCTTCATTGCTCGTTCTGCCCGAAGTGTAGAAAATTGCCTCATCGGGTGAAGGCAAACTATTCAATTGATTACCAATAAGTTTAAAAGATTCTTCCCACGAAATTTTCTCGTAATGTGTTTTTCCTTCTCTCAAAACCAAAGGCTGCGTCAAACGCCCCTGCTGACCTAGCCAATAATCGGATTTTTGAGAAAGTTCGGATACTGAATATTTTTGAAAAAAAACAGGTGTCACTTTTCGAGTGGTTGCTTCTTCAGCTATGGCTTTTGCTCCATTTTCACAATATTCGGCAATTTTAGAGCGTTCGCCGTCAGGGTCAGGCCATGCACAGCTTGGACAATCAACACCACCTTTTTGATTGAGATTTAATAAAGATTTTAAGCCTCTCCTAACAGGCATCGATCCAAAAACGTGCTTCATTGATGATAACACTGCCGTAAAACCAGCAGCTTCGGTAGCTGGTTTTAAAGTTTCGATTCCTGTAAAATCGGTTGGTGGTTGGGGGTATATTTTTGGCATTAGAATATTAAGTCTGGATAAACTTTTTGAAACATTTCTACAATTTTAGGTGTGAGTTCATCAAAGTTTTTATTCTTCTTATTTACCATTAAATAGGCACTTATTGAAGATTCTTCGAGGTGGGAGAAAGCTGTTTTTGCGAAAAAATTTAACATCAATTTAGTATATATCCTAAAACGTTGGGTATTTGTCTCTCCTTCACTTTCTCCATTACTTATGGTATTAGCCCCGATAAACCCAAAACTTGCTAAAGGTTTTTCAGCTAACATATCAAGCATAATATTAATACAAGTCCGAATTACACGAGGAGCATCATAATCATTAAAGATGACATTATATTTTTTATCTGAAAGCTTATGGCTAACGGGAAAGAATTTAACAATAAAAACTTGGAATTCATATTCTTCAACAACTGCAATATATCGGCGTTTTGAAGCACGAAAATTGTATAAATGCTGTCTTAAAAATAGTTTCTCCGATACTTTTGTTATACTAATCCGATGATATTTATGTCCACTATCAAACATTTATTCTACCAAATATTTGTACGCAGGATTTCTTCGAGCATCAATTTCTGCATCAGACAAAACATGATAATTTATCTTGCCATCGGGGCGAGGCTTACGAGGTGGGTCATTTGGATTTTTGAGTTTTTTGGTTGCAAGTGGTTTGCGTTTTTCAACAAGAGTTTCCATTTTGCTTTTATTTAATAGTCAAATCTACTTACTTTTTACGAATAACAAGCATTTTTATCAAAAAATTCTATCGGTGTGCGTATATACATTAAAGCTCTCCTCTCGAAGAAATCCTATCAAAGTAATACCCAAAACTTGGGCAGTCTCTATGGCCAAACTCGAAGGCGGGCCTACACAAGCCATAATCGGAATACCGGCCATTGCGGCCTTCTGAATCAACTCAAAACTGGCTCGACTACTCATTATCAAAACAACATCAGATAAGGGTAAAAGATTTTGTTGTAGAGCAGCACCAATTACTTTATCAAGGGCGTTGTGGCGACCGATATCTTCTCTTAAATATATTGTTCCTTCATTATTTAGTATCGTCGCGGCATGAAGTCCGCCTGTATGTTGGAAGAAAATTTGATTCTTTTCCAATATTTTGGGTAGTGTTTTTATAAACTCAGCTGAAACGTTAAAATCAGTTTTTGTCAAAATTGGACATTTTTGTCCGATTGCTTCGATGGAAGCTTTTCCACAAATTCCACAGCTTGAAGTTGCATAAAAATGACGCTCGAGACTTAGTAAATTTACTTCAATATGAGGTTTTAGTTCAATTCTCACTATATTTTGTTCGGCTTGCCGACCAGCATCTGTACAATAATGAATAGATAGTATATCATCAAACGAAGAAATAATTCCTTCAGTAAACAAAAAACCTAAAGCCAGCTCAAAATCATGGCCTGTTGGTGTTCGCATAGTTATGGAAATACTTTTTTGCAGTCGCGTGTCTTCTTCTCCAAAACCTAAACGAATCTCTAAAGGCTCTTCAATCACCACCAAATCGGCAATTTCTTCGATACCTTTTGGCTTGAATTTCTTTATTTCAAAAGATTTTATTCCGTACATTTGCTTTGGATTTTGTGGTTAGGCTAATTTAGTAAAACTTCTTTGATTAGCTTTTGTTTATCACTTAAAAAGTAAGTTGTGATTAAGTTTACAGTAAAATTACCATCACAATTCATCAGATATAAAAAATTGTTAAACAATTAATTCATTCAATTACAAAAATCATTCATCAATAACAAATATAAGCAGACGCATCATCAGACCTTAAAACTATGAAAAAAATCCTTATTTCTCTCTTGTTCCCCAGTTTAGCAATGGCACAGTACAATTATCCAGTTACAAAAAAAATCGACCACACAGACAATTATCACGGCACGACCGTTGCCGACCCTTACCGTTGGCTCGAAGATGACCGATCAGCCGAAACTTCCGAGTGGGTGAAGCAGCAAAATACAGTTACAACCAAATATTTTGAGCAGATTCCGTACCGTGCCGATATAATGAAAAGGTTGGAAAAAATCTTTAACTATGCCAAGTACTCATCACCTTCACGCAAAGGCGAATGGTTTTATTTCTACAAAAATGATGGCCTACAAAACCAGTCGGTGCTTTATCGCCAAAAAGGCTTGAATGGAAAGCCCGAATTGGTGATTGACCCGAATAAACTTTCGACTGATGGTACTACTCGTTTAGTACAGTTTGTGCTATCGAAAGATGGAAAATACGGGGCAATGGCTTTATCTAAAGGTGGTTCTGATTGGCAAGAAATTTTAATTATGGATATGGCAACGAAACAAAACCTCAGCGATAAACTAGAATGGGTGAAAGTTTCGGGAATATCGTGGCAAGGAAAAGGCTTCTATTACAGTCGATATCCGAAACCCGAAGGAAGTGCTTTGGCTGCCAAAAACGAAAATCACCAAGTATTTTTTCATAAAGTGGGTACGAGTCAGGAAACTGATGAATTAGTATTTGAAGATAAAGCAAATCCACAACGTTTCAATGGTGTTTACGCAACAGAAGATGAGAAATTCGCTTTCTTGAGCATCAGCGACCGTGGTAAAGGGAAAGATGGTAACGCCTTGCATTACAGAGCTTTAGGTCAAAAAGAATTCAAGCCGATTATTTCAGAAATCACTGATTTTAGTTTCGGCGTGATTGATAATGTTGGACAATCATTTTTGATTAAAACTAATAAAGATGCCCCAAATGATAAGGTAGAAAAATATGACATTACAACTGGAAAATGGAGTAATATTTTACCAGAAAAACCTGAGCCATTGCAAGGCGTAGGAACTGCTGGAGGAAAATTATTTGCAACTTATTTAAAAGATGTTACAACTCGTGCCTACGTTTATGATTTGAAAGGAAAACTCGAAAACGAAGTACAATTACCAAGCTTAGGTTCGGCTGGTGGATTTGGTGGCGAAGCTGACGATACATTTGTGTTTTATACTTTCAGCACTTTCAACTACCCCCCTACTATTTTCAGATACGATATTGCAAGCAAGAAAAGCACTATTTTCCGCTCGCCAGAAGTTGATTTTAAAGCAACCGATTTTGAAACAAAACAAGTTTTTTATACAAGTAAAGACGGCACGAAAGTTCCGATGTTTATTGTCTATAAAAAAGGCTTGCAGCTCAATGGAAAAAATCCAACTTTGCTTTATGGCTATGGTGGTTTCAATATTAACTTGAATCCAAGTTTTAGTCCAACTTTGATTCCGTTTTTGGAGCAGGGTGGTGTTTATGCTTCAGCCAACTTACGTGGTGGCGGCGAATACGGCGAAAAATGGCACGAACAAGGTATGAAACTCAAAAAGCAGAATGTCTTTGATGATTTTATTGCGGCAGGCGAATATTTGATTGCTCAAAAATATTGCGACAATGCACATTTGGCTATTCGTGGTGGCTCAAACGGTGGGCTTTTGGTTGGGGCTGTAATGAACCAAAGACCAGATTTGGCAAAAGTAGCAATTCCGCAAGTGGGTGTGATGGATATGTTGCGTTTTCAAAAATTCACAATAGGCTGGAATTGGATTGCTGATTATGGTTCGTCGGATAATGCAGAAGAATTTAAAACTTTGTACGGTTATTCACCATTGCATAACATCAAGACTGGCATTAATTATCCTGCAACGCTTATTACAACGGCCGACCATGATGATAGAGTTGTGCCTGCACACTCATTCAAATACGCTGCCACTTTGCAAGAAATCGGAGCGGCAAGCAGCAAAAATCCATTATTGATAAAAATTGACACAAACTCTGGGCACGGAGCAAGTAATACCAAGAAAAACCTCGAATCAACGGCCGATATTTATGCCTTTATTTGGTGGAATATGGGTTTTGTACCTCAGTTTTGATGTAAAAACCTGTGCGAAGCGGATTAGGTTTCGCACAGGTTTTTCTAAAATTTATCAAACTAACTCAACCAGTTTTCTAAAATCGCTTTCTATGGCTTTATATAAATTTTGTTGTTTATCTTTTTCAAAATTCAACTTTTCCTTCAATAAAATTACCGAATTAAAAAGAGATACAATTGAATGATGAGCGTCTGCTATTCTACTTTTTATCTCCATATCAACAAAGATATTATCGAAAAAATAATCTGCAAACTCCCAAGATGTATTCAATTTTATTTCAGTGGGAAATACATCAGATGTAAGGTCTATGAGTTCACGTCTGAGCTTATCGAGAGCATAATTTATTTCAATAATCCCCAACTTAGCTTTGTTCATCTTTTGGCGTTTTAAATACGTTGACATCGCTCCTCCACCGACCATATCCCAAGTTGCATAACTCTTCACAACCTTCAAATCATTAACTACTCTCGGTAGTATGTTCAATACACCTTCTACTGCCAACAGTGCTTCTCTAATCTCATTAGCATAACTATCAATCTTTAAAAGTTCGTCTTGCTTAGTAAAAATCTCAACCAATCGTGGATGATGGTTTTCTTTCAATAAGTTTACTTTTTCTTGAACAAGACCTTGATATTTAACTTTAATCGTTTCAAAATCAAATAGTTGTGCTTCGTAGGACTTTATTTCAAGTGAAAGACTATCAAATGTATTTTGCTGACTTTCAAACCAAATCTTAGCTTGATAATACTCGGCTTGTTCTCGCTCCAATTCACTAAATTTCTTGTTCAACAAATCGTACCAAACAGATTTCAACGTAAACGTTTCGAGGTCTTTTACCTCTTGAAACTCTTCATTCATTCGACGTTTTGTAGCTTCAAGTTTGATATGCTCGGCTGCTTGAACTCGCTTTGCTTCATTTAATTTCTGAACAATTTGTTTTCTATTTTCAAGTTTCTGACTGATGTTTATTAATTCATCATTGAGTGAATCTGGTATCATATTTTTCGGTTTAATTTGGGAACAAATCTTAAACAAAAAAACGAGACCTTAAACTTGATTTAAGCCAACGGACTTATTTTGATGATATTTGGATGAAAATTGCGATGAATCTTACTAATCAGAGAAAATTTACCAAAAACCAAGACGATATATAAAATCATTTTACAAATTCAACCAATATGTCACTTTAGCCAAAATTGCTCGGTTTTTCGGCATCCAAGTTTCAGAATTATAATTATCTGTATAAACCAAGAAAAAGTCAGACACAGGAGCAAAACGCCATTGCAATCGAGAATTAACGTTAACATTCTTAAATTGACTATTGTATTGCACGTAAGTTGTCCAAAATAGGCTTTTTGTAAAAGTTAAATCCAATTTTGGCCCTACCAAATATACTTTATTTTTACCCGTAGAAAGCTTAAGGTCATTATAACTAAAATTTACCGATAAAAAACCATAAGGCTGAAAACGATAAGAAGCATTACCAACTAAACTTACGATATTTCCATCAAAATACTGTCCGATGAGAGGCTGGAAAAATACCGCCAGTTTTTTACGTTGGTCAGTAACATAAGTTGCCGAAAAATTATAGTAAGTATAGCTTGTACCTTTTTTCAAAACAGGCAATTTATTGTTACTTCTGAGAGCATCAAAATCTTTGAATAAATAAGTATAATTTTGATTGAGCGTCATTAAAATATTAGAGGTATTCTGGAAACCTAATAACAAAAACGGGCCAGCCTGGCGGTCTGTCACACCTAATCCTGGTTGATTATATTGGTCATAAGCAACTCCATAACTAATGCGGTTGAAGGTGCGTGACTTTGGAAAAATATTGAAACCAATAGTGGGGTTTATATGAAAAAAGTTCTTTCTTGGCACAAAACCAATCTCTGCATCAAAGCCCTTCCCTACCCAATCATGCGACCACTTGGCAATCAATTTCCGAACACTATAATTGAGCATAAAGCCGTGAGCAAATTTTTCGCCAATAACAGTTGGGCTAAAAACCTGATGGTAAAAAACTTTTCCACTCCAACGATTATCCTTCGATGCCAAATTGTACTCAAGTCCAGCCACACGATTATAACTATTGATACCTGACAATTCTTTACCCAAAACTTGTTTATTGGCAAAAATTGCGGCAATATTGGAGCGTCCAAAAACTTTTCGTTGTAAGGCAGCTACCGAATAATTCATACTTGGTATTCCCTTAAAGGCATCAGCTGAAGTTTGAGTATTGAGTAATCCAACCCGCCAATTATCATCAATTTTCCCGCTGATTCTTGCTCCGTACAAAATTTTATTTTGCACATTCGTTCCTGTTATAGTATCAAGACTAATACCTATTTGTCGAGAAAAAAACGGGCTAACCAACTGATTTCCAGCCGCTGTCCCGAGGGTACCTGATGGCGGCACAAATGGATTAGTATTATAGCTTCCAAAACCTGTAAAAAGATCGGAGTTTTCTAAGAAAAATTGTCGCTGTTCAGGAAAATTAACATCAAAACGAGTAAGATTAACCACTTGTCGATCAGCCTCGACATTTGAAAAATCAGGATTTGCTGTCAAATCAAGATTCAAACCCGAGGTAATGCCGATTTTGGCATCGCCTCCAAAATTAAACTTATTTCCAGCGGCAGGGTTTTCAGGATGTTCAAAATCACGTGTAGAACTGGCTGATAAATAAGGTATCAACGAAATATTTGCACCCGATTTTTTTAGTGGTTTTTCAAAAATAATTGGCATTGAATACCCCAAATTCATGATAATCTGATTCTGTGGAATTCTCATCAAAGTCGATTGTTCATTAGCTTGAGTATCAAATCTATATGCCTTAAAATTCCATTGCGTGCTTCCTTCTTTAAAACGCAAAGTTGTCAGTGGAATTGACAACTCACATATCCAATAACCCTCATACATTTTTGAGATTGCACTCCATTTATTATCCCAATACATATTGAAATATTCATTGGCGGTTCCGCCGTTATAAAGCAATGCTTCACGCATGACTCCGTAGGGATTCATACCAAACAAAAAACTATTGGTTTTGTCATTGAAGGTATCAAACAAAAAACTCACATTATCATTTCCCCCTGCCCTAAAATCTCGCCTAAAAGAAGGAGTCACATAATTATTCCCAGCCGAATATAATTTTGCACCGATGTATATATTTTTCTCATCATAAGCCAATAAGATTTCGGTCTGATATTTTGCTTTTATGCTATCTTTTGGAAAAAATTCCCAAAACGAAGGCATTTTTTCGGCAGTTTGCCATACTTGTTCATCCAAAACACCATCAAGTTTAATCTTTTCAGTAATAAATTTTACTGTTGGTGCTTGTTGAGCTTGGGTTTGAAGTAAAAATAAAAATGAGATAAACGATAGAAGAAGTCTATTCATAATAACAGTAGCGTTAAAAATAAGCTACAAAAATACACTTTTATTAGCCTTATTTTGCCTATTCAGGATTTATTTTAGCGTTTTTTTAAGCATTCTTAATTATTTTTTATAAAAAACATATTCTGTCATACCTTTGCTACACAAAATACAATTTTGCCAAATTACGAATAAACTCAAAATTTTAATCATTCAATTATATGAAATCCATTTTTTTTATTTTCACACTGATAACTGTTAATTACTCTCTTATTTTTGCACAAATACCTGACGAAAAACACCTCACAAACCTTCGTCAATTGACTTTTGGAGGTAATAATGCAGAGGCCTATTTTAGCCGTGATAGTAAATACATTAGTTTCCAATCTGATAACCCAGCATGGGGCCTCTCTTGTGACCAAATTTTTTATATGGATGTAGAAAAAGGCTTGAAAGACCCAAAAGTACGTCCCGATTTTATAAGTACTAGTTTTGGACGGACCACATGTAGCTTTTTTATGCCAAATGGAAAAGAAATCCTCTACGGAAGCACGCACGAAGCGGGTGGACATGCTTGCCCTGCTGTACCTGAAATGGGCAAAAAATATCTTTGGGCTATCTACGATAGTTTTGATATTTACGTAGCCGATTTAAAAGGAAAAGTAAAAAGACGTTTGACAAATACGCCAGGCTACGATGCTGAAGCAACTGTCTCGCCCGATGGAAAAAAGATTGTTTTTACTAGTACTCGAAATGGCGATTTAGATTTATACATCATGGATATTGATGGCAAAAATGTAAAGCAAATCACCAACGAATTGGGCTACGATGGCGGTGCTTTTTTCTCGCCTAATAGTAAGAAATTGGTTTTCCGTGCTTCTCGTTTTGCGAGTGAAGAAGAACGCACTGAGTACAAAGAAAATCTAAAGAAGAACTTGGTTGCCCCTACTAACATGGAGATTTTTACATGTAATGTAGATGGTTCGGATTTGAAACAAATCACTAAACTGGGAAAAGCGAACTGGGCTCCATACTTCACGCCCAATGGAGATAAAATCATTTTTGCATCGAATCATCATTCACAACGTGGCTATGATTTTCAGTTATATTTGATAAATATTGATGGGACAAACCTCCAAAAAATCACGACTGAAAGCAATTTCAATGCCTTTCCAATGTTTAGTTACGATGGAAAAAAGCTAATTTTCAGCTCAAACCGCAATAATGGTGGCACCAGAGATACTAATTTGTTTATTGCTGATTGGGTGGATTGATACATCATTAATTAAAATGATATATTTGTGTAAAACAATTAAGACCTTAATGGGTGGCGAACTTCTCGATGAAAAGTCAAACATTCGAAAAATTTATCAGAGGTTCTTAAATAATATGAATCGCCATTGTCTGTAATGTTACAGGCAATGGCGTTACTTTTTTATCCTCTCAAAGCCTCAACTTCCTCTATTGTTTTCGGAATTGGATTTCCAAGGGTTTTGCTACCAGTTTCTGTTACTAAGCAATTATCTTCGATTCTGACCCCGCCAAAATCTCGATAAGCATCTAGTTTTGCGTAATTAACAAAATTTGTAAACTTGTTTTCCGCCTTCCATTTATCAATCAATTCTGGAATAAAATAAATACCAGGCTCAACCGTAAGCACATTTCCCACCTCTAATTCTTTTGCTAATCGTAGCGATTTTAAACCCAATTGTGTACTTCGCTCCAAACCATCACGGTAACCCACATATTTTTCACCTAAATCTTCCATGTCGTGCACATCTAGACCAATAGCATGACCTAAACCATGTGGCATAAAAAGCCCTTGTACACCTTCGGCAAGCATTTCGCCAACGTCACCATTCAAGAAACCTAATTCTTTCATACCTTCCAGCATGATTCGATTAGCCGAAAGATGAATTTCTCTGTATTGGACGTTTTCTCTGAGTGCTGCAATCGACTCAGTTTCCATTTTCAATACTAGATTATATATTTCCTTCTGTTTTTCAGTGAATCGTTTACTTACTGGTATTGTACGAGTAATATCGCCTGCATAAAACATAGCATTTTCGGCACCAGAGTCGTTAATAACCAAACGACCTTCGGTCATTGTATTTCCGTGATAATGATTATGCAGCGTTTGTCCATTTACCGAAAAAATAATTGGATAAGATAGCTCTCCACCACCTTCCAATGCTTTGGCATGAATCGCTGCCGCAATTTCATACTCTTTTTTTCCTGCTTGGGTCAATTGCATAGCAATAATGTGCATTTCACGAGAAATATTGACAGCGTGTTCCATTTGCACAATTTCTTCTTCAGTCTTAATTGAGCGTAATGTAACAATCGCTTTAATGAGTTCAACCGATGCTTTTTCTTTTAATTGTGCAGTCGGAATACCCATCCAATCACTCATTCGAATTATGTTATCGAAGCGATAAGGTGGAGTAAAATGTACTTTTGAAGACTTTTTAAGCCTTTCTGACAATTTTGAAGGTTCCTCCGTACGATAAACGCCTACCATTCGAGCTTGCTCGGCCAAAGTTGCTTGAGGGCCGACCCAAATTATATCATCAATCGTTAATTCGTGTCCGAATATAATTTCTTCACCAGAATCTACATCAATAATGGCAGCCAAGCCTGCGTGGCTGATACCAAAAAAATATAAAAAATTACTATCTTGACGAAAACGGTAGGTATTATCGTGGTAATTCATGGGTGCTTCTTCGTTGCCCATTATCAGTATTAAGCCACTTCCAACTACTTTTTTTAGTGCGTTACGACGCTCGGTATATGTCTGTACAGAAAACATGATTTATTGATTTATTATAATACGAAATAAAGAAAAGAAAGCCAATTTGTCATAATAAATACCAAGTAATTATTAACGTATTCAAAAAGATGATATATATTTCTTTATGAGCCCAAAAAAAATATCAAATTTTTAAGTGGTTTTTATCTTATTCAAAAAAAATGTTCATAAAGAGATAAGTAATAAAAGATATTGATAATGAGACAACGATTTTCTAAATAACTATCAATCAAAGGGTTAGGTTTTGGTGCAAAGGAATAATTTATAAAAAATAAAATTAAAAAAACTTTCAGAATATTTTGAAAATTCAAAAAGGTTATTTTACTTTGGGGTACAATTACACTTACGTGTTTATAAATATAAAGTTAAATAACTAAGATGTCTCTAATGGAATTAAAGGAAGCGAAAGATAAATTTATCCATACATGGGGTACCCTTGCCACACAATGGGGTATAAACCGAACAATGGCTCAAATACATGCACTACTTTTACTTTCTGCTAAGTCAATGAATGCCGATGAAATTATGGCCGACCTTCAGATTTCGAGAGGAAACGTAAACATGAACCTTAGAGATTTAATGGATTGGGGATTGATTTATAAACAACTTTTACCAGGCGAAAGAAAGGAGTATTTCATAGCAGAGAAAGATATTTGGAAAGTGGCTAAGCAAATTGCCAAAGAGCGACGCCGTCGAGAAATCGGACCACTAATCGAAGCCATGGAAGATATAAAAGAAGGAATACAACCAGACACTGTCGAGAAAGAAGAATTCCTGAAAATTGTAAATGACATCAGCAAGGTTTCGGTATTTGCCGATAATACATTGACATCTTTACTAAAATCAGAAGAAAATTGGTTATTAAATAATTTTATAAAAATTTTTAATAAATAGTGACATGACTTTTCGGAGTCATGGTTTTTTGGAGTTTTTGTGGTCAAGCAGTAATTTTCTCATAGATAGAGAATTACTGCTTTTTTTAGATTAAAAAGTGATATAAATAAGTACTTTGGCAATATTGTTAGCAAAAACGTATTATTTAAATTACTCATAATCTGCTTTTTATCTTGAATCTTATGCAATGTTTGTTTTATCCATTACTTAAAATACCTATCTAAAATGACCTTTCAATATTTTTCTTTTTTTTCCAAGGTGCAGTAGTTTGTCGAGATAAATCATAAAGAAAATATAAGACTATTCCCAAAAAAATAAGAAAAATGATTCTAAATATTTTTTGATTTCGATTTGTAGAATTATTTTTTGACATGACAAACGCTTTTTTTCTAAAGTCTTTGAAAACCGTTTTATAAACAAAAGTATTTTGATTAATTTATTATTGGCTGATGTTTTGTGGAGAATAATAACCCAGAAACTTTGCCATTTTACTTGAAACTTCCGCCCATTTGATGTTTTCAAAGCCTAAAACCACAACACCTGACTTATCCATTGTGCCGCCAATATCAGCACGGGTAAGATATTCTGAAAAAAATGTAACATCTGGATTATGACCAAAAATAGCTACAACATTAACAGTTTCATCTAAATTATTCACTACAGATATATAACTGCGAGGCCCACCACCATAAATGGTGTCATCAATTAAAATCGAATCTGCATCATAATTTAATTGTTCAGCAAAAATCTTTGCAGTCGCTTTTGCTCGTTCGGCAGCACTACTTATAATTAGGTCGAATTTAACACCAGTTGCGGCCAAAAATTTCCCCATTCGGGCAGACTCAATGATACCGGTTGAGGTTAAATCTCGGTCGAAATCACGAAAAATTGGAGAGTTTCCTCCTTCTTCGGCAGTAGCATGCCGAACTAAATATAGGACTTTATTCATTGTTAGGAAAGTTTTGGTACGAATATACGAGCAATGCTGAAAAAAACTTAATTTTTTCTGAATTTTTATTAAATATAAGTCAAACATTTTAATCATGCATTTTTCTAATAATATAAGTTATGATTATTAAAATGCTATATCTTTTTTCATTATAACAGCCGAAGATGGGCAAATCGAGGCAAATTGCTGACTATTTTGAATTTCGATTGGCACATTTATTCGCTCAATTAGTTCATATTTGCACTTTGTCTCAAAAAAGTCTTTGGCCGTCGATGTGAGCAAATAAAGTGCTTTTATATTTTTTGTCTTTACATAAGACTCTAATTTTTGAACAATTAAAAGCCCATAACCTTTTCCTTTTTGAGATTCAAGCACACTCAAAGAACGCAGAAGCCCAATCCTACCAAATATTTCTAAACCAGCTGTACCTAGGTCCATTTCTAAGGAAAACAATTCTACGTTTTCATCAATATCCCTAATTGGCAGATTGGCCAGCGAAAGCAAGACCAATACTTTTGAAAAATTTTCGGGTGAGGTTTTCTTGAATGCTATATTCATGTTATTGATTCATGATTAAGATGATTTGTTCCTCAATCTACCGCACAAATTTCAACAAATATTTTCTCTACCAAAAGAATTTAAAAAAAATTATCTTTGTAAGTCAAAATCAAGTAAAAACAAATCAAAAAAAACTCTTGCATACTATCATGTTTATTTATAATACGAAAGATTGGTGGAAACTAATTTTTTATTTCCATAAAGCCGACACTTTCCGAAAACTTTTGCCAGCAATGGGGGGCGTTTTGGTTTATACATTTTTTGTTTCTTATCTCGAAAATGAAGTTTTGCACTTTATACCTCTCAAAAACCCACTCGCCATACACTCATTGGTTGGTTTTGTACTTTCATTATTATTGGTTTTCCGCACAAATAGCTCATATGACCGTTGGTGGGAAGGGCGTAAAATTTGGGGAAGTTTTACAAATAATTCTAGAAATCTTGCACTAAAACTTAATGCTATACTTCCAGAAAAGCATGAAAGTCGAGAAATTTTCAGGGTTTTAATTGGCAATTATATACACGCCGTAAAAGACCACCTACGTAACAATATAAATCATAAACATTTAGAGTTTGTAGCCAACTATGATGAAAGTTATTACGTAAATTATAAACACATACCGAATAGAATAGGACAAGCTATTTATATGGAAACCATTCGTTTACATGAATTAGGAATAATCAATGGAGAAAAGTTGTTGATTTTGAACAATGAATTGAGTTCGTTTTCTGATAATTTGGGGGCATGTGAGCGAATTCGTACTACACCGATTCCTTCTTCATACAATATTTTTATCAAAAAAATGATATTTTTGTATGTTTTCACTATGCCACTAGGTTTTGTTTTGGAGTTTAAATATTGGGCGGCACCTATCGTTACATTAGTATTTTATGCTTTTGCAGGAATCGAAATGATTGCCGAAGAAATCGAAGACCCTTTTGGAACCGACAACAATGATTTACAACTGGATAGTATTGTGAAAAATGTAAAAGCCAATCTAATTGAAATTTTTAAAAATTAAATTATTTTCATAGAATTTAAGGCATAATATTCATTGCAAACTATCGTTTAAAATTTATGTTATCAAATTCATCAAACAAAATATGAAATGAACACCCAATTGAATACGCTTTTAATTTTAATTCTAGTAATTGGAGCTGTTTCTTGTAAAAAAGACACTACAGAACCTACACCTAATACGACGAGCACTACATCAAGCACAACAACGAGCCCTAATGCTGCTGCCAATAGTTGGGTCTATGACCAACTAAAGGAATGGTATTTATGGTCAGACAAACTGCCAACCAAAGACAAAACTAACTTGACGCTGGTGACAGGCAAAGACGGAGAAGACGATATAACGAAATATTATTTCTACTCGTTGCTTAATGACTATCCAAACACTGATAGATTTTCATGGATTCGTGAAAACATCACTGACTTAAGCAACTCATTAAGTGGTGTAAGCACCTCCTTTGGTTTTTCACGAACCGCAGTTTATTTAGATAATACACAAACAAATGTAGTATTCTTTGTCTCAAACGTTATTTTAGGTAGCCCAGCGGAAAAAGCTGGTTTGAAACGTGGAGATATTATATTGACAGTCAACGGTACACAAATTAATGGAACAAACTTTTCATCGTTAATTACAAATAACGAAACTGCTACATTTGGTTTAGGTGAATTTAAGAACGGTTCTTATGTACTTTCGGGAAAAACTGTTACGGCTACAAAAGGTGTTGTGCAAAACAATCCGATTCAATTTGCAAAAATCATTGAAAAGGGAAACAAAAAGATTGGTTATTTAGTATATACTCAGTTTTTAGAAACTTATGATGAGCAACTAAAACAAGTTTTTGGAGATTTCAAAACTGCTGGTGTCAATGAATTAGTATTAGATTTACGTTCAAATGGTGGTGGCAGAATTTCTTCGGCGGATTTAATTTCTTCGTTGGTGGTAAAAAACCCAAACACCAATAATGTAATTCATCAAGATGAGTGGAACGCGAATATAAAAGTCAAATACCCTTCTGTTGCTACTCCAACAAAGTTTACAAATCAAACAAATAATTTGAATCTTAACCGTTTGGTTGTACTTACTTCAAACGGAACAGCCTCTGCTAGTGAACTGGTAATCAATAGCTTACGCCCATATATGGAGGTTGTAATTGTTGGCCAAAACACTTACGGTAAAAATGTGGGTTCGATAACAATTAAAGACGAAACGAATCCAGCTCGTTGGGCTTGGGGTATGCAACCAATTGTTTTACGTACTGTAAATTCAAAAGGAGAATCAGCATATGGCACAAAAACTGGTTTTACTCCAAATTATGTAGTATCTGATAATATTTATCCTTTCAAACCTTGGGGTGATGAAAGTGAAACTTTACTAAAAAAAGCTATTGAAGTCATTACAGGAGTTGTTGCGTCTGCCGAAGCATCAGAGAGCCGTTCGTTTAGGACTATGAACACCTTAGTTTTGGAAGAGAATATTTCTGATAACCCTGCTGACAATCGAAAGGATATGTTTACAACTTTTCCAAAATAGAACTTTTTGAGAGAAAGAGAGATTGAAGCTGCCTTTATGGCGGCTTATTTTTTGTATATTATACCTAAGTTACGGTCACGTTTATAGGATTTCCTTTCAAAATACCCATATTTTTATCAATACAAAAGATCTATTTTGTAGGTTTTTTTTTACATTTGACTATTAAAAAAAATCCTAAAACCTAATTGATAGACCCTTCATGAAAATTCGCCACCGAGTCCTTTTTATGCTATTCTTACTTTCGATTATTACTTTCCTCGACCGAGTTTGTATGAATGTAGTAAGCAAGTACGTAAAAGCAGATTTACACCTCGACAACCAATCTTTTGGCTATATTTTGGGGGCATTTTCGCTGGCTTATGCTCTTTTTGAATTACCAACGGGTATCCTTGGTGACCGACTTGGCCCTCGAAAAATTTTGACGCGTGTGGTGTTTTGGTGGTCAGGTTTTACGGCTCTAACTGGTACGGCTTTCGGATTTGTTTATTTACTCATCGTAAGATTTTTATTTGGAGTAGGCGAAGCAGGTGCATACCCAAATGCTTCAATTGTAATTTCTCGATGGTTTCCTGCGGTTGAAGTTGGTAGAGCCCAATCCGTAATTTGGGCAGCTGGCCGAATCGGTGGAGCATTGACTCCGCTTTTGGTTATTCCTTTGGTGCATACCTTTGGTTGGAGATATGCGTTTTTCATTCTTGGAGTGGTTGGCTCTGCATGGGCATTGGTTTGGTATTTTTGGTTTCGAGATAACCCCGCCGAACATACAGGTATCACCTCACAAGAAATCGAAGAAATTGAATCTGCTCGCCGACAAGCACCAGTTAGTCATAAAATCAGTTGGCAGACTATTATCCGAAACCCCAATATTTGGGTACTAATGCTGATGTGTCATTTGTTTTTTTATGCTTCTTATTTCTTCACAAATTGGTCATCGACTTATTTCCAAGAAGGCCGCCAAATGAGCGAAGACCAAGCCAAAAACTTTGTTTCATTATCGTATTTTTTGGGAGCAATCGGCTGTTTGGTAGGTGGTTTTGCCAGCGATATTTTGAGTGAAAAATTGGGTTTAAAACTCGGACGAAGAATTGTTGGAATAGCAGGTTTAGGATTATCAAGTATTTGTTTTTTAGCCGCTGGACTCACAATCGATAACGAAACGGCGGGTTATTTATTGGCTCTTTGTGTGTTTCTGAAAGACCTAACTTTACCAGTAGCATTTGCAGTATGTGTAGATATTGGCAAAAGAAATTCGGGAACAGTGACAGGTGCAATGAATTTTGCTGGACAAATGGGAGGATTCTTTATCACTATTATATTCGGAATAATCGTACAGCAAACTGGCAATTTCAATTTTCCATTATTCCTGATTGCTGGCTGTTTAATTGTGGCTTCGGGGCTTTGGTTTTTTATAGACCCAACCAAAGAGATTGTTTCAACTGATTGAAAAATATTATATTAAAATTAACATCGGTAATGTTAAAACCTATAGCAGAAACGATTACCGATGTTTACATTTTCAAATTTCATAATTTAATAGAGCCTGCACTTCAGCAATATCATATTTGCTGGTAAGGTCGGGCAAAAGTTCAGAAATCTGAATCGTATAAATTCCTTTAGGATTATCATTGGCCCACATTCTTACAGTAACTGGAATCTCTTTTTCATTTCTAACAGGATGCAGCGGTGTTTTCTTCAAAAAAGGCATCAAATCGGCACTTGTGAATGCAAAAATATTCCAACTTATACCAATTCTCGGCATAGTTTCTACAATTTCGGCCCATTCTTCATCATTTGGTTTTTCAAGTAAATCAATCAAATAGTGATCTGAATCTTTCTTAATAATGGCACAATTTCTCACCCTTTCTACCGTATAGCCTTCGGTATCCCAATCGAGCATGGCATTTGGATAAGTTTCGTCAAGTAGCAATTCAAAGGCTTTTACTGGATACAAATTATCACCATTACAAACAATGAATCGGCTATTTTGCCATGCTGGAAATTGATTGAGGGCTTGCTCAATCGCATCGGTTGTACCAAGTGGTTTTTGACGACCTTCAGGAATATTTTGACGAGCAAAACCTATATTCAAACCCCAAGATTTTCCTTCTAGCATTAATTTTTCATAATGAGATTGTGAAACATCATCCTTAGGATTAAGTAATAAAATAACTTCTTTGACACCCGCCACCGACGCATTATATAAAACATAGTCAAGAAAGGGTCTGCCATCTTTACCAAGTCCAATCATCGACTTTGGTAAGGTATTGGCTTGTTCAATCAATTTTGAATCGAGGTTGGTATTTCCTTCTAAATTCTTTTTCATACGAGATGACATCCCGCCTGCTAGTATCAATAATTTCATTTCGCGTAAAAAAGCTACATCAACAGTCTCATTCGAATTGTTAAAATATAGTGAACCATCCACCCATCAAAACATCGATGCAACTGTTCAAAAAAGTTTATGAGTTTTATTTAACAATTAAATTCTTTCCAAAATATTGGTCGTTGATGCGTAGACGCACCAAAAAAATTCCACTCGAAAATTCATTCAACGAAATTCGTTTAAAATAATTACCGAATCTTAAAACCTCAATCGCTTCTGATTTTAGTTTTTTGCCTAATTTATCATAAATTTCGACCTCAACCTCAGCTTGTTTTGATAATCCAAAATTCACAACTAATTGATTATCAGCAGGGTTTGGATAAATATTCCAACTCACTAAAGTCGACTCTACCTCATTTCCAGTGATGGCTAATGCAACTTTATTTTCGCTAACATCCTTTAATATTTTGCTCTCTGGGTCAAAAATCACTTGCGAAATTGCTCCTTGTGGCTTTGAAAACGTAATTTCTTGGTTTGCCTTATCTATAAATACCGTTGTTAGACTTTCTGAACCATCGGCCATAACGATTTTTATATCAACTGGCATCGAAAATACCATTGGGTTTATACCAGAAGACTGGGCAATCTGAATTTTTAATTCCTTTGATGTTTCGCTTGGATTGTAGGTATATGTGTATTTTGGGTAGCCTTCACCATAGACCCATTCTTTAAAAAAGTATTCAAGATTCAAGCCTGTAGTTTCTTCTGCCACTTTCTGAAAATCTTCGGTGGTGGCAGCCGCATAAGCAACACTCGAAACAAGGTAATTTTGCAAAATTTTGTAGAACTTTTCATCGCCCACAATTCCCCGCAACATGTGAAGCACCATCGCCCCTTTCGAATAAGTACGAATATTACTAAAAATCTCAGCTTCATTATTTATATTCTGCACATAAAGTGTTCCAACGGCACGTTTTGCACGAGCTGCATTCCCAGCAATATTGGCCTGATACCCAGTTTTACCTCCCAAAGCTTCGGCATAGATAGCTTCACCATAGGTAGCAAAACCCTCATTTAGCCAAATATTTTCCCAATTTTTACAAGTTATTTTATCCCCAAACCACTGGTGGGCAAGTTCATGGGCTACTAAACTTCCTCCATAACTGTTGATAGACGTACAAGTTTGGTGCTCCATTCCACCGCCAAAATCACACTGAGCATGTCCGTACTTTTCTTTAATAAATGGGTAAAGTCCAAATTTTTCCGAAAAAAGCTTGAGCATAAAAGGTGTTTGGTCAAGTTGATTTTTTACATTTGATGTATAAGATTCAGGATAAACAAAGTGATTTATAGTCATAGAATCCTGCGGAACACTACCCGTTTTAGAATACTTAAAATAATTTTTGTATTCTACATAATTTGAACAAGCAATCGAAATTAAATATTGAGCAATTGGATAACGATTTTTCCATTGATAAGTGCGTGTATTATCCTTGTTTTCGAGCACTTTAGTTAAAATTCCATTCGAAACTGAGACGAAAGAAGTAGGCATAGTAATCCAAACATCAGATGAATCGGCTTTATCGGCAGGAGTATCTTTACATGGAAACCAATCGGGAGCACCGTAGGGTTCACTTAAACTCCACACTACAGGTGAATTATTACTTCCATGAGTTGCAAATGTAAAACTACCAAACGCAGATGAATTAGGTTTACCTTGGTAAAATACAATCACAGTCAAGCCTTGTCCTTGCGGATATGATTTATCGAAATTAAGATTCACCTTACTGGCATCTTGCACGAAAGTTATTCGTTTATTATCTAATTTGACAGAGTCAACTTTCAACGGACTACGCAAATCTAAGAAACAATTCGATGATGCTGCTATAAGTTTAAAAGCCACCGTAACTTCACCTCTAAGGTATTGTTGGGCATGAGATATATTCAGATTCAACTTATAATAAGTCACGTCGATTTTATCATCACCAGGATAAGCAACTCGTGCATTACCTAAATCTCGAAAACGCTTAAATGCTGATTGTTTAGACACCGAACAAATATCTGCTCCATTATCTTGAGCATAACAAGCAAAAGATAAAAAACAGATAAAAAGCACTGCAAGTAAATTTTTCATATTTTTATAATTCAAAATTTTTGTTGTTTTGTGGGTCATTATCGACATAAAAATGTGGATTTATTAAAACTCCCAACGATAGCTTAAAATCGGAATCAAGCCCATTTGGTATTGTCTAACGATTTTGTTCTGCAAAATATCATAATAACTATACGAAACATTCTGATAGTTGGCAATATTCTGAATATCAAAAGCTAAAGTACGAGAATATTTTTCCTTAGATTTTTTCATATAAATACGAAAATCGGGTCTGAAATAGTCAGGTTGTTTTATAGTAAAAGCATCAGCATTTCTGTAAATCAAACGCTTATTATCAATCGACGCTAGTTCATTTACTTCTCTCTCGTAGAAACCGCCCAACCAGATAACTCTTATACTCGTTCCGAGAGTTCGGTCTTTGCTTCTCTCCCATTCTTTTCCGAGTGTCAGGTTAAAAATGTGTTTTCCGTTAAATCGACTATTCCGCTCTATTCCATCGTTATTTTTATACGTCGCATTATAAATCGTAGCATTCGTTAAAGTATAAAAACCATTAATAAGGTATTGCTGAAAAGTGAATTCTAATCCATAATTTCTGCCCGTTCCTGCATTTTGTAGTGGCTCTGGAGTAAAATCTTCCACCAAATTTAATGTCGAAAATGTAGGGTTCAATAAAGCAGCTGGAACATTAAAAATTTGTTGATAAAAAAGTTCTGTTTTTAGATAAGACCCCTTTTTTAATGAGTATTTATGGCTTAATACATAATGATGTGATTTAGTTACATCAAGACTTGCATTACCCAAAAACGCACTATTTTGTGTTGCTAAGGCAAAATAAATTTCGGGCTGCTGTAACTGACTATGCAGGCCATAAGCAAAGCCAAGAGTTTGATTATTAGTCAGTTGATACAGAATCGAGAAACGTGGCTCTACGGATTTGG
The DNA here is from genome assembly GCF_937903345.1 of uncultured Emticicia sp. GTDB lineage: Bacteria > Bacteroidota > Bacteroidia > Cytophagales > Spirosomataceae > Emticicia. Next base: position 312,623 of record NZ_CALCZQ010000030.1, on the reverse strand, counting down.
TCCGATTGAAGGTGTATTTGAGGTAATGAAAACCGATATTGGCCGATAGTTTCGGAAGAATTGCCCAATGTAAATTGGCATAAGGCTGAATGATTAAGCCAGCGGCAGCACCATTTGCTCGTTTATCTGCGGAGCGTGCAAATAATTCATCATATTGTTGGGTTACAAAAACGCCAACTTTTAGATTGGCTCTTTCATTAAATTTATAACTCAAACTTGTCGATATCGATGTTTTTACACGAGTAGAGGAATCTGCCTGAATTAGAAAACGTTGATAATTTACTTTACTCAACACATAACCTTCACGGGTGTTTTTCAAGCCAGATGTAGCCAGAACCATTCGCCAAAGCAGTTTCTTGCCAATATTAAGGCTATGAGTAAACCCAGCGGCACCCATTCGGTTTTTATAATTTATGTCAAATCCATCTTTTTGGACAATCCATTGAGATGTATCTCTTACCGCTTCAAAAACATTGCTACTCAAGCCACCCATTCCAAAAAGCATAAATGTTCCAGCTTTTTTTGTCGGGAAGTTAAGATTAAATGCTAAGTCCTGGAATCGGATATCTTCTCCCCCAAATTTCACACCCATTGTTGCCAATAAACCAGTAAACGAATACCTATAATTGACTAAATAACTTGCCCCTTTCTTACCAATTGGCCCTTCAGCGGCCAAATCAATCCCAATCAAACCTGCTTGTGCAGTAAATTCATGCTTTCTATCATTTCCCTTACGCAAACGCATGTCCATCACTCCTGAAAGAGCATTTCCATATTCGGCAGGAAAAGCACCCGTCAAGAAATTCATATTCCCCAATAATTGGGCAGAAATAATATTCACACCGCCCGAATTTTGTGTTACACGGTCGCTAAACGTGCCTGCATTACTCAAATGATTTGGGTTCACGATTTCGATTCCCTCCAAACGCCATTGCATTCCATTTGGTGAGTTTCCCCTGATAACCATGCCATTGGCTTGGTCATTTGAATTGACCACGCCTGCGTAGGCAGTTGCTAAACGTGCAGGATCGAGATAGGTTCCAGGTAAACGAAAAATTTGTTCGGTCGAAATATGCTGAATACTCGTAACTGCACCCGAAAGATTCGCCGAGGAACCAATTACGATAGACTCTTCCAAATGATTGGTACTGGCATGAAGCCTGATTACCAACACCATTTCTTTGCCTGATTCAAGCAAAAGTTCGGAAATGGTTTGACTTGCGTAGCCAACAGAACTTACTTCCAACTGAAAACGCCCAATAGGTATTTTTTCAAATGAAAAACTACCATCAATATCGGTTTGAATACCTTTTTTTGAATTTAAAAGTTTAATTGAAGCTGCAACGACTGGCTGTTCGCTAAAAAAGTCTATAACTTTTCCACGGATAATTTGAGTAGCCGCTGGTATATTTACTGTTGATTGGGCAATTACTCTAAAGCACGTGCCAATCACAAGTAGGGCAATGATAAATACTCTATACATTGGTATATCGCTAATGAAAAAAACATATTTTACTGCTAATCTCTAAACATTTAAGTATAACAAAGGTTTAACTGTAAATGAATTCAGATATGATACATAATCAGTTCGAAACCAAATTTTATGAACAATTGGATATTTTTTTCCAATCACAAGGATTTGGTTTTCTGCCTGATCAAAAGCAGTACCGCAAATCTACACAAAACGGATTTCAGAATATAATTTTTTCTATTTCAGAAGCACAAAATGTATTTTGGGTTGAAGTAAATTTTGGCGTAAGGTTTGAATTTGTCGAGCAAATCGCCCAACAATTCCTCAATAACAGTTTTGGGTATAGACCAGCCGCCAATACATTGGTTATAAGTATCGGCAAGTATTTAGAAAAAAAATATTTTAGATATAAGATAAGTAATGAAGCCGAATTTGATAAAGTAACGCAAGAAATTAGGAAGTTTTTTGATGAAAAAGGTTTTGCGTTTTTGAAAACTGCTGATTCATTAATTTTTATTGAAGAAACCTTAAATGATTCGCCGACGATGCCTTGCCGATATGTATACAATCAAGTGCATCGGTGTTTTAAAGGAATAGTTGCCGCAAAAATTAGCAATAATTGCAATTTTATTACAATTTCGAATATTTATCGCCATTTTCTGCTAAAAAATGGCACTGAGGAGGACTTATTAAGTTACGAACGACTTATCTCATTTTTGCATCATTATAATGCAAACTGATTGCAAGTTCACAGGTAGCAGAGGAAACATAGCTAATAAATTAACTTTTGATTATCGCTTACTTGTAGTGAACTTTTAGTCTTCTACCAAGCTACTTCTCCCTGAAAGAACCAAAGATATTTCGTCTGCAACAACACAATAAGCAATGTGTTTTGAAGATTTTATCAGTAATAGAACATGAAAAAGGAACAGATTTTATTCACATGTCAGTTTTTTACTCGAATCAAAGTAAGAAGTTTTTAAAAAACAAAGATATTATTTCAGCCTAATAGCCACAATGACTTCTTAGGTACTAGGGGGTTTCAAATAAGAATCAGGTTGTTTTGAATGAATGAAACAGGCAGAGGCCTTGTACGTACATTTCTACCTCTCATAAAAATTCTAAAACCGATACCCCAAATTAAACCCAAATCCTCGTAGGTTTAAATAATTTAAACTACGTACGTTGTCAATCCTTACTCCTTGATTATCAACTACTAATCCCAAAAAATCTTCATTGATTTTGAAAGACGCAAGAATTTTATCCCTTAGGCGAGTTCTGAAATCACCATCGAAACCTTCAAGGTTTTGGTTAGATTCTCCTTGTACACTTAATCTACCAAAATGAGCTCCAATAACATAACAATCAAATGCAAAATGATTGCCCAAACGAAACTGGTGACCAAGCATTAAGCCTGCGGTAGAAGTTTTAAGCTGGGTATCGACTGGTAATTCAAGCCGAACCGGCACTCCTTTATAGTCTGTATCTATAAATACAGGTAAAGCACCTCTAAAATCATTATATTTGGCAAAAACCGATAAGTAAGTACCAAACAGAGCTTGTTTTTTGCCGAAGTAAAATCGAAACTCAGGTGTAAAATTAATAAGTCCGATAGTTGCTGCTTCTTTTCGTATATTGTCAAAACTTATATATCCTACTTTATTATCAACGTAATTAAAATATTTATCGAAGTATTGAACGTAAGGAATTCCTCTTTTCGGACGATAACTTGCACCCAAAGCAAAAGAAAAACGCTTACCAAAAGCCGCTTCATATTGAACCGTGGCGGCACCCAATGCGACAGCAGAAAGATTTATTTTCAAGATTTTGTGTATTTCTTTTTGAGCTAAAGAATTTAAAGAAATAAGAAAAAAACAGATAATTACCAGACTTTTTTTCACAATTTGGATATTTATAGAACAACTGCCTCGGGGAACCCACTTATTAAATTGTTCAGTATACAATAAGTAACAATTTGAAAAATTGTTCTAAAAATAAACTAAATCAATTGATTCTTCTAATATTTTTCTCAAATGCAGTCAAATGATCATCAGTAAAATCAAGGTGAGTTACAAATCTCACTAAATGTTTGCCAAAAACTACACACCCAATATTTTGTTCATTCATTTTTTTCACAAAATCGCTAGACAAAATAGTTGTTGGCAATTCAAAAATCACAATATTTGTATCAATCGGATAAATATTTTTTACAAATGGAAGTCTTTCTAAAACCTTGCCGATTTGAATTGCACGATTGTGGTCTTCTTGCAAACGTTCGATATTATTTTCTAAAGCATAAATTCCGGCAGCAGCCAAAAATCCAGCTTGTCGCCAGCCTCCTCCCATTACCTTACGTGAGCGACGGGCTTTTTTGATAAAATCTTTCTTTCCCAAAAGCAATGAACCAACAGGACAACCCAAACCTTTCGATAAGCAAATTGAGATAGAATCGAATAATTTTCCATAAATTTTTGGACTTTCATTGGTTTCTACTAAAGCATTAAATAACCTTGCTCCATCAAGATGCAATGGTAAATTCTTTTCCTCACAAACAGCCTTAATTTGCTCAATATCAGATAGTTGATAATAGCACCCTCCCCCTTTATTCATCGTATTTTCAAGCGAAACCAAACTGGTAGTTGGTTGATGAATATCGTCAGGATTATTGATAGCATCACGTACTTGTTGGGCGTTCAATCGGCCTCTATCGCCATCTATAAGTTTGAGCGAAGAGAACGAATTTAAGGCAACGCCCCCACCTTCATACAAATAAATGTGTGAATATTTATCGCAGATCACCTCACTCCCAGGATGAGTATGGACACGAATTGCCAACTGATTTGTCATTGTTCCTGATGGACAAAACAATGCGGCCTCCATCCCAAACATCTCAGTTGCTTTCGTTTCCAAAGCTAAAACCGTAGGGTCATCGCCAAAAACATCATCACCAACTTCGGCCGAAAACATGGCTTCTTTCATGCCCTTGCTGGGCTTCGTAACTGTATCGCTTCGTAAATCAATAAACATAGTTTGAGATAAAGGTAATTTTCTTTGCAAAAGTCTAAATTTTTAGGAAATTTTACGTTATAAATTGTAAAAAGTTTTAGCTTTCGGCAATCAGTTTTCGGCAGTCGGCTAAAAAGAAATTATATAAATTGATTCATCGCAAGCCGACTGCCGATTGCTGACAGCCGACTTCTAACTAAGAGACAAATGGCAATATTCAACCTTACCGTAAACGGAAAAAAAACTAAAGTAGATGTCGAGCCTGATATGCCGCTACTTTGGGTTGTGCGTGACTTCGTAGGCCTAAAAGGCACAAAATTTGGCTGTGGAATGGCTCAATGCGGTGCTTGTACGGTTCATGTCAATGGAGAGGCAACTCGTTCGTGCCAAATTCCAGTTTCATCACTTACCAAAAATGCCAAAATTACAACCATCGAAGGCATCGGCGAAACGCAATTGCACGCTGTTCAACAAGCTTGGATTGAAGAACAAGTTCCTCAATGTGGCTATTGCCAATCTGGACAAATCATGTCGGCGGTGGCTTTATTGAAAACAACGCCCAATCCAACTGATGCAGATATTGACACTTATATGAGTGGAAATCTTTGTCGCTGTGGTACTTATGACCGTATTCGCAAAGGAATTCATCGTGCAGCTGAAAGTCTGAAAGCTGGAAATATTGGAGGAAAATAAAGATGCCAATCATTAGCTTTTTTGATGGAATTTAGATTTTACTCTTTTCAAACGACCATTTACCACCACATTTTCATGTTTACTATGCTGAATATAAAGCATTAATAACGATACATTCTCTACAAATTATAAGGGAAAGTTTGCCAACAAAACAGCTAAATAAGGTCGTAGAATGGGCAAGTTTGAATAAAGAAAATTTGCTTGAAACTTTTTATCAATTAAATCCAAGTCTAAGAAAATGAGTAATATTCCCTTTATTACACAAATCATCAAAGTTGAGCCTTTCAAAATTACCAGTTTATGGAATACTGGCGAAGTGAGAGTCAATGATTTTGAAGACGAATTTAATGAGCCAAACAAGCATGAAGCTTTTTATCAATTAGCTAACTATGATATTTTTAAATATGTTTCGATTGGTGATGTAGACACTTTGCAGTGGGTAAATTTACCAATAACGATTACCTTCGCCCAAGAAAAAATGACATTGCCATTTGATTTAGACCCGATTGTTTTATACGAAAAAAGTCAACCCATCTCTAAGTATCATTTGGTGCAAACCAATGAACTTGTTTAAAATACTAAAAAAACTATGGAAAATATAGAAAATAATCTTATCGAAAAAGCCACATCTGGGGATTTAGGGGCTACCTCACGTCGCTCATTTATTAAAACTGGCTCACTTACGGGAGTCGGTTTGATGGTTGGGCTTAATTCTTTCGCCAAAGAAAAACATCCTAAAAAGATTTCTCATACCGACCCAAAATCGGCAGTTCTCGACCTAGAAATCAATCCTTTTATCATCATCAGCACCGATGGAAGCATTGCTTTGATTAATCCTCGCCCCGATATGGGACAAGGCTCTACGCAAGCCGCACCTTCGTTGATTGCCGAAGAATTAGAAGTAAGTTTGGATAAAGTAAAACTCATCCAATCAGGCGGGCAAGAAAAATATGGTAGCCAACAATCGGGTGGAAGTAGCACTGTTCGTGGTTTGTGGACATCACTCCGTAAAGCTGGTGCAGCTGCTAAAGAAATGCTCATCGAAACAGCCGCCAAACGCTGGAATGCCTCAATATCAGACTGTTATGCCCAAGAAGGCAAGATTTATTTGAAAAATTCTGATAAATCATTCTCTTTCGGCGAATTAGTTGATGATGCTTCAAAACTACAAGTCCCGAAAAATCCGAAACTCAAAGACCCAAAAGATTTTAAAATTTTGGGAAAATACAACAAACGTCTTGATGTGCCTGAGCGTGTTACTGGAAAAGCTATTTTCGGAATCGATATCGAAGTACCAAACATGGTTTATGCTTGTATGCAGCATTCTCCAACTATTCACGGAAAAATCGTTTCGATTGATGATAGCGAGGCATTGAAGGTGAAAGGCGTTTTGCAAGTAATAAAAACTAAAAGACCTATGCCACACCGTGGAGCAGATGCAGTAGCAGTAATTGCAAGCAACTGGTGGGCAGCTCTCAAAGGCAGAAAAGCCTTAAAGGTTAGTTGGGATAATGGCGATTTGGCCAAAACCATGACAACCGATAATTATTTTGCGGCAACCTATGAAGCTGCGAAGAAAGAAGGTATCAGATACGAAGAAAAAGGCGATTTCAATGCCAAATTTGCCAATGCCAAACAAAAACTGGAGTTTAATTACGAAACCCCTTTTTTAGCTCACGCACCCATCGAACCAGAATGTGCAGTTGTGCACGTAAAAGACGATGGAACGGCAGAGGTTTGGGCTCACGTGCAAGGACCCGATGGAGGTTTGTCCGATGTTTCGAGAGCCTTGGGAATTAGTAAAGATAAAATCAAATTTAATGTGCCGCTTTTAGGTGGTTCGTTTGGTAGAAAAGCATACCACGATTATCTGAATGAAACTTGTTTATTGGCAAAAGAATTGAAAAGGCCAGTAAAAATGATGTGGACACGTGAAGATGATATTACGCAAGGGCCTTATCGCCCAGGAATGCTGAGCCACATGCAGGGATTTGTTGATAAAGGTAAAATCATAGGTTTTCACCACCATGCCATTGGCGAATCTATTGTTGGTCAAGTATTTGGCGGTTTAGCTCCTGACGAATCTGACCCCTGGTTATCGGGTGAAATCAGCACTGAAAATAGCAAATATGAGTTTCCTGTCTCAAAAGTTTCTTGGACAAACGTAAAAACTGAGATTCCAATCGTTTGGTGGCGTTCGGTTTATGCTTCAAATATGGGTTGGGGACAAGAATGTTTCATTGACGAATTGGCTCAATTGGCAGGAAAAGACCCGCTTCAAGCTCGTTTGGACTTAGTGAAAGATGCTCGTTATAAAAAAGTATTAGAAACTGTGGCCGAAAAAGCCAATTGGAAAGAGAAACTCGGAGCTGGACAAGGCAAAGGAATTGCTGTCTTTGCTTCATTTGGTAGTATTTCGGCTTGCTGCATTACGGTTTCAAAAGATGGTGCGGGTGTGAAAATCGACAAAGTTGTTTCGGTGCTCGACTGCGGATATTATGTAAATCCTGACCACGTAAAAGCCCAAACCGAAGGAAATATCGTGATGGGAATTACAGCGGCAATCAAAGGTGGAATAACGTTTACAAATGGTGTTTGCGACCAAACTAATTTCCATCAATACAATATCATGCGATTGAATGAAGCTCCAAAAATAGAAATTCACATCATTGATAGTGGCGAAAACCCAGGAGGCGTTGGCGAACCAGGTTTACCACCTATTGCACCTGCACTGGGAAATGCGATTTTTGCAGCAACTGGCAAAAGAATCAGAAAATTACCTTTTGATATTACGAATTTGGGGTAAAATTTTACAAATTATAAAAAACCTGTTACTTTTTGTAACACTAAGCGTCTAAGAAATAAAACTCTTAGACGCTTTTTTTGCCCTATGAATTTGTAATTGCTGTTTAAGAAATAGGACAATATTAATCGACAAGTTTTCGAAAAGCTAAATAGATATCTATAAGCTTATCACCTTACTATGGACTTTCGGCTATTGACCGTGGAATACTTAAAGTCTCAAATAAAACTAAAATGGTTAGAAAAAAAACCTTTTCGGATAGTTACAAGGCCAATAAATAACGTTTTAAATAATAATTAGGCAAAATCGGATATCACTTACTAATTGTTTTGAAAATTAGTAGATGATAGTCTTTTTTAATTTTAAGACACAAGAAACGAGAAGGTTCACCTAAACGATAAAAGCTTGATTATCAATAAATTAATTAATATATTTTTATCGCTTATTTTCATCTTAGTAAGTAATAATACAATATTAATCGACAATTTAAAATGATATAATTTGTTGATAGTTATTATTTTATCTCATGTTTCGAATCACTGCGGCAAACCGTCTATTGTATTGATACATACTTAATTCTCTAATTTTTAAGTCACAAAGAAGGAAAAATAATAAGTCCATATTGGAATAGATTAGAAAAAATAACGAAAAGCTAACAGCACTTTGACAAAATGGCGGGTTCGGTGCTTTTTTAGAAAAGTTTAGAAATTTTAAACCTCTGACGCTGAAAAACCGCCACTTCGCCAAGCTATAAAACATTAGCCGTGATTTTGGCAGAACGAAATCAGAAAAAATTAAATAATTTGAAATAAACGGATAAGCATCGAAACCGTAAACAATGCCTAAAAGTAACTCAATAATGGGTAAATAATATATAAATTTAAAAGGAATGAAAAGAGCATTCAAAATTATGTCAGTTGTTTTTATAGCATCAACTATGCTAACCTCTTGTTATTCTTACACAAATGTTGTCGGTAAAGGAGCTCAAGGTAACACTCAAGTCACAAAATGGAATCACTACCTGATTAGAGGATTGGCACCAGTTAAAGTTTCTGATTCAAAAGCTATGGCTGAAGGTGCAACAGATTATACTGTTCACACAAGACTATCTTTTGTGAACGGTTTAATTGCTGGATTAACAGGTGGCCTTTACACTCCAACAACAACAACTGTTACAAAATAAAAAAAATAGGCGATCATAATTTTTTATGGTCGCCTACAATTTAAACAAAACATGAAAAAAGCAATATTTTACGTTTCAATACTAACGTTTTTATATTTGTGCTGTATTGTTGGGAATATTCTTATTTACGATTTAAAAAATATTGACGAATATGGTATAGGATACTTAATTGGAAAAATAATATTACTAATTTTTTTTGGCTTTTTAATATTAAAAACCAATCCATTTAGAAATAAAATAGCTGATAAAAACAAATAGAAAAACCAAACGGTCAACAAGCAGTTTGGTAAAATAGTTGGTTCGGTGCTTTTTTAGATGCGAAAGTGCTTAATCTAGGTTTAGGAATTGTTAGTGACTTTTGTGTTTAAAAATCGCCAGCTTCGTAATGACCGAAACCCTTATTGGCAAGGCCAAAGGGCGGACAATAGATTTAAAAAAGCTATGGAAAGCATCGCAGCATACATCGAGGAAGGAAGGGACATTCTATTTTTAAGAGGTCTTGACAAAGGGAAAGAATCTTTTGTTAAATACCTTTTAAACTAAGTCAACAAGACTTTTGAACAAATCGCAGCTATTGCAGAGGTAGTAGTAGACTTTGTTAAAGCTATCCAGCGACATCTTACTAGTAAATGGACACTTGGCTAAGTTTTGCTCATCGACACTTGGCTGGCGGACAAAAGTGGCAGCCATAGACATTGTATTTATTGATGGTCGGGGCCGCCCGAGCGGACTGACGGAAGTATTAGAGCGTTTCTAGCTCTATGCAAAATTTGAGTAGACGCTTTTCAACCTTCCCCACTTCTTCAATATTGGTTGTTTATTTGCCATTCTTAAAAGACAATTAATCAAATTTAATTTGACAACATCTGAGATTATATTTCGTGAAACATAGAAGTATCCGCTACTTCTTGTAAAATTAAACGTCAGAAAATTATAAACTCTTTAACGCTTTTTTTTGCCCTAGAAATTTTATATTGCTGAATAAGTAATAGGACAATATTAATTAGCAAATTTTCGAACAGCTAAATAAACGACTATAAACTTATTACCTTTATGTTGACAAGATGATTATTGACAGTAAGTAGATTATTTAATAAATAAAATTAACTTGAAATAATTACTTGCGTCTTATTTGTATATTAGAAAATCGAATGTAATTAGTTGTGCCTATGTACTCGTGTTCTGCAACCCTAAGTGCGAACTTATAACCATTTGGACAGACCTAAAGTATCAAATTGTATGACTGACTTGGTGGAAACAACAAATCCAACGAATTGGGTTTTATCTTAAAAATTGGGCCTTTCTCTACGACACTTCCAGATGATTTTCTTTTTATCAAATGGTCTAGTGTGATAATTCCTTGTTCAAGCAAAATATCAAATTGCGATACTATCGGTTACTTAGTATGCTCTACTTTTTTGTACTGAAAAAACTCTTTCCCATCGACAATTTTTGAATCGGCAGCAATCTAAAAAGTTTCATTATACTTCATTTAACATTGCTGGTACAAGTCCTCGTTGGGCAATTTTATTCAACTTTTTGAGCAATTCATCTGCAAACTCGTTCGATAAATAATATTACTCGAATCTCTCAAACCATTCTTCATCAACTGCTACTTTTTCAACAATTTCTAATTTTACTCCTAAATTTAGCTCTTTTAATTTTTCAGCTAATTTATTCCCATCAATTAAATCAATTGTTGGTGCAGCATCTCTTGTAGCTTCTGCCAAGGCGTTGTATGTAAAATTTCTAGTCGTAATAAATAAGCCTTTATCAGTTCTACCACCCATTGTACCTCTAAAATCTCTAATTTCTTTGGAAAAAACTTTACCCCCATATCTTTTACATTGAATAATGATATGAAAACTTAAAATTCCATTAATTTTTGCAATTCCTCGCAAATCAATTTCCCCATCATTATTATGCCCAGTAACTTCAACTTGTTCAAAGCCTTTTTCACGTAAAAATCTTTGAATTAATCTTTCAAATCCACTTGGGGTTACTTCATTTAAAATTACTGAAATGATTTTTTCTTTCCAGCTTTCTTCGTCCTCTAATTGTTGATTTATTCTATCAATAAGAGTTTTATCACCTTCCTGCATATGCAAAAATTTCACATCATCCATATGGATGATAGACCAAACTCCTCATTGAGAATTTTCTAGCGAAGCTTGATTTTTCAACATTGTCCGAACCAAAGCTAACTGATAAAACGATTCAGTTTGTAATGTATCACCATGCATTATGTTCAAGATAATTTCAGGAATATTCATCAATGAAATAACTTTATTATTAATTTCATCATTAGTTTCAGAACCTCCTAATTCAATCAATGCCTACAAAACAGACTTAAAAAAGGCTTCTCTTTTTGGTATTTTTTTCATTTATTAATATATTCCTGGAATAATACAATTTTTTAATAAAATCGATTAAATAAATGAAAATAGTTACTTCCATCAATCATCTGAAAACCTTGTGCAATATAGATGGTTTTGCTGAATTTTACATTGTTCTATCGGGTGGTTTAGCTAAAAGTTCTAAACGAATCAAATATTATTCAGAAAATAATACCTTTGACATTTATAATGAAATAGATGGCACTTGGCAAGAGGATATTACAGTAGAAGACCTTTATATTGAAACCAATATAATGGAAGCAATTGAAAAAAAGCATTAATTTTCCTGGTTTTCAATCACAAGGCATTTATTAATAGCATATCTATTGACATTTCAAATAAAGGAGGAGTGGCATCAAATACTTGTTCAAGAGTTTTTTTTTATTCCCATTTTGGTTCTTATAAAGAAACATATTCAACTTGAAATATAAATGAGTCATAAATCGATTGCAATCTTGACATTTCACGAACTATTAAGGCTTTTGGATGTGAATAATGAATATAATCGTCGGCAATCGTCATTATTGTTGAACTTTGGCTTTCGGGTTTTAAAACATTATAATTTGTCTTTTCAAAATCTAATCCAAAACTTTTTAACTCTCTTTTTACCAAATCATAAGCTACTTTTACCTTAATTTTTTTATTACCTGATTATTTTGCATACTCATTTTATGGTTGTTAAACGGACAAATTTATATTTTCAAAGAATTTTATTCACTTTTAATCTCAACAGAAAATGATACTCCGAAAAAAGGGCAGCAGACCTTAGGGTAATAGCGTTCCAAATTCCCCTTTTTTTTCCTAAATACTTATAAATAAATAGCTAAACGCAGTCAAGTTTTCAAGCCCTCAACCAATAAAACAACTATAACAGCATACAAAACCCATTCTACTTTTTACGTTCAATCTCTCGTAAATTTTCCATCTTTTTATTGCGTAAAAAGCCTGTGATGTCTTCAAAGTGTTCTTTTACACGTTTATTGCCAAACTCAAATACTTTTGTGGCAAGTCCTTCCAAGAAATCACGGTCGTGAGAAATCAAGATAATTGTACCTTCAAAAGCACGAAGGGCATCTTTCAAAATATCTTTTGTTTTCAAATCTAAATGGTTGGTTGGCTCATCGAGAATCAGTAAATTTACTGGTTCGAGCAACAATTTCACCATCGCCAAACGAGTTTTTTCTCCGCCCGAAAGTACACGTACTTTCTTATTTATTTGCTCGCCACGAAACATAAATGCCCCTAAAATATCTTTAATTTTGGTACGAACGTCGCCTACTGCAATATTATCAATGGTCTGAAAAACGGTTAAATCTTCATCCAAAAGAGATGCTTGATTTTGAGCAAAATAGCCAATCATTGAATTATGACCGAGTTTCAAATCTCCTTCAAATTCAATTTCTGCCATAATTGCTTTTACGAGTGTTGACTTTCCTTCTCCGTTACGGCCTACAAAAGCAATTTTTTCACCACGCTCAATGGTCAATGAAGCATCTTTAAAAACCAAATGGTCGCCATAGCTTTTACTCACGTTTTCTACAATCACAGGATAATTCCCTGAGCGTGGTGCTGGAGGAAATTTCAAACTCAAAGCCGAACTATCAATCTCATCAACCTCCACAATATCCAACTTTTCAAGCATCTTCACCCTCGACTGCACCTGCAAAGTCTTCGAGTAAGTGCCTTTAAACCTATCAATAAATTCTTGCGTGTCGGCAATCATTTTTTGTTGGTCGTTATATTGTTTTTGCTGTTGTTCTTGGCGTTCTTTTCTGAGTTGTTGGTACTGCGTATAATTTACTTTATAATCGTAAATACGCCCCATCGTCACCTCAATCGTGCGGTTGGTGATAGTATCAACAAAAGCCCTATCGTGCGAAATCACGATTACGGCTTTGGCATTATTCATCAAGAAATCTTCGAGCCACTGAATTGATTCAATATCAAGGTGATTGGTCGGCTCATCGAGTAAAATTAAGTCAGGGTTTTGAAGCAAAATCTTGCATAATTCAATACGCATACGCCATCCACCACTAAATTCAGAAGTCGGACGTGTAAAATCTGCTCTCGTAAAACCCATACCGAGAAGCGTTTTTTCTACTTCGGCATCGTAGTTTACTTCTTCCACAGAATAGTATTTTTCACTCAATTCTGAAACTCTTTCAATGATATTCATGTACGCATCCGACTCGTAATCGGTACGAGTTTCGAGCTGATGGTTGAGTGCGTCCATCTCTTTTTTCATATCCAACACCACCGAAAATGCTTTTGAGGCTTCCTCAAAGACAGTACTATCATCTTTGGTAAGTAAATGCTGAGGCAAATAGGCAATTACGGCGTCGTTTGGAGCTGAAATTTTGCCACGAGTAGGCTTATCTACACCCGCAATGATTTTGAGCAAAGTAGATTTTCCTGCTCCATTTTTCCCCATGAGGGCTATTTTATCTTTTTCGTTGATATTAAAAGTAATATCGCTAAACAGCGTTCCACCATTGAACTCAACTGCCACATTATCGACTGAAATCATGCTCTTTTTTAAAATTAAGGTGCAAAGATAGGGCTATGCAATGAAGAATGTAGAATTAAGAATGAAGAATTAATGAAATTTTGCCAAATGTTTTTGAAAGAAACAATAATTGCGTATAATCTTAAAGGCAATTAATTCTAAATGCCACATTCTTAATTCTTCATTCCATGTTCATAATTCTCAATTAAGCTCATACTGTCGCCAACTCACGTCCATACATTTCTATTACATCGGCCATTTCTTCAACTACTTCTCCAATATATAAAAACTTTAAAATTTGAAGTAAATAAGCATTATAATGCTCTTCGGGTGCTTCTTCAAAAATTGATTTATAAACCGTCGTACAGATAATCAATTGAAATTGTTCGTCTCGCACATCATAAACGACCATCGGCAACAAACGAGAATCTTTTTCTATTTCGAAGCATGACAAGAATACTGGAAAATCAAGTAAACCCATGCCGTTAAGGTTGTGCATCAGATCCGCATCGAAAAAATCGTAGAATTTAAACTCATTTTTTACGCCTCGGCTGTCCAATATTTCGCTCAAAGTTCTTAGTTTTCCAATAATCAATTCTATCGGAATTTGAGACGAGTCAAACTTTTCAAATGGAATCCAAGCATCCGTAACCAAATCAAGGTATTGGAGCGTTGGTTTAGCCAAATCTAGCTTATAATCAAATAGCGGATAAGTTGGGGTAAAATAGCCTGGATAGAAAAAATGGAAACCATTTTGCTGACAGAAATCCATTTTTAGGTACATCAAATATTTTCCCAAACTATATTTTCGATAATCAGCATCATAAAAACACGAAATTCCTGCGGCACTTTTTTCGCCTAAATCCATAAAACCTGCCGCAATTAACTTGTTTACATCATAAACATTTATCTCGACAGTATCAAAAATACGGAGTAAAGCACGCTCTTCTTGTTGCCCGTAAAGTAAGCTTTTTACTGATGGAGCAGCATCGAATTTCATACTTTCTCGATATTTACAAAATAACTCTTCGTGCTGTTCGGTTGGATTTGCTATCTGAATTTCAACTCTAAATTTAGTATTTAGTTTTTCGATTTTTTGTTGAGTTTTGCTTTTTTTACTATTTATCAAATCTATTCTGAGCCATATAGATGAATAAAATTTATTATGAAAACGCAGGAAATTTGTAGTAAAAATTGATTGTCCCATTCTGAACCAACCATTGGCAAGGTAAACATCAAGTTCTTGTGCAGATATATACTCCGGGTAATGTAATTCGACAAACATTCGTATTGGACTAAGTGAAAACATTAGCAAATTTGCAAAAAGAAGAACTAAAAACAAACGACGAACTTTTTAATACATAAAAATCGTTTCTAAAAAACTATTTCATTAAACTATCTGATAGAAAACAGACCCAACTCAACCCGAAATCAAAGATTTTAATGAAAAATAAAAACACCTTCTAGTGGGCACGGCCATCAACTAGTACATATCAATAATTGAATTGAAAAACACGTTTAAGTAATTTAAAAATTATCAACAAATAAAAATACTAGTGGTTTTGATGGGCATCTAACGAGAATTTTTGAGTAATTTACAGCATATTGATAAGTTTAGCTACAATAACATCAACCAATCATCATAAAAACAAATGAAAATAGACTTTAAACTAAACGGTAAACCAACGAGCATCGACGTTGACCCCGCTATGCCGTTGCTTTGGGTAGTCAGAGACGAACTCAAACTAACAGCAACCAAATTTGGATGCGGAATGGCCATGTGCGGAGCTTGCACGCTGCATATTGATGGAGAAGCTGTTCGTTCTTGTTCCGTTCCAGTCGAAACCATTGCCGGAAAAAACATTTTAACCCTCGAAGGTCTTTCAGAAAGCGAAGCCAACTTACACCCGATTCAACAAGCTTGGATGGAAGAGCAAGTGCCACAATGTGGTTATTGTCAGTCTGGATTTATGATGGCAGCAGCAAAGCTCATCAAAGAAAACCCAAATCCTACCGACGATGATATTAAAAATGGCATTACAAATATTTGCCGTTGCGGAACGCATCCACGTATCATCAAGGCCATTAAAAGAGCAGCCGAAATCAACAACCAAAACCACTAAAAGCTATGTCAACAGAAAAAAAATCTTTTTCACGAAGAAAATTCTTACAGAGAGGAGCAATCGTTTTAGGCGGGTCTGTGGTTGCAAGCTATTTGGGCTGCTCTCCAATGCGTCGTTTTACGGCACAAAAAGTAGAAAGCATGGATTTACCTGCCTCAATCAGCTCGCTAAAGCCTGATTTTTGGTTTGAAATATTAGCAGACAACACAATTCTTCTTAAATCACCAAAAATTGAAATGGGTCAAGGCGTTTGGACGGGCTTGGCAATGATGGCCGCCGAGGAACTCGAAGTTTCGCTGGATAAAATTAAAGTCGAACACGCCAATACTGGCAGTGGCCTAATTGATAACGTAAATACAGGTGGAAGTAGCTCAACATCAAGCCTTTACGAGCCTGTCAGAGAAGTAGCAGCAACCATGCGAGAAATGCTAAAAGCAGCAGCTGCCAAACAATGGAACGTAGCTATTTCGACTATAAAAACTGAAAATGGAATACTTTCATCTGGAGGAAAAAAAGCAACTTATGGTGAAATAGCCGCCTCAACTAAAGAATGGGACGAACCAAAAACACCAACACTTAAACCAAAATCAGCTTTTAAAATAATAGGAAAAGAGGTTAAGCGAGTAGATTTAAAACCAAAGGTAATGGGTACAGCAAAATATACACTTGATAGTGAATTGCCCGATATGCTGTATGCGGTTTTGGTAAAGTCACCTTACCTTGACGCTACCATTAAATCAGTCGATAGCAAGGAAGCAGCAAAGTTTTCGGGTGTTGTCAAGATTGTTCGTGAAGGAAATTTACTGGCTGTTGTTGCCAAAAGCTTCTATGCCGCCGATTCTGCCTCTAAAAAAGTGATAGTTGAATGGAATACACCCAACAAAACTCAACAAGCCGATTTAATCAAACTCGTTACAGTTGGCAATGGAAAAGAAGCAAATATTCAAAAGAAAGGAAGTGCAAAAAGTATTATAGAGGATAACAAAACTGAAGTTTTCCGACAAGAATACCGTACCCCAATGGCCACTCACGCCCAAATGGAGGTAAACGGAGCAATTGCTCATGTTGAAGCCAACAAAGTTTTGATCATTACAGGTTCGCAAGGCCCAAGCCAAGTTCGAGACTTGGTATCCAAAGCGATTGACATAAAAAAAGACAAAATTGATGTGTATACCCCATTACTCGGTGGAGGTTTTGGCCGAAAAGCAGCCCCAGGCTTGGCTGCAGAAGCAGCAATCATTTCAAAATTGGTGGGTAAGCCAATCAAAGTTTATAATAGCCGTCAGCACGAATTTCAAAATGGTGTTTATCGCCCAAATACCCACCATGTTTTGCAGGCAAAAATGACAAAAGATGGTACGATTGAAGCCATCACTCACGACCAAGCTACCCCAGATATGTATGTGAGAAATATGGTCGGAGAAATTGGTCTGAAATTACTTGGTTCGGATTTTCTTTCGGCTGGGCATGGAGCAAGCCTAATGTACAATGTTCCAAATAAATCAGTTTCGGTTTGGAATACTGATGTGCCAATTCCGATTAGTATTTGGCGGGCTGTTGGTATGTTTCCAAATACTTTTGCCATTGAAAGTTTTATCAATGAACTGGCACACAAAGTGGGAAAAGATGCAATTGATTTTCGCCTTGATATGCTTACCGATAAAGAGGATAAAATTATTGAACGTAGCAGAAAAGTATTAGAAACCCTCATCGAAAAAAGCGGCTGGAAAACGCCAAAGGCCGAAGGGGTCGGTCGTGGAATTGCAATTGGAAATGACAGAAAAAGTATCGCCGCCGCTGCTATTGAGGTTGAAATAATTGAAGGAAAAATAAAAGTCAAAAAAGTAACGAATGTGCTGGATATGGGACAAATTATTAATCCTGAAGGTATAAAAGCACAAATCGAAGGCTGTGTTATGATGGGAATCAGTGCAACGCTTTACGAAGAACTGACTGTAAAAGATGGCCAAATTGAACAAGCCTATTTCAGTCAGTATCCTTTGGCGACACTTGCGGACGTTCCAGAAATTCTATCGTTTTTACTCGAAGGCGACGATGTTCCTTACGGTGTCGGCGAGCCTCCACTTTCTCCTATTGCCCCAGCGATTGTTGGTGCAGTTTTAGATCTGACGGGGAAAGCATTGCGGTCATTGCCACTTCGTTTGAGTTGATTACTTATTGGTGAGCTGATATATTGGTTATTGGTTTAAAAAAATAGTTACCGTAAAATTGCCCCACTAATTAATTTCCCAGTAACCAGTTCACCAGTAACTAATCACAAAATACATTTGTAGCTTATTTGAAAAAAGGTTATTTTGCAATGCGAAATAACCTTTTTTCGTTTTCCTCATTCTACCCTCATGAAAAAAACTATAACAAGCATTTTTATGCTATTCATTTTTGTATTAAATGGATTTGCACAACAAAGTAAAATCATTGCAAAAGGAGCAATACTTACTAAACTTTCGGGCGAATATGCCTTTACCGAAGGCCCAGCTGCCGATGCAGAAGGCAATGTATTCTTCACTGACCAACCCAATGACAAAATCTATAAATGGTCGGTCGCTGATAATTCTATATCGCTTTACATGGATAAAACTGGTCGCTCAAATGGTCTTTACTTCGACCGAGCAGGAAATTTGCTTTCTTGTGCTGATTTAGAAAATCAACTCATAAGCATTGATAAAAATCAAAAAATCACAGTTTTAGTTAATGATTTTGAAGGCAAAAAATTCAATGGTCCAAACGACCTCTGGATTGCTCCAAACGGTGGCATTTATTTTACCGACCCATTCTATCAAAGACCTTACTGGACTCGTAAAGGCATGGATTTGCCCGAAAAAAGAGTATATTATCTTTCTCCTGACAAAAAAACGGTGACAATTGCGGCACGAGAATTTGTAGCACCCAACGGTATTATCGGCACATCCGATGGCAAAACTTTATACGTTGCAGATATTGGCGATAAAAAAACATATGCTTATAGAATCAATCTTGACGGTACACTAAGCGACCGTAAACTTTTTGCTCCGATGGGTTCGGACGGAATGACAATTGATAAAAAAGGCAATGTATATGTAACAGGAAAAGGCGTAACAGTTTTCGATAAAAACGGCACTCAAATTGAGCATATTGAAGTTAAAGAACCGTGGACAGCCAACGTAACTTTCGGAGGTAAAGACCGAAAAATGCTTTTTATTACGGCATCAAAGGCTGTTTATACACTTAAAATGAAAGTGAAGGGTATTTGATTGTTTATTATTAGCCAAAACGGTAAATTTATATACAATTTGGCTAATTATTATTTTCAATACCTAGCCAAAAAAATATGCCGAGAATATCGCCAACAAAATCAGGCTATTCAAATAAGTCACTAAAACAAAAAAACAGTTTTCTTCACAGCCGTAAGCACTCATGGATTTAAAAATAATGAATATAAATTAAGGTGGGTACAAAGTGAAGTAATAATGAATAATTTATTCGAATAAAAATATAATTCAACCCTAAAAATATCTATTAACCAAAATGGAATCTTCAAATATTTCTCGTAGAAATCTCATCAAATCAAGTTTGGCAACTGGTGTTGGTTTGGCACTTGGTTTAGAAAATACCGCTGCTCAAGCACCAAAAACGGCTAAAAATAATTTTAGCTATTGCTTGAACACAAGTACGATTATGAAGCAGAATATCGGTCTAATGGCCGAACTCGATGTGGCTGCTAAAGCTGGATATTCAGGTATAGAAATTTGGACAAAAACCCTCGAAACCTACGCAGGTAAAGGTGGAAATTTAAAGGACGTTCGCCAAAAAGCAAAAGATTTAGGCCTGACCATCGAAGATGCAATTGGATTTGCTTCTTGGATTGTTGACGACCCTAATCAAAGGGCAAAAGCTCTTGAACAAACCAGACGAGAGATGGGTATGCTGGCTGAAATTGGTTGCAAACGCATTGCCGCTCCGCCTTTTGGGGCAACCAATAAAGCAGGAATTAATTTACAAAATGCTGCCGCACGTTTCCGCCAAATGCTTGACTTGGGCGATGAAATGGGCGTTTTACCACAACTCGAAATGTGGGGTTTTTCAGCAAATCTACACCTTTTCGGTGAAGCCCTTTTCGTGGCAGCCGAAAGTGGACACCCAAAAGCGGTTATTTTATCTGATGTTTATCATTTATTCAAGGGCGGTTCGGAATTTAATGCCTTGAAAATGCTCAATGGGCAGTGTATGCAGATGTTTCACGTAAACGATTATCCTGCTAATGTTTCGAGAGAAAAAATCAATGATAGCTACCGAGTTTTTCCGGGTGATGGGGTTGCTCCGCTTACTCCAATTTTTCAAATGTTAAATGAAAAAAATGTACCGATTGTACTTTCTTTGGAGCTTTTCAATGAAGATTACTGGAAAATGCCAGCTCTTGAAGCAGCCAAAGTTGGTTTCAAAAAAATGAAGGCTTCGGTTGAGAAAGCCCTAGGTGCTTGATTTTTTTCGTGTAAAAATCCTCTTTTTTAAAGTTAGGTGGTCGAAATTATCTTTCGACCACACCATAAATCTTCAATGATTACCAGCGATAATAGCATACCGATTCATTTTTTCACAAATAATTTAACCAAAGCAAATCTTAACCATCATTTATTTATTCGATGAAAAAACTTTATTCTTTTATAGTTCTTTTATCCATTTTACTTATTACTTTTCTCGTTTATGAGAATCATTTCAACAATACTTTTCATTTTGATGACTTTCACACTATTGTTGATAATCTTTATATCCGAGATATTAAAAACATACCGAGTTTTTTCTCTAATGCACAGACTACTAGCACCTTACCAGCCAATCAAGCATACCGCCCTGGATTAACAACGCTAAACGCAATAGATTTTTATTTAGCAGGTAAACCAACGCCTGAGCCATTTATGTTTCATGTAAATATTTTTTTATGTTTTCTTATTTTAGGTATTTTGTGTTATTTTATTTTTCTGCATTTATTACAAAATAGTCTTAAAAATTGTCAAAACACCAACTTTGCATTGTTTGCAACTGCTTGGTTTTTGTTACATACGGCCAATGCCGAAACTATTAACTATATCATTGCTCGGTCTGATTCTTTTTCTACGCTTACCATCGCATTGTCTTTCGTGCTATATTTTTATTTTCCGAAAAGTCATAAATTTTATCTTTATTTCCTTCCTTCATTTCTTGGTTTTTTTGTAAAAGAGTTAACAATGATGTTTATCCCAATTTTGGGAGTTTACAAACTACTTTTTGAACAAAAACTTTCGGTAAAACAATGGTTTTCGAGCAAATTTTTTACAGTTTTTAAACAGGTTGCTCTCCCTTTGCTACTATCTATTACACTTTTTTTGTTTTCACGGACAAAGACGCCTACTCAATGGGATACGGGCGGAGCGGGTATGCTTCAATACCTTTTTACGCAACCTTTCGTCATGTTTCACTATGCCTATAATTTCGTTTTGCCAATCAATTTGGTTGTTGATTCCGACTGGAATATTATTCCATACAGAGATGATAGAGTTTTAGCTGGTCTTTTGTTTGTTTTGGGCCTTTTAATTGTTGCTTATAAATGTTCTTTTAATCTAAAAAACAGGCCTATTACCTTTGGTATTTTTTGGTTTTTTATAGCTTTATTGCCTACCTCAAGCATTTTTTCATTTGCTGAGGTGTTAAACGACCACCGTACTTTTTTTCCTTATATCGGTTTATTTATTGCTTGTTCAACATATTTTAGAAATATCATTGTTGAGCTTCGTTTAATTGAAAAAACGACTTCAAAGTGGGCAATTATTACGGCAAGTTGTATCTTTTTATCCATTCATGGTTACGGAACTCGACAACGAAATAAGATTTGGGCTACAGAAGAACTACTTTGGCAAGAATGCACCATTAAAGCCCCTAATAATGGACGTGGTTGGATGAATTATGGACTTGCACAAATGCAAAAAGGTGATTATGTAAATGCAATTTTTTGTTTCCAACGGACATTAACCATTTTGCCATCCTACGCCTATGGCTATATCAACATGGGCATTGCAAAAGGTGCTTTGGGAGATAAAATAATAGCCGAAGCAAACTTTAAGAAAGGAATTGAACTTAATCCAAGTGTGCCTGAGGCATACAACTATTATGCACAATTTTTGTTAAAAACAGGTAGGATTGATGAAGCGAAACAAATACTACAAAAAGGTTTAAGTTTAAGTAAGAATCATCAAATATTACTAAACACACAACTTTCGTTGAAACTCAGACCTATCGGTGTAGTAAAGAGGGCTAAGGTAAATCCGACACCTGAAAATTACCTTAATTTGAGTCTTGAATATTATAATAAACGTGATTTTCAGCGATGTATTAACGCCGCGAATGAAGCTTTAAAACTTCGCCCAAACTACGACCTTGCTTACAACAATATTTGTGCAGCTTATAATCGAC
The DNA here is from genome assembly GCF_937903345.1 of uncultured Emticicia sp. Lineage (GTDB taxonomy): Bacteria > Bacteroidota > Bacteroidia > Cytophagales > Spirosomataceae > Emticicia. The sequence goes on along the minus strand of NZ_CALCZQ010000030.1, from coordinate 289,998 downwards.
TTGGAGATTTTGAAAAAGCGATTAAAATTGGCGAAAAAGGACTAAAAATCAATCCAAACAACCAACTTTTGAGTGGAAACCTTTTAGAAGCATATCAGAAGAAAAAATAAACATGAAAATTTTAGGATTTAATGGCTACGGACACGATTCGGCAGCTGCTTTAATAATCAATAATGAAATTGCTTTTGCCGTTGAAGAAGAAAGACTCAATCGAAAAAAACACGCAGGTGGATTTCCCGAAAATGCAATTAGTGCTTGTTTAGCACACGAAAATCTTACAATTGATGACCTCGACCATATAGCTTTTTTCTGGAATCCTACGATTTCATTATCAAAAATACCTGTTTACTTGCTAAAGTTTTGGGATAAAGTTCCGACGCTTTTAAGAGAACAACGAAGTTTTGAAGTAGAAGAAAATTTAGGAATGTTGAACTATCTTTTGGATATGTATAAACTTCCCGAAAAGCTCAAAAAATCCTTTCAAGCACAAAACCCAAAGTTTAAATTTCATTTTTTAGAACATCACCTTTGCCATGCGGCAAGTGCGTTTTTCCCCTCTCCTTTTGAAGAAGCAGCAATCTTGACCATTGATGGTGCAGGTGAATGGGCAACAACTTTGCTTGCCAAGGGAAAAGGAAATAAAATTCGTAAAATTCAGACTGTCAATACACCCTACTCATTAGGTGCTTTCTATCAAGCAGTTTCAATTCATTTAGGCTTTAAACTTATTGAAGGGCCAGGAAAAATGATGGGTTTAGCCTCTTATGGCAACCAAAATGGCAAGGTTTATGAACAAATGAAAAAACTTTTTCGATTGAAAGAAAATGGCGGATTTGATTTTGATATGAACTATTTCTCCTATCATTATACCAGAAAATCAGGTGTGAGTGAGAAGTTTACGAAACTATTTGGTGAGTCAAAAAACGAAGGTAAAGAATGGACAGAACAAGAGTTAGAAGTAGCTGCAGCAGCACAGCATATAGTAGAAGACGTGGTCATGCACATGGCAAAACATCTTAAAAAAGTAACTAAAAGCAATAATTTGTGCATGGCGGGCGGAGTTGCTCTCAACAGCGTTACCAATGGTATCATTGCCAAATCGGGTTTATTTAAAGATATTTTTATACAGCCCGCTGCAGGCGATTCAGGTACGGCGATTGGTGCAGCTTTATTACTCAATCACCAAAAACTAAATCAGTCAAGAAAAACGCAAGAAACTGCTTTTTTAGGGCCAGAATATGACAATGCCACATGTTTAAAAGCTATCGAAGAAGCTGGACTTTCTTATCGAATCGCAGGAGATGAAATTTATAGTTTTACTGCCGAAAAACTGATGCAAAATAAAATTATTGCGTGGTTTCAAGGCAGAATGGAATTTGGCCCAAGAGCATTGGGGAATCGGAGTATTTTGGCGAATCCGATGGATAAAGACATGAAGGACATTTTGAATAAACGAGTTAAATTCCGAGAAGCCTTCCGCCCTTTTGCCGCTATTGTAACTGAAGAAGATTGTGGGATGTTTTTCGACCATGATTATCCAAATCCATATATGCTATTAGTTTATGATGTAAGAGAAAAATATCGCAGTATTATGCCTTCGTTGACACACGTTGACGGCACAGTAAGGATTCAGACAGTGAATGAAAAAGTGAATGCTCCGATGCAAAAACTTTTGAAAACATTTGAAACATTGAGTGGCTACCCGGTTTTGATTAATACTTCATTTAATATCAAAGGCGAGCCCATCGTTTGTACACCACAAGATGCCGTTCGTTCGTTTGCCAATGCCGATATAGATTATCTGATTTTGAATGATATTATCGTTTGGAAATGATACATAATTTACAAATCTATTTTCTCCAAACTTTCTTCAAATGAATACCATTTTCGTGGCATCATATTTTGCTCAGATGTAGTATCAATATATTTTGAGGTGAGTAAGCCTATCAAGTTATCTTTATTGATGGGTGGTTGTGGAAATATCCGAATAAAAGCCAAAATAATTTTCATCAAAAAAACTGGAACTGGTAAGAATAACAGTTCTTTTCGTAGTTTATATGCAATTTTTAAGATAAATTCTTTATAAAACACCTTTTCGGGATGAGCAAGATGAAAAATACCTTTTGCCTGATTTTCAATTAAATAAATGGCTGATTCTACTAAATCTTCCAATAAAATTGTTTGAATAATTTGTTTGCCACCATTTAATAAAGGCACAAATTTAGTTTTTGATAATTGCATCTTTAATCTTCCAAATAAACCTCCAGCACCCAAAACTAAAGCAGGCCTAATAATCAAGTCATCTTTAAAAAATGCTTCTACCGCCAGCTTACATTTTCCATAATATGTATCCGTAACTGGACTCGCCGCAGCAAAACTTGAGATGAAAACATATTGTGCTAAATTCAATCTTTTCAAGTTTTTGGCTGCAAAAATATTGACATCAATTCCATTTCGTTCTTGTTTTTCAAACTGAAAAGCCAAATGAATAAAAATATCAACGTCTTCAAATAGCTTTTTGTCTAAATCATCTTCCAAGCGATATAAATGATAGGAGACACCTTCAAATTTATAGCTTGGGATTGTCCTAACAAATGCTTTTATTTGATAGTTTTTTTCAACTAATGCTTTTACAAAAGCCTTTCCGATAAAGCCATTTGCTCCAGTTATTGCAATAGTTCTAAGCATTTTTTAATACATTTAGAGCCACTAAATGAGCATTTGCCATTAAAGATAAGGTGAGACCTTTGCCTGGAAGAAACTTAAATCCAGAGCCATCTGCCACAAAAATATTATTTGTTCCGTATAATTTTCCTACAGGTGATAAATGAAATAATTGCTCGTTTTCGCCAAAAGGTAATGTGCCTGAATAATGAATGCTTGCTCCTGCATTTGTACGTATCTTACTTAAAATCAAGCAATTAAGTTTATAGAAAGCTTTGGTATATAATTTTTCTGTTTCAATAATTTGGTTTGCTTCGTCAGCTTCAAAAGTATAGTTAGTGAATAAAGTATCGCCAGTAAGCGAATTTGATTTTTGTAATTGAATAAAATTTTGTTTTTGGTAGTCGGCTGGATGAAAAATACCCGCAATAAATAAGGCAGGAATTAAAAGTTGTAGAAATTTCATGCCATCGGCATAATTGAGTGGCATCTGTTTCAAAATCCTAAAATTTAACATCGACCGATAATTATAAATAGAAGCCATAGCAACTTCCGAATGGTCGGCGTTTTTATCATAAAACATGGCCAATTGTACCAAACCACAAAACTGATCGATGTTCCGCTTACCAACAAATGGCCAATAAACCATTGGCATATAGGTATAGGCATTGCACAAAATTGGCAATTTATCTTTTTTTTGAAACGACCTCATCACAATTCTGGCGGTACTGAGCGTGCTTGCCGACAGAATTAGTTTTGTAGCATAAAACAACTTTTTCTCATTTGTTTCAATATGCAGACATTCTAAAACAGAACAATTATTTTCTTCCCAAAAACGCAAGGCTAACCAGCCTTTTTGATACTCGATTTTAGCTTTTTTTAGCAAATTCTGTATGGTAATCGCTGGTCGATAAGCACTATCACCTTCGTTGGTATAAAAATCTAAATCTTTGTATGAATAGGCTTGACGATGGTCTTTAATTTCGGTTAAAAATGCAAGAGCAGGACGACCAATATAGAGTTTATTTTGTTTAAAATAAGTTTCCTTTTTACGATATTGGTGATACAAACTTGCAGCGGCAGGATTAATTTTTATAGAAGGCTGTAAATCAATCAAGTTATTATGACAAAAAATACTAGCATCATCGTTCTTCTCACCCGAAATCCCAATTCGGCTGGCAATTACTTTATACGATTCATTCATTAAAGCAGTCGAAACTCCTACTTTTTTGAGTTCATTTGCTGAAAAAACACAACTTCCCAGTCCCCAACCATTGCCAAGTCCACCTAAAGCTAAAGATTCCACAGGAAAAAAATTTTCAGACGAAACAGGCAATAATCTACCAGTTAATTCAGTCATGAACTTCCGTTGAGCCATTTGTTGTGGCATGTTTGGGTGCGTGGTTTCGCTCAAAACCTCCAATTCCTTACCCAGAAAAAAATCAGCTTGTTGTTTGTCATTGAATCTTTTCGAGATAAAATCAGTATTTACCTCGCTTGGACTTTCGTTTTCTATGCCTACATCAAGCACCAAAACCCTCTTGCCCGACTCAGCAAGTGTTTCGGCCGTCATTGCACCTGTACAACCCGAACCCACAACTATATAATCAATTATTTCCATCCTAAAAGAATCATCAATAAAATGCCAATCATTCCTTTCAAAACTGCCACCAAACCTCTAACAATCAATTTAATTATTGGAAATGGAATGTTTTCTTGATTCAAAAAAAAATGAACATATTGAGGTTGGGTTTCAATTAAGGCATTCATCACTAAAATTCGTTTTCTAATACCGTTTTTTGGTTTTAAAAACGCCCAAGCTCCATCAATATATGGCAGTAAAAAAGGCATTTTAAGTAAATATAACAGTATATTCTCTTCTTTTTTACTCAAACTAAACTTCATTATTTCGATTGCATCAGTGTATTTTGTCAACAAAACTTTATCATCGACTTTTGCACCAAGATACTGGGCAAATAATTTGGCCTCACGCTGCATCATTTGATTCATTATTTCTTACTTTTTGCTTCATCAAGGCTATTTCTTGGGTCAGTTTAGTAATATCTTTTTGAAGTTTGGTATTTACGATTGACAAATGAAGTAAATAAATCAAAATGATAAAAATGAATGATATAAATACCAAGTTTGGTGCTTCAAATATTCCAAATATTTTTGCCAACACTTCTAAGCCATTTCTCCAAAACGAAAAAAACATCAGTAAAATCGTACACACTATCCATGCTATCGCATATTCCTCCCTTAGTTTCCCTTTGATGATTAATCGAGCAATATAAAATAGCAAAATGCTATTAATAAAGATAATGATAATCTGAATTTTCTGCATGACCGTATTAATTTACTTTGCGAATATAAGAAAAAAACATGGCGAGGCTTACTTTAATAATGTAATAAACTTGAGAAAAATATCGAATGGATGATTGCCCACCTTGCCGAGGTTTCATCAACACAGGCGTTTCTGAAATCGAAAAACCTGCCTTTGCAAAAATAACTAAAGATTCTGGTTCGGGATACTCGTCAGGATAAAAACGGGCGGCTAAGGAAATGGCTTTTTTGTCAAAAAGTCGAAAACCTGAAGTAATATCATAAAATTTTTTTTGTGTCAGAATTTTATTGAGCCAGTGAAGGTAAAAAATGCCTAATCGCCTCAAAAGTGAAGATTGAAAACCTTCTTTAGAGATAAAACGTGAGCCTATGATAAGATTTGAAGGATTTTCTTCTTGAGCTTTTAGCATTTTCAAAATCTCCATTGGTGGATGCTGTCCATCACCGTCCACCTGAATAGCGATTTCAAAGTCATTCTCAAAAGCATATTTAAGACCAGTTTGTACTGCTCCTCCAATACCAATATTTACAGGTAAATCTAAAATAGTTATATTAAACTGACTTACAACCTCGACAGTTTTATCTTGTGAGCCATCATTAACTACCACAATCTCAACCCGATATTTATTTGAAAAGTTAATCTTCAAAAGTTCTTCCAATAACAATGCAATTGACTTCTCTTCATTGAAACATGGAATGATTATTAAGACTTTTATTGGCATTGTGAAAATTGATGTTTTTTTTGAATCTATTTCAATGCAAAATCAATCATTTTTTCTTTTTTTCCAATAAAAAAAATACAAAATAAGTAGAATATACCACTCAATAATTAAAAGCCAAAACTTCGAATTTATTTACGTTTTTAAAAACTTTAACAAAAAAATGAATAACAATAAAATTGAGGTTTAAATAACTCCTTTTATAGTAAAGTTAAAATTTCTTGCACTAATCCACCTAAAAATATTATTTTTTTAGGGTTTTTACCTAATTATTTACAAATTCTTTTTTTTTCTTTTATATTGACAAGGTTGATTCAAAGCCCTTTCACTCTATGTCTATAAAAGTTGCCATTTCTCACAAAACAGCCTATAAATTTGATAGGAGTGTAAGTCTTTCACCGCATATTTTTCGTTTGCGACCTGCTGCTCATTCGCGGACCGCAGTTGAGGGATATACCTTCAAGATTTTTCCCGAAAATCATTTTATAAACTGGCAACAAGACCCATTTGGCAATTATCAAGCAAGAGTGGTGTTTCCAGAAAAAACAACTGAATTACGCATTGAAGTAGAGGTAATTGCTCGTTTAATGGTAATCAATCCTTTTGATTTTTTCGTGGAGGAATATGCTGGAAAATTTCCGTTCAATTACGAAAATACCCTTTTAAAAGAGCTTGTTCCTTACTTAGAAACAAAGGATATTGGCGAAAAAACTCAGCATTTCATCAACCTTATGTCTATTCAAAAAGGCATAAATACAGTTGATTTTTTAGTCTATGCCAATCAACAGGTTTTTAATGCTATCAAATATAATATTCGTTTAGAAACTGGTGTACAAAACTGCGAAGAAACCCTTACACTCGGTAGTGGTTCGTGCCGAGACTTTGCATGGCTGTTGGTACAGGTGTTGCGTAGCTTTGGACTGGCATCACGATTTGTATCTGGCTATTTAGTACAACTCGCCCCCGATGTAAAATCACTTGATGGCCCTTCAGGACCAGAAAAAGACTTTACAGACTTGCACGCTTGGGTAGAAACTTATGTACCAGGTGCTGGCTGGATTGGACTTGACCCAACGTCGGGGCTTTTTGCTAGCGAGGGACATATTCCACTTAGTTGCACGCCCGATTATGCCAGTGCCGCCCCTGTAACTGGAGCGACTGATGTATGTAATGTTAGTTTTGAATTCGATAATAGTGTTTTCAGGATCCACGAAAATCCACGAGTAACAAAACCTTATACCGACCAACAATGGAATAAGGTAATGGAAGTAGGAAATGTAGTTGAAAAAGACCTCATAGAGGGTGACGTTCGTCTGACGATGGGCGGAGAACCAACTTTCGTTTCCATTGATGATTTTGAATCGCCCGAATGGAATTCAACGGCCGACGGCCCGCTCAAACGAAAGTTGGCTTACGATTTAGCTCTTCGCCTCAAAAAACGCTTTGCTCATGGCGGTTTATTGCATTTCGGACAAGGAAAATGGTATCCAGGCGAATTGTTTCCAAGTTGGCAATATGCACTTTATTGGAGAAAAGATGGTCTTCCGATTTGGAAAAATGATGATTTAGTAGCAAAGGAAGGTGAAACTAAATTTACATTCCATGCTGCCGAAAGCTTTGCAATTGAACTAACAAAATATTTGGGTATCGACCCTAAAAACCTGATGCCGACCTACGAAGACCCCATCTATTGGGCTTTGGAAGAAGGTAAATTACCACTAAACCTCGACCCGCTGGCAGTAGATTTGAAAGATTCTATACAGCGACATACATTGGCAAAATTGCTCGAAAAAGGACTAAATAACCCCTCCGGCTTTGTTTTACCAGTAAAATGGGAACACGAGGCAGCTCGTTGGACAAGTTGCGTATGGAAATTCCGTCGTCAGCAATGTTTTTTAATCCCCGGAAATTCACCAATTGGCTTACGTTTGCCATTAGAATCTTTACCAAAAACTTCAAAACTCAAACGTGAGCATCCTGTAGAAAGAAGTTTATTTGAAGAATTACCTCCTTTGGGCGATTTTAATCTTTCACTTGAAGAACGTTACGGTACGACTTCACCTAATTATAAAGCTCAAGAAAAGAAAGCTTTGGATGAAGAAAGTGAAGAAAAAGAGAAAGAAAATTCGGGCGACGCTTCGCTACTTTTTGAAATTGATACATTTTCAACGGCTTTGTGCGTAGAAGAACGTGACGGAATCGTTTACGTTTTCCTCCCTCCTACCGATTATCTCGAAACTTACCTTGATATGGTGGCTTCGGTAGAAAAAACTGCTGAAAAACTCCAAATGCCGGTCAGAATTGAAGGATATACCCCAAAATCTGACTATCGTATTGAAAAAATGATGGTAACTCCTGACCCTGGAGTTATTGAGGTAAACGTGCAGCCTGCCAAAACATGGCAAGAAATTGTTGATAATACAACTGCCCTTTATGAAGAAGCATTTTTTGCTCGTTTGGGTACTGAAAAGTTCATGGTTGATGGTCGCCATACAGGTACGGGTGGAGGAAATCACGTAACAATCGGAGCAGCCAAACCCGAAGATAGCCCGTTGCTTCGAAGACCTGATTTACTACAAAGCTTAATTACCTATTGGCAGCATCATCCAGTCTTGAGTTATCTTTTTTCAGGGCCCTTTATCGGGCCTACAAGCCAAGCACCACGCATTGACGAAGGTCGTGACGAACGATTATATGAAATGGAAATTGCTTTTGAGCAAATTCCCGAAGACAAAGAAGTGCCTTTTTGGATGGTTGACCGAATTTTCAGAAATTTATTGACCGATATCACTGGAAATACACACCGAACGGAATTTTGTATTGATAAATTGTACTCACCAGATTCATCGACAGGCCGTCTTGGAATTTTGGAATTACGTGCATTCGATATGCCACCTCATAAACACATGAATTTGGTTCAAAACCTCTTGGTGCGTGCATTAGTAGCAAAATTTTGGAAGAAACCTTATAAGAAAAAACTTATCAGATGGGGTACGGAACTGCACGACAAATTCTTGCTGCCCCATTTTGCATATCTAGATATGATTGATGTTGTAAACGACTTGAAAGATGCAGGTTATGATTTCGACATTTCGTGGTTTGATCCATTTTTCGAGTTCCGTTTTCCTTTTCATGGTGGAATCACAATCGATAATATTCAACTTGAAATTCGACTGGGTATTGAACCATGGCATGTTTTAGGCGAAGAATTATCAAATTCGGGAACAGCTCGTTTTGTTGATTCATCTCTCGAAAGATTGCAAGTAAAGATTTCAGGAATTATTCCAGAGCGACATATTTTACTTTGTAAAGGCTGCAGGATTCCTCTAAGAAGTACCGGAATAAAAGGCGAATATGTAGCTGGAATAAGATATAAAGCCTGGAATCCACCATCTGCATTGCATCCAAATATTGGTGTTGATGCACCGATGGTTTTTGATATTGTCGACACCTGGAACGACCGAATTATTGGGGGCTGTACCTATTTTGTTACTCATCCAGGCGGAAGAAGTTTCGATACTTATCCTGTGAATAGTTATGAAGCTGAATCTCGTAAAATCAGCCGTTTCTGGGATTTTGGACATACGCCTTCGAGTTCAATTGAACAAACCGCCCCGATATTCGATACTCCAACAGTTTCGAGATTTGTAGCTCAAACAAAAAGCGAACTTAAGCCTGATACACCAATTGAGTTAATAAATCCTGAATATCCAAATACACTTGATTTAAGACATTTTTGGAGAGCAAAGAAATATTAATATTGTAGGTTGCTAAATTATTTGTTAGAACATTATATTCGAATAATTTTCCCTGCTCTAAAAAGAGGTGTGACCTAAGCAGTCGACGAGGTGATTGTAGGCATAGAATTTATTGCAAACAAGCATAAAAGGCCTTTAAACTACCCGCCAAAATTCGACTTCGTCAGAATTTTGCTTCCCCTACTTGAAAAAAAGGACGAAAAAAAAGAAAAGCATATACTAAGGATTGATACTCAAAACCATCATTAGCATTTTATTTGTTTAATTCAAGAATTTATTGGTTTTTTCCACCTAAAAAGCATTAATTTGTGCATGACCCTTAAAAGTATTAAATGACAGAAAATTTATCTTTGAGCCTGCTCGATTCATATAAAAAAACAATTAACTCATACGATGAAGTAATTGATCAAAATGGTCAGGTGAAACCACATTGGAAAAGCCTTTTCGATACTTTGGATTCGATCGGAATGGAAGAATTGGAGCTGCGTAACCAAGAAATCATTAATAAGCTTAAAGAGAACGGTGTTACTTATAATGTTTATAATTCAGACAATGGCGGAAACCGTGCATGGAAACTCGATCCAATTCCTTTTTTGATTCATCAGAAAGAATGGCAAAATATCGAAAAAGGACTCAAACAAAGAGCCCATTTGTTAGATTTGATTCTAAAAGATATTTATGGGCAGCAATTATTGATTAAAAAAAATATCATTCCTGCCGAATTGGTTTTTGATAATTCGGGATTTCTACAACCTTGCTTTGACGTCAAACAAAAACTTCAAAATCAACTTTTAATTTATGCTTGCGATATGGCTCGTGGGCCAGATGGCAAAATGTGGCTTTTGGATAATCGTACCCAATCGCCGTCAGGTTCGGGCTACACCCTCGAAAATAGAACTGTAATGGCAAAGGTTTTTCCAGAACTCAATAAAAATATTTATCGAAACAGGCTTTCACCTTATTTTAACCATTTACAGCAGACTGTTGCAACCTTAGGAAATCTTTCTAACGAAAACCCAAACGTTGTATTCTTGACACCTGGGGCAGACAATGAAACCTACTTCGAGCATGTTTATTTATCATCATATTTAGGTTATACCCTCGTACAAGGCAGTGATTTATTGGTCAGAGATGGATTTGTTTGGCTAAAATCAATTGATGGTTTGGAACGTATCGATGTAATTATCAGACGAGTAGATGATGAATGGTGCGATCCACTTGAGCTCCGACAAAATTCACTTTTGGGAGTGCCAGGTTTGCTACAAATTATGCGAATGGGAAACGTTGCAGTTGTTAATCCACCTGGTGCGAGTGTTGTAGAAAACTACGGCATGATGGCTTTTATGCAAAATGCTTGTAAGTTTTTGCTTGATGAGCCTTTACAGATGAATTCGGTAGCTACTTGGTGGTGTGGACAAACCAAAGAATTGAACTTCGTACTGAGCAATTTACACCGACTAATCATCAAAAAAGCCAATCGTAAACAAGGCTTTAAGTCGCTCTATGGGCGACAAATGAGCAAAGAGGATTTAGAAAAGCTTCGTCAGACGATTCTTAAAAATCCGAAAGATTTTGTGGCTCAAGAAGAGGTAAGTCTTTCCACAACCCCTTCGCTTATTGATGGAAAATTAGTTCCCCGTTTTGCCGCTATCCGAACTTTTTTGGTATCTGACGGCAATGATTACAAAGTAATGCAAGGTGGACTTACACGTAGTTCGCCCGTAAAAGATAAGTTTGTAATCTCGAATCAATTGGGTGGTTTATCGAAAGATACTTGGATTGTTACAGATACCCCAACAGAACATTATGAACGCATAGTTATACGTAAAACATCTAATAATCAGCACAATAACTCGCTTACAAGTAGAAATGCCGAAAATTTATTTTGGGTTGGACGCTTATTTGAGCGAACAATGGCATTGACGAGTTTCTTGAAAATCGTACTTGACCGCCTGAATGAAAATGTAAATGATAAAGGTAAACAACAACAAGAATACCTAGTAGTTTTGTTTAAATCAATCACTCACCTAACTAGGACTTACCCAGGGTTTACGGAAGATGAGGATGCCTCAATTTTTGAAAATCCTGAACCCGAACTGTTTAGCTTAATCAATAATAGTAAAAAAGCTGGTTCAGTTGCGTATGACATTCAATCGTTTTTACGAACTTCTAACCAAGTAAGCGATAAATGGAATGCCGATACTCGTCGAATTTTGAACTTGATTGAAGATAATCTTCAATCACTCAGAAATTCACACAGTATCAATCAAGTAAGCCATAGTTTGGATAGACTCTATACTCGACTTTTTGCTTTTTACGGCAATATTTTCGAGACACTACCACGAGACAGCGGTTTTTATTTGCTCGAAGCCGGAAAAAATATTGAGCGAATTTTATCACTTGTTTCCGTACTTCGTTCGGCATTTAGCTTCAAAAATAATGATGAAGTAGAAACTGTTTTGATGGAAGCCGTTTTGGAAAACCATCATTTATTGGCACAATATCGCTATATTTATAAATCTCATTGGAGTTTGGTAGCGGTGCTAAATATGGCTTTCTTGGAAACCAATTTACCTTATACCTTATCCTATTTGCTTGATGCTTTATCGAGTTGTTTATCGAAATTACCAAAAAATATTGACTTAAATCGACTAAATATTGCCGAACGAACGGTTTTAGAAGCCATCACTCTTGTGAAACTTTTCGATGCAGAAAGCATGATAAAAGCCAATGAAGACACACAATTTCGCACGGAACTCGATAAGACTTTAAAACAAGTTTATGATTTGATTTCAAACGTAACGAGCAATCTTGCGAGCCTTTATTTTAATCATTCAGTGATGCAACATTCATTTTTAGATACCATAGAAAAAATAAATTCAGATGAAATATAAGCTACGGCATCAAACCGTCTATACTTATGTAAATCCTGTTGATAATTACCAAAGCGTACTTTGTTTAGAGCCTCTTTCGCTGCCCACCCAGTTATGCCACAGCTTTGATTTAGCGATTGAGCCACAGCCAAACAAAGTCTATGCTCGAAAAGATTTTTTTGGTAATACACAGCATTATTTTTCTTTGCATACATCGCACAAGCTACTGAAAGTAATAGCTTCGAGCGAAATTGAGATTTTGCCAAAAAACGTGGCAGCAATCAGTCCAATTACCTGTCAGGAGGCTAAAATGAAATTTCAAAATGATAATGCTCTAAAGATAGAGGTTTTGCAATATCAGCTACCAAGTCAGTTTATCAAATGGGACGATGAAATTAAAGCTTTTGCCGAAACATGTCTTTCGCCCAATATGCCGCTTTTTGAAGGAGTGAGTAAACTTTCCTCTAAAATTTTTCATGAATTTCAGTTTAAATCAGGTTTTACAAGTGTCAATACGCCACTAAAAACTGTTTTGAAAGAACGAAAAGGTGTATGTCAAGACTTCTCTCATTTGGCCATAGCGTGCTTGCGAAGCGTTGGTTTAGCGGCACGTTATGTGAGTGGCTACATCGAAACGATTCCGCCAAAAGGAAAGCCAAAATTGCAAGGCTCTGATGCTTCACATGCTTGGATTTCGGTGTATATTCCTGATATGGGTTGGTGCGAATTTGACCCAACGAATAACTTAATTCCGAGCGATAAACACATAGTAACTGCCTACGGCCGAGATTATGCCGATGTTGCACCACTCAAAGGAATCATTTTTAGTTCTGGAGAACATAAAGTGGCAGTTGAAGTGGACGTGATTCGTGGAGAGTAATTTAGTTTTTAGACAATAAAAAGCCTCAAGATATATATTGACCTTGAGGCTTTTTTATTTTACTTATTTTGGATTTTTAAATGACGCTGCTTTTTATATTCAAGCATTTGTTGATTCGCTGCTGTCTCACCTAAGGCATCAACTACTCTCAGCCTTGCTGATTTGTATTTATTGGCAAACCCACAACCAACATTCAGATTGGCTGTACTTGCGGGTGTTGTATTTGTGAAAACATTGCCATTTTTATTAAATCCATCAGTATAACTTACACCAAAACAATCTGTCATCGCGACCTTATTATTTGCATATTTTACATTATCAAAGACAAAAACGTTTTCATAAAAATCATATTGTTTAGGAACAAAATTTGAATTTGTAACTGATAAAGCCAAACCAGCAGTATAAATAGCAATATCGCTTTTAGAAGATAAAAATTCAGAGTCTTTAATTGTTAAAACCTTAACATCAGATATCAAAATCGAATTAAATTGCAAATTTCTGAAAGTCAGATTATAAAATGTGGTTTCAAATTTAGATGTTACAAAATCAATAGCTTGGAAAGCATTTTCAAATAAACAATGATGAATGGATGGTGCTTTTGTTTGATTGATGCCAATACCAGTAAGAGCAAAACTAATAGGACTATAAGCATCTCTTAAATAGCAATAAGACATTTCGATATCGCCATTTGCTTGTATTCCATTCCAATCGTCATAGTCAGGTTTAGCATTTTCAGATTTCATTTCAATAATATTAGTAGCATCTCCATTCATTATCAATTTACCATTAATTATTAAATCAATGCCTTCTATGGTATTTTTAACAGCTATTTTTGTGCCAGGTTTTATTGTCAAAACAAATCCTTTTGGCACGGTCACATTTCCATTTAAGCTAATATTTCCGCCCCAAGTTTCATTTTTACTTAAAGTCCGTTTTTCAATAATTCCTGTGATGGTATCATCATAATTTATCTTTACGGGAACTATTGTTTGCTTTCCAGAAGCTCCATTTACTTTTGGTGTGATTGTAATATTTCCAGTTTGATTTCCTCCTGTTAATGTTTTCGTATCGACTGTAATTTTTATTGAATCAGTTCCTGTAATTGTACCAGAATATTTATCAATAAGTAACCAAGATTGATCTGAACTTACATCAAAACCAAGGTTTTCTGTACCAATTTTAGTCATTTTCAGAAATACTGACTTATTTGCTGTAATAGTTCCAAAATCAATGCTTGTCGAATTAAGACTAATGGTTGTCGTTTTATAAATACCTTTTACAGTCACAGAAACAACTGGCGATACAATGCCATTAATCGTTGGAGTGATACTTACTATTGCTGTGTTCTCTCCTTCAACTAAATCATTAGAATTAATTAGGGTAGAAATGCTAATTACATCAGTTGCAGAAATTGTTCCTGTCGATTTAGATAATTTAAGCCAAGATTTATTACTACTTATTGTATAAGAAATCGTACCTTCGCCATTTTGGGTAAGAGTCAGAGATGATGTTGAAGTGGATGTAATTGCTCCCAAATCAATTTTTGAATTGGAAAAACTTAAAGTGGGAGGAGCTACTTCTTTTTCTTTGCAACTAATAAAAAATAAAAAAATGTAACTTAATAAAATGTACTGCTTTGTCATTAGTCCTACTGTTAAAATGAAAAAATATTAAATTTGACCGTATTATAAATAGGGTGTAACATTTAGACTAATAACTCCCAAAAAGGTAACAGAGGATTTATGGGGCTTGTTGAACCTTTAATTTAAAAAGGAACTTATTTTAACATATTCTTAACAAACAATGATAGAAACCGAACGCTTAATTTTACTCCCACTTACTTACGAACAGTTAATAAAATATAGTAATTTTGATAATTCATTAGAGGAGGAACTCAAACTTGAAAAATCACCAAGAAGTATTTCACCCGAACTTCGTGAGGCTCTCGAAGATTCGATAATTCCTTCGGTAGGAGATTTAAACAAAAACTATTTGTATTTTACGCTTTGGTCACTTATTTTGAAAGAAGAAAACAAAATCGTAGGCGATTTATGCTTTCAAGGCGAACCAAACATTGATGGAGAAATAGAAATCGGTTACGGAACATATTTTGAATTTAGAAGAAAAGGCTACATGACCGAAGCAGTAGGGAAAATGCTCAAATGGGCAAAAATGCAACCTGAAGTTTGGAAGGTTTTGGCTTCTACCGAGAAAAACAATATTTCTTCGCAACGGATTTTGGAAAGCAATAATTTTACCAAAATCGGTGAATCTAATAACATTATAAACTGGGAATTTAAGGTAAAGTAGGCTTATTCATTGCCATCAGTTTTGACCAACAGCAATGAATCTTTTTTTTTTAATCCAATACTACCTTCACTACAACTGGCTGATGGTCAGATGGATAGCGTTGCTCGAACGAGTCAGTCAAGACTCCATATTTTAGCACACTTACTTGCTTACTCGTAAATATATAATCAATTCTGTTTTTCAAAGGAGCATCAAATTTAAAGCCGTTAAATGTTCCTTCTGGACCATAAGCTGGTGTTTGTGACACTTGTTTTGAATCACTCAATAGTGTCTGAATATGCTGAATCTGCTCAGTTTCAGGCGTAGAATTAAAATCTCCTGTCAGAATAACGTTTGCATCTTTAGCAATTTCTTGGATTTTATTCACCATCAATTTTCCTGACTCACGACGTGCCACAACTCCTTGATGGTCGAAATGCACATTGAAAACATAAAATGATTTTTTTGTAGTCAAATCTTTAAATTTTGCCCAAGAACAAATACGATTACAGCAAGTGGCATCCCAACCTTTACCTGGCACATTGGGGGTTTCGCTCAGCCAAAAATCACCTGATTCCACAACTTCAAAGCGAGATTTTCGGTAAAAAATAGAAGAATGCTCTCCACCTTGTTTGCCATCATCACGACCGTTGCCAAGAAAAGAAAAATCTTCCATTTCGGCAATATCATCAAGCTGTCCACGTAGGCCTTCTTGGATTCCAAAAATATCAAACTCATGAAAACGAATCAAGCCTTTCACTAATTCTTTCCTATTCGGCCACGCATTGACACCATCATTTGAGGTATTATATCTTAGGTTATAGGAAGCGATAGTAATTGGTATTTTTTTCTGAGCAAATAACTCTGCCACCCCCAGTTTGGGAGTTAAGACAATTAGAAGAAATAAAATACTTTTATTCATTTTTTTAAGCTTTTTTTGTAGTTTTATTTTACAAAAGTAGGAGAATTTATGAAAATTTTAATTGCATCTCGAATTAAGATATTTTTAACAGATTATTAATCACATTTTCTATTTTTGTATTCTCAAACCTAATTCAATTAAGATATCAAATGAAAAGAAACTTTACTGTTGTATTGCTATTTTTTTTAGTCTCCCTTTTGGGGGTAAATATACTTTTTGCACAAAACCCAAAACCTTATGGCGTAACACCTTCTGCCGACCAAATAAAATGGCATAATCTGGAATACTATGGTTTTATCCACTTTGGCCCAAACGCGTTTACCGACAAAGAATGGGGCGATGGAACCGAAAAAGTAGAAATTTTTAATCCTACACAACTCGACTGCCGCCAGTGGGCAAGAATCTGTAAAGCCGCTGGAATGAAAGGAATTATTCTTACCGCCAAACATCACGATGGTTTTGCTTTATTTCCAAGTAAATATTCGACTCACACTGTGAGAGAATCGAAATGGAAGAATGGTAAAGGTGATATTTTGAAAGAATTATCGGCAGCTTGCAAAGAATATGGCTTAAAAATGGGGCTTTATATTTCTCCTTGGGACAGAAATCATCCAACTTATGGCACGCCCGAATACAACCAGATCTATGTAAATATGCTCAAAGAAATCACAACTCAATATGGAGATTTATTTGAAGTTTGGTTCGATGGAGCTAACGGTGAAGGCCCAAATGGAAAACGACAAGTGTATGATTTTCCTTTATTTAATAAAACAGTAAAAACCTACCAACCCCACGCTTTGATTTTTAGCGATGCTGGTCCTGATATTCGTTGGGTAGGCAATGAAAATGGTTTTGCGGGCGAAACGTGCTGGGCAACCATCAATGGTAATCAACTTTTTCCTGCGTATGATAAACCTGCTCACCTCAACGTGGGTGACGAAAAAGGTACGCACTGGATTCCGGCTGAATGCGATGTTTCTATTCGCCCAGGTTGGTTTTACCATAAAAACGAAGATAATAAGGTAAAAACAGACAAAGATTTAATGAATATTTGGAATAAATCGGTTGGACGTGGTTCAAATCTATTATTGAATATTCCAGTTGATAGTCGTGGGTTGATACATGAAAACGATGAAAAATCCTTGATGGATTTCAAGAAAATGAGAGATACTTATTTCAAGAATAATCTCTTGACTCCTGGCAATTTTACAAAGAATTTCAGTAAAGACAATTACGATATTACACTAAAAACGCCCCAAACTTTTAATTGTTTTGTAGTGCAAGAAGATATTCGTTATGGGCAGAGAGTGAAGAAGTTTTATGTTCAAGCAAAAATTAATGATGAATGGAAAAACCTCACTTTTGCAACAACAATCGGACAAAAAAGAATTGTTTATTTCCCAAAAACAACCGCTAAAGAACTCAGAATCGTTTTTGATGAGGCTTTCGCAAAGCCAATAATCTCGAAAGTAGCATTATATAATACGCCTGAGTAATTTTTTTAATTATAGCATTTAAAGGAGTTTTAAGGAAATTTGAAGCTCTTTTTACAATTTTGAGGACTTAAATTTAGTAAAATGAATCATTTTAATTATTGAAAGTCCGAATAAGTGTAAATTATAAATTATCAACATTACAATACAATAACTATTGATTATTTCAATGTAGCTATAAAAAAGGCTTTCAAAATATAATTTTGAAAGCCTTTTTTTATTTAACTCCCCTTTAGGGATTGAGGTTTACCACTCACACTCAGTACTCAACCAATCATATCCAGACTCAATCGGCTGTCCATCCGGTGGTGTAAGTGCATTTGACGAAATAACTGCCTCTGGATTTTCTTCAAACTGCTTAATTTTCAACAAAGTAAGTCTTGCAAAACCTCCTCCGTCAAACATTTTACCAGAAACCCAAGTCTTAATATCATCAATTGATGCATACGCATTCATTCTTACCTCAGAAGCTGTTTCTTTATTATTTGCTAATTTCATCAAATGGTCGAGGTATTGCATCGCTACCATTCGGTCGATTTGAGCAAAATAACTCACATTATCAATCATTTCTGGCTTCTTCCACAGCTTTTTATTCATTTCTTTTGTTATTTCTGAGAAAGTCGGCAAATCTGCTTTCAACACTCTTTGGCTTACGAGTCTCGAACAACGCTCTGGATTTAGAATCATTCTCAACGTCAAGCCAGCTGCTGCTTCGGCGGGAGCCAGTGGGTCGAATGCAAGACCTGTATGACGTTTGAAAGTTTCTCTTGGATTCGCATCATATCTGAAAGCACGTGGCGGAATCATCTTCAAAATATGCTCAGGTACAGCTAAAAACTGTGGAGTTAGTGTTCCCATCAGAGCATTAAATGCTTCACGTTGTTTAGCGGCTGGCACAGGTTCATAAACTACTTGACCATCACCACGCAATGCAAAATTATAATCTGCCCCTCCCAAAACCTTAGCAGCGGCTTCTACTTGGAAACGATGGAACATATACATTGGAACTAAAACTTCTTCCAAATTGGCCATTGGCGTAGCCTTTGTAATTTTCTTTTCTGTAAAATTTTGCAAAGCAATTTTACGTAATTCCATCACTCTTTTCAACTCACTTGTGGCATCTGCTCCATTATCCCATAAGTGCGTATTCGGACTAACAGACCCCTCAGGGCGTGCATCTTGGTCTGTTAGGAAGCGTAAACCTTTGCGAAGTGTATTTTGTACAATTTTCTCCAACTCAACTTTTTCGTTGACACTTGCAGGAAAATCTTGGTAGCCCCAAATGATTGAAGCTTTATCATAATCACCGATTCCCATCGCATAAGCACGAGAAAGATCAAATTTACCATTGGCATAATCAACCAAAGGATGCGGATAATCCATCACCGAGGCCCGACCTGCAGTGCTTGAAATATAATTATGTGGTAATCCCAAAGTATGTCCAATTTCATGTGCCGCCAATTGTTTGAGACGGTCGATCGACATCTGCATAATTTCTTTTACTTTTGAAGTGTCGCTTTCATAATTTCCTAAAAAGCCTTGAGCAATCAAAAAGTCTTGACGTACACGCAATGAACCAAGTGTAACTTTTCCTTTCAAAATCTCGCCCGTACGTGGGTCAATAACACTCGCACCATACGACCAGCCACGAGTACTGCGATGCACCCATTGAATGAGGTTATAGCGAATATCCATCGGGTCAGCATCGGCTGGTAAGAGCTTTACTTGAAAAGCATCTTTGTAACCGGCTGCCTCATACGCTTGATTCCACCAAGCACCGCCTTCCATCAAGGCCGAACGAATAGGTTCAGGAGCACCTGGGTCCATATAATAGATGATTGGCTTAACAGCCTCACTTATCATTGAAGTTGGGTCTTTTTTCTGCAAACGATGTCTAGAAATGTATCTTTTTATAATTGGCTCACTAATTGGTGTAGCATAATCAAAATATTCAATGCCATTGTAGCCAATTCGCGGATCATATTCTCTGGCCTTAAATTCATTTTTTGATAAATCGGGTAATTCTACAAATGAATGATGCTGATTCATGGTTACGATTGAAGCCGTTGGCACAACATCACGTAGGTATTGTCCTGCATTTTCACCCGTAAGCGTAATGGTCATTTCAAACTCTGTATTTTTTGGAAAACTTTTGCAATGAGGTAAGTAAACTGTACTTCTTGAGGCATCAAAGCGAAAAGTTCCTTGTTTGGCACGAGCAATATCTTGGGCAGCACCAATGGCATCTTGCAATAAGAAAGGAGTTAAATCTACCAAAACTTTGCCATTGCTTTCAGCTTTTATATCGAAACCAAAATGCACTGACTTGGCAAAAGATTCTTCAACGGCTCGGCGTTCAATTGGGTCGTTTGAAATAGCACGATAAGCATAATTAGGCTCAACCATCAATACCTTATTGCCGGTGCGTTGGAATTTCACTACGTGTTCTTGACCCAAACGGCCACGATCGAGGCCAATATCATTGGAGCCAACTCCTTGAGCTAAGGAAGGGTAATAGAGCAATTCAATATCAAATTTATCAATTTCGAGCCAAATTTTATTTTCCTTGGCATTCCAGTAAAAAGTCAGAAAGCCTTCTTTTTTTTCCATTCCAGCCGTAAAGGCCTCGATGGTTTTGAGTTCCTGCGAAAACGCAAACGAACTGATTATGAGAAAAATAAGGGTTTTGATAAAGCGTTTTTTCATTATTCTCTATGGTTTGGTTTGGTAAAATTTAGTTTGTTATAATTAACTGGGTTTTATTAGAGCGAATAAATTCGCTATCTATTGGAAAAAAAGGATTGGTTTCTTAATACACTTTTTGGACTCTAGGTCCTAAATAAGAAAATTACAATTCCTTTCTTTCACAAGTGGGTGATTTTATTCACAGATTTTGTCTAGAAATTTAATCTTTATATTTCTTCTCCCCTGCCTTGATTTCAGCATTAATAAAGTTTTCTTTTGGCGGAATCGGGCAAATGAAACTTTCGTTATAAGCACAATAAAAATTATGGGCATTGTTGAAGTCTATTTCTAATTTATCGTCTTTTAGGTTCTCTTTAGGAATATTGATAAAACGTCCGCCGCCATAGGTTTCTTTGCCACTCGTTAAATCTCTGAACGGAAACAAAAAATGTTCACCTTCATCAAAAACATTTACTATGAATGTTTTTCCATCTACCGAAAATGTGGCCGTTCCCGCTTTTTTGATTTCGGTTTGCGTGCTGTCAGTCATTAAAATTATCCCTTGGCCCGCACTTTCAGCCTTAAAATCAGCATCAACGATAAAATTTTTATCGGCTTCAAAATATTTTATTCCCGAAAAATCATTGATTGAGGCGATTGGAGAATCGTTTTCAGACATCAAGTTTTTTAAAAACAAATCACGTTGTTTTTTTATAGTATCAACATAACTTTCAGACCCATTCAATGAGTAGAATATAATTCCGAAAATACCTAGTACAATTATTACTAAAAAAACTTTGTTTTTAAACATATTTACAAGGTTTATATGTTATTAAATTGAAAGGATATAATCCATTTGCTAAGTTAGTAAATTTAGTAAAAAACTATTCTTTTTCCGACCTTAATTTCCGTTATTCGCAGCTTAAAATTTAAAAATTATGTTTACAGGAATCGTAGAGGCAATCGCCCAAGTAGTAGATATTCATGCCGAGGGAACAAACCTTACTTTTACATTTGAATCGAGGATTGCCAATGAATTAAAAATCGACCAAAGTGTGTCGCACAATGGCGTTTGTTTGACGGTTGTTAGTATAGAGTCCACGGTCGGCGGTTCACAGTCAGTAGTGAGCAATGACCCAAATAATCATTTAGCAGACGACATAAATCATTCAACATTTTATAAAGTTACAGCTATTGACGAAACACTAAAAAAGACAAATTTGGGAAAACTCAAAATTGGAGATAAGGTAAATTTAGAACGTTGTATGCCGGCCAATGGGCGTTTTGATGGGCATATCGTACAAGGTCACGTTGATCAAACGGGTGTATGTACAGCCATAGAAGACCAAAATGGTAGTTGGTTGATTTCGTTTGAATACGATACAACAAACAATAATATAACTGTAGAAAAAGGCTCAATTTGTATCAATGGCGTGAGTTTGACGGTTGTAAACTCAAAAGATAATGGCTTTAGTGTGGCCATTATTCCATATACTTGGGAACATACCAATTTCCATCAGTTAAGTGTTGGAAGTATAATAAATCTTGAATTTGATATTCTGGGAAAATATATGCAAAAGATTTTGGCAAGGAAGTAAGTCTTTGAGCCACAAAGTAGCAAAGGTACAGAGGAACAAAGATTACAAATGCCATTTTCAAGGGCACTGACAATGGAAAAATCATAAATAACAAAGAGGAAACGATAAGGCTTCCTCTTTGTTATTATTTACTTATATACTATGAGACTTTGTAACTTTGCAGTTCTCTTATCTTTCGGCTATAGGTACAAACGGACGTGAAGTTGCACCAGTATAAATCTGACGTGGACGACCGATTGGCTCTTTGTTAGCTCTCATTTCTTTCCATTGCCCAATCCAACCTGGCAGACGACCCAATGCAAACATTACTGTAAACATATTGGTCGGAATGCCCAATGCACGGTAAATGATACCTGAGTAGAAATCAACGTTTGGATATAATTTTCTTGAAACGAAATAATCATCGTGCAAAGCAGCTTCTTCTAAGCCTTTTGCGATTTCAAGAACTGGGTCATTTACGCCCAACTTTGTGAGAATATCATCAGCCGCTTTTTTGATGATTTTGGCACGTGGGTCAAAGTTTTTATAAACTCTGTGTCCAAAGCCCATCAAACGGAAACCTGAATTTTTATCTTTTGCTTTGTTTACAAACTTCATTACATCGCCACCATCAGCTTTGATTTCTTCGAGCATTTCAATTACCTCTTGGTTTGCACCACCATGAAGTGGTCCCCAAAGTGCCGAAATACCTGCTGAAATTGACGAATATAAATTTGCTTTAGACGAGCCAACCAAACGTACTGTCGAAGTTGAGCAGTTTTGTTCGTGGTCAGCGTGCAGAATCAATAATTTATTTAATGCTGCCGAAACCACTGGGTCAACATGATAGTCTTCTACTGGAAGTGAAAACATCATTTGTAAGAAGTTTGAGCAGTAATCCAATGAATTTTTTGGATAATTGATTGGGTGGCCATGTGATTTTTTATAGCACCAAGTAGCCAATGTTGGGAATTTAGCCAACAAACGTATAATATGCGTCTCGGTACGATCTGGAGCTTTTTCATCATAAGAATCTGGGTAGAAACCACTCATTGCACTTATCAATGACGACATCACGCCCATTGGGTGAGCATTCACTGGGAAACCGTTGAATATTCTACGCATATCTTCGTTCACAATTGTGTGTGTACGAATATCATACTCAAATTTGTTATATTGCTCAGTTGTTGGCAATTCTCCATAGATTAATAAATAAGCAACCTCTAAAAAGTTAGCTTTTTCAGCAAGGTCTTCAATAGAGTAGCCTCGATAATGCAAAATCCCTAATTCGCCATCCAAAAATGTAATAGCACTTTTTGTAGCACCAGTGTTTTTGTAACCGCTATCAATCGTAATGTAGCCTGTTTCGTCACGAAGTTTTGCAATGTCAATTGCTCTTTCGCCCTCAGTACCCTCAATGGTGGGATAATGGTAAGATTTACCGTCAAGTATTATTTCTGCTGTACCAGCCATAAGAAACATTAAAGATTATGCGGATTGCCGCTCAGCGGATTGCCGCCCAGCAGATTTACGCCTGTTTGTTTTATTGAAATTCGCTGATGAATTATTTTGTTAATTCGATGACAATATTAATAAAAAAACTGCAAAAACTATCAGTAACCAAAAAATATTTGTTACAACAACAATAAATTAATATTCGGTTTTATGATTATCATATTATTTTGCAGTTATAGATACTTTTATAGCTTATGCATCTTGTTTGTGGGATAAAAAGTCTACTCAAATTTATTGAAAATCATAAGATAAAAAATCGCGAGATGATGTTATTATTCGTCAGAACATACGTAATTGTTTGTTTAATCTTGCCAATTAAGTGGTCTTTTGGCGGTGCGATAAGGGCTTTCTTTACAAACAGCACATTCTGTATCAAATGGATAGGTTATTAGACCAAGGCTATATGGCGGCAAACTCAAATTATTTCTCTGAATAAAAACGGCTTTTTGAGTTACAGCCGAAACCTGAAAATAGCCCAACATTGGTTTGGAAGCATCTGTTAGATTTTTGATATTGCCCTTAATCATTGCAGGGGCAGTATCAAAAATCCCTCCTGAATTATTCGCTTGTGCCTTTACATTCGACCAAAAAAAGTATGCTTCCTTGCTCAAACTCATTTGTTCTATCAATAAATAATAAGGCGTTGTATCATCATATGGAATCTGACCAATGATTTGTTTGGCTAGTGTTCGTCCATTGACAAGTTTATCAGAAGCTACATTTACACAACCCAAGCAAACTGTAATATTCCAGCAATTTTCACAACATTTACGTAAAAAACGCACTGGTGGGTCGGTGCGTGGCACGGTATAAATTTCGCAAAAACCTGCTTTTTGATAGCTTTTCCATGTCCAACGATAATAATCGCCTTCGGAGGCTGGGTCTTTTACATCCACAAAAACATTAAACATCCCTCGGTATTGTGGGCGAGGCGTGGTAGTAAGTTTGAATTCGGTATAAACTTTATCAATAGCAGGCGAAGCACGCATAGGCTCAGCGTTACTGGCAAACTCTACCCCATCGCTGGTGCGTACGTGAAGCGTGTAGGCGTTGCCCACTTGCCCACGAAAACCATCGGGCGTACTAAATTGTCCACGATTCAAATCGTTTAGGTCGGTTCGCACACCTTTGGAATCGATTATCCAAACTTTTGCGGCATTGACGTATTTATCAAAAACACTTTCTTTGCTGTTATAACCGGCTGTAAAACTCAACACAAAATAGTGTGGCCCGGGTTGGTCGGTCAAAGTTCCTTCAAAAACAATTGAGGGGGTACTTCCAATGAGTTTTGGATCAAACTCTTCCACACAGGCGATGAGCAAAACACTAAAAAAAGCAATAAAAAGTTGAATAAAAAATCTCATAAGTCTTATATTAATCTACCCAATTTAAAGGTCGTTTGGCAGTACGATATGGGCTTTCTTTACATACCTCACAATTAGAATCATTATAAAATATACTTACACTCAAATTAAACCCAAATGGCACAATTCCGATGTTATTTCGCTGAATATATACTGCTTTTTGCTCAACGGCCGATACCTGAAAATATCCAAAAATTATATCCGAATCATTGTTAACATTTTTCAGGTTTCCACGAATGGCTGCAGGAGCAGTATCAAAAATCCCACCAGAATTATTGGCTTGTTGGTCAAGGTTCCGCCAAAAGTTAAAGGCCTTGCGAGATAAACTCATTTGTTCAATAAGCATATAATAAGCTGTAATGTTATCGAAAGGAATTTGACCTACAAATTGCTTTTTTAGTGTATTTCCATTCACCAAATTATCTGATGCCAAAACTACGCATCCTAAACAACTTGTGGTATTCCAACAATCAGTACAACATTTCTGATAAGCAATCGTAGGTCTATCGCCAGTTAAAGTATATTGAGAGCAATAATTAGCTCTTTCGTAATGAACCCATTTCCAACGATAAAAATCACCTTCAGTGACAGGGTCTTTTACATCAACATATATATTAAAAATTCCTCTGTATTTGGGTCTTGGTGTTGTTGTAAGCTTAAACTCACTATAAACCTTCTCGATAGAAGGCGTCATTCGCATCGTTTCCGGTTCGCTTTCATAGCTTGTGCCATCACTTAATCTGATATTCACTCGATAAGTTTTTCCGACTTCTCCCTTAAAACCATCAGGAGTACGGAATTGACCTTTGTTCATATCAATTAAATCTGTACGATTCGATTTTTCATCAGTTATCCAAACTTTTGCGGCATTTACAAATTTATCAAATACACTTTCTTGGCTATTATAGCCTGCCGAATAACTTAACTGAAAAAAATACGGCCCAACCAAATTTGTCAAGGTGCCTTCAAAGACAATTTTTGGCTTTCCACCTAACAATTTGGGGTCGAAAACATCAACACAGGCTATTAGGCTAAAAAGCAGTAAAGCGGCCAGTATTCGGTTGAAAAATTTCAAGTTTTTGGATATTTCTGTGTGCGAAAAATTAATTCATTAAAACTTAAAATTATACGAAATCGATGGAATCATTGAGCCTAATATTGATAATTTATAAATATCAACTTTGTTATAATATTGTGCATATCGGGACTTCGTTCGAAAAAATACCGAATAGGCATTACGAGTATTGAGTGCATTATAAATAGAAAAATTCCAACTGCCTTTGAATTTCTTAGTTTTGTAAGGGTCAGCATCAATATTCATTGCCAAATCAAGGCGTACATAATTCGGAATATTTGCTTGATTCCGGTTGGCATAATACGGCACAACCAAACCACCAATATAAAACTTGGCAGCAGGATAAGTAATCGGCCGCCCTGTACTAAAGGTAAAGTTAGTAGAAAACGAAATTCGCTTAGTTGCTTGAAAACTTGCAATAAGGTTAAAAATATGAGGTTTATTATAATTTGGCGAAAAATATTCACCATTATTGATGGTTTCTTCCTCAAATTTACTTTTTACCAAAAACTGTGTTTGCGAATACGTATAACTCATCCAACCTGTAAGCAAGCCGATGTTTTTCTTTAGATAAAGCTCTGCACCATAAGCACGGCCAATTCCTTGCAGAATCGATGCTTCAGGAAATTTATCAAGCACCAGGTTTGAGCCATCTTTATAGTCGGCTACGTTGGTGAGTTTCTTGTAAAAAAACTCAATCGAAGCCTCGACTTTATTATCATTTAGGTTCTGAAAATATCCAATAGAAATTTGGTCTGCAATTTGGGGTTTTACATAGTTATCAGCCGATTTCCAACGGGCAGTAGGTAAAGCGGCCGTAGTATTTGAAATTAACTGAATGTATTGAATCATTCGATTTAAACTAAACTTAATGGAAGCATTATCATTCAACGAATATTTGGCCGAAAAACGCGGCTCAATTCCACCATAGCTCTTCATGACTGAACCTTTGGCATTAAACGTAGAGTCAGTCAAGGTTTCTATACTTTTAGGAAGGCCGTCAATATAATCATAGGTATATCCCGTTCCGCGATTCATAAAAAATGAGTATCTAACACCTACTAAAATCGAAAATTTCTTATTGAATTCATATTCATCATTGATGTAAATAGCTGATTCTAAAGCACTTTCATTACGAAGCGACACAGAATTTATCTGTGAAACCAAATTATCTGGACTCAATTTTCCTGGCTGAATCTGATAGTCAATTGTGCTTAGGCCAAAATCAATTTTTTGTTTTTCGGTCGGTAAATAATTAAAATCTGCTTTTAGGTTTTTATAAACTATTTTTGATTCCAAGCGAAACGCCAAAACTGAATCAGGATTTATTATATTAGCATCGTAACGGCTGTAAACACCTACAATTTTGGAGGTAAGTTTAGAGCCAAAAGAATGTACCCACGAAAGCGTGCCATTGGTGGTTCGCCAATTGAAAAGCGATGAAGAAGCATTGACTTCGAGATTGGCGAGCGAATCGCCCGCTACTTTAAATTTATCAAAACCTGTGAAGCCAGTCAAAGCGATTTTGTCTTTTTTTGTGGGACGAAACTCTACTTTTGTAGTAATATCATAAAAATCAGCCTTTGTATTTTTAATATTTTGTTGCGGAAGTAGCTTAAATAAATAGCCAACATAAGAAAAACGACTGGCTAGAAAGAAGGACATCTTGTCTTTAATAATCGGAGCTTCAAGCAGCAAACGACTACTTACAAGCCCAATTCCACCTTGTCCTGAAAATTCCTGAGCATTGGCATCTTTCAGATTGATATTCAAAACCGAAGCCGTACGCCCACCATATTGTGCAGGAATACCACCTCGATAAAAATTAATATCACGCATAGCATCGGGATTAAAAACCGAAAAGAAACCCATCAAATGAGAAGCATTAAATACCGGGGCATTATCCATCAAAATAAGATTTTGGTCGATATTTCCTCCACGCACATTGAATCCAGAAGCCCCCTCACCTACGCTTGCTACCCCTGGCAACGAAAACAAACTTTTGATAATATCCAGCTCGCCAAGTAGTGTAGGGAGTTTCTTCATATTCCTGATGCTCAGATTAGTAACCCCAGTTTCGAGCCGCTTTACATTCTGTGAAGCACTATTTGCCGAAACAATAACTTCGTCTAAATCGTTGGCCTTTTCGTCCATGATTAAATCAACCATCAAGTTATTATTTACATCTATTCGCTGATGCTTCGTAAAAAAACCTTGATAACTTACTGTAATATTAAACGTACCTTTCGGAACTAAAACTTGGTAGCGGCCAAGTGTATCAGAAAGTGTACCGTAGCCTGTTTCATCAACATAGATTGCAGCTCTTGGAAGTGGTTTTTCATTACTACTTTGTCTGATTACACCAGAAAGTGTAAATTTTCTCTGTGCATAAGTAAATGATAATGAAAAACTTAGATAAAACAAAAGGAAACTAATACCCCCAAATACAATTTTTTTCATAAAAATTGGCTGATGTTTTTTTGCTAAATTATTAAAAATATTCACTTATTCAAAGCTGGCGGCGTTTCGAAACACCTATAAAAGGTATGCCCGCCCGCTCATTAGATTTATTCAAATCTCAAGTGCTTCACCGATTCACCAGAATTTGCCAATTCATTCAACGAATCAATTCCGATTTGTAGGTGTTTTTCTACAAAATTTCCTGTTACTTTCTTGTCACTTTCTTCGGTTTTCACTCCATCAGGAATCATCGGATTATCTGATACTAACAATAATGCACCATGAGGAATGGCATTTACAAAACCAACAATAAATATTGTAGCGGTTTCCATGTCAATGGCCATTGCACGAAGTTCACGCAAATAATCTTTGAAAGTCTCGTCATGTTCCCATACTCTGCGATTAGTTGTATAAACCGTTCCAGTTTGATAATCTAACTCATGTTTTTTAATCATTGAGCTAACTGCTCTTTGCAAGCGAAAAGAGGGTAATGCTGGAATTTCGGGACGAGCATAATCGTTGCTTGTTCCTTCACCTCGGATGGCGGCAATCGGAAGTATTAAATCACCCAATTTGGTTGATTTCTTCAAACCGCCAACTTTTCCTAAAAAAAGAACTGCTTTAGGCATCACTGCTGTTAGCAAATCCATTATGGTTGCGGCTACTGCACTACCCATTCCAAAATTAATGATCGTAATATTTCCAGCCGATGCGGTTTGCATGGCACGGTCACGGCCTTTTATTTCTACACCAAATTTTTGGGCAAACATTTCTACGTAGTTGCCAAAGTTGGTTAGTAGTATGTAAGGTCTAAATTCTTCTAGGGGTGTGCCCGTATAGCGTGGTAACCAGTTTTTTACGATTTCTTCTTTTGTCTGCATAATTTTAATGACGTAAATTTGTAATGAAATGCTGTAACGCTCATTACAGGGTATTAGAGTACCCAAGCTAAAAATTTTTAAATAAGTTCCCCTTTAACAAAACTTTTGTTTAATATGCACCAGCTCAACCTACCATCTTATCAGTGCAAAATTAAAGAAACCGACGGAAAAACTTATATTTTTGATGCAATTCGTAAGAAATACTTGGTACTTACGCCCGAAGAATGGGTAAGGCAACATTTCATTAATTTATTATTGCATCACTACGGCTACTCAAAAAGCCTGCTTCGACTCGAAGGTGGCTTGTCTTACAATAAATTACAAAAACGCAGCGACATTGTGGTATTTGATAATGAGGGAAAACCTTATTTATTAATAGAATGCAAATCAGCCGATGTGCCTATCAATCAAGCAGTTATCGCTCAGGCTTCTCGCTATAACCTTACGATGAGATGCCCTTTCTTAGTAGTAAGCAACGGAATAAATACCTTTTGCTTTAAGGTTGACTTCGAAACCGGCAAATATGAACAATTGGATGACTTACCAAAAATGAATGGGCTGTAAGTAGTTTACTTACAGCCCATTTAGCATCTAAAAACTCTGGATTTAGTTCAAACTTACGACATTCTCCAAAATTTCCAAAGCATCAGCTTCGGCTTGTTTATCTTTATCATCAAAAATAATAACCAAGAAAAAATTCGTGTGACTTTTAGGGTCAATCATTCCAGCAAACATCACTCGGTGTCCATCTTTATATCCTTCTACGTAATAACCGTCAAGGCCATCACCTTCAATTTGATGTTCTGCATCGATTTCTTGTAGCTTCATGGCGTTTGCACCTTCAATCACAGCTTCGTCCATGTCATCTGCTGCAATATCTTCTTCAAAAATGTGCATAATCAATTCCATACCATCACCTTTCATTTCAAAATCATTATCTGTATTTTTTGAAATTCTGAAATCATCGGGTACAGTTATTTGAAGTTTGTATTGTTTCCAAACAAAAGTTTTGTCGGCAATGATGCCAAAAGAAGAAAGTGTAATAAGTAAAACGGCTGTCAGCAATGTTTTCATAGGATGGTTAATTAATAGGTTTTGTTTAAAACTTAAAGTTCTAAATTTGGTATCAATAAAACAAATTGTTGATAGATATTTTAACATTATAATAATATTGTTGCGTCATAAATAACACTTTAAAGCAATTGCTTTTGTAAATATCAACTTTTTTTGTTTCCATTTCTTTACTTATTAGAATAAATTTCTTACATTTGCACCCTCGTTTTTGAGAAAATAATTTTATAATTAAACACTGTTTTAGTATGTTTCAAAACCAGTATGAGACGGTTTTCATTCTAACTCCCGTTTTATCTGAAATTCAGATAAAGGAAGCTGTCGACAAATTCAAAAAAACATTAACTGATTTAGGTGCAGAAATCGTTCACGAAGAACATTGGGGACTTCGTAAATTGGCCTACGCTATTCAGAACAAGAATACGGGATATTATCAATTAATTCAGTTTAAAGCTGCTCCTACGACGGTTGCAACTTTGGAAACTGACTACAAGCGTGATGAGCGAGTAATGCGTTATTTGACTACGAAATTAGACAAATATGCTATCGATTATAGCGACCGCCGTAGTAAAGGCCAAATTGGCAGAAAAAATGTAGAAACAGCTCCGAAAGAAGCAGAAACTGAAAACTAAGATGAGAAACAACGCAATGTCACTCGTAAACGACCCTGTGGACAGAAAAGACCAGGCTCGCAAAAAATATTGTCGCTTCAAAAAAGCAGGCATTAAATATGTTGATTACAAAGATGCTAACTTTTTATTAAAATTCGTGAATGAGCAAGGAAAAATCCTTCCTCGTCGTCTTTCAGGTAATAGCCTTAAATTTCAACGTAAAGTATCAGTTGCCATCAAACGTGCAAGACACTTGGCTTTGATGCCATTCGTAGCTGACGGACTTAAATAGTTCTGAGTTTTGAGTGTAGAGTTCTGAGTTTTTTGCTCAAAACCTTTAATTCATCATTTATCATTAAAATAGAAATGGACATAATATTAAAAACTGATATTGCTGGTCTTGGATATAAAAACGATTTGATTTCTGTAAAGCCAGGATATGGTCGTAATTATCTAATCCCGCAAGGTTACGCCCAGTTAGCTACTGAGTCGAACCGTAAGATTTTAGCTGAAAATCTTAAACAAGCTGCTCATAAAGCAGAAAAAATCAAAACTGCCGCCTTGACAATGGCAGAAGAAATTGGTGAAATGGTTATCACTATTTCGATGAAGACTGGCGAAAGCGGCAAAATTTTCGGACGTGTAACTAACACGCAGGTTTCTGATTATTTGAAAGAAAAAGGATTTGACATCGACCGTAAGAAAATTACGATGGATGATGTGAAATTCGTTGGTGATTTCTCTGCAATCCTTGACCTTCACAAAGAAGTAAAACACAAAGTAGCAGTAAGCGTAGTTGCAGAGGCATAATTTAATGCTATATTCGAAAAATATAAAAGTGTGTATTTCGTAAGAGGTACACGCTTTTTTTATAGAAAAAATAACATTTTAGCAATTCTAATTTATTGATTTTTGAACATATTATTGCTTAAACTACATTTTCTGCGACTAAAATTATCGATACTTAATATCAGAAAAAATAAAAAATGTAAATTGCCGGTCTGCTGATAATTTTTTATTGAAACTATGATTCCCCAAGAAGCTCAACCAAGCACCAACAACGATTCTCAACTATGGCAACAGTTGAAGAATGGTAGTGAAATAGCTTTGGGAAAACTCATCAAAAAGTATTTTAACCTTTTACAAAACTACGGTTATAAATTTTTCCGAAACGAAGATTTTGTCAAAGATTGTGTACAAGAAGTTTTCGTAGAAATTTGGAGCAGACGTCAGAACATCAGTCAACCCGATAGCGTGCGGGCATATCTACTAAGTTCGGTTCGAAAGAAAATTTTAAGAGAAAGTGTCAGACAAAAAATCAATGGAGAAAAT
Source organism: uncultured Emticicia sp. (assembly GCF_937903345.1). Taxonomy (GTDB): domain Bacteria; phylum Bacteroidota; class Bacteroidia; order Cytophagales; family Spirosomataceae; genus Emticicia. The sequence continues at coordinate 257,486 of NZ_CALCZQ010000030.1, read as the reverse complement.
GAAATCATCAATATTGAAAATGATTTGAAATTTGCAGAATTTTCGCCAGAATTAGTTATCATCGAACAAGAAAACACGCAAGAAACCATTCAAAAAGTGGCTATCTTATTGAATTCTTTGCCCAAACGTCAGAGAGAGGTTATTTACCTTAGATTTTACCAAAACCTTGAACGAGACGAAATTGCCCAAATCATGAGTGTCAATTGTCAATCGGTTTCTAATCTACTGCAAGCCGCTTTCAAAACAATTCGAGAGAACTGGTCTGGTTAAATCCCTCATTATTGCTTGTTGTTAAACTACACTTACTAAAAAAAAATACAAAAAACAGTATTTAGACCTGAACATTGGCATCCTACTATACAACACTTTATATTAGATGAATACAAATTATCAAAAATATAGCTTTGAGGATTTCAGTCGAGATGAATCATTTCGCCAGTGGGTGTTAAATCCCGACAATAAAAATGATGAATTATGGAAAAAGTGGATATCCGAAAATCCAGATTGTGCTGAAAATATTAATATTGCAAAAGCATTTTTATTGACTCTTCAACAAAAAGATGTTTTATTAAATAATGATGATTTGGAATTGATAACCGATCAAATTGTAGAGGAATCGCCATTAATTATTCCATTTTGGAAAAACACAGCATATAAAATTGCAGCCTCTATATTGGTCATAATCAGTATTGGTTTTTTTGGATTGAAATTCTACTTCCAAGAATCAGACAATATGACCACTGGAAAAATCACACAAAATTTGAGCAGCAATTTCGTAGAAGAAGAAAATAATAGCACCGAAAAAAAACAGATTATACTCGAAGACGGTAGCCAAATTACATTATACAAAAAAAGCAAGATTCGTTATCCCAAACAATTTTCTACCCAAATACGAGAAGTTTATCTCATTGGTCAGGCCTTTTTTAAAGTTACTAAAAATCCTAAACGTCCATTTTGGGTTTATACAAATTATATTTCGACCCAAGTTTTAGGCACAAGTTTCATGGTAAAAGCCTTTGAAAACGAAAAAAACATCAAAGTTGAAGTACATTCTGGAAAGGTATCCGTGTATCGTAGAGAAGACCTCGAAAAAGCTAAAATTCAACAAAAGAACGAATTAATTGGTATTATTCTCACGCCAAATCAAGAGGTAGATTACTCGATTACTGATGCACGTTTACTAAAATCAATCATTAGTCAACCAGAGGTTTTAGTTGAAAATTCGCCAAATCATTTTAATTTTGATGAAACCCCTATTAAAGAAGTTTTCGGAATTCTCGAAAAAACATATGGAATCAATATAATTTTCGATGAAAAAAATATGGAGAATTGTTTTTTAAATGCATCATTTTCTGATGAATCACTTTATGATAAGCTAAAATTAATTTGTAAAATCACTCATTCAACCTACGAAATAGTTGATGCTCAAATAATTATTCATAGCAAAGGCTGTTAAAAAGCCAATTTTGCATTATTTCAAAAAAAAATTTGATTTAAATAAGTATCTAAATCAACTTCCTGCCATCCATAGTTAAACCCTAATTTACATGGATAATTTTTTACAAAAAACTCTATTCAATCTTATTTTTTCAGCAAGCCCCTTTTCCATAAAGCTTTATAGCGGATAAATAAAACATTGCTCAGATTTTAACAAAAAATCAAATAATTATATTTCTTCTTTGATAATACATATATTAACTCTTAATTTTATCAAAATCTGATGAATGAGTATTTTCACCCTCAATTTATAAAGAAACTTATGAAAGTTTCATTTCTGCAATTGCTAATAAGTCTGGTATGTTTCGGAATTTCTTATGCCCGCCCAGCCACAGGACAAGATGTTCTTGAGCAAAAAATAAGTATAAAAACTATCAATGATAATCTAAAAACAACACTCAATATCATTGAGAATACTACAAGTGTAAGATTTGTCTATAATCCAAGAGAGATTAAAATTGGACAAAAAATATCGTTAGAAATTAAGAATGAGTCATTGAAAGAGGTTTTGGAAAAAATCTTTAGGCCTTTACAAATTTCATACGAGGTAAATGGAAAGCAAATTTTATTATTCAAAAACGCCCTTGGTCTAATTATCGAGCCTCGAATGTCAATACCTACAAATAGTATTGAAACTATCAAAATGGTTCAGATGCTAACAGGAAAAGTAACTGACGAAAAAGGAGAGCCGATTCCAAGTGCAAGTGTTGCCATAAAGGGCACCACAAAAGGAACTAACACTGACATTGCAGGAATGTATCGTTTGGATGTTCCAAGTGATAAAGCAATATTAGTATTCAGCTTTGTCGGTTATACCACCCAAGAAGTAGTTGTTGGCAACCGTACCATACTTGATGTTTCGCTCACACCAGATGATAAAGCCCTTGAGGAGGTCGTGATAGTTGGATATGGTGAGCAGAAAAAGAGAGATTTAACGGGAGCTTTGTCTTCAATTCAGTCAAAAGACATTGTGAGAGGAAACCCAACATTGGCAGCTAAAGCATTACAAGGTCAAGTTGCAGGTGCAACCATTACAAAATCTGATAACAGACCAGGAAGCAGTTATAATATTACTATCAGAGGTGAAAATACAATAAATAACTCAACTGCTCCTTTAGTTGTAATCGATGGCTTGATGGGAGGTGATATGAATAACCTTAATCCAAATGATATTCAATCAATGGATGTATTGAAAGATGCATCTTCTACCGCTATTTATGGAGCAAGAGGGGCAAATGGTGTGATTATTATAACTACAAAAAAAGGTGTTTCAGGTAAGCCACGAGTAAGTTATGACTCATATGTGGGTGTAAAAAATCCAGCACACTTACCTAAAATGTTAACGAGTGAGCAATTTTATAAAATTGCATACACCGATAGAGTGTTGGAAGGTTCGACTGGTGCTACTTTCACAGCAGCTGAAATGGCCAATATTAAAAATGGTGTAACAACTGATTGGGTAGGATTGGTAACAAAACCCGCAACCCAAACTAACCATAATATTAGTGTTGCGGGCGGAACAGAAAAAACAACTTATCGTTTTTCGGGAGGATATCTATTAGAGCAGGGAAATGTGATAAGTACAGATTTTAAGCGATATAACTTAAATGCGGGTCTTGATAGCAAATTAGGTGAGCATTTCAAAGTTGGTTTCACTTCTTATGTCACTTATTCTGACCAAAATTTAGGCTCACAAGAATCTTTGAGAGGTGCTTATCGTGCCAGACCAACAGGAACACCTTACTTTGCAGACCTAGCAAATCCAAGTGAAAACCAAGACATAAACTATAATGGATTAGCCATTTGGATGGGTATTAATGATAAACAAGTGCCTAACCCTTTGAGTGATACAGACCCAAACGTATCAAAATTACAAACGACAAATGCAAACATCATGGGTAATACCTATGTAGAATATACACCAATTAAAGGCCTCAGCGTTCGTTCATCATTATCTGCAACTTATGGTTCATCACGCATTGGGGATTTTAGAGGTCAATGGTCAAAAGCACAAATTGGGTCAAAACCACGTACACAATTTGATAGTCGCTTAGTTGGGAGTTATACCCTTGATAATATAATCAATTATAACCTGGATTTGGGAAAACATAAGTTCACTGTTACAGGATTACAGAGTGCATTTTACCAAAGAAACGAATCTTATACTGTAGCTGTAAAAGACCTTCCTTATGATTCTGACTGGTATGCTTTAAATACAGGTACAGTTACAAGTTTTGGTAGTTCATTGGTTGAGCGTTCGATTGCATCCTATATGGGAAGATTGAATTATTCATTTAATAATAAATACTTACTCACACTTACAGGTCGTTCGGACGGAGCATCTCAATTGGCTCCTGGTAACAAATGGGCATTTTTCCCGTCGGTAGCGTTTGCTTGGAGATTAATTGACGAATCGTTTTTGCAAAACGCAAAAGTACTTTCTAATTTAAAATTAAGAGCAAGTTATGGCGAGGTTGGAAACTCAACCGTGAATCCATATAGTACACAAGCTGGAGTTTTAAATACTGGATACGATTTTGATGGAACAGCAGCTTATGGTTTCGCACCACAGAATTTAGGCAATAAAGATTTACGTTGGGAAAGAAGCAAAGAACTCAATTTTGGATTAGACTTTGGTTTTTTCAGAAATAGAATTACTGGAACTGTAGAGGTCTATGATAGAAAAACAGTTGACTTGATTTTAAATCAAAAAATACCAACTGCATCTGGTTTTTCTCAGGTAACCTCAAATGTTGGTAAAATCCAGAACAAGGGTCTTGAGATTTTATTAAATACTGTTAACGTTGCAACCTCAAACTTTACTTGGAATACAACCTTAACATTTACTAAAAATAATAACAAATTACTTTCATTATACGGTGAAGGACAAACCATTGACAAAGGCAATAAACTATTTGTTGGCTACCCAATTAGGTCAAATTTTGATTATAAATTCGATGGAATTTGGCAAACAGCCGATAAAGATTTAGCCACTAAATACAAGCAAGTGCCAGGTTCTGTAAGAGTTGTTGATTCAAACAATGACGGACAAATCTCCTCAACCGAAGGCATTGACGATAGAATGATTTTAGGAACAGCATTACCCAAATTCTTGATAGGAATGACAAACCGTTTTAAATACAAAAGTTTTGACTTGTCTTTCTTCACCTACTATCGCAACGGAACAGAGTACAAAAACAATACATTATCGGGCACATTCGGTGATATCGGCACTCGTTACAATAGTTTAGCTTCATTAGATTATTGGAGAAGCGATAACCCTTCGAATACTTATTTTGGTGTCGTTGCGGCTAACCCTTATCGTGCAGCAATTACTTATCAGGATGCCAGTTTTTTGAGAATTTCAGACATAACATTTGGATATACACTACCAAAAGACAAACTGGATAAGTTTAAAATGTCGAATGCTCGTATTTATACACAAGTGATAAATCCATTTATATTCACCAAATACACAGGATTCGACCCGGAGTTTAACTCAGCTATTTATCAAGATGATGTTCCTTCAATGACCGTAAGTGTAGGTCTTAATGTAAGTTTCTAAAATCCTAAATTTGACATAAAATGAAATCAATATTATTTAAACGATATAATTTTTGGTTAGTTACAAGTTTATTTCTTGTACTCTCGGGCTGTAAAGATAAATTTTTGGACGAGATTCCAAAAACAACATTAACCACTGATGTTTATTATAAAACTGAAGCTGGTTTTGAGGACTTGGTACGTTCTTGCTATCCATTATTAAGAAATATTCACCAAAATAGGGTTTTAGTTCTGAATGGAACAGATATTTTTTCTGCACAAGGTGGTTGGAATCCTTCGGCTGTCAATGGCAAAGAAACTCCACCAAGTTTATACGATGTTTATGATTCAAGATTTAATGCAACTTTGCCTGAAATTCAAACATTGTGGCAATTATTATATGCCGAAATTGCTCGAACAAATACAGTAGTTTCTCGTGCAGATGGCATTACCACAATGGCAGCGGCATTGAAAGATACAAGAATTTCGGAAGCCAAATTCTTGAGAGCATTAAGTTTGTTTTATGCTGTGCAACAATGGGGAGATATTCCGATGCCATTATCTGAAGTTACAACACCAAGTAAAGATTTTCCTCGTGTTCCTGCGGCTGATGTTTACAAACAAATCATTGCTGATTTACTTGATTGTGAAGCAAAATTACCTGTGGTGGCTTCAAATTATGGTCGAATCACAAAAGGGGCTGCTCAGTTTTTATTGTCTCGTGTGTATTTAACAAGAGGTTGGAACTATAACAATTCACTTGGCGGAACAAACGTTGATTTTGATTCTGCACTACTTTATGCCGATAAAGTAATTGATGCCTACCCATTGGCGGCAAGTTATAGTGATTTATTTCCGAAACGTTCAAATAATCCTTTGACCCAATACACAGGTGCTCAAAATGATAAAAATGCCGAAATTATATTCGCAGTTCAATATAATACTGATGTTTTGACAAATAAAACCGACGCCGCTTTCTCACCAGATGCGGCAGGTGGAAACGATTTACACTCAAAATTTGGCCCGAGTGGTGAAGGTTTTATTGGTAGTAAAGGCCGCACAACAGACTATAATCGTTGTCTTGGCGTTCACCAAATCAATACCGCAACCTATCGCTTCTTCGATCCTGAAAATGACACTCGTTATGCTCATAATTTTGTAAGTGTAGGCTATGCACTTGCTGCTGTGAAAGATTTCAAACCTCTACCATTAAGTAATGCCAATTTGAAAGTATCTTTCGCTGCTGGTGATACAGTACTGCTTTGCCGCCCTTGGAACAAACCAGCTACTTCACTGGCAGATAGAGGCGTTGATTTAGGAGGAAAGAAAAACTACGCAGTCGTGAATACTGATGAATATGGTGGCGGATATCCGATTGATAATTCAGGTTTGAATGTTCAAGCTCCATTGATGTGGAAGTTTTGGCAGCCAGGTATTCCTTATGGCGATGCATTCGGAACTTTTAACGAATGTGTTTTCCGTTCTGCTGAAGCCTATTTAATAGCAGCCGAGGCTATCGTAAAAGGTGCAAAAGGTGGCAAATTGGGCGGTGCTGAGGTTTATTATAATCGGATTCTCGACCGTGCTTTAGGCACAAAAAAAGGAACAGACCCGAAATGTGCGGCTGCTCCAGAAAACCAAAAATCACTCCAAACTACTTCATATAGAGCAACTGCGTCGAATATAACGATAGATTTGATTTTAGATGAAAGAGCAAGAGAATTTATGGGCGAATATAGCCGTTGGTTTGATTTGAAAAGAACAGGAAAACTGGTTGATAGAGTCAAGAAATTTAACCCATGGGTGAAAGGTCAGGCAATTGCCGACAAGCATTATTTAAGACCAATTCCTCAAAGTGAAATTGATTTATCGTTTCCTGCGATGAAACAAAATGCAGGATATTAATCAATAGTAGATTTGTTAATAAATATAATCAGAAAGAGAGGAGGAATTTTCTTCTTCTCTTTTTTCTACATAAACCCTTATTCAACCCTAACTATGAAAAAATATTTTTTATCAATCCAAACCACTATCCTACTACTTTTCTGTTGTTTGATAGCACAAGCACAATGGAAAGACCTTTTTAATGGCACAGATTTAAATGGCTGGACTAAGAAAAATGGAAATGCAGCATATAAAATCATCAACAAAACCATCGTTGGGGTTTCGCAACTCAATACACCTAATTCTTTTTTATGCACCGAAGAAACCTACGGTGATTTTGTATTAGAGTTGGAACTCAAAGTTGAAGCAGGTTTAAACTCTGGCATACAAATAAGAAGTATCAGCGACCCAAACTTTCAAGCTGGAAAAGTGCATGGTTATCAAGTAGAAATCGACCCAGGCGATAGAGCTTGGAGTGGAGGAATCTTCGACGAAGGACGCAATGGTTGGTTATATCCTTTATCTATTAATCAAAAAGGCAGAACAGCTTTTAGAATGGGTCAATGGAACAAATACCATATCGAAGCCATCGGCAATAGTATCAAAACTTGGGTGAATGGTATTCCTTGTACGAACCTTTTAGATCCACAAACTGCTCGTGGTTTTATCGCTTTACAAGTGCATCAAATCAAGCGTGAGGAACAAGTTGGACTGACAGTACAATGGAAAAACATTAGAATTGCTACCGAAAATTTGGAGGAAGTAGTATGGAAAGGCGGGGAAGAAGCTCCGGAAGTAAGTTATTTAGTAAATAAATTATCAGAAAATGAAATCAGAAAAGGCTGGCGTTTACTTTGGGATGGCAAAACTACTGCAGGCTGGCGTTTAGCCAATTATGATAAATTCCCATCAGTAGGTTGGGCAATTCAGGATGGAGAATTGCAAGTTTTAGGCACAAAAAAGGACACTTTAGTGAAAAGTGGTGATATAATCACAGAAAAAGAGTTTTCAAACTTTGAACTCGAATTGGACTTTAAACTAACTACTGGTGCAAATAGTGGACTGAAATATTTTGTAGTTGAAGACCGCAAGAAAAGAGCAGGAACAGGTGCTGGTCCTGAATTTCAAATTTTAGATGACAAAGTACATCCTGATGCTAAAGAGGGTGTCAATGGAAACCGTACCACTGGATCACTTTATGACCTAATCACAGCCGAGAATCTTTCGGAAGGAAATAAGGATAAAAGAATGAATCCACCTGGAAAATGGAATAAACTACGCATTGTCTCGAAGGATGGGCATGTTGAGCATTGGCTAAATAACCTCAAAATGGTTGAATATGACCGATATTCTCAAATATTCCGTAATCTCGTTGCTAAAAGCAAATACAATACTTATCCAAATTTCGCACAAGCAGTTTCGGGGCATATTCTATTACAAGACCACGGTGATGAGGTTCATTTCAGAAGTATCAAAATCAGAGAATTTTAAGCAAATACACTTCAGCAACTAACTTAAAACAATTTTTACCACCCATGAATAGAAGAAATTTTGTAGCAATGGGAGCTACTTCGCTTTGTACATTGCCTTTCGTTGGATTTGGTTCATTTCAACAAAAATCAGCAGTTAAACCAGCTTGGTTACTCGAATGGATTAAGATTCATGACAAACAGTTGCCCAACTTTAAAGCATTAAAAATTTCTGACCCAAAGCATAAATATGTGGGTGGCTACATGGATGATGTTGAGATTCCAAATCCACACTCAACGGGTGGATTTATTGGTAAAGCCTGTATGCTAATGTCCTGTCCTGAGTCTTCGTTTTATCAATCAGGCGATGTTTTGAAAGAAGTAGAAGCCGCTGCCAAAGCCATGCTCCAGTTTCAACACAGTGATGGAACAATTGATTTATTAGCAACTAATTTCCATTCAACACCTGATACGGCTTTTGTTTTAGAAAACATTATTCCTGCTTATAAATTTTTGAAACAATCGAACACGAAAGGCTCAGAAAATGCACTTGAATTATTGCAAAAATTCTTAAAAAATGCAGGAGAAGGGCTTATAGTGGGTGGAATTCATACACCCAATCACCGTTGGGTGGTTTCGGCAGCTTTGACTAAATTGAATGAACTTTTCCCCGACAAACGTTATATCGCTCGTATCGACCAATGGCTTGCAGAGCATATCGACCTCGACCCGGATGGACAATATACAGAGAAAAGTACCAATAGCTACTCTCCTATTGTCAATCGTTCATTGATTATCATGGCAAAAGGACTTAATAAGCCCGAATTATTAGAGCCGGTGTTTAAAAACCTCGAAATGACATTGTACTATGTTCACCCAAACGGTGAGGTTGTTACTGAGGCTTCGAACAGACAAGACAAAGGCACAATTGGCAATATGTCAAGATATTATTATTGCTATCGTTTCATGGCATTGCAGAAAAACAATGGTGAAATGGCGGCAATGGCTCGCCAAATTGAAAAAACCAGTACCAAAGAGCAATTAGCTGGCTATCTTGGCTATTTTTTAGAAGACCCAACGCTTTGGAAAGAATTACCTGCCGATAAACCATTACCAATTAATTACGCAAAAAATTTCCCTTATTCAGGAGTAGTGCGTATCAGACGTGGAAATTGGGATAGTACGTTTTTATCAAATAATACGAGTTGGCTTACTTTTCATAAAGGAAATGCAGTTTTGCAGGCTATGCGAGTGGCTAGTTCTTTCTTTGGAAAAGGACAATTTCAGTCAGAAAAAATTGAGCAACAAGGCGATACTTGGATTTTTAGAAAATCACTCGAAGGGCCTTATTATCAACCACTTGACAAAGAAAAAATATCTCCAGATGGCGATTTAGATAAAATGCCAAGAACACTCCGGAAGCAAAGCGAAATCCAAAAACTCGAAACAATTGTCAAAATCAAGGAAGCAAATAACGGTCTTGAAATTGAAATCAATATGAGTGGTACGGAAGGTGTGCCAGTTTCTCTTGAATTAATTTTTAGAGCTGGTGGTTCCTTTTCTGGTGTGACAAAATTACCTAAAAACGAAAATTTTTATCTATTTTCTGAGCAAAAAGGTAGCTACACAGTTGACAACGATAGCATTAATTTTAGCTCAGGTAAAGTTGAACATAAAAATATTCAGTTGCGTGGAGCTTTGCCGGCAATGGAGGCTCCAACGGTTTATTTAACAGGTTTCACGCCTTTTCGACATATTTTAAAACTAAGTTGATTTAATTATTCATCTATTTCCAGGATATTTTTTTCTGTAAAACTCCGTTGTAAAAATATTTAATTACAAATTGATAACTCTAAAATGTATTTGTTACGAAGCAATCTAATTTTATTAGTAATAAGCATAACAACAAGTTTTTCTTATGCCCAAAAAGCGAAAGTCGAACCAGTTGATTTAGTATATCCTTTGGTTGATGCTGCAAACTCACGTTGGTTTTTCTTCAATTCGGCTACCCGCCCTTTCGGCATGGTCAATTTAAGTCCAGATAATGCCATTGATGCTGACTGGAATGCAGGTTATCGGTATGAAAAAGACAGTATCAAATGTTTTAGTCATGTACATTGTTGGCAGTTGTCAGGGATTCCTGTTATGCCTACAACAGGTGATTTTAAAGGACATTTAGGATCAAATCAATATGGCTCAAAGTTTTCACATACAACCGAAACCATCAAGGCTGGTTATCATAAAGTTGTGTTAGATGCATACGGTATTACAGCTGAATTGACCTCAACAACACGGGTTGGTTTTCATAAATATACTTTTCCTAAATCCGAAAAAAGTCAAATCCTCTTTGATTTTTCTACTTTTCTTGGCCCATCAGATACTCAAAAAGGTTTTGTAAAAAAAGTAAACAACCAAGAGATCGAAGGTTATGCTATCATGGCACCAACTATTCGCCGACCTAAAACCTTGACTGTTTTTTTCGTGGCTCAATTCGATAAGGCTTTTGATTCATTAAAAGGTTGGAGAAAGGGACAATTAGAAGAAATAAATAATAGCATCGAAGGCGAAAAAATTGGAGCATATGTAAATTTTTCAACGCAAACTGGCGAAGTTAGAAAAATGAAAGTTGCTATTTCTTATGTAAGTGAAGAACAAGCAAGATTGAACCTGACAAGTGAGTTGCCTCATTGGAATTTTGAAAAAACTGTGAAAGATAGCAAAGAAGATTGGAACAAATGGCTTAGCAGAATCGAAATTGAAGGCGGAACTGATGTTGAAAAAAGAAGATTTTATAGCGATTTATGGCATGCTTTGCAAGGAAGACGTATAATTTCGGACGTGAATGGCAAATATTCTGACATGACAGGCCCCGAACGTCTCATCAAACAAATTCCGTTGGATGCCCAAGGAAAACCTAAGTACAACCACCACAATTCAGACTCATTTTGGGGAGCTCAATGGACAATCAATACTTTGTGGCATTTGGTTTACCCCGAAGTTACTGAATCATTTGTCAACTCCATGGTGATGATGTATCAAGATGGTGGACTTATTCCTCGTGGCCCAGCTGGAGGAAATTATACTTACGTGATGACAGGAGCTGCAACAACTCCATTTATTGTCAGTGCTTATTTGAAGGGAATCAAAGGTTTTAATATTGAAAAAGCCTATGAAGGTCTACGGAAAAATCATTTCCCAGGCGGAATGATGAGCAAAGCGGGCTACGAACACAATACCTTCAAAGGTGGTGGGATAGAATATTATTTAGAGCGTGGCTATGTGCCGCACCCTTTAAGCAAAACCAAGTATGGTTTTCACCAAGATGGCTCTACTCAAACCTTAGAATACGCTTATCAAGATTATACATTGGCCCAAATGGCTAAAAAATTGGGCAAAAATGATGATTATGAGCTATTTATGAAACGTGCAACCAACTATAAAAACATTTGGAACACCGATATTGGTTGGATGTGGAATAAAACTCTCGATGGAAAATGGGCAGAGCCAGTTGACATTTTACGCTATGACAATGGTTGGGAAGAAGGCAACGCAGCTCAATACGTTTGGTTTGTACCGCATGATGTTCAAGGCCTGATTAATTTGATGGGAAGCCGAGAAGCATTTACGAAAAGGCTAAATACTTCCTTTGAAAAAGCACAAAAACATGATTTTGTCTCGGGAAAATCGCACGACAAAGAGACCTTGGAAGAATTTCGTAGAGTCTATATCAATTATGGAAATCAACCGAGCATTCAAACGGCCTTTTTGTTTAATTATGCTGGTTCTCCGTGGTTAACTCAATATTGGTCACGCCAAGTAATTGACAAAGTTTATAGCGGCATATCACCTCAATTTGGTTACAGTGGCGACGAAGATCAAGGACTAATGGGAAGTTTGTCTGTTTTAATGAAATCGGGTATTTTTTCTACGAATGGAGGTACTTCGCCTGAACCATTTTACGAAATCAGCAGCCCTATTTTTGAGAAAATCACTTTTCATCTAAACCCAAAATATTATTCTGGCAAAACATTTACAATTGAAGCCAAAAACAATTCTTTAAAAAATTTATATATTCAATCTGCTCAATTGAATAATCAATCATTAAATAAACCTTGGATTTTACATGAAACCGTTGTGAAAGGTGGAAAATTGACCTTAAATATGGGCGAAAAACCCAATAAATTATGGGGTAGTAAACCTGAACAAGCACCACCTTCAATGACAATAAAGTAATAAAAATCAGTTGACAATGAACAATTTACTTGTACTATTTTTGTTTTTAATATGCCAATTTGTGTATGCTCAAAAATCCATAAACATTAATAAAATAAGTAAGATGAAGGGTTTTGTCGCACTTTGGGATTTTAAAGAAACCGAAGGCCAAGACAGAAAAGCTATAGGTAAAGCCGATTTTCCTTTGAAAGAAACTAACGGCAATATTAAACGAATCAGCGAAGGCCCATTGTCTGGTTATTCTGCAATATTTAGCGGTAGTAGTTTTTTATCATTGCCCAATTCTCAAACAGGAACATTAAACATTTATGGAGCCAATCGAGGAATTACGGTAGTAGCTTGGTTAAAATGGACAGGCGAACAAACAGGTTTTGTAGCTGGAATGTGGAACGAGTATCAAGATGGTGGCAAACGCCAATACGGGCTTTTTATTTCGTTGCCACACTATAATGGTAAAAACCAAGTTTGTGGACACATCTCGAATTCGGGAAAGCCCACACCACCCTTTCCCTATTCTATTGACTATTCTGCAAGTAAGCAGCAAGTTCCTACCAATCAGTGGGTCTGTGTGGCGTTTACATACGATGGTAAAAATATCAAATCGTATTTAAATGGGGTTTTTGAGAAACGGGAGCTCGAAATCATAAACAACACAAAAGGCTTTGAAGGATATCCGGAGGGATTGGTTCAATCCAAAAATCCCTACTATTTTCCTAACGGTATTGGAAACAATGGTTCAGATTTTACCGTTGGGGCTGTGCTTTTGAAAAGGGGAATGGGCAATTTTTTCAAAGGGCAAATTGGTGGATTAGTGGTATTTGATAGAGCACTCACCGAAAAACAGATGAAAATGTTTCGTTTCAAAAATTAATTTTCTAAACCGAATAACGATGAAAAAGAGTCTTTTTTACCTTTTTTTTGGACTTGTTTTGATGCTGCTTAATTGTAAAACAAGCACCAACATCGTTTATATTCTTTCATCAAAAGACCTTCCAAGCACTGAAAAAGACTTAGACCATGCGGGTTTTATTAAAGACATGAGCGACAATTCTTTCGTTCGTGGTGAAAGAGTTTACAATGCTACATGTATCAATTGTCATGGAAATGAAGAAAATGAAGGTTCTATTCCAATGTCCTTAAAGTTTTGGTCTGAGCCTTTCAAAGCAGGCGTAGATGCTTATTCCATGTATCAAACGATTTCCAAAGGTTTTGGTTCTATGCCACCGCAAGTGGCTTTAAGTCCCCAAGAAAAATACGATGTCATTCACTACATTCAGCAAGAATTTGTTACAAAAAACAAAACAGTAACCCTTCCCAAAATTACACCCGACTATCTTTCATCTCTGCCAAAAGGCAGGTCTAGAGGCCCAGTATCAAAGCCTTTTCAACCTTGGGCCGACATGGATTATGGTAACTTCCTAATGAATACTTATGAATTAGCCGATGAAAAAACTGGTATTCCAAGGTATCATTCCCCAGGGCCTTCTCCTTTCCGAGACGAGGACTACTCAAAAAATAATTTTGCCTACAAGGGGATTGCTGTGCGTTTAGATAAAGGCACAGGCGGTGTTTCAAAAGGAAAAGCATGGATGGTTTTTGACCATGACCTTATGCGAGTGGCAGGTGCTTATACTGGCGAAGGTTTTATAGATTGGAACGGAATCTTATTAAACGACAAGCATGAAACCTACCCCAGAACCATTGGTAAACTGCATTTTGAAACACCCTTAGGCCCAGGCTGGGCAAATCCGAGTACTGGACAATTTGAGGACCCTCGTTTTGTGGCTCGTGACGGGCGTGCTTTTGGTCCATTGCCTAAATCTTGGGCAAATTATAAAGGACTTTATCATTTTGAAGACCAAGTTATTATTTCTTACACCGTAGGCGAATCTGCCATTTTAGAAAAATTTGGCTTAATTGGCACTTCCGTTTTTACCCGAACACTCAATATTTCCCCTTCTAATGCTATTTTGAAATTAAGAGTGGCCAATTCCTCTGTCAATGTTAGTGTATTGGGAAATGGGGCTACATTGGTAGAAGAATATGGGCAGATTTTTGTAAATATCAATGCCAAGGAAGAAATAAAAATAACGTTGGCGATTAGTGAAAAAGGAGCTGATTTTTCTAAAAAAGAGCTACCAGCCCCCGAATCATTGACCAAATACACCTTGGGTACAGGTCGTGCACATTATCCTGAAACAATAAAAACATTCATAACAAACGGCAAAGAAGATGGCCCCTACGCCGTGGATTTACTGACCCCGCCTTTTGAAAATCCGTGGGCTTGTCGAATGAAATTAAGTGGTATCGATTTTTTTAAAGATGCCAATATTGCTGCAGCTTGTGCAACAGATGGTGATATTTGGTTAATTAAAGGACTTTTAAATCCTTCTGGAGAATTGACCTGGCAAAGAATAGGCTCTGGTTTATTTCAGCCTTTGGGCATTAAAGTGGTAGATGAAAAAATATACGTTACCTGTCGAGATCAGCTCGTTTTGTTACGAGATTTGAATGGGGATATGGAAACCGACTTTTACGAAAGCTTTAATCACGACCATCAGGTAACTGACCATTTTCACGAGTTTGCGATGGGGCTTCAAACAGACAAAATAGGCAACTTTTACTATGCTAAAAGTGGCAGACATGCCCGTGAAGCCCTTATTCCACAACATGGTACCCTACTAAAAGTGAGTGCCGATGGTTCAAAAACAGACATCATTGCCACTGGTTTTAGAGCAGCCAATGGAGTTTGTATTAATCCAGATGGAAGTTTTATTGTAACAGATCAACAGGGTTATTGGAATCCAATGAACCGAATAAACTGGGTGAAAGGCGTTGGGAAGTTTTATGGAAATATGTGGGGATATAATCCACCCAAAGACTCTTCAAGAAAAGCGATGGAGCAACCTTTAGTATGGGTAGATATGAAATACGACCGTTCGCCTTCTGAAATGGTTTGGGTTGACAGCAAAAAATGGGGTGCTTTGAATGGAGGACTTTTGAGCCTATCTTACGGCTATGGCAAAATTCAATATGTGTTGAATGAAACTGTAAACGGACAAGAACAAGGGGCTGTGATTGATTTACCTGGAGTTAAGTTTCTTACTGGTGTAATGCGAGGTAGGTTTAACCCAAGCGATGGGCAACTCTATGCCTGTGGAATGTCGGCATGGGGAACCAACCAAATGATGCGTGCCGGAGGACTGTATAGGGTAAGATACACTGGTAAAACCATACCAGTACCTGTCAAAATGAAGGTGCTTGAAAAAAGTATTATGCTTGATTTTGACAGCCCGCTAGACCAAAATACCGCATCTGATATATCCAATTTTGAAGTAAAAACTTGGCAATTGTTACGAAGTAAAAAATACGGTTCAGAACGTTTAGACCAGAAAGTATTGAAGGTGACTAAATCGTATGCTGAGGGTAAAAGCCTGAAATTAAGCTTTGAAAACTTAGAAAAAGTCGATGTAATCACGATAGACTACAAAATCAAGAATACCAAAGGTGAGACTTTGAGTGGCTCGATACAAGGTACAATTCATCAACTTGGGAAATAGATTGATCTTAAAGATGCCCGAAAGGTCTATTAATTTATGTGAGAATAAATGATGTTTTATTTTTTTTAATTTAAGCAAAAAATGGTAAGGTTAATTTTTTTAATATATCTCATTTTTGGAGTTAGCAATTTGAGCGTTCCTTCAAAAAAGCAATTAGAAAAGCGTCCAAATTTTATTTTGATTTTGACGGATGATTTGGGTTGGTCGTGCTTTTCATCAAAAATGGATGATCGTGTAAATGATTCAAAAAGCGATTATTATGAAACACCCAACGTAGATTTATTCATTAAGAAAAGTATGAGGTTTTCGAATGGCTACGCTCCTGACCCAATCTGTTCGCCTACTCGCAGAAGTATTCAATTTGGGCAAACTTCTATTAAAATGGGAGATGATGATGATTTTCCTACAAGATATAGTTCGGCTTTACAAACTATTCCCCAAGTATTAAAATCAATTGATAATAGATACAAAGCTGCCCATTTTGGTAAATGGGATTTGCGTGCAAAAATTTCTCCAGAAAAATTGGGCTACGATGTAAGTGATGGCGATACTGGGAATGTAAATGGAAATATTGGACAAGGAAAAGAAGAAAAATGGGAAAGACATTTTTTTTCAGAAAATCCTAAACAAATGGACAGCTTAAATGCTCGTGCTATAAAATTTATGAAGGATCAAGTGATTGCTAAAAACCCTTTTTATTTGCAGGTCTCACATTATGCCACCCATGTAGATTTTGTAACACGACAAACCAGCTATGATAAATTCAAAGTAAAGCCGGTAGGCAAAAAGCATGACAATCCAGCTTGGGCAGGTATGATTTATGATTTAGATACTAAAATTGGAGAGTTGGAAAAAATGGTAGAAAACTTGGGAATAGCAGACAACACCTATATTATTTTGATGGCCGATAATGGTGCAGTTGAATTTATTCCACCTGTTAGTAATAAACTGGACTTACCCGCATCTTTTGGTAAGCAAATGAGAAACTTCCCACTTCGAGGAGGCAAATGGACATTATATGAAGGGGGAATTCGAGTGCCTTTTATTGTGAAAGGACCAGGTATTCAAAAAAATACACTTTCGGATGTGCCAGTGGCTGGATGGGATTTACTACCCACTTTTAGCGAACTGGCTGGTGGCAAAAAATCTTTAGGGAATTTAGATGGAGGAAGCTTTGCAAATGTATTAAAAAATAATGGCAAAGGGGTAGTAGAGCGTACAAATAAGGCATTTTTCTTCCATAGATTTGCAAAAGCCTATCCTCATTCGGCGGTGATAATGGGTGATTATAAATTGATAAAATTTTGGAAAACAAATAAAATAGAGATGTATAATATTTCCAAAGATTTGGGGGAACTTAATGACATTTCGAATATAGAAAAAACCAAGGCAAAAGAATTAGAAAGTACATTGATGAGTTACATAGCTAAACACAATCCCGATTTGATAGGTCAATTTTCTAAATAAGTTTTAGCTTTTTAGTTTACAATAATTACCTTCAATTGAGTCAATTAATATGAAAAAATATTCGGCAATCCTGATTTTGGCAATTTTATCTCTAACAGCATTTCAGATAAATGTAAAGCAAAAAGTCGAGTCCAAAAAGATGAATGTTTTATTTATCCCCGTGGATGACCTAAATCATTGGATTGGTTATTTTGGGCGAAATAATCAGGTAAAAACACCCAATATGGATAGACTTTCGGCAATGGGTCTGAGCTTTACAAATGCCTATTGTGCTGCACCTGTTTGCTGTCCTTCCCGTGCCGCATTGATGTCTGGCCTACGCCCAAGTACCTCTGGGGTGTACGATAATGACGACGATTGGCGTAAAGCAATTCCGAAAGAAATAACATTACCCACTTTTTTCAAAAATAATGGCTATGCTGTTTTAGGTGGTGGTAAAATCTATCATGTAGAGTATGACCGTGAAGAAGAATATGATTATTATTTCCATAGTCCAACCAATAATCCAAATAAAAATATTACAAAAAAGGGAAATTTTGGTGGCATTAAATGGGCTCAATTAGATGCAGAAGATGATGTTTTGGCCGATTTTCATGTCGCAAAATGGGCAGCTTCTGAATTGTTGAAAAAACATGACAAACCACTCTTTTTGGCTGCTGGACTTTTTAAACCTCACTTGCCATGGCATGTTCCAAAAAAGTATTTTGATTTATACCCAATTGACAAAATTGTTTTACCGCCTTACAAAGAAGACGATTTGGAGGATTTGCCAGAAGAAGGCAAAAAAATGTCGAAAAACACCCATGCTCAAATTCAATCTGAAACCCAATGGCGTGAGGCTATTCAAGCATACCAAGCTACTATTTCTTATGCCGATGCCCAAATAGGGATTATATTAGATGCTTACGAAAAAAGCCCAGAAAAAGAAAACACAATGATTGTTTTGTGGGGCGACCATGGTTGGCATCTAGGTGAAAAACACCATTGGCGTAAATTCGCTCTTTGGGAAGAAGCCACCCGTTCGCCATTAATTTGGGTAGTACCAAATCTTACAAAGCCTGGCTCTTACTGTAATAGAACTGTTGACTTTATGAGTATTTACCCCACTTTGGCTGAACTGAATGGATTCAAAACACCTTCGCATGTGGAAGGTAAAAGCATTAAAAAACTATTGGCCAATCCCAATGCCGAGTGGAATATTCCAGCCTTGACAACCTATAAAGAAGGCAACCATGCAGTGCGTTCAGAGAAATATCGGTATATCAGATATGCAAAAGGCGGGGAAGAATTTTACGATGAAAAGAATGACCCTTATGAATGGGTAAATATAATTAACGACAAAAACATTCTTTCTCAAAAAAAAGAATTATCTAAATTGATGCCCAAAACCGAGAAAAAAGGAGTTGGCAATAATGGTGGTAAAACAGAAGAATAATATGAAAAACCTGACATTTTTCAAAAAAACTCTATTGGTTTTGGCCTTTTTTTCGGTGGTTTTATCTTCATTTCAGAAACAAAATGATGCAAAACCACTATCAAAACGCCAGCCAAATATCCTTTTCGCCATAGCCGATGACCATTCGTTCCCTCATGCTTCCGCGTATGGTCAATCCACTTTTCAAACACCTACTTTTGATAGTATCGCTTTACATGGTTTACTTTTTAATAATGCTTTTGTGGCAGCACCTCAATGCAGCCCATCACGAGCAGCCATTCTAACTGGTAAACAAATTTGGCAATTGGAAGAAGCGGGAACGCATAGCAGTTTATTTCCTAAAAAATTCCCTGTTTTTACAGATGCACTTGAAAATGCAGGCTACGCATTAGGCTTTACAGGCAAACCTTGGGCACCTGGCAATTTTATAGATTCGGGCTGGAATAGAAACCCAACTGGTCCAGAATATAATTCTCGAAAGTTCGACAAAGTACCAACAAGTGGCATTAGTTCAACAGATTATGCCGCCAATTTTAATGATTTTCTAAAGGAAAAACCCAAGGATAAGCCTTTCTTCTTTTGGTATGGTGGGCAAGAACCACATCGAGAATATGAAGAAGGATCAGGTAAAGAAGCTGGTTATTCTAAAAAAAACCTAAAAGTACCATCATTTTTACCAAATACAGATTTAGTAAAAAACGATATACTTGATTATGCCTTAGAAATAACGTGGTTTGATATCCAATTAGGTAAAATGTTGCAAATTTTAAAGGAGGCAGGCGAATTAGAAAATACTATTATCGTGGTAACTGCCGACAATGGCATGGCTTTCCCTTATGCCAAGGCAAATTTACAAGAATATGGAACTCACGTTCCATTGGCAATCGCTGGCCCGATGATAATAGGCAAAAACAGAAAAATAGACGATCTCATTAGTCTGATTGATTTAGCCCCTACTTTTTTGGATGTAGCTGGTATCAAGCATTTTGAAGGTATTTCGGGTAAAACTTTAATACCCATTTTTAGAAGTCCAAAGTCTGGATATATTGATGCTACTCGCGAATATGTATTTTCTGGAAGAGAAAGGCATACACATGCTCGCCCTGATAATTTGGGTTATCCAGCCCGTGCAATTCGTTCAAAAGAATACCTATATATCAAAAATTTAAAGACTGAGCGTTGGCCACTTGGCGACCCTGCACCAGAAATATCAGCATCTACAGCAGGTATAAAAGGTATGAAACCCATTTTGGAAGGTTATGAAGATATTGACGATTCGCCTACCAAAACTTTCATGATTAAAGAGAAAGTTTCGTATAAAGCACTTTTTGAAATTGGTTTTGAAAAACGTGATTCCGAACAATTATATGACATCAAAAAAGACCCATTTTGCCTCAATGACCTTTCAAAATCCGAGAAAATCAAGTCTATTTTGCAGAAATTGAGCAAAAAGTTAGAGCAAAAACTAATTGAACAAAACGACCCAAGAATGACGCTAAATGGTGATGTTTTCGACTCTTATCCACGTTTTGGGGCCATGCGACCCTTTGACGGATTTAAAAAACAAGGAAAATACAACCCAAAGTTGATGAAGTAACTAATTTTTGATTAAAAAATATATTCGTAATATTAATTAAAACGGCACATTTTGGATGCTTGATTATTTCAAAACCTTATTTTATAATTGAATCTAAAAGTAAACAAAATAGTATAGGTACGTTTAGAAATGAATCAAAAATAACAATATTTAAATACTTGAAAAATAGTTTAATGAGAAAAGAAAACATATTGTGGCTGTTTCTTTTGGGAGCAATAATTTTTGCTTCAGGTTATCGTTTGCCATCCTACTTTGCAAAACGCCCTTTGGATGTTTGGGCATTTAGATCCGTCCTAGATTTGCAGCCTCGTATGCTGACTGTGGCATTAGATTCCGAGTGTTATATCGCATACGATTTAACTCAATGTAAATTATATAAAGCTTGGAAAGGCGGTGTTTCTCTTGAGGGTGCTGCTTACAACGACCAAAAGGATATACAACCAAGCTCATGGGGAACACCCTATTTTTTGGATACTTTACATAACCAAAAATGGCAAGTAAAAATGAAAGGAAAGAGTATTTTTTCAAATGCCATATATCAAGGATATACTTTAAAAAACAATAAAATTTTCATAAGATATGCCTTAATTTTAACTAACAATGATACCTTAAAGGTTGAGGAGTGCCCTGAGGTTTTTCATTACCAAAGTAAAATTGCCTTTGAAAGAAAATTTACAACTTCAAAAATACCTTCTGAAACGCAAGTTAGTATAACCTTACCTTACACCTCTTTTTTATTAAAACCAAATGGAACCTCGGCTTTAACCGTTGATTATAATTTACTTCCAAAACAATTCCCACCTATTTCAAAACTATCAAATATTCACGAAGGCAGGGTCTTAATGAATAAAAATGACTGCTTTACCTGCCATCAATTAGATTCGGATGAAGTAGGCCCATCATTTCAAAGAATTGCACAAAAATATAAAAACACTAAAGATTCAAAACAAGACTTGGCTATTAAAATAAAAAAAGGAGGTGCAGGCATTTGGGGCAATGGCAGGATGAATCCACATCCTAGCCTAACTGAGAATGAACTCAGCCAAATGATTGATTTCATTTTTACTTTGAAGCCTAAAGAAATCATTATCGATAAAAGTCTAAAACAACATACTAATATAAAGTCTTCGGTTCCAAATTTACCTGGTTTTGGGGCACCACTAGAAGGGGTGCACCCCAGTTTTGATTTAATTTCATTACATAATTCCACGTTTAAACCAAGAGTTGGTGGATTGGCATTTTTACCTGATGGGCGTTTATTAGTCACAACCTGGGATAAAATTGGAGGCGTGTATATAATTGATGGTTTATCTTCCAATGACTCTAGTAAATTAAAAGTCAAACGGATAGCTTCTGGTTTGGCTGAGCCTTTGGGTATCGAGGTAGTAAATGATGAAATTTATGTTTTACAAAAACAAGAGTTAACAAAGTTAATTGATTTAGATGGTGACGAGATTATTGATGAATATCAAGTAGTTTGTAATAGCTGGAGCGTTTCTGCAGATTTTCACGAGTTTGCTTTTGGTCTGGTCTATAAAGAAGGATATTTTTATGCTACCCTATCTATGGCCATGCGACTAAAGCCTGGAGAGAAACAATTGCCAGACCGAGGAAAAACAATAAAGATTTCTAAAAATGGAAGTTTTGAAGTGGTAAATTTTGGATTAAGAACCCCAAATGGAATTGGTTTAGGCTTTGAAAATGAAATTTTTATCACTGACAATCAAGGGCAATGGCTTCCTGCCAATAAACTTATACATGTAAAAAAAGGAGAGTATCATGGTATGTTTTGGGGATGGTTAAGCAATGCTCCAGCACCAGAAATGGCCATGCCTGCTATATGGTTACCAGAACATGAAATAGGAAATTCGCCTTCAGAACCCGTTCTCATTCACCAAGGCACATATAAAGGTCAAATGTTGCATGGAGATGTTACTTTTGGGGGTATCAATCGAGATTATTTAGAAAAAATTAACGGGCAATATCAAGGAGCTGTTTTCCGATTTTCGCAAGGATTTGAAGCAGGTGTTAATCGTCTTCGTTGGGGCCCCGACGGAAATTTATATATCGGAGAAGTAGGAATGATGGGAGGAGGTTGGAGTTGGAACAATAGATTGAGTGGACTACAGTGTATGAAATTCAATAATAAACCTACTTTTGAAATGCTTTCCGTAAAAGCTAAACACGATGGTTTCGAAATTGAATTTACTCAACCTCTGAAGGCTAATTTAACCTTAAAAGAGACAGATCTTACTATTCAACAGTGGTGGTACTTGCCAACCAAAAATTACGGTGGGCCCAAAATGGATTTAGTAAACCTCAGCCCAACTCAAATCACTATTTCTAAAGACAGGAAGAAAGTATATGTAAAATTATCAAACTTGAAACCGAAACATGTTGTCTATTTTAGCTTATCAAATCAAATCAAAAACCAAAAAAATCAGAGCCTTTGGTCAGGAGAAGCTTGGTACACCTTAAATGCTATTCCAAAAGAAATTTAAAAAATGAATGACATAAAAAATATAGCCATTAATCGCCGCACGTTTGTAAAATCTACTAGCTCTGCTTTTATTTTAGGTGCTGCTAAAATCCCGATTCATTCAAGTGCTTCAATGAATGTCACTAGAGCGATTAAGATTAAGCGAGTTGATTCTAATTTTGAACGAGAGCCATTAAATCCATACCGATTTAAAGGAAGTGCAATTACAGATAGCTGGCAATCTGTTGCTTTGCTCGAAACAGAATCGGGCATCAAAAAAATTGGTTTGGCTACGCAAGGCGTATTGTGGTCTGATGCCAGAGTGGCGGCCTCTCATTCAGAAAGTGCTGGCAATTCTTTGATGTATGCCATGACAGAGCACGCCTTGCAAATAATCAAAGGCACGGTATTTACCAATCCAATTGATCTGCTGGACCTAATTTTACCTGAAGTTTTAGAATATGGCAAAAAAATAACTGGCATTTCAGACCTGCGTAAAACCTTTGCTCTCAATGCATTGGTAGCCGTAGATAATGCAGCTTGGTTGGTTTATGCCGCAGAAAATAACATCTCTAATTTCGATACTTTGATTCCCGATCAATATCGTAATAGGCTTTCTTACAAACATACAAAAGTAGCTAGTATTCCTTCATTTAGTGTCGGCTCTAACCCACAACTAATAAAAGATGCAGCCAATAAAGGCTATTTTATTATGAAATTAAAAACTGGGTCAGCTGGTACGCAAAAAGAAATGTTAGAAAAAGACCTTGAATTTTTAACACAAGTTCATAAAGCAATTGGAAATTTTGAAACTCCTCACACCAAAAGTGGCAAGCTTCCCTATTATTTTGACCCAAATGGTCGATATGAGCAAAAAGAAACACTTTTGCGTTTCATAGACCATGCAAATAAAATTGGGGCACTCGAACAGATCGCTCTTATAGAAGAGCCTTTACCTGAAAAAAATGAAAGTTATGTAGGTAATTTGGGGGTTAGAATAGCTGCTGATGAAAGTGCCCACACTGTGGAAGAAACCGCCCGAAGAATTGAGCAAGGTTATTCTGCTATCGTGGTAAAATCAATTGCAAAAACACTTAGCATGACTTTGAAAATAATTGATTATGCCAATGAAAAAAATGTACCTTGCTTTTGTGCAGACCTTACAGTAAACCCTATTTTAGTAGATTGGAATAAAACAATTGCTGCTCGCTTACTTCCATTTCCAGGTATGGAGATTGGTTTACAAGAAACAAATGGTCATCAATATTATAAACGATGGGAAACTTTGATGACTTACCACCCCAAAGCAAACGCCTCTTGGATTAAATCACAAAATGGTGTTTACAAAATAGACGACACTTTTTATGATCAAAGTGGTGGTATTTTTGATACCCCTCAACATTATATGGACTTATTTTCTAATTGAAAATGGAGATTTTATTGCAACTGGCTTTTGACCGGGGAAAGCGGAAATAAAAATCCAAAGATTGGTATTAAAAATACTATAAAAGCCATGAGAATAGATTTAGAAACAATCAAAAGTTGGCAAAAAGAAGCTGGATTGTAGTACTCAAAACCCCTTAATTTTAAACATAAAATATTAAAAAAATGAGTTTAAAAACAATAATACTTTCCTATTTTTTATGTTTAACCATTTCATTAACCAAGGCACAAATTAAACCCAACGTAATTATCATTTATTCCGACGATCAAGGGGCAATAGACCTCAATTGTTATGGTTCAAAGGATTTAGAAACGCCCAATATTGACCGTTTGGCAAAAAATGGAACCATGTTCACGCAGTTCTATGCTTCACCAGTATGTTCGCCTTCAAGGGCTTCATTGCTCACAGGGCTAAATCCTCAAAGGGCAGGGTTACCCAACAATGCCTCAGAAGCAAACAAAGCTGATGGATTGCCAAACAATCGTTTTACGATGGCCGAACTTTTTAAAAGTGCAGGTTACAAAACTGCTCATATTGGTAAATGGCACTTGGGATATACACCCGAAATGAGTCCGAATGCCCAAGGATTTGAACATTCATTTGGACATTTAGCAGGGTGCATAGATAACTTTTCACACTTTTTTTATTGGAATGGCCCTAATAAGCACGACTTATATAGAAATGGAAAGGAGGTACATTATCCTGGTCAATTTTTTCCTGATTTAATGGTGAAAGAGGCGGGTCAATTTATGCAACAAACAAATAAAAGCCCATTTTTTATGTATTTTGCCATAAATCTACCGCATTACCCTTACCAAGGTGACCCCAAATGGCTGGATTATTATCAGAAAAAAGGACTCCCTTACCCGAGAAATTTGTTCGCAGCTTTTATGTCTACCTTAGATGACAGAGTAGGTCAATTGCTCAAACAGGTTTCAGATCTTGGACTAACAGAAAATACCATTATTATTTTTCAATCAGACAATGGCTATTCTACCGAAGAACGAGCTCATTTTGGCGGGGGTAATGCTGGTATTTACAGAGGTGCAAAAGCCTGTCTTTTTGAAGGTGGAATTCGTGTACCATCAATTATAAGTTGGCCTGGCAAAATCCCGAAAGGACAAGCAAGAAATCAAATGGCCGTCAATACCGACTGGTTTCCAACTTTGGCAGAATATTGCAATATCGAAATTCAACAAAAAGATTTAGATGGAAAAAGCTTGGTTGCTATTATCAATGACTCCAAAGCCGCTTCACAACATGAAGATGGGTATTGTTGGGCGTTCAGAAAGTCATGGGTAGCTCGAAAAGGGAAATGGAAATTACATGCAAACCCTGAAGACACCAGTAAAAAAGGAACATTGATAGAGACAGATAACCTTTTTTTAGTGGATTTAGAAGCAGATCCTGGCGAAACCAAAAATTTGGCGGAAGCTTATCCTGAACTCGTTAAAGATTTAAAAAAACAATTTCAAATTTGGGAAGAAAAAAACAAGAAATAGTACAAATATTTTAAAATCTTATACCTATCCTTTGAAATGTTAATTCTTGATTACAAAAAAATAGAATTTAGAAAGTGAGCGTCAACATGGCTCAACAATGGACACAATTTATCCACATGATTAATAAAACAATTTAAGAAAGAATCAGCCGTAAATGAGATATGTCCTTTTAACCTACTTAATTATTTCTTGGTTTTCATTAGAAAGCTATTGTCAAGAAATGGTGCAAATACCGCATCAACGAACTATTGCATGGAAGACAAAATCTGACTTGGCAAATAAGATTTATCAATCGTTTGCCAGTAAAAAAATAAATTTTGATAAATTGAGCGAACGGGGAAATACACCCAGAATTTTGCTCGCAAAATTACTTTTGAACCAAGACATCGAGACTGTCAACAAAGCAATCCAGCAAATGAAAGTTCGGGGCGTTACTGGTTCGCATTGGGCGTTGAATCCTAAAGGTGATTATGATTTTACACTTATGCCCTTGACAACTATCCTGTTTTTGTTCGACAATCAACCTGATTTACTTTACCCCAAAACAAAAGATCATTTGATAAACACATTGCTCACCGAAGAAGGTGGTAAATACCGACGAGCCACACCCCGTACTTTTGGTTTAGTGGCAGATACCGAAAATCATATTTTGATGACCGAAGGCTCTCGTTATCTAAAAAATCGTTGGAAGATGCTTCATGGTATTTTGTCACCAGACTACGATAACCTCGCAAACGGCATGGAAGTAAAGATTTTAGCCTATTTAAACCGTATGAAAACCAATGGTTTGTACGAATATAATTCTATTCCTTATATTGGTTATACCATCGCTGCATTGCTCAATTTAGAGGCTTTTGCTTCTGAAAAAGTTAGAACTGAAGCCCGCAATGTATTGGATTATATGAATTGGACTTATGCCTTGGGTACTTACAAATTAAGGCATTTCCCACCCATGCGTAGACGTTATGAAAAAGCTAAAATTCAAAAGTTAACCACTGACTATCAGTCTGTTTTTATCAAAGCTTGGTTGAGTTATGCACCCGTAGAGCCATTTAATATGGATATTTCAAACGCAGAGGTACATGCCTTGGTGGGTTCGTGCATGCCATATCGACCTGCTGATAAAGTTGTAGAAGTTATTTTTAACAAAGGCGAAGGCTATTTCGTAAAATTAGGCCACGGCAAAAAATCTTGTCCAGAAATATTCATGGCGGGCAAAAACTTTTTGCTTTCGGCAGGTGGGGCCAATCAAGGTAAAAACTCATTAGTCATAGCACGACCAACTACGCTTTTTCTAAATGACAATGCCGATAAATTATCCGAAACCTTTCATTTGAAAGGAAAAGAGGATGATTTTATGAAATGGAACAATACTGGTGTTTATAAAAATTTTGCCTGTGCCTCGGGTAAAGTATCTGTACCTGAGGATTATAAGCCCATTTTGGAAAGAAATAATTGGGCGATTTACGCAGGAGATAACAATGTCAAAATCGTAGTTTACTCAACTGAAGATATAGGTATTATGCTAATTTTTGAAGACATGAAAGCTGAAGATTTATTGGCAAATCTTGAAAAATCCAATGCGAATGATGAGCAATTAAAAACCCAATTTCAATTCCCAGATGGTCAAATCATCACCTACGACGTAAATGCTCATCTAAACAAATGGGTTATAAAATCGATTGATGGCAAATCAGTAGAGAGAGATTTTAGTAAGTGGGCATTGATAAATTTTGAATCCAGCGTTTTTAAATAAACAAGTTGTATGAAAAGAGTTAGCGTCATTTTCCTGTTTTTAATTCTGATTTGCAATTTATTGCACGCCCAAGAAACAATTTCTTGGAAACTCAGTATTGCAATTACTGAAGAAATAAAACAATCTTTTATCAAAGGTGGAAGATTAATTTTACACGTAACCAAACAACATGAACGAGAACCACGCCTTCGTTCAGAAATTACTTTTGGTGTAACTCCTCAAAATTGGGAGGCTAATTTGCCATTTATTTTTGACTCAAAAGCAGAAAATGTTTTAAATATTGGCTTAGATCAATTAAAACCAAATTCTTCAGAAAAGTATTATTTTCAGGTTGTTTACAAGCAAAATGTTGATGATGGGCAAGAAAATGTAGCTGGAAATTTGTACAGCAATATCGATTCTGTTTATTTTGCTAACACGCTGCAACTTAATTTAATATTAAACAAAATCATTCCTCAAACTCCAATTTTGAAGCATGATTTTATTAAAACGGTTGAGTTAAAAAGTAAACTTCTTTCTGATTTTTCGAATAGGCCTCGTTTTTTGAAGGCATCCATTTTATTGCCATCAAGTTATTTTGAAAATCCTGATAAAACCTTCCCGATTTGTTACCGAGCGGCGGGTTTGAACGGGCGTTACACTGCCATCAATGGTTTGATTAATAATAAAGATTTTACAGAGTGGTGGTTTACTAAAACGGCACCCCAAATCATCTATGTCTTTCTTGATTCGCAAGGCCCTTATGGGGATACCTATCAGGTTGATTCAGAAAACAACGGGCCTTGTGGAAAAGCTTTGACAGAAGAGTTAATTCCTGAAATTGAAAAACAATTTCACTACAAACCCGAATCTAAAATGCGTTTTTTGACGGGTAATTCTACTGGAGGATGGGTATCGTTGGGCTTACAAATTCTCTATCCCGATTTCTTTGATGGCACATGGTCTTATAGTCCTGACCCCGTTGATTTTGAGCATTATGGATTGATAAATATTTACAGCGATGAGTCCATTTTTTATAATAAATACCGCTATTTACAACCTGGACGAAGAACAATTTATGGCGAACCCACCTTATCAATGAAAGATTGGATTGCAGGCGAAAACCTCAATAGTCGCACAGGCAACTACTTGGTTTCTGGCGGGCAATTTGGTGCCTATAATGCGGTTTTTGGTCCAAAAGGCAAAGATGGACTGCCATCGTTGATGTTTGACCCAATCACTGGCAAAATTGACCACAGCATTGCAAAACAATGGGAAAAGTATGATTTGAAGAAGGTTTTAGAAAAAAATTGGTCAACACTTGGCCCTAAATTACAAGGGAAAATATGGATTTGGATGGGCGATATGGATGGACTTTATTCAAATGTAGCCACGCGGTTTTTACAGAAATTTATGGAAAAAACCGAAAATCCAAAATCTGACGCTAAAATTTCTTTTACAGCAATGGCTGGGCATGGACAAGAATGGAGCGATAAGGCAGTTTTGACTTTGATTGCCGAGAAAGTTGCCAAAAAATAAGCCTGACTTAAACTATCAAAATGTTTGAAAACATAAAAAAATGTAGTTTAAAGCATCACCATGTCGTGACAATTTTTAGATAAATGTAAAAGTTCAAAATATTAAGTTTATTGTAAAATATTAGTTTTTCATCAGCCATTATAAATTCCTAAAAATTATGAAAAAAACTATCTTTATTCTCTTGAGTTTCTGTTTTTTAATAGCGGGATTTACAGATAATGCCACTGAAAAACAACAACCAAACATACTTTTTATTCCGATTGATGATTTACGCCCCGACTTTGAAGCCTATGGAAATACGGCGATGAAAACTCCTAATATCACACGTCTTGCAAATAATGGAGTAACTTTTACAAGAGCTTATTGTCAGCAGGCGGTATGTAATCCATCGAGGGCGAGTCTATTAACGGGTTTACGTCCGGATGATTTGCAGGTATGGGATTTGCAAACACCCTTTCGTAAAAACATGCCAAACGTTGTAACTATACCTCAATATTTCAAGCAAAATGGATACACAACCATAGGATTGGGTAAGACTTTCCATAATATATTTCCAGACAGCCTTTCTTGGACAAAAGATGTTTACATCAAAGATTATCCGTTTGACCCCGATGCCATGTATTTCAGTAAAGAAAACTTGAAAATTATTGCATCAAAAAAACAAAAATTGATCGCCGAAAATAATCAAACACGCATTGATAAATACGGAATTTGGTACCTAAAAGCCAACGCCACCGAAAGTGCTCCCGTTGAAGACGAAGCATACTACGATGGCGTCCAAACCACCGAAGCCATTCGACAATTGCATGAATTAAAAGCTAAGGAAAAACCATTTTTTCTTTCGGTTGGTTTTTATAAACCTCATTTGCCGTTTAATGCACCTAAAAAATACTGGGATTTATACGACAGAAATAAAATTCAACTATCAGACAATCAATATTTGCCTAAAGGAAGCCCAGTATTTGCCGTTCATGGTGACCAAGAATTACGCTCTTATGATGATTTCAAAGATTTACCAAATCCGACAGATGCTACACTTTCGGAAACTCGGCAGCGGGAGCTGTTGCACGGCTACTACGCTTGTGTATCATATATAGACGCACAAATTGGAAGACTTGTTGATGCTTTGGAGACCTTAGGATTGGCAGAAAATACTGTTATAGTTTTATGGGGTGACCACGGATGGAAATTGGGTGAACACAACAGTTGGGCAAAGCAAAGCAATTACGAAATTGACACTCGAGTACCCTTGATTGTTTCGGGAAAAGGTATCAAAGCGAGAGGTCAAAAATCAGCATCTTTGGTCGAATTCGTCGATGTTTTTCCATCATTGTGTGAGCTCTCAAGTTTGCCAATTCCTAAAAATTTAGCAGGTAAAAGCTTCTACCCTATCCTTCAAAATTCCAAAAATAGAACAAAAGATGCCGCATTTAGTCAGTTTTTATTAGGAAGATTTCCAAAAAAACAAATTTCTGTTGATGAAAAAATGGGCTATGCGATACGTACAGATAAATATCGGTATGTTGAATGGTACAACTGGGAAAATGATAAACGTAGTAAATATCTAAGCAATGAATTATTTGACCATACTAAAGACCCAAAAGAGAACCTTAATATAGCACAAAACATTAATAATCAACTAATTATTAAGGATCTGAAAACGCAATTATTAGCCAACTTTAATAATAGACCTTAGTTAAAAAATTTAATTTTCAATACTAAAAAGTTAAATGTAAGATTTGAAAACAGCTAAATAGGAAAGCAACTGATAATTTAAAAACGCTCAGTTTTGTGGATTACTTCGCCAATTCATCTGAATATAAAAAATTTTGGCTTGGAATAATGTAAGAATTAATAATCATAGTAGGCCTTACTCATAAAATAAAATAATTATCAAAATGAACAGATTTGTTTTAATCTTCCTAATATCTTGTCTTTATCAAATAAGCCTTTTTGCCCAAAAGCCAAAGTCAATTTGGTTAGATGATTTACCAATTAAGTCATTTTCTGAGGGAATACCTTCGGTTTCGGCTAAAACTAATGCGGGAGGTGATTCTATTCGGATGAATGGAAAACTTTTTAAACATGGTGTAGGTGTAAGTTCAACCAGCGTTTTATCATTCTTTTTAGATGGACATGCCACCGAATTTTCAGCTGTAGTTGGCGTGGATGATAAAGGCGTAAAAGATTTACCACTCAAATTTTATGTAATTGGTGATAGAAAAGTTTTGTTTGAAAGTGGTGAAATGAATTTAGGAGATGATCCAAAAAACATAAAACTTAATTTGACAGGAATTAAACGTTTAGGGCTTTTGGTAACTATCGAAGAGAAAGGATTTAACAGGTCTTATTCCAATTGGGCAGAGGCAAAATTTGAAATGAAAGATGATTTTATTCCTAAAAATACGCCTAATGTTGATGAAAAATATATTTTGACGCCTCCACCTGACAAAAAACCTAAAATCAATTCACCTAAACTTTTTGGGGCAAGCCCCAATAATCCATTCCTGTATACGATTGCTGCCACTGGTGAACGTCCAATGAGTTTTATGGTAAAAAACTTACCACAAGGACTTTCAGTTGATTCAAAAACTGGGCGTATTGTTGGAAAAGTAGCTAAAAAAGGCACTTATTTAAGTTCAATAACAGCTAAAAATGCCTTTGGTGAAGCCAAAAAAGAATTAAAAATTATCATTGGCGATACCATTGCACTTACTCCCCCAATAGGGTGGAATGGGTGGAATTCTTGGGCAAGAAACATTGACCGAGAAAAAGTTATAGCCTCAGCCGATGCCATGGTAAAAATGGGACTCAATCAACATGGTTGGACTTACATTAACATTGACGACGCATGGCAAGGCCAACGAGGAGGAACTTTTAATGCCATTCAACCCAATGAGAAGTTTCCAAACTTTAAGGCAATGGCAGATTATATTCATGGGTTGGGTTTAAAACTTGGGGTTTATTCTACCCCAATGATAACAAGTTATGCAGGATACATAGGCGGCACATCAGATTTTGCCGATGGAAAAATAACAGATTCCATTAAGAAAAATAAGCGAGACTTTCGCTACGTCGGAAAATATCGTTTTGAAGAAAACGATGCCAAACAAATGGCTGAATGGGGGGTAGATTATTTAAAATACGATTGGAGAATCGAAGTGCCATCGGCTGAAAGGATGTCATTAGCCCTAAAAAAATCGGGACGAGATATTGTTTACAGTATTTCAAATTCTGCTCCATTTGCCAATGTGAAAGATTGGGTAAGATTGACAAATACTTACCGAACAGGGCCGGATATTCGTGATTCTTGGTTAAGTCTTTATATTTCAGCATTTACACTTGATAAATGGAGTCCTTACGGTGGACATGGGCAT
Source organism: uncultured Emticicia sp. (assembly GCF_937903345.1). GTDB lineage: Bacteria > Bacteroidota > Bacteroidia > Cytophagales > Spirosomataceae > Emticicia. Next base: position 224,725 of record NZ_CALCZQ010000030.1, on the reverse strand, counting down.
TGGCTCGACCCTGATATGATGATTTTAGGAAATGTAACGACTGGAACTGAACTTCATCCAACCAGACTTACACCTGATGAGCAGTATAGCCATGTGAGCTTATTTAGCTTATTATCAGCCCCTTTGCTTATTGGCTGTCCGATAGAGCAATTAGATGCTTTTACGCTCAATTTATTGACAAATGACGAAGTAATTGAGATTAATCAGGACCCTTTGGGTAAGCCTGCCCGACTTTTATCTTATGAAGATGGTGTACAAATCTGGGTAAAACCTTTAGCAGATGGCTCATACTCAGTTGGATTATTTAATATTGCCAATTTTGGTAAAACTCCTGAAACATATTTTCGTTGGGGAGACGAAATAGCCAAGAATTATACCTTTGATTTTACTAAAATCGGACTAAAAGGTAAGTTTAAATTACATGATGTTTGGCGTCAAAAAGACATAGGAACGTTTAATGGTTCATTCAATACTGAAATTCGCCATCACGGAGTTGTAATGTTGCGAATGTTTTCCGTCAAATAAATTATAAATATTTTAGAAAAAGAAACTTTAAATCAGTCGGTTTGTGTGGAAAAACCCTTCTTTTTGTCACAATAATATAATTTTATCAATATTTTCTATGAAAAAAACAATGTTATTCTTATTTATTATCGTAGAATTTATATTATCGATACCGTGTTTTGCTCAACAAAATACTTCTGTAAAATTAAATGTTGATTGGCCTAAATTTATGGCTCAGCATGATTTGGTGTGGAATAAACTGCCTGCTGATTATTTTGAAGGAGCATTTATTGGCAATGGCCTATTAGGGGCAATTATTTTCAAAGACGATATTGAAGCAAACTCTTTACGTTTTGAAATCGGAAGGACAGACGTATATGACCATCGAACTAAAGGTTCAAGTGCTTATGAAACCAGTAGATTACCAATCGGACAATTGCTACTAACTCCAATAGGAGAAATTACGAAATCTAATTTTCGTTGCGACTTATGGAATGCTGAAATCAGAGGAGAATTAACCACCTCAGTAGGTAGTATTTCGTTTCGTTGTTTTGTGCCATCAGATGATGAGTTAATAGTTTTAAATTTAAAAACTACCGGTGGTGAAAAGGCTGTAAAAATAAAGTTTCGTCCCCAATTGGCTCAAAGTGCAAGGTATATTGCAAAGCGTGCGATGGGTTTAGAACTGAATGTTCCATATGTTCAAAATCCTCCATTTTTGGTCGAAAGTCATAATGGTATTGAAACAGTGACCCAACCTTTATTGATGGGTGATGACTATGCCACGGCGTGGAGTGATAACACAAATATTGATGGTTCTCGAACTGTTTTAGTATCTGTCGCAAACCGATGGGGAAAATACAGAATGCCTGCCTCTGGGTCAGCAATTGATGCAATTGCTACCATCAAAGCCGGACAAAAAAAATCAATTTTAGCGTTAGAAAAATCACATCGAAAGTGGTGGAATAATTACTACCCTGCAAGTTTCGCTACTTTTCCCGATGCTCACTTGGAGAGTTTTTATTGGATTCAACTATACAAATTAGGTAGTGCGACTCATCCAAATCGTCCTGTCATTGACCTTTTAGGACCTTGGTTTAAACCTACCTCATGGCCTATGCTATGGATGAATCTCAATGTACAGCTTACTTATTTTACTTTTGGAATTACCAATCATCTTGATTTAGAAAGTAATCTATATCAATTACTCGAAAGGCACCAAGACCAAATGATTGCGAATGTTCCACCGGAATTTCAGGCGGATTGTGCAGGAATAAGAAATCCTGTTGCTTATGATGATTTGTATGCACCTTTGTTTTTGTCAGACGATAAAAAGAATGACAAAGAATTGAATATCATCGTTTTGCCTTGGCTTATGCAGATGTATTATCTTCATAATCAGCGAAGTATGAATGAAAAACAACTCAAAGATTCTATATACCCACTCATGCGACGAGCATTTAATGTATATATGCGAATATTATATTTAGGCGAGGATGGGTTGTATCATATTCCTTATACTTTTTCAGACGAATATGGCAATGCTCAAGAAACAAGTCTGAATATAGCATTGGCACGTTGGGGTTTTAAAACTTTAATCGCTACTGCCGAGCGTTTAAAAATTGAAGAGCCATTGCTCCCACGTTGGAAAGAAATGCTATCCAAAATACAAGATTATAACATCAATGAAAATGGTATAATGATTGGCAAAAATGTTCCTTTCGATAAACCTCACCGGCATTACAGCCATCTTTTTGCTATTTTCCCGCTTTTTGACATGAATGTTGAAAACGAACCCGAGCGAATTTCGATGATGAAAAAATCTATCCAACACTTTACTGATTTAGATGGTGATAACTGTATCTATAAATTTTCAGGGGCATCTTCGTTATGGGCAGCCGTAGGCGAAGGCGACAATGCTTTGAAATGGCTCAAGCGGTCGCTTGAATTACTTCCACGATTTGCTGAACCTCCAGCACCTAAACGTACCCCAACGGCTACGCCAAATACGTTTTACAGCGAAAGAGAAAATCCAACTTTTGAATCTCCAATTTCGGCTACAAGGAGTATGTTAGACATGTATTTGCAGGATTGGGGTGGCAAAATCCGTGTTTTCCCAGCGATGCCTTCCACTTGGACAGAAGCCAGTTTTTATAATTTAAGAACCGAAGGTGCATTTTTAATAAGTGCTGTACGAAAAGAAGGAAAAACTAAATTTATGAAAATAGAAAGTTTGGCAGGTAAACCTTGCATCATTAAAACCGATTTTGAAGGTGATTTAAAAATTGTTGCTCCTAAATCTGTCAAAATAAAACTCCAAGCAGGTTTAATTGAACTGAATTTAAAAAAAGGGGAATCTGCCATCATTTATACGGGTAAAAGGCCAAATACTTTCGAAATATCACCTATGGCAATAAAAAAAGAAGAAATAAATAGTTGGGGTATGAAAATGAATTAACTTATTAAATCAATGAAAACATTCAGAAAAAGAATTTATTTTTTTAGCCTTCTAATAGGGTTAAGCGTCTTTTTAGGTCTATTGGCTTTTACTAAAAAGCAAGCAATTTCTAACCGCCCAAACATCATTATCATCATGGCCGATGATATGGGTTTTTCTGATATTGGTTGTTATGGCAGCGAAATAAGCACACCTACTCTTGATAAATTAGCAGGAAATGGTCTTAAACTTCGTAATTTTTATAATGCAGGTCGCTGTTGTCCAACTAGAGCATCATTATTGACGGGCAAATATTCACATGCAGTTGGAATGGGAAATATGGTAACTTTTGAAGACCAAAAAGTACCCAAAGGAAACTACCAAGGTTATCTAGAACCCAGCGTGCCAACAATCGCAGAAGACTTACGCACGGCTGGTTACAACACCTATATGACGGGGAAATGGCATGTAGGCGAAAGTCCAGAACATTGGCCTTTGAAACGAGGATTTGACAGATATTTTGGATTGATTTCAGGGGCTTCGAGTTTTTTTGAAGTATTGCAAGAAAAAAGGAAAAGGTTTGTGGTTCAAGACGACAAAGAGTATGTATTACCTAAAGAAGGCTATTATGCAACCGATGCTTTTACCGATAAAGCGATTGAATTTGTCAAATCAAACAATAAACAAAACAATCCTTTTTTCTTATATTTGGCTTATACTGCTCCTCATTTTCCTCTCCATGCTTATGAAGAAGACATTGCAAAATACGAAGACTTCTACCTTCAAGGCTGGGATAAAACTCGTGCTGACAGATACAAAAAAATGCAAAAAATTGGTTTGCTCGATAGTCGATATCAACTTACGCCTCGACCTAAAGAAATAGAAGATTGGAATAAAGTTTCCGATAAAAAATCATGGGCAAGAAAAATGGCAGTTTATGCAGCAATGATTGAAAGAATGGACAAAAACATAGGAAAACTGGTTGAATACCTAAAAAACAATAAGCAACTTGACAATACATTTATCATCTTTTTGGCAGATAATGGTGGTAGTCCAGAAAATGTAGATGATAGAAAACTGGGCGAACCTAACAAACGTATTGGAGAAAGAGGGTCTTATGGCACTTACGATTTCCAGTGGGCAAATGTTTCAAATACTCCATTCAAACTTTATAAAAAATACATGCACGAAGGCGGTATCATTAGTCCGTGTATCATTCATTGGCCAGCTAAAATAAAACCCAAAAAGGAGTTTATTGATGCCCCAAGCCATGTAATTGACCTCTTACCAACGAGTCTCGAATTGGCAGAAACACAGCCTTCCGAAGTTCATGGTAAAAGTCTAAGTTATATTTGGAACGGAACAAAAATGCCCAAAAGAACACTTTTTTGGGAACATGAAGGCAATAAAGCCATGAGAAAAGGAAACTGGAAATTAGTAAAAGAATTGGAAGATGCCGATTGGGAACTTTACGACCTTGGCAATGACCCGAGCGAGACGATAAATCTTGCTAAAGAATTGACTCAAAAAGTCGAGGAAATGAAGTTTGAATATGATAAATGGGCAAAAAGTGTGGGAGTAAAAAACATAGGAAAGTAATATGGAAATAGACAATAAAACCCGTAGAAAGTTTTTAAAAAATACCACCGTCTTGGCTTTGACTTCCTTGGCTAATCAATCATGGATTACAAGGGAGGAGGCAAATAACGCGTATCAGGCCATGGGAACTCGAGTCGGTGAGATATCTTCCTCTACAGCAATAGTTTGGGCTAGGATAACCTCCACACCAGAACGAAACAACAAAGGCATTATAATCCCAGGTCGAGCACAAAACTATAAGATAGATCAATTGCCAGAACCAAATGTTATAGTTGAAGAACTGGAAGGGGCTTGTCCGGGTATCAACGGATTTGTTAGGTTAAAATATGGCACAGAAGAATCATTGAAAAAAGGAAAAGTAACGCCTTGGGTGGAAGTTTCAGAAAAAACAGATTTTATTCATCAGTTTCATTTAAAAAATTTAGATTCATTCTGTACATATTTTTTTGAAAGTGAAACTACAACAAATAAAAACAAGTCAAATTCAATCAAGTTTAAAGGTAAATTCAAAACCGCACCTAAACCAGATGTCATTGCAGACATCCGTTTCTGCTTAATGACCTGCCAAGGTTATCCTGACCGTGGGCATATAGATGGGCATTCTATTTACCCTTCCATGTTATCATTAAAACCTGATTTTGCTTGTCTTACTGGTGATTTGGTATATTATGACAACGACATGCCTCGTGCTAACAACATACGTTTGGCTCGCTATCATTGGGAACGCATGTTTAGTTTACCTCGTTTAATCGAGTTTAATAGCAACGTAGGTACTTATTGGTTAAAGGATGACCATGATACACTCGACAATGATTCAGAGCCTGGGGCAAAAATGGGTGAATTTACCTTTGCTCAAGGACAACAAATTTTCAGACAACAAGCCCCTTTGAATGATGGCCCAAGTTACCGTACTTTTCGATGGGGAAAAGATCTGCAAATTTGGCTATCGGAAGGGAGGGATTTTCGTTCGCCTAATGAAATGCCTGATGGTCCTGACAAAACCATTTGGGGAAAAGAACAGAAAGAATGGTTCAAGAAAACAGTAAAAGAAAGCACTGCTACTTGGAAAATATTGGTTAGCCCAACGCCCTTGGTAGGACCTGACCGAATTCAAAAAGATGACAACCACAGCAATATAGGTTTCAAACACGAAGGCGAAGAACTACGTAACTGGCTCAAAAATCATGTACCTGATAACTTCTTCGTCATCTGTGGTGATCGACATTGGCAATATCATTCTGTTCATCCTGAAACTGGTCTTAACGAGTTTAGCATCGGTGCAGCAAGTGATGAACACGCAGGTGGCACCCCTGGCGAAAACAAGAATTATCATCGTTTTCATTTAGTAAAAGGAGGTTTTATGTCTGTGGACGTTATACGTAAAGGAAATACCAGCAGTATCGAATTTTCTCACCATGATACTAATGGCAAAATAGTTTATAAATGGAGCGAGGAGCTAAAATTTTAAAAAATCTCTACAAATGCAAATACTAAAAAAAAGTTTATTTATTGGCTTCTTCTCATTAATGAACATGTTTAATCTATATGCTCAAAATGATATTTATTCAAAAAAATATTCGTACAAAACCTTGTCTATCTACCAAAAACAGCTTTTTGAAACATTTTTGGTGGATCAAATTCCTTCGGGAGCAAAGATTGAAGATGTATTGACCGACAACACTAGTTTACGAAGCAAAACTCGTTTGGCGGAAGCACTTTTGTTTAGAAATGCTGTCGGAGATAAAGAAAAAGCAGTAATAATATTACAATGGATTTTGAAAAACCAATACCAAGATGAAAATACTAAAATCTATGGCATTTGGAAAACGGCTATCGTAAACGACAAATTTGACCAAAACTGGAGGGAATTCATTGGTTGTGATTTGATTATTATTCGACATAAATTCAGCAATCTTTTACCCGAAAATGTCATCAAAGATATCGAAACTGGTATTATTCATGCGGCAAAAGGAGCATTTAAAAGAAATGTTGCTCCCGATTATACCAATATTTCAATCATGAGTGCTTTTTTGATGGAATATGTTGGAACAGCGTTTGGTTTGGTAGAAATCAAAAATGCTGGTTTGAAAAAAGCCCAAGATATTTTCAAACTTTACCAAACCAATAAAACTTTTAGTGAATTTAACTCGCCAACTTATTATGGAGTGACGCTCATTGGGCTTGGTTTATGGCGAGAACTGGCCTTTTCTAAAGAAATTCAAGAAATGGGTAAAGTACTCGAAAAAGATTTTTGGCATGAAACAACAAACTTCTATCATCCTAAGTTAAAAAACATGCCTGGTCCGTATTTCAGAGCTTATGGTATGGACATGAACAAATATTTTGCAATTACTGGTACATGGATTGGCCTCGCTGTTGACGACGAAAAATTCGCCCCACTACCTCCGAAAAATGGCCCAAAATATGGTGAAATGAGTAACCTCGCTCCCATTTTTAATGTAGGATTGTCAATTCCTAAGGCCGACTTGGCTAAGCTAAAATCTTTCTCAAAACCTCAATTTATTACTCGTAATGTTCCAAATCATTATAAAGGTGATAGTATTAAGAAAGTTACCGCCATGATAAATAAAAATTGGATGATGGGTGGCTTATGGGGCAATAAAAGAGTGTGGGAGCAAATAAAAACAGGAACGATTCATTGGCAAACGCCAGATGGAGATATTGCTTGGCTAATGATATTAGGCGACGGAAAAACAAATGTAAAAGTATCAAAAACACAAATGAGCATTTTTGCCAATGATACTCAGCCAAGTAGTTTTGAAGTATTTATTTATACAAAAAATATAACAACTGAGGCTTTTAATAAGAAAAACTGGAATTTATCTGGAATGACCCTAAACCTCGAAACTGACTTAAAAATACTTAAAACAGAGGTAGTTGAATCAAAAGATTTTAATGATCTGTTGGCAATTTCTGAAAATATCGGTTCGGTTATGAAGGTTACTTTTGAAATCCCTTCTAACTGGAAGCTTGAAAGCCCTTTAGTAAAAATCACCCCAAACATCACATACAAATGAAAATTTTAATGACAAGTATCGTCATGATTTTGTCGGCGGCACTTTTTGCACAAAAAGTAGAAGATGCATCTATTTATACCAAAAAGTTTACCTATCAATCGCTCACAAAATATCAAAAAACTTTATTTGATGATTTTATCGAAGAGCAAATGCCTAAAGCCAAAGGACTAAAATTAGATGAAAATACGTCTGCAAGGGGTATAATGCGATTGGCTTGTGCATTATTTTATAGAAACGAAACAGGAGATATTGAGAATGCCGTAAAAATAATCAAATGGATTTTTACGCTTCAAAATTTGGATGAAACAAGTCAAGATTTTGCGGTTTGGCGAGGAAGTAGCAAACAAATGGGCAATTACGACCAAAATATGCGAGAATTTATCGGTACTGATTTGATTAGTATTTACCATAAATATAAGCAAAAACTGCCCGAAGATGTAAGAAAAGACTTAGAAAATTGCTTAATTCGGACTGTAAAAGGAGCAATTAAACGCAATGTAAACCCCGATTACAATAATATTTCTATTATGAGTTCATTCATGATGGAATATGTAGGAACAGCATTTAATATCCCTGCATATAAAAATACTGGTTTAGAAAAAGCACGAGCGATATACAACAACTTCCTGAAATACAATACTTTATGCGAATACAACTCGCCTACTTACTATGGTGTTGACTTTGTCGGTTTGGCACTGTGGCGAGAGTTATCATTTTCACCAGCAATGAAAGAGATGAGCAAAGTCCTTGAAAAAGAGCTTTGGTTAGATGTTGCGACATTCTATAATGCCAATCTACAAAATATTTGTGGCCCGTATTTAAGAGCCTACGGCATCGATATGAAAAAAACACACGCCATTGTGGGTACTTGGATAGCCGTTGCTTTGGATAATCCAAAAATTGCAACGATTCCTGGTCAAAATGGGGTGCATCATGAGAGAGAATTTATCGTTCCGATTCTAGAAATGGGTATTTCAATGCCCGAAAAAGCACTTGCTCAGTTTAAAAAATTTGATAAACCAAGGTTTATTACTCGAACTACTTCAAATTATTATGAAGGAGACCGACTAAAAAAAGTGACTGCCAATATTCAAAAAGATTGGATGATGGGTGGACTTTGGGGAAACCGAAAAGTTTCACACATTCTGAAAACTGGAACAATGCATTGGAAAGCTAAAAATGGCGATATTGGCTGGCTTTTTGTGCCAGGTGAAGGCAAAACAAATGTAAAAGTAGATGAAACAAAAATGCAGATATTTTTAGCTGATACGCTCGCCAAGAATTTTCAAATTTTTGTTTATGAAAATAATATTGGCCCTAAAAACTTTCAAGAAGATATTTGGAAACTTCCAAATATGGCCTTAAAAATAAAAACGGTTTTGACCAATACGAATGTCGAAGTTTTATCTCAAGAAATGATTAACTCAGAAGGAGTTGGCACAAAAGATTTTCCGTATATCATGAATGTTATTTTTGAAATACCTGCCAATTGGGACATTTCGAAACCTTTAGTTGAAATTACACCAAAAAAATAAACCTCATGAGTAAGCAATTAATTCTCAAATTTTTAGGTACGGCATTCATTTTTACCTTAGGAATGATAGCGATTTGGGCGTGCTTTAACACTTTTTTGACTGGTAATATTTGGAATGGAATGACGATTAGTAAATCGGCTTTGACCGTTGAGTATTGTGAGTTTAACAATACCGAAAAACTTTTTCATCAATCAATGAATACTTATTCCAATTTGGCGTATTTCTTTTTTGGAATTTTGATTCTTCAAATCGCCAAATATGATTTTAAGAGCAAAGAAAATACTTGTCAAAATAGGCTTGAGAAATTCCCCTTATTATCGGCTTTTATGGGTTTTTGCTTTATTTATTTAAGTTTTGGAAGTGCATTTTTCCACGCTTCGCTTACTTATTTAGGTCAAAGAGTTGATATGAACGGAACTTATAGTATTTCTATCGCTTTGTTAGGAATCGGTTTTTATCATGTTTTTCATAAAATCGAATTTTCAGCAACCGCAAAAAAACTTTGGATTGCAGCATTATTAGTAATTATTATAGCCTTTCTGCCGCTTTCACTCATGATTTCGAGTAGTAAATTATTACCTGCCATGATTTTGCTGTTGCTGATAGGCATCTTCATTCACTATATTCAGTTCCGTAAGCAAAAATCATTTTTTTTGGCGATTTTAGGTTTTATTTTAATGTTTGTGGCAGTCAATATTCGTACCTTAGATGTGCAAAAAAATAACTGCGACCCACACTCATTTTATCAAGGGCATTCAGTTTGGCACTTGCTTACAGCGATGAGTAGTTTTTGTAGCTACGCTTTTTTTAGATTTTCTAAAATTCAAATTTATAAAAAAAATTAATTACCTGATATTGAGTGTATTAGTCTTTATCAAAGACCTTCTTTTACCTTGCATAGTTATTTTATACCAAATGTAGCTTTACAATTATTTGCGGTCAAGAAAAGCGTATGGATAAAACAGAATCTTTGGCAAAAGAATTAATCAAAGTCAATAAAATATTAGTCAAAATGATAAAAAATATATTCCTAATTGTATGTTTCAGTTTTTATTTTTCTGTTTTTGCTCAAGAGCAATTTCGCCCTGAAGAATTAATCAATACAGTCATTGGTACTGATTCTAAAAGAAGTTATTCTAATGGAAATACCTACCCCGCCATTGCAACACCTTGGGGAATGAATTTTTGGTCTCCACAAACTGGCAAAATAGCTGATGGCTGGCTCTACCAATATACTGCCGATAAAATTAATGGTTTCAAACAAACACACCAACCTTCACCTTGGATAGGAGACTATGGTCAGTTTTCGGTCATGCCACTTACTGGAAAATTGTATTTTAAAGAAGAGAAAAGAAGCAGTTGGTTTTCTCATAAAAACGAAGTTACAAAACCTTATTATTATAGTGTATATCTTTCAGACCATGATGTATTAACCGAAATTACACCAACTGAAAGAGCATCCATTTTTCGCTTTACTTTTCCAAAATCTGACAGTTCGTTTATTCTTGTAGATGCTTTTGATAGAGGTTCGTATGTCAAAATTTTACCCGAACAAAACAAAATTATTGGTTATACTACCAGAAATCGTGGTGGTGTTCCCGCTAACTTTAAAAACTATTTTGTAATTGAATGTGATAAAAAATTTACGCTCACATGGACTGTCAATGATAGTCTTTTAGTTAAATCTCAAAACGAGGTAACCAGTAGCCACGCCCAAGCAATTATTGGTTTTTCTACGAAAAAAGGTGAAAAAGTGCATCTAAAAATCGCATCATCATTTATTTCTCACGAACAAGCAGAATTAAACCTAAAACGAGAAGTTGGCAAACAAACTTTCGACCAAATTCATTTAAAAGCAAAGTTGGCTTGGCACAATGAACTCATTAAAGTAAAGGTTGAAGGAGGAACAGACGAACAACTCAAAACATTTTACTCATGCCTCTACCGAATGCTTTTGTTTCCTCGAAAATTTTACGAGTTCGATGTTCAAAATCAGATGGTGCATTACAGCCCATATAATGGCAAAATCGAAAAAGGGTATATGTTTACAGATACTGGTTTCTGGGACACTTTTCGGTCTTTGTTTCCATTTCTTACGCTCATGTACCCCGAAATGGACGGTCATATTTTAGATGGTTTAGCTAATACTTACAAAGAAAGTGGTTGGCTACCCGAATGGGCAAGCCCTGGGCATAAAGGTAGCATGATCGGTAGTAACTCAGCATCAGTCATAACAGATGCATACTTAAAAGGTGTGAAAGGATACGACATTAATGTTTTGTATGAAGCTCTGATGAAAAATACCGAGAATCAGGGTCCAATCAAAACATTGGGTAGAAACGGTGTGAAAGAGTATAATCAGCTGGGTTATGTTCCTCTCGAAGGTTTTGTAGGAAGTACAGCTCGTACATTGGAATATGCACACGCCGACTTTAACCTAAATCAATTGGCGATTGCTTTGAATAAACCCAAAGAAGAAATTGAAAAATTTGGCAAACGATCGCAAAACTACCGAAATATGTTCGACCCCACCTATAATCTTATGCGTGGAAAGAACAAGGAAGGTTCATTTCCGACAACTTTTAACCCTTTCAGCTGGGGTTATGAATTTGTTGAGGGTAATAGTTGGCATTACAGCTGGAGTGTTTTGCACGATTTTAAAGGTTTAGCTGGCCTCATGGGTGGTTATAAAAAAATGGAAATGATGCTTGATAGCGTTTATAATTTGCCGCCAATTGTTGAATCGAGTTTTTATAAAGGGGCAATTCATGAAATGACCGAAATGAAAGTGATGAATATGGGTCAATACGCCCATGGAAATCAACCAATACAGCACATGACGTATATTTATAATTTTTGTGGAGTGCCGTGGAAAGCACAAATTCACGTCCGGGAAGTAATGGATAAATTATATCGCCCAACACCCGATGGCTATTGCGGCGACGAAGACAACGGACAAACCAGTGCTTGGTATGTATTTAGTGCTTTGGGATTTTATTCAGTTTGCCCGGGTACACAGCAATATGTCATTGGTTCTCCACTTTTCAAAAAAGTCACTTTGAGCCTAGAAAATGGCAAGAAATTCGTCATTGAAGCCCCTAAAAATACGTCAAAAACTATCTATATTCAATCAGCTACTTTGAATGGAATGAATTACGACAAGAATTTTTTAAACCATTTTGATATTTTGAAGGGCGGAAAAATAACATTTAATATGTCCGAAAAACCAAATTTCAAACGTGGAATTTTACCAACATCAAGGCCTTACTCTTTTTCTAAATAAAACCATCACTATTAAAAAAATGAAAAAAAGCTTACTCTTCTCAACCCTTATTTGCTTAACTTTCAGCATAAAAAGTTTTGCACAAAAGCCCAATATAATTTATATACTTGCCGATGATTTAGGTATTGGTGATGTGTCAGCTTATAATCCAGAAGGAAAAATTCAGACAACAAACATTGATAAATTAGCTCAAAATGGTGTAAAGTTTACAGATGCTCATACAACCTCTGCAGTCTGTACTCCTACTCGTTATGGAATCATGACTGGACGATATAACTGGCGAACTATTCTCAAAAAAGGTGTTTTACATGGTTATGACACGCCATTAATTGACCCAAAACGAGAAACTGTGGCTTCTTTCTTACAAAAACAAGGCTATAAAACAGGAGTCGTCGGCAAATGGCATTTGGGTTGGACTTGGGGAAATATTGAAGCTGGAGAAAAAAAGGTTGATTTTACAAAACAGATAAAAAATAGCCCAAACACATTCGGTTTCGATTATTCATTTTGTATTCCTGCCTCCCTCGATATGCCTCCCTACGCTTATGTAGAAAATGGTTTTTGCACTGCCATACCAAAAGATACTTGTATCGGCCGAAAAGGTATTGAATTATTTCGTGCGGGTATTATTGCACCTGATTTTCAGCCAGAGGAAGTTTTAGGCAAATTCACCGAAAAAGCACTCAATTTTATTAATCAAAATGCTAAAAAAGAGAAGCCTTTCTTTTTGTATTTTCCGTTGGCGGCACCACACACACCTATTTTGCCAATTGGAAAATTTGTAGGCAAAAGTAATATCTCGCCTTACGCTGATTTTGTTTTGATGGTCGATGATGTAGTAAAACAAGTTGTTGAAACCCTAAAAAAGAATGGCGTTTATGAAAATACTATCATTGTTTTTGCTTCGGACAATGGTTTTGCCAACCCTGCCAACCTCAAAGCACAACTTGACAAGGGGCATAATCCTTCGATGATTTATAGAGGGCTAAAAACTGATATTTTTGAAGGAGGGCATCATGTACCATTTATTGTTTCTTGGAAAAAAACCATTCAATCGCCGAAAGTAAGTAAACAATTAGTTTGTACCACCGACTTTTTCCAAACAATAGCAGAGCTGAATAATACAAAACTAAACGATAATGTAGCAGAAGATAGTTTTAGTTTTTTAAGTGAAATTACTGGTAAAAAAACAACTTATGAAGTTCGTAAATCGGGAATCCATCATTCATCTGATGGTTTTTTTGCGATACGTAAAGATAATTGGAAATTGATTATGTGTTCGCATTCTGGTGGAAATGGAAAGCCCAAGGAAACAAGCGAAGAAGCTAAAATCCTACCTCCTATTCAATTATACGATTTATCAACTGATATTGGCGAAACCCAAAATGTTTATGCCCAACATCCAGATATTGTAAAAGAATTAACGGCTTTACTCACGAAACAAATTCAGCACGGAAGAAGCACAAAAGGCAAAAGCCAAACTAATGAAGGCCCCGCTTATTGGAGTCAATTGACTTGGCTTGGTAAGTAATGGACTTACTTTTCAATATCGTGGTATTTTTTTACTGCGATATTGAAAAGCTTAAAATTCCTCAAAATCCAATTCTACCTCTCGATTTTCGACGTTCACCTTTTTCGATATATTCTCGCATATCGGCTAATTCTTTTTCAAAGCCGCCTGATAAAATTGGAAATCTGCACCAGCCTCGTGGGTCAAGATTATAATTATCTAAGTGAAAACTCGGAGCGTAACGCTCACGCTTCCATTGATTTCTGCTCCACATTCTAAAAAATTTCTCCACCCAATCGGCCAACGTTGCTTGGTCAAATCTGTCAGCATATTGAGCCTCCATGAAAAGTAAACATTCTAAAGGCGGTTTTTTATCTCGAATGGCAAGGCCTTCAATTGAGTTTAGCACTTCGTAAGGCATTAGGTCTTTTTCGTCTGTTTGCTTTGTTTCGAGCGGACGAAGTTCGGCAGTCGGTTGCAAACTATTTACTTTATTTAATCCTTCAATTTTTATATGCTTTCCTTTTACTTCACAACCTAAGGTTTCGAGCCAAACTAACCATTTTTTCAACCAAAACTTATCGATTCCTGCAATCGGATTGATACTTCCTGCCGTATCGCCATCCATTGTGCAATAACCAACTGCTACTTCTGAGCGGTTGGATGTTGCTAAAAGTAGGTGGTTATGTAAATTTGTAAGCAACCACACGCTTGGGGCCCGCACACGTGCCTGAATATTTTGCAATGGCAAATCGTCAGTTTCCCAAGTTAAATCTCGCCCTATTTGCTTTTCTATCAAGTCTTTATAAGTTTCTACGAGTCCGTTGATGTTGATATTGTAGAAGGTTGCACCGATACTTTTTGCCAAGGTTTCGGCTGATTCATAAGTATCAGACGAACTATTTTCTGTGCCTTGATAAATACTATGAATCATCTTTTCGGCAATTTCCTCAACCGTTGTGCAGTCTTGTATTTTCTTAATGAAAGAAAGTTTTTTCTTAAAAGCATCTAAACCAATACTTTCATCTGCCAAACGAATCATTAAGCCACAAAGTGCCACACATGCACAAGAATCTGCTCCACCCGAAAGCGAAACCGTGAAGCCTTGCGAACGAGATTTACGGAGGTAATCAAACAATGCCAAACTTACTGCACGTGCAAACTCTTCTTCTTTCAGAAATCCACCACGCTCAAACTTTTCGAGTTCGGCAGTTTGAGGGGCAACGGGCTTGATTTCTGGAAAATCAAATAATGCTAGGACTTTCCAATTTCCTTGTGTAATCGGTGATTTTACTTGTGAATGATTCACTTTTGGCATTTCGGCATCAATAACAGCCGATGTAACGTAAAAATCCTCATAACCAAAACGTGGCGAAGAAACCAACAAATTCCCATCAGAAGCAATCATGGCATCGCCATCGAAAATCAAGCGTCCTGACTCATTTCCGAGCAAATTTGTATAAATATAACTACACGCAAACGAGCGACTTCCATCAATAACGAAGCGTTCACGCGTTACAAATTTAGAAAACGAAAACGGACTCGCACTTGGATTGAGAATAATATCTACTCCCCTATCAAACATCGCACGCCCAGGTCGATTGGCCACCCAAGCATCCTCGCAAATCTCAAAACCGATGCGAACACCACTTAATTCGAAAACTAAATCACCTATTGGATATTTGAATTCGTCGATTTCAATTTCATCACGCACACCCGCTTGCCAACGATGAAACCAACGGTCTTCATAAAATACTCCATAATTAGGCAAATGTTGTTTGCACACAAATCCTAAGATTTTTTTGTTGGCAATCAGACATGCTGAGTTATAAACTTTATTATTGTAGCGAATCGGTAAACCCACGGAAACAATCATTCCCGATGTGTGCTGTACGATTTCGAGAAGACTTTCCTTGGCTTGCTCGACCAAATCCCATGAGTAAAACGCATCTTCGCAGCCGTAACCCGTAATGCACAACTCGGGCAAGCATAATAAGCTAATGTCTTGTCTATCAGCTTCTTTGATGCAATCAATAATATTTTTTTGATTATGCTCCCAAGCCAAAGGCGTTTGGTTGAGCGTTCCTGCTGCTACTTTTATGAGTTTCATTAAATTAATGAGTGAATGAGTGAATGAGTGAATGAGTGATTATTTGCTCTCTCATCGTTTTCATACCCTATTTTTAAATCAAATTTATCTTTTTTTGAGAAAACATCCTTCTTTTACAAAGATAACAAAAAGTGTGTATGCTAAGTTTACATACATTTTGTTATGAATATTTTTTTAAAAGACATACTAAAAACAAGTAAAAACTAGAAGCATATTTTATAAAACAAAAAACTAATTATCAATCTATAATCATCGAATAACATTATTTATTTATTGTTTATCAATATATATATTTTACATTTGTGACATCAATCACATTTTAATGTACATATCAATGAAAACGCAAACTGAAAAAATCTTGAATGTTTTAAGAGTCATTGCTTGGATTGGCTATGTTGGCTCGAATATAATTTTTGGACTCATAATCACCTCAGTCGTGCTAAGTTTCATTTCGCCTGAGACAAAAGTCAACTTTAGTGACCTAGCCATGAATCAAACGGAGTTACGAAAAACATATTTAGCTTCTTACTTATTGATTCTTTTGTGTACACTTGTTTGGGCTTTTTTAAATATTCAATTGTGGAGAAACGTAAAAAATATTTTATATAAAATCAACTTAAAAAAGCCATTTTCTATGGGAATTGCTATCATAATTGAAAGAATAGGCTTTATATTAATCGGTATTTGGATAATCGAGTTCTCTTCCGATGGCTATATTATTTACATATCCAAGCAAATTGACGGCATAAAAAAAGATTTCAATGTGAGTCTGTTTTATCTTTTTAATGCTGGAATAGTCTATATAGTATCCCAAATTTTCAAACGTGGTGTTGAATTACAAGAAGAAAACGAATTAACTGTTTAAAAAACCACCAATATGCCCATTGTTGTAAACCTTGATGTAATGCTTGCCCGACGCAAGATGCAGCTTTCAGAATTGGCCGAAAAGGTAGATATTACGCTTCCTAACCTTTCAATTTTAAAAACTGGAAAGGCCAAAGCAGTTCGTTTTTCGACCTTAGAATCCATCTGCGAAGCCCTTAATTGCCAACCTGGTGATATATTAGAATTTGTACCTGAGAACAAAAACCAATATTAGAAAAAAATAAAAAACCACGCAACTCCCCTTTTCAATATTACATCTTCCACTCAAAAGCTACATTTTGAATGCCAAACCGTTCATCCTAAGATAAAAACAACTTATATAATAAGAATTACCTAGTTTTACAAAGTATCGATATTTTTGTAAAACAAATTATGAAAAAGCAAAGAATACACAATTGAAAAAGTCAAAAACTGCCTCAAAACTTTTGGGGTGGTATATCAAAATCTTTAGGCATTGTAACTCCCTAAATGTATTTTGCATCTAATAAATATATTTGAGGTACGAGAAATAAGATTACTTATTTCAATGCTGGTTGGATTATCCAAAACATCAATTAAATATTGGTTTTCTTTTTGTTGAAAAGTATTTAAGCTTAGTTGAGTTTCAATATCTTTTTTTGTTACCGTAAAAAGTTGCTATCCTGAGTAAGCCTTTGATCATCAACAATATTTATCTCCGTCAATCGACGAGAAAACAATGATTTTATCTCAGTTTTTGAGGCTTTTGCACGAACAATTCTAGTACTTTTTACCGATACATTCATAAAAATAAATGGCAAAGATGCTAAACCACCAATAAACTAAAGAAGCAAGATATAATAAATCAACTGTCCACGAATCCGTAACTATTGGCAAATAAACCTCGGTCGTATTATCAATAATTTCTGTTGGGAAGATTTAGCTTAGCATTAATTGTTTTTCGTTTACAAAACGAATATAGTGCCATTGTATTAAAACTCTAAAAGGTAAAATATGAGTAAAACTCATAAATAACAAAAAACCTCAAACTTTCATTTGAGGTTTTTAATTTAAAACTTTACGAGCAATTAGCCTTTAGCATCTTCTCCCTCAGCAGTAGGGGCTTCTGGTGCTTCATTAGCTTCGGGCTCAGCTTCAACAACTGCCTCAACAGCAGTTGTCTCTTCTACAACTTCAACTGATGATTCATCAGCAACAGTTTCTACTGAATCAGTTGTTTCAGCAGTACTATCAGCTTTCTTGCCACCACGACGGCTACGACGAGTTTTAGTAGATTTTTCTTCTACAGAAGTCAATAATGCTTCATTGTAGTCAACCAATTCAATCAGGGCTACTTCAGCATTATCACCATAACGAGTTCCTAATTTGATGATACGAGTATAACCACCGTTACGAGTAGCTACTTTCTCAGCAATTTCACCAAACAACGTTTTAACAGTTTCTTTATCTTGCAGGTAAGAGAAAACAGTTCTACGTGAATGAGTACTATCATTCTTCGATTTCGTAATCAAAGGCTCAACATATTTACGCAATTCTTTAGCTTTCGCCAAAGTTGTTTCGATACGTTTGTATTGAATTAACGAAATCGCCATGTTTTTCAACATCGCTTCTCTGTGAGAGTGAGTTCTCCCTAAATGGTTGATTTTATTTCCGTGTCTCATTGTTATTGTTTCGTAAGTAACGGTCAAAAGAGCCTACGCAGTCTTGGCAATTCCACCTATTACGATTATTAATTAAATTTACTCGATAACTGCGGTTCGATAAGCTATAAAAAAATTTCCATCCCAAATGAAAAGAAAACTAATTTAATATCAATCTTCATCAAGCTTATATTTCAGTACATCCATACCGAAGTGTAAGCCTTTATCAGCAACTAATTGTTCTAATTCAGTTAGTGACTTCTTACCGAAGTTACGGAATTTCATCATATCAGCTACTTCAAGTCTTGCTAAATCGCCCAATGTACGAATATCAGCAGATTTTAAACAATTATAAGCACGAACCGATAAGTCCAAATCTTGTAATGAAGTCTTCAACAGCTTTCGCATGTGCAAAAATTCTTCATCAACAATATTGTCTTCGTCGTCTTTTTTGGTATCAAATACCATGTTTTCGTCTGTAAACTTCAAAAAGTGTTGAATCAAAATGTGAGCCGACTCTTGTAAAGCACGCTCAGGGTGAATTGAACCATCCGTTTTGATTTCAAGCAAGAGTTTTTCGTAATCAGTTCTTTGCTCTACACGCGTATTTTCAATGCTATATTTAACATTTTTAATAGGTGTAAAAATAGAATCTATTGAAATAAACCCTATAGGCAAATCATTTTGTTTTTGTTCGTCAGCAGGAACATAACCACGACCTTTATCTACAATGATTTCAATCTCCAATTCCTTTTGGTCGTCTAAACGAGCGATAACCAAATCAGGATTTAAAATTTGAAAACTTTGTGTAAATTTACCGAGGTCACCCGCAGTCAAAACACCTTGGTTTTTGATTCTAACCGTAAATTTGTTGTCTACATAATCAGAAACTTTTTTGAAACGAACCATTTTAAGGTTAAGGATGATTTCGGTAACATCATCAACTACCCCATCAATGCTCGAAAATTCGTGTAGTACCCCCGGGAATCTCACTGAAGTAATTGCATAACCTTCCAAAGAAGATAACAAAATACGACGAAGTGCGTTTCCGATGGTCACACCATACCCTCTTTCGAGTGGTTTAAACTCAAAAAAGCCATGGAAATCGTCAGCTTTTTCCATGACAACCTTGTCAGGCATTTGAAATGCTAATATTGACATACGTATGCAGTGTGTTTGTTTTCGTTAACTAAAAGGTGGTTAGCAACACCACCAATAAAAAAACGTAGCTATGCCACTACCGCTTTTAACGGTAATGGCATAACCACTGTACAAATATTATTTGTTATATAATTCGACGATTGCCTGCTCGTTGAAGTTTTCAGGTATTTGATCACGCTCTGGATAGTTAATAAATTTACCAACCATTTCAGTAGCATCCCATTCTAACCAGTTATAACGTTTTGCATTGCGTGCTTTTAAACTATCAGCAATTGTAAGTAATGCCTTAGATTTCTCACGCACACCCACAATCTGGCCTGGTTTTAAAATAAATGATGCAACATTTAAAACAACTCCATCAACTGTAATATGACAATGCGTTACTAACTGACGTGCTGCACGACGAGTAGGAGCAATTCCTAAACGAAACACAGTATTATCTAAACGTCCTTCACAAAGTTTCAATAAGTTATCACCAGTACGTCCTTCTTTGACAGAAGCTAGATGAAAGAAACGTGCAAATTGGCGTTCCAATATACCATATGTATATTTAACCTTTTGTTTTTCAATTAATTGCTGACCGTATTCAGATTTTTTACTTTTACGACCTTTTCCATGTTGCCCTGGCGGGTAAGCTTTTTTACTTAAAGCTTTATGAGCACCCATTACTGGTTCTCCAAACTTTCTAGATATCCTAACCTTTGGACCTGTGTATCTTGCCATTTTATATTGGTTGTTAAAATGAAATAGAGATTGATTAGCCCCAATGTCCAAACTATCAATCATTTTGAAAATCAAAATCGCAATAATCTGCCTTCTATTCCTTTTCTCGTCTTTAAACGAGAACTATTGAAAATTATTATATACAAATGTACTAAAAGAATAAAAACAAAAAATCTAAAATCAGAATGATTATACAATTTAATATGTTTCTATATTCTTTAGATATCTACTAAACTCTTCTACGTTTCGGTGGGCGACAACCATTATGGGGCAGAGGCGTTACGTCAGTAATAGTAGTAACCTCAATACCTGAGTTTTGAATAGTACGAATTGCAGACTCACGTCCTGAACCTGGTCCCTTAACAAAAACTTCAGCTTTACGCATACCAGCTTCGTAGGCCACTTGTGCACAACTCTGAGCTGCCATTTGTGCAGCATAAGGTGTATTTTTCTTAGAACCTTTAAAACCCATTTTACCTGCTGAGCCCCAAGAAATTACCTGTCCTTGACTGTTTGTAACAGAAATAATGATGTTATTAAAAGAAGCCCTGATATGTACTTCACCAACTGGCTCAACAATCACAACTCTTTTTTTTGCTTTATCTTTTCTTTTTGCTTGTGCCATTGTGACAAAACATTGTTAAAATGATTGGCAGTACAGAAAAACCTGTACTCTGTTCGACTTTTTACCCTTTTATAAAAAATCCATATTTAAACTCAATAGAGAGTCAAGGTTTACTTAGTCGCTTTTTTCTTATTAGCAACAGTTTTACGCTTACCTTTGCGGGTACGTGAGTTGTTTTTAGTTCTTTGTCCACGAAGAGGTAAACCCTTACGGTGACGAACACCACGATAACAACCAATGTCCATCAACCGCTTGATAGCAAGTTGTACTTCTGAACGCAACTGACCTTCAACAGTCATTTCTTCCGTAATGATACCACGAATGGCATTAGCTTCACTATCATTCCATTCTCCTGCTTTTTTATCATAACTGATATTAGCTTTTGTTAGAATTTTTTGTGAGGCACTACGGCCAATACCGTAGATGTACGTAAGGGCGATTTCGCCTCTTTTTTTGTCTGGGATATCAACACCTGCAATCCTCATAGAAATTAGCCTTGTCTTTGTTTAAACTTAGGATTCTTTTTGTTAATAACATAAATCTTACCCTTTCTACGGATAACTTTACATTCAGCACTACGCTTCTTAACCGACGCTTTTACTTTCATTTTTTTTTGAATTTTTGAAGTGGGAAATTTGGGGATTAATGAATATTTTAAATTATCCAGTCATTCGCTTTATTCACCAATTCAACATTATTTATAACGATACGTAATACGAGCTTTTGTTAAATCATAAGGCGACATTTCAAGTCTTACCTTATCACCTGGTAAAATACGGATATAATTCATTCTCATTTTACCCGAAATATGAGCAATTAACTCATGCTGATTTTCTAAACGCACACGAAACATTGCATTTGAAAGAGCCTCAGTTATGATGCCATCAACTTCGATATTTGATTGTTTTGCCATTTAAATTAAAATGCCGACTTTAAAAATAAAAAATTCAAAGCCCCTGTGAAATTGTACTATGAAATTACTAAACTCTTTTTTGATAAAACCTCTTCTATATATTGAAAGGTAGTTAAAATTTCAGCAGTACCTTTTCTTACTACCACAGTATGTTCAAAATGAGCTGCTTGCCTGCGGTCTTCTGTACGAATAGTCCAATTATCATTTTCTTGAACAACAGCTCTTTTACCTAGCGTAATCATTGGTTCAATAGCTATTACCATACCTTCAAGAAGCTTTGGTCCATTTCCTCTTTTACCAAAATTTGGAACTTCTGGAGACTCATGCAAATATTTTCCTACACCATGACCAACCAATTCTCTTACAACACCGTATTTATGAGATTCAGCATAATTTTGAACTGCAAAACTTACATCCCCTACCCTATTGCCGACCTTAGCTTGTTCAATACCCTTAAATAATGAACGATAAGTATGTTTAAGCAAATCGAGTACTTCATCAATAACTTCACCAACCGTATAAGTGTAGGCACTATCAGCGTGAAATCCATTTTTATAAACTCCACAATCAACTGATATTATATCTCCATCCCTTAAAGCTCTATTACTTGGAATTCCATGTACCACAACATCATTTACTGAAATGCAAAGACTAGAAGGAAAACCATTATAATTTAAAAAGGACGGCTGACCCTGATTGTCTTTAATATAATCGAAAGCTACTTTATCTAAAGCTTTAGTTGTAACACCCGGCTCAATCAATTTAGCAACTTCGGCATGAGCTTTACCTAAAATATGTCCATTCTTTCTAATAATATCTAACTCCTCTTCAGACTTTAAATAAATTATCTTATCCTTTTTACTCATGACTAAATTGTCTATTTATTTTAGGCCGTAACGCTGGCATCAACTTGTCGTCCTTGAATGCGACCCGACTGCATCAAACCTTCATACCGTTTCATTAATAAATAGCTCTCAATTTGCTGTAATGTGTCTAAAACAACACCCACAAGAATTAATAAGGATGTACCACCAAAGAACGAAGCAAATCCTTGAGTCATCCCTAATAGACCAGCAAATGCCGGTAATATTGCAATTACTGCTAAAAGAACACCACCGGGTAAAGTAATTCGGTCTAAAACATTAGCTACAAAGTCAGATGTTGGTTGTCCCGGCTTAATGCCCGGAATGAATCCTCCACCGCGTTTCATGTCATCTGCGATTTGATTCGGATTAATCGAGATTGCAGTGTAAAAAAATGTAAATCCGATAATTAAAATAGCATATATTAAACAATACTGCCATGAGGTTGGGCTGTTCATAATAATTGCCCAGCTCTGAAATGTATCACTTTTAGTACTTTCAGCTAGATAGGTTAGAACAAGACCAGGTATAAACATTAGGGCTTGACCAAAAATAATCGGCATGACACCTGCAATATTCAGTTTTAATGGTAAATATTGACGTTGACCAGTTACAACTTTATTACCAACAATTTGTTTGGCATATTGCACTGGTATTCTTCTTGTCGCCTGTGTAATTGCAACAGCAAATAAAACAACAAAGAATAAGGCAACTAATTCAAGTACAAAGAAAAGAATTTGACCGTTGCCACCTCGTGATTGTGATTCACCAATAATTGCCCCAGGAAATCTAGAAACGATTCCAATCATAATCATCATCGAAATACCATTACCAACACCTTTTTCGGTCATTCTTTCACCAAGCCACATACACATTACTGTACCTGTAACGATTAAAATTACAGAACTAATGTAAAATAATCCTTGGCTAATTGTAATTGCATCAGTTGGAATAGTCGCTTTTACATAAGTTAATGCTTGTGCAGATGCAACTAAAATTGTTAACCAACGAGTGATTTGGTTTAATTTTCTACGACCTGATTCACCCTCCTTTTGAAGTTTACTAAAATACGGTAAGGCGAGAGTAAGTAATTGTATCGCGATGGATGCCGAAATATAAGGCATTATTCCTAGTGCCATAATAGAGGCATTTTGGAAAGCTCCACCGACGAGTGTATTTAAAAGACCTAATAAACCGTTTGAACTGGTAAGGTCTTTTAACTTCGCTACATCAACACCTGGTAAAACCACGTGTGAACCAATTCTAAAAATTAATATAATCAATATAGTCTGGAGAATTCTCTTTCTAAGCTCCTCTATTGACCAGATGTTTCGGAGTGTCGTAATGAATTTGTTCATTTTGATAGGAAAAACAAGGCGTTTTAGTAAAATTATTCAGCTTTGCCACCGTTGAGTCTGTCTTGCAATTCTTTTAATTCATCCCACTTGCCATCACGAGCTAAAGCAGCTTGATCAGCCCAGGTAGTTGGATTATGTGTAGCAAAGTTAGAACCACCTGCACTAAGAATTTCAGAGACCTTCTCAGCAGAAGTCGCTGCTAAATCTGCAAATGTAACAATTCCTGCATTAATTAACAAATCGGCAATTTTCGGACCAACTCCCTCGATTAATTTCAAATCGTCACCTTCTGCTTTCTTTTTAGATTTTACAGTCTTTCCAACAGAAACAGTTTCAACAATTACTGGTGCTAGGACGGCTGAAACCTCTTTATTTAATGTAGCATCAACAGTAGCAGAACCACCAACCTTCTCAATAGCAGCGACGGCCGATGAAGAAAATGCATTAGCACGTAAATTAACAGTTGCAGTCAATTCTCCACGCCCTAATATTTTTACCAAATCGGACTTTGAAATAAGACCATTATTGTACATTACACCTAAATCGATATTAGAAATGCCAGTTTTATCAAATAGTGCCTGTATAGTATCCAAATTGATAGCCTTATATTCTACACGGTTGATATTTTTAAAACCAAATTTAGGAACACGACGCTGTAATGGCATCTGCCCTCCTTCGAAACCACGTTTCTGGCTGTAACCTGAACGAGACTTTGCTCCTTTGTGACCACGTTTGGCAGTACCACCACCACCTGAACCATGTCCACGTCCCACTCTATCATTTGCCTTTACTGAACCTTTGTTAGGTTTAAGAGATTCTAATTTCATTGTAATACGATTAAAAAATCGGGTTAAAAATACGCAAATCTGACCATCAGATTTACTCGGCTATGCCTTTGAAAAATACCAATAGCAAAAACAAATTAGAAATAAATTCATTGCATGTGTATATTTGCAGATTGATATTTTTTTTAAAAAAAACTAATGAATAACTTACGCCTCTTCAATAATTAACAGGTGTTTAACCGAATTAATCATCCCTTGCATCGCAGGGTTTAGCTCTTTTTCAACAGTACGATTAAGTTTGCCTAGACCCAAAGCAGCAATTGTACGCTTTTGAGTTTCTGGTCTTCCAATGATACTTCTTACTTGTGTAATTTTTACCTTTGCCATTTATTTATTAGCTAAACGCCACAAACTTCAAGAACCTTAGATACAAAAAAAGCACTATTGGTAGTCTTAAAGCTCAGAGCAAATTATCCGTTGAATACTTTAGTCATTTTTACACTACGCTGAAAAGCTATTGTATGCGGAGCTCTCATTTGACTTAGAGCATCGATTGTAGCTTTTACTACATTATGAGGGTTTGATGAACCTTTAGATTTTGCTAATACATTGTGAACACCGGCCGCTTCCAAAACGGCACGCATCGCACCACCTGCAATAATTCCAGTACCAGGAGCCGCAGGTTTAACAAATACGAAACCACCTGAGAATTTTCCATGAATTTCATGAGGTACTGTATCATTAATAATAGGTACAGAAACTAGGTTTTTCTTGGCGTCTTCAATAGCTTTGGCAATAGCCTCAGTTACTTCAAGTGCCTTTCCTAAACCCTGACCTACTACCCCTTTACCATCGCCTAAAACAACGATAGCCGAGAAGCTAAAACGACGTCCACCTTTTACCACTTTTGCTACACGATTGATGGCGACTACTCTTTCTTTGAGTTCTGCCTCGTTTACTTTTGCTTTGTTCATTGATCCAGAATTTCAAGATTAGAATTTCAAACCGCCTTCTCTGGCTCCTTCAGCCACGGCTTTGATATTACCATGATATAAATAACCATTACGATCGAATACACAGGCAAGGATACCTTTTTCTACCGCTTTTTCAGCTATTTTTTTACCCACTTCTTTTGAATTGTCGATTTTTACGCCTTTCAAACCTAATTCAGTTGTTGAAATGGCCGCTAAAGTTTCACCTTTAGAATCGTCAATTAATTGAGCGTAGATGGCAGTATTTGAACGGAAAACCGACAAACGTGGTCTCTCGGTTGTACCAGAGATTTTTCTGCGGATACTCCACTTAATTTTTTGTCTTCTATCAGTTTTTACACTTGACATTGTATTTGCTAATTTGTGATTTTCAGAGCAGCAAGTTTAATAATAAACATTTCTTGTTTCTCCTACGTCTTGTGTCTAATGATTATTTCTTCTTGCCAGATGTTTTACCAGCCTTACGACGAATAACTTCACCAACAAACCTAATACCTTTTCCTTTGTATGGCTCAACCTTACGAAGTGATTTGATTTTTGATGCAACTAAGCCTACTAATTGTTTGTCTGTACCCTCAAGCACAACCATAGGATTTTTTCCTTTTTCCATAGCGGTTGTTACTTTCAATTCTAAAGGTACTACAAAATAAACGTTGTGCGAATAACCCAAACTTAAATCGAGTACATTACCATTATTAGTAGCCTTATAACCTACACCGACAATTTCCATTTCAGCTTTATAACCAGTGCTAACACCAATGACCATATTATTAATTAATGATCGGTATAAACCGTGTAAAGCTTTGTGTCTTTTTTGTTCAGTAGGTCTATCAACTTTTAGTTCATTTCCCTCAATAGAAATTATGATATCCTGATCAACTTTCTGAGACAGTGTACCCTTGGGACCATTTACAGTAACAATGTTATGTTCATCTACCGAAATAGTCACGCCACTAGGAAGGGCAACTGGTTTTTTACCAATTCTTGACATTTTATTGAATAGTTTAAGGCTTCAGAATAATATCGTTTGCACGAGTTATTAAGAGCGGTCAACAAATTATTTAAATAAGTGTAGACTTAAAAGTGTATTAATACACATGAAGTCAATAAATAAGGAACGTATTAATAGATATAACACAAAACCTCTCCACCTACTTTCAATGCACGAGCTTCTTTATCCGTCATTACACCTTTCGATGTTGACACGATAGCAATACCCAAACCATTTAAAACACGTGGAATATCAGTTGTACCCGCATATTTACGCAAACCAGGCTTTGAAACTCTCTTCAATTCAACAATTGCGGATTGTTTCGTAACCGGATTATACTTCAATGCAATTTTGATTACTCCTTGAGGAGCAACTTCTTCGAATTTATAGCTTTGTATAAAGCCCTTATCGTAAAGTACTTGAGTAATCGCTTTTTTGATGTTCGAAGCAGGAATTTCTACCACTCTATGACGTGCCTTGATGGCATTTCGAATTCTGGTTAGGAAGTCTGCTATTGGATCCGTTGTAATCATTTTTGATATTTAATTTTGGATACCTAAGCCGGCGTCAAGCAGTATCGTAAGCACGACTTTCTTAACTGGGCTGCAAAATTAGAAAATATTTTTTAATAAAAGTAGTATCTGTGCAAGTAATTATCAAGAAGCAAAAATATTCTTTATAAAGTTATAAAATAACTAAAAATATTTACATCAAAATAAGTACATAGGCAGAATTTACCACGATGCTTTTGTAACTCCTGGAATTAAACCTTTACTTGCCATTTCACGGAAAGTAACACGATTAATACCAAACTTACGCATATATCCTCTCGGACGACCCGTTAATTGACAACGATTGTGTAAACGTACAGGTGAAGCGTTGCGAGGTAGTTTATCTAAGCCAATTAAGTCGCCTGCTTCTTTCAAAGCAGCACGCTTTACAGCGTATTTAGCAACACAAGCTGCTTTCTTTCTATCTCTTGCTTTTATTGATTCTTTTGCCATTTTATGACTGAATTATAAATATCGAAATCTTAATATTATTTCTTAATGCTTGCAAAAGGCATTCCCATTGCTTTTAATAATTCGTAAGCTTCAGCATCTGTTCCTGCTGATGTAACGAACGTAATATCCATACCCTGAATTTTAGAGATTTTATCAATCGAAATTTCAGGGAAGATAATTTGCTCTTTCACACCGAACGTGTAATTCCCGCGTCCGTCAAAGCCTTTATCGCTAATACCTTTGAAGTCACGCACACGTGGAAGTGCAATGGCAGTCAAACGATCTAAGAATTCATACATTTTATCACCACGCAAAGTTACTTTTACACCGATTGGCATATTTTCACGTAGTTTAAAATTTGAAACGGCTTTCTTAGAAAGTGTAGCTACCGCTTTCTGACCCGTAATTGTAGAGATTTCCTCTAAACTACTATCAATTAACTTTTTGTCCCCGGTTGCAGCTCCAACCCCACGATTTACCACAATCTTTTTCAATGATGGAACCTGCATCACTGATTTGTATCCAAACTTTTCTTTCAAAGATGGTACAATTTCCTTAGTGTATTTGTCTCTTAAACGTGCCATTGTTTTTTTTAATAGGAGGATTTCCGACCCTCATATTTATTGATAAAAGTTTCGGCAGAAACCAATATCAAATGGTAATTGATTAAATGAATTTTCCAGTTGCCTTCGAAAATCTTTGTAATTTTCCTTTGTCGTTTTCCTTGCGACCAGTTCGAGTAGTCTCGCCTGTCGCTGGATCAACCAACATTACATTACTAATGTGAACAGGAGCTGCAAACTCACGGATTTCACCTTGAGGAGACTGAGCAGAAGGCTTCACGTGCTTTTTCATGATATTCACACCATCAACAACTACACGTTGTTTAGCTGCAATTACTTCACTTATAACACCACGCTTTCCTTTAGCATTACCTGCAATCACTTCAACCGTATCGCCAGTGCGTACATGTTGTTTTTGCTGCTTATTGAATTTTCTTTCCATTACTTTGAATTTGAAAATTAAGAAGTTTTATAATTATAATTAAGATTTGGGCTCTACTCCTGAAGGAGAGGATTCCAAGCCTTCTTTCAAATTAAAGAACCTCTGGAGCCAAAGAAACGATTTTCATGAATTGTTTCTCACGCAACTCGCGAGCTACAGGTCCAAAAATACGAGTGCCACGTGGCTCATCTTGATTGTTTAATAATACGACTGCGTTGTCTTCAAAACGAATGTAAGTACCATCTTTGCGACGAACTTCTTTGGTAGTTCTCACAACAACAGCCTTTGATACAGTTCCTTTCTTCATATTTGAAGATGAAAGGGCTGATTTCACCGTTACGACAACTTTATCACCGATTGATGCATAACGTTTACGTGTGCCACCCAATACACGGATAACAAGCACTTCTTTTGCACCACTGTTGTCGGCAACACCTGCTCTTGATTCTTGCTGTAACATTGTCTTATGAATTGTTAATACCCTTAAGTCTATTTTAACACCAATTGGGTGTCAAACAGTATAAGAGATAATTTAGTTAATAGCTTTCTCCAGTTAAAGAGAATAAAATTGGGGCTATTATTTCGCTTTTTCTACGATTTCTACTAATCTCCAATTTTTGTTTTTGCTCAAAGGACGAGTCTCTTGAATCTTAACAGTATCACCGATACCAGCTTCATTGTTCTCATCATGGAACATAAACTTCTTGGTTTTGAGCATAAATTTTCCGTATTTCGGATGCTTCAATTTACGAACAACAGTTACAACACCTGATTTATCCATCTTGTTGCTTACTACCGTCCCGATACGCTCTTTTCTGAGATTTCTTTCTTCCATTGTTCAGATACTTGATATCCTGTTATTTACAGGGATTGCTATAATTTATCTTGCGTTGAATTCGGTCATCAATTGAGCTATCAATCTACGAGACTGACGAATACGCATCGGATTTTCGATGGGTGTAATGGCGTGAGCAAACTGTAATTTCAAGATTCTATCTTTTTCAACAGCAATATTTTGCTCTAACTGCTCAAGTGACAATGCTTTAATTTCTGACTGTTTCATTTTATTATTTGAACTTTTACTGAATTTTGAATTCTGAGTTCTGAGGTCTGAGTTTAAAACTCAATATAATTCAGAATTCAGCACTCAGGATTCAGAACTATTGTTATTATTCAGCTCCTTCTTGGTAGTCTTTGCGGACTACAAATTTAGTTTGAACGGGAAGTTTTTGTGCAGCTAAGCGTAACGCTTCAGTGGCTACTTCTACTGGAACTCCAGTTGCCTCGAATAAAATTGTACCTGGTTTAACACTGGCTACCCAATATTCAGGTGCTCCTTTACCCTTACCCATACGCACCTCAAGTGGTTTCTTGGTGATTGGTTTGTCTGGAAAAATACGAATCCACACTTGACCTTCACGTTTCATTGCACGGGTAACACCGATACGTGCTGCTTCAATCTGACGAGAGGTAATAAAACCTGGCTCTAAAGATTTGATAGCGAATGTTCCGAAAGCTATCTCATGTCCACGAGTGGCGAGACCTTTTATTCTGCCTTTTTGTTGCTTACGAAATTTGGTTCTTCTTGGTTGTAACATGACGATGTTATATTTTCAGCACTGAGTGCTTAGTTTCAAGTTAAATTTTCCTAAAGTTCCAATGAATACACCAAAAGTTTTCGAGAAGTAAACATGAAACTAAGTTAGGTGCTTATCTCTTATTTGGACCTGTACCTCTATTATTGTTGTTATTGCGATTTCCGCCAGCAGCACCACTACGATTGTTGTTGTTGCTATTGTTACGACCACCGCCGCCACCGCCTCTGTTGTCATCACGGACTCCGCCTCTACGGTCATCACGGCCTCCGCCTCTGCGGTCATCACGACCACCACGTCCGCCTGATTGAGCATCTGACCCACCTCTTTCGTTGTTCGATTGAGCTGTTCCACCGCCTGCTGGAGTTAAGTCACGCTTACCGTAAACTTCACCCTTAAAAATCCATACTTTAATACCGATTTTACCATATACGGTTAAAGCTTCAGAGATTGCGTAGTCGATGTCTGCTCGAAGTGTATGCAAAGGAATTCGACCTTCTTTGTACATTTCATTGCGAGCCATCTCTGCTCCTGCTAAACGACCACCCAGCTTTACTTTAATACCTTGAGCACCAACACGAACTGCAGCCTGTATTGCTTGTTTCATGGCACGACGGTAGGAAATACGAGCCTCAAGTTGTTGAGCAATTGACTCTCCTACTAATTTGGCATCTAGTTCTGGACGTTTAATTTCATAGATATTAATCTGAACATCCTTACTGGTTAATTTTTTTAGCTCCTCCTTGATTTTATCAACTTCATTTCCACCTTTACCAATTACAACGCCTGGACGGGCTGTATGAATTGTGAGTGTGATGCGTTTTAAGGTACGCTCGATAACTACTTTCGAAATAGCACCTTTTGGAATACGAGCTGAAACATATTTACGGATTTCTTGATCTTCGACTAATTTCTCAGCAAATGTTTTTCCACCATACCAGTTAGAATCCCATCCTCTAATATAACCAAGTCTTAAACCTACCGGATTTACTTTTTGTCCCATTGGTAATTTACTTTATTAAGCAATACGAGTAGTGTATCGTTCGCTATTTGATTGAATTAATTTGCACTGTCAACTACGATTGTAAGATGATGAGAACGCTTACGAATACGATGACCGCGTCCTTGTGGAGCTGGTCTCATGCGTTTCAACATACGTCCACCGTCAATATAAATTGTTTTTACATACAATTCAGCATCCTCGATTTTCAAGTCCTCGTTCTTTTGCTGCCAGTTGGCAACAGCTGATAATAAGACTTTTTTCACTACAGGTGCTGCATGTTGTGGCTGAAAGCTCAAAATGCCTAAAGCCTGACTTACCTTCATCCCTCTAATAAGGTCAATCACTAATCTTGCCTTACGAGGCGTAGTAGGGTAATCATTAAGTTTTGCTACTGCTTCCATTATTCTTGAAATGTAGAATTATGAATTAAGAATTAAGAATTATGAACGGTTCGCAATAGCGATTAAAAATTATGCTTACTTTTCAGTCTACATTTTTCAATTAACATTCTTCATTCTACCTTCTTCATTCTTCATTGTAATTATTATCTTTTACCTTTATCTTTCTTTGCTACGTGACCACGGAAATTACGAGTTGGTGAAAATTCACCAAGTTTGTGTCCGACCATGTTATCAGTTACATAAACAGGAATAAATTTATTTCCATTATGTACTGCGAAGGTGTGCCCGATGAAATCTGGTGAAATCATAGAACGACGTGACCACGTTTTGATTACTGACTTTTTGCCTGAATTATTCATGTCGACAATTTTTTTGTCGAGGCGAAAATCAATGTATGGTCCTTTTTTAAGTGAACGTGCCATTTTTTTTTATTCTGAGCGATTTCTCGCTACGGTTAAGTTTTGAACTCTTTGTCTATTTCTAAATCAAAAAGCCATTAAACTGCTTGATTATTATTTTTTTCTTCTTGATATAATAAGCTTCGATGAAGGCTTGGTTGTATCACGAGTTTTCTTACCTTTTGCTAATAAACCGTTACGTGAACGTGGGTGACCACCTGACGAACGACCCTCTCCACCACCCATAGGGTGATCAACTGGATTCATTGCAACACCTCTTACTCTTGGACGAACCCCTAACCAACGTTTGCGACCGGCTTTTCCAAGTGTTACATTCATATGGTCGGCATTTGATACGGTACCTACTGTAGCAAGACAGGTTGCGAGTACCATTCTCATTTCACCTGAAGGCATTTTCAAAGTAACATATTTGCTATCTTTCGCCAATACTTGGGCATATGCCCCAGCACTGCGTGCCATCTGAGCACCCTTACCAGGTTGTAATTCGATGTTGTGAATAATAGTACCAAGTGGCATATTTCCTACTGGAAGGGTGTTACCAATTTCTGGTGCGACATTCGAACCTGAAATGATAGCCTGTCCAACTTTCAAGCCATTTGGGGCAATAATATACGCCTTCTCCCCGTCAGTATACTCAACTAAAGCAATACGTGCAGTACGATTTGGGTCATACTCGATAGTTTTTACTTCGGCAGAAATATCTACTTTGTTTCTTTTGAAATCTATCAAACGATATCTGCGTTTGTGTCCACCCCCGATATAACGTGCAGTACGATGACCTTCGCTATTTCTACCACCTGTTCTTTTGATAGTAGCGGTTAGGCTTTTCTCTGGCTTACTTGCTGTAATGTCTGAAAAATCAGGAGCAATTCTATGACGTTGGCCAGGTGTGTTTGGTTTTAATTTTTTGATACCCATTGTTACTTAATCTTTTGCAGCCCAAGGCTATACTTTAATTTAGTAAATTATGTAATGTAACTTAATAAGCTATTATTACAAATTTTCGTAGAAATCGATTAAATCACCATCTTTCAATGTAACTACTGCTTTCTTGAAAGTAGAAGTCATCCCTGATGATGCTCTGCTACGAGTCATTCTCGATTTCTTTTTGCCGATTTGGCGAACAGTGTTTACATCGGTTACGGTAACACCATACATTTTTTCGACAGCTTTTGCGATTTCGATTTTATTCGCAGTCAACTCAACCTCAAACACAAATTTACCTGTTGAAGTAAGTTTTTGTGATTTTTCGGTAACGATTGGTCTTTTGAGTACGCTCATTTTCGTATAATTTATAAGTTGCAACGCAACTATAAGTCTTAATTCAATATTGTTTCAATTTTCGACAATGCACTTTCACTAATTAACACTTTATCGGCATTAATTAAGTCATAAGTACTTACCTCATCAACACTTATCACCTTGGCTTTAGGAATATTACGTGCTGATAAATATACATTACTGTCATAATCACCAATGATAAACAAAGTTTTGATGCCAGTCAAAGAAAGTGCATTAAGGAATGACAAATATGATTTTGTCTTTGGTGCTTCGAAAGTAAAGTTTTCAATGATTGAAATATTGCTTTCTGCCGCTCTTGAAGAAAGTACTGACTTACGAGCCAACACTTTGATTTTCTTGTTGAGTTTGAAATCGTAATCACGAGGAACTGGACCAAATACACGACCACCACCTACGAAAATCGGAGCTTTTGTAGAACCGTGACGAGCACCTCCTGAACCTTTCTGGCGAACGATTTTCTTAGTAGAACGATTAATCTCAGCTCTTTGCTTTGCTTTGTGAGTTCCTTGACGTTGATTAGCCAAATAGTGTTTTACATCTAAGTAAACTACGTGTTGGTTTGGCTCGATTCCGAAAACACTGTCTGCTAATGTAACTGTGCGACCTGTGTCTTTTCCGTCTTTGCTTAATATTGATAAATTCATTTGATTATTACTGTATTTTTTCGATGTCGTTCAGTTTCGACCTAAATGCTTTCCGCCCTAGAGAAAACTTAATTTATACTATACTTAACAAATCCCATTTGAGGGCGTGGGATTGCTATTATTTGTGCAAGGTAATGTAAGAATTTTTCGCTCCAGGGATTGAACCATTCACTACAATAAGGTTTTGCTCAGTAAGTACTTTCAATACTTTCAAGTTTTGAATTGTGGTACGCGTATTTCCCATACGACCACCCATTCGAACACCTTTAAATACACGTGATGGAAACGAACAAGCACCAATCGAACCAGGGTGACGACCTCTGTTGTGCTGACCGTGTGTTTGACCACCTACCCCAGCAAAACCGTGACGCTTAACAACACCTTGAAAACCGCGTCCTTTCGAGTTTCCGCTTACGTCTATGAAATCTCCTTCTACAAAAACATCTTCAACACGAATAGTTTCACCAAGGTTATATTCTTTTTCGAATTCTTTGAATTCTACTAATTTACGCTTGGGTGTTGTACCTGCTTTCTTAAAATGACCTACAAGCGAACGACTTGTATTTTTTTCTTTCTTTTCGCCGTACCCTAACTGAATAGCTGTATAGCCATCTTTATCTTCGGTACGAACCTGAGTAACAACGCAAGGGCCTGCTTCAATCAAAGTACATGGTACTGCTTGACCCTCGGCGTTGAAGATAGTTGTCATTCCAACCTTCTTTCCAATAATTCCAGACATGGTATTTTACGCTTTATTTTGCTAATTTAACCTAAACTATCATCTTTTCTCCAGTTCAACGTAAACTGGGGTGCAAATATCGTAAAATAATCGCACGATTACAAATTTAAATTAATAATTTATTTACTTTTTTCAGAGGTTGACCATTGTCAACTTAAACTTTGCATTGCAAACCACGTGTGGTAAGGACCAAATAGGTGCAGGACAATTCCTTGTTACCTTGCAATGATTCCTGTAAATTTTCAAAAGCTTTCGGAGACCGTTTCAAATGAGTGTAGAGAAATAAATTCAGACAACTCAACAGGTCAATAATCAAATTGGTTTCCCGAGTATTTCGGGACTTCATTCGACCAGAGAAGAATACTCCGTTTCTTAATGTGAGTGCAAAGATATAATTTTTATTTTTTAGATGCAAATGTTTTGTAGAAATATTTAATATTTACTTCAATTTTACCGTCCAGACCTCAAACTTGGTTTTGTTTGGGTTATAAATGTATAATTTATTATAAGCTTCGGCATACGAAAGTGCGGGTAATGCACTGGCTGGCAATGGTTTATCGCCGATTGTATTGCCTTTTAGGTCGAAGAAAGTATTGTTCTTGCCATCGAAGATAGAAATTACTCGTAAATCATTTCCTAAATCATAATACTTTAGTTGCGATTTCATGAAATCTGTGCTTTCTATTTTTATAACCGATGCACCTTGTTTATTAAAAATTACCATCGAAGTAGATGTGCGACGTACTACTAACCAATCTTTACGGTTTTGGTCGAATAACAACTCAAAGACTGTTCCTTTATCTGGCCGCTCTAACTGAATATTGTCATTGATTATATTATTGCCAAGCATATCTACTTTCTTAATTTCACCAATTTCAGAAAGCAAGGTGATAGTCGAGTTTTTGTTGCCATCTTCTTCTACAATCATTCCTATTGGTCGAGCAGTAAGTGGTACTTTTGGAAAACCACTCAAAATGTGACCTTGTTCATACAATATATTGAGTGTACCATCTTTTTGCAATACTGCCAAATAAGGATTGTTTTTATATTTCACTGGCTGAATCTGAACAATGTTAGCGAGCGGGGTAGGTGTTTTTAACTTACTTACATTTTGGGTTTCTTCATTAATAATATAGATTGCACCAGAAGCATCAACAATATAAATTTTTGTTTCGTTAATAGCTAAAGCTTTCACTTTCCCATCAATTGATAATTCAGGCGAACTTGCTATTATTCCCCGTGTATTATCCCTGCTCAAAATCACCAAACTACTTAGAGTGGTGGTTAGATAATGAAGTAGCCCATCTTGGAAATAATCGGTTGGTAATAAATAGTTGGTATTTATTGCCTCACTGAGAGAAATGGTATTTATTTCTTTGGCCGTATTTGTTAATAATTTAAGTTGCTTGTCGGCTTGTTGAACGATAATTTCATCGACTGCATTTACTGAATTTCTGATGATGTTTGGAATACCGACCAAAGAGCTTTTTAAAACCAAACTATCTTGCAAAAATAGTTTATTTATCATTGCCTCCTTTTTGGTTTGCGGTACCTTTTCTATCAAAATCTTTGTTCCAAACGTGCTATTAATTACAAAATTCTCGATAGCCATCACGCGTATATCTTTCACTCGTATTTCATGTTTGAGCGTTGAGGCTTGCCACTTTTTGGGTAATGAATAATAAATATTATTCCAAACTCGCTGTGGGCTAATAATGGCGGTAACTTGCGATTGTGGACTAAGTTTATCAATAAAACTGGAATAAATGCTTGATTTTGCCCAGGTTTGACCTGTATTTAGACTATTAAGGTATTCTCGCATGGCATCATCATCGCTTGCCAGAATAATGTAATCGTCTTTTTGAGAATAATAACATTCTGAAAAGCCTTTGAAAACCGAACCAAACAGCATGGCAGGTAATTGGCTGACATCAATTTTTCTAACAAAATTATTGAGATAGGTAAATGGTTGTGCTTTAAAATAACTTGAAATCTTTTCGGCATTGGTGGCTAAATCATCGAATAAATTAAGGGCTTCGGCCGAGTCTTCAGTTTTGATTAACAAGATTTTCTTTGATGGCTCATCAGAGGATGTTTCCATTTCACACAAAACTATTTCATCTTTTAGGATAGAATAAAAGCTATTGAGATTGGCATTGAGTAAACGATTAACACTATCTTTTTCGGCAACTAGCTCTGGTTCTTCGTTTTTCATGTAAGTATTAAAATCTTGTGCGAGCAAGAGTTTATTCTTGAAACTCAAACGAATCGTAATGGCTGTGTTTTCCGGAATCAAGTCAGTACAAGTAAATGGCTGAGGTTTTTGACGAGCAAAAATTCCCAAAAACGGAATGACATTCGTGCCTTTTGAGTAAATGTAGGCCGAAATAATATTGGGAAGTTTTTGTTTTTCGAAAACAATATCAGGGTTGCGTGGCGTAATATTTCCAAAAAATTCAATCAAATTGGGTGATAATTGCGAAGGAAGAATGTCGGCCACATCTTGCAAACTCTTGCTCTTAAAATAGATGTGTGCTGTTCCCTTTCTACTCTCCTTGAATGGCACTCTTTCGATGGCAACCCCCGATTTGATTCGATTGGCCACTTCTTCGAGCAATACTTTTGAGCCGCTACAAACCAAAAAATCATCGTGTACAAAAAAATTGAAAAGCGGGCGACTATTAATATCATATAATTCATTGATACGCAGCCCTTTATAATTACGCCCATAAACTTTACGCTTAGTAGCATCTGGCACTAAAAGGCTTTTTAGAAAAGAATCATCACCAAAAGCACCTGCAGGAATGTAGATAATATATTCGAGATTTTTCTTGTTTTCTCGGTGTAGCGAATAGGTTATTAGCTTCTTTTCAAAAAACTTTGCGGCAATCTTTTCGTTATCAATACTTTCGCCGATTTTTTTTAGTTGTGCCAAAGCATCGTAAAAAAAAGGAATGTCAGCAAGCTGCGTTGGGTCGATTTTAGAATATAGCGATTGTTGAATTTCGGAACTCTCTACGACCAAGAAGGCATTATCAGGTACAAAATTCCAAGCATCTCTGCGTGGAGCAAACCAAATTTGATAAGCAATAAATACAGCAATCAATAATAAGATTGCATTGAGATACCATAAAGTTTTTACTTTTAACATATTTCAAAAGTCGAAGATACTGGGCTGAAAGCCGATAGATTCAAATAATTTATCGACTGATTAGCTACAATCACTGATTTTAAGATTTTAGTTGGTAGATTTGCAAAAATAAGTAATTAAAACCACGATTGAAAGATTTACAAGATTTGTAAGGTTGATTAATCGAATATTAGAGAAGATTTCTTTTACTACAATAAATGATTCAATTAGAAACAATTTGTGCGTTGTCAACCCCGCAGGGTATCGGAGCGATTGGTGTAATTCGTGTTTCGGGCGAACATACATTTAAGATTGTCAATAAAATTTTCAAAGGTAAAGACTTAACTGAGGTTGATTCACACACGATTCATTTTGGTACGATTCGAGATGGAGGGATGATTGTTGATGAAGTTTTGATTGCTGTTTTTAAAACACCAAAAAGTTTCACAAAAGAAGATGTGGTAGAAATTTCTTGTCATGGTAGCGACTACATTATAAAGTATATTCTGAAACTTTTGCTTCAGAATGGTTGTCGAATGGCACAAGCGGGGGAGTTTACACAACGTGCATTTTTGAATGGACAATTTGACTTAGTACAAGCCGAAGCCGTAGCAGATTTGATTGCGGCCGACTCAGAAGCCGCCCACAAAACAGCCATGAATTTGATGCGAGGTGGATTCTCGAATCAATTGAAAGTTTTGCGTGAAGAACTGATTCATTTTGCAAGCTTAGTAGAATTAGAATTAGATTTTGGTGAAGAAGATGTAGAGTTTGCAGAAAGAGATGACTTAAAATCATTAATTTCTACAATTCAGAACTTTCTAAAAAACCTAATAGATTCATTCGATGCAGGAAACGTAATTAAAGAAGGCCTTCCTGTGGCGATAATAGGACCGCCCAATGCTGGAAAGTCAACGCTTTTAAATATACTCTTGAATGAAGAGAGAGCCATCGTTACCGAAATTGCAGGCACAACCCGTGATGTGATTGAGGATGTACTTTTTATTGAAGGAATAAAGTTTAGGTTTATCGATACAGCAGGAATTCGGGCAACGAAAGATGTAGTAGAATCTATAGGAATTGAACGCTCGAAAGAAGCCATGCGACGTGCTGAAATAGTTT
This sequence comes from uncultured Emticicia sp., assembly GCF_937903345.1. GTDB lineage: Bacteria > Bacteroidota > Bacteroidia > Cytophagales > Spirosomataceae > Emticicia. The sequence continues at coordinate 185,430 of NZ_CALCZQ010000030.1, read as the reverse complement.
TATTATTGACTGATAATCAAATCATTAACGAAGATTTTATTTTAGATTTTGAGGAAGATAAGATTATTAAAGTTAGAAATAAAATTGATTTGGCAGTACAAAAAGAAAACTTTGATGGTATACAAATATCAGCCAAAAACAACATTGGTATTGATGCACTCAAAACAGCAATCGTAACAAAAGCCAAAGTTAAAAAACAAGCCGATACGATGTTGACGAATCTACGTCATTATGAACATTTGGTAAAGGCCAGTGAAGCACTAACTGAAGTTTTGAATGGCTTGGATGTTGGTATTACTGGAGATTTTTTGGCACAAGATATAAGACTTTCGTTACACCATCTTGGTGAGATTACAGGAGCAATTTCTTCCGACGATTTATTAGCAAATATTTTTAGCAAGTTTTGTATCGGAAAGTAAAAATAATTGTAAAATACCCAAAATATCAATGCAATAAGTAAAATGCTGTCATGTTGGTAAAGGACTATCAAAATCTTGATTGGCTTAGCAGTGCCAGCCAAGCTTCTTTTATCTTCGCATTTATTATAAATTCTTTGGCCATTTCTTTATAATTGGCATTGGGATTTTGAATTATAAATGTGTTTATTTCTTCTTCAGAAGGCAATTCTTCGATATTCCCTAATCTGCCTAAGTCATTGCCAGAAAATGACGAATCGTTTTTGATAAAATCAGGAATGACCTCTACTCCTATCCCTTTATGAATACTGGGTTTGGCCACTTCAAATAGGGCATCGCCCGAAGCTCTAACATACCAATCACCCCCCAAACGTGCTACCCAATCTGTTTTGGTTTGATCGATTTTGCCATTTTCGTCTAAAATATCCTCAGAAAAATGTGCCAAAACTACTTCACAAATGACTAAATTTGGAGAACCTCCTTCTTCGCTCATTTGAATAACCTGTTTCACTTTACACTCAAAGGCAGCTTTCGATGCTAGAACTCTTGGTGGTTTCACCATCACTGAAGGCACTTCTGTAAACCCACCCTTTACGAATTCGTTGATTCCCTTTTCATATTCGCAACTAGCCAAAGACATTTGTTCCACCATTGAAAAATCAACCATATTAATGACCACTTCATCGTGTTCCAGTACATTTTCGAGGGTATGTTTTTGGCTGCCGTCTCTTACACGTCTATTGGGCGAAAAAATAAGCGTAGGCGGATTAGTACCAAACACATTGAAAAAACTAAATGGACTCAGATTTACGTTTCCGTCTTTATCAATAGTCGAGGCAAAGGCGATAGGGCGTGGGGCTATTGAGCTTTGTAAATAAGCATGCAAAACTGCAACTGAAACTTCTTTGGGGTTGATAGTTAGCATAATTAAAATTTACTTAGTGGGTAATATGGTTGTTCTTACTTCGCCGAAATCAACACTATAGTTGTCGTTTACAGCATATCCTTTAATGATAATGGTATCGCCATCTTCTAAAAATGTCCGAGTGCCCCCGTCTGGCAATGAGATAGGATTTTTACCACCCCAACTGAGCTCTAATAACGAACCATAACTATCGGGTGTTTTTCCAGAAATAGTACCCGAACCCATTACGTCCCCTACATTCAGATTACATCCATTTACCGTATGGTGGGCTATCTGTTGAGCTACGGTCCAATACATATTTTTGAAATTTGACTTACACAATAATACTTCGGTTTGCGTTTTATCTGAGTGCGAAATAAGATAAACCTCCAAAGTGATGTCGAAATTTTTACGATTTTTTTCTTGCAGATAAGGCAGCACTTTTGGGTTTTGATCCTCGGCATCTACCCTGAATGGTGCTAATTCTTCAATAGGTACTACCCAAGCGGCCATGGAAGAGAAAAAGTTTTTGGCTAAAAATGGCCCAAGAGGTACATACTCCCATCGCTGAATATCGCGTGCAGACCAGTCGTTAAACAAGCTAAATCCAAATACATACTCCTCTGCTTCATTAACGTCTATGGCGTTCCCAATTTCATTGTTTTTACCAATAATAGTTGCCATTTCTAATTCTATATCAAGCCTTTTACTTGCAGAAAAACCAGGTAGCGATGTATCGCTGGCATTTACTTGACCCTTTGGTCTATGGAAATTTTGACCAGAAACAAATATAGAACTGGAACGTCCATGATAGGCAACAGGCAAGTGTTTCCAATTCGGTAAAAGTGCATTGTTTGGGTCTCTAAACATCACACCAACATTGTAAGCGTGTTGCTCTGACGAATAAAAATCAGTGTAATCGCCTATTTTAATTGGCAAATGCAAAACCGCCTCTTCTTTAGTAACTATACAAGACAGGTATTCTTCAAGATTTATATTTTTTAACACTTGGACTACCGCATTCGTCTTCTCTTTACCAAGACTGATAAAGTCATTGAGGAAATCATTTTCAAATACAGAATTATTAATTTTTAATGCCTCAAAAACATTATTTTCCGCCAAAAGAAAGAGATCAATAATTTGGCCTTGCATTTTGGCTGCCAATCTTTTCGGTTTTTCTTTAATATTATATATTCCAAAAGCGATTCCCTGTTTCATTTTATTTTTTTTAATCGTTTTTTTACTCTAACCAACTCTTGTAATATTTTCCATCATCAATTTTCAAAGCATCTTCAGTAATGCTTAAAGGTCTGAAAGTATCAATCATAACTGCTAATTCTTCAGTGCCAGTATGCCCGATACTACGCTCATAAGCCCCTGGTGCTGGACCATGTGGTATTCCCGATGGATGTAATGTGATATGTCCTTGCTCAATATTGTTTCGGCTCATAAAGTCACCATCTACATAATACAACATTTCATCACTATCAATATTTGAATGATTGTAAGGTGCAGGTATGCTCAATGGATGATAATCGTACAATCGTGGCACGAAAGAACAAATGACAAACGCCTTGGTTTCAAAAGTCTGATGCACTGGTGGCGGCTGATGCACACGGCCAGTAATAGGTTCAAAATTATGAATTGAAAAACCATAAGGAAAATTATATCCATCCCATCCAATCACATCAAATGGATGTGTAGGGTAAAGCATTTCATATAAAACGCCTTGTTTTTTGATTTTTATAATGAAATCGCCTTTTTCGTCATGCGTTTCGAGGTCTTGGGGTAATTTTAAATCGCGTTCACAAAATGGTGAATGCTCTAATAGCTGGCCAAAATGATTTCTATAACGTTTGGGTGTATAGATTGGATGAAAACTTTCTGCGTATAAAATTCGATTTTGATCAGTATCGAAATCTATTTGGTAAATCATGCCTCTTGGAATGATGAGATAGTCGCCGTACTCAAAAGAAATATTGCCAAGCATGGTCCTCAAAGTACCACTGCCTTGGTGTATAAACAGCATTTCGTCGGCATCTACATTTTTGTGGAAATATTCACGCAATGATTTTTTTGGTGCTGCCAAGCCAATATGAATATCAGAATTTACCAAAAGTGGCGTACGACTCTCCAAAAAATCATCTTTCGGCTTTACCTCAAAACCTTTCAAAAGGCGGGCTTTCATGCCTTTTTCAATGGCTATTTTAGGCGAAACGTCTTTTTCGGACAAAATCTCTTTGACCATTGTTGGTCGATGAATTTCATACAAAAGAGATGACATGCCATCGAAGCCAATTGTTCCAAACAATTGCTCATAATATAGCCCACCATCAGTTTTTTTAAACTGGGTGTGCCGCTTTAGTGGCATTTTTCCTAATTTATGATAAATGGGCATAATTTTAATTTATAACATTTAACAAATGAACGTTTCTAAGGCTTTCTGCAACCTCTTCATCTATGATTTCCTGCTCAGTTTTGATTAGACTTTCTTGTTCAAAGAGATTTCCAGACAAATAAGAATCGATTAAATCTAATACATCACCAACTTCAAATTTTCGCCATCTACCCAAAATGTATTGGTCTGGGGTAATTAAGTAAGCACCTCCATCCAATAAATCATAAAGTTTTGAAAGTTTTTGGTTTTTGAATATATCAATTTCGATAATATCTATTTCTGCATTAGTTATTTGTTTCTTTTCGTGTTCCGAAAGCCTATTTTTATTAATGAGTAAGGTAAAATGATAGCCTAATTTTTCTATCAAATAATTGTTATCGATACTACAATCTTTTACAGCTCTGCCAGGCTCCAGGTCTTGACTTTGCCAGCAGCCTTCTTCGGAATTTAGATATTTACCATAAACAGAAGGTATGCTAAGTCGGCCACAATTTATTTGCCTTTTATAAAATACATCTGTTTTAGCTTTTTCTAAAATAGCATTTCTAATGGCAGTAGCTTCTTCGCCCTGTGGTGCAATAAAAGTATTTGACTGACCTGTACAAGCTATATTTTGGACTGCAGCCGCTACCCTTTCAGCATTATATGTTTCTAAAAGTTCCTTATTATTCCCTTTTAAAATTGCAGTAAGTTTCCAACTCAGATTATCAGCATCTTCAATGCCACTATTGGCACCTCTTGCTCCAAATGGACTTACTACATGAGCTGCATCGCCTATAAAAATGACATTATTATGGACAAATCTATCTAATTTTTTACTGCTAAAACTATAAATACTTGTCCAATCCAATTCGAAAGGTCGGTCTTTAATAACGCTTTTAATTTTTTCACTAATAAATTCCTTGTCTTGAGCAATTGAACTGTCTGCATTTTTTCCCAATTTAAAATCCAATCGCCATAAATTATCGGGTTGTTTATGCAATAAAATACTTTGACCAGGAGCAAAAGGTGGGTCAAACCAAAACCATCTTTCAGAAGGAAAGTCGGCTTCCATTTTAAAATCTGCAATGAGAAATCTTTCTTCAAAACGCTCTCCTTGCATCTCTAAATTCATTAAACTGCGAATGGTGCTTCTGCTGCCATCACAGGCGATAAGGTATTTGGTTTCTATAAAATAATTACCTTCAGGGGTTTCAATAGCCGCTTTTACAATTTCTTCATTAATCTGTTCAATATTTACTACTTTATTCTGCCACCTTATGTCAATTTTGGGTTCATTCAATGCAGCTTCTATCAGAAAATGCTCTACATAATATTGTTGTAAATTAATAAAAGCAGGGTATTTTGATAGATTATCAGGCGATAAATCAAAACTATCAATTTCTTGTTCTTTGAAAAAAATTCGGCCAACATTCCATTGTACACCTTTTTCTATCATTGGTTTTGCCACTCCCAATTTATTAAAAATCTCTAAACTTCTTTTGGCAAAACATATAGCACGACTGCCAACACTCACCTGATTACCATCATTTAAAAGCAAAACTTTGACTCCTTGTTTTGCCAAGGACAAAGCCAAGGTTAAACCGACAGGACCACCACCTACGATGCTTAAATCATAAATTTTAGAATTAACATTACTTAATTCAGGCGGTTTTACAAATGGATAAGTTTGGTATTCAAACATCGTTATTTTATCAAAAAATATTTAAATTATTAGGTTCTAAAGTAGGGTTTATAACTTTACCCATAATTTTTAAAAAATATACAAACATTCAATTTTGGAATTTTACCAAAAAATTATTGTCAATTACTTCTTCTCTGGTATCCAATAGTCATAAATAAGATATTCGTTGATATGTGGACCTATAATACCGCCAATCTTTTTATAGTTAGGGTGGGTATAAAAAACAGAATCCCTTACAATTTCAGATTTAAAAGTCATATAGAATGAATATTTGTACCCTTTGTCGAGCTTGCCCCTGCTGGATACATTTTTATTAAAACTTAGGTCATTTACTCCTTTAATAGTACCAAAAAGTTCGTACATAGCTTTTTCAATGGTGTCAATTGGGGCAGTTTCTTTAAAGTTAAATAGGACGATGTGGTGTAGTTTGCTTTCTGCCAATTTAGCCTTTCTCACCTTATTACTACTTAATTTTGAGCTACATCCCACATTAACAAATGCTAAACAAAGCAATAGTTTTAAAAACAATTTCATTTTCATAGATTTAGAATTTTGCCAAACAAAACTTTGCTTCTTTTACCATTTGACTTACAATTTCTGCCACAGGTTTTATATCTTTAATTAGTCCTACTGATTCTCCAGCCAATAAGCTCATTTGCTCAAAATCGCCAGTGGTTTCTGGTGTTGGTAGTACGCCTGAAAATCGCCTAATTGGCCCCATCGCCGACTGACCTATGATTGGAAAATCTTCAGGTTTTTTATTGGCATAAGGAGCAGGATAATCTTTCCCTTCATATTCTGCCACTATTTTATTGCGAATGCCCCTTACTGTTGCATCTGGGAAATCAAAACCAAATATGTTATGATGTACGGTATCATGTACATCGGCCGCCACAACCCTTTTTTTGTATTCCGGATGAGCATTGGATTCTGGTGTAGCTAAAAATCGAGTACCAACCGAAACAGCATCTGCCCCCAAAATAAGTGCAGCGGCCAATCCTTGGCCATCCGCTATGCCACCTGCAACAATTAGGGGTATTTGTGGTAAGGCTTTTTTAATATTGGGCAATAAAGAAAATACAGAAGCCGTACTTCTGTTATGTCCTCCAGCTTCGTACCCTTGCACTATTAAGGCATCTGCACCAGCTTCCACGGCAACTTTGGCTTCTGCCAAACTGCCTATCTGTATCCAAATTTTTACTTTATTTTCTTTTAGTCGTTTGATGTATACGGCTGGTACATCATCCCAGAAAAAAATCACAACAGGTACTTTCTCAGCAATACATGCTTCAATATGTTCAATCTGAATAAAACGAGGTATGAAATTGACGCCGAAAGGTTTTCCTTTTAGCTCTGTTTTTATTTTTTGTATCTGACTTTTTAAATAATCCACAGGAAATCCCGAACCACTCATTTGCCCCAAAGCACCTGTTTTTGAAACGGCAATGGCCAATTCGGCATTGGCAACAAACGCCATACCTGCCGAGATGATGGGTACTGAAAATCCATATTCCTTGGTCAGTTTGGTTTGTAATGTTTTCGCTTCTAAATTTTCAGCTTTTAGTGGAGTTGGTGTTGCTGCAAATGCAGCTCCTAAAGCTGTATTTTTCAGAAATGACCTTCTTGAATTACTTGATGATTTCATGCTGGAATATTTTATTAAAAATCAAATACTTGCTTGCAATGCAAACCACATTTCTTTGTCCTTTTCTGCTGTCCATATTTTAGGATGCTTGATACCTTGTGCTTCTTCATAGGCACGGGTTACATTGAAAGGCATACAATGTTCAAATATTACATAGTCACCAAAAATGGGTTTCATTAAACCATGAATTTCCTTATAGGCTTCTGTCAAATCCAAACCTTTTGATACCGCAACTTTCGCTGTATCGAGTAGCATTGTTACGTATTTCGTGGTACTATCAATTGATTCATTTACTTCATTTTCATTAAATAGAGCATTTCCACGACCTGGAACAGCACAAACAGCACCCAATGCTTTTATATGTTGCAATGTTTGAGGCCACTCTTCTAATTGGGCATCTCCGCAATAAGGTGTAGCTCCGTATTCAAGCAAGTCTCCACTAAAAAGTGCCTTGCAATCTGGCACCCAAGCCACGATGTCACCACGGGTATGGCCAGCACCTAAATGTTTCAATTCTACAATTCTATTGCCCAAATTGATGGTCATGGCTGTCTCGAAAGTGATGGTTGGGTAAGTCAAATGAGGAATCGATTCCACAGACTTAAATAACCTTGGGAATCGGTCGGTTTCACTTTTAAAATCCTGCTCACCACGTTCATTTATCATTTCTAAAGTTTTAGCAGAACAAACAATTTCGGCACCATCAAAGGCAGAGGCACCCAATACCCTTACTGCATGATAATGGCTTAGTATTAAGTATTTTATGGGTTTATCAGTAACTGTTCTGATTTTTTCAATTAAGGCTTTTGCCATCACTGGAGTTGCTTGGGCTTCCATCACCAACACATGGTCGTCGCCAATAATCACAGCACTATTTGGGTCGCCTTGAGTGGTGTAAGCGTATATATTTGGTGCTATTTCAGTAAATGTGATTTGTTTTTCTTCCAAGTCTGAAACACTGGCAAATTGTTTTTGCATGATTGCTTTATTTTAAAAATTTAGTCTTATAAGTCTTTGCTCTCTTTTAAAAAAGGATTAATTACGAATGCTAATGCCACAAGACCTATGGGATATAATAAACCTACAAAGGGTGACAAAGCGGCCCCAACAATTATATTTGCTTTAAGAAATTCTGTAACCAATGGAGTTGCCCCACCAATGAGTCCATTGCCTATATTATGAGTAAAACCCATGCTGGTATAGCGTACCTTACTTTCAAAATATTCCATCACAAATATGCCCATTGGGCCATAAACAAGGGCACTTGCTATCATATTAATAAACGCCATAAAAATAAAAAGTAGCGTTGTGTTTACTGGCAACCCATGTACGGTTGTCAAACCTTTTGGATTTCCCAAGGCATTAAAAAGATAAAAGGAAATAGGTATTGAAATTAAACCCAAACAGATACCCATGAAAATGACTTTTTTTCGTCCTATTTTATCGCTCCAAGCTCCCGCCCATTGAAAAAACGGCGTTCCAAGAAGCAAAGCCACAGCCAAAATAGTGAAACTTGTAAACTCATCTACTTTCATGGCTCTTTGTAAAAAATAAAGTGTTACAAATTGTGAGGTCTGCATAATCGTACTTTGAGCTGCATTTCCTCCAAAAATCAACATCAATATAAGCTTTATTTTCTTCCAGGTATCCAATGATTCTCTTACGGGCGACTTTGATAAATTGCCCGAGTCTTTCATTGCCAAATACACAGGTGTTTCATCCATTTTTCGCCTTGCGAGGTAGGAAAAAAACACCAAAAAGGCACTAGTCAGAAAAGGTAGTCGCCAGCCCCAACTATTAAAATCCTCAGGACTCATCATTGACTGAACCGCTATCACCACAACTAAACAGAGCAAAAGACCAATTGGCACAGTAGCTTGAATAAACCCAGTATAATAACCTCGTTTTTCGGCAGGGGCGTTTTCGGCAACATACACAATAGCACCAGAATACTCACCACTCAATGCAAAGCCTTGTGCCAATCTTAATAGTAATAATAGAATAGGTGCAGCCCACCCTATTTGACTAAATGTAGGAATAAGTCCGATGAAAAATGTGGCTCCACCCATAAGCAACAAGGAAAGCAAAAATGATTTTTTTCGTCCTTTTCTGTCGCCCATACTGCCAAAGAAAAGTGAACCAATGGGCCGCACAAAAAAAGAGGAACCTACAATAGCTAAAGTCTCCAAAAATGCTGTATTACTATTGGCAGGAAATAGCTGACTACTCAATAACTTTGCTAATATAACAGCCAAAAACAAATCATACCATTCTAATAGTGTACCAGTGGCAGAGGCAATTATGGCCGTTTTCATTTTATTTTCAAGCACCATAGTTTTTTATATACAGTTATAAATAATTGATTTTAAGACAGCTTGGGTTTCCTTTTTTTGGTCTTCTGAAATGTTTTTCAAGGCAAAATCTCTAAATTTCGGAACTTCTTTTTTTAGCAAATCAATAGTTTCGTTTCCCTTTTGAGTAATATTAATTTGAGTCATTTTCCCATGAGTTGGGTGCGGAATTCTTTTTACATACCCATTAGATTCCAAAAGATCAATAATTCTTGTAATCGAAGCTTTATCCTTAAAAACTCTTTTGGCAATTTCTGTCTGGCTGATACCCTCATAGTCAATAATCATATTTAAAACAAGCCATTGATCTAGCGTAATATCATACCCTGCATTTTTTAATTGGGTTTGAAAATATTGCCGATACACTTTAATGGCTTTTTCTAAGGTGTAAAAAAATGACTGATTGAGCACTTCCATTTTCAAAATTAAATATTTATGTTGATATATCAACATAAATATAAAAATAAGCATATATTTATTAATTATTTAGTGTTTTAAAGGCCAATAAATCTCCCAGCATAACCGATTGCACATTTATAGCAGAAATTGAGTTGTCTAAATTAGCATGTGGTATCCAAAGAATATACATTTCCTCTAATCTCTATCTAATCAAATGAAGGAGCGACAGGCTATAAAAGATACATCATCAAAAAGATTAAAGACCAACGCAAGAAACAATAACTGGTTTTTGTTTTAATGAGTATTTACTAAATTGGGCTTTTATTATTCTAAGCTTTGTAGTCAATTAAGATAGTTTAAAAACTTATCTTCATTTATTGTTAAAAATTAGAGAAAACACACTCTTCACCAAACTAAAAATTCTCTTTTCTTTATGCTATATTTGCAATTGTTTTAATGGATTTTGTTCTCAGTCTTTGCCCAACAATATGTAAACGCTGAAACAATTTATGATTAGGAGTTTAGATTTTAACTTAACTTTTATATCTGAAGGTGATTTGTATCATATCATAGATAAAATCATTATTGAATATTTACAGCTAATTTTTTGGTTTCTGTAAAACAATAAATGCACAAAGAACTTATAATCAATGAATTAATTCATAAATAATCACTATTTCGCCCAAGCAAACAATGAATTTTTCAGAACAATTATTCGAAAAAATAAAAGAATATGCTTCGCCAAAGGAAGTAAATTGGATTGAAGCAAAAAATAATGGAAGTTTACAATCGTTACAAACGGCATTTGTGGCTACGCCAAGATTTGTGAGTAAAACCATCATTAATTCAACCGAAACAATCAATGACGTGAGTATCAGCGATTGGACTTTGGATAGATTGGTGAGAGTTTATTTACTAACCACACTTGATGTTTCAGACAAGGATATTTACACTAAAACCATCAATTCGCTCTTTGAAACCGCCGAAAATAATGAGGCAGTTGCTTTAATTTCTGCCCTACCCTTTTTGGCATTTCCTGATTATTGGCTTTTGCGTGCTACTGATGCGGTTCGTTCAAACATAGGTTTGATTTTCGATGCAATTGTTTTTCAGAATCCATATCCGTTGCAAAATTTTTCAGAACTAGCTTGGAATCAATTGGTTTTGAAATGTATTTTTAATGACAAACCCATTCACCGCATCCAAGGTTTGAACGAACGAGCAAATCAAGCATTGGCAAATTCGATTTCTAACCTTGCCCATGAGCGTTGGGCAGCAGACCGCAGAATTCCTGAACAGGCTTGGCGTTTAGTGAGTAAATTTATAAACGAAACAATTTTTGAAGATATTTGTACCTTATTTATATCTCAAAATTCAAATGATAATATCGCAGCGGCGTTGGTTTGTAAAGAAACAAATTTTCTTGCTCTCAAAGAAGAGTTAAAAAAACATAAAGAACTTGATGAGCGAATGCTTACATGGAACACACTCGAGGTTTAGAATTATAGATAATTTACAACAATAGAATCAATAAAATGTGTCAAAAACATTCTGAAATATCGCAAAATCCTTCACACTTTGAAGGTACGGCCGAAGAACTTGTAACCTCAGAAATAATACAGGCAAATTATGCCGATTATACAAAAGGCATGAAGTTCTTTGATCCACATATTCACATGACTTCTCGCACCACCGACGATTATACGGCTTTGATTGATGCGGGCGTTGTGGCAATTATTGAACCTGCTTTTTGGTTGGGCCAGCCACGCACAGGTTTGGCTTCATTTAAAGATTATTTTAGCAGCTTGGTTGGTTGGGAGCGTTTCCGTTCGTCGCAGTTTGGGATAAAACATTATTGCACCATTGGTTTAAACTCTCGTGAAGCAAATAATGAAGCTTTGGCAGAACAAGTAATGGAGATTTTACCATTATTTTTGTATAAAGAAGGTGTTGTTGGTGTCGGTGAAATAGGTTTTGACGACCAAACGGCCGCCGAAGAAAAATACTATCGTTTGCAACTCGAATTATCGAAAGAAGCAGGCTTGCCAGTGCAGGTTCATACACCTCACCGTGATAAAAAGAAAGGAACTGAGCTAAGCATGTCAATTGCTCTCGAACACGGAATTGACCCAAGCATGGTTATAATCGACCATAATAATGAAGAAACCGTTGAACGTGTGCTTGACCAAGGTTTTTGGGCAGCTTTTACGATTTATCCATTTACCAAAATGGGCAATGAACGAATGGTAGAAATCGTAAAAAAATATGGCTCGGAAAGAATTATGATAAACTCGGCTGCCGATTGGGGCATAAGTGACCCACTGGCTGTGCCAAAAACTGCCGCTTTGATGAAAATAAAAGGAATTTCGGACGCTGATATTCAATTAGTAACCTACCAAAATGCCATCAATGCTTTCGCACAAAGTGGGCAAATAAATGTGACCGATTTTGAAACGCCAGTAGTAATTGATCAAAGTTTGAAGTTTAATGGAAACACAGTTTTACGTGGTGGACAAATTCCGAGAGTCGATAAAAATTCTTTGATAATTAGTTAGATAAAAATAAAATTCTTTATTCTAGAAAAACACCAAAACCTTGAACCTAAAAGCTTACTTACAACTGACCCGACCTGCCAATATTATCACGGCTATCGCTGATATTATTGCTGGCGTTACCATTGCTACCTTTTCTTTTTCAATGGAAGATATAAACCTAACGAAAGTTGTATTTTTATGCCTATCAACGATTGGTTTATACGGTGGGGGCATTGTTTTCAATGATATTTTTGATCTAGAATTGGATAAAATTGAGCGTCCAGAAAGAGTAATTCCGAGTGGGAAAGTGAGTAAAAATAATGCGATTATTTTCGGGATTCTTTTGTTGTTTTTGGGCGTTTTTGGGGCAATGGCTAATAGTTTAGTAAGTAGTTTAATTGCCCTAGGAGTTGCCACTTGTGCCTTAATATATGACAAATATGGCAAGCATCATTCGTTTTTGGGGCCAATCAATATGGGGCTTTGCCGAGGTGGAAATTTGATTTTAGGAATGAGTATCATCGAAAATTCTATTCCACAATGGTGGTGGATTGGATTTTTACCTGTTTGCTACATTGCTGCAATCACAAGGATTAGTCGAGGCGAAGTGCATGGAGGAAATAAAAATACACTTTATTTTGCTGCTTTTTTATATGTTTTGGTCAGCACTTTTCAGTTGTTTATCTCTTTTAATTTAGGAAACCTTCTAATTACATCAGGATTCGTAATTTTACATATTTATTTGATATTTAAACCCTTGGTTAATGCCATTTCAAATCCAATCGGACCAAATATCGGTAAAGCCGTAAAAGCGGGAGTACTTTCTTTGATTGTAATGGACGCCGCATGGGTGAGCGTTTCGGGAAACATTTTTCTCGCCATTGTAGTTTTATGTTTACTCCCGATTTCAATCAAATTGGCAAAGATTTTTGCGGTAACTTAGCATTTATAACAAATAACAATAGTATATAATTTTTAGATTTGACCCAACATAATGAACCTTATTCAACAAGCCTTTCAGGTACCATATTCATTTGATATAATTTTTACAAAAAACATTTTTTCGACTGATAATCAAGCGTTTAATAACTTCTTAAATAACTTTGGTGATACCCGTTTTCAAAAGAAAATCTTATTTTTGATTGATAATGGCGTGGCTGAAAATCACCTTTCACTTATTGAATCAATCAAGACCTATTTCAGTAATAACACAAACATTACTTTGGTTGATGAAATTTTGGTTATGCCGGGTGGAGAAATCGTCAAAAATGATTCGCAGTATTTAGACCAAACACTTTTGGCTATCAATAAATATGGTATCGACCGACATTCTTTTGTGGCGGCAATCGGAGGTGGGGCTTTTTTGGATATGGTTGGTTATGCTTCTACAATTGCTCATCGTGGCGTAAAACATATCAGGATTCCGACTACAGTTTTATCTCAAAATGATTCAGGCGTTGGTGTGAAAAATGGTGTAAATTTCTTAGGAAAAAAGAATTTCCTTGGCACATTTTCACCTCCGGTTGCAGTTTTTAATGATTCTACCTTCTTGAATTCACTTTCTGAGCGTGATTGGCGTTCTGGTATTTCAGAAGCTGTAAAAGTGGCTTTGATAAAGGATTTGCCGTTTTTTGAATGGCTCGAAATAAATGCACTTTCCATGGCTAAGCGTGAAATGGAAGTAATGCAAGAACAAATTTTCCGTTCGGCCGCATTGCATACTAATCATATTTCGAGTGGCGACCCTTTTGAAATGGGTTCGGCTCGACCATTGGATTTTGGACATTGGGCGGCTCACAAATTAGAGTATTTAACAAATTTTGAGATTCGTCACGGTGAAGCAGTTGCCATCGGAATTGCTCTTGATTCTATTTATTCGCAACTTTTAGGACTTATTTCACAGGAAGAAGTGAACAGAATCATTACTTTGCTTAAAAATCTTGGTTTTACGCTTTACCACGAAAAACTCGGTGAAAACGATAAATTGAATTTGTGGGAAGGCTTGAATGAATTTAGAGAACATTTGGGCGGACAATTGACCATTACAATTTTAGAAAAATTGGGTAAAGGACGAGAGATTCACGAAGTGAATTTTGAACTCATGAAACAGGCAGTTGATGAATTGAAAAAGACAATTTAATACTTAATAACATTGTTTATTAATATATCATAATTGTACCTTATATGAATCATATACGCCGTTTGAGAAGTTGGGCTTAATTAATTTAAAAGTTCTTTAGATCTTTTGTCCAATTTCTCAAGAGGTGATTGTATGATTTGTGTTTTTTTGTTAATTTTTTCAAAAAAAAGTAAGGCGAAGAAGTATAAAATTAGATTACACAATTCTATTAGACTATGCAAACCCTATACGGACATCTCTCTTATTGCAGTAATATTCACCCAGGCGAAGAATGGACAGCTCATTTTTCGGTTTTACAAAGCAGTATTCCCGAAATAAAAGCGGCAGTTTCTCCCGAAGAAAAGATGGGAATTGGCTTGCGTTTAGCCAATCAAGCAAGCATTGATTTATCGGAAAAATCTAATTTTGATGAATTTAAAAATTGGCTTGAAGCAAATGATTGCTACGTTTTTACAATGAATGGTTTTCCATACGGTGGCTTTCATAATGTAGTCGTAAAAGACCAAGTTCACGCCCCCGATTGGACAACATCCGAGCGTACCGATTACACAATCAGAAGTTTTGGATTACTTGCTAAACTTTTACCATATAATTTAAAAGAAGGTGGAATCTCTACTTCACCTCTCTCCTATCGTTTTTGGTGGAAAACACCTGAAAAATTAGAGGAAGCAACTAAAATTGCCACAAAAAATATCATTTCGGTAGTTGAGGAACTGATAGATTTAAAAGCTTCAACTGGCAAAACACTGCACCTTGACATAGAACCTGAGCCAGACGGAATTCTCGAAAATTCTGATGAGTACATCGCTTGGTACAAGAACTATCTGCTTCCGATGGGAATCGAACAATTGTCAAGCAAAGGATTTTCGAGTGAAAAAGCCACTGAAGCCATCAAAACGCATATTCAATTATGCTATGATGTTTGTCATTTTGCGGTAGGTTTTGAAGCTCCCCAAGTGGTAATTGACAAGTTAGCAATAGAAGGATTAAAAGTTGGAAAAATACAAATTAGTTCGGCTTTAAAAGTTGATTTTTCGAGCAATGCAGAAGAAAAACTAAAGGTAATTGCACAATATAACGAACCAACCTACTTGCATCAAGTTGTTGCTCAACGAAATGATGGAAGTTTCGTTAAATTTCAAGATTTGACAGAAGCGATTACTGGCTTTGAAGAAAACATTAGTTCATGGCGGGTGCATTTTCATGTACCATTATTCTTAGAAAATTATGGTGCATTGAGTTCTACACAATCAGATATTGTAGATACGATGAATGTCCATAAAAAAGTGCCTTTTACCAATCATCTCGAAATCGAAACATATACTTGGGGAGTTTTACCAACTGAATTTCAAGCCCCACTGAATGAGTCAATTATAAGAGAAATTAATTGGGTGAAAGGGCTACTTTAATGAATTATTGAAAATGAAGAAATTATAATGACTTTCCTAAGAAATACATTATTGAATCCTTACAGTGAAAAACATAACAATGAAAAAAACAGTAGTTATAGATATAGTTGGCCTCAGCACGAGTGTTATCGGTGAACATACACCCTTTTTACTGCATTTTATTGCAAAAAACAAACTAACACATATAAAACCATCATTTCCTGCCGTTACGACAACCTCACAAAGCTGTTATGTTACAGGAAAAAATCCTGATGAACACGGAATCGTGGGAAACGGGTGGTATGACCGTGAAGCTAACGAAATGAAATTTTGGAAGCAATCGAATAAACTCGTTCATGCCGAAAAAATTTGGGAAGCTGCAAAAAAGAATGACCCAAATTTTACCAGTTCCAAAATGTTTTGGTGGTATAATATGTACTCATCTGCTGATTTTTCAGCAACACCTCGTCCGCAATATCATTCTGATGGAAAAAAAGAACCTGATTGCTATACTTTTCCTGCTGATTTACGTGATAAATTACAAGCAAAACTCGGAACATTTCCTTTATTCAAATTTTGGGGGCCAAATACAAGTATTGATTGCTCAAAATGGATTGCCAATGCAGCCTTAGAAGTTGATAAAGAAAATGACCCAACGCTTACGCTTATTTATTTGCCGCATTTAGATTATTGTTTGCAGAAATTTGGCGTAAATTTTAGTAAAATAGCCAAAGATTTGCGTGAAATTGATGATTTGGTAAAAGAATTAGTAACATATTATGAAGCTAAAAATGCCAATGTAATTCTACTTTCAGAATACGGTATTAATAATGTAAGTAATCCAATCCATATCAATCGTATTTTGCGTGAAAATGGTTTGATTTCTGTAAGACTTGAAAACGGATATGAACTCCTTGACGGTGGAGCATCGAAAGCTTTTGCGGCAGCCGACCATCAAATTGCTCATATTTACATCAATGATTTAAGGCAAAAAGAACAAATCAAGGACATTTTGTCAAAAGTTGAAGGCATTTCATTGGTAATGGACGAAGCTGAAAAACTTGAACATAAAATCAACCACGAGCGTTCAGGAGATTTGGTGTTGATGGCAAAAGCCGATAGCTGGTTTACCTATTATTATTGGTTAGATGATAAACTTGCTCCTGATTTCGCACGAAGCGTTGATATTCATAATAAACCCGGTTACGACCCCGTTGAAATGTTTATGAATCCTAAAAATCCATTCATCAAACTGCGTGCAGCTTATAAATTGGCTCGAAAACTACTCGGTTTTAGATATAGAATGGACGTGATTCCATTAGATGCAACACTTATCAGAGGCTCGCACGGAACGCTTGAAATTGGTAAGGAATATTATCCTGTTTTAATAAGCAATCAAACACAATCAGAAGATATTTTAGCTACTGACGTTTACAATATTATATGGAATAGCATTTTTGGGGAGAAATAGGTTTTCTTCCCAAAAATCATTTATCATTAATGTAGAAATAACGAATTCGACAAGCATTACCGATACTCTGAATGTTCTTTTCAGCCGAAATCTTAATTTCTAAAGTATGCTCACCATCTGTTAAAGTGTTTTCAAGCGTGCAAAACCATGGTAAGTGCAGTGATTTACTCCATTGCGTAAACAAATCATATTTTTTCCAGTTTTTACCATCTACTCGATATTCGATTATCCCTGCATCTTGGCCTGCCGCAACAGCAACTCCAATCACATTTCCATTAAATTTCAATTGTAGTTTGCTTCCAATTTTATTACTGGATAACATCGGAACATCCACAAAATCGCTTCGAGTCCCTGTACCATCATTTGGATTCCATTTTTCAATAATTGACCAATTTTTGTCTATTTTTGCCGTAGAAGCATCTAAAAATCGACCACTTTCATACGAAAACTGACTAAGTTTTTTTGGCAGTGAATAATTTATGATTTTATCGTCTGCGTCAGTATGACCTGCGAAAGCTGTCTCTAATAATGCAATAATTGATTTAGCATAAACTCCTTGCCCAAATGGTGAAGGGTGAAGATTTTTAAAATCATTTTCCCATGTAAATTCTTTATTTTTAATCCTCTCAGTTACTTCTTTAGCTAAATTTATTGATGGACTTTGGAAATAACTCGCTATTTTTTCATGATTAACTATCACTTCTGGCACTTCATTTTTATTATATTGGGCTATTTTTTCAGGGTCAACAAAGTGCATAAAAACTACTTCAACTGCAGGATTTGTTTTTCTAACATGACGCACAATTCCTTCCATGGCCATTATTTGTTCTTCTGAATTTGTTCCGTTGGTTTGGTCATTAACGGCAGCCTCTACAAACAATAAATCAATTTTTCCTTTTAAAATGACATCTCTTTCAAGCCTAAAAGCATTAGGAACGCTACCAAAAGAGGAAATGCCAGCAGTTACGAAATCGAAAGTTGTTTCCTTAAAACGTTTTATTAGATAAGCAGAAACGCTATCTCGCCAACCATGATTATAGGTGATTGAACCACCCAAAAATGCTACCCGACTATGTTTGTTTTGGGTAAAACTAATCTTACAATTGGGTAAACCTTTGCGTAATTGATGAAAATCTGAGGAGCTTAAAAAACTGCTAACGGTATTATGCTGAATGAAATCCGCGACAGTTTGTGGCGTTTCGATATCAAAATGATGACCATTCAAAGTTTGTTTTCCTTTTGTACAAGGAATTACCGTCGCAATGCCGCCAAGACGAATATATTTATTTATCATCGGAAATGTATTTTCTTCAACTGGAACAATTGCATCATTCAGTCCAATTGTATGCAAAACTGGCACTTTTGCATTTGCCAAGGTTTCTAAACCATCAATCGGATTATTCAAATATCGCTGGGCTTCGTCGTCATTGGCAAAGCCATACTCTTTTTTCAATAATTCCCAATCCGATTTACTACCCATGCCTTTTCCAAAACCCGCTGGCCAACTTTTAAAGTCACAAACGGGAGCTTCAGCATATATACATGATACTTTTTCGGGATTTTGCTTCGCCCAATTATACACATACAAACCACCTCTACTCACCCCTTCCAAAGCTACTTTTTTCTGAAGATTATATTTTTGAGTGATGAAATTGTAAAATTTATTCCAAATTACCATCGCCTTAGGACTACCGTATTGGTTATCAGCGTTTATAAAAACTAAATAAAAACCATGAGCAATCAGTATGCTATCGGTATCTGTATGCCAATCAAGGAACTGAGCTTTCCAAATCCATGGATTGCCAGAAACTGGTTTATTTGGTACAATTACGCTCACATTTCGCCCTTCAAAACTTAAATCTTGTCGAACAAATCCATGCCATTTTGATTCTTTAAGGTCTTTATTATTAGATAGTTGTGCAAAGTTTTGAGTCGAAAAACTCAGAAAAATAGTAAGTAAACAAATGATTTTCTTCATAAATTAATGCTTTCAAAAGATGGGAACTCAATTTATAAATTTATTCTGAAAGTAATAAACTTCATTTTCGTTAGTAGGACTAAATCTCAAAAAAAAGCTTCACTATCGAAAAATAATGTAATTTTGCGAATACAAAAATGAGCCAAATGAAATTTCAATCCAATACTGTTTATAATATGATTTGGCTTAGTATTTTTGGAGAGAAATAAAAACAAACAATTATGAAAAAACTTTTCTTATTTCCATTTCTACTATCAAACATAGCGTTTGCACAAACACAAGAAATAACGCCCGAAGTTTTAGCCCAAAAGCAATTAATTGGTTACAATGCACGTGATATTGACGCTTTTTTAGAACCTTATGCTGATGATATTGAGATTTATACATTTCCGAATACCTTACGCACCAAAGGAAAAGATGAAATGAGAAAATCGTATGAAGCTTATTTCCAAAAAACGCCTAATCTTCATTGTGAACTCAAAAACCGTATTATTCAAGGCAATACCGTTATTGACAAAGAATACATCGCGGGTACGGGCAAGCCTTTTGAGGCCATCGCCATTTATCAGATTGAAAATAATAAAATTAAAAGGGTTTATTTTGTGAGATAAACCAAAACTTCCATGCAAAACCTCCGAACTGTAAATATTACTCGCTACGTAACGCCTTTGCGAGAAGGTGGTTCGCTGCCTGCCATCGTCGAAGCTGATGATGGTTTTTTGTACGTTCTCAAATTTCGTGGGGCTGGACAAGGCGTAAAAGCATTAATAGCGGAACTGATTGGCGGAGAATTGGCTCGTGCTTTGGGTTTAAAAATGCCCGAAATTGTCTTTGCAACACTTGATGATTCTTTCAGCAAAACCGAACCCGACGAAGAAATACAAGATTTGCTACAAGCAAGTGTTGGACTAAATTTGGCTGTGCATTACCTTTCTGGTTCGATTACTTATGACCCAATTGTCAAAAAGATTG
Source organism: uncultured Emticicia sp. (assembly GCF_937903345.1). Lineage (GTDB taxonomy): Bacteria > Bacteroidota > Bacteroidia > Cytophagales > Spirosomataceae > Emticicia. The sequence continues at coordinate 165,150 of NZ_CALCZQ010000030.1, read as the reverse complement.
AACCAACAATCGCCTCAAAAATAGTTTTGCTGGACTATATTTTGACCAACGTTGACCGAACGCCACGCAATACAAATATGCTGATGTGGCACAAAGAATTATGGTTAATTGACCATGGTGCTTCTCTCTATTTTCATCATTCTTGGGAAAACTGGGAGGAACAATCGAAACGAGCATTTGTGGGCATCAAAGACCATGTGCTTTTGGCACAAGCAAGCGAGATTGAGGCTGTTGTTGAAGAATTTTGTGCAACACTTACGCCCCAACTCATCCATGAAATTGTAAACTTGATTCCTGATGAGTGGTTGAGCGATTATTCGGTACTTGATTCGCCCGATGAACGCCGCCGAATTTATACTCAGTTTATCGAAACACGCGTAAAAATGATAGATTCTGTAATAAAAGAAATAGAAAATGCAAGAAAATCAACTATATGAGTATGCCGTCATCAGGGTCGTGCCAAAGGTTGAGCGTGAAGAATTTCTGAATGTTGGCATAATTCTCTATTGCAAAAAACAAGGTTTTTTACAGGCAAAATACATTCTCGACAAACAAAGACTGAGTATTTTCGGTACAGAATTAGACTTTGAAGACTTAGAAAAATATCTTCAAACTTGGGAAAAAATTTGTATCGGAGGAAAGGATGGCGGGCCAATCGGAATGTTACCAATTGCCTCTCGTTTTCGTTGGCTTACTGCTACTCGAAGCACAATTGTACAAACTTCAAAAACGCATCCGGGTTATTCTAGCGACGCCTTAAAAACACTTGAATGTCTTTTTGAGGCTTTGGTTCTTTGCTAAACATTTAAGATATGAACTCACAAATACTCCAAGATTTAGTAAAGTTTCAGATGCCTTATGGCAAATATAAAGGTCGATTAATCTGCGATTTGCCCGAATATTATTTGATTTGGTATCAAAATAAAGGTTTTCCTGAAGGAAAGCTCGGAATGTTGTTGGCTACCATGTACGAAATTAAAGTGAATGGACTGGAATATCTTCTGAAACCGCTACGCCAAAATCTTTAAAACTCGAAAGCTAAACTATCTTCTATATTTTGCTGTTATTCTTGATACATAAACTAACAGAAATACATGTCAGAAATAAAAACAGCTCTCATTACGGGAGGCTCAAAAGGAATTGGCTACGGTGTAGCAGAAGCCTTAATAAAAGATGGAATAAAAGTGGCTATCACGAGTCGCTCAAAAGAAGCCGCCGATGAAGCTGCCGCCGAATTGAACAAAATTAAGGAAGGATTCGCACTCGGAATCGAATCAGATGTTAGAAATTTCGACTCTCAACAGAGTGCCGTTGATGCTGTAATAAATGCTTGGGGAAGACTCGACTATTTCATTGCCAACGCTGGCGTTGGTCATTTTGCTCCTATCCAAACGCTCACTCCGGAGCAATGGCATGAAATGATTGATATTAACCTAACTGGTGTTTTTTATAGTATAAAAGCATCTTTAGAAGCTTTAAAAACTACAAAAGGCTATTTTATTAGCATTTCAAGTTTGGCAGGAACAAACTTTTTTGCGAGTGCCAGTGGTTATAATGCCAGTAAATTTGGTTTGGTTGGTTTCACTCAAGCCATCATGCTTGATTTGAGAAATGAAGGCATTAAGGTTTCAACGATTATGCCAGGTTCGGTGGCTACACATTTTAATAATCATGAACCAAGTGAAAAGGATGCGTGGAAAATCCAACCAGAAGATATTGGACAAATTGTTTCGGACTTAATCAAAATGCCTGCTCGTACTTTGCCGAGTAAAATTGAGGTTCGCCCTACGATGCCAAAGTAATATAAAAGATAATGAAGTCTTCGCTTTGAGCGAAGACTTCATTGAAATTATTTCTGCTTATAAATTTTCCCTTCTTTCATCACTAGTACCACATTCATCATCGCCTTTGCATCTTGTAATGGATCTCCATCAACAGCAACAATATCAGCCAATTTGCCTTTTTCGATTGAACCGAGGTCATCTTTCATTCCCAAAATTCCAGCATTTACGATTGTTGCCGATTTAATTACTTCCATCATTGGCATTCCTCCTTCAACCATGTATTGAAATTCTTTAGCATTATATCCATGTGGAAAAACACCCGCATCCGTTCCAAACGCAACTTTTACACCTGCTTTATAGGCTTTTGCAAAAGTAATAGCAGTTTGCTTACCTGTCTCTAAGATTTTTGGAACAATCAATGGATGATAATACCCTGGCACTTTTACTGAATCCAAAACAGATTTTCCTGCAATAATTGTTGGAACGTAATATGTACCATATTTTTTGAATAATTCAATGGCTTCATCATCCATAAAAGAGCCATGCTCGATTGTTGTAACTCCAGCACGAATCGCACGCTTCATCCCTTCTGCTCCGTGTGCGTGAGCGGCTACAATAAAACCGTAATCTTTGGCAGTCGAAACAATTGCTTCGATTTCAGTTTCAGTAAATTGAGGGCCTTTACCATTTTTTGCAACACTCAAAACTCCACCCGTTGCCGTAATTTTAATACAATCTGCTCCATCTTTATAACGTTGGCGTACCGCTTGACGACCAGCTTCGGGACTGTCAACTACACCATCAGTTACATCATCAGGAACCAAATATTTTGCATTATTGATGCCATTTGTTGGGTCACCATGCCCGCCTGTAGTGGCGATGGTTTTTCCTGAAGTAAAAATTCTCGGACCAATAACCAAACCTTTGGTGATGGCATTTCGTAATGAAATATTTACACCCGTTCCTCCACAATCACGAACAGTTGTAAAACCAGCCATTAATGTGGTATTGGCATGTTTTTGAGCTTCAAACGAAATATCAGCCATGTTATAACTCATTCGTTTGAGGTATTGGTCTTTACTGGTTTCGCTTTCGATATGCACGTGCATATCAATCCATCCTGGAGTAACGGTCTTAGTTTTCATATCCACAACTTTATCGCTTGTTTGAGCAGTGGTATAGCCACTTTGCACGTCTGCGATTCGGTTTTTTTCAACGATAATTGTCATCTGAGATTTTGGAGAATTGCTCACTCCATCAATCAAGGTACCGCAGTGAATAAGGGTTCGTTGGGCAATAGAAGAAAATGAAAAGCCAAGAAAAAGGGCTAATAAGTAAGTTTTTTTCATTAGATGATTTTTTAGTTTAGGAAGTATGTTAAAATTAAAATAGATTTTCTGAAAATAAGAGTTTTTTGTAAGCATTACTACGAAAAATAGCTAAAAAGATATTTTTTAGAGACGTCTGCTAAAAAAGGTCTTCTTTTTGTAAGAAGACCTTTTTGTTTGTATATTTTGACTCTAAAAAATTTAGTTTTTCGGTACTAAAACTCCATTTGCTTCAAACGCCAATTCGGTTTTAGGCTCAGTGATTTTTGCAATTTCATCTTTACTTTTACCAGCATCTGCTGCGTAATGACGAAGTTCGTCAACAGAGGTAGTTTTGGTTGTAGCATTCCCTTCAAAAACGATGGTTTTTCCTGCAATATCTTTCGGAACAAAGAATCCATAATCTTTGAAAGTTACACGCATGGTTTGCCCATTTTCCATTTTTACTTTCATCCAACATCCCTTTACTTGGCAAACTGACTCTACCACTCCAGTAACTTTAGCATTTATTGTGCCTTTTTCCGAAGCCTTTTTGACTAATTGTGCGGTTGGAATTGCTCCACTTGGTTTGATTTTATCGCCAAAACTATCATATTTTTGACCGAATGAAATGTTTGCTACAAAAATAATTGCGAAAAGTGTGATGAGTTTTTTCATTGTAGATTATGAATAATTGTTTTAAATTTTACTGTTTTTTAGCACAATTTACTAAATTATGCTTGAGAAAGTTTGAAACTTGATTTACTATTCCACCACCGTCAGCCAGCCTTTACATTCGTTGCCAGTTGGCGTGGTTATTACAAAATAATAAGTACCAGATGCAATGCCGTTCCCCCAATCATTTTGGTAATTTTTTGATCGAAAAATCAATTTTCCATAACGATTATAAATGTCGAGCGTGGCATTTTTAAACCCTGTTACAAAGTTATCATTTTTCCCATCATTATTTGGAGTAATAACGTTCGGAACTTTCTCATCGTTTTCAGGAATATCAATATTTTTTGTAGTCGAAAGTTCGCATCCAATAGCATTATAAGCTTTTAAGGTCACTGCATAAGTGCCGCCTTTTTGAAATCTATAATTCTCGGGAACAGCCACTTTCAACGAGTCTCGATTTCCCAAATCCCAAACGTAGCTTTTTGCATTGGTCGATTTATTACTGAACGTAAGCAGATAAGGCTTGTCACAATCTTGTGTGATGTTATAGTCAAAATCTGGTTTGAATGAATTATCAACCACAACCGTTACGGTTCGAGTGGGTTTACAACCGTCAGGATATTCACCTTTGACCGTATAAATGCTTGTCTGTAAGGGTTTTACAACAATTTTGGTCGCAACTGTATCTTTCATGCCTATGCCAGACCATGAAAATTTTGTGGCTTTGCCAACGGCAGTAAGAATCACACTTTGCCCCACACAAATTTCTTTGCCACCACTTGCTTGAAAATCAATTTTATTGTCTTCAACTTTTATCGTTACATCCTTTGAGACTGTACAACCATCTTTTTCAATCAAAACTGTGTATTTTGTCGTAGCTTTAGGTTGGGCAATTGGGTTAAAAATAGAAGTGCTACTTAAGTTTGTTGCAGGCGACCAAGTATATTTATCACCACCTTCAGCTAAAAGTTGCACAGGCGAATCAGGACAAACCAAAGTATCTCTTCCAGCTTTTGCAATGAAGCCTTTTACAAAAATTTTCTTTACTGTCGAATCAGTCGTTCGACAGGTAATTTTATTGAAAATTCGAAGTTTTACTACATATTCACCAGGGGTTGTAAAGTTAAAAACTACATCTTTCAAACGAGAAACCACATTTCCGTTAAATTCCCACTCATAAGTTTTTGCTCCGACACTCAAATTATTGAAATTAACTCTTGATGGAGTGCAAATTTCGGTAATTACCTTATTTGCCTCGTTTTTAATTTCAAAATCTGCTTTTAGAGCATCAATGCTAAACTTAAAGGCCGCCATATTACAATTAGTACTTTGATGGCGTGGCTGATATGCATTTTTGGTAGGAAAAGTTGCCACTAATTGGCCTTGACGTGGCAAACACGAGCATGCTGTATGATAAATTATACCATTTTTATCAAATCGACAAGTGCCGCCGTCAAGGTGGTCGCCGACTTCTCCTTCGGGTGTAGGTGGAGCAGATGCACCAAAAAACGTAGCATAAAGCAACGATTTTGCTCCTTTTTCGAGAATCATAAAATAATAATTACTACCTGTGGTTGTAGCTTGAAAAGCATCGGAAGTTACTGGCAAACCAGTAGTTGTACTATTTCGATTAAGGTTTCGCCCGACCGAGGCATTTACTTTTCCTCCCCAACCCGACAAGTAAATATTTCCACAATCATTGACCAAAAAAGCCGTAGGTACGATGTCGATTTTACCATTGCCCCGACCAGTTCCAATTATTGTAGAAAAGATACTTTTATTGAGATTTTTATCAAAACAATGAATAAACTGTCCACTTTTTTCATTGCGATAAACATCATTTGACACCGGATAATCGCCTTTTGTTAAGCCAAATACATAAACATTTTCTTCTTTATCAGTTTCCAGAAAAAAATTCAAATCTGCTTCTTGTGTACCTACATAAGTTATTTGTTCTATCGCTCCAATAGCACTATACTTTGCTATAAAACCATCGCCACTTCCGCCGTAAGTTTTACTATACGCTCCATCTTTTACGGCCAAATTAGCACTAAAAGTTTGTCCCGAAACATAGATTTTTCCACCATCTGTCACTTTGATTCCATAGGCAGCATCGAAATTATTTCCGCCTAAATAAGTACTCCAAAGTAGCTGCGAACAAGTTCTGTTTAATTTACAAACGACGCCATCAAAACCCGCACCTTTTACACCTTGGGATTGTTTTACGAGCGGAAAGTCAGTCGAAGCTGTAATAGAAGCAAAATAAATATTATCATCTTTATCAACTACCACTTCTCCTCTAAATTCATCTCCGTAGTTTTTGATATTTAAAGTACGAGTATCATTAAAACCATCGTTTGCTTTTCCACCAATGTAGGAACTTCCAACCAAACTTTTGCCATCAACACTCAGAACGGTAACGAAAATATCGGTTCCTCTTTCAAAGCCAATTCCAGTAAAATTTGGATCTTGCTCGGCAGCAGAAAAGGTAGAATATATGCCAATTAAGCTACCGCCAGCAAAGCTTTTTTGATAGGATAAACTATTCGTCGGAAAATTTGTAGAAGAAGTTGTGCCAAATATCACCAATTCGCCTTTAGAATTAGCAACCAAACTATGGGGAACATCTGAAGCATTTCCTCCCAAATAAGTTGAGTAAAGTAAGTCTGAACCATCGGCATTGAATTTCATAATCACAATATCCGTGACGCCATAACCCGCCACGCTTTCGGCACTCGAAGCAGTTGTTTGGCTACCTTTTACTTGAAAAGCACCATTGGTCACTGGAAAATCAAGGCCAAAAACCGATCCTCCTGCAAACAAATTTCCATCGGTATCGTAGGTCGCAGTTTGAGCCCAATTATCTGATTTAGACCCAGAATACGTAGAAAAAACTAATTCAGGGTCTATAACTAGCGGTTGTGAAGCATCATAGTTTTCGGGAAACTCAAAACGAACCTCATTATTATCTAATCGAAAGTTTGATCTAACATCTACAGTTTTACCATTACGTTTTTGAAATGAATAAGGCTCAAATTCTTTTACGACATTGACTGTAGTTTTATAATGAAGTTGACCATTTTCGAGAGTAATTCCGTCCAATCCCTCATATTTCATCTTTATTTTTGAGACATCCGCTTTGGGTTTTGCAATGAATTCGTACTTTAGCGATTGATCAAAACTATATAATTTAAAATCAATATTGGGATAAATATCTCGAAAATAAATCTCATCAAAAGCCGCTACATTTGATTTCCATCTGGTGGGGTCATTTCCTATAAAATAATTATAAGTACCTGATGTTGGAGAGATTACTTCGATTTTTGGCGTTGTATTAGCATCCTTAAATGTCATTTCATAAGCATGTGCCTTTATTGCTCCGATTGATTTTCGGCCAGCTTTTGGGTCTAGGCGTCCCGCATGAATATCCGACAAAGCTTGTGTATCATAAAAAACATATTGAAGACCAGTTTTTTTTACCAACAAGTATCCGCCAGTAATATCGGCACGAAAACAAATTGATGACTCCCATTGTCCTTCATTTCGGATAAATTTTACCAAAGGATTGGGAGCAGCCAAAGAGTCTATGGAGAAAACAGCAAAAATGATAAAATAAATGTATTTCATTTGATTCTTAATTCAGAATTTGTTAAGCCATATTTTCATAATTTCCGAATTTATTCATTAAGTAAAATTAGAAACTATCTCTAAAAACTACAAATGAGGTAAAGTCAGTATAAAAGTACTACCTTTACTTTCCTCACTTGTTACGTCAATTTTACCTTGGTGCATATCAATGATTCTTCGGCAAACGGATAAACCGATGCCGTGTCCGCGATATTTTGAAGCATTTGGCGAGCGATAAAAAGGCTCAAAAATTTTACCCAACTCGCTGGCAGCAATACCAATACCATTATCTTTTACCGCCAAGATACAAAACTTATCATTAAATTTTATCTTCGCTTCGGCTTGATGGTCTGGCGAGTATTTGCAAGCATTTTCGAGCAAATTTGTAAAAACTGTTAACAATAAAGCCTCATTACCATTGGCACTGACCCATCCATCGTCGTCGGGAATATCATCAAAATCAATTAAGATTTTATAATCACTGTTCTGATTCAAAACTTCTTCTTGGGCTTTAAATAAAAGTTCGTCCAGGCGAGTCGGTTTCATTACCAAAGTATTATCTCGGTTTTCAGATTTTGCTAATTGTAAGAGCCCATTTGTAAGCTGAATAAGACGCTGATTATCATTCAACAATGAACGAAGAATAGTTTTGTATTCGTCTGATGTTCGATTATTTTCAAGAGCGATTTGAATTTCAGATTTGATTGCCGCCAATGGGGTCCGTAATTCATGAGATGCATTTGACACAAAACTTTTTTGCAACTCAAACGAGCGTTCCAAACGCTCCAACATCTGATTAAAGTTAATTGCCAATTGAGCAATTTCATCTTTATTATTGCCCGTATTTAGTTTTTGTTTGAGGTTATAAGCTGTAATATTCGTAATTTCTTCATTAATATCAGCGATGGGCTTGAGTGATTGTCCTGCAAAAATTACTCCTAAAAAAATCGTCAATAAAATTCCAATAATAAAACTAATAACAAGTGTATCTCTAATATTTTTTAATTTTTCCTTGCCATAGGTGTCGCTTGCAGAAGCCACTACTACATAGGTTTTTTTTTCTTCGTCCATATACATTGTTCCAATCACCTGATTTTCCCAATCACTAGTTTCAATATAACTTTTCTTTCGAACTTGTGTCAAAAAATCAGGGCTAAATAAAATTGATTCAGCTTCATAACTTGCATAAACTAATTCATTTTTTTCGTTAAACATCAACACTTTTTCAGCATTCAATTTAGTCAAGAAAATCTTATTGCCATCTCTTAATTTTTTTTTATCTTTTTCGGTAATCTTTAATTCTTTTAGAAGTCCTGCTGTTAAAACCGCTCGGTCAGTTAGGCGATTATAAAACTCCTGTTTCCGAAAATTTTCGGAAGTATAATATATTGCCAACGAAAATATAATCAAGATTGCGGCAATAATTATTGTAAACTGAATAGCTATTTTTGTACGTATTTGCATTTAAAATCTAATGATTGAAGGACTAATTGAGTGAATGAGCGAATATTCAATATATTTGTAACATAAATCTATCATAAAAAGCTTAAGCAAATGTACAAAAAATACACTTTATGTGAATTTGATACACTGTTTGAATAATTTGGTAAAGTAAATTTATAAAGTTCTTTTTAATTTCCTCCAAATATTTCAGTTGGACCACCAAAGCGAAGGTGATTGTAAGTAACGTGTTTTTTACCTTTTTCAAAAAAGTAAGGTTAAGAATTTAGTAATCATTAAATTAGTTATTATTTGTAAAATTTTTTTTAAGTACAATTATATTTAAGAAACAATTAGTAAAATATATGCAAATTCATGTTATTGATGCTGGTCATTTTAAATTAGATGGTGGGGCAATGTTTGGCGTTGTACCTAAAACAATCTGGAATAAACATATGCCCGCCGATCAAAATAACCTTTGCAGTTGGGCAATGCGTTGCTTATTGATTGATACTGGCAAACAACTGATTTTGGTTGATAGTGGCATGGGTGATAAACAAGATGTTCGTTGGCAAAGTTTTTATTTCCGTCATGGCGATGGTGATTTGATAAATTCTATCAAAAAAGCTGGTTATTCGCCCAACGAAATCACCGATGTACTTAGCACACATTTGCATTTTGACCATTGCGGTGGAAGTGTGAAATGGAATACAGCCAAAGATAAACTTGAGTTGGTTTTCCAAAATGCCAATTATTGGACACACTCAGAGCATTGGGAAACAGCAACGAATCCAAATCCACGTGAAAAAGCCTCGTTTTTGAAAGAAAACATTTTGCCGATGCAAGAAACTGGTGCATTGAAATTTACGGATAAAGTTGAGAAACCTTTTGGAGAAAACATTGAGCTTCTTTATTCTGACGGCCACACCGAAAAAATGATTATGCCTAAAATAAGCATTGGTGAAAAAACATATTTGTTTATTGCGGACTCGATTCCATCTCATGCACACATTCCTGTACCTTATGTGATGGGCTACGATGTGCGACCGCTTCAAACAATGAGCGAGAAAGAAGCGTTACTAGATCAAGCCGTAGAAAAAAATTGGACAATAATTTTTGACCATGACCCAAGACACGAAGCGGCAACTATTGTGCTAACCGAAAAAGGGTATCGAGTGGGCGATTTTGAAAAGATTTAATTTTTGGAGACCAGTAAGGTTCAAAGGCGAAATTCGCTCAGCACACAGAAATTATAAAAATTCACAACATAAAATTCCCCTCAAGGGGCTAGTGGCTTCATGAAAATAGGAATAGCATTGTCAGGAGGAGGCAGCCGAGGACTGGCTCATTTGGGAGCATTGAAAGCACTTTCCGAACTTGGAATAAAACCATCTATGATTGCAGGCACGAGTGCTGGCTCGCTTGTTGGAGCATTTACTGCCGCTGGTTATTCGCCCGATTTTATCTTTGAAACTATTCAATCTTTGGGAATTCTAAATTCGATTAAAATTGCTTTTAATCGCTTCGGTTTATTCAAAATGGATAAAATAGAGGATATTTTATTGAAATTTATTCCACATAATTCGTTTGAAAAACTCAAAACTTCGCTCATTGTATGTGCAACAGACATCGCAAAAGGTGAAGCCGTTTATTTTAGCAAAGGTGAATTGATAAAACCTGTATTAGCTTCGTGCAGTATTCCAGGAATTTTTGAGCCTATTAAGTTTCAAAACCGAGTTTTAGTGGATGGAGGAGTTACAAACAACTTACCAATCGAGCGACTTGAAGGTATTTGTGATTTCATTATCGGAGTGAACGTAACGCCTGTAAGTAATGAAATGCCTATTAATTCAGTAAAGGATATCCTGACCAAGAGTCTTTATTTAGCCATCAGAAATAATTCTGGAGAAAAACTAAAACGTTGTGATATTGCCATCGAACCAACTGAAATATATAATTATAATGCACTTAGTTTGGCAAAATCTAAAGAAATTTATCAACTTGGTTATGAAAATACAATGCGTGCCGCCGCGGGAAAACTGGAACAAATTTTATGAAATTAGGTATATAATTTGAAATATTTTTTGAACTAAAATATTCTCGTACTTTTAATCCGAGGTCTCAAATCTAATTTTGGCATCGAATTAAATAATTTTTTAAGCTGAAAACCGTTAAAATCAGAGGTATCTATCATCAACTTGAATATCTAAAGTGCAAAAACAATATATATTAATAGCATTTTCGTTGCTAACTGCCTCTTGTTCACAGTTTAGCAACTCTCAAACTAGTAAGGTATGGCACAACACCAATGCCCGCTTCAACTCGCTCATTATTGCCCGTGAAAATATAAAAGAGGCAGAAAAAGACCTATTTGATAAACGAATAGAAAATTATAGTGCGTTGATGACGATCTTCGTGCCGATTGATTCTATTAAAAGTCAGGCGGTAGCAACAAACCTAAAAGAAGTAATCGAAAAAACGTCTTTGATTGCCGAACGCCATTCTAACTCAAAATATTTAGGGGAGGCATATATTTTATTAGGAAAAGCTCGTCTTTTGAAAGAAGATTTCTTGAATTCAATTGAGATTTTTAAATACATCAACTCAACCGAAAGCAAAGAAGAAGATAAACACGCTGCACTAGTATGGTTGATGCGTGCCTACACCGAAGAAAAAGATTATGATACTGCACTAAAAGTTTCTGAAGTACTGCGTACACTCGATTTAAACAAAGAAAATACCCGTGATTTTTATTTGGTAAAAGCCTATTTGCACCAACGCCGAGAAGAATTTGCAATTTCAGCCGCCATTGGCCAAGAAGCCCTAAAATTGATGTCAAAAAGCGAGCAAAAAGCTCGTATTCATTTTGCGGTTGGACAAATGTTTGATTTGATTGGACAACCAGAGAAAGCAATGCCACATTTTGCAGCAGTTGCCAAAAACCGTCCAAACTACGACATGCAATTTTATGCCCGCATGAATACTTTACTTGATGAAGCAGCCTCACAGCGTGGTAGTACAGCTGGCGTTCAAGAAAATTTTAAGAAAATGCTTGTCGATAGAAAAAACTCTGACCTAAAAGATAAGATTTATTTTACAATGGGAAGCTTGGAAATGAAAAAACAAAACTATCCGAAGGCCATTGAATACTATAATTCTTCACTTAGAAATTCAAAAGGAAATAGCACGCAAAATGCGTATACTTATCTCGAAATGGCGGAGCTTTTTTATAATCATCTCGGAAAATACGATGTGGCAAGTATGTATTATGATAGTACGCTTACTGCCCTTCCAAAAACATCATCTGATTATGAACGCATTGCCAAAAGAGCCATTTCTTTAGGCGATTTTGTAAAATACCAAAAGGTTTTATTTGTTGAGGATAGCCTCCAACGTCTGGCGGCCATGAATCCGGTGGCACTGGATAAGGCTCTTGAGCGAATTATCAAACAAAAAGAAGATGACGACAAAAAAATGCAGGAAATGGCACAAAAAATTATCTCACAAAATAGCCTTCCTGTTGACCGACTTTCAGACAAAGACCCTGATTTTAAACGCTGGGCTCTTTACGACCCATTAGTAATGGCCTCAAACAAAAGTGATTTCCAGCAATTATGGGGAAGCCGACCATTAGATGACAATTGGCGTAGAAAAGACAAAGAAGCTGGTTCGATTATCTTCAAGGTTGAGCGAGGTGTAGTTGGCCAAGAGCCGGCCAAACAAGTTCCTAAAGTTTCTGCCGATGAGTTGAAGAAACAACAAGAAGAAAAACAAGCACTGGCTTTGGAAGGAAAGAAAAAAGAGTTTTATGAGAAGATTCCGACCACACCTGAAAAACTCGTTGGTTCGAAACGTAAACAAGAGGAAGCACTTTATCAACTCGGTAAAATTTATAAGTTTCAGTTCAACGAACCAGAAAACGCTACCGAAACTTTCTTGACATTGCTAAACAAGTTTCCCAGTAGTGTTCATGAAGTAGAAGTGCTTTATTTATTAACCTTATTGTCTGAAAATCAAGCAGCAAGTCCATATCGCAAAACTTTAATCGAGAAATTTCCTGCTTCAACCTACGCCAGACAGCTTTTGCGTGGAAATGTTCAGATTACAAGCGATACTGAATCAAAAGCAAATTTGGTTTATTCTCAAGCGTTTAATTTATATGTCAATGAAAGTTATGATTCAGCTATAAAATTGGCCGAGGATGGACTCATCACTTATACAGGAACGAGTATAGAAGATAAATTTGCAATGCTGCGTATTTTACTATTTGCCAAAACCGAAAAGAAAGATGCTTATAAAACAGCACTAAACGAATTTATTCAAGGTTATCCATCAAGTAACCTACTTTATAGAGCAAAAGAATTAATGGCTGCTTTGGAAAAAAATAAATTGTAAAATGCATCCTCATATTATACAACAACACTTAAAAAGATGAAGGATATTGATGTAAATGGAGAATCCGACCTCCCTCCATTCTTGAAAACTTGGAAAAATATTTATATATTGGTGGCAGGAACTTTACTTTTATTAATTGTACTTTTCTACGCTTTCACCCTATTTTTTGCATGACAAACCTCGACTGGACTCTACTTACGTTTACCTTGCTTTTCATCATCGTTTATGGTGTTTACAAAAACCATAAGGACAAAAATATTGACGGCTATTTACTTGGTAATCAGTCACTTCCTTGGTATCATGTCGGACTTTCAGTAATGGCCACTCAAGCCAGTGCAATTACCTTTCTTTCAACCACTGGACAAGGCTTCGACGACGGAATGCGTTTTGTACAATTCTATTTTGGATTGCCACTGGCCATGATAGTTTTGTGCGTTACATTTATCCCAATTTTTCATCGACTAAAAGTTTATACCGCCTACGAATACCTCGAAAAACGTTTTGATGGGAAAGTGCGAGTTTTCACCGCATTTCTGTTCTTAATTCAACGTGGTCTTTCAACTGGAATTTCGATTTATGCACCTTCAATCATTCTTTCAACAATTTTTGGCTGGGATATTTTCTGGACTAATATTTTGATGGGAGGAATGGTTCTAACATACACTGTTGTTGGCGGCACAAAAGCCATCTCTTACACTCACCTCCAACAAATGATTGTTATTACAGTGGCAATGGTGCTGGCTGGTGTAATCGTAGTAATGATGCTTCCAGAAAATATCGGACTTGTAAAAGCCCTGAAAATTGCAGGAAAAGCCAATCACACCAAAGTTATAAGCTTTGATTTTAACCCAAAAGACCGTTATAATCTTTGGTCGGGCTTGATTGGTGGTTTCTTTTTACAACTCTCGTATTTTGGTACAGACCAATCGCAAGTTGGTCGTTATTTGACGGGTGAATCAATCACTCAAAGTCGTTTGGGTTTAGTGATGAATGGCTTACTGAAAATACCAATGCAATTCTTGATTCTGTTAGTTGGGGTTTTGGTTTTTGTCTTTTATCAATACAATCCTTCGCCTGTTTTTTTCAATAAAGTCGAAACTGATAAACTTCGTACGAGCCAGTATTCTCCCGAATTTGTAGCGATTGAAAAACAATACAATGAGCTTTCAGAGAAAAGAAAACAGCTTTTAGTTTCGTCTGAAAACCTTGATAATCAACAACTTGAGGTTTATAAAAGCAGTTTACACGCATCAGATTCAGTGGCAAAAAGTTTGAAAGGACAAGTTATTGAACTTATCAAGAAAAACAATCCTTCGGCCAGCACCAACGACCGAGATTTTGTATTTCTAAGATTTGTACTCGACCACCTCCCCCACGGGCTTATCGGTCTTCTGATTGCAGTAATCTTTGCGGCCTCAATGGGTTCGATTGCCTCAGCATATAATTCGTTGGCGGCAACTTCAGTGGTTGATGTTTACCGAAAGTTTTCAAAAAATGTTCCTTCCGAAAAAGCAGAACTCAACGCATCGAAAGTATCAACCGTAATATGGGGGCTTTTTTGTATATTTGTAGCACAATATGCCAACCAACTCGGAAATATGATTGAAGTAGTCAATGTCCTTGGTTCGTTGTTTTACGGCATCATTTTGGGCGTATTTCTTGTGGCATTTTATTTCAAAAATATTGGCGGAACGGCCACTTTTTGGGCGGCAATTATTAGCCAAGCCGTCATTCTTGGTATCGGAATTCCACAAGTAATTTTAAAAGTTGAGTGGATAGCATACCTTTGGTTTAATCCAATAGGTTGTTTTTTGGTAATCGGAATTGCGTGGATTTTGCAGAAAAGATTTAAGATTTTAGACAATAGAAAAGAGATTTTAAATTAAGAGAACAAAATATTCTTTTGTCTCGTATCGTGTATCTCTTATCTATTGTCTCAACAAAAAATATGGAAAAGAAAAAAATACTCATCATTGAAGATGACCAACGATTGGCCGAAAACCTTGTAAAAGGCTTATCGGAAAAGGATTTTGACACCGAAGTAGCTTATGATGGTCAGATTGGACTACGTTTTGCACTCAGTGGCAAATTCGATTTGATATTGTTGGATGTGAATCTCCCGCAAATGAATGGGTATGAAGTTTGTGCAAAAATTAGAGAAAAAGACCGCCAAACGCCCATAATTATGCTCACGGCATTGGGCGAAACCGATGATAAAATCATAGGTTTTGAAAAAGGAGCTGATGATTATATCGTAAAGCCTTTTGAATACCGTGAATTGGTTGCTCGTATCAACGTTTTCTTGAAACGTGCCTACGCCGAAAACGAAACTAACGCTAATATTCTCCGCATTGCCGACCTCGAAATCAATTTTGAGAGTAAAATGGCAACTCGACAAGGCAAACACATTGATCTTACACCAAAAGAATTTTCATTGCTCGAATACTTGATTCGCAATAAAAACAAAGTAGTTTCAAAGGCCGAAATTGCTGAAAAAATCTGGGAAGGAAATAACGCCGAAAATAGCCTAAATGTCATTGAAGTGTACATCAATTTCCTCCGTAAAAAAATTGACAAAGATTTCGAACCAAAACTCATTCATACCAAAACTGGAATGGGGTATGTTTTAAAAGATGAATAATATAATTCACAAAAAAATTAAATGTAGTATCAATTATGTCATTTCAAGCATATTTAGATAATATCAAAAGCAAAACAGGCAAGAATATTGAGGACTTCAAAGTGATTGCCGAAGAAAAAGGTTTTCTACAAAACGGGAAGTTAGTTAGCACCACAAAAGCTGGTCAAATTGTTGAATGGCTTAAAGAAGATTTTGACTTAGGTCATGGTCATTCGATGGCTATATTCGCTGCTTTTAAAGGTAAAACTGAGTAAAAGTCAATAATTTCAATTAAGGTTTTTATTACCTAAAAATACCCCAAGTAAGCCACACCTCCTTATTGCAAGAACAAGATCTGCCACATTTTTTTCTATAAAACTTCAATAATTTCTTTCTATTTTTACATTTCAAAACATTCAACCTAAAAACTATTATTCAATGAAAATTTTCAAGAAAATCCTTCTCGGATTACTTGTTTTGCTCGTTTTAGCAGGAATCGGAATCTATTTTTGGTTGCAAAGTACCAAACCTACCCTCGATGGCGAACTTCAACTTAAAGGACTAAAGGCACCAGTCGAAGTGCTTTATGATGACTATGGCGTTCCTCATATTTATGCCCAAAACGAAGACGATTTATTTCAAGCATTTGGCTACGTTCATGCTCAAGACCGCCTTTTTCAAATGGAATTGCTCCGACGTTTGGCCGATGGACGTCTGTCTGAACTTTTTGGTGAAAAAGCTCTCCCATCCGATAAATTTTTCCGAACGCTCAGTTTCCGTCAGCACGCTCAATGGACGATTGATTCAGTTCTGATGAAAAATCCAAATGCACCATTTGTTAAAGCAGCACAAGCCTACATAAAAGGTGTAAACGATTACATCGAAAATGGTAAAACTCCCCCTGAGTTTTCGATTGCAGGCATCCAAAAAACACCTTTTGAGATGGCTGATATGCAAATCATAATGGGCTATATGGGTTTTACTTTTGCCGAAGCTTTTCGTTCAGAAGCCATTTCTACTATGATTCAAAACAAATATGGCCCAGAATATTGGAAAGATGTAATGACAGGTTGGCCTGCCAAGGAGCCAAAAATTCCGACTGATGCACAAGAAAATATTGCTTCATCTACGGCTTTGGCACGCATGGCAAATCAGTTGACCCATATCGAAACCAATGCTCTTTTCCCAGCTTATCATGGCTCAAATGGTTGGGTAATTGCTGGTTCAAAAACCAAATCGGGTAAGCCCATCTTATCAAACGATACGCACATTGCGTTTTCTCAACCTTCGGTTTGGTACGAAGCACATTTGGAATGTCCGAACTTTAAGTTTTACGGCAATTTCTTGGCAGGAACCCCCGTTGGAGCTTTGGGACATTCACAATACGGTGGTTGGGGTTTGACCATGTTTGAAAATGATGATGTTGATTTTTTTCGTGAAAAAGCAAATCCTGCCAACGCCAACCAAGTTTGGTACAAAGACCATTGGGAAGATTTAAAAATCCGTGAAGAAAGCATCAAAGTAAAAGACGCAGCTGATATAAAAATTTCGGTAAAAACTTCTCGTCATGGTATCTTGATGAATGAAAGTTTTGATACCATCTCTGACCAAAAAGACCCTATTGCTTTGTGGTGGGTTTTCAATCAATTTCCGAGTTATCATTTAGAGGCATTTTACGAAATGGCTCACGCCAAAAATTCCACCGAAGCAGGTAAAGCCGCGAGCAAACTTACTTCTCCAGGCTTAAATATTATGTGGGGCGATACCGAAGGAAATATTGCTTGGTGGGCAGCAGGAAAACTACCAAAACGCCCTACTCACGTAAATCCAATGTTGATTTTAGATGGCTCAACTGGCAATGACGACCCACAGGGTTGGTATGATTTTTCATTAAATCCTCAAATTTTAAATCCTAAACGTGGTGTACTATACACGGCCAACAACCAGCCAGCTGATATGGGTAATGGATTAGTAGCCGGCTACTACGTTCCAGGGAATCGTGCAAACCGAATTGAAGAACTCTTGTTTAATGATAAAAAAGATTGGACGCAAGAAAGCCTTAGAAACGTCATTAATGATGTTACTTCTTCATCCTTTAAAGGACTTTTGAAAGATATTCTGCCCGTAATTGATAAAAATAAGCTAAATCCTTCGGCAAAAACTGGTTTAGAAAAGCTCTCGAAATGGGACGGTTCGCATGATTTAGAAGATATTGAGCCTACGATTTATTACCGTTTTTTATATCATTTTTTCGTAAATACAATTAAAGATGAATTGGGTAATGAAGTTTTCACGGCTTTTGAACACAATTCAAATTTCAAGCGAAATATGGCCTCGTTGATGAGAAATGATGCATCGCCCTGGTGGGACAATATTTCGACAAAAAACAAAGAAACTCGCACTGAAATCTTGACAATTTCACTGAATGAAGCATTGGTAAGTCTCGAAAAACAACTTGGCAACGACATGACAGATTGGAAATGGAAAAAGGTGCATAAACTTACGCACAATCACCCGCTTGGAATTTTACCAGTTTTGGGAAAGTATTTTAATGTAGGGCCACTTCCTGCTCCAGGTGGACGAGAAACCATCAATAACCTAGATTTTTCAGTAGATTCGAGTGGAACATATAAAATCACTTATGGCCCAGCCTTACGCAGAATTGTTGATTTTGCTGATACCGAACATGGGAGAAGTGTATTACCTACGGGTCAATCTGGACATTTTCTAAGTAAACACTACGATGACCAAGCTGAATTATTTGTGAAAGGTGGTTCACGACCCGAATTAATGAATCGAGCAGAGATTGAAAAGGTAAAAATAGGGAAGTTGATTTTGAAACCTTAAAATCGCTAAATATTCAATTTTGGTCGAAAATAATTTCAAAAAATTGCAATTTTCGATGTTTTTCAAAAACATTTTATATAATTTTAGTTATAGATTTAGACAATTAATAAACATTTCAATAATGGCAAATTATAACCTCAAAATCAACGGTAAAACCCTCAAAACCGAAGCATCGCCCGACACACCATTATTATGGGTTTTGCGTGATAATCTCGGACTTGTTGGAACAAAATACGGTTGCGGAATGGCTCAATGCGGAGCTTGCACGGTGCATATCAATGGCGAAGCAACTCGCTCGTGCGTGTTACCAGTTTCAGCGGTTGCTGATGCAACAATCACTACGATTGAAGGACTTTCTGAAAAAGGCGACCACCCTGTACAAAAAGCTTGGGATGCCATCGACGTACCACAATGCGGCTACTGTCAGACTGGACAAATGATGACGGCGGCGGCTTTCTTGAAAAAGAATGCAAAACCAAGTTTGGAAGAAATCGAAGCGGCAATGTCAGGAAATATTTGTCGATGTGGAACTTATCACCGAATCAAAGAAGCAGTTCAGCTGGCTGCAACACAAATGCAAAAATAGTTTAATGATTGAATGAGTGATTGATAGAATACTTTCTACTCATCTAGTAACTATCTAAATTATCAAACAGATACTCTAATGACAAAAAATAATAGCCGACGAGATTTCTTAAAGTCAACTACACTAAGTGCTGGTGGCTTAATATTGGGTTTCAATTGGTTTGGACAAGAGATAACGGCAGCCACAGTAGTAGAAGGCATAGCAAGCGAAGCAGGAAATACTGCCTTTAATGCCTTTTTATCTATCCAAACTGACGGAATCGTAACAATTTTTTCGCCAAATCCTGAAATAGGACAAGGTATCAAAACCGCTTTCCCGATAATCGTGGCCGAAGAATTAGATGTTGACTGGGCAAAAGTAAAAGTGTTACAAGCTCCGCTCGACACTAAGAAATTTGAACGCCAAGTGGCTGGTGGTAGTGGTTCGATTCCTCATTCATGGCAACGCCTCCGCAAAGCAGGTGCAACCGCTCGCCAAATGTTGGTTGAAGCGGCATCCAAACGGTGGGGCGTTTCTGTAGCTGAATGTTCGACCGATAAAAGTTTCGTGATTCATACAGCTTCAGGCAAAAAGTTGGGTTATGGTGAATTGGCAACGGAAGCAGCCAAACTTACCCCACCAACTGATGTAAAATTGAAAGATAAAAAAGATTTCAAACTAATTGGCTCGACAGTAAAAGGTGTTGATAATCAAGCACTTTTGATTGGAAAACCACTTTTTGGGCTTGATTTTTATCGTGAAGGAATGAAGTTTGCGATGATTCAGCGTCCACCTGCTTTTGGAATGAAACTCAAATCATTCGATGGATTGGCGGCAAAAGCTTCAGCAAGTGGGATTGAGGTAGTTGCGTTTAAAGATAAAGTGGCTATTGTAGGAAAATCGACTTGGGAAGTAAAAAAAGCACGTGATTTAGTCAAAATTGAGTGGGAAAAGGCCGCTATGCTCGAAAGTAGCGATGACCATAATAGAATTTTTAAGGAATTATTGGATGGTAAAAACGAAGTTCGTCGCAAAGATGGAGATATTGAAACAGCTTTTAAAGACGCTGCAAAAATCGTAGAAGCAGAATATCAATGTCCATTTTTACCACATAACCCTATGGAGCCAATGAACTTCTTCGCCCATGTACGTGAAGATGGCGTGGAATTGGTTGGGCCAACACAAACACCACAAAATGCTCAAAATCAGACCGCAAAATTACTCAATATTCCTGCCGAAAAAGTAACTGTCGAATTAACAAAAATGGGTGGAGGTTTTGGCCGTCGTTTAGGTACTGATTACGTATTGGAGGCTGCCGAACTTTCGAGTATAATAAAAGCACCCGTAAAAGTTATGTGGACCCGTGAAGACGATATGGGCGGCGGAAGTTATCGTCCAGCTGTTCGTTATCGTTTCCGTGCGGCTCTTGACAAGCAAGGCAATATGATTGGCTATACCCTTCGTGGTGCAGGTCTGAATGCAGGAAATTCGACTCGTCAAGATAATTTTCCAGCAGGTGCAGTTCCAAATTTATTGATTGATTCGGCTGAACATAAATCTCCTATTACAACAGGCCCATGGAGAGCCCCAATTACTAATTTCTTGGCATTTGCTGAGCAATCTTTCATTGATGAAGTAGCTACTGCGGCAGGTAAAGACGCAGTTCAATTCAGACTTGAATTATTGGGAAAAGCCAAAACTTCACCAGTCGGTGAAATAAAATACAACATCGACCGTATGAAAGCTGTTATCGAATTGGCCGCTGAAAAATCGGGTTGGGGAAAGAAGAAAAAAGGAGTAAGTCTTGGCTTTAGTGTTTACTTCTCTCATGCATCTTATGTAGCACAAGTAGCAGAAGTAGTGATGAAAAAAGGAAAACCAGTTTTACAGAAAATTTACGCAGCGGTTGATTGTGGCATTGTTGTAAACCAAAGCGGAGCAAGAAATCAAGTAACAGGCGGAATCGTAGATGGCATCGGACACGCCATGTACGGAAATTTAACTTTCAAAGATGGTACGCCAGACCAAAAGAATTTCAATGCTTTTAGATTGATAAAAATGAATGAAATTCCTGCGATTGAAGTAAGTTTTGTCAATAACGGGATCGATCCAACTGGTTTGGGCGAGCCAGCTCTCCCACCTACTGGTGGTTCTGTTGCTAATGCTATTTTTAAAGCAACTGGTAAACGTTTAAGAAATCAACCTTTTATTGAGGAAGACCAAAAATTGTTTGAAAGTGTTTCTTGATATGGAATTATAATTTAACCAGAAGTCGAATGAGTTATCATACTGATTCGACTTCTTTTTTTATTTTTTGGATAAATAAACTTTATTCAACCGCAATAAAAAATCAAATAAAGCATCTAAAGAACAAGTATAAAAATGATAGCCCCCTTTTAAAACAGAACGGTATAAAACCTAAACTATGAATCTTAGAAAATTAGTCATTGGCTCGGTTATTTTCTTTTTGTTTGTTGCCTCAAAAACAATAACTAGTGCCGACTACCTAAATCTACCTATCACACCTTATGAGTATAATGTTCCATTACCTAATTTTTATGCCAATAACGTCGCTAATATTGATAATTCACCCATAACAAATCCCATTTCCAACAATGGTGCTACTCTCGGACGTGTGCTTTTTTATGACAAAAATCTGAGTTTAAATCGAACAGTTTCGTGTGCTTCTTGCCATAAACAGAGCGAAGGTTTTAGCGATTCTCGCACCCTAAGTATTGGCTTTAATGGTGGCACAACTGACCGTCACGGCATGACAATTCTGAATGCTCGTTATTATCAAAGAGGTCGTTTCTTCTGGGACGAAAGAGCTGTCACGCTCGAAGACCAAGTGCTTCAACCTCTACAAAACACTGTAGAAATGGGCTTAACTGCCGCTCAGATTTCGGAAAGAGTTACCGAACAGCCTTACTATAATCAATTATTTATAAATGCATTTGGTGATAATACTATTAGTAATGACAGGATTTCAAAAGCTTTGGCTCAGTTTGTAAGAAGTATTGTAAGCTACCAAAGCAAATATGATACGGGTAGGGCAACAGTTAATAACCCAAACCAGGCATTTTCAAATTTTACGATTCAAGAAAATCAAGGAAAACAATTGTTTTTTACACCAATACCTCAAGGGGGTGGAGGCTGTGGAGGTTGTCATGGTACAGAGGCATTCGTAAGTACCAGACCTGAAAATAACGGTATTGATGCAATCTCTACGACCGATTTGGGTGTTGGAGGAGCATCATCTCCTATCAGACAGAATTTAGTCGGAACTTTCAAAAATTCAAGCATCAGAAACATCGAACTTTCCGCACCTTATATGCACGATGGGAGATTTGCAACACTTGAACAAGTAGTTGAGCATTATAATAGTGGTATTCAAGCTCACCCAAATCTTTCTGGAATTTTGAAAGATGCTAACGGAGATCCTGTAAAATTAAATTTCTCAGCTGCTCAGAAAAACGCCTTAGTGGCTTTTATGAAAACTTTAACAGATAATAGTGTAGCTACTGAAGTGCGTTGGAGTAATCCATTTTGCCAGACTAATTTGAGTTTTACTGGTACAATCAGTTCAGGAGGTTTTCAGTCGAGCAATAGCATTTTTGTACAATCTACTTCACAAATACTGAATAGCAGTACAGTAAACCTTGTTTCTGGCAAATCCATTATTCTTAATCCTTCATTTGAAGCCAAAGCTGGGAGCGTCTTTAAGGCTCAGATAAGCACTTGTCAATAAAACAAACCCTTTTTTGAATCTTACTTCACTTAGCATAACTTTTGCCTCATTGATAATTAGCTATACTATTTTATTGTTCGCAGAATTTTCTAATCTGAACGAAACAATAATTCAAGCTGGTATTTAAAAATCCTTAATTATACTCAAGACCAAAATCTATAACTATTAAATTTTGCTTTGGCACTAATGTTTAGCAAATTTATCTGTTAAAAACAGCATATAGTATTTTAATTCTTTCGTTTATAATTTTCTATATTTTATCCTTCTATTAGACATTTTCTCTAAAATATACCACTCTTGTAGATTAAATATACTGACTTCTAAAAAAATTCAATAAAATTTCTCTGATTTTGTAACAATTTGTTTCAACAACTAATTTATAATTTTAGTATATTTGCACGCTCATCTGAACAAACACTTCATGCAGTTTTATTCCCCAAAGCATGAATCAATTTAAAAATAAACTCCCCTTCTGGGGCAGGGGGTTTTTCACCGATGAAAGTTAATCTTATTACACAAGAATCCTTTGAAAGTCGTCATCACGGCAAGAGTGAAATCGAGCTCCAATCAATGTTAAAAAAAATTGGTGCAGATTCGCTCGAAACACTCATCAATGAAACAGTTCCCGTTGGGATTCGTTTAAACAATCCACTTAATTTGCCAGAAGCAAAATCTGAAGTAGATTTTTTAACCGATTTTAAAGCATTGGCTCAAAAAAATAAAATTTATAAATCTTTTATTGGTATTGGTTATTACGATACAGTTGTACCAAATGTGATTTTGAGAAATATATTAGAAAATCCATCTTGGTACACTGCGTACACACCTTATCAAGCCGAAATAGCACAAGGTCGTTTAGAAATGTTGTTGAATTTCCAAACTATGGTGATAGAGCTAACTGGAATGGAAATTGCCAACGCTTCTTTGCTTGATGAAGGTACAGCTGCCTCCGAAGCCATGACGATGCTTCATAGTGTTCGTCCTGTTGCCAAGAAAAATGCTCAAACTTTCTTCGTTTCAGAGCTTTGCCACCCACAAACCATTGATTTAGTGATTGGTCGTGCCAAACCTTTGGGTATCAACGTTGTAGTTGGCAATCACACAAATTATGATTTAACGAACGAAGATTTATACGGTATCTTATTGCAATACCCTGCAACCAACGGTGAAGTATATGATTATACTGATTTGATTGCTGCCGCTCACGAATTGAATATTTTTACTGCAGTAGCTGCTGATTTACTTTCATTAACACTGCTCACACCTCCAGGTGAAATGGGTGCTGATGTGGTAGTTGGCTCAGCTCAACGTTTGGGAGTTCCAATGGGTTATGGCGGACCTCATGCGGCTTTCTTTGCTACAAAAGATAGTTTCAAACGCCAAATCCCTGGTCGTATCATTGGGGTTTCGGTCGATTCACAAGGTAATCGTGCTTTGCGTATGGCTTTACAAACGCGTGAGCAACATATACGGCGTGAAAAAGCAACATCGAATATCTGTACAGCCCAAGTTTTATTGTCTGTAATGGCTTCGGCTTATGGTGTCTATCACGGGCCAAAAGGTTTAACCAATATTGCTGCTAAAATTCATGGTTTAACAAAACTTTTTGCAGAATCGGTTGAAAGGCTTGACTATCAAGTACTTAATAAAAACTATTTCGATACTGTAACGATTGATACGGAAGATAACATTAAAATCAGGGCAATTGCAGAGAAACATGAGGTAAATCTTCGCTATTATGCCAATGGCAATGTTGGAGTTTCTTTCGATGAAAGAAAAACCATCAAAGACGTTGAGCAACTATTAAATATTTTTGCCGAAGCACGCGGAAAAGAAACTATTATTAATTTAAAATCTGAGGTTGAAATAGGTTTTGGCGTAGGTTTAAAC
The DNA here is from genome assembly GCF_937903345.1 of uncultured Emticicia sp. GTDB lineage: Bacteria > Bacteroidota > Bacteroidia > Cytophagales > Spirosomataceae > Emticicia. Next base: position 140,249 of record NZ_CALCZQ010000030.1, on the reverse strand, counting down.
CGTACCTCTACTTTCATGACTCACCCTGTGTTTAGTAGTTATCACACCGAACACGAAATGCTGCGTTACTTGAAATCTTTGGAAAACAAAGATTTATCTTTGGTCCACTCAATGATTTCTTTGGGAAGCTGTACAATGAAACTCAACGCAACTGCTGAGATGATTCCTGTTACTTGGCCAGAATTTGGTCAAATACATCCATTTGCTCCAAAAAACCAAACCGAAGGTTATCAAGAATTATTCAAAAACTTAAACGATTGGTTGTGTGAAGTTACAGGCTTTGCTCAAATGTCGTTGCAGCCAAATTCGGGAGCTCAAGGCGAATATGCTGGTTTGATGGTAATTCGTGCGTACCACGAAAGCCGTGGTGATACACACCGAAATATTGCCTTGATTCCATCGTCGGCTCACGGTACAAATCCAGCATCGGCCGTAATGGCAGGTATGCAAGTGGTTGTGAGTAAATGTGATGAAAAAGGAAACATCGACGTTGCAGATTTGAAAGCAAAAGCCGAGCAGCATTCAGCAAACTTGGCTTGTTTGATGGTAACGTACCCTTCAACGCACGGTGTATTTGAAGAATCCATTATAGAAATTTGTGGCTTGATTCATTCACACGGTGGACAAGTTTATATGGATGGTGCAAACATGAACGCCCAAGTTGGTTTGACTTCTCCAGCAACTATCGGAGCTGATGTTTGTCACCTCAACTTGCATAAAACATTCTGTATTCCTCACGGTGGTGGTGGTCCAGGAATGGGACCAATTGGCGTAGCAAAGCACTTAGCTGAATTTTTACCAACGAATGCCATTGTTGACATGGGTGGGAAATCTGGTATTCATGGAATCTCGGCCGCTCCTTACGGAAGTGCGAGTATCTTGACAATTTCTTACGCTTATATTGCCATGATGGGAGGAGAAGGCCTGACAAATGCAACAAAAAATGCAATTTTGAATGCCAATTACATCAAATCTCGTTTGGAAGGTGAGTATCAAATTCTTTACACAGCAGATAGCGGACGATGTGCCCACGAAATGATTGTTGATTTACGCCAGTTCAAAACTTCAGCAGGTGTTGAAGCTGAAGACCTAGCAAAACGTTTAATGGATTACAATTTCCACGCTCCTACGCTCTCGTTCCCTGTGGCTGGAACAATTATGATTGAGCCAACCGAATCAGAATCGAAAGCGGAACTTGACCGTTTTTGTGATGCTCTTTTGAGTATTCGTGAAGAAATCAGAGAAATTGAGGCAGGAACGGTAGATAAAACAGATAATGTATTGAAAAATGCTCCACACACAGCGGCAGTAGTTTTGGTAGAAAATTGGACAAAAGCCTATTCGAGAGAAAAGGCGGCCTACCCACTTCCTTATGTAAAGGCTAATAAATTCTGGGCAACCGTTAGCCGCATCGACTCGGCTTTTGGAGATAGAAACTTAATCTGTGCTTGTGAGCCTGTGGAGGCTTATGCTGAGAATTGATATATCTGTGAATATTAGCGAGTAAAAAGGGGCTTAATTGCCCCTTTTTTGTTATTATTTTACATAAAATCTTCCGTGGTCAAATTTGCTTGTCTTAGAATTGAACGAAAAGTACCAAATGGAATCTCTTTTTTACTCATTGGAACTATTACCGTAAGCACTGGATTAATACCTTTACGAAACTTTGCATGACTTCCTTTTTGCGATACAAATTCAAATCCGAGTCGTAATATAACTTTTACGATGTAATCAGAAGAATATAATTTAGGCATAAGAAAACGTAGCGTGGATGATTTCGGGTTGCTCTATTTGTTGAAAGTTTTTCTTATCGCTATCTTCAAAATAAAGTTCTAATGCCTCATTAAGGTTTATTAAAGCCTCTTGCTTTGTTTCACCAAAACTGGATACATCTACATTCAAACATTGGGCGACATAATATTGTCCCTCTTTCCAAACAATATGTTCTAAATTTATCATTGCTTTTATTTTTTCTCAAATTTAAACATAATTTTCATAACCCTACAAACATTTATCTTTTCAATTCTCCGAACATCCAGCAATCTGAGCCTGAAAAACACTACCTTGTTTGGCTTCAAAATTTGGTGCGAGCAGAATGTATTTTCCAGCTAAGTAGCTTACTTTTTGGTTGGTATTGATGACATTATTGGCAGTGGCTTGTATCCAATCCCACGATTCGATTGTTGCATTGGGCAGTCGGTTTTCTTTTTCTAAAACCAATTGGCTGTTGCAGTTGGGCGGCAGTGTTAATGTACTCATGTAGATACCCCGACCGTGCGTGCCAACAGCCAAAACACGGTCAGTTGATCGATACACTAGGCCATCGCAGCGTACATTGGCCAAACCAATGTTTGTTGAATGCCAACTGGGGTTAGTTACCGAAATATCTGAGGTTTGCCAAACGCCCAACTCAGTGGCCAAAAATACTTGTTTACGGTCGAGTGGATAAAAAACGGCCGCTCTGATTGGCATATCTTCCAAGCTCGAACCCGTTTGGTCTTTATTGAACCAAGTTATGCCTCCATCATTGGTCAACCAAACCGAGGCAATGCCATAATTTGAAAAAGTCACCAACAGATTATCATCGGTTGCACCTACATCAATGCACGAAATTGTGGTATTCCCCGCAGGTAAAAACCCATTGTCAATTTGGGTAACTATCTGACCATCAATACCAGCATTCCTAATTTTATAAATTTTTCCACCTTTGCAAGCAATAAATAAAGTATGGTCTATTTTGCCTGCTTTCATAAACGTAATATCCATTTTTACGTTTAAGGTCATGCTACCCAACACAGTTCCACCACCCACATCAGTCACTCTCGAAAGGCGTGTTGAGGTCGAGGTAGTGTCTGAATACGAATAAAAAACGTTGATTTTATCATTAAATGCTGCCAAATTAAGAAACTTGCCTTTATCCCCATCAATGACAATAGACTCGCTGAAGTCTCCGTTTTGGTTATGTAGTTCATAGATATTCTTAATGCCCGAAATAATCTGTACATTTGGATTGTCTCGATCAATAAAACAAATATAACCATCGCCGCTAAAGATGGCTACATCAGTGCCAGTACCTTGAGTAAAAATCGGTGGATTGATTCTCAACGAACCATTATCTTGTGTTCCGCCAATAGCATAGCCACTTCCTGCAATATTTTTTACAGCCACACTGTAAAATTGTGCCACATTATAGCCTTTGGTTCGGCGTTGGAAAGTTGGCTCGGTGTTACTGGCATTTCCATAATTATTTGATACAAAAATACCTCCATCATTGCCAATTAGCACTTGATCGGGGTTGTAAGGATTAAAAACAATGGCATGTTGGTCGGGATACGGAAGTCCATAATAAAGCATCGTCCAGTTTGCACCGCCATCAGTCGTTTTTGCGAGATTTGTCCCGCCTGCTATGACCAAATTTGGGTCAGTCGGGTTTACGGATAAAATCAGATTATACCAACCTTGATTTGATGTAAAATTTGGAGCTACAATGTCGGTCCAAGTGTTACCTGCATCGCTTGATTTCTTAAACCATTTGATTTTTCCAGTATTTGGAGGTGAATCTCCGTAAGTAGAAACAGCATAAATGACTTGCGAACTTCCAGAAGTTGAGGGAGCTAAAGCCAGTTCTGTTCTTGCTCCAGTATTATCGGGCGTGATGTTTGTCCAAGTTGCCCCTTCGTCGGTTGATTTATAAACACCACTTCCCGATGAAGTAATTTTACCAAAAGTTGCAAAAATCGTTTGGTCAGAGGCAATTTCTAAATCGGCAGCAAAGGTTGAGCCAATTGCAGGCAATAAAACTTGTTGCCAAGTTGTACCGTTATCAGTTGAACGATATAAACCATTTTGTGTGGCGACAAAAACTTTTCCGTTGGTGTTTACTGCTATATCTTGCACAAAATTAAAAGCTACATTTGAAGCAGTTTCGGGCAATTGTTGCCAAGTCGTACCGTTATTGTCCGAATACCAAACCCCTGCTCCACGTACTGCATCAATATTTTGCCAAGCCTCTCCAGTACCGACATACATTTTTTGTGGAGAATTTGGGTCGAATGCAATGCAAGAAATAGCTAAATTTGCCCAAAAATCATCAATTTTAATCCATTGTTGATTAGCATCAGTGAAGTCATTATTATACCAAAGTCCACCCGCTACTCCCCCAGCCCAAACTCTTTTATGATTGGTATCATTCGGGTCGAGCGTAACTGCTCGAGTACGTCCACCCGCATCAGATGGCCCCATTTCATACCAATTCATCGATGAAGTTAAACGACCTTTCTGAATTTTTTCTTGTATATTTTTTCTTGCAGAAACCAATCGCTCCGTTGGCACTTTCCCAGTTGCAGGGTCTTGCGTGATTTCGCTTTCAAATCTTTCTCGTTCATAAGGATTTTCACGAAATTCTCTCTTTTTTTCTTGAGCAAAAGTGTAAAATGAAACGATAAACAGAATTAGAATTTGGTAGATTTGTGACATTTCTTTAAGATAAAACGTTTTTCTAAGTTAGATTCACTTTGAGCTAATTTCGTCCAGCGAAGACTTCTTATAAATTTCACAATTTTTATGAGAAAGAGCAAATCTGTTTATTTTATGGCTTTTTCTAGGCGTAAGGCGATTCCCCTGCTTGAAGATATTGCCCAATATTAAAATACAGACCTTCGGATATTACAATTTCTTTATGCCAATTAGTTATTTGCCAGTTTTCGTCTTTGGTAGCAATCATTACTTTTTTACTTTCTGAAAGTATCCAAATTACTTTTTCTACACCAAAAGCTAAAATTTTTTCGGTTTTTAGGTTGATATAAGCTTCAGGCAATTCAAAATCTTCAATATCAGCATCAACATCCACCTCAATCTGAATTTTCGGGGCAACACTTGCATAATATTGATCAGAAGCTTTTACAGGCAATTTTGAGATTTCAAAAATAGCTATATCTGCCGATAAGTTGCTCTTATTTTCTAATTGTAAACCTTATTCGTTTGTCATGATACGATACATTTTCTCGTCAAGACCTCTAAATAAAATTCTCAAAATGTATTCAATAATTGTATTTTGCAAGGTACCTGCTCCCTTGATTTCACTACTCTTTTTGGTCCCATTCAATACTTTTCTGTAAGCTTTAGAGTAGATAGGTTTCCATCAATGACTTCATATATCAATGAGGCTGGTATTTTCTTAGCTGGTATTTTTGGGAGCTTTTTATATAAATTTCTGACTCCTACCATATTATTTGATATTACTTTCGTAAATTTAAAATAAATAGTCTCTTTTTTTCAAATAAACCCTAAAATTCTTATAATTGAATTGATTTCTTTGCAAATCATTGACCAAAAAAAAGCTTATGAAAAACAAAAACGCTATTATCGGAGCAGCATTTTTGATGGCAACTTCGGCCATTGGCCCTGGTTTTTTGACTCAAACTACGGTATTTACTCAGCAGCTAACCGCTAGTTTTGGCTTCGTGATTTTGCTTTCTATTTTGCTGGATATTGGTACGCAACTTAATATTTGGCGAGTAGTTTCAGTAAGTAGAAAACCCGCCCAAGATTTAGCCAATGACCTTTTCTTTGGTTTGGGCTATTTATTAGCGTTTTTGATTGTGATTGGCGGATTAGCATTTAATATAGGAAATGTGGCTGGTGCAGGCTTGGGATTTGAAGTACTTTTTGGCTTGGATGTAAAAGTCGGGGCTATAATTAGTGCAGTTATTGCGATTGGTATTTTCTTATCAAAAGATGCTGGAAAAGTAATGGATAATTTCACCAAGATTTTAGGTTTCTTGATGATTTTATTGATTCTTTACGTGGTTTTCGTTTCAAATCCTCCAATTTTTGAGGCAATTCATCGCACATTTATTCCACAGAAATTTGATGCTTTGGCTACCGTCACACTCGTTGGTGGTACAGTTGGTGGTTATATTACGTTTTCTGGGGTGCATCGTTTGATGGATGCAGGAATTAACGGTGTAGAAAATTTGACAGAAATTAACCGCAGTGCTACAACTGGTATTTTGGTCACAGCCGTTGTGCGATACCTGTTGTTTTTGGCTTCACTCGGTGTAGTTGTAGCAGGTTTTACGTTGAGCAAAGATAACCCTCCAGCATCAGTTTTTCAAAGTGCAGCGGGCGAAATTGGTTATAAAATTTTTGGGGTAGTTATTTGGTGTGCAGCCATTACTTCGGTGGTTGGAGCGGCATATACGTCGGTTTCTTTTTTACGTACTTTTCATCCAAATTTCGAGAAATACAATCGCCAAATCATCATTGGTTTTATTGTTTTCTCTACGTTAATATTTGTCTTAATTGGAAAACCAGTAAAAACGCTCGTTTTTGTTGGAATGCTCAATGGTTTTATTTTGCCGATTGCTTTATCGATTATCTTAGTGGCAAGTCGAAAATCAAGGCTTGTAGGAAACTATAACCATTCGTTGTATTTACAAATCATTGGTTGGATGGTTGTGGTTATTATGTCAGGAATGGTCATTTATGGGCTATTTTTCTAATGAGAGAACCAAAATATTCTAATAATTGTATTCAACTAAAGCACTCCTAACACCATAATTTCATGGATTTTCAAAATATTTTAGGCCAATTGCAAAACGACACAGCTCTACCTTTGGCTATTCCGATTTTCCTTTTGTCAATATTGGTAGAATGGTATATTGGCCAAAACCAAAATACTGATTTATACAAACGCAAAGATTTGTTAGTATCTATTTCGATGGGGATATTATCGGGAATTATAGAATTTTTACCAAAAGTTATAGCATTTTTAGCTTTTTATTATTTACACGAAATCAGTCCTCTCAAAAACATCATCGAACGCCAGTGGTGGGCTTGGATTATCTTGTTTTTTCTTGATGATTTTGCCTATTATTGGTTTCATCGCCTCAACCATGAGGTTAGGCTTTTTTGGGCAGGCCATGTTCCACATCATTCATCGGTCAAATATAACTTCGGAACGGCTCTTCGTCAGGGTGTTGGCGAGCGAGTACATAAATACATCTTTTGGCTTTGGATTCCGCTATTGGGTTTCGACCCATTGATGATTTTTATCATGATTGGTTTGAACTTGATTTATCAATTTTTTGTCCATACCGAACTCGTGCATAAACTCCCCAAATGGTACGAATTCATTTTCAATACACCGTCGCACCACAGAGTGCATCACGCCTCAAATATTCGATATTTAGACTGTAATCATGCAGGTGTATTAATTATCTGGGACAGACTTTTTGGTACTTTTTCAGAAGAAATTGCTGACGAAAAACCCGTTTATGGACTGACAAACAATATTAACACATATAATCTAATAAATGTTGCAACTCACGAATACAGGGCCATTTGGCAAGATATAAAGCAAGCAAAAAAATGGAAGGATAAGCTAAAATATATCTTTTATGCTCCAGGCTGGAGTCATGATGGAGATGATAAAAGAGCAAGAACCTTGAGAAATCAACTCCCCCATTGAGGTAGGCATTAAATTGGTACTTTTTTAGAGGTAGTTCCCACAAATTCTTTCAAATAATATGGCTCAAAATCAGCTACGCTTTCAAATTGTTGCTGCTCAAAAGCTCGATTAGCTAATGCTCCAATGCTTTTCGCCGAAGGAAATATTATCTGATTCAAAAAAACAGCGTTTAGATTACCTTCTAAAGTACTTCGACATTTTTCTGCACCATCACCATAGAATATTATTTTGTGATTCTCGAGTAAATCAGAAAAGGACGTTTCATCAATAATTTTGGCTTGAGTAGGCTCTAAGACTTCAATCGTATCAGCATTAAAAACAGCACAATAGACCTCCATTCGGCGAGCATCAAGCATTGGACAGAGTAAAATTGATAATGGGCTATCTCCCAATTTATAATTGACAGCGGAGTGCCGCCCAGCGGAGTGCCGCCCAGCGGAGTGCCGCTCAGCGGATAATTGATAAGCCATGGCCTCCAAAGTATTGATGGCAATCAAAGGTTTTTCAAGCGTGAAACATAAACCCTTGGCCGTAGAAACGCCAATTCGCAAGCCAGTATAGGAGCCTGGCCCTTTAGCGACAGCTATTGCATCAACTTCTTGTAGTGTCAAACTGGCGGTTTTTACAACATGCTTAATGAGCGTAGTAAGCATTCCAGAGGAAGATTTTTCGTTATATAATTCACTGACTGAAAGCAAGTTGCCATCTTGATGAATGGCAGCCGAACAAGCCTTCGTAGAAGTTTCGATACTGAGAATAATGGACATTATCAAAAAATGTAGAATGTAGAATGTAGAATGTAGAATGATGTTTAAGACTCATAACTACATTCTTTCGCCCAAAATTACTCAATATATTTAGTTCCCCTTAAGGGATTAGGGGTTTTATTTACTCCTAATTGCAATTACAGGATCGAGCCGGGCGGCTTGCCATGCGGGTAAAATACCCGAAATCAAACCAATTGCACTTGAAATGAACAATCCTTTCAAGATATTTTCCGATGTCAATACAATTTCAAGCGAGCCAAGTGGCAAGAAACTCAATAAATAGACCAAGAGAATTCCACAAAATCCACCAATCAAACACAGAAATATAGATTCAAAAAGAAATTGATAAAGAATAAAAGAGTTTTTTGCTCCTAAAGATTTCTGAATTCCTACAATGTTTGTGCGTTCTTTAACCGATACGAACATAATATTTGCAATACCAAAACCACCGATTAGGAGGGAGAAAAGTCCAATAATTGTTCCTGCACCACCAATAACCTTAAATAATTCTCCCAAGGCTGCAGCTGCTGCTTCGGGGCGGTTAAGGGCAAAACTATCATCTTCTGATGGTCGTAAACCTCGTTTTGTACGCATCAAACCTGTTACTTCGCCTTCCAATTCAAACAGACCTTCATCATTATCGAATCCTTTCAACACAATATCTCCATAAGGTTCGCCAGAAGAAAAAATACGTTTGTGGGAAAGAAATGGGATAAATACCTTTTCGTCAGGATTACCTCCGAAATCAGCAATTTGCTTTCCTTTTCGCTCTTGCACACCAATTACTGTAATATTTTGCCCTTTCATCTTAAAAACCTGTCCGATTGGGTCAGCATCTGGAAATAAAGCGTCAGCAATATCGGCACCTAAAACTCCCACATTCCTGCCAGATTCTACTTCTTGCGGAGCAAAATAACGACCATTTACAATCGGTACTTCTGTAATTTCCGTAAAATCATAGGTAATTCCTTGACATAAAGCATCTATGCTATTATTGCCTTTTTTGCAAGAAACTCCACCCGCAAAATCTATCATCGATACTGCTTGGGCATTTTCGAGATTATCTTTTAAATATCTAAACTCATCATACTTAGGTTCTGGTCGACGGAAATATTTCCACCACGGATAATCACCTCCTCCAAAAAACCAAGGCCATTTCTGCACATAAATCACATTGGTCCCAATCGAACTCAAACTACCTTTAATATTTGATTCGAGTGAGTCAACCATAGTATAAACGCCAATAATTGAGAAAATCCCGACAGTTACCCCCAAAAGCGATAAAACTGTACGTAAAATATTTTCTTTCAAGGCGTTCATCGCAAAACGAAAACTCTCAAATATCAATAGGAATACCTTCATAATTTATAGTCCTGAAGGACAGTTTTTTTAAATTAATAATTTTACGAAAATAGGTCTAAGAAATAACTTTCGGAAATGAATTTCGTCAATCAGTAGTTTTTAGTAAATTAACGGCAAATTTCAAGGATATGTGGGGTTGAACTTCGCATTCATTAATCAACAATCTAATCAAGTATGAAGAAAACACTTTTACTCCTAACTTTATTTACAATAGTTTTTTCCTGCAAAAACAAACCTACTCAAACAACCGATGCTGTTTCGAGCAAATCAAAAGACTTATTTGTACTTTTTGAAGAAGACCCTAATCAAAAAGCATTTTTCTCTGACCGAAAAGGTGTAATTGGGCAAAACGGAATGGTAGCATCTGCTCATCCTGAAGCCTCGAAAGTTGGTGTAGAAATAATGAAAATGGGTGGAAATGCCATTGATGCAGCCGTTGCTACCCACTTTGCATTGGCTGTAGTATTTCCCTTTGCAGGAAACTTAGGCGGTGGTGGATTCGCTGTAATCAGAGATAAAAACGGCAAGACATATACACTTGATTTTAGGGAAAAGGCTCCACTAAAAGCCAATCGAGATATGTATTTAGATACTAAAGGTGATGTGATTCAGGGTCTAAGTTTACTTGGACATTTGGCAAGTGGCGTTCCAGGTGCTGTTGATGGAATGGCAGAAATTCATAAGAAATTCGGAAAACTATCGTGGGATAAAGTAATCCAGCCGGCTATTGATTTGGCAGAAAAAGGTGTAATTCTGACCGACCGTGAAGCTCTTGGATTAAATAACAATAAAACAGTTTTCAAAAAAGTAAATGGCGAAAATACACCTTATTTTATAAATCCAGACAACCGTGATTGGGTAAAAGGTGATTTGTTGATTCAAAAAGATTTAGGAAAAACGCTAAGAATTATTCAAGCAAAAGGCCGAAATGGCTTTTACGAAGGAGAAGTAGCTGATTTGTTGGTCAATGAAATGAAAAAAGGTGGAGGAATAATCTCCCATGAAGACCTCAAAAAATATCATTCAGCTTGGCGTGAACCAATTACGGCCAATTACAAAAACTATAAAATTATCACAATGCCACCGTCGTCGAGTGGAGGCGTGGCTTTGGTACAACTTCTACGTTTTGTTGAGCCTTATCCTTTGCGTAAGTGGGGATTCAACACAGATTCGACAGTACAAGTAATGATTGAAGCCGAACGCCGTGTCTATGCTGACCGTGCCGAATGGATGGGTGACATGGATTTTGTAAAAGTACCGATGAAAGAACTAATGAGTAAGCCTTATTTAGAACGACGTTGGAAAGATTTCAATTTTGAAAAAGCAACTGATAGTAAAAATATTGGAGGCGGAAATATTAGTGGAAAAGAATCGAATGAAACTACGCATTACTCCGTAGTTGACAAAGAAGGCAATGCCGTTTCGATAACAACAACGCTTAATGGTGGTTATGGCAGTAAAGTTGTAGTTTCGGGAGGAGGTTTTTTGATGAATAATGAAATGGATGATTTCAGCATCAAAGCAGGTGTCCCAAATATGTTTGGTTTAATTGGTAATGAAGCCAACGAAATTCAACCCGAAAAACGGATGTTGTCATCAATGACACCAACGATTGTAGAAAAAGATGGAAAGTTTTTGATGGCAGTAGGAACGCCAGGCGGTTCGACGATTATTACTTCAGTTTTTCAAACAATTCTGAACGTAACCGAACACGGAATGACGATGCAACAAGCAGTAAATGCTCTTAAATTCCATCATCAATGGTTGCCTGACCGCACGGTTTACGAGCCAAATGCTTTCAATGAAAAGACAGTGAACGCCCTAAAATCAAGAGGGTATATCATTGATGCCCAAAAAGGTACACTTGGAAGAATGGACTGTATTATGCTACGCCAAGATGGCACACTCGAAGGTGCATCTGACCCTCGAGCCGATAATACAAGTGTAGGATATTAGAATGTGGAATGAAGAATGTAGAATTAAGAATGAGTAAATAGAATTTACGAAAAATATGCCATTCTTAATTCTTCATTATTAATTATTTCCCAATAATTCCTTTTGCAATTAAGTACGGGATTATTAACCAAAGTAAGCCTTTTATCAAAAAAAATAGAAAACCAGCCCATCCGAGCCGTTTGAACCACTGCTTAAATTTCGACTGTTCTTCCATAAAAAAATTTTTACTGTTGACTTTCGACTATTGAAGATTGACTATTTGTGTAATTTTTCAACAAAAACAAGAGTCCAATAGTTGCAATCAAAGAAAAACCTACAATTGATAACGGCACATTATCTATACTTTCCAAATCGGTTTTTACGATTCCTAAGTTGTGCAAATACATAATTGTCAAAGCAAAACCATTATTGAAAATATGGGCAAAAATCGGAACACGAATATTGCCTGTCCACAAATATAAATAGCCGAAAATTACACCTAACATCATTCGAGGCAAAATACCATAAAACTGAAAGTGAATGGCTGCAAAAATAAAAGCAGAAACCCAAATAGCAATATGTGGATTGCCCGTTCCGAGCAACAATTTCCGCATGATTAATCCTCTAAAAATCAATTCTTCTCCTATTCCAGCAATCACTGCCATTACAATAAAAGCTAAAAAAAACTGCCAAAAAGAAGTAAAATCTGTAAAAAATTTAGTGGTTTTGGCCAGTTTATCTTCCATTCCTTTCAATATAACTTCTAAATTTTTCAAAGAGTCGGGAAACGCAACTGCTTGATTGAGCTCTTGTAACCAACCATTGAAACCCATGAAAGCAATTTCTATCAAAACCACGGTTCCAAAAACTGCCAAAACTGGTGTTCTCCTGAAATCAAGGTCTCTCCAAGATTTTTTCTCGATAATTCTCCAATAAAACCAGGAAGTGCCTATAAAACCTAAAAATGAGCCTAAACCTTGCCCAAAAATCATTCCGAGCCAAGCATTAGGTAATTTAGAAAAATCGCCATCACTATTCATAAAATCGGTAAGCGATGCACCAGCCACCAACATTATTAAAATCTGAATCACACTTCCTATAAACAAAAAACCTATTAAAAATAAGCCTATAATTACAAGAAGCGATGAAGCTGCGGGGTTTTCACGAGAATCGGTAAGTTTCATAAGTTTTTTCGTAATTTTGTGGTAAAATTATTCAGTATTTCCTGCATTCGCAATCTTTAAGCCACTTTTGACTTTTCAAAAGGAATTATTAGCATTTATTTATAGTTAAGATTTTGTAGAACAAGTTTCTAACCTGTTCATTATAAGTTGAGACAAGTTACGAACTTGTTTTATAAAAGATTTAGCAGAAATATGGCAAAAATAGGGAATATTGATTTAGGGGAATTCCCATTATTACTCGCTCCAATGGAAGACGTGAGCGACCCTCCTTTTCGGTTGGTTTGTAAAGAAAACGGTGCTGATTTAATGTACACTGAGTTTATTTCATCAGAAGGGCTTATTCGAAATGCAGCCAAAAGTGTAATGAAACTTGACATTTTTGAATACGAACGCCCTATCGGAATCCAACTTTTTGGTAGCGATGTTGAAACGATGGGTGAATGTTCACGCATAGCCACAGCCGCCAAACCCGATTTAATTGATATTAATTATGGTTGTCCAGTAAAAAATGTTGCATGTAGGGGTGCAGGTGCGGCTTTATTACAAGATATTCCTAAAATGGCGGAAATGACTTCCGCAGTTGTGAAAAACACCCATTTACCGGTTACTGTAAAAACTCGTTTGGGTTGGAATGAAGAAACAAAAAATATTGGTGAAGTTGCCGAACGCTTACAAGACGTTGGTATTCAGGCACTTACTGTCCATGGACGTACGAGAGCTCAAATGTATAAAGGCGAAGCCGATTGGACTTTAATTGCCAAAATCAAAGAAAATCCACGCATCAAAATTCCGATTTTTGGTAATGGAGATATTGATTCCCCCGAAAAAGCCCTTGAATATCGAAACCGTTTTGGTGTTGATGGCATCATGATTGGCCGTGCCGCCATTGGCTATCCTTGGATCTTCAATGAAATAAAGTATTACTTCAAAACTGGTCAAAAACTTGCCCCACCAAGTATCGAACAACGAGTTGACGCCGCAAAAAAACATTTGGAGTTTTCGATGAAGTGGAAAAATGAACGCCAAGGAATTTTAGAGATGCGTCGCCATTATAGCAATTATTTTAAAGGTTTACCCAACTTCAAAGAATACCGAATGCGTTTGGTACTTTCGATGGATTTCCAAGAAATCCTTTCAATTCTCGATGAAGTTTCAAGAGTTTACGATGGTTTTTTACTTGAAAAACAAGAAATAAAAGTCGAATACGCTGGTGTAGATTAAACCCAATGTTTCAATGATTGAATGAGAAAATGAAAAAATTTCAAATTGATACTCTCTCATTTTATCATTAAAACATGCTAGCCTTCAAACATTTACTCATTCTATCATTGAGGCATTCAAACATTCATTATGAATAAAAACACCCTTACCAATCCAAAAAATCGCACACTTATTTCTTGGCTTTTATTAAGTATATTGGCAATAATGTGGGGTTCTTCATTTATCATTATTAAAAAAAGTCTTGATGCTTTCACACCTGTTCAGATCGGAACAATCAGAATTTTAGCAGCTGGAATAGTATTTTTACCTTGGATTATCTCCTCTCGTAAACAATTTCCAAAAGAAAAAACCAAATATTTCCTCGCCTCTGGACTTTTAGGTTACTTCCTACCAGCATTCTTATTTGCTTTTGCTGGAAGCAAAATAAACAGCTCATTGTCTGGAACTTTAAACTCAGCAACGCCCCTTTTTGTACTAATTGTTGGAGCACTTTTCTTCCAACAAATTATCAAACGTTGGCAAGTAGCTGGCTTAATATTGGGTTTTATAGGAAGTTTAATTTTAGTGCTTTCTTCAAGTAAAGATGGACTTTCAATTAGCCAACTAAACCCTTACGCCTTGTTGATTATTTTGGCATCGTTAATGTACGGCTTTAATGTAAATATCATTGGAAAACATTTAAGAGGAATCAATGCCGTTTTATTGAGTGGCTGGACTCTTTTTAGCGTAGCAATCATTTCTGCCATTATCCTCTTTTCTACCGATTTTATTCATCGAATAAATGCTGATAATATGCAACCGTTGATAATGCTTTTACTGCTTGGAGCAATCAATTCGGGACTTGCAGCAATTATTTTCAACTATGTTTTACAAATTTCTTCACCTGTTTTTGCTTCTTCCGTCACTTATTTAATTCCTGTTGTGGCAACCTTAATGGGCTTTATTGACGGCGAATCTATATCTTTTTTGCATTATTTTGGTATGACAATCATTCTGGTTGGTGTATATTTGATTAATAAAAAATAATTATTGTTACATATTGTTGTTTTGAGTTGAATGTTGTTAAAACAATACAATTTTAACGAAAACGAAGTTCAAAAATGTGCCACAACATCTAAACAGTTTCAAACAAAAACTTCAACCATGCAAAAAGCAATTATAAACGACCAAACTTTTGAGATTTCAGAGGAAAAAGGAGGAATTTTAGTTAATAACCTACCTTTTACATGGGATTGTAGATATATTTCTCATAACCATTATCATATCATAAAAGATAATAAAGTTTATAATGCCGAACTTGTTGAGGCCAATTATGTTGAAAAAATATTTAAACTAAAAGTCAACGGAACAATTCATATAGTAAATCTTAAAAACCGAACAGATTTACTTTTGGAAAAAATGGGTCTGAGCAGTACGGCATCAACTAAACTCAATAACCTAAAAGCTCCAATGCCGGGCTTAATTTATGAAATAAAAGTAAAAGTAGGCGATGAAGTAAAAAAAGGAGATGTACTATTGATTTTAGTAGCCATGAAAATGGAAAACGCCATAAAAGCCATAGGTGATGGGATTGTAAAAAGTATAAAGACAAACATTGGTGATAGTGTAGAAAAAGGAAGATTAATTATTGAATTTGAGTAAAAAAAGCAATTCGACTTATTATTAGATAAAATTAAAGCTGAAGATTGGCACACCCTATTGTTTAAGACAAATAGGTGTGCCATACTTGTTTAAATGATTCAATTCAAATTTCTCCCTTCAAAATTTTTCAAACTCAAAAATTTAACCCTAACTTTGCTATAAAATACTCCCTCAATGTCTGAACTAAAATACAAACGAATCCTCCTAAAATTAAGTGGCGAAGCCCTCAACGGTGGCGATAAAAGCCAAATTATTAACTCTGAAATTCTTTCGCAATACGCCCAAGAAATTAAATCTATTGTTGAAGCGGGTTGTGAAGTAGCAATCGTAATCGGTGGTGGAAATATTTTTCGTGGAGCGAGCCAAAGCTCTGGCATCGACCGTGAACAAGGCGATTATATGGGCATGATTGCAACCGTAATCAATGGTATGGCGGTGCAAAGTGCCTTAGAAAAAACTGGATTAAACACTCGTTTGATGTCGGCCATCAAAATGGAACAAGTTGCCGAGCCATTTATTCGGCGTCGTGCGATTCGTCACCTCGAAAAAGGTCGTATCGTAATCTTAGGAGCAGGAACGGGAAACCCATATTTCTCAACCGATTCGGGTGGAGCATTAAGAGCCAACGAATTAGGTGTTGATGTATTGATGAAAGGCACAAGCGTTGACGGAGTTTACACAGCAGACCCTCGCAAAGATGCAACCGCCACCAAATATGACAAAATAAGTTACGAAGAAGCCATTAACAAAAACCTAAAAGTGATGGATTTGACGGCCTTTGCTCTTTGCAAAGAAAACAAAATGCCAATCATCGTGTTTGATATGAATGTTGCAGGAAATTTGATGAAAGTAATAAAAGGTGAAAATGTTGGCACTTTGGTAGGAGATTAATTGAATATTTATAAATATTGTAATTTAGAAATACGAAGTTTAATAAAATGGAAGAAATAGAATTAGTCCTTGATATGGCGAAAGACACGATGGAGCGTGCCTTAAAACATACCCAAATCGAACTTTCAAAAATCAGAGCGGGGCGTGCTTCTACCCAAATGCTCGATGGAATTCAGGTTGAATACTACGGTTCGCCTACGCCACTAAGTCAAGTTTCATCAATTAGCACTCCTGATGCTCGCACAATTGCAATTAAGCCTTTTGAACGTAAGCTCATCAACGATATTGAGCGTGCCATCATCAATTCAAATATTGGCCTTTCACCAGCCAACGATGGAGAAATGATTCGCCTGAATATTCCACCATTGACCGAAGAGCGTCGTAGAGAATTAGTAAAGAAAGCTAAAAACGAAATTGAAGTTGCTCGTGTAAATATCCGCAAGGTTCGACAAGAAGCAAATGAAGAATTGAAGAAAATTCAAAAAGATGGTGGCTCAGAAGATGAAGTAAAAAAAGCAGAAGATCGCATTCAAAAAATGACTGATAGCTATATCACAAAAGCCGAACAATTAATGGCTGAAAAAGAAAAAGATATTATGCAAGTATAGTCTAGTACAATTTTCCAAATTGTGCAAAACAATAGAAAGCCTGCTCCAAAAAGCAGGCTTTTTTAATGAAATATTTATAAATTGCGTCGAATATTGTATAAAAGATTTGCACTTTGTCAACTTTACTGAGTATGATTGTCGAAGAAAATATAACTTATAAAATTAGGTTCACCAAATAAAAAGCCGACTATGAATCCTGCCGAACGCATAAGCGAACTAAGCGAAAAGCTAAATTATTATAACCAACGTTATTATATGGATAGCATTTCGGAGATTTCTGACCAAGATTTTGATGTACTATTGAAAGAGTTAGAATCGCTCGAAAATCAATATCCCGACCTTAAATTACCCGAATCGCCAACGCATCGTGTGGGCGGCACAATTACTAAAAACTTTGCGAGTGTCGAACACCGTTATCCTATGCTTTCGTTGGCAAATACTTACAACGAACAAGAACTCATTGATTTCGACGAAAGAGTAAAAAAAGGACTCAATGGCGAAGCCTACGAATATATTTGTGAACTAAAATTCGATGGAATTTCGCTTTCAATGACCTACGAAAACGGCATTTTTGTTCGTGGCGTAACTCGTGGTGATGGCGTTAGAGGCGATGATATTACGAATAATGTAAAGACACTAAAAACTTTACCCCTCAAAATAAAAACGCCTCCATCTGGAGCTATAGGGGCTTTTGAAATTCGCGGTGAAGGCTTTCTTCCCTATTCATCATTCGAGAAAATGAACGTCGATGCAGAAGCCGCAGGCGAAGAAAGTTACGCCAATGCACGAAATGCCGCATCTGGAAGTTTCAAATTACAAGATTCGGCCGAAGTCGCACGTCGTGGACTAGATGCTTACGTTTATCAATTTTTATCTGATAAAGAAGTTTTTGCAACGCACGAAGAGAGCCTTGTTGCACTCAAAAACTTAGGCTTTAATGTTTCACCAACTTGGCAAAAATGTACTGATATTCAATTAGTTATAGAATATATCAAACTCTGGGACGAAAAACGTTTTACATTACCATTGGCAACTGATGGCATCGTAATTAAACTCAATTCGATTGCCCAAAGAGCCGAACTGGGTTATACTGCCAAAAGTCCTCGTTGGGCCATAGCCTATAAATACAAAGCAGAATCGAAACCTGCTATTTTGAAAGCTGTTACCTACCAAGTTGGTCGTACAGGAGCAATTACACCGGTGGCAGAACTTGATAACGAAAAACTAAATGGCAAGGGAATACACTTATCTGGCACAACTGTAAAGCGTGCATCATTGCACAATGCCAACGAAATTGAGCGTTTGGGGCTGAGAATCGGTGATACTGTTTTAGTAGAAAAAGGTGGCGAAATTATTCCGAAAGTCACGGCCGTGGATTTGTCGAAGCGAGATATGTTCAACACACAAGAAATTGTTTATCCGACTACTTGCCCCGAATGTGGAGGAGTATTGACTAGAAAAGAAGGCGAAGCCAATCACTATTGCATTAACGAAAAAGGTTGTCCGCCACAAATTCGTGGCCGAATTGAGCATTTTATTCATCGTAAAGCCATGAACATTGATAGTTTGGGTGAAGGAAAAATTGAACTTCTTTACGATAAAGGCTTGGTCAACGACATCACAGATTTATACGATTTGACTTACGATAAACTTTTCGGACTCGAAAAAATAATCGAAGATGAACTCACTGGAAAAATCAGAAAGATAGGTTTCAAAGATAAAACTGTTCAAAATATCTTAGAAGGCATAGAAAAATCGAAGCAAGCACCTTTCAAACAAGTTCTTTTTGGTATTGGAATTCGTTATGTCGGAGCTACAGTGGCCGAAAAACTGGCGAGTTTCTTCAAAAATATTGATTCTATCAAAAACGCCGACTATGAAACCCTTCGCACAGCTCCAGAAATTGGTGATAAAATTGCCCAAAGTATTATAGAATTTTTCCAAAGCGAAGAAAACCAAGTTTTTATCGAAAAATTACGTTTGGCAGGTTTACAGTTTTCAGCACAAGATGAAGTAAAAGAAATGGAAGGCTATCAACTTATGGAAAAAACATTCCTTTATACAGGTACATTTGCCAATTTTGAACGCGAAGCACTCGAACAAAAAATAGAAGCCAATGGTGGAAAAGTCGTTAGTGGTGTTTCCGGAAAATTAGATTTCCTGATTGTAGGCGAAAAACCCGGGACATCAAAAATACAAAAAGCCCAAAAGCTTAACGTCAAAATGATTTCAGAAGAAGAATTTATGGCGATGCTTGAGTAGTCATAAATTAGTTATTGAGGTATTGGGAAACTGGTTATTGGAAAATTCGTTTTATAATTGCAAGTTCCCAATAACCAATTTTATTTTATAACCAGTTTTCCAATAAATCGGTCAACAATCACTAATTCTTCAAAACTGCACAAAGCCACATACCAATTGTACAGCAACCTAAGCCAAGCGACTCACGCCCTAACTCAATATTAACAGTTTTCATGCCTTGATTAAGCAAGACTCCCTCCCACTCAGGTGGAAATTGATTGATTGACCACATCAAAAACAACAAACCAATGCTAAAATACATCACCTTATCACCTTTCCCCTTCAGCTTATAATAACATAAATACGTTGGAATCAGATAAATAGGAATCCACACATAAGGATCGGGGTCATTGTACTGTACAAGAGCAAAAACGCCAAACAAAACCACAAAAAACCAAAGAACTACTTTCTGTATCATAATTTTAAAAGTATTAAGTTAGGAATAATTCGAAAACAAACAAAAATACAATGAAGGTCAATTAAAAAATATGATAAATCACCTTAATTTTTTTTAATCTTCAAACAATTCTCGACAAACAACTGATAATCAGTTATTTATACCCATTTATTGTTACTAATAATCAAAAAACTATTAAATTGCACAAAAAACGTTTGCGGACAGTCAAAAAATTACTATTTTTGTATCGGCAAATTACCAGCTCCTGCTGAATCCCCCAGGTCTTGACCGAAGCAAGGGTACTGTGGTCGAGCGGTGAATTTGCCTTTTTTTTTGACTTATTCGAATCAATATATTAGTAACTTCTATGTCAAATTGCCCCATAACATAGAAGTTCCCAACCAAAAGTCCCTATTTAAGGGATAGGGGTATTTTTCTCCATGAAATTTTTTATTGAT
The DNA here is from genome assembly GCF_937903345.1 of uncultured Emticicia sp. GTDB lineage: Bacteria > Bacteroidota > Bacteroidia > Cytophagales > Spirosomataceae > Emticicia. The sequence continues at coordinate 120,013 of NZ_CALCZQ010000030.1, read as the reverse complement.
ACAGCCTCTCTCAAAGACATTCAAGAAGCACAAGACCTCGGTATTCTTGATGGCGTAACCACCAATCCATCATTAATGGCCAAAGAAGGTATTTCTGGCAAAAACAACATTATGCGTCATTATAAAGCAATCTGCGATATTGTAGATGGCGATGTAAGTGCTGAAGTGATTGCTACTACTTTCGAGGAAATGATTACCGAAGGAGAAGAATTAGCCGAAATCGACGAGCAGATTGTTGTCAAAATACCAATGATTAAAGATGGTATCAAAGCAATCAAATATTTTTCAGAAAGAGGTATCAAAACCAATTGTACATTAGTATTTTCGGCTGGTCAAGCTCTTTTAGCTGCCAAAGCTGGTGCAACTTACGTTTCGCCATTCGTTGGTCGTTTAGATGATATTTCGTCAGATGGTATGATTTTAATTGAGGATATTCGTACAATTTATGACAACTACGGATTTGAAACACAAATCTTAGCTGCTTCGGTGCGTCATCCACTGCATATCTTACAATGTGCTAAAATCGGTTCGGATGTAATGACAGGCCCACTTTCAGCTATCATGGCTTTATTGAATCACCCATTGACTGATAGCGGTTTAGCTAAGTTTTTAGCTGACCACGCTAAAGCAAACGGAAAATAATTTTTAATTAAGAACGTAGAATTAAGAATTAAGAATTAGAATGATTTATCATTTTGGTCAATCATTTCTCATTCTTAATTCTTAATTCTTAATTAATTATGGAAAGTTCGGTTATTTCACTTCAAAATGCTTTCATTTACCAACGAGACCAATTGGTTTTGTCGGATGTAAATTTTAGTATTCAAAAAGGAGAATTTGTCTATCTAATTGGCAGAACTGGTAGTGGAAAATCCTCTCTTTTACAAACACTTTACGCTGACCTTTGGCTCGAAAAAGGTACCGGCGTTGTAGGCGGCTTTGAGCTTCACGCTCTGAAACGATCCCAAATACCTTATCTTAGAAGAAATATCGGTATTGTTTTTCAAGATTTTCAGTTATTAAGCGATAGAAATATTAACAAAAATCTTCGTTTTTATTTAAATGCAATGGGTTTGACTGAAAAAACAGAAATGGACGAACGAATTACCGAAGTACTTTCATTAGTAAATCTACCCCATATTCTAGAAAAAATGCCACACCAACTCTCAGGAGGTGAACAACAAAGAGTAGGCATAGCCCGAGCGTTACTCTATAAACCAGATATTATTTTGGCCGATGAGCCAACAGGAAACCTTGATCCCGAAATGTCATTAGAGATTTTAAAACTTTTTCTTGATATAAACGAGAAATCGAATACCGCTGTGTTAATGGCAACGCATGATTTTGAGTTGATCGAACGCTTTCCGCACCGTACACTCTACTGCGATAAAGGTCAAGTTCGTGACCTTGCTGAAAGTATGTAATTATTTTCGTTATTACATCAAAAAAACAACATAAAACATTTTTCATTGTTGCAAAATTTTTAAAATTGGGCTATTATTCAGCAAAATTAAAAAATTATACTGCCAACTACGAAACCATTTTTAATATTGGCCTGTTTTACTTTCCCACCTTTGAAATTACGCATGAGCAAATATATTTACGGAATTGATTTCGGCACCACCAACTCAGCACTCGCAATTCTTGACACTGAAACTAATAATTTAGTCAAACTATTTACTATCCCCTCACTGTTATTTTTTCCAGAACCAATTAACTCGAAAGAGCCCGTTGTGCCTACAGTTGGATATGAGGCAATTTCTCTCTATGTACAGAATCGAATGCGTGGGAGATTTATGAAATCTATCAAGAAAGTTTTGCCAAATAAAAGTTTTATTGATACTAGAATCGGATCGAAAAGTTATCGTGCAGAGGATTTAGTTGCCCTTATTTTAGTACATTTAAAAAAAACAGCCGATGAATTTGTGGGCGAAAACATCAATACGGCAGTCATAGGTCGCCCGGTGGTTTTTGATGAAAACCCAGAAAATGATGCTTTAGCCCAAGAAAGACTATCAAAAGCTGCACAAATTGCTGGTTTTGAAGAATTTTATTTTCAAATGGAACCAATCGGAGCAGCTTTTACGTATGAGCGTCAAATCGAAAATCAACAATTGGTTTTGGTGGCCGACTTTGGTGGTGGTACTTCTGATTTTTCATTGATGAAACTTAACCCAGAAGCAATAAATAAAGCCGACCGAACAGCTGATATGCTCGCACAAGGGGGCATTTACATCGGTGGCGATAGCTTTGATTCGGATATTATGTGGCACAAAGGCACACCGCATTTTGGGCGTGGCGTAAAAGAGGCATTTACTCCCGGAAAACCGATTGATTTACCTCTTTCCTATTTTTACAGCATTTGTTCATGGGAAAAAATGAATTTTCTTGACTCTCTTCGTATGAAGTTGAGTATTGCCAAATCTTACCAATATTCTGGTAAAGATTATCGAGTAAAGAATCTCCAAACTTTGATTGAACAGAATTTAGGATATGTACTTTTCAAACAAATCGAAAAAGTTAAAATCGATCTAACGAGGTCTGATGATGCTATTTTTGAATTTAATGAAAGCGAAATTTCCATCAATGAACCCATATCAATACAATCATTTTCAAAAGAAATTATTAAAAAAAACGTGGATAAAATTGAGGAGTATTTGCAGGAATTTCTAGATAAAAATCAGATAAAAACTGATGAAGTTGATGTTGTATTTATGACAGGAGGCACATCGATGGTGCGTCCATTAAACAATATTTTTACTCGACGTTTTGGTTCAGATAAAATCAAATCGGGTGATAATTTTAATAGTGTGGCAATTGGATTGGCCTATAGCTATCAGGTATTGGCTGAGACTGTTGTATCATAATAATTGAATGAAAATAATAAGATATTTTCTTAAATTATGGGACAATAGGTTTAAGCAAGATTATAACTAATTTTTAGGAAACCCCAAATTCGACACTGCTAAGATTTAGGTGTTAAAATTAATTTACAATTTTCTTAAAAAAAGCCAGTCATTCCAATCTTCATTACAATTTGATTGGTACTGGTTAATATCTGTTTATCTGAAATTATGTAAGAACTATTTATCTCGTCACTATTAAGCTTGACAATCTTAGTGCCCTCGGCTTGCTGAAAACTTAGACCAATACCAAGATAATTATTTTTCAGTTGTCCCGATAGTTATATTCCAAGTCCTACTAATGCACCATAATTCGGCACAATTCGATTTATGGCGGCCAAAGTTTCACTGTAGTCTAGGGTTTGCTACAGAAAAACACTTGTTATGATAAGTTTTGCACAAAAAAAGCATCAATATACGGATTCAATTTTGAACTCCACAAAATAGGATAATATCGAGCAATACCATTGGAACAAAAAGAATGATTTGCCACATAAAACTTATCAATAGCATTGCTCACAAAATCTACGTCACGGCCAATTGATTGATAAGCTAACTCCGCCCCCTAAAATACAGTAGATACCTTATTCCTTTTGTTGGGATTTAGCAGACCTCCCATCACAATTACACCTTTAAACCAGTCATATTGGCATCTTTCACTATTTTTTGATACCTACCATCATCATTTCCAAGATTCAGCGATACATACCATGAATATTTATCTTCAAGATATTTTTTAGTTTTATTTTGGGCAACCGCACTAATAATCAAACAATTCAATATCAGCAAAAGATATATTTTCGGTTTCATCTTTTGATGAGGTCGTATCGAATTCTTAGCACAAATTAGAAAACTGTTCTACTTCGCTGTCAAATACACAAATGGAACAATCATTTCTTCAATTGAAACGCCGCCGTGCTGAAAAGTATCACGATAATGACTTACATAATGATTATAATTATTAGGGTAAGCAAAGAAATAATCTTCCATCGTAAAAAAATATGCGGTCGAGATATTGGGCTTCGGAAGCATAAAGGTTTCTGGCTTACGCACAACTAAAATATGGTCACTTTTATCATCTAAATTTAAGTTTTTTCCTTGCTTATAACGCAAATTGGTATTCACATTTCTATCGCCTACAATACGTTTCGGATTTTTTACTTTTATCATTCCATGGTCAGTCGTAATCACCAAACGACCCTTTTTCTCAGCAATTTTCTTTAATAAATCAAGCAGAGGCGAGTGTTCGAGCCAAGACTTTGTGATAGAGCGATACGCCGACTCATCAGGTGCAAGTTCTTTAATCATGCCCATTTCGGTTCGAGAATGAGAAAGCATATCAACAAAATTATAAACAATTGCCACCAATTGGTTTTTTAATAAATTATTAAAATTATCGACCAAGCTTTTACCTTGTGCTGTGTTCAAAATTTTGTGATATGAAAAACTTATATTTTGGCGACTTTTATCAATTTGGCGTTTTAAGAATTCGGCCTCATTATTATTCAATGCATCTTCGTTTTCACCTTCATCATTTACCCACAAGTCAGGATGATATTTTGCCATATCCGATGGCATCATTCCCGAAAAAATGGCGTTGCGGGCGTATGAAGTAGCTGTTGGCAAAATTGCATAATAATCACTTTCTTCTTCTACATTAAAATAATCCGAAATTACTTCTTCAATTACCTTCCATTGGTCGTAACGAAGATTATCAATCAATAAAAAGAAAAGCGGAGAATCATTTTTTACCAAAGGAAAAACTTTGTTTTTCATCAATTGATGTGAAAGCAAAGGCTTATCTGCTTTCGGGTCAGAGAGCCAATCTTCGTAGTTTTCTTCAACAAATTTACAGAAATTTGAATTTGCTTCGGCCTTTTGCATACCAAAAACCTCCTCCATACTTTTATCATCTGATTTATCGAGTTGAAGTTCCCAAAAAATCAATTTTTTATATATATCCGACCATTCTTCGTGTCCGATGCGGTCGTTGTACTGCATTGCCAAGTTTCTAAAATCTTGCTGATAACCCAAATTAGTTTTTTCAGAAATTAGGCGTTTATTATCAAGAATCTTCTTTACAGACAATAAAATTTGGTTCGGATTGATAGGTTTTATCAAATAATCGGCAATCTGCGAGCCAATTGCATCTTCCATGATACGTTCCTCTTCCGACTTAGTGATCATCACAACTGGAAGATTGGGTTTCAAAACTTTGATCTTTGAAAGTGTTTCTAAACCAGTCATTCCTGGCATCATTTCATCCAAAAATACCACATCAAATCTTTCAGATTCAACTTTATCGAGTGCATCAGATCCACTTGGTACGGGCGTAACGTCGTAGCCTTTTGCTTGTAAAAAAATAATGTATGGTTTTAATAAATCTATTTCGTCATCAGCCCAAAGAATGTTGTATCGCATAAGATATGATTTTAATCGCCCTCTCCATTGCGGCGAATCGCCCTAAAGGTGAGCTAAGTCTAAAGAATATAGGCCTTTTTAATTTAACGGAAAATTACTTTTATTGTTGTCTGATGAATTTTTAAAAAAAATGTAGGGCAAATTTAAACCTTGTCAAATATTTTTGACAGATTAAACAACTATCCTAAATGAGTCTTTTATTCAACTTTTCTAAATCTTCGGGGCTATCCACGCCTATACTTTCATAACTTGTTATGGTTGCGTATATTTTATAGCCATATCCTAGCCAACGTAATTGTTCGAGTTTTTCGGTGTTTTCGAGTGGCGATGGTGGCAAATGCGAAATCTGCTCTAACACATCATTTCGATAGGCATAAAGCCCAATATGTTTATAAAAATCGGCATGTTCTAGCCATGTTTTTGGTTCATGTCCACGCACAAAAGGTACAGTTTGGCGACTAAAATACAAACATTGTTTACGCATCGTAAGCACAGCTTTTACCACATTTGGGTCGAAAAGTGTTTCATAATCATTTATTTTCTTAACGGCAGTCGCTATTTCAGTTTTAAAATCGAGCAATTTTGCCATTTGTTCAATAGTATCTGGGTCAATAAAGGGTTCATCACCTTGAATATTAACTATATAGTCATATTTGCTACTTCCACCCGCCTTTTGTAGGGCTTCAAAACATCGGTCAGTGCCACTTGGATGGTTTTCGGCGGTCATGTAGACTTCGCCACCGAACCCAACTACATGGTCAAATATTCGAGAGTCGTCTGTCGCTACTACTACTTTACTAAGACTTTTTGCTTTTTGAACTTGTTCATACACTCGCTGAATCATACTTTTTCCGCCAATATCAGCCAAAGGCTTTCCAGGAAAGCGACTCGAAGCGAATCTTGCTGGAATTATACCAATAATTTTCATAGGTTTTATTACTTAAAGAAGGCGAATTTACATCAAAAAAAAAATATATACGTTAATCTGTCACATAATCATTAAATTTGTACGAAATTGAAATAAATGCCTGAAAAAATGGAAGAATCTAAAGCAAAAAAATACTGAGAACTCCTTAAATTCAAGGTAATTAATCTTTAAAATCTCTTAGTTTTTTATGTTTAGCTTACATTCGGTATTTTGGTTCAATCGTGCATTTAATAAAATATAATTACGTCTATATGTTCAGATTGTTTTGTTCAATAATAACATTATGGTTTATTCTGACAAACACTTACGCTAATCCTGTCGATTCGCTTGGAATAGAAAAAAGAAATGGCAAAATTTTGGTTCAACATAAAGTTGAAAAAGGTGAAACTCTTTATTCTATTTTAAAAAGATATGATTGTTCGGAAAAAGAATTTTTGTCGGTTAATACTTTATTTATAAAAGGAACATCTATTGCTTCTGATCAAGTAATTGAAATACCAATAAAAGGCAATAATATAACAAAAAAAGCCTCCATTATTGAGATAATTAAGATGTCAGCCTCAAAAAACGACAAAAAAAATACAGATGAAAACGGTATCGAAATAGTTGATGTGCCTGAGTCTACACCTGACGAATTAGCACAAATCAATGAAAAAGTTCGTCAAACTGATTCATCGAAAGGCATTTTAACAATATCGGATACGCCTGAGAAACCAACGCCAAGTAAAGTTCCAATTAAAAAGAAAATTCACACTGTGATTGTGGGTCAAAATTTGTTTACTATTGCTAAACTATACAATATAAAAGTTTGGCAAATCAGAGAATGGAATAGTTTGACAAACGATGCTTTGAAAGAAAATCAAGTTTTAATTATTGAAAAACCTGCAAAATTTATAGCAAAAGTAATAAAAAAAGACACTTTAAATTCAAAATTTGAACAAGTCCAAGCTCCTGCAGGAGATGTGGCTGCAAAAGATAAAATAAAAGAAAAACCAAAAGACAAAACGATTATAATTAAACCTATATCCACCAAACCTGCTGCCACAATTGTACCAAATGCCCCAGGCGGCAAGAAGTTTTCTGAACAGGGAATTGCTGAAATGATTGATGCTGGTGAAGGCACCAACAAGTTTTTGGCCTTACACCGTACTGCTCCTATCGGTACACTTATTAAAGTTGCTAACCAAGCCAATAGACAGAGTGTTTGGGTAAAAGTAATTGGCAAACTTAGTTCGTCTGGTGATGTAGTAATAAAAATTTCACCTAAAGCTTTTGAAAAATTATCTCAAAAAGACAAACGAATCAGAGCCGAATTGAGTTATAGTGTTAGTAATTAGTCGGCTGTCAACAATCAACTATTAGGCTATTTTTTTTATTTCATTTTTTAGTTATTTATGCAAACCAATTCAAAAATTTGGACTGTTTTATTTGCCGTCTTATATCCTTTCATCACTTTATTTGGTTATTTATTTACTATCATATTAGCCGTTTTCTCCTGGATTTCTTATACAATGGTTTGGATTTTGAAGAAGATAAAATCTTAAAATAATGTCGCAAATCATTATTGATTTACTCAATGAAAAGTTCGAGTTGTTTAATCAACCCGACTTTATTCCACACGACCCAATTAGTATTCCGCATCAATTTAGCCTAAAACAAGATATCGAAATTACAGGTTTTATTGCTGCTACCCTCGCTTGGGGACAGCGAAAAACCATTATTAATAAATGTAACGAGCTTATCGGCTTGATGGACAATGCTCCCTACGATTTCATCAAAAACTACCAAGATTCTGACCTTAGACGTTTTCTTGCATTCAAACATCGTACTTTTAATGCTACCGATACTCTTTATTTTTTAGAGTTTTTCAAGGATTTTTACTCAAAAAATAACTCTCTTGAATATGCCTTTTTGGTGGGTTTAAAGAATAATGATGAAAATATTAAATCTGGTTTAGAGAATTTTCAAAAGGTATTTTTTAGTTTAGAAGATTATCCAATCCGTACACGCAAGCATGTGGCTACTCCTGCCCGCAATTCTTCTTGCAAGCGAATCAATATGTTTTTACGATGGATGGTTAGAAAAGACAACAAAGGCGTTGACTTTGGTATTTGGGACAAAATAAAAACATCAGCTTTGGTTTGCCCCTGCGATGTTCACGTTGAGCGTGTTGCTCGGAAACTAGGCCTGATTACTCGCCCCAAAACCGACTGGCAAACGGCAGTTGAACTCACACAAAACCTAAAGCAACTCGACCCAATCGACCCAGTGAAATATGATTTTGCACTATTCGGATTGGGGGTTGAAGGGTATTTGTGAAGATTTACGATTTTAGAATGAAGATTTACGAATTGGTAAAAAAACAATCATTCGTAAATCTTCATTCGTAAATAATAATTTGTTTAGAGTCCGTATTTATCAAGTAAATATACCAAGGCCGCCATTGAAGCTGCTCCAAGATTTAGTTCACGCTCATTTACGGCTTCTAGGGTATCTGTTTTTGCATGATGAAAATCAAAATAACGTTGCGAATCTGGCTTAAAACCAATCAATAAAGTGCCTTGCTGACCTAAAGGTCCAATATCGGCACCACCACTACCACGCCCAATTTCTTTCAAGTCATAGGCCGAAAGAAGGTTTTTATAAACTGTTACTTTGGCTATTTGAGAATCCGTTCCGACCATTCCGAAACCTCTTGGCGTAAATCCTCCATTATCAGATTCGATTGCGGCGATATGCTTTTCATTGTTTTGTTTGGCCAAATCAGCATATTTTGTACCACCGCGAAGACCATTTTCTTCATTCATAAACATTACAACTCTGATTGTGCGTTTTGGTTTTAAACCCAATGCCTTCATAGCACGTAAAACTTCTATTGCCTGCACACAACCGGCTCCATCATCTTGTGCACCTTCGGCCAAATCCCATGAATCTAGGTGTCCACCAACTACAATTATTTCGTCTGGTTTTTCAGTTCCTTTAATTTCTCCAACTACATTATAAGATAGAGCATCGGGTAACGATTCGCAACTTTGTTTGAAGTAAAACTGCAATTTAGGGTTTTCTTTAAGCATTTTACTTAACAAATTTGCTCCATTAGTACTAATTGCTGCCGTCGGAATCATCGGTACACCAGTTGCATAACGCATACCACCTGTATGAGGATTATCATCCTGCAGGGTTGTCATCGAACGTATAATTGCACCAACTGCTCCATATTTTGCCGCTTGAGAGGCCCCTCCACCCCGTTGATTTACTGCACCACTATAAGCCTCAAAAGTATTGATTTTTGTAGGGTCCATTGGACGATTAAAAAGTACAATTTTTCCTTTCACTTTCACAGTTCCGAGTGCTTCCAGTTCTTCAAAACTTTTTACTTCAATCACCTCAGCCATAATTCCAGTTGATGGCGTACCAATTGAGCCACCTAAAGCAGCAATCGGCACATTTATTTTTTGTTTGCCTGCTTCAATAAAAGCTGTTTCTTTTTGGCCACGGACCCAATGAGGCACCATCACATCTTGCAAAAATACTCGCTCGAAGCCATATTCTTCCATTACTTTTTTGGTGTACTGAACAGCTTTTGCCGCACCTTCTGAGCCGCTAAGTCTCGGACCAATTTTTTTACTTAAATAGGTAAGTGTTTTATAAGCTTCCCCTTTAGAAAGGATTTCATTATAAATTTTTTGAATAACAAGCGAATCACTGACTTGTGAAAAGGCTGAAAAAGAGCAGAAAAGTAGAAAAACGATGTTTTTTTTCATGTTTATTAAATAAGGTAGGTTTAGTTGATTGTTTAGGCAATTTAGTGAAATTTGGCGAGTTTGACATTATATTTTACATACTTAAAAATAAATTTATTTGAAAAATATTTTTTCAAATGTTCACATTATAGTAAATATTATTTTAATATTATGTATCCTTAAAAAACTTATATCTTTGTATAACAAAAACTTTTCATAAAAATGCTTGAAGCAAAAGAATCTATCGTAGAAATAAAAAAAAACAAGTTAAAACAGCAACTTTTAAAGGAATTATATCTAAATGGCTCAAATACAATCATAGATTTAAGTAAAACACTCCATTCAAGTCCACCATCGGTCAATATTCTTTTCATTGAATTAATGCAAGAAGGTTGGCTTACTGAAGTAGGAACCGGAAATTCAAAATCAGGTAGAAAACCTGTACTTTATGGACTAAACGCAAATCATGGCTATATTTTGACTTGGCTAATCAATAAATTTGAAAGTACCATTGTCATATACAATCTCAAAAACGAAATTTGTGCTAAGAAAAAATTTAAACTTCAGATCGAAAATAACGCCGCTTATGGCACATTTATATTAGAAAATTCAATCGAATTTCTGAAAAAAGAAGGCATAATTAATGAAAAAATCTTGGGCATTGGAATCTGTATGCCAGGATTGATTGATAAAGAAACTGGGAATAATTTTTCTTACCCTACCAACGAAGGTAAAGCCATTAATATACTGATGAGTGAATTTTTCAATGTTCCTTCTTACACCTTAAACGATGCAAAAGCCATTGCTTTAGGCGAAAAACGCTTCGGTCTAGCTCATGATTTCAATAATGTGTTGGCTATCAATATAGATTGGGGAGTTGGCTTGGGAATTTTGATAAATGGTGAGGTTTTTAATGGGACTTCAGGTTTTACGGGTGAACTCGGACATATTCAAGTACGTGGTGCGGGTGAACTTTGTTCATGTGGAAAAATTGGTTGTTTAGAAACTGTTGCCACCGCCCAAGTGCTTATTAAACGAGTAAAAGAAGAATTACAGAATGGCCGAGTTTCAAAGATTGTACAACTTACGAAAGGAGATATTGAGTCGGTCAACGAAGACATGATTATTGCCGCAACTCATTCAGGCGATGAACTTTGTATAGATTTGCTCAACGAAATCGGAACTGAGCTAGGCAAAGCTCTGTCGATTGCCGTACATTTATTTAATCCCGAATTGATTTTGGTAGATGGCCTTTTGGCTAAAGCCGATAAGTTCATCACGATTCCAATTGAGCAGGCGATTAATAAATATTGCTTAAGCGAATTTAAAACCAAGCTATCGGTCAACACCTCACATTTGGACGAATCAGCAGGTTTTTTGGGTACTTTCTCGTTCGTTTTAGAACGTTTGTTTGAAGAGGTTTAAGTACCTTTTTCGCAAAAATATGCCTATAAAATGTAGTAAAAAAATTTACATGTCAGAGGGAGAGAATCATTTTTATGAGTAAAATAATCAAAAAAAGCTCTTAAATCATTGATTTAAGAGCTTTATAGTACCCGGAGCCGGAGTCGAACCGGCACGAGTGTAACCTCATTGGTGTTTGAGACCAACGCGTCTACCAATTCCGCCATCCGGGCAAATCGCTTTGGGAATGCAAAGGTAGAATTTTAATTTTTAAATCCAAAACACGAGTTGAAAATTTTTTAAAATATTTTAACCTTAAGGCTAAAAATCATCAACTTAGCTTTTAAACAAAAAATGGGTTGCCGAAACAACCTTTTTTTGTCTGTGTTCAATAGACTGACATAGGTTAACATAAAAACTATATTCTGACAATCTCTGCACCTATCGCATTCAATCTTTTGTCTATGTCTTGATAGCCACGGTCAATTTGCTCTATGTTATCAATCGTACTGGTTCCATCGGCCGAAAGTGCCGCAATCAACAACGACACCCCTGCACGAATATCAGGCGATGTCATTCTGATGCCACGCAAATTATGTTCACGGTTCAATCCAATCACATTAGCACGATGTGGGTCGCACAAAATGATTTGAGCACCCATTTCAATCAATTTGTCAACAAAGAACAAGCGACTTTCAAACATTTTTTGGTGTATCAATACCGCACCTTTGGCTTGGATAGCCGTTACCAAAATAATCGAAATTAGATCCGGTGTAAATCCTGGCCATGGAGCATCATAAATAGTCAGAATCGAACCATCAATCAATGAACTGATTTCGTAGTGAGTTTGAGCAGGAATATAAATATCATCGCCACGAAATTCCATCTTGATACCCAATTTCTTAAATACATCAGGTATAATACCGAGTTCTGAAATCTGACAGTTTTTAATAGTAATCTCTGATTGGGTCATCGCCGCCAAACCTATGAAACTACCAATCTCAATCATATCTGGGAGCATCGTATGATCGCAGCCGCCCAATTCGCTAACCCCTTCAATCGTGAGAAGATTTGAGCCAACTCCACTTATTTTTGCTCCCATACGGTTGAGCATCTTGCACAACTGTTGTAGATAAGGCTCACAAGCGGCGTTGTAGATAGTTGTTGTACCTTCGGCCATTACAGATGCCATCAAAACGTTGGCTGTTCCAGTTACTGAAATTTCATCCATCCATACATAGGCACCTTTAAGTTTAGAGCCATCAACTGTGTAGAAAGCATCATTTGGGTCGTAGATAAATTCTGCTCCAAGCTTTTGAAATCCAGTAAAGTGCGTATCCAACGGACGGCGACCAATTTTATCTCCACCGGGGCGTGGAGCTTTTCCTTTACCAAAACGAGCCAGCATCGGCCCCAAAAGCATAATTGAGCCTCGCAATGAAGCTGCCTTTTCCTTATATTCTTCGGTTTCAAAGTAAGAAAAATTTACCTCATCTGCTTGAAAACGGTACGAGCCTTCGCCTATTTTACTACGACGCACGCCCATATCTTCGAGTAATTCCATGAGTTTATTAACATCACGAATATTTGGTATATTATGAATCGTTACGGGATCTTTAGTCATCAAAACGGCACACACAATCTGTAATGCTTCGTTTTTCGCTCCCTGCGGAACAATCTCGCCTTTAAGTTTTAATCCTCCTGTAATTTTAAAAGATGCCATTTTTATAGAATTAAGAATTGAGAATTAAGAATTGAGAACTATGAAGAAAAAAAGCTAAAAACTAAATGTTTTTTAATTCTTAATTTCACACTCTTAATTCTTAATTTTGCTTATCTCGGTCTGCGATTATTATTGTTTTTATTATTATTGTTTCTGTCGTTACGGTCATTGCTAGGTTTATAACCTCCGCTTCCAAAATTTTTGTTACGATCGTTTCTATCGCCACCACCACTACGATTACGGTCACGGTTATCACGATCGCCACCACGATTATCTCTAAACTGGTAATTATTATTTCCGCCTTGCGATTGGTTTTGTTGTGTACGTTGGCGATTGCTGCTACCATCTCTTGGTGAAGATTCCATCAAACCGTCACGGCGAAGGTCGTCTATTTCTTGTTGAAGTTTGAAGCCAGACAATTCAAGAATCTGCTGCAAACAATCAGCTGTTTCAATTGTATCTTTGTTCCAAACTTGGAAAAAGCTCTTCATCAATCGCACCATGTAAGAAATAAAAGCTTTGCGTTCGTCATAATCTTGCGTAATCATGGCTTTTACAACTAATAATTCCAAATTTCGTCCATACAAACGGTGCTTCAATTGATGCTGATTGTAGGGAACCGTCATTGGCTTTTTACCCAAAATCTCTTTTGGCGGAGGGGGAAAAGGACTATCAACATCCAAATCAAAATTGGCAATAACGTAAAGGTCATCCCAAAGTTTTTTTGAATAGTCAATTCCCTCACGCATATTTGGGTGTATCTGACGCATCAACTCAATCAAAATATGGGCATATTTTGTGCGTTGCTCACGTTCAGGCAGACTTACGATGTAGTCTGTTAATTTTTGAATATTACTTCCGTATTCTTTCACAGGAAATGATGAATGAGTGAATGAGCGAATGAGTGAATTAATTTATCTCAAAACACTTTTCTAAATGTATAGTTTCGGAGTTAAAAGCTAAAAGCAAATCGCTATGAGCCACATAAACAATAGCAAAAGTAACAAAAAATAAGCTTTGGGTTAAATTTTTCTCTAATTTTGAATAAAAATTTACAAAAAAGTATTTCGATGCACTTAAAAAAAGCTGTTTTTTGCTTAATTATCTACGCTTTCCTCAGTGGATGTAGTAAAAAAGTTTCTCAAGTGATAGTTTCAAAACCTGCTAGCCCTAAGCGTGAATTTCGCGGGGTATGGGTTGCTACGGTTGATAATATCGACTGGCCATCTCGTAAAGGACTTAGTTCTGAAACACAACAACAAGAATTTAGAACCCTAATCGATAAACAAAAAAGCTATGGTATGAATGCAATACTTGTGCAAGTTCGTGCAGCCGCCGATGCATTTTATGCCCGTGGCAAAGAACCTTGGTCCGAATGGCTTGCGGGCGAACAAGGAAAAGCACCTGAGCCTTATTACGACCCAATGGTATTTATGATTCAAGAAACTCACCAACGTGGTTTGGAGTTTCATGCATGGCTCAATATGAATCGTGGCGTGCACAAGGCATCAAAAAGCATAATGAACGACCATATAACAAAAACCAAACCCGCATGGTTCTTGACTTATGGCGGCTATAAACTATTCAATTTGGGCGTTCCGGAAGTACGAGATTATATAACGGATGTGGTTGTAACAATAGTACGTAACTATGATGTTGACGGTATTCATTTCGATGATTATTTTTATCCTTATACAGAACCAAATCAGAAACTTCGTGATGAAGATACATTCAAAAAATATGGCAATGGTTTCAAAAATATAGAAGAGTGGCGACGATATAACGTAGACATGATTGTTAAAAAAGTTAGCGAGGCCATTAAGAGAGAAAAACCAAAAGTAAAATTTGGTATCAGTCCATCGGCAGTATGGCGAAATGATTCAACTGACCCTGTAGGTTCAGCTACACAGGGTGGACAACCTTCGTATGATAATTTATATGCCGATACCCGAAAATGGGCAAAAGAAGGTTGGCTCGATTATATAACTCCACAAATTTATTTTAGTTTTGAGTTTGACAAAGTTCCGTACAAAGTAATGACCGATTGGTGGACAAAAAACTCGTTTGGTCGCCATCTTTATATCGGGCACGCTGTGTATCGAGTAAAAGCTGGAAGCAAAGAAATTGGCTGGGAAAAAGCAAATCAGATTCCACGCCAGATTCGCTATAATCGTACAAAAACTCAGATTTCTGGCAGTATGTTTTTTAGCTCCAAGCAACTAATTAATAATGAGTTAGCAATCAATGACTCTTTGAAAAAACTTTATTATTACCCCGCATTAATGCCCACTATGCCGTGGAAAGATAAAATTCCACCGAATGCTCCGCAACATGTAAAAATCCGTAAAATTGCTGATTTGGGTGTAGCTGTTACGTGGAAAGTACCAGCAACTGCACCAAAAGACGGTGACGAGGTAAATGCGTTTGTTGTATATCGTTTTGAAGAAAACGAGCAGATAAATCTAGAAAACCCAGCGAGAATCCTGCAGATTGTGAGGAATGAAGGTGTTTTGGGTTGCACTGATAAAACACTCAATCAAGAAAAAAACTATGTGTATATTGTAACCGCACTCGACCGTTTGCAGAATGAAAGTGCGATGAGTAATGTTGCGAGGTTGAAATGATTTTCAGGTACTTGGATTCGCTCGAACACCGAAAAATTACTCTGACTTTAAACCGAAAAAACTGAATGCTCCACATAGACAAAAAAATAGAGTAAAGATTATCGCATTAGTTGATGAATTTGCGTATTCGAAGGCCAGACTAAGGCTTTCTCGTACTCCAAAAACTTGCCAAAAGCGAGCCGTTGGTGTTCATAATTGGCCCAAAAAGTGCCGGAGCAATACCTACTGTTGCGAGTTTTCCCATTGCCTTGGCTAAACCAGATGCTAAACCTGCATTCTGTAAGCCAACTTCAATGGCTACTGTTCGGCAATCTTGTTCGGGCAATTTGAATAACCTGGCACCCCAATAACCTAAAATAAAACCACCTAAATTGTGCAAAAAAGTAGCAAAAACTAAAGCAAGACCAACGGTTTGCAATGACTTTTGACCAGCTGCCGTAATAATCACAATAATCAAGGCAATTCCTGCCATTGAAATGATGGGCAATACCTTTTGTAACCACTCGCCTCTTCCTTTGAGTAATTTGGTGAGTAAAAACCCAATTGCAACTGGTACGATTATCATTTTTGAAATATCGATTGTCATACTCCAAAAATCAATTTCGATGAATTGACCGCCCAACATTTTCATCAAAAATGGTGTCATGATTGGTGCAAGAAGCGTGGCTAATGAGGTAATCGTGATTGATAAAGCAACATTGGCTTTGGCAATATACGACATCACATTAGAAGCCAAACCGCTTGGTGAGCAGCCAACTAAAATAACTCCGGCGGCAATTTCGGGAGGAAAATTGAAACTTTTAGCGATATAAAAACCCAGAAACGGCATTATTGTAAACTGACAAACAAGCCCCACTACAACGGCTTTTGGCATTTTTATTACCCCTAGAAAATCATCATAAGTCATGGTTGTTCCCATACCAAACATAATGACTTGCAATAGCGGTATTATTAATTCTTTCAACTGAAAACCATTGATTTCTGTAAAATATTGCGGAAAAAAATAAGCAACAGTAGCTGCCATGATGATGCAAAGCGTATAGGCGTAATTTTTCATGAAAAAATATAGGGTTGAAATAAGGCTCGAAGATAGAAAAAATATAGATTATTCTCACAATATCTTATAAATCCATATTCGCCAATTAGAATCTTCTACTTTTGAAAGCAATTTTAAATGCACCGACGGCTGATTCACTTCAACTGATGATAAAATATATCCACATTTCAATTGTTTCAGTTTCTCGAAATTATAATCTAACTTTTCGGTGCAACACTTTTGTTTTTTAAGAATACCATCGCCCGCAATAATAGCCTCATTATCAAACAAATAGCACCTACTACCCCACTGTTCAAAATAATTTTTAATGAATTTATTTTGGTTCAATTCGGCTTGAATGATTGATTGTATTTGATGTTTGTAAGCTAAAGAATAAAGCACCACATAACCATCAATCGTCGGGATTTGATTGTACTGTGCAATTGCAGGATGAAGCCCAACCATCCCAACTTTCTTATTGGGATTTTCGTCTTGTTTTAATACATTTTTTACTTTTGAAAAAAGGTCTTCTGCATAAAATTCTCGGTATGAAACGTAATCTCGACCATGGATGGTTTTCTTCATAAAATCTCCTACCAGTTGATTAGAAAATAGCACAATTACAACTTGAATGCTGGCCAAAAAGATTGCTATTTTAGTCGGTATTTCGCTGATTATCAGCATATAAACACTAAACCAAAGAATCGGATAGAGCGAATAAAAGCGATCGAGCTGAATAGCTTTCAAAATGGGTAATTTATCTTTCAGAGACTCAAAACCTGCGAAATTCCAAAAGCCATCTATTATCGCAATAATTCCTAGAATCAAGAGACAAAAAACGATTGTGTCAAGTTTCTTTTGTTTGAAAAAACCATAAATCAAATAGAAAAATACGAGCGGTAAAAACAAATAAGAGTGAAAAGATGGAAAGTGATTTTGCCCACCTAAGAAAGAATTTGTGGCAGTTTTTAGGCATTCAGAAAACGTGCTTCCCTGCACAAACTCAACTCGATGTGGGGTAAATCCGGCAGGCGTTCCGATTTTAATAATATCGAGAAATAAACGATAGTCGACCAAAATATAGCCAACAGTAAGAATTATCAACGATAAAATTCCTGCTCCGTAAGCAACTTTACGTTCCTTTTTAAGAAAATTAAGTCCTAAATAACCCGCCATCAAGACCATCATAAACAGCCCCGATAGAATCAATGAAGAATAAAAAGGGAAGAATAAAAAAATAATCCAATTAAAGACCGAATTGTGTTTTTTTAATATTCTATCAAAACTCCAAAAAAGTAGTGGCTGCCCAGCAGAACTCAGTCCGCCCGAAAACCAAAATGGTAATAAAGCAAAACTTAGGGCCACAAAAGGGGCGATTTTAGGCGAAATTTTGAGCGTATCTTTTGCGAATAAATATGTTCCAATAAAAGCGACCAAGCTCATCAAAATCACATTGATATTGTAGGCAATGATTGGTTTAAACCACACAAATAACCACACAATAAAGCTCCACTCAGAACCAAACGCAATGCGTGGGGCTTGCATCACAGTTTCGTTGGGTGTGTAAGAACTCGCAAAAAGCAAGTGCTGGTCAGCCAAAGATTTATACCAAGCAATGTTGGCTTCCAAGTTATCATGCACTCTGATTGAAGCATCTTCGCCTAAAAAAGCAATAAAAGCGAAGAAAATACCAATAAATAGAATGCTGATAATGAATGACTTATTAAAAAAAGAAGACATGAAATAAAGATTTATCGCTACATAAAGCTTCAAGCGATATAGTAGCTTCTTTTAGTATCTTATGAATTATAAAACTCAATGATTGTATTAATGATTAATTGTTGTTCTTCTTCGGTTAGTTCGAAAAACAAAGGTAAACGCACCAAACAATCAGAGTAATTATCACTTACAGTTAGCGACACATCACCCGCTTTTTCTTTATAAAATGGACTACTGTGCAACGAAATATAGTGAAAAACAGCATATATTTTGTTTTCTTTCAAGAAAGCAATCAAGGAATCACGTTGCTCAATCGAATCGGTGACCAAATAAAACATGTGAGCGTTGTTGGTTGCGTAACTTGGTAGAACTGGCAATTTTAATTTACCTGATTGCTCTAAAGCCCAAAATGCTTCATAGTATTTCTCCCAAATCTGCTTACGTCTCGATTGTATTTTTTCAAGACTTTCAAGTTGAGCAAATAAATAGGCAGCCACAACTTCCGAAGGCAAAAACGATGAACCAATGTCAACCCAATTATATTTATCTACTTCGCCACGCCAAAAAGCCGAGCGATTTGTTCCTTTCTCCCAAATGATTTCAGCACGTTTCTCGAAACGTTCATCGTTGATAACCAACATACCGCCTTCGCCCGAAATAATATTTTTGGTTTCATGAAAGCTAAAAGCCGACAAATGCCCAATACTTCCCAGCGGACGCTCTTTATAAAATGAATCAACAGCTTGAGCGGCATCTTCAATTACAAATAAATTATTGGCTTCCGCAATTGCCATTATTTTGTCCATTTCGCAAGCAATTCCTGCGTAATGTACAACGACAATTGCTTTGGTTTTTGGCGTAATTAAGGCCGAAAGTTTATCTGCATCAAGATTCGGGTTTTCAACAGAACTATCAGCAAATACGACTTTTGCTCCAC
Source organism: uncultured Emticicia sp. (assembly GCF_937903345.1). GTDB lineage: Bacteria > Bacteroidota > Bacteroidia > Cytophagales > Spirosomataceae > Emticicia. The sequence continues at coordinate 100,575 of NZ_CALCZQ010000030.1, read as the reverse complement.
GCAACACAAAAGCATTTGCCGTAGAAACAAAAGTATAGGATGGCACAATTACTTCATCATCTAATTGAATATCGCACAAAATGGCTGCCATTTCGAGGGCATCGGTACATGAAGTCGTGAGCAAACAACGTCGAAAACCGTACTTTTCTTCAAAAAAATGTTGGCATTTTTTCGTAAAAGTACCATTTCCAGAGATTTTGCCCGATTGCACGGCCTCTCCAATATATCGCAGTTCGTTGCCAGAAAGGTATGGTTTATTGAAAGGTATCACGAGAAAATTAATATTGCATGAGTGAATGATTGAATGAGTGAATGATTTTTGGTTTTCTATCTTTCACTCATTTCGAACAAGCGGTGAACCGCTTCAAAATTATTTTTTTGTTAAAACCACAGTACAGCTTGCACCGAACGAGATTTTTGATTTTCTAAGTAGATCCAATTCCCATCCATGAATTTTATTAAATATCGTGGTGGCAAGTTTCGCTGGCGTATGATTATCAAACTCAGCATCAAGCGTATTTTTGCGTGTTTTTCCAAAAAATTTGGCGATACGGAATGGAATTGCACGTAAAACACCCATAATTGGAGGTAAATATGAGAAAATATAAGCACCGTAAGTAAATTCAAGTCCGCAATCTTTGGCGAGTTTACCAAACATTTCAAGGTTGTATCGTCTGTAATGACCACTTTCGTCATCAACCTCCGACCAAAGCCATTGATGAGCAGGTACAGTAATAAAAATATGCGAGCCAGTCTGCAAATATTGAGCGAGTCCAGTCAAGAATGCTTTATCGTCTTCGATATGTTCGATTACATCAAAAAGGCCGACCGCATCAATTTGCTTTTCAGCAAACGGAAATTCATGAAAAAAGATATTGTAGGCATCTTTTACGCCTCTTTTCTTGGCATTTAGGCAGCCCGCATAACCTGGTTCAATCAAAAAGATTTGTTTTTCGGGGTATTTTTCTGATAAAAACTTCGCTTGAAAACCATTTCCTCCACCCACATCGGCAAAGTTTTTGGCAAATTTAAAGCGTTGTGTCAGCGTCAGAATCACATCATTTCGATGTTTAAACCAAAAACTATTGTCTTCTACGGCAAAGCAATAATTGTTCCCCTCTTCGGGATACGACATTTTTTCGGCATGAGATGCACGCCAAATACCATTTTTATCAAGCACCAATGATGCTGTATTTATTTCTTCAGAAACGGCCATTATTCAAACAAATCAATTTTACTGCAAATATTGTCTATTTTGATGATTAACTTTGCAAATTGCACACCAATTATTTTAGTCCACAAATAAAAAAATTGAAAAGATAGACGGGATTTAATAGCTATATTAATTATTTTATAGATATACATTTAAAATATTTTCGATGAATGTTATAAAAAAACAAGCTTTTCTGGGTACAATTTTCTCTTATGGAGGAGTGATGGTTGGTTTTGTTACGCAGTTCTTTCTAATTGGAAACTATCTTGAACCCGCTCAAAATGGACTTTTAGCAGTTTTACTATCCTACATGTATGTGCTGGTTCAACTTTCGTCTTTGGGTTTCAATGCCGCAGGTAGTCGTTTTTTTCCATATTTCAGAAATGCTGAAAACGGACACAATGGTTATCTATTTTTGGGGCTTTCGGTCGGAATTGTTGGTTTTATTATTACAACTATCGGCTTGGTTCTGCTCAAAAATACGATTATCCAAAACGAAGAAAACTCTACACTTTTTGCCGATAATTTCTATTTTTTATTGCCGCTTACATTCGCCACACTCTTTTTCAATTTACTCGACAATTACGCCAAAAACCTTTACGATACTGTTACAGGCACATTCTTAGCTCAGTTTCTACAAAGGTTACTTCAATTAGTGGCTATTTTGTTCTTCATATTCCAAATAGTTGATTTTCAGCAATTTATGTATGTGTGGGTATTTTCGGTATCATTTTATGTAGTACCGATGCTCTGGAAAGCGACTAAATTAGAAGGATTTTCGCTGAAACCAAATTTTTCAGTAATGACGCCAGCCTTTAGCAAAGAATTTGGTTTTTATAGTTTCTTAACGATTCTGACTGGCTTTTCGTCGATGGTAATTTTGTATATTGATAAAATCATGCTGGCAGGAATTACAACTTTTTCCGAAACTGGAATTTATAATACAGCATCGTTTTTTGGAAGTGTGATGGGAATGTCGCTTTTAGCAGTCAATAAAGCTGCCCAACCGCTCATTGCCGATTCGTTTGCAAAAAATGATTTAGAGAATATTTCTAAAATTTACAAAAAAAGTTGCACCACGGCTTTGATTGTAGGTTGTTGGATTTTTCTAGGAATTTATCTCAACATTGACAATCTTTTTCTTTTCCTAAAGCCCGAATATTCGGCAGGAAAAATGGTAGTAATCATTATTTGTTTAGGAAAACTCTTCGACTTAGCAACGGGACTCAATGGCACAATTCTGACGCTCTCAAAATTCTACATTTATGATACCTACATCATGGTTGGCTTGATTATCATTACGGTTTCGCTCAACTATTTCTTGATACCGATTTATGGCATGAATGGTGCGGCTTTTGCCTTTGCGTTTGCAACAGTTTATTATAATTTTACTAGATATATGGTAGTTTTATTCAAACTCAGAATGCAACCTCTCTCTTTTGATTTAGTAAAAATCATCATTTTTTCGTGCATTATCGGTCTGATTATTAGCTATTTACCAAATATAGGTGGCAATAAATTGATGGCAACACTTGATATGGGGTATCGCTCAATAATTTTGACAATTTTTTATGGTGCAGTGATTTATTGGAGCAATATCTCACCCGAACTAAACGGTGCAATGAAGAATTTATGGCTGAAAGTTGCTAAGTTATTTGCTGAATATATATAATTTAGTTTTTTTATAGACATTGAATTGGTACTTAGGTTCTTTGAAAATTTACGTATTTGTATGAATATTAATATTGAACTACAAGTACTAGACCCAAAAATACATGTTAACTTTTTTCTAAACGTCCGAATTTATCACTAAAAATTATTTACTTCGCAATCAATTCTTGATACAAATAATAATCTTTTGAAAATTCTACTTATCAATACCGACGATGCCATGGGTGGAGCAGCGATTGCATGTCTGCGTTTATTGGCGATTTTGGAGAAAACTGAAGGCATTGAAGTAACAATGTTGGTACAAGAAAAAAAGCGAGATAACCCAAAAGTAAAAGCGATTGCCGAAACTTGGTTTCAAAAAAAACTAGCTTTTGAACGTTTCGCAAGAGAGCGACTCTATTTTAAATTTCAAGAAAAAAACAAGGAAATCAGATTTGCTTTTTCACCAGCCATTTCTGGAATTGATATTTCAGAGCATCCGCTCGTGCAAGAAGCAGATATTATTCATCTGCATTGGATAAATTTTGGTTTTTTGTCATTAAAATCGCTTGAAAAGCTATTTGCACTAAATAAACCCATCGTCTGCACACTACACGATATGTGGGCTTTTACTGGCGGCTGTCATCATAGCGGCGACTGCGAAAACTACCAATTTTCTTGTGGGAATTGTCTCCAATATTTAAATAATCCATCACCAAATGATTTATCGAATAAAATTTGGGAGAGGAAAAATGCAATTCTTGACCGCTCTCTTCGACTTCGCTCTAGAGACGGTCAAAATACAGTTTCGATAGTTGGATGCAGTCAATGGTTGAGTAATAGAGCAAAAAAAAGTAGTTTGTTTAAAGATTTTTCGGTGAAAGCTATTCCAAATCCTTTGGATACTAATCTTTTTTCGCCACAAAATAAAGCTGAAGCAAGAGCAAAACTGGGCTTACCGATTGAAAAAAAATTGATTCTTTTTGTAGCAGCAAAGGTTTCGGTTATTTGGAAAGGGTTTAGCTATTTTCAAGAATCTTTGGAGATTTTAAAATCACAACTATATCATAATCAAGACATTGAATTAGTGGTTTTAGGAGAAAGTGATGCCGAAACAATTCAAAAACTACCTTTTAAAGCTCACGCACTGGGTAGGATTTCTGATGTCAATCAAATTGTTTCGGTATATTCGGCGGCCGATGTTTTTGTTACTTCTTCAATTCAAGAAAATCTACCAAATACTATCATGGAAGCAATGGCTTGTGGCACGCCAGCCGTAGGTTTTGAAGTTGGTGGAATTCCAGAAATGATTGAAAATAATAAAAATGGAATGCCGCCCAACGGTTTCTTAGCAAAATACAAATCAGCTGAAAGTTTAGCCGAAGGTATGAAATGGGTTTTGTTTGATGCAAACCTCGATGAACTTTCAAAGAATGCTCGTCAAAAAGTTGTGGATAATTATTCTGAAAAAGTGGTGATTGAACAGTATTTGGAAGTTTATAGGAACATGACCTTATAACTTGTTATTGCTTGTTCTCGCTGAACAGGTTACAAACCTGTTCTACAAAACTCGGCAATTTCTTCATAGGCATTCAACACATTTTGTTGTAAATCTATATTTAGTTTTTGTGAATTTTGTTTTTTTGTGGCTAAAACTTCGACAGTCAGATTACTCAAATATTCTCGAATCTGCTTGCCCAAATCAGCTCCTTCTCGAATTAGCCAAGCTGCCTCTTGCAACATATCCCAGTTATCACTTTCTTGGCTTCCACAAAACAAAATGGTGCTGCCGGCCGCAACGGCACTCACCGCTTTCGATGGAATCATTAGATGCGTATATTTGGTCAATAAACTCACCAAATGCACATCCAAAAAATTTAACTGACTTCGTGGTACATTCGATAAAATGGTAATTCCTTCATGATTTTTAGCAAATTCAAGCACGTTTTGGGCTTTTTTACCATAAAGAGCCAAAATCAAATGATGCTTTTCGGGGTCAAAAGCTTTTATAAATTCTATCAGAAACTCTTCGTTATGAGCGTCATTCAGGTTGCCACAATAACCAAAATAGATTTTCCCGTCTAACTTTCGCCAATTAGGCAACTGACTCTCATAAGTCTGATGAAAAATCACACCACAAGGAAGAATGGTTTTATTAATATTATTTCTATATTTTTTCTCCAAAACCTCCGCTTGTTTTCGTCCCAATGCAATTAACTTATTTGGGGCATTTTTATACGTTTTCTTCAAAAACCATTGATAAACCGCATTTTTCTCAGCAATCATACCAATTGCTACAAACGCTTCTGGAAATAAATCCATTGACCACAATGCCCAATTACGACTGGAGAGTAACATCGAAGCCCAAAACGGCAATAAGGGTGGACTGGTCATTACTATAATTGCAGCATTTTTATCAATACTTTTAGCTTTTCTGATAAGCAAAAAGCCATCTAAAAAGCCAGCCAGCTGTTTCAGAATCTTACTTTTACCATCATAAATGCTTGATAATGTGTGTACTACCCCCACTGGCTCACGCTTAGCACCACCACCATCGTCACTACCTTCAATGTGAACGATATGCACTTCGATTTGATGCTTTTCGATGAGATATTTGGCCAAATCCCAAGCAGATTCTCCCGTGATTCCAGGGTTAGGTGGATAATGGCGATTAACAATGATAACTTTTCGATTCATTCAACTTGGCTCTGATATTTATAACCTCTCGCAAGATCAAATCTTAATAAGAGACCAAAATTATAACTTATTCCTTTCAAAGACTGAGTTGCCTCACCAATTTTATTTAAATTTTGTTTATAAACTAAATCCGAACGTAAGCCTCCATTCGGAGCAAAATTCATTCTGCCAAATATACTGATGAAAAATCCATTGGCCACACGGCCTTGTAACTCTGACTGTAGCTCAAAAGCTGCAAGCAGCTTTTTTGTCGTAAATGACTCAGAAATTAATCGTATAGTATCTCTTTTTGAAGCATTGCCCGTCACTCCAGTAAATGTTCTTGCAAAAACCAATCGCTCTTTTGCATTGGTATTCAACAAAACCCCAGCCCCCACATACAAAGCGGCACTTTTAGTAATACCATCAAGATTTAACACTTTATATTTATATCTCAAGGGTATTGAATTGAGTGTTGTTCCGATTCGGTAGGTAAATGGAGCTCCCCTACCCGATGAAACCGACTGAACAAAATAAACAGGATTTTTTAGGTATCCCGTTTCAAATGCCCATTTATTATCAGAATTATATCCTAAAGAAATTCCCCACGAAAAATCATTATTATTTTGACTACTTACCAAATTTCCTATAGAATTGCTAAGTGAAGCATAATTGAGTTTAAAACCACCTTCAAGGCCTAAATATAGACTCATTGCTTTACGATCAAGATTTGGGTAAGTATTATTTCTCACATCTAAGCGTTTGCTCGGTGGCTTGTAATATTCCTCGTTTTCCTGAGCTTTCATCTCAGCGAAACTACCTACCATCATGCCCAAAAATAATAATATAGATTTCATCATTCTGTAAATATTGCCAAAACTACTAACAAAGACGACATACATAAACAAAAAGTTGCCATCCAAATAAAATGAGATTTTATTTAGCAAAGAAAAAATATAATTTTTCAATGTTTTTTTAGTTAATTGTAGAAGAATCATGGTAGAATTTCGTGATTAAAGCGAAAAGAAAATTTATATTTGTAAAAGCTTTACAAAAAGCCTTTTACAAAGTTTGAGCCGCAAAAAATAGGTAAATTTACTCATTTGCTCAAACGCCCATTCACTATAATATTCATTATTGAATGAAAACCTTAGACACTTACGATTTTTTGGGCAAAAAAGCCCTCATCAGAGTAGATTTTAACGTACCTCTTAATGATAAGTACGAAATTACAGATGATACTCGTATCACTGCCACAATTCCAACAATCAAGAAAATATTGAAAGATGGTGGTTCATGTATCTTAATGTCGCACTTAGGCCGTCCGAAGGATGGTCCAACTGAAAAATACTCTCTCAAACACTTAGTAAATCCACTTTCGGTGATTTTAGGCTTACAAGTAAAATTTGCAGATGATTGCATTGGAGCATCGGCTATCGAACAAGCTGCAAATCTTAAAGCCGGTGAAGTTCTTTTGCTCGAAAACCTTCGTTTTTATAAAGAAGAAGAAAAAGGAGATGTTGTATTTGCCGAAAAATTATCGAAATTGGGTAATGTTTGGGTAAATGATGCCTTTGGAACTGCTCACCGAGCTCACGCGTCTACGGCTGTAATAGGTCAATTTTTTACTGACCGTGTTTGTGGCTATGTAATGCAAGCCGAAGTTGAGAATGCCGAAAAAATCTTAAATAATGCCGAGCGTCCGTTTACGGCCATCATGGGTGGTGCAAAAATTTCTGATAAAATCTTATTAATTGAGCGTTTGTTGGATAAAGTTGATAACCTCATCATTGGAGGAGGTATGACTTATACTTTCACAAAAGCACAAGGTGGAGCAATCGGAAAATCGCTTTTAGAAGCAGACAAAATGCCTTTGGCCTTGGAACTCATCGAAAAAGCAAAAATAAAAGGTGTAAATCTTATTATGCCGCTTGACAACGTTTGTGGAGATAAATTTTCAAACGATGCCAATCGAATGACCGTAGCGACGGGTCAGATTAGTGAGGAATGGGAAGGCTTTGATATTGGCCCTGAATCAGTGAAACTTTTTACTGAAACAATTTCAAAATCAAAAACGATTCTTTGGAATGGCCCAATGGGGGTTTTTGAATTTCCGAATTTTGCGACAGGTACAAATGCTATCGCTGAGGCTGTAGTAAAAGCAACCGAAGAAAATGGAGCATTCTCGCTTATTGGTGGCGGTGATTCGGCTTCGGCTATCAACAACGCTGGTTACGGCGACCGCGTTTCTTATGTTTCAACCGGAGGCGGTGCATTACTTGAATACATGGAAGGCAAAACTTTACCAGGTGTAGCGGCTCTTGCATAAACAGTCTTCAGTTTTCAATCAACAGGCCAGTATTTCAATAAAAAATCCTCGTACTTGTACGGGGATTTTTGTTTATTTTTAGTTAAAAAAAGAAATAAAAATTTGAAGTTTACCAAAGCTTAATGTTGGCAAAAAACAGACCAATAGCAACTGCTACTGCTAGACCGCTGATTAATATAATCTCAGCGTACTTCATTTGCGATTCAGATTTAGCCAGTTTGTTCATAACAATTTAGTTTATATGGAGTTTATAAGTTCGTGTAATTTCAACAAAAATTCATAATAAAATTTAAATATTTAAATTACCACACTTATCATATTAAACGTAAATATTCAAAAAAGATTTCTTAATCAAGATAAATTTATTAAACGGTAATTGATATTTTCTAAAAACATAACACTTTTTATACTCTCTTTTCTAATTCAAGTAGTATCTTTGTAAGGCTTTGTGTTCACTAAAACATCTATTATAATCCTATATTTTATAGCATTTTAGAGAATTAAAGACGAATAAAATTCATCATAAAATCAGGTAAATCTGATAAATCAGTTTAATTACAGTCAAGAATGTCAAAAGTTATTATCATTGGTGCTGGCGGAGTCGGCAGCGTTGTCGCTCATAAATGTGCGATGAACTCCCAAGTTTTTACCAAAATCATGTTAGCAAGTCGCACAAAATCGAAATGCGATAAAATTGCAGAAGATATTGATGAAATGCACGGTGTGAAAATCCAAACTGCAAAAGTTGATGCCGACAATGTACCTGAATTAGTTGAACTTATCAAAAGCTTTCAACCCAAAATGGTTATCAATGTAGCACTTCCCTACCAAGACCTTACCATCATGGATGCTTGTCTAGAAACAGGCGTGAATTATTTGGATACAGCAAATTATGAGCCGAAAGATGTAGCTAAATTTGAATATAGCTGGCAATGGGCATACCAGGAGCGTTTCAAAGAAGCTGGTTTGATGGCACTTTTGGGTTGTGGTTTCGACCCTGGCGTAACGCAAGTTTACTGCTCTTATGCAAATAAACACCAATTCGACGAAATGCACTATCTCGATATCATTGACTGCAATGCAGGCGACCACGGAAAGGCATTTGCAACCAACTTTAATCCTGAAATTAATATCCGTGAGATTACTCAAAACGGACGTTATTGGGAAAACGGTGAATGGGTAGAAATTGCCCCCATGTCGATTCATAAAGCTATAGATTACCCAGGAATCGGACCGAAAGAATCTTATGTTTTATACCATGAAGAACTTGAGTCTTTGGTAAAAAACTTCCCAACTTTGAAACGTGCCAGATTTTGGATGACATTCGGACAAGCATACTTGACTCACCTCGAAGTACTTCAAAATGTAGGTATGACCCGAATCGACCCAGTGAAATTCAACGGTATGGACATCATTCCGTTAGAGTTTTTGAAGGCAGTATTACCAGCACCTGATACTTTAGGCGAAAACTATACTGGTCAAACTTCAATCGGTTGCCAAATCAAAGGTATCGAAGGCGGAAAAGACAAAACTTACTACGTTTGGAACAATTGCGACCACGCTGAATGCTATAAAGAAGTAAAAGCACAGGCGGTATCATACACAACAGGCGTTCCAGCTATGATTGGAGCTATGCTAATGCTCACGAACCAAGAATGGCAAAAAGCGGGAGTTTGGAACTGCGAAGAACTAAACCCAGACCCATTTATGGATTTACTCAATACGCAAGGTTTACCTTGGCACGAGCAAATAAACGGCGTTTTACCTCACGAATATTGATTATTTGGTCTATAAATATTTGGCACACCTTGTTATCGGCGATTATGAGGTGTGCCACATTTTGTTTAATTTTTAATTCGACAAATAAATATTTAAACAATTATCTAAATATTTTCTTCATTTACTTGCACAATTCATTTTTCTTCTCTACAATTGTGTCGTAGTTCAGTGAAAACTACAAATTTTCAAATAAACTTTTACTACAATGAAACCTTACACACAAGAGGTGCGAGCTACCGCTTTTCCCTTTCCGAGTACACTCGATGACATTCTTTTTGAAAATCGAAACAAGGCTTACGGAGCTTATGAGCTTCGCACCCATTACATCACAAATATCAATCGTGCCTTGTTGATTGGTGTTGGTTGTTTTCTATTGATGCTGCTTACTAATTTTCTTTTTGCGAGACAGAAAGCAAATGAAGAAAGAATTATTGAAGTAGATTTAAATGCTAAAAACATTCACGAAAAAGAATTGCCTATAATTGAAAAACCGAAAGAACCTGAACCTCCAAAGCCAATAGAACAGCAAAGAACTATTGCCTATTTAGAACCAGATATTGTTGAGGAAGCATTAGAAGAAACTCCTCCCCCAAACCAAAACGAAATTGATGGTGCAATAATCAGCGGCCAAAGCAATCCAGGAACTGATACAGACGAAATTGCAGCCGAACCACCAGCTGAAGCTCCACCAGCAGTAACGAAAGTTCTTGAAATCGAAGTAGATAATACTGCATTTATCACTGTCGAAGTACAACCATCATTCATGGGTGGAAATAGCGAAATGTATAAGTTCTTAGGCAAAAATCTCAAGTATCCGACTGCTGCTCAACGTGCCAATATTCAAGGTAAAGTTTTCTTGAGTTTTATCGTTGAAAAAGATGGTAGCATTACAGATATCGAAACGATGAAAGGCATCGGATTTGGTTGTGATGAAGAAGCCATGCGAGTAGTAATACTCATGCCAAAATGGATTGCAGGAAAACAAAACGGCAGAAATGTAAGAGTAAAATTCACGATTCCTGTTTTTTTTAAACTCAATGATTAGATATTTGTATAAATACTTTTAAATAAAAATAAGGCAACCGTCATTCACCTTAGGCTGTTGAATCGAATAGTTACAAATAATCCTCCTACTAAATCAACACAAATAGCCCTTACAAGATTGTTTGGGCTATTTTTTGTTATGTAATGCTCTTAAATAAGTAATTTTGCAAAACAAAAATGCGTTTCAAAGCATTATTCATTTTTACACTATCCATTTTGCATTAAAATGCCAATCAATATTTCTCAAATTCCTTCGCCGTGCTATGTTTTAGATGAAAAACTCTTACGCCGAAATCTTGAATTACTCCACCGAGTTCAAACCGAATCGGGTGCTTCCATCATCGTTGCCTTAAAAGGCTTTTCGATGTATGCTACATTCCCGATGGTCAAGCAATATTTGTCGGGAGCAACTGCCAGCTCACTCAACGAAACTCAATTAATTATTGAAGAAATGGGATGTTTGGCACATACCTATTCTCCAGCTTATAAACCAGCTGAGTTTGCCCAAATAATGGCAAATAGTAGTCATATTACCTTCAATTCTTTGAATCAGTGGCATCAATTTAAAGATCAAGTACAAGGTTTTGAACGAAAAATTTCGTGCGGAATCAGAATCAATCCACAATACGCTGAAGTTGAAACCGACATGTACAATCCTTGTATTGTTGGTTCGAGATTGGGTATTACCAGAGATTTATTGGGCGAAAAACTCCCCGAAGGTATCGAGGGCTTGCATTCGCATACACTTTGCGAAAATGATTCTTTTACACTCGAGCGTACCCTGATTCATATTGAAGAAAAATTTGGAGATTTGCTTCACCAAGTAAAATGGCTAAATCTCGGTGGCGGACATTTGATTACTCGTGAAGGCTATAAACACGAACATTTGATTACCTTAATCAGACGTTTACGCAAAACTTATAATATCGAAATCATTCTCGAACCTGGTTCGGCCATCGGTTGGCAAACGGGTTATTTAACCTCAACCGTTTTGGATATTGTTGATGCTCAAGGAATTGATGTAGCAATTCTCGACGTATCATTTGCAGCCCACATGCCCGATACACTCGAAATGCCGTACAAACCACGTATTTGGGGAGCAACTGATGCGGTAGCTGGAAATGGTAAACCCACTTATCGTATGGGCGGCATGACCTGTTTGGCAGGAGATTTCATGGGGGATTATTCTTTCGACAAACCTCTTCAAGTGGGTGATAGTGTAGTTTTTGATGATATGATTCACTACACAATGGTAAAAACCACTACTTTCAATGGCGTTGGTTTACCATCAATCGGTATTTGGAAAGAAAATGATGAGTTTAAGCTATTGAAAAGTTTTGGTTATGAGACTTATAAAGATAGGCTTTAGTAATTCACATTGAGCCTCCGCTCAGTCACCAAATTTTATAAACATTCGAAGCTTGAGTGGAGTCGAAGGCAACGAATATTTATAAAATTTTCCACCCATTTACTTGCAAATATCTTTTCATTCTTTAGATTTGCAAAAAAATATTCTTCATTTGTTTAAAGACCTAAAATACCTCTTAGCACGCCTCGCCTATCTACGTAGTGCCTGCTCATTTGTTCCTGACTTTTGTTAGGTTGTCTTTTTCATGTTTATTTTACGACAAAGTTTATCAGTTTTGTAGGGCAGATTTTCGTCTGTCTTGCTATGAAACGAGTTTTTCAACTCGCTGTGCGTTGTAGCATTTATACTTCATCTATAACTTTTTAATCTTTTTTCAACAATGAAAAACGTACTTGTCATTGGTATGGGCAAGGTGGGTTCGTTGGTTGGTACATTACTCGCAAAACGCTTTGCTGTTACGGGTATGGATATCCGCCAACCATCTACTACGCTGCCCTTTAATATTTTACTCGGCGATGTAAACGACATCAGTTTCTTAGAAAGTTCGCTCAAAAGTTTTGATGCGGTAGTCTCGGCGATGCCATATAACCTCAACCTACCAATTGCCCAAACTGCTCATAAATTGGGCATTCATTATTTCGATTTGACGGAAGATGTTCCAACAACTACGGCAATTAGAGAAATGGCAAAAACTTCGATGGCAGTGATGGCTCCACAGTGCGGACTCGCTCCAGGTTTAATCGGAATCGTAGGAGCGGATTTAGCCAAAAATTTCACAAAATTGCGTGATATTGAGCTTCGAGTGGGAGCTTTACCTCGTTTTCCGAATGGTTTGATGGGTTATTCATTCACTTGGTCGCCAGCGGGTGTAATCAACGAATACATTAACGATGCCGAAGTGATTCACAACGGCGAAGTAAAAATGGTAACTTCTCTCGATGGTATCGAGCATATTCAAATCGAAGGACAGGAATTTGAGGCGTTCAGTACTTCGGGCGGTCTCGGTACAATGTGCGAAACTTTTGCTGGAAAAGTTGACACGCTCAATTATAAAACAATTCGCTATCCAGGCCATGCAAAATTAATGAAGTTTTTATTATATGAATTAATTTTGAAGGATAAACGTGAACTAGTAGAAAAGATTCTGACCGAAGCAAAACCGCCTATACAAGAAGACGTAGTTTATGTATATGCAGTTGTAGAAGGTTGGAAAGGTGAAGAATTGGCTCGTGAAGAATTTTATAGAGCGTACAAGCCGATCGAAATTGATGGCAAATATTGGCGAGCAATTTCGTGGACAACCGCCGCTTCAGTAGCTGCGGTTGTAGAAATGGTGGCGGATGGTAAATTGCCGCAACAAGGATTTTTGAAACAAGAAGATATTGACTTCGGTTCTTATCTTGAAACCCAAAACGGTTCGTTTTTTAAAGATTAAATTATGAATAATAATATCAATACCTTAGCATACGTACTCGAAGGCTTGATGCGTAGATACAGCGAGCGAGTACCTGATGTAAATAAAGTTGCCGATGCCATGATTACCGAAGGAATTATTTCGGATAAAAATGACATCGAAAACGACCATGTGGCTTTTCGTACGATGGGAGTTCCGCAGTTAGGAATTCAATCTTTTGAGAAAATTTTCCTGCATTTTGGCTACGAAAAACGTGATTTTTACAATTTTGAAGGTAAAAAACTCAACGCTTATTGGTTTTCACCACCAGAAACAAACGGGCGGCATTCCGCTGGGCGGCATTCCGCTGGGCGGCATTCCGTTGGGCGGCATTCCGTTGGGCGGCATTCCGCATTTCCGAGAATATTTGTAAGCGAACTTCGAGTCGATGATTTATCAGAAAATGCCCAAAGAATCATCAAAAGCTATACTGACGAAGTACAATCTGACCCAGCCGATAGTTTAGATTTGAATGATGCAGTTGCCGTTGACGAATTTCTACATAAGCCTTTATGGCGAATACCAACTTGGGAAGATTACGAAGCCCTCCAACAAGAAAGCGAATATGCAGCTTGGGTAATTTATAACCGATATTACCTCAATCATTACACAATTAGCGTTCATAATTTGAAGAGTGGCTACGGTACAATTCAAGAATTTAATGCTTTTTTGGAGAGAATTGGCATAAAACTCAATGATGCAGGCGGAAAAATAAAAATAAGTCCCGATGGAGGATTATTGCAAAGTTCGACTGTGGCCAAAATGATTGATGCCAAATTTGCTGATGGAAGTACACACACAATTTCGGGAAGTTATGTAGAATTTGCCGAACGAAAAGTCTTACCCCAATATGCAGGAATAACGATTGATAAAATCGAAAGAATTCATCGCCGCGATGGTTTTGAAACTGGAAATGCTGATAAGATTTTTGAAAGTACATTTTCGAGCCAAACGATGAAAGCTGAAATGTAAAATTTATTAGAATTGACAACTCTGCGAATTGTCAAACTGCAAGAGTTGTCAATTCTTTTTTTATGTTATAAATTCGCTAGTAACCAAGCCTTGAAATCAGCAAATTCCGTTGACATTGGCGTTGCTTGTTTTTCTAAGCTCAATAAATCAGATAAGCGTTTTGGAATATCTTGTTTGCCTACCACTTCTTCAACCACATCCAAGAATTTAGCATAATGTGCTGTTGAAAAAAATATGCCACTAATTGGCTCTGATAGTGTATTTGTATACGCTTTCAAACCCAAATAAGCCACGGCAGTATGCGGACACATTACGTAGCCTGTGCGGTCGAATACATCTTTCATGGCTATTTTTGTGGCTTCATCGTCATAAAAATAACCAACTATTAAGCCACGCATTGTCTCCAAATCATTATCAAGCAAGGCTTTCATGCGAGGAAAATTGCTCGGATTTCCTACATCCATTGCATTCGAAATCGTTGATAATGAAGGACTTATAGGCTCGTAAATACCACTTTCTAAATAAGCTGGCACAACATTATTTACATTGGTAGCGGCAATAAATTTATGCACTGGCAAACCCAATTTCCAAGCGATGATTCCTGCACTCAAGTTTCCAAAGTTTCCACTCGGAACAGACATGACAACTGGCAAATCAGCCCCCAATTTCTTCAATTGAGCGTAAGCATTGACAAAATAAAAAGCTTGCGGGATCAGACGTGCAATATTGATTGAGTTAGCCGAAGCTAAATCAAATTTATCGGTCAATTCTTTATCCAAGAAAGCCAATTTTACTAATTTTTGGCAATCATCAAAAGTGCCACTTACTTCTAAGGCTCTTACGTTTTCGCCCAAAGTTGTGAGTTGTTTTTCTTGAATATCGCTTACTTTTCCGCTTGGGTAAAGAATCGTTACATCAATATTTGGCGTTTTAAAAAAACCTTGTGCTACCGCTCCACCAGTATCGCCAGAAGTTGCCACCAAAATATGGATTTGTTTCTGAGATTTTTGCAAAAAATACGACATCAAAGCTGCCATAAATCTTGCTCCAAAATCTTTAAAAGCCATCGAAGGGCCATGAAAAAGCTCTAAACAGTAGGTATTTGCCTCAACTTCAACAATTGGTGCAGAAAAATCAATGGCATTATCAATGAGTTGACGTAAATCCTCGACAGGAACATCAGCTCCGATAAGTGCATTTGAAACCTCAAAAGCAATTTCTTGCAAACTCAAATTTCCGACATTATCCCAAAATAATTGTGGCAAGGGCGTAAACTCAGTTGGCATATAAAGTCCGTTATCGGGAGGAAGGCCACGAAAAACGGCTTCGGCTAAATCTACATCAGGACTTTGGTGGTTTGTGCTATATAATTTCATAAATAATTGATTATCAAACAATTATGTTACACCCGCTTCGGCTGTCCGATTGTCATCAGCTATAAAAGGTGTGGCACAATACGAAAAAACCTGCAAGGTCTATTGAAGACGGAGTCGCCCAGACTTTGCAGGTTTAATGAAATATTATTTTACCCCAACATCTTCACAAAATCATCAAATAAGTATCGAGAATCGTGCGGGCCGGGTGATGCTTCGGGGTGATATTGTACCGAAAACGCCGGTTTATCTTTTCTACGGATACCTTCAATGGTATTATCATTGAGGTTTACGTGCGTGAGTTCTATATTTTCAATGCTTGAAACTTGCTCTGGTTTTACGGCAAAACCATGATTTTGTGAAGTTATTTCACAAAGACCAGTGCGTAGGTTTTTTACAGGATGGTTCAAGCCACGATGGCCGTTTTTCATCTTATAAGTTTCAATTCCGCTAGCCAGAGCCAATAATTGGTGGCCAAGACAAATACCAAAAACTGGTTTGTTGGTTTCGATTACGTGCTTGATGGTTTCAACAGCGTATGGCATTGCCGAAGGGTCGCCGGGGCCATTTGAGAGGAAATAACCATCTGGATTAAAGGAAGCGATTTCCTCAAAACTTACTTTAGCATTAAAAACCTTGCAATAACAATCTCTTTCTACGAAATTATTCAAGATACTTTTTTTCACACCAAAATCCAAAACCGCTACTTTATATTTTGCATCTTTATTACCCAAATAATAGGCTTCTTTGGTACTTACTATCGAAGAAAGTTCAAGCCCATCCATCGAAGGCACCTTCTTTAATTCAAGTGCTAAAACCGCTGGGTCGAGGATTTCAGAAGAAATAATGCAGTTCATCACGCCCGCATCACGGATGTGACGCACAATTTGCCGGGTATCAACATCACAGATTCCTACGATATTGGCACGCTCAAAATATTCTTGGAGAGAAAAATCGGCGGTTGCTCGTGAATAATAATGATTAGCGAACGCATTACAGACCATTCCACTAATTTTCACACTCGAAGATTCTTCTTCGTCATCTAAAACAACACCGTAATTTCCAATGTGAGAAGTAGTATTGATTACAACTTGACCAAAATAGGAAGGATCGGTATAAATTTCTTGGTAGCCAGTCATTCCTGTATTAAAGCAGATTTCGCCAGCCGAAGTACCAATTTTGCCGAGTGCTTTTCCTTTGAAAAAAGTGCCGTCTTCAAGGAGTAGAAGGGCATCAGAGGGTTTTTGATTCATCGAAGAGTAATAAAAGAGTTCCGAAAATACTTATAGTTATCGGAGAACAAAGGTAGTGAAAAAATGTTTAAAGTGTGTCAAAATCTAAATAATAACAAATTCTTTCTTGTATCAGTACAAATATTTTTTTATCCTAAACAACATTTATCACCAATTTTTATCTATATATCACCCAAAAAAACAATATCACTTGTTTATATTTCGTACTAAATAGTATATTAGTCTCAATATTCAAAATGTAACTGACACCATCACATTTCTTTTGACTATTGACCAAAGCATTTGATTAGAATTTTTTATAAACTTTAAACCATTACAACCATGTTGTTTAAATTAGGCCAACGGTTAAGCTATCTTAACCACCTTATCAAACAAAAAGCAACAGGCTCACCCAAAGAACTTTCTCGAAAACTCGGCATCACGGAGCGGGCGTGGTACAAATTAAGAGACGAACTCGTAAATGACCTAAACCTACCGATTGATTATTGCCCAAACAGCCGAAGCTACGTATATACCGAAGAAGGTAGTTTTGAAATTGGATTTAAGAAAATACCGCCCGACACAGCTGCTAATTTGACTGGTGGAAAAAGTAGTTTTAGCTACTTCTAACTATTTTTTTGAGGTAAAAAAAAACAAATTTTAATTGAGGAAATTATTAAATTTAACAACTAAAACTTTATAAAGATAAGCATGGCACAGATAATTCATGAACAATACAAGATTTTGCCCAAAAAGGTACAAAACGAATTGAAATCTTTGATTAATAGCGAAAACGATGAAGAAAATGTACGTTTGATTGAACAAATTACAAAAGGCTTGCGAGAAGTTAAGCTCATTTGATAGGCGAAATTGAGGGCACTAACCTTAGCTAATGTCTTCGATGAATAAAATTTCATATACTCACTATTTTGCAAACCGAGCAAATCGTTTGCACAAGAAATTTGCAAGCCTTAGAAATGATGTTGCCCAACTTGAAGAAAAATTATTTGTAATATAAACACTAATTGTTTGTAATATAAACACTAATTGAAAGACATATAACTTTGAGAATTTGGCACTAAATCAAAAAAGTTTTTGCAACTAAAATCTTAGCATATTATGAAATTATCAATTTTTCAAAAACTCCTATTTGTGCTCATAGGCTTTGGGCTTTTATTTATCAATAAAAATATTGCGTTTGTTTATCTAATAATTTTCTTTGCAATCATCTCATTTTTAGAATACGGAAAAAGAAAAGCAAAATAATTTATATTTTTTTTCTCACTGAACTTTTAGTTCAGTGAGACGCCCTATGTTTGTAGCACCTTACGATGTTGTAAAGAAATTTTTAAATTCTTATCACAATGAAAAAATTACAAAACACGCAAATGGAAGGTTTGCAAGGAGATACTTTACATACAATCAAAATTAAAGGCCAATCTAATTATAGTTGCACTGAAGGTTATTTAGCAGTTGCTGCAAGTTTAGCTGGTGCACCAGTGCCTTATAATATGGTTCAAAAAGGATTATCTTGCATGGGTTCATGGTTTAATTAACTATCAGCAGTCAGTCAACTTTATTTATTACTAAATTAAATTTTCAAGAATATATTTTTCTTAACAGTTGAAATATATTCTTGATTATTCTAATATTTTTTAAGAATTTTATCCATTTTTATACGCTGTTCATAAATTCATTTTAAACATATATTTAAAAAATGGAAAATAATCTATCCAAATCACTTGAAAAGCAAATTAACCTCCCAATTTTAATCAGTGGCGAAAATAATTTTAAAATCAAGTTAAACTTCTCAACTATGAAAAATATTCAATTTTATGGTAAGAGCTTTTATATTTATAACACTTATTTTATAAGCCTTCTTTCGCCTTTTTTTTCTGTTTTAACAAATTCAAGATACGACCAAAAAAACTTAGATAGACAAATTATTGATTTCCTAACAAAAGAAGGCTTCGAATATAGTGGTAGTCGAAGCCTAAACTGATATTATGCAATTAGTTCGAGAAGTGAGTAATGTATTTTTATTTTCAATTATGACAATAATCTTACTTGCCATAACATATATATACAATGAATTCTTGATTTCAGACAGCACATATTATAATACTTTTGCAGAACAATTATCATCTGTCAGAATTGAAGAAATAATTGAACAGAATAAAAAATTAAGATGGTTATCATATTGCTTAATACCAATTATCTATTTTTTCAAGTTTTCTATTGTTACACTTGCCTTATACATAGGTTTTTTCTTTTCTAATAGAGAAGCAAAATTGTCACATCTTTTCAAATCAGTTTTACTTTCAGAATTTATTTTTTTATTTGTTCCAATCATAAAAGTTATTTGGTTTTTATCACAAAATAATAGTTATGACCTTAAAGATTTACAGTCTTACTATCCACTATCAGCATTATTATTATTTGATTTAAGTACTTTAGATGCATGGCAAATTTACCCTTTACAATTATTTAATGTTTTTGAGTTAATTTATTGGTTACTCTTGGCAAATTGTTTAAAATATTTCTTTGACATCTCCCTAACACAAGGTATGAAGATAGTTCTTAACAGTTATGTATTAGGGCTTTTTTTATGGATATTTTTTGTAATTTTCCTATTAGTCTGAACTATAATTGAATGATTAAAAATCATGAAAAAACAACTAATTGTTACTATTTTCACAAGTATTTTGGCACTATTGACTTATTTTGGCTTTCAGATTTACAAGAAAATCAAAGCAAAAAAGGTATTTGCCGAGCAAGTAAAACGCTTACCAAAATCGACTAATTTCCAATGGGTAGGCAAACAGACACCAAACAATGATGCACCAACAATTATATTGTTTTTCAACCCGGATTGCGACCATTGTCAATATGAAGCACAGGCAATCTTAGAGCATCCATCAGATTTTGTTAATACTAATTTTTGGTGGGTTACCACAGTTGATAGTTCGGCAATCAATAATTTTAGTAAAAAATACCATTTAGATAAACTTTCTAAGCACTATTTTGCCAAACTTTCAACCGAAAAAGTTATTGAGACCTTTGGTTCGGTATCTGTGCCTAATATTTTTATTTATGATAAAACTGGTGTTCTGCAAAAAGAATTTCGTGGAGAAACCAAAATAGAAGCCCTTCTAACTTATACAAACCAACACTAAACCAAGCAAAACCGATGCAAAAATATCTTTGGCAACTCGTTGCCCTGCTATTGGCGTGGCTATTACATTTTGTTTTGCCCCAGCTTTAGTATGAAACCAAGCGTTTTTATCCAACAACAAGGCGAGTCAGATTGTGGTGTAGCTCGTCTTCCGTTGCCTAAAAGTTTTCAGCATTAGACATTTAAGGCATTGGTCTAAGCAAATATGAAGAATTGTTTTAACCCATTATCAAGATATCTGAGTTTGATAGTCTAATGCCGTAAATTCCTTAATCTTTCTTAGCATTATCTCTAAAAAACTTATCACGAGTTACGTTGTCACGTGGTGCGGCTGCAGCACCTGCTTTCCAAGCTTGGTCTTTCCATGCACCACTTTTTACTGCTTTCACGAAGTTTACCCAAGCAAATGGATTTAATAAAGGATTGGTCGTAACGGCTCCTCGGCTCTCCATTTGTTTGATAAACTGGTTTTGTCCGTAGCGGTAATTATCATTTGTATTCATGCCATGTACCGAAGCCATTTTGGCGATATTCTCTGGGCTATAAGTTTCAGCTAAGATTTTACGTTCACGGTCGTCAGGAAGTTTCATATCGACCAAGGCTTGCTTAAATTCTTCTTCGGTGCTAAATGGATAAACTTTAACTTCTTTTAACATTTTTGAGTCTATTTGGAGCTCCACAAATACCGAATAATCAACGTCTGCTTTCTTTGGAATAATATGATATTGCTTCTTGAATCCCAGATAACTAAAATTAATGGTATCGCCAGGGAAAACACCCAACACAAAATAACCTTTACTATTAGAAAGTGTGCCTCGTCCAGCTCGGGGAATAGTAATATATGCCCCAGGAAGTGGCTCTTTGGTTTGGCTGTCAATGACCAATCCCGAAAAAGTAATATATTTAATTTCTCCTTGAGAAAAAGCCAAATTGCTCAATATCAAAGATATAAAAATTAATAGAAGTGTAACTTTCTTTTTCATTATGAGTGATTCAACCAAAAATTTTCAGAAATGTAACAATAAAAGGCATTGAAAGCAATAATCCGTCGAATCTATCCATAAAACCACCATGCCCCGGAATTGTATTGCCTGAATCTTTGATTGCTATGCTACGTTTAAAAAGCGATTCGACGAGGTCGCCGAGTGTGCCTGTTATAAAAATAATAATAGCTATTCCGTACCACTGCCACATTAACAAACTATCGAAATACTTTGTTAGAACAAACGCTACAATTAGTGAAGTTATTGCCCCACCAAAGAAGCCTTCCCACGTTTTTTTGGGCGAAACTCGTTCGAAAAGCTTTCTTTTTCCGAGAAATCTTCCAGCAAAATATGCCCCTGTATCGTTTACCCAAAGTATAAACAAACAACCTAAAATCAATTGTGGAGCATATCCATGCGAATCAGTCAAAACCATTTCGTTGATCAGGGCAAAAGGCACTGCCACGTAGATGATGCCCAAAAAAGTGTATCCTAGATTGGCAAACGGTTTGGTATCTTGCTTACGATATAATTTAATAAAAAACGTAGTGGTGAGTAAGGGAACAATTAAATAATAAAATTTGAAAGGCAATAGCTCTTTTTCAATAAAAAAAGTAAGTGCATTCAACACTATGCCACAAAAAGTACCATAAACACTGAGCGGATGGTTTTCGTCGAGTTTAAGGAGTTTATAAAATTCTCGCTGGGTAAGAATGCTAATAGCCAAAAACAAAACCCAGAAAGTCCATTCGTTATAAAGTACGCCGCCTAAAATAATAGTCACACCCACAACTGCCGCAATGGCTCTTTGAGCAAGATTTGAAAGATTATTGAACTTCGTGGTCATTTTGATTAAATATGTCGATTACTACTTTTGCTATTGATTCTTGCTCTTCGGGTACTTGTATTTCGTGGTAGCCAATAAGGTAATTGCTATCTTGTTTGTTGAGTACTACGGCCATTATTTCGTGGGTTTGTAACTCATTTTTTAATAATTCAGCTTTGAAGCTATTTTTGGTTTCAAAAACTTTTACCCAGTTTGCCATTTTGTATTGGTTGTGAATTTAACCCAAATATAGGGTGAAAATGTTGAAAAATAATATTTGTCATTGAATGTGCTTTGGGGCTTTGCTTTTTTTGTAATGTTGATAGGATAGAAATTGTATTAAAAATCAGTTTAAATTTCTTTTATTACAATTAATTTTGAGTTCCGATCATCAGCTTTTATAGTAGTTACTTTGTATTTCAGTATGGTAAATCTAAAATTAATGTTTTACAAAGAAAAATGAGAATTTTGGATTTACACTAAAAAGCCATTACTTTAGTAGCTTAAACCAAAAATTCTAAGCCATTATGCTCAATGTTGCTCTTGTTGGATTTGGACTTTCGGGGAGATACCTCCAAGCTCCATTTTTTCTTACCAATCCAGATTTTAATCTCAAAACCATCGTTTCGGGTTCACAAAACCCACAAGCTATATATCCAAGCGTAGGCGTTGCACGCAGTATCGACGAAGTTTTGGCAGATACCGAAATCGACTTGGTGAGCATCGCATCGCCAAGTCATTTGCACTTTTCACAAGCCAAACAAGCACTTTTGGCAGGTAAACATGTGTTGGTTGAAAAACCTTTTATAGCAACCGTAGCCGAAGCCAAAGAACTCATTGAACTGTCGAAAAAGCAAGGAAAAGTGCTTTCAATCTTCCAAAATCGTAGATTTGATAGCGATTTTATGACGGTAAAAAAAGTAATTGAAAACAAACTTTTAGGCGAATTGGTAGCTTTTGAAGTGCATTTCGACCGTCACAAGCCCATCTTAAACCCAAAAAAGTGGAAAGAAGAAGCCACTCCTGCCAACGGAATTTTGTATGATTTGGGGGCTCATATCATTGACCAAACGATTGTACTTTTTGGTTCGCCCTTGACAGTATCTGGTGAAACCTATACCCAACGCGAAGGCTCAAGCATTGACGATGCTTTTGATATCAGACTCAATTACGGAAAACTAAAAGTGACTTTAAAATCAAGCCTTTTGGTGCGAGAAGAAGGCCCAAGGTATATTATTCATGGTACTAAAGGCTCGTTTGTGAAATATGGCATTGACGTACAAGAAGACCACCTAAAAGCTGGACTTTTTCCAAGAATGGAAGGTTTTGGTGTAGAACCCAAAGAAAAATGGGGAATTTTGAACACCGAAATTGGTGGACAACATTTCAAAGGAAACATCGAAACCGAAGCTGGTAACTGGGATTTACTTTTTCAGAACCTACACGGAGCGATAGTTGAAGGGAAAGAACTCTACATCAAACCGGAGCAGGTTTTAGAGCAAATCAAGGTAATTGAAATGGTGAAGGGAATTTAATATTTTATTCAGAACGGTGAATATACTTATTCGAACTTTCTTTCCCTCTTGGTCTTTGGAACGAGTCCCTGAGGGAAAGATTGATTCGGAGATAGATGCTAAGCCCTTTTTAAAATCGCTTCATGGAGCTTATAGGCCGTCATCCTTTTGTCTGTGTTTGAAGGGATTCGCTCAATTGGATTCGAAACCTGGTAGATTTGACTCAATTTTGCTTCAAAAATTTTCAAAAAATCACTGCGGAGCTTTCTTTGGTTTTCGAGTGATTTTTTATCAATTTCGATTAATTCGTTGAGTTGTTCAGCACTTAATCCTTCTTCTCTTTTATTAATTATTAACTCTGCTAATACTCTTTTCTCAATCGTATTCAAGGATACAACTTGCTGAGTATGTTGCTTCTTTTTTTGTTTTAGAAAAATAAAAGAAGTAAATACTATCAAACCTAAAGCCGCAAGCAAATAAAAAGATGTTTTATTTATTTCCGAAACATATAATTTGCCAAGTGGTTTAGCTTTTTTTTTCATCTGCTCAATTGACAAAATATTTTTTACAAATACTTCTTTCTGTGTACGCAATACCTGAAGGCTATATAAAGAATCGCCCAAGACATATTCTTTGGCAAACTCATTTTCAAAATTAGCAATACTCACACCAAGGATTTTCTCTTTATCATCCCATTGATATACTTCGTTTTTGATGGGGTCAATGATAATGACTCTACTAAATGGCGACTGAAAATAGTGAGCAATGAAATATTTTCCGTTCCAAAAAATATTTTTGTTGATACCGTCTTTATGAAAATAAGCGAGTGCTTCCTGCTCAATTACGCCCAGCTTGTCCCAAAGTTTGGTTTTGAAATCAAAAGCATAAAAACCAAAGTCATAAATGGCTTTAGCTTTATTTTCAGCATCGCTGTAAAAATAATTTAAGCCCGAAAAAAACACATCTTTCTCCTTAGAATAACCTTCAAGACCCCTAGCAATAGATTTTGGTGCTTCATTGGCGGGGTTTAGAGCCATCCATTCTTTGGATTCGGGCTGAAAGTAGGTCATTAGATTATTCGTCCGAAACATGCCGTAGCCACCAAAACAATAAATAATTCCATTACGCAAAAACCTGGTGCTAAGGCAATTATACCCACGAAAAAAAGTTTTATCGATACGCTGGAGTTGCATTTTTTCAAAGTCAAAGATATAGACTTGGTTGGTGCAATCGGCTAAAATATAACTTTGATTGGCTTTATTAGTTGGCAAACTCTCGAAACGAATGGCAGGAATTAGGTCATAGTCTTGTACATCGACTAAAGCAACTTGTCCGACGGTATGCCATTTTTCGGGAGAAATTTCTATTTCCAAAACCTTCGTTTGAGTATCAATACGATAAGCTTTTTTCTTTGAAACATCCACCCATTTGATGATTGCCGAGAAGGAATTAAAGCTATTTGATAAACAAAAAATAAATATAATGAAAGCTCGCATGGTATAAAAATAGGTATTATAACAGGAAAATATATGTGAAAGTACGTGAGTAAGCGTTATCACACAAATTTTATTTTTTTGGACTTTGTGAGGATGTAGTTTTGAGAAGAAAAAATCAGCTAATCATTTTTACTATACAAATAAGAAACTATTGAAATGAAAAAACAAGTCCTGATTTTAATTTTCATCCATTTGCTCTGTTTCAAAACAAATGCACAAATTTTCACACTAAGTCCAAATAATGGTTCCATAACCATCACACCTAATGGATTACGTGGAAATAATAACAGTAACATTACATCTAATGTGGGATTAGGTGATGATAATCTACGATCCATTACTACAGGAGGTTTCAACGTAGCGATAGGAATAAGTTCTCTTACCTCAAATACCACAGGGTCTTCAAATACTGCTGTTGGCACCTTATCTCTCTCGTCTAATAAAACTGGTTCTAGTAATACCTCAAATGGAGTAGGTTCTCTTAACTTTAATACAACAGGTTCTTACAATACTGCAATAGGAGCGGGTTCCCTTGCCAATAATACCGAAGGTTTTTATAATACTGCTAATGGTTATTTAGCTTTACATAAAAATACAACTGGCTCTTTTAATACAGCAATAGGTTCTTCCTCAATTTATTCAAATACAACTGGTAACAATAGTACAGCTACTGGTTATTTCTCTCTTTACTCCAATACTTCTGGTAGTAATAATACAGCAAATGGATTTTATGCTTTACGTTACAATACAATAGGTAGTAACAATACTGCATTGGGATATTTATCACTCAGCTCAAACACAGAAGGAAATAATAACGTTGCTTTTGGTGTTCAAGCCCTTAACTCAAATACCACTGCAAAAGAAAATACAGCAGTTGGAAGTTATTCACTTATGCAAAATACCACAGGTGTTCAAAATACTGCAAGTGGGTATATTTCTCTTTACGCAAATACAACAGGATATCAAAATACTGTCATAGGAAGTTGGGCTCTGGTTTATAATACTATTGGAAATTATAATACCGCAAGTGGTAATGGTTCATTACATTATAATATAAGCGGAGATAGAAATACTTCAAATGGGCATCAATCTCTTTTCTCGAATACTACTGGAAACCTCAATACTGCAATTGGAAATAGTTCTGGCTCAATCAATACAACAGGCAATAACAACACTTTTTTAGGGGCAAATGCTAATTCTTTAGTCAATAATTTAGAAAATGCTACCGCTATCGGATATGGAGCAATAGTAAATTCGAATAATAAAATTGTTATTGGTAATGCTTCTGCCTCTACAGTAGGAGGTTATGGTACATGGACAAATTACTCTGACCGTAGATTGAAAGAGAATATTATATACACAGACCGATTGGGCTTAGAGTTTATTATGAGACTTAAAACAGCTTCATATAATTATTCAGATGATAAAAATAAGCGTCGCCGAGATGGTTTAATTGCTCAAGATGTTCAAAAAGTAATGCAAAAACTTAAAATACCTTTTAGCGGTCTGATTGAAGACGAAGACAAGCAAAAAACCTTAAATTTATCTTATTCTGAATTGGTAATAC
The DNA here is from genome assembly GCF_937903345.1 of uncultured Emticicia sp. GTDB lineage: Bacteria > Bacteroidota > Bacteroidia > Cytophagales > Spirosomataceae > Emticicia. The sequence goes on along the minus strand of NZ_CALCZQ010000030.1, from coordinate 73,924 downwards.
CTCTTATCAATGCTATTCAAGAATTAAAAAGAGAAAATGAAGCACTGAAAAAGGCAATACAAAAAGTTGACAAATTAGAATCGGAAGTCGCTAATTTTAATAGATTTTTTTGTAAATAATCGATCTAAACAATTTCCGCAGTTTATCTGAATTTTGATTCAGTCAATGTGTTAGTACCGTAGATAGAAAGACAATATTTTTTACACCGACCGAAAGGATTTAAAGCTAATTACAACACGATACTTTAAAATATCTTCAAAAAACTTTACAGATATTACCCGTAAGTTTAACGAGCGACAGTATAATAATTAATCACATGAAAAGAAGAAAAATATTTGACACATCTTGACTGTTATCGGGATGCTAAAAACAAAAAGAAGTAAAAAGAAAGAACTACTGTAAAAATGGTTCGATTGCAAAAAGTCTAACGTTTAAAAAAAAACAATTAAATAAATAAATTTATGTTAAAAAAGATGTTTTGTAGTACAGCCATTTGTCTTGGCATAGTTTTCTCAATTTCACAAAATTGTACTGCACAAGAAAAAACAAAAGAAGAATTAAAAGCAGAACATGAAGTTTTAAAAGCTGAGATGAAATTAGAAGTAACCAAAAAAAGACAGAAGGAAATTGAAAAGCTAGAGGCTGAACCACCAAAGACTTGCGGAGTATCAAGTATTGATGAAATTGCTGAAAATTCAAAAAAACTTTTATTAGAAACTAAAAGTTTAAATGAACAAGTTCCAAAACTCTATACTAGAACGATTGGAGAAACAATTGACGGCATTACTGATGTTACTGTTAAAAAACCAACTTTAGAAGAATTATCTTCTTTAGCAGCAACAATAACAAAACAAATAAAATCAGTTGCCGAATCAATTGCTTCAATTGCGTCTGCTTCTAATGATATTAAAAGCCTTCCCCTTATACAAGTGCCAAAAGCTACAAAATCATTAAACTATTCAAAAGATGTGCTGGGACTTACAGGTCCCGAATTACAAATGAATTTGAAAGTTATAAATAACCTTATTGCCACGTTATCATCATCCCAAAACAATTAATATGAAAAAGGCAATTTCTTTATTATTTTGCATTGTGAGTAGCCTAATCGGCTACTCACAATCAGATTTAAAGCCTATTATAGGCGTAGCAGAATTTACATCAGAGGTAAATTCTAAGTATTCAAGTGCAGTTGCTGAAAAAGTAGTTCAAGTTGTAACCAATACAAAAAGGTTTACCGTTGTTGATAGAACAAGTTACGACAAAGTAAAAAAGGAACTTGAATTTCAAAAGACAGAAGCATTTCTTGACAGCAAAAACACAGTTAAGCAAGATGTAGCATTAGCAGCTCAACATATGATTGTTGGACACATTGTAAAAATGAGTGTTTACTCAATGAAAAATCCTGACGGTTCTGTTAACGGTTATAAATCAAGTGTAGCATTTACAATTAAAGTAAACGATGTTGAAACTGGAAAAACAACCGAAGCACAAAGTTTCCAAACAGAAGTCAGTCCGTTAATGCTTTCACCCGAGAGTGCAGTTAATGAAGCTCTAAAATCTATAGAGGGCAACTTATCGGCATACTTTATAAAAACATTTCCTTTAACAACTAAAATAAGCAAAGTAATTACAATCAAAAAAGAATCTGCATCAGTTGTACTTATTGCAGGTGGAAAAACTTTTGGTTTTAAAGAAGGCGATAAATTAATTGTTGAAAAAATTGAAATGCTTGATGGTAAACCATATCCTACACAAATAGGAGAATTAAAAATTACCAAAATGGCAGGCGATGATTTTTCTGAATGTAATGTATCAGACGGAGGAAAAGAAATACTATCAAGATTTAATGCAGCAGAAAAATTAACTTGTAAACTAATTGTAAAATAGAATTTATGAAATTACTTCATATAGCAAAATTAATTGGCATCATAATTTTCATTACAAGTGCGAACAGTTGCAGTTATAAAACACTTCCAACAGCCGAAGTAAATTATCTTTCAGGCAAAGAAGGAACAATTACAATGAGAGCAATTGGAATTGGTGTAAATACCGAAGATGCTATAAACGATGCTGAAAAAAATGCTTTAAATGTTTTGCTTTTTAGAGGGCTTCCAGAATCGGAACAAAAAGTTGCATTGATTGGAACAAATGAAACAGATGAGAAAAATAAGCATAAAGATTATTTCAATAAACTTTATGCTGAAAAGAGGTATAAAACTTTTGTTATGTCCTCAATTCCAACAACAGATTTAATAAAAAATAAAGGCGGAAAAAAAAGTATTGCAGTTGATATAAAAATAAATTTAGTTGCTTTAAGAAAAGATTTAGAACAAAATAACATAATCCGAAAGTTCGGATTTTAAACCCACAATTATGAAAATAAAATATTTGATTTTAGCTTTTATGCTTTCACAAGTAAGCCTTATAAATTCGGCTTATTGTCAAAATGCAGCAACTAACAGCGGTGGACAAGTTGCGACAGTTCAACCCAAAATCATGGTCATTCCTTATACGAAAGAGGGCGAAGACCTTAGGACAATTTTAGAAGGTGATGAAAACAAAAGAATTGCAATTGCCAAAATAAAAGAGGGCTTTGATAGCAGAGGTTTTACAACAGTTGATTTTGTTGCAAAATTAAAAGCAGCAAAAGACAATAATGTTTTTACATCGGAAAATCAATCCGACATAAAATCTCAAATAATTCAAATGTCAGGAGCAGATGTTTATGTGCAAGCGGAAGTAATTGTAGAAAAAGGACAATCCGGAAATTCTGTAAAATTAATTCTTACTGCATACGAAGCATCAACAGGAAATTCACTTTCAAACAAAGTTGGAGAGAGTGGAAAATTCTACACAGAAGATTTCAATAAATTAGCTTCAAAAGCAGTTGAAAGTTGTGTTGAGGATTTTTTAAACGTAATGCAAAACAAATTTACAGACATCGTTAATAATGGAAAATCTGTAATCATAGACATTAGTTTTAGTGCAGACTCTCAAACAAAAATGTCATCAGAAATTGGAACAGATAAATTGCCATTATCAGACCAATTAGAAATGTGGATGGAAAAAAACGCATTCAAAAACAATTATCATATTCAAGGCACAACAGACCTAAGAATGATATTTGATGATGTAAAAATTCCATTAAAAGACCAAGCAAACGGCAACAATTACAACTCTAATAAATTTGCATTAGAACTTTTCAAATTTTTTAAAAGCTTAGGTTTACAACCAGCCAAAGACGTTAAAGGAAGTACAATTTACATAACTATTAAATAACAAAAAATGAAAAAAATATTTCCAATAATTATCGCAATTATTCTAACAAATAATTTGTTTGCCCAAACAACCAATGACGTTGGTAAAATTGCGTTATCAGTAGTAATGCCTGACAATGTTGAAGGTTTAAATACTTCGCAACTTTCTAAACTTGAAACAAAAATTTCTCAAATTGTTATTGCTTCTGGTTTAGCTGCATCGGGCTATAATAATAATTTTGTTGTCTATCCAAAATTTGCAATTTATGAAACTAATGTAGTTGAAGGTGGTATGCAAAACATTACTGCTATTACATCAGAGTTGAGCCTTTTCATAAAGCAAGTTGACAACAATATGATGTTTTCTACAATTAGCAAATCCCTAAAAGGTAGTGGTAACAGCAAGGAGTTAGCTATAACAAACGCTATTTCTAAAATACCTTCTAACGACCCTGAATTTAAGACATTCATTGAGACAGGAAAAACTAAAATAATTAAATACTACGAAACCAAATGTGAGGACATCATTAGTAAATCAGACGGTTTTGTTAAAATGCAAAAATTTGAACAAGCCTTAGGATTGTTAATGAGTGTTCCCGAAGAAGTTTCAAGTTGCTACAACAAAATTCAAGCCAAATCAATTATTGCTTATAAAGCATACCAGACTCATAAGTGTTCAGTACTCATCCAAAAAGCTAAGACTAAACTTGAAAGTAATGAATTTATGAATGCCTTGTACATCATTGCAGAAATTGACCCTTCCACAACTTGCTTTAAAGAAGCACAAACAATTGCAAAAATGGCAAAAGCAAAAGTTTCAGCCGAAGAAAAAAAACAATGGAACTTTCAAATGAAACAATATAATGACGAAGTTAGGTTTGTAAAGCAAAGAATAGAATCTATTAAAGAAATTGCGGTATCATACTATAAAAGTCGGCCGACAATAGTTAATTACAATTATATTGTAAGATAGAAATGAACAAAAGGAAAAAATCCCATAATAATAAGGGTTCACTAAAAGGAATTTATAACCCAAAGTCTAACCAAAATCGTAACGGAGATGTTTCATAAGTTGGTATTTAGAATCTCGTGAGTGCATAACTTTTAATTAAACCCCAGTTTATCTGAATTTTCATTCAGTCAATGTGTTAGCTGTTTTAAAAGCTATTGTGAAGAAGCGTTTAGAGAAAGCTTAATACTCCGTTAGTCCGCATCTGTGATGCTGGACTTAAAGAATTAGAGCATTTGTAACCGTAGTGGAACTATGCGACCATACCAGTTAATATCAAATACCCAAGTAAATAAATTTTAAGAATGGACTTTAAACCCTTCGGCGTACCGATATGCAATAAGAAACGACGGTAAAAATTCAGCCAAAAGACGACAACCAATAACATTAATGCGAACGGGGAAGTCCAGCATTACAAAAACGGAATAACAAAAAACATCTTTAAAAAGGATTTACATATTTTAAATCAGAAATCTGAATAAAATCCTTATCATTACGAGAAAGTAAAGTGTAATCAAGCACAATGGCAGTAGCAGCAATAATGGCATCAGGCATCTTAATTTTATATAATTGCCTCAAAGTGATGGTTTGTTCTACAATATCATCAGTAAGTGCAATCAAAATGCCATCATTGATAAAATTTTGAGTATCTGAGCGTTTATCAACATCTGGAAATCCAAAGCCAAGCAACTCAATTTTAGAAATGACAGAAAGGTAAAATGAGTCATTAACGATTGGTTCAATATAACGCAGAGCATTTTCGTTCAAAGAGCCATTCAAAAGATAAATAGCAATATTGGTATCTACAATATAGTTCGTTCCCATTCGTTACGAAGTTCGTTTAGTTGTAAATCAATTTCTTCTGTGGATAGTTTGTTTTTCCAAACGCCATTGTATTTATCAAACCTGTTTTTTACCGTTTTAGTTGGTTTTAAAGTATCAGCTTTAACGCTAACATTTTCAACGAAATCCATTGACCGAAGCAGTGCAACTAAATGAGCAACTTGGTTTTGGGCATGACTTTTAAAACTAATTGAGATTTCCATATATTTAAATTCGTTTTAGAATAACAAAATTAGTAAAAAACAATAACAAATGACCAAATACATTTCATATCTACTATCGTTTATGAGCTTTATTATTGGCTTAGTGTCGTGTAGTGAATACGAAATTATATTGCAAAGTAATGAGGCGGCACTCGAGCTAAAAGGCAAAGCAAAGCTAATAAGCAGAAAAAGGAAGACCGAAACCACCAGCACCCGCTGGGTGTATGATGACTCCCAAGCCTTAAAGTTATACCAAATAAGCAACCTCGTTCGCCTGAATGTTAGCTAATGATGCGAGAGGTTCGGCTAAATTTTCCAGTTTGGTTGAATTTTCATTCAGTCAATGTGTCAGCCGCTTTTAAAACGGCATTGTGAAGATGCTTTTAGAGAAAGCTAACACACTTACTTAATGTCAAACAATTAGCCAAACCCCACTCATCTAAATTTTAAGGTTTTTCAACTAAATTTGCACAAAATCAAAAAAAACGTCGGCAAAATTTCTAATGCCGACGTTTAAAAAATTATTTCTTAGCATTTATATCTTTCAAAAGCTCATCGACGGCTGCTTTGAGTTGGTCGTCAGTGCCTTTGGCAATCCAATCTGGTTGGTTTTCAACGATAATATCTGGTACGGCTGGCCCAAATTCTTGATTTTTATCCGTAGCTTTTGTAAACCATCCACGAAAAGGCAAACGTACAAACGAACCGTCCATTAGACTCTTTCCTCCAGTAGAAATTACCGAACCGTTGGTTGGAACACCAACGAGTTTACCGATTCCAAGCGTTTTGAAGGCATGCGAGAAGATTTCTGCGTTTGAATAACTCCCTTCATTACACAGAGCAATAGAGGGTTTTGTCCAAGCGGCATAGACTAAGCGTTCGCCCGTTGGGTAGTAATCTTTAAACTTCAATTTATCTTTCTCCAAATCATTGCTCGCTCCTCTCGGAATTGTGTAGGCGTGTTGTTTGTAGTTCAGAATCGTCATTAAATAATCGGCTGTTGAGCCACCACCATTATAACGAACATCAATCAATAAACCTTCTTTTCCGTATCCTGCCGCTGCAAATTCACGCTCAACCACCTCAAAACTCGGAAAATCCATGCCTTTGATATGAATATAACCCAAACGGCCATTCGAGTATTTTTCCACCAATTTCTTGCGGTTTTCTACCCATTCATTATATAAATTATTAGATATATTGGCCGTAAGTCGCATAGCTACTTCACGCGTTTTTCCGTCAGCTGCTTTTACAGTTAATAAAACTTTTTCATTCACCAAACCATTCAATAATTCGTGAAAATTAGCATTTTCAGCTATAACCTCACCATTAACGGCAGTAATTACATCACCTTCGTTAAGCTTACTTTTTTCTTTATCGGCTGGAGTTTCTGGCACAATATGTTTGATTTTTACACCTCCACTTACAGGCAAAATTTCTGCACCTAAAAGTCCGGTTGCTTCGCGTTGTGTCTCGGCACGGTCGCTTACGGTTAGCCCTGTGTGGCTTGAGTTAAGCTCACCTAACAAGAGGTTAAACATATCTCTAAAATCATTGCTCGTACTAGCATTTACACAACGTTCTTTGTATTTATCATGCAATTTCGCCCAATCATTTCCATGGAATTTAGGGTCATAGAAACCATCACGGATGGTACGCCATGCTTCTTCAAAAACTTGCGTACGTTCGGCCTTATAATCAACTTTCATTTTTGAAACGAAAGGCAAATTTTCCGAAACAGTCGATTTTATATCGATACGAGCCAAAGCCCCTTGACGACTGTAATATAAATATTTGCCGTCTTTATCTATCGAAACTCCGCTCGGATTTGAGCCTCCCTTAGTGATTTCCTTCAAATCTTTTCCGTCCCACTTAATACTAAATAGGTCGCGACCTTTGGCATTGCTGCTATTTGTTGTGTAAAAGAAAGTTTCTCCATCTTTCGAGACAACGAGGTCACCTTCATCGCCAGCAAAGTTGGTTACTTGCACGATACGCTCATAGATTTTATCGAAATCAATTTTAATTGGTTTCGGAGTTTTATCTTTTTTATCACTTGATTTTGCTGGTACAGCTTCAGTTGGTGCTTCACGATCTTGCCAATCTTGGGTTTCTTTCTCCCAATCTTCTTTTTTGAGCCACACAAACCAAACATCACCACTACGACCTACGCTTCGCTCAGAAATAAAACCTAATTTTGAGCCGTCAGCACTCCAAAACGGACGATTATCGCCTCGTGGGTGCATTGATACATTGACTGGTTTTGAAGAATTATCGGCCGCATGAATAAAAACTTCTTCGTTGAAATATAAATCTTCGAGCGAATAAGCTAACCATTTATTATCAGGACTCCATACGATACTCCGAGGCGATGCCCAACTCTCATTCAATATTTTTTCATTAGATAACTTCCCATCAGCCGAAATATCAGCTACTACAAAAGTGCCACGTCCACGCACATAAGCAATTTTTTTGCCATCTGATGAAACACTCATGCTGGTTTCATCATTCGGGTTTTTGGTAATTTGCACAAGTTCGTGTTTGAGCGATTTGAAAATATTTCGTTGAGTTGAATCGGCCGAACGAAACATGTAAATATCAAAATTTCCGTTGGCTCTATCGCTACTAAAAAGAAGCGTAGAATCATTCAACCAAGTCGGCTCGACATCACGAAATGGATGCTCGGAAACATTGATACTTCTTGATTTTTCTTTATCTGCCTCTTTCAAAAAAACTTCTCCACGAATAGAATAGGCCAATAATTTGCCATTAGGCGAAACTGCGTATTGATTTGATCCTGAGGTAAATGTTTTTAGTTCGGTAGCATCAAGTCGTTCGTCGGCACTGATTTGTATGTTAATTTTTTGAGCCGAACCTCCGCTGGTTTTAAGCGTATAAAGATTCATGTCTTTCTCAAAAACTATTGTTTTTCCGTCGGTCGAAACACTAAAAGCTCTTATTGATTCGTCTTTAAAACTCGTAAGTTTTTCGGGTTTATCAGAAAACTTGCCATTGGTAGCGATATTTAGTCGATAAATATTATAAGCACCTTCATTACTGCTCAAAAAATATAAAGTATTGCTACCAAACCATTGTGGTAGAACATCGTTTGTCTCAAAACCTGGTAATTTTTGAAAAGTTTTGTTTTGAGTGTCATAGAGCCAAAGGTCACGATTAGAACTTCCTTTATACCCTTGGCGAGCAATCGGATTGATATCACCTCGCACAAAAGCAATGTATCGACCATCTGGTGAATAGATGGGGTCGAACCCAACAGCATCTAAAATACGATACTCAGTACCTCCTTTTGGGCTGATTGCGTAAGCTTCATTAGGGCGTTCGATTTGCTTAAACTCTCGATTGGTTGAAAACACAATCTTTTCGGCTTGTGTCCAACTTGAAATATTATCTGAGCCTGAATGGAAAGTTAGCCGTTTGGGCATTCCACCTTCGGTTGGCATCACAAAAATATCGTTATTACCAAATCTTGCTCCTGAAAATGCAATTTGAGTGCCATCTGGACTAAAAACTGGATTGCCTTCATAGGCCTCATGGATAGTTAAGCGAGAAGCTTTTCCACCTGAACTTGGCACAGTCCAAATATCGCCTTGATAGGAAAATGCAACTACCGACCCATCTTTATTGATAGCTGGCTGACGGAGCAATAAATTGTTTTGTGCTTGTAAAAAAATGCTTGAGCAGGCAAGAAATACTGCGGTAAGGATAGTTTTTTTCATATATTGTTAGTTTGTTGAAGGGCTAAAGATATTGTCCTGTTTTACTAACAAAGTTATGATTATTTAAAGTTCTGACTTTAAAACTTTAATATCTTTCACCAAATTTTCGACATCGAGTGCTAATGTAGCGTTATAAACCCCACGAATGTAGCCGTTTTTATCAATCAAAAAAGCATTTTCAGTATGAAGAAACTCATTTTTGTCTTTTTGCAAACCAATTTCTTTTTCGGCAAAATACGATTGACGAGCTAATTCATAAATTTTTTCTTTTTCGCCGGAGAGTAAATGCCAACGCTGAGAATCAATTTTCCAGCGATTGGCGTATTTTTTCAGTTGGGCTACGGTATCGGTAGTTGGCATAACCGAATGCGAAAGCATCAAAATATAAGCATCATTTTTAAATGTTTGCTGTACAACCAATAAATTTTGTGTCATCGTTGGGCAAATACTTGGACAAATAGTAAAGAAAAAATTTGCCACATAAATTTTACCTCTAACGTTACCGCTTGATACTTTTTTGCCATCTTGATCAATAAAACTAAAATCAGCAATTTTATGCAATTTTAGTGTATCAAGTTGTTTTTTTGTGTACCATTTTGGTGTAAATTCAGCTGTATTGTAATAAGGTAAGTTTTCTATTTGAGTATGCTCTTTGGTTTGGCAAGCATTCAATGCCAAAAAAAGAATACAAATATATTTACATCTCCCTGCCCCACTCAAAGGGGAAGTATTATTTACAATTTTAAAAATCATTTTTTTGCTCGAAATGTATTGTTTTCAACTACTGAAATACAGTTTTTTATACCTGGTAAGCCAAATCGGCGACCTTTTTTTATGACATAATTGGCTTTAAGAGAGCCATCATCAAACCACATTTGTTGCCGACCTTCTTCGTGCCCATTTAGGTAATTAAATACTTCGGCGAGTTTTCCGTTGGGAAACCAATCTTTTTGCTGGCCGTGATGTTCATCGTTTTTAAAATGATACTCAAAACGAAGTTTTCCATCAGGCCACCATGCACGGTGTATATTTTCCTTTTTACCTTTTTCGTAATAGCGTTCTTCGGCTAATCGACCATTTTGGTACCAAATTTTACTCCATCCTTGCTCTTTTCCTTCTATATAGGTAACAACTTTTGTGGTATCTTGATTAGCAAAAAGCAGATACTGTATACCTGAAAATGGCTTATTTTCGTACAATAATACCCCTTGATTATGTGAAAAAGCAGCCGCATTGGCTTTAACTTTAATCAACGGAGTATTTATTTCAGCTGCTTGCTTACAAGAAGCTATCAATAGGAAAATACTACTTAGAAACAGTGCCTGCCGTGCCATAAAAACCATTGCCATTGATGTAAGGATCTGCGTCAGTGATGTGATAATGATAAATACCGTTCGGATATTCGGTTGTGGCGTGCGAGTGCCCGTGATAGCCATCTAAATCGCTATTGGTTATGGTTTTACCTTTTTCAAGTGGACCATATACTGGAAACCCATCTAATAAGAAACCCAAAAGTGCATCCTTCCCCTTTTGATCAGTAAGGTAAGTTGGCTCAACATGGTAGTGATATTGACCTTGTTGCTGTGGATGTCCTTTATACTGGTCAAAACCGTTTACCTCGTTGGTTAAAGGAGCATTCATGGCTGCATATTGATTATAAAACGGCACACCATTGAGAGAAATACCAATCGGTCCAGCAGGTGTTGCACTTGAATTTGAAGCTTTTGCTGGATTTATTGGAATCTTAAAAACATAACTTTGTGAAACAATTCTATTAGGATTTAAAGCAAACTTTGTATTCGTCCCGTTGTAAGCTTCATACTTTGCGGTTGCCCACTGAGTATCTTTATAATAAGGACTTTTATGGTCTGGCAAACCATTGGCTTTGATAATTGCGTAATTTCCTTCGATATAAACTTCCGTTGCTCCATAAACTTTCTTAAAGATTTCGAGCGTCGTAATTGCATTGGCGGTTGTTGTGGTTGTCGAACTCGAACCACTTGTACCGGTTGATGAGGTAGTCGTATTAGTGGTTGGTAGGCTCGATGTTGTACTTGGCAATAAGCTCGACTCACTGCTACATGCTGATAACAGAAGCATCACATTAGCGACTAAAAAAGCGATTGACATGACTGACTTTTTCATTTGTGTTGATTTTTAAATTGAAACATTGATAAGTTGAAAGTGTCTTTTCTCGTAAAGTTCAATCCATAGAATAATTTGTTGGTCAATGTTTTTTAAAATTTAACTAATTAGATGCATTTGATTTCTAAAACTAGCTGTATTTTTATACCAAATGAATTCGGAAACCATTTTACAAATTTCTTAAATATTATCTTTCAGGTGGCGGGGGCATATCATCCATCGGTGGGCGACCATCTCTTGGCGGTGGACCTCCTCTATGTGGTCCGCCTTGGGGGCCTCCTGGACGTTCGATAGAACGAATTAGATCAAGTATTACCTCATCAAAATGCTTTTGCTGAGCGGGCGTACACATTTGGCGAATTTGATGAAAATGGCGAAAGGTAATTAGATCTGCCTCGGCCATTTTACGCTCTATTTTTTGAGCTCTTGCCATTAAAGAATCCTCTATAATTGGCTTTCCTAAATCAGCGTAAAAAGCCTCTTTCATTGATTTTACATTTTCACGCAAACTACGCATCTGTTGGGCATGCTCTTGGCGTAGGTTTCGGTAAGTTTCGGCTTGCTTTCCATCAAAATTCAACTCTGTTTCTAAATACAATCGTTTAGGTTGATCAGGAAGTTTATTTGAGAAAAAGCTAATCCAAACTAATAAGCCTACATTCAGCAACAAAAGCACGCCTAAAGCTGTCCAAAGTATCTTATATTTGTCATTTTCTTTCATGATGCTATAAATTTGAATCGGAGGTATTTAATCCATATTCTTTTGCAAACGAACTGGCATTTTGCGGTTCTGAAACTGTTTTTTGGCTGAATCGAATCACCACCCCAACATTCAGCAAGACAACTAAAGCCAAAAACGACCATATAAAAGTCGGTCTTACCATAAACTTTGGTAGGATTGCAAAACGTGGTTGCTTGCTGTAAAAATCCATTTTTGCCTCTAGTCGAGTATAAAAAAATGGTCGAGGCTCAGCCCGCTCAATCCCTTCTAACGCTGCAATAGTTTTATTTATTTGGTTTTCAATTTCTTCTTGATTTTTCATTTTCTTATATGATTTGGTTCACATAATACTCTTTTAGCGTTTTTCGGAGATTTGTTTTTGCTCTGAATAATAATGACTCTACCGACGAAAGCGACAGTTGCATCACCTCCGATATTTCCTGATAACTTAGTCCTTCTATATTGCAAAGTGTAAAAGCAACTTTCTGATTATCTGGCAATTGATTGATATGTTTAAATAGTATTTTTGCTCGTTCTTTATTTTCAAAAACAACCCCAGGATGCACGAAATCGATTGGATGATGCACGATTTCATTATTTTCACCGAAAAGGCTCGTCAGAAATGCAGTGCGTTTACTGGCTTTCTTTCGGCGATACTGCTCTATAGCTTTGTTGGTCGCTATTCGATAAATCCATGTTGAAAGCTTTGCATCTCCCTTAAATTTACCAACTGACTCAAAAATCTCAATAAATACTTCTTGCGATACATCTTCGGCTTCTTCAGCATTCTGTACAATTGACAAAACTGTATTAAACACCTTGCTTTGAAATGAATCAACAAGGTGGCGGAAAGCACTTTGCGAGCCTTTCTGCAAATCAATAATGAATTGTTTTTCGTCCAAATAGAGTGGTCTTACTTACGTTACTAAATAGTCGGTTTTATTTAGTAACTAAACATTAGATGTGAAAATTAAATAAAACTTGCGGAAATATTGAAAAAAATTTTTTTTAAACAAAAAGCCCTCCAAATATAATGCTTCGGAGGACTTTCTAAAGTCAAAATATTTTAAAAACCTTAAGGCAAATTCAATAAGAAACCAATTGTAAAGTTGGCGTCCCAGTCAAACACAAATTGCTCACAACCAGTAGCGTCTTTGATAGCTTTATAGATATTTACTCCAGCCTTTCCTTTAGCATCATCCATTTTATAATCTTTTGGTGCTTTTAAGATTGTATAGCGTTCTTTACCGTTTCTCACTTGTTTTGCCATTGAAAACGGGGCTCCACCAATAATAAAGCAAGTTTTGCGTTGCATACTCGGAATTCCTGCACATTTTAACTTTACTTCATCATATACTTTGCCATCGTCAGTACCAACTTGAAAATATTTAGCTCCGTAAGTCTCAACTGCAGACACACCGCCACTTTTAATCCACGAAATTTTAGTATTTCCTGAGCCGATATCAGTTACAAAAGCTTCATTTTCAAAGTCTTTCGGCAATACACATTTCAAGGCTAAAGCACCTTCTTGTTGAGCAGAAACTGTGTTTACGAAATAATTCAAAGCCTTTAAATTTTTAATAATTTTTTGCGAAACCTCGGCTTTTACAGCACCCGAACTTACCACAAAATGAATGTCACGACCGCTCACACCAAAATCAAGCATTTTGCCGATGTATTGCTTCAAGCCTGCACGAATATCTTCGTCGGTTGCCATATTTTCGGTTACTAAGCTATTTCCAAATTCTGATTTTTCGAGCTTCCAGTTTTTATCTTTATCGATTCTTACAATAAATGAATTAAAACCACTTGCACCAAGCTCAACTACACCTTTTAGTTTTCCGTTGATTGGCTCCGGTGCTACATAACTAAAACTCTGACCTCCGCCTGTAGTGCTCTCAGTATCACTCGAACTTGAGGAGGACGAACTCGAAGTACTTGATGCTTCCGAAGCTGGACCTTCTTCAGGAGCTTTTGTTTCTGCATTGGTTTGCTCGGTACTACTTTTAGCAAGCATATTTTTGCCCCAAGACGTATTTTCGAGGACATACTTTCCACCAAAAAAGATTGCACCAAGAATGACAAGCATTATCAGAAATCTTGCAAAAGGGGTTAATTTGTTCATTTTAATGTTAGTTTATTTGTGAAATAAAATAAGTATCGAGCAAAAATAGATAAATACTTTCATCTGCTCAATTATTTTTTTGAATGAGTGGTTGCGGGGCTTGATGAAGTCTTGTAAAAGATTGATAAAATTTTTGGTCTGACATTAAAAAGCCTATTTCGTTTTGTAGCGAAATAGGCTTTTTAACTTTAATCTTGATTTACTTTTCAACAATCACCCTTTTAGAGTCAGAAACTTCGGCTGCTTGACAGCGAATATTATAAATAGACTCAATCGTGATTTTATCTTGGATATTGATTTCAAAATTATTCATGCCCTCAACGCCTACAAACGAATATTCTTTGATGATATTTCCTTTTATATCGCTCAAATAAAGTTGTACACTTTGTGGTATTTTGAGGTTTACTTTGGCAATAAATTTACCATCATTTGGGTTAGGCGAAACCCAAAACCATTCTTCGGTCGGTGTTGGTGCTTCTCTAAAATTACTTCCTGCACAAGTAAAACGAGCTTTGCCCCAGTTTGCCCAATCGCCCCAAATTTGGTCACCGCCGTCTTCAACTACTAATCTGATTGAACTCACACCCGAAATTGGAACAACCATATCGGAAGCACTCTGATTTATGGTTTTTGTAACAGGATTATTGGTACTACTGCCAATCAATGCCCCTGTTGAGTGGTTATAAACTTTAAAGACAATTGTTTGTCCACCACAATTACAATTATATGAACTTATATCTCTGCCGACTGATGCCTTAAAATTGGCATAAGAATGACTACCGAGATTATAGACAATCTCCGAACCTGCGTGTGTGCCAATGCCCTGTGAGTAAGTTGTTCCGTTGATGTTCATCGTGCCGCCTTGATAGTTCTGACCAATTTTTGGACCACTACCATCGCCAATTGTTGCCGAAGCCCAGTTATTAGTTACATAAGTGTCTGTACAACCGCTACCGCTACCACCGCCCGAATTGGCAGTATAAATCATTGTTCCATCTTGTGAATAACTCAATGAATAGCCGCTTGGCGTAGGAAAAGTAGTAGATGGAGGATTTTGTAAACTGCCATAATCGCTGTATGTCCAAGCAAAACAATTGACCATGTTATAATAACTGCCGTTGCTGAGGCTTACATCGCTTCGCTGCAACATTCCCGAACCACGCACTACAAACACATCGGGGTTTGTGCCTGCACGTTGTGTGAGCCAATACTGACCATGAAAGAATCTGGCTACAAGCGGCTGACCCGTAACAGTCCATGTTCCCATAACTGTACCGTTGGCAAAACCTGAACAACCACTACTATTGACCGTTACGCCCACACTCACGGTATTGCTGACTGGGCATGAGCCACTCACACATTTGGCATTATAAGATGTTGTGGTTGTTGGCGAAACCGTGATAGAATTGGCAGTTTGCCCCGTATTCCAGACTACTACGCCAGTTGCACAAGTGGCTGATAAGGTTGAATTGCCGCCAGAGCTGATTGTTTGGGGCGAAGAATTTACATTAGTTGGCACTGGCGGTGCGGTTGTGCAAGTGGGTGGCGTACCACAGTACAGAATGGCATCGAGCCAGTCGGCGTGGTCGCCCCAAGGTTGGTCTCCGCCATCATTTACTATGAGTTCTATGTTGTTTTTGCCCGCTACATTTACGCTAAAGGCTTGCTTACCATCGGCAGTACCGAGCAGATTTGAGGTAAAGAGCGTTGCACCATCGGCTTTGATTATAAACTGCAATTTCATTGTGCCACAGCCACAATTATCAGCGGCATCGTCTCGCCCGACACTGCCCGAAAAAGTGCTATACTGCCCATTAAGATTATAAACCAAACGGCTATTGGCGTGAGTACCGATACCATTATTTGTTTGATAACCTCCGACCATAAGGGTTTGCCCCGAAACATTGAGGTTGTTTCTCATAGTGCCATAGCCCTGCCACTCACCACTTGGATTTGTAGGGCTTAGGTTGGTTAGTGGGGTGTTTTGGCAGCCTGTTGTGGCGGATTGTTCTACTGGAATTGTTTCTATTTCTCCGTTACTACCAGTTATTGTAATAGTTCCGTATCTAGTACTTGTCCCTGTATTTTCTTGTGCAACGATAGTAAACTCTGTTAAACCATCAAAACCACAGCCCAAAGTTGTTGAAAGCCAACTTTGAGCATTTTGTGAAATGGTAGAAACCCAATCAACATTTTTTGACGATACTTTTCCAATTTTTGTACTGTAAACTTTGGGAGCATTCCAAGAATAAGTATCGACTAAATCCAAGGTCTGCCCTGCATCTATCGCATTAGGCACTACAAAAGATTGAGATACAAACATTCGCATTTTATAACCATTGGTTGCATCATCATCAATATCATTGCTCATGTAACAAGTGTAGTAATCAACCGTGTTTGAACCTTTGGGAACATCTATGTAACTTTGAGTATGATTGGCATTCGTATTTTCAGCATTATATAAACCATTTTCATTTTTCACCCAATAATAGCGTTGAAAATTTGTAGGGGCATTTAAACGAAATGTACTTCCATTATCAGTAATGGTTAGTTGCTGTAACTCCTGCCCTCCTGTAAATGGTGTACCATCAGTATTGTTACCAAATGTGTTTGCCCACCTTTCTCCAACTGTATTATGAGCAGCTCCACTAAAATGTACTTTCATTCCTGTTCCTCTACCATTATTGTTGTCCCAATTTGTAATATCATCTGTTGAAGCACCAAGTTTATTAGCATTTGCTAAATTTTGCTGTGCTTGCTGGATGTCACCTAATATGTTTGGATTAAAACGCCCATCATAGGTCGATTTGGCAATACTCCATGATAAACTTGTATGTCCTAAATCATTTCTTGATTGAGAAATTGTTTTTCCAATTCTGCTTTCATAATCTGCTTGAGAAGTTGACCTATCATCTTCTCCTTGTTGCCACAAAATTCTTTTTACCCCAAAGATATGCCCGTACATTAAAAGTACATCTCTAAATTGCCCATAAATCCAGTGAGGGTTATTTATATTACCATTAACTTCTGGATTCCATCGATACGAGCTGCTACCAGGCCATGCGGCATTAAAAAACATCATTGGTACTTGATTTCCATTCTGATACATTTTATATGCCATCGGTGCCCATGTCCAAGAAGATTGACCATTTGGATAAATATTTACTTCATTTTGGTCTGGGTGGGTTGCAGGAGTCTCGATTGTTGGAGTTACTTCAAGGGCATAAAATTTATGTCTAAATTCTTTGGAATTATTATTAGCGTTTATTGGCAAAGCTCTGGGCATTTGAATTTTTTCATTATCAGGCTTATTTTGAATATTTCTAAATGATAGAAAACTCCCATTTAAAAAATTTACGGCATCTGGAATATCTAAATTTGTTGTATGATGAGGTATAGAACCAGCATCATCGTTAAATGTATAACCACTTGAATTTGATTGTCCTGATGTGATGAATACATCTCCCACACCAAATCTAACATATCTTTTTGCAGAACGATTTGAAGCAAATCCACAGACAATATTTTTTGTAACAGACACTTCCAAATCATACCAACCTGTATTGAGCCGCCCTAATTTTCCGAAAAATGTTTTGATATTACCGTGTGGGCTTGAAAGTGCATTACTTACATTTACATAAACCTGCCCCGAAAATACTATTGCCGTTGCAGAACGAACGCCCGTTTGTTTATCAACAGGATATACATAGTATTGTACTCCACTTCCACCATTAGCTAATTGCTGATAGCCAAACTCACCAGCAAACCAAACATCTGTGCCACCATTGGCATCACGCTGAAATACAGTTCTGTCTAAGGGCCAAGTTATCCGTAGCCCTCCTTGTGCTATTGTTTCATATTGCAAGCAAAGCAATACGAAACAAAAAATATATTTATTTTTCATAAAATTTAGACAAAGTTTATTCACTACCTTTGTTTTAAGGCATTAAGAGTTTAGAAAATTTTAAAAGCATTAGTTAACGAGCGTACTCTGATATTTTAATTAATGGAATATCAGTTTTGTAAGTAGCATTAATCGAACGAATAAATTCGTTTGCAATAACAGCTTGCCCCAAAGCAGTAGGATAAAATCCGTCCGATGAAAAGAAATTTCCGTTAGGATAGGAGGGGTCTATTAGAACACCATCTTCTGAATATTTCCCTGCGAGTATTTTCTTATACAAACTATTCAAATCAACCAAGGTAAAACCATATTTTTCACAGTTTTTTTTGATTATCGAATTGTAATCATTGATATTTGATTTATTTGCTTGAATGGTTAGTGTTGATAGTATTTGTCCGTCTCCATTTATAGGGTTATTTTCAGTAAGTCCCTTTTTTAAGGATATATGAACTTTTGTACTTGCCAACGAGTCAAATGTTGATGTAGGTAGATGGTTATAATCAGACTGAGTAATTAATTCAGGTTGACTTCCCCCCTTATAATAAATATATTTCTGCCCAGATAATCCCTTAATTAGTAATTCATTAGTCATTATTTTAAAATAAGGAAAATCTAAAACATTTGGAACATTGGCTAACGCCATTTTTGATTTCTTTCCATCAATTATTTTTGATAAAATTTTATCTGTATATGTTGTGCCATCAAAATAGCCGATAGCTCCAGGAGCTTGATAACCCATACTTGCACCTCTGATAAAATTATCCGTCCACACATCAACGGTCAATAAATCATATTTTGAAGAATTGATATGTTGGGCAAGACTTTCTATTTTTTTGTCTGTTGGTATCAACCTTTTGGTAAAAGCACTATTTGTTGAAGATGAAATATCTGTTCTATCTGAGTTAAAGATATCACTGCCAACCATTAAACTTGACTCATTCATAAATGGAATGCCAAAGTTATCAAGACTGCTGAAGTTTTTAGCATGCTTTAACTTGACTTTAAGACCATTTGCATCCTCCACCCCACTATTATTCTTCACTTCATTAAACTTCGGCACTGGCCCACCAGTAGGGTTAAAACCCGTGCGTACTTTTCGCCCAAAGCCATTATAATCGGTGGCATCAAAAAGCGGTTGTTCAAACTTCTTGAGCTTCATTTGGCGGGCTATGAGGTTGGGGTATGAGGTCAAGATTCCCTCATTAAAATAGCCACCGTCTCGCACGCCTGCCGTTAGGCTACCGCCAATGGCTACATAGCGTAGGGGCTTACCTTTTAGGTCGGGGTCGTCGTTGTTTTTTAGTTTGCTTAGGTCGGGGTCTTTGGCTGGTGAGGTGTGCAGTTTTGGCTCTTTATATAGCACTATGGTATCGCCTACTACAATGTAGTTTTTGCCGTTGGGGTCTTTGTCTTTGAGTTTTTTATAGTCTTTAAAGACAACAGTCTTCACGGTATCGCCATCAATAATACTGTAATCGGTGTTTGCCAGAGGCGTAGCAATCGGGTCTGTGGTTTTGCAACCGCCCAACAAAAGGGCAGAAAGAATGAGGATGTTCATTGGTAATGTGAGTTTTTTCATGATTTTAATTATTAATTGTCATAAAAAACTTTACCTACACGCAAAAGTTTGAGAGGTAAAAGTGGTGTTTTCTTGCAAGATATAGTAAACTTGGCACTAAGGTATGCAGGGGGAGCAAGGTTTCAAAATATTTTTATTTACAAATACTCAGAAATTGATTTTACGGCATTTTTTTTTCTGATAACTTTAACAATGGTAAATTTATTTCCCAAAACACAGATCAATGCCATCTCCTCCGTGCCTACGGGAGATATTGATGGAACGGAATCAGTTTTTTCACGTAATAACAGTGCATATTTCCACCAAATAAAAATCACAAGAAACCTTATCAATAATTATAAAGATTGATAAACCTTTTATTTTTTTATACTTTTAGTGTCTATAAATATCAGTTAAATCATGCTTATCACAATTATATTTATCGTTGGTTATTTGGCCATTGCCTTTGAACACCCAATAAAAATCAATAAAACGGCGTCTGCCCTACTGGTTGGTACAATCTGCTGGACGGTCTATGCCATGAGCTGCCCTGAAAGTCATTCAGTTCAAGAAAAACTATCTCATCATTTATCATCCATTGCCGAAATTCTTTTTTTCTTACTCGGTGCAATGACCATCGTTGAGCTAATTGATGCCCACCAAGGCTTTAAGATAATTACCGACCAAATTTCAAGTAAAAAATCAGTCACTTTACTCTGGACAATCGGATTATTGGCATTTTTTCTTTCATCAGTTCTGGATAATCTTACTACCGCAATAGTGATGGTTTCTCTACTCCGAAAAATCGTTTCGGATACTGATCAACGCAAGTTTTTTGCTGGAATCGTAATCATTGCAGCCAATGCGGGCGGAGCGTGGTCTCCGATTGGTGACGTAACAACCACCATGCTTTGGATTGGTGGACAAATAACTCCGCTGCATATTATGCGAAGTTTATTCATTCCAAGTTTGGTTTCATTGGTTATTCCACTTACATATTTAAGCTTTAAAATGAGTGGTCAAGTAATTGAAAATCAAGTAATGGAGGAAAAATATATTATAGATACAACTGCCAAAGAACGCAATACAATGTTTTTTGTCGGACTCGGAACATTGCTTTTTGTACCAATTTTCAAGACTGTCACACATTTACCACCATATATGGGTATGATGCTTGGTTTAGGAATAGTTTGGGTAGTAGGCGAAATTTTACATTCCAAAAAAGACGAAGAAGATCGCCAAGCTTTCACGGCATCGCATGCTTTGAGCAAGATAGATTCGAGCAGTATTTTGTTTTTCTTAGGTATTCTTTTGGCCATTGGCTGTTTGGAATCAACTGGGCTTTTGCAAAGTTTGGCCATGAGCATGAATGATACTATTGGTAATCAAGATTTAATTATTCTGCTTATTGGTTTGGCATCGGCTATTGTCGACAATGTACCATTGGTCGCCGCCACAATGGGTATGTATGAGCTCAGTAGTTTCCCGACTGACCATAAAATGTGGGATTTTCTGGCCTACTGTGCGGGTACTGGCGGAAGCATTCTGATTATCGGTTCGGCAGCAGGGGTAGCGGTTATGGGTATGGAAAAAATTGATTTTATATGGTATTTAAAGCGTATCTCACTTTTGGCACTTTTGGGGTATTTTGTAGGAGCAGGAATTTATTTGCTTTTTTGAAACTACACAATAAAAACTACCCTTATATCTAACCATAAAAAAGCCTTTAAGCACCAATTATCATAAAAACATTTGGAATATCTATGGCTGTTTCACACCTTTGTTCCAATTTTAAAATTTCACTATCTCAAAAAACACAATGAAAAAAATTAGTATCGTATTAGCTACCTTATTTGTGAGCACTCTCTCTTTTGCTCAAACCGCCGACGAGGTCATCGCAAATTATGTAAAAGCAATTGGTGGCAGCGATGCTATCGCCAAAATTAAAGATTTATCAATTACCATGACTGGCGAAGTACAGGGACAATCGCTTGAAGTATTGATACATAAAAAACCAACTAATAAATTCCTTCAAACGGTGAGTGTCGCTGGCATGGGAGAAGTACAGAAACAAGTTTGTAATGGACTAAAGGTACAAATTGGTGGAATGCAAGGATCACAAGAAATAACAGAACCAGAAAAAGTAAAAGCAATTGCTATTCAATCTTTCATAGTTCCAGAAGCAAATTATGTAACCGTTGGAGCAAAAGTTACATACATTGGTAAAGAAAAAGTAGGTGATGTAGAGGCTCACAAACTTGAAGTATCAGTTGGTGAGACTAAAATGACAGAATACTATGATGTATTATCAGGTTTGAAAATTCGTCAAGCAATCACAGCTGAAAGTCCAATGGGCAGCCAAACTATCACTTCTGATTACTCTGATTATAAAGAAATTAGCGGTGTGAAATTTGCTCATAAACTAAACCAAGATTTAGGAATGGCTCAGTTGGCTCTAACAGCTACTAAAATTCAAGTAAATACAAACTTAGCTGATGCTTTATTTGAAATTAAATAAATATCATAAAAGCCCCCTATCCCCCAAAGGGGGCTTTTATAAATCCCCTCTCTTGAGAATAGGTGGCTTCCTCTTTTTTTGTTTACAACTCTCCGCCCAAAAACGTTTTGAATTTACATACCCACAAATGGGAACGATGTTTAGAGTGCTTGTTTATGCCTCAGATTCATTATCAGCCAAAAACGCTACTCAAAAGGCCTTTGCTCGGCTAGATGAATTGAATTTGTCACTCAGCGATTATCGAGAAGATAGTGAAGTAAACACACTTTGCCGCACCGCTGGCAGTGGTCAATACATAAAAATAAGTGCTGATTTATGGAATATTCTGCAAGAATCTGTGAAAGCGGCTAAATTATCGGCAGGAAACTTTGATGTGACGATTGGCCCACTTACCCAACTATGGCGACGCATGAAACGCCAAAAACAATTACCCACCCCTACTCAAATCACGGAAGCAAAAGCTAAAATTGGTATAGAAAAAATAGTTTTCAATAAAATCAATCAATCTATTATGCTTGAAACCAAAGGAATGAGGCTTGATTTTGGAGGAATTGGAAAAGGCTTTGCGGAAGATGAAATGATGAAGGTTTTGAAAGCAAATGGTATAAAAGCGGCGATGATTGAAGCAGGAGGAAATATTGTTGTTTCAAATTCACCGATTGAATCTTCCGATGGTTGGGAAATTATAATTAATAAAGAAAAATATTTCTTGAAAAACTGTGGCGTTTCAACTTCTGGCGATTCCTATCAGTTTGTAGCAATTGACGGCAAAAAATACGCTCACATTCTTGACCCAAAAACAGGAATCGGCCATACCGAACCTCACCAAGTTAGTATAATTGCAAATGACGGTACTATCTCAGACTGGCTTTCAACAGCTTTATATTTAATGCCAGCAAAAAGTGGCAAAAAATTGGCAAAAAAACTTAAAGCAAAAGTAATCAGGAGTAAACCTGCTTTTATTTCTTAAATGTATATGTCAATTTAGAAATATAAAATATATCAGTATTCGTAATTTCATTTTTACGATTTACACTTTGATAGCCATAAACCAAAAAACTCTTACCATACCAGGCAGCCAAATTGGTACGCTGTGTAGCAACAATTCTGTCAGATTCGGAACTAGCTTTTAGATCAAAATTTTCTAAATCTTTCACTTTTTCGTTTCCTCTTATTACCGCCGTACGAATAAGCTTTTCATCAGGATAGGCCAAAATATGATAATCTTCTTGTTGGGTCATTTGAACTTTAGCATTCAACTCGCTACTTTCGATGTCTTTAAGCGAAACACTGTTATTCCAAACCAACTTACCCGATTTATCGAAACCACAAACGATGGCATGTGAATACCGAAAGTTATTATAAACATCATTTCCGATGCGATAATTTCGCCAATTATTCCAGCCTATTGAACTTGGTATTGATTTGTATTCAGGATAAAAAACTTCTGCCAACATTATCCAACCATCATTAGTCGGAATGATGTCATGCAAAAACAATCGGTATCTTAGTTTTACGTCTTTTCCTTTTTGTTTCTTCTGCTTGATTCTCTGCTTGATTTTTTCTTCTCTTTTGGCACTCATGAAACTGAAAAAATTATCCAATTCGGTAAAGTTAATGTACTGAATTTTTGAATCTTCGTTTAGCTGCTGAACATAAAAACCAAGTGCAAAAGGCGAACAACCATCGGCATAATTTCCCATCAAAATCGGGTGTTCTTCATCAATATTTAAAACCTCGCCCGAAATCGGAGTAGTATCTCTATTTCCTAAGGTAAAACTCTTAATCAACTTTCCTTCATAAGAATATTTTTTGACTATAAACTGACAATTACGATCATTTTTTAGCATTAAATATAGAAAATTGCCGTGTTCATCAACGTCTAATTCATTGATAGCGAGATTATTACTATGAACCTCGGGTAAAACTTTAGAGGTATAATCAAAAAAACTAAACATCACAACCACCGGACGGTCATTAAATTTTCCGCCAAAAAAAGCCTTACTTTGCAAAACCACAAAATGCTCAATATCAATGTTGGTAAGCAAATTGCCTTCAGCATACGATGTGTCACCAGTTTCTACATCAACTCTTAGAACACCAATATCAATTTTGTCGGTTTTCTTAAACAAAACATACATAAATTGTTGGTTTCGGAAAGTTTTTACTAAATCATATTCAGGGTCAGGAAGGAAAGTTGTTTTCCAGATTTGAGTAAGTGTACTATCATATTTATAAAAATCGAATGTTGCCTTTCGGTGAAAAGCCTCAACTTTTGACTGCATAATCAAAACGCCACTTTCTTTGAGTGGTATTACCAAATTTTCCTCTTCTATATCATTTCGACGGTCAAACTCAATTCGTTTGACTTGTGTAAGTTGAGCCGATACAGGAATTGCAAACCAAAAAAATAAAATAGTAAAAATGTACCTTTGATAATTTTTCATAATGGCTGTTGACGGCAAAAAATTACTTTCCTCGGAGACCCAACTCTACGACTTCTAAGTTAGACATTTTTCCAGTGTCCAATGTAAATCTAAGCAAAGTTTTCATTTTATGCCAACCTTGTTTACCTGCCGCCCCTGGATTTAAAAAAATCATGTTATTTTGTTTCTCATCTCGCATGGCTTTGAGGATATGTGAGTGTCCACAAACAAAAATATCAGGTGTTTTAATATTGAGTTCCTTCTTTACAGCTGGATTATAAGTTGGTGGACTTCCACCGATATGGGTTGTCCAAACCTCAAGCCCTTCAATCATAAAGTTCTGATTTTCAGGCACTTTCCACTGTATTTCTTTTTCATCAATATTACCATACACAAAGCGAGTTGGTTTAAAGGCCTCTAATTTTTCAATGATTTCGAGCGAACCAATATCACCCGCATGCCAAATTTCGTCACAATCTTTGAAATGGATAAAAACCGATTCATCAAGAAATCCGTGCGTATCTGATATTAATCCGATTTTGGTCATACATTTAATTTTGATTGATAGGAATGATTGATTGGTTGATTAATTGAATATTTAAATTTGTCTATTCTATCATTCACTTATACTATCATTAAAGCATTATCTTGTTATCTCCCTCAACTTCAAATATTTCATCGTTGCATAAACGCTCTGTGTGAAAGCCCAAACAAAACCTCGATAGCCATTTAAAAAATTGAGTCTGATAAAATATTCGGTAAAGAAAGTAATAGGAAACTTCGTAACAACTTTGAGCAAAGATGCCTTTTTGCCTTGTTTATAAAGTACGTTGGCAGCACGAGACGAATAATTATTCATTTTTTGAAAAACCTCCGCCAAATCGGCATAACTGTAATGCAAAACGTGGTTTTTGAGTATGGCAATTTTTCCGTCCAAAACTACATCTTCGTGTACTTCTCGGTCGTTATAATTACCAAATTTTTTATTAAAAAGGCGTAAATGAGGCATTTTATATTCACGTCCAAAACGCATAATACCATCAAGAAAAACGAGGGTGTTAGGTATCATATATCCTTTATAATCAGCACTTTGTATCGCAATATCTATTTCTTTTTTTAGTTCTTCACTCACAACTTCGTCAGCATCAACAATAAAAATCCAATCGTTTTGAGCTTGATCAACGGCGAAGCGTTTTTGTGTGCCAAAACCATCAAATTTTCGGTATTGCGTTTTACAAGCAAACTCGTTGGCAATTTTTATAGTTTCGTCGGTACTTCCGCTATCTACTACAACAATTTCATTAGCCCAACCACTAATGGACTCCAATACTTGTCTGATTGTGCGAACATTATTAAGCGTTATAATTACTACCGAAACTTTCATTTATCAATGGTTTTATTGCCAAAGTTAAGGTTTTTGATTTTTTCAATCGTAATTTTGCTGTAATAATTTCCTAATAAAAACCCTTTCAAGTTTTGGTTGAAAGCTAATCTTTATTGAAAACTAAGCTAAATGATTTATGTTTAAACAAAAAGGAATAATTTAGGATTAAAACAATAATAATTTTGATTGCCATAGGAATGTCATTGATGGTTTTAAAAAAGAAGTTCATAAGTCATCCTAAAAAGAGATTTTCGAGAAATATTAAGTACTGATTAAATCAACCAAGTATTAGAATATTTGGATGTTTTGAAGAAAAAACCAAAGAATAATGATAGAAACCCACGCTCACATTTACGATGAGCAATTTGAGCAAGACCGTGATGCCATGCTCGAACGAGCATTTTCGGCAGGAGTAAAACAAATCTGGATGCCCAACTGCGATCATGAAACAATTGATGGAATGTTGGCTCTCGAAAAACAATATCCTGAGGTTTGTCATGCCATGATGGGCGTGCACCCGTGTTATGTGAAAGAGAATTTTGAACAGGAATTGAATGTCGTTGAACAATGGCTCGAACGCCGAAAGTTTATTTTAATTGGTGAAATCGGACTTGATTTCTACTGGGATTTGACTTTTGTGGCTCAGCAAGAAGAAGTTTTTTTACGCCAACTTACATTGGCTAAAAAATATAATTTGCCGATTTGTATTCATTCTCGAAACTCAAAAAACAACGAACATAATGCTATTTTGCGTTGTATTGAACTAATCAAACAATTTGGCTGGACTGATCTGAGAGGTATTTTTCATTGTTTTTCAGGAAATTTGGAAGAAGCTCAGAAAATTATCGAAATCAACTTTTTGTTGGGAATTGGCGGAGTGGCTACCTTCAAAAATGGCGGAATGGATACGATTTTGCCATATATTGATTTAAAACACATCGTTCTCGAAACCGACTCACCTTATCTTGCCCCAGTTCCGCATCGTGGCAAACGAAACGAAGTGGTTTATATTGAGTTGGTAGCCCGCCGAATTGCTGAAATTAAAGCAATCAATTTCAATGAAGTTGTGCAGCAAACTACCCAAAATGCTTTATCTTTGGTCAGTCTAAAATCATAGGTTTTGAATCTAAAAACAATACTTCTTGGCATTCTGTTTGCCGCTTTGTGGGCTTCGGCTTCAGCAGCAGCCAAAATCGGCTTGCGGTCGGTTGAGCCGCTCGTACTTTTTCAAATCCGCTTTTTGGTAGCGGGTGTTGGAATGTTGGCTTATTCATATTTCATACAAAAAGATAGACTTCCACAAGGAAAAGAATGGAAAAAACTGACGATTTTTGGATTACTAAATGTAACCCTCTATCTAAGTTTTTTTGTTTTGGGTATGAATGAAGTAGCGGCAGGCATTGGCAGCCTCTCTACCGCAACTAACCCGCTTTTTATCAGTATTTTATCTGCCGTTTGGATGGGTAGAAAAGTAAAATCTTCGGAGTGGTTGGCGGTACTTTTAGGTATGGTTGGCGTAACTTTCGCTTGTTTTCCACTCATTCAAAATAGTTTTGCAACGCCGATGGGCTTGTTCTACATGTTTTTGTGTATGCTCTCCTACTCTATTGGCACCATTTACTACTCTAATATCGACTGGAAACTTTCACGAACGGCCATTAATGGCTGGCAAGTTTTTCTGGGCGGAATACTGATGTTACCCATAACATTTTTGATGCACAAAAATCCAAACAATTACGACCTAACGTTCTACCTATCGGAGTTTTGGTTGATCGTACCTATTTCGGTGATAGCAGTAAATCTTTGGTTATACTTATTAAAAATTGATGCGGTAAAGGCTTCTTTTTTCTTGTTTCTTTGTCCAATTTTTGGTTTTAGCTATGCCTATTTTTTACTTGATGAACCAATCACCTACCACACTCTTCTTGGCACTGCCTTGGTGATTGTGGGGCTTTACCTTGGGCAGAGAGAGAAACTTTCTAAATGATAAATTGTTGAATGTTTATTTTTGTAGGTACGTGTAAAGAATAAGGTATCTCCAATTTTTCAAATAAACCTGTTTAATTAACAATTCTTCATTAAATCTAAACCTTTTATCAATTTTTTGGTCAAAAAGTAACTTTTTATAGTTAATTTCGTTTGTAAGATTTATTCAATCAAGCAAATCCTATGAAATATACACTTCTATCAATACTTTCAGCTTCCATCATCCTAACGGCGACATTAATAAATTCTTGCACTCAAAAAGAGCAGATAGCAACAAATGCCGGCAGTTTTGATTTATTACAAGACAAAATTCTGACAAAAAGCTGTGCAACATCGGGCTGCCATGCTTCTGAATCTGATGGTAATTATGCTCAACACAAATTAGTTTTGACCAAAGGACAAGCCTATAAAAATTTATTTGAAGTAAGTCCTACAAACAAAACGGCCGTTCAAAATGGCTTAAAGCGTGTAAAAGCCTTCAAATCTCTTGAAAGTTTGCTTTATCACAAACTTTTTTACGACCCAATTCACCACGGAGGAAAAAGCTATGGATCAATAATGCCGCTGGGTGGAGATTTACTTTCAGTCGGACAAATCGAATTTATTAGGCGTTGGATAGAAGCTGGAGCTCCCGAAACTGCTAATGTAGCCGATGCTTCACTTCTTGATGATAAAACTCCGAGCACTTCAACATTTTTAGGTTTACCACCTCCAGCTTCTGGCACAGGATATCAGATGGTTTTGGATAAATTTGATGTAGCACCCAATTTTGAACGAGAATTGTTTGTCAGAAAACCACTTGGTAATACCGAAACAGTCTATGTCAATCGGATGCAAATTAGTATGCGTTCGGGCAGCCATCATTTTATTTTATATGGGTTCCGAAACAACACAAATCTTGGGGCAATCAATAAAGTACGCGATTTAAGGAATCCCGACGGCACCTATGATATTGTCACTTTCGCACAGATGGGCAATCATATTTTCAATTTTGGAGGAAGCGAAGCTAACGATGACTATACCTTTCCCGAAGGCACTGCCGTTGAAGTACCCGCCAATGCTACTTTCGATATGAATTCACATTATTACAACAGAGGAACAAAAGCAATTCCAGGAGAAGTAAATATCAATCTATACACTACACCAAAAGCTAATGTAAAAAATATTTTGAAAGTGATTGATTTTGGCAATCAAAGTTTGACGATTCCTGCCAAAACTCGTACAGTCGTAAGCAAAGACTTCACTTTTGATAAAAATGTAAAAATTGTTATGCTCTTCTCACATACTCATAAATTTGGTGAAAAATTCGAGATTTTAATCAATGGTGGTGCAAGAAACGGAGAAGTTGTTTATACCTCTACCAACTGGGAACACCCCGAAAAAATCAATTATCTACCAAACATTTCACTAAAAAAAGGAGAAGGTCTTACTTCAAGAATTACCTATAATAATACCTCTGATAAAACCGTAAGATTCGGACTCACAACCGAAGACGAAATGGGGATAATTTTTGGGTATTATTATGAAGAATAATGGCCATAAAGGAAGACTTCACTCTGTGGGAAGTCTTCCCATAAACCACTTCAAACATGAAAATATTTTGTATTTTATTCCTCATATCTTTCAGTACTGCTTTCAGTCAGGAAGTAAAAGAAATGGTGCGAAGTATTTATTTTGGTGGCGGTAGTGCCTATATTAGCAAGCAACAAACCCAAGATTTATATGATTTTGTAAAGAACATCAAGCACCTCGAATATTACGAAATCAATATCATGAGCCATACCGATAATATTGGCGGTCGTGAATTTAACGAATATCTAAGTAGATTGAGAAGTGCGTCAGTTATTGACTTGCTCAAAGCAATGAATATTCCGCAGGAAAAGATAAGATTTAAAGATTTTGCTTTCGATGCTCCCGCTTTTGACAATCATACGTTGGAAGGCCGAGAACGGAACCGAAGAGTTGATATTCAGTTTAAGCCGATTGTATTTTGATACTACCAAAATATAAGTCAACTTTGATAAGTAAACAATCATATTCAACACCTTAAAATACCTTCACTCTATGCAAACCCTCATCAACCGCCGTGATTTTATGCGGCAAACCAGCCTAGCTGCTCTTGGCTTGGCTTTTACTCCAACATTTGCTCAAAAAGTAGCACCTAGCGACCGCCTCCGAGTGGCTCACATTGGCATTAATGGCATGGGAACGCAACATCTTAAATGGTTTGCAAACCTGCCCGAAGTTGAAGTAGTTGGCTTATGCGATTTAGACAAAAATCATCTGGCCAAAGCACAAAAAGTTCTTCAAGAAATACATCCTGATAATAAAGCTCAAACCTACGAAGATTTTAGATATTTGCTGGAACGCAAAGATATTGATGCTATCACCTGTGCGACACCCGACCACTGGCACTCGCAGGTAGCAATTATGGCGTTTCAGGCAGGAAAAGACGTTTATGGCGAAAAACCGCTCTCTTATAATGTACGAGAGGGGCAACAAATGCTAAAAGCCATGAAAAAACACGACCGTATTTTTCAGCTTGGTACACAAATACATGCAGGCGAAAATTACCACCGAGTGGCTGAAATCATACAATCGGGTGCAATCGGTAAAATAAAAACCGTAAGATTATGGAAAACGGGCTTTCCACCAGTTTTGGGGCCTGCTAATTATCAAACGCCACCAGCCAATCTCAACTGGGATATGTGGCTTGGGCCTGCCCCTTACTCTCAATACACGCCTGAACGATGCCATTTTTCTTACCGCTATTTTCTGGACTATTCAGGTGGAGTTTTTCAGGATTTTTGGTGTCATATTGCGGATGTAGTTTGGTGGGCAGTTGACCCGAAAAACCTCACTCGCATCAGTGCCAAAGGCGAAGCCCCCGAAGGAACGGGTGATGCTCCAAAATGGATTGATATTGAATATGATTTTGAAGACCTCAAACTTTACTGGACATCAACCCCACCAAACGTGCCAGGGGCAGAAAAACGAGGTATCGGTGCGTATTTTGAGGGTGAAAAAGGCACATTGATTTGTGATTACAGTAGCAAAGAAATCACAATTAATGGCGTCACAATGACTGATATTCCTGAAATCCCGAAAACAATTATACGCTCGGCAGGACATCAGCAAAACTTTGTAACGGCCGTAAAAAACCGTACACAACCCCAGTCAAACCTCGAATATGCACGAAAGATGACAATGCCAATGCATTTGGGACTAATTTCTTATCGTTTAGGAAGAGAACTCCATTGGAATCCTAAAAAAGAAAAATTCCGCCACGATGCAGACGCAAACGCGTTGCTTTCCAGAGAAGCACGCAAAGGCTGGGATTTGGTTTAAAACTAAAATTTAACCTTCAAACATTCGTAAAAATGAAAATAATTATTACAATTCTTGCGGTGATTTTTCTCGTTTCTTGCGGAAAAAATGAAGAAGTCGAAAATCTAAAGAAAGAAAATGCCGCCTTAGTTAGCCAAGTAAAAGCTCTCAAAGAAGGTGTAAATGCCCAGGGCCCAAAATATATACTCAAACTTCGTTTGAAGCAATCGCATATTTCGTTGAGTATCAAAAAACACATCAAAGATGCCATCAACGCCATAGAATTTGAGTTGCCCGTCGATAAAGAATTTTATGATTCTGTTTCGGAAGGAACAGAAATTATTGATAAATTCCGTTTTGGCTCAATGGTACTCTATGGCAGTCTCGGTGATTGGGAAATGACAGTGAAGACGAAATATGTGAAGTGATTTTCGGGCCTTCAACTACGTTTAGGCTCCATATACCTTCATAAAATTACCAAAATTAAAACATAGTTTTTTGATAAAATCGGTGCTTGACCGGATGGGACAGCCGAACCCTTCAAAGGCCTGATTTTAACAATAAAAGCGAAGCAAAAGTCTAGAAAAACTTTTACTTCGCTTTTATTTTTTCGTCAGAATCTATCTACTTTTGACTGAAAACTATTGAATATTATTTAGCAACTTCCATGCTCACTTGGCGAGCATTGATAGTTTTGCCTTGCATTCCATCTAATACACGCTTTACATCTGCTTGCGGTATTTCAACGAAACTAAATTTATCATAAATATCAATTTGTCCAATTGCACGACCCGCAATGCTCGTTTCCGAAGTAATTGCACCTACGATATGATTAGGAGCAACATTGTCTTTGCGGCCTAAGCTCAAAAACAAACGAACCATGTCAGCATTGCCAGAACCACGTCCACCCGCTGGGCTTTCGCTACGTCTTTCTCTTGGCTCGAAACGACGCTCACGTTGAACTCCGTCACGGCTTCCACCAAAACTGTTGCCACTTTCACTACGACCTTCACGATTTCCGTAACCGTCTTCACGGCGACCACCATCACGACTTCCACGTCCGTAAGGAGCTCTTGAATCACGGCTATTTCCACCAAATCTTGAATCTCTGTCGTTGCCTCTCGACTCACGGAATGAATCTGATAATTGGTTATCAGAGAAATCGCTTTTCACTGCACCCACTTGCATCTTGATTAAAGCTGCCATGATTTGTGCATCAGAATAGCCTTCTTCACTCAATTGGGCAATGATTCCGTCGAAAGAAGCATCTACACCCGCCGTTAGGGTTTCTTTTACTTGGTCAACAAATCTTTGGTGGCGAGTCTGAACTAATTCAGCATAAGTAGGAATTGTACCTTGCTCGATTTTCGCTTTTGTATAGTTTTCGATGCCACGTAAAGCTCCTCTATCACGTGCCGAAATAAACATGAACGCTTTGCCTGTTTTTCCTGCACGGCCAGTACGACCAATACGGTGAACGTAATATTCTAAATCTTGCGGTACATCGTAGTTGAATACTGCATCAACACCCGATACGTCAATTCCACGAGCGGCTACGTCGGTTGCAACCAAAATTGTGGTTGTACCCGCACGGAACTTGCTCATTACTTGCGTACGTACTTGCTGACGCATGTCGCCATGTAAGCCCTCGGCCGCATAGCCACGGATCTGTAAATCACTTACGATTTCGTCAACTTTTGATTTTGTGTTGGCAAATACCAACATCAATTTTAAGTTATGGACATCAATCAAACGAGTCATTACTTCCATTTTCGCTTCACGGCGAACTGAGAAATAAAACTGCTCGATATTTGCGTTTGAAACTTCGGTTTTCAATGTGCGAACGATTTCAGGATTTTTCTGGAAACGTTTCGCAATCGAAAGGATTTCTGGTGACATTGTTGCCGAGAACAATACTGTTTGACGCTCAGTTGGAGCAAAAGACAAGATTTTTTCAATATCTTCTCTGAAACCCATGTTCAGCATCTCATCAGCCTCATCCAAAATCGCCAATTTAATATCACTTAATATTAAGGTCTTGCGGTCGATGTGGTCCATGATACGGCCAGGCGTTCCGACCACAATTTGCGAACCTTTTTTCAAAGCCAAAAACTGTCGCTCATACGATTCTCCACCATAAATGGCAGCCACGTTGAGGCCTCTTTTGTACTTAGCTAATTTCTGGATTTGTTCTTTTACTTGAAGGGCCAACTCACGCGTTGGGCACATCACTAATACTTGTGTGCTTTTGCTCTCAACATCAACTGCTTCGATTGCAGGGATACCAAACGCTGCTGTTTTACCTGTTCCTGTTTGTGCTTGACCGATAAAGTCGCCGCCACGCATCACAACTGGGATACCTTGTGCTTGAATTGGAGTTGTGTACTCGAAACCCATTTCTTCAACTGCACGAAGAATGTACTCTGAGACCGGAAGGTCAGAAAATTTTACTTGTTCCATTAAGGATAAAATGTTTTAGTCGGAACGTCACTGTCGTCCTCACGCAAAACCGTGGATTGCCCCGATAGCCGAAAAATAATGATAAAGCGAACGATGAGAACCATCTGTTGCTGCCCTGAAAGGAAATTGAATGAAAGAGAAATACTCTTTGAATCGATTTTATGAACGCAGAGGCTCTTTAACAGATGTGCCTTTTTTAATACAATTGCAAAAGTACTGCATATATTTTTATAAAGCAAGTGTTTGAATGAAATTTTGTATTTTTTTTAGATGATAGTAAAGAATGAGGTGTTCAAAACCTTTAATAAAATCACAAAAATACTGGATAAGGCATTAATAATAAGGCATTTCTCCAAAAAATAATCAATATTCATTAAATAATAATACATAGAACTATTTCAAGAACAAAGAATATTAAATTGAAGAAAGAAGGTTTTGAAGAATTTCTAAATTATGAAAATTCAGAAAAGGTGTAACTAATTTTAGCCTATTTTAAATGAGAATTTTTTTATCAAATTTAGAAAATTTTGCAATTACTAAATATTAAGCCGAGAAAATAAAATACGTTTTTATAATCTCGGCTTTTGAAATATCAATAAAAAAACATTATGGCTTTAACCAATCATTTCTCAATTTCAATTGTTCGGCTGTTGGATTTTCAGCTAACTTCAACACATTTTTTTGTTTAACCTCGACCAAAATCGCTGGGGCAGTAAGTTTTACAATTTCTTCTTTGCCTTCAGCATTTTTGCGAGCAACTTGAACCGTCACCATTTCTCCTTCTTTGGTTTTGCTCCCAAATTCGCTCATGATAGTTTGAATATTCATCATTTCCATGGCTTCGCCATTCACCGAAACGAGTTCGTCATCAGCTTTATAGCCCATTTGTTTGCCAAAATCATTTACCTTATCAATGCTCGTAACTTTCAAACGGTTTGTTTTTTGGTTAAAACCGATTGAAATACCACCCAAACTCGCTTGC
This sequence comes from uncultured Emticicia sp., assembly GCF_937903345.1. Lineage (GTDB taxonomy): Bacteria > Bacteroidota > Bacteroidia > Cytophagales > Spirosomataceae > Emticicia. The sequence goes on along the minus strand of NZ_CALCZQ010000030.1, from coordinate 39,339 downwards.
TTCATCGTTGCTTCAGGCAAATAATCAATGCCCACGCTTTGCAAAATATCTGTCAATGGAAGTGGGTCTTTACCTTCAACGTAAGTAGCAAAAAACTGACGAATTTCTGGAAATGTCAACGACGAAATTTTATCGAATAATTCATCATCTTTAAAAGACTGCTCTTTTCCGTAAGTTTTTGATAAATCTTGCATGAGATTTTGCGTACCGTATTTTCCACCCGAAAGTTGGCGAAGTTTAATATCCAAACACATACCAATCAAGGCACCTTTGTTATATACATTCATGTACTGGTTTTTGTATTTGTCCAGCACATTAGCACTCATTTCGGTAAATGGCAAAGCATCTTTCATGCCTTTCATTGTCGTGATTTTCTGACGAAGCATATCTAAATACTTTGGTGTGTCAATCAAATCATATTTTGCTTGCATGTGTCCGGCCGCATATTCTGTCAAACCTTCATACATCCAAAGGTGTTTCGACATCTTTGGGTCGTTATAATCAAAATTACCAATTTCTTCTGAGTGAATATTGAGTGGCGTTACGATATGAAAAAACTCGTGCGATGCCACATCTTTTACCGTTTGGGCTAAATCGGCCGAAGTAGCTTCGGGCAAATAATAAAACGATGAATACGAATGCTCTAAAGCTCCAAAACTCGTCATTGTCTTGCTATCAGACAATACAATCAAGAAAGCGTATTTTTTGATAGGAAGTTTACCACCTAAATATTCCTTTTGTGCCTCAAGCAATGTGCTGATGTTAGCCGCAATCTCTTTTGAAGTAGCCATTTTGTTCGGCGAATAAACCGATACCAAAATATCTGCACCACCGATTTTCAAAACTGTAGTATCAGGTTGCGTGTAAAGAATCGGTGCATCTACCAAATTCATGTAATTTTCGGTTTCAAATATATCTGTTGTGACAGTGCTATTTTTGGCCACTAACGAAGTTGAACCATAAAAACCACTCGGCTTTGTGAAAGTCACTTGATAGGGCAATTGTTTCATACCATCAAAATAGCCAAAAAAACAATGCGTATTGATTGAATATTCTTTATTAGCCACAATATCCGAACCCGTTGGCTCGAAAACCTTTGTACCTTTTATTTCGGGTGAATCCCAAGTGTCATCAATTTTATAGCTGATTTTGTGGAGTTTTTTAGCATCTTTGATTGCGTAGCTATTTACATCTAATTTGTTGGTAGCAAGCTGATTACCTTTGGCATCGAAAGCTTTAAAATCAGATAAATATCGACCATAATCGTCGGTGGAATATGTACCCGGAACAGTCTTTGGCAAACGGAATGTTATTTCATCAGTCGTGATTTTTGGACTTATTAGAGATACTTCCAATTTATCGTTATCAACTTTAGTTAAATCAACCGAATACTGATAAACTGAAGATGAGCCATGAGGAGGATTTGAAGAATTAACGATAGCTTTTTTGGTACAGCCCGCCATGAGCATACCAAACGAAAGAACCAGCAGAGCTTTTTGCATCGGTTAAATGTTTTAGATTTTAAAAGTTTATTTTTAGACAAAAGTAAAAAAAGCTCACTAAAAAACGTCAAAAATTAACCAAGTAGCTTCAAACGATGGATGAAAGGTCAAAAATCGTTGCTTTGAATGGAAGGTTGCCCCCCACTTGATTAGGCAACGATAGTTGAATTGGGTTCAAAATTTATTTTGTACAAATTCATTTCCAAGCTAGTCTTGTCTTTTTCAAATATTAAAGAATTCTCTTCTGTTTTTACAAGTTCAATTGATAGGAAATTTTTACAATATTTATCTTAACAAGTATCATCAAAGGCTTCGAGGACTTTTATGATAGGAAAACATGGGTTTGTAGAAGCCCTTTTCATCCTATTCTTTTTCACAGTTACAACAACTTTTGACGCAACAACTGATTATAAAAACCGCCGCAAATTCTTGCATAATTCACTTGGGCGAACTGAGAAAGAAACGGAATGCCTAATTAAATCAACATATTAAGTTTTTTATTGCAAGTTTATCGAGATTTTCCTAACATTGCAAATGGTTATTTTATAACATATCCAGCGGTTAACCAAATTGAACGAATTTTGTTCTTACTTCATCATAAAGTGCTGATTATAAGAACATTTAATGAATGAAGTAGTTCGTCTTTGTAATAGTTGGAAGAGAGCACAAAATTTTAGTCATTCGGAATGACTTTTATCATTTTGTAGAGTGGGAATTTTCGGTCAGCAGAAACTAATGACATACCAGTACTTGCGGACTGTGCAATTGTCATTCAATCAAAAATATCATTATGACTTTCGTTCCCTCAGAGTCTCCGTTTTTCACGGGACTCTGAGGGCGTTGGTCTTGGCGAACCAAAGAAATTAATACAAAGCAAAAAACTAAGAAGTTAAAAAAGTGTATAGACCAATGCCTCAGAGTCCCCGAAAAGGGAGACTCTGAGGGAACAAAAAGTATTGCCATCTATCTATTTTCAATATGAATTAGATTGTATTGGGTTAAATGGCGTACTAATTGGTGCAAAGTCAATTTCATTTGAACGCTCAAATGTTATCTTAGATAAAGATTTAAGTCATTATATTACTCTAATATCTCTGCTATCTTCTACTTACAATAAAGATATTAAGAAAAATAACTTTTATTTAATTTCAGAAGAACCTACTGTTATAAAATCGCAAGAGCATAATACATGGGAAGGTGCAATAAAAAATCCATTATTTAAAGTAATTCATCCAAATGAAATAAATATAATTTCTGAAAAAGTTATTGAAACACAAGCCCATAAGTTTTTGTAAAAAACAGTAACCTTATTTTCGTGCGACAAGACAATAGCGAAGCTCAAAGTATTAGTTCTTTGATTTTAAGTTAGCACTCATCGGCACTTGCGACACGATGAAAGCGAAGTTTTTAAAGGCTTTTTTTCTCGATAGCTTCTATGATTTTACTACAATTCTTTTTACCTTAGCACTCATATTTTCGTTCGACATCATATTTGAATAGCACTCAAAAATCAATGCTCCCAACGAAAATGATGATGTAAAGGTCTGACAATTAACGAATTAACACAAAAATCACTCAACGCCCATCATCATCATGGTTGTTGGAAAAATTAAAAAGCAAATTTCAAAAAGAAACCTCTAATCATTAATAAACTAACACGACATGCCTTTCCATTCCGATTCATCTTCAATTAAACGCTACATCATTGATTGCTATCCTCAATTTATCGCACCAATTGAAGAAATAGAATGGAAATATTGGGAAGAAAATGATCGTATACCAGACGGCAAAGTTAATATTAGGTTAAGTTTTGTTAGACTCTCACGTAGCTTTTCCAATCTTGAAAATGGCTATTCATTACAAGAAGTTGATTTTATCAGAGATATTGAACAAATTTTTTTGGAAGCAGATGAAAATGAAAATAGAAGTTATCTTTCATCAGAAAAATTATTGGAGCATTTTCAAAATTCCCTTGATAGAAATAGACACCTATTTGAAGAGATAAAACTGCCGTATGCCATAGAAGACTTAGATGAATACGACAATGCGTATGGAACTAATTTCGGCCAACTTGCGAGGACAATGTTTTTTCGGTTTGCAAATGCATACGTGAAAGCTGATGGTAGAGTAAGTAATCGGAAATTAGTAGGTTTAGAAAAGTTGAGAAAGTTATTTTATCCTACAGAAAGTATTTCTGATGCTGAAACGACCAAAGAATCGCCATTATTTAAAAATAATGAGAAGGAAAAATCTCATTCATTGGATGAATTACTAACTGAATTGAATAGTTTAGTTGGTTTAGATAATGTAAAAAAGGATGTACAAGAAATGGTCAACTTTCTGAAAATTCAACAATTACGAGTCTCTAAGGGAATGAACAGTGCTCCAACATCTAAACATTTAGTTTTTTACGGAAATCCAGGAACTGGGAAAACAACAATAGCAAGACAGCTATCAAAGATATACAGAGCTTTAGGAGTTATAAGCAAAGGACACTTAGTTGAAATAGATAGAGCTGGACTTGTAGCAGGCTACGTTGGACAAACGGCATTGAAAGTACATGAGGTAGTGAGTAGAGCTTTAGGAGGAATTTTGTTTATCGATGAAGCATACACATTAAATGGTGAAGGGCAAGATTTTGGTTCGGAAGCAATTGATACATTATTAAAATTGATGGAAGATAATCGAGATGACTTAATTGTTATAGTAGCTGGTTACACTGAGAAAATGAGTAAATTTCTTGAGACAAATCCTGGGCTTAAATCAAGGTTTAATAAATATCTATCATTTGAAGATTACTATCCAGAACAGCTTCAAAAAATATTTACACTACTTTGTGAGAATGATAGCTTCAAATTAACAATTGAAGCTGAACAAAAACTACTTGAAATATTTAAATTTTTGTACGAAGCGAAAGATGAAACCTTCGGCAACGCAAGACTTGCAAGAAATTTATTTGAGCATACAATTAATAATCAAGCTAATAGAATTATTACATTGGCAGATATAACAGATGAACAATTGTCAACTATAGAAGTTGTGGATATTCCTCGTATGCTTCAAAAATAGTTTGATAGTTTTTAACTCAAAGGCTCGTTCGACAAGCCAAATTCGCTAGTTTTTCAGTTTTCAAACGCATAATTTTCGGCGGATAAGACAGCACTTTGGCAATCCTTTATTAATTTTTCGTTCCCTCAGAGTATCCGTTTTTCACGGGACTCTGAGGGCGTAGGTCTTGGCGAACCAGAGAAATTAATACAAAGCAAAAAACTAAGAAGTTAAAAAAGTGTATAGACCAATGCCTCAGAGTCCCCGAAAAGGGAGACTCTGAGGTAACAAAATCCCCATTGCGAACACATAGTTCACCATATTCCATAAAAAATGCCCACTGTAAAAAAGCGGGCATTTTTTGTAAAAACTAATAAATTCTTAATTGGTGGTTCTGTAAAGTGTACCATTTTCAACTACATAAAGCTTTCCTCCCATCGCTGCAATCATATTCACATCTTTGAGGAGGCCTTTATCTCCAACTTGCATGTAATTGCCATTTTTATCATTTTTAAACAAAGTTCCGTCTTGCTCTACACTCCACAAAAAACCACCTTCAGCCACTATCGCAATGGTTTCTGCAAAATCACCCTCTTTACCAATCTGCTCCCATCGCATGGCTCTGATACTGGTCCGGTACAACGTGCCATTTTCAATCGTCCATAAATAGCTGTCCATTGCTTGTAGCATACTTACATCCTTAAACTCACCTTTATTGCCAATTGGCCTCCACGAGCCATCTTTCGAGGTTTCATAAAGCGTACCATCAGTTTCAATCGTATATAGTTTGCCGTTCATTGCCGCTGCGGCTGCTGTATTTTTCCATTCGCCTGATTTTCCAATCTGAACCCAGGCCAACGTGCGTGCATCATTTCGGTATAAAGTTCCACTTTCAATCGTCCAAATCTCGCCATCAAGTGCTACGCCAAAATCAACATTAGCAAAACTTCCAGCTTCTCCGATTTGCTCATATCTGCCCGATTTATCGGTTCTATAAAGCGTCCCATTATGTTCGAGACTATACAAATAACCATTCATTGAAACTATTCCTGCTGTATTTTTCCAGTCACCTTCACCCCCAACTCGCTCCCAACCTTGAGCAAAAAGTTGACTATTTAATAACAAGCAAAAAACAAACGTAAACAAATGAATACCCTTTTTCATAGCGTTATAATCGATTAAATAATGCCTACTCTACACGTTTTCGGCAAACCGCCCCTACTCACTTTAAAAGGCTTTTCGGGTTTCTCCTTTTCGATTTACTATCAAAATTAGATAATTTTTTTTTGATTTTTCAAACTTTTTTCGGAAGAAAACAATTAGCCTCATTTCAACCCTTCCCAACAAATTTTAGCCAAATCACCGATTATTTTTTCGGCTGTTGCTTCTTTGTCAAAACCTGCTACAAAGATTGAAATCACAAAAGGTTGAGCCGTAAACACAATAGCAGCATCACCCCTAACATAAGCGAGTGTACCAGTTTTATGAGCAATTTCCAAATCTTTCGGGAGCTGACTCGGAATCGTCGTGCTATCTTCACAATTTTTTAGCATACCAATCATTTCGTCACAAAGTATCGCATTTGCTACCTTTTTGTTATAAATCAATCGTAGTAAAGCATTGATTTCCAGCACATTGATATAATTTTCTCTACCTTGCTTTACTGCATCGGTATCCATCATCACTCTATTCAGTCGAGTTTTTGTTGTTCCCCACTTCATTAGATTTTGGTTAATCTTTTCCATTCCAATTTCCCGAATCAGAATATTGGTAGCCGTATTGTCGCTCGTCCGAATCATTTCTTGAGCAAGCTCTCTGATCGTCAGTTTTTTGCCTTCCGAAGCATTCATCAAAACTCCCGAACCGCCAACTTTTTCGGCATTCGTCAAGAGATGGACATTCGATAAACTAATCTCATTAGCTTGTACTTTTTCCATCAATGACATCAAAATCGGCACTTTTATAACACTTGCCGATGCCACTTTTATATCCGTTTGATACTCAAAAAATAGCTTCCCATCCATATTTTCCACAGCCATTGTTACCTTTATGCCTGATGGAAGCTTCGATAAGTAATTGGATACTGGGTTATTATCAAACTTTTTTTCAATACTTTGAGCCGTTGCAGTATTCAGTAAAACACTCATTATTAAAAGCTTAATTAAATTTTTCATTTTTATCTGAATTTTCAATATTTATAATATTTTCACATTATTTTATTTATTTTGCCTGAATTGTATATTCCATTTTTACACTTTTTTCAATATTTTCACATAATATGATAATTATTGATACTTTAATTAGAACAGGATATTTCATATATACAAAACAAACCATCTATACAATTTGTATAAATTTAACATTATATTCAGATTTTACAGTTTATTTAGTACGTTCAATTGAAAAAAGCACTAAGTCGTGTAATGATTGACGGAAAGCAGAGTCGGGAAATGTAAAGAGGATGTCGTTGGCTTCTTTTACGAAGCGTTTCATAACTTCGGTGGTATATTGAATTCCACCTGATTTTTTCACGAAGTCAATCACTTCGGTAACTTTTCTAGGATTTTCGGAATGATTTTTTATTAGATTAATAATATGACGTTTGTCAGACCAAGATGCATGATTGAGGGCATATATCAGTGGCAAGGTCATTTTCTTTTCTTTTATATCAATGCCGGTTGGTTTGCCAATTTCGGCATCACCATAATCAAAAAGATCATCTTTTATCTGAAACGCCATACCTATTTTTTCACCCAAAAGTTTGGCTTTGGCTACAACTTCGGCACTTGCACTAACCGAGGCCGCCCCAACAGCACAACATGAAGCAATCAGAGAAGCTGTTTTTTGACGAATCACTTCGTAGTAAATTTCTTCGGTAATGTCAAGCTTACGGGCTTTTTCAATCTGCAATAGTTCGCCTTCGCTTAATTCTTTTACGGCAGTCGAAACAATTTTAAGCAAATCATAATCTCCATTATCTACGCTCAAAAGTAAGCCACGAGAAAGCAAATAATCGCCTACTAAAACTGCAATTTTGTTTTTCCAAAGTGCCTTAATTGAAAAAAATCCTCGGCGATAGTTTGAATCATCAACCACGTCATCATGAACGAGGGTAGCTGTGTGTAAGAGTTCGATGAGTGCTGCTCCACGATAAGTAGCTTCATTGATTTGGCCGATAGTTCCAGCTGTCAGAAATATAAACATCGGCCTAATTTGCTTACCTTTCCGATGAATAATATATTTCATAATTTGGTCGAGCAGCATCACGTCGGTCTTCATCGACTGACGAAATTTTTTCTCGAAAATTTCCAAATCTTGTACGATTGGAGCTTGTATTTGGTTAATATCTAACGACATGAAGAGATGAGCAAAATGTTGTTTTGCCCTGCGTATGCAATTTTACGATTGATTTCTGACTTATTGAGCAGATTATAGAAAAATATATTGTTTTTAAAGATATTGTTCAAATTTTTCTTGAATTATACCAATTTATAAAACTAAAATTTAATATTTTTGAGTAAAAAAGTTTGTTTAAATTATTAACACACTATCAGAAAGTAGGTTTTGTTTTTTAAGCATCATATTTGCACAGCATTTTTCAAAATTTATTATTTTAGTCGCAGTAATGGCTTAGTATAAAAAAAACATTTATCTAAATATGAGGGCATTGGTTTTAGGTGGTGGATCACTCAAAGGAGCTTGGCAAGTAGGCGTTATTCATGCAATTTTGGATACCGGTTTCAAACCAGAAATGATTTACGGTATTTCGGCGGGAGCCTTAAATGGCTCTTTTATGGTCAATGAGGCAGGTAAACAACATCTCAAAAATGGCAAAATCAATTGGGATTTGGTCAATAAAAAACTATTACAATTTTGGCTTGAAAATATAACACAGCCTTCAGATATTGGCGTACTAAAATCAAAGTTTTCGTTGGGTATTGATACACTTCTGAGCCGTTTTGATGGCTTGATCGATACAAACCCCTTGCACGAAAAACTTAAAAAATATTTGGATGTTACAACTATGCGGAAGAGCCCAATAAAGCTTAAGGTCGGGGCAGTCAATATCAATTCGGGTGAAATGCATTATACTGACCCGCTCGAACAGCATTTTTTAGATTACTTACGTGCAAGTAGTTCACTACCTTTTATTATGCCAGCTATTCAGATTGGGGGCGACCACCGACAAGCGTACATGGATGGTGGTTTGCGTGAAGTTGTGCCGCTAAGAAAAGCGATTGAAGATGGAGCTACAGAAATTTACTGTGTGGCTACTCACCCGAAAAACAAATCTTTAGAACAGTTTAATTATCGAAGTTTTTTTAGCCTAATTGAGCGTATAAAAGACATTACTGTAAATCAATTTGAAAATAATGACATTGAATGGGCTGAAAATTATGCTGAAAACTATGGAAGTATTGGGCCTTTTAGCCTTACAAAGAAAATCAAACTCACTGTTATTCGCCCAAAAGAACCTTTACATATTGAATTAACCGATTTTACGACCAATGATGTGAAGGAAATAATCAAAAAAGGCTACGAATATGGGCACGAGGCTTTGTTTTCTTAGGTTTGAGAGGCAGGATTATCAATTCTGATAACCAAAAACATTTATGGCACGTCTAAGAGATATGCCATAAATATATTCTCTAATATTAACTTAGGCCAGAGTTACTTTCTCACTTTCTTCTCGAATCTCAAACTTTACGAAGTAAGCAGTAAAAACAGTTGAAAGTATGAAGTAAACCATCAGAATGGTAGTTACCCATGGGTATTGTGAGCCACTGCCAAACCAATCACCCATTTGGTATATTAAGGCAAAGCCAATGATATTTTTGATAATTTCCCACACAATCGCGTAGGGGTTTCTGTCCATTAATTCAGTATATGCAAATACTGTTAAGTAGATAAATCCTCCATAAACAAACATATTTGGTACGCCTAATTTGCTGATGTTTCCGTAGAAATAAAACAGCATTCCGAAAGTAAAAAGAAACTGAAACCATATCCAAATGAACATCGGTTTAGATATTTTTGGGGCATATTTCTCGAAATTATACGGGTCTTCTATTTTATTATCGGGGAAACGAGCCTCTACATCGGCTGGTCTCCAGCCAGTTGGCATAAACCAAATTCTAAATTTATCTTTCAAACTATTCGTATGATAAGCATCTTTTATCAAAAACCACAAATGCTGAAAATTGATCTTTATAGGATTCCAAGTACTGGCGGGGCGTGTGATGCCATAGACTGGCGGAACATTAGGTAATTCTTCTTGAAATGTGCCAAAAAGTTTATCCCAAATAATAAAAATTTGTCCGTGGTTTTTATCCAAATATTCGGGATTAATGGCATGATGCACTCGATGGTGAGAGGGCGTAACGATGAATTTTTCAAGAATTCCCATCTTTCCAATATAAACAGTATGGTACCAAAACTGTGCAAAAAGATGCAGCGGAGCAACTATGGCAATAACTTTGGCATCTACGCCCAATAATGCGGCTGGTAGCAAAAATACAGTAAATAAACTCACAAACGAAGAAATACTTTGGCGTAAGGCACAGGCCAAATTAAACTCTTCGCTACTATGGTGAATGGCGTGTTTATTCCAGAAAAAATTGATTGAATGTGCCATGCGATGCACCAAATAGCCAGTCAAATCGAGAGAAACGAAGGCGATGATATACACCCAAATCGTTGACTCAATTTTGTAGAATGTCCAATGGTTTACCATCCATTCGTAAGAAAGAATCGAAACACTTAAGCCCAAAACATCTTTCACCGAATTGGTATAGCCTGAAGTTAAGCTCGAAATCATATCCATTCCCTTGAACGAATCTTTTCTGATAAAGTAGCCATAGGCCTTTTCGATAAGCACTAACAATAAAAATAGCGGACTAGCAATCGTAAGAATTTTACCGTAGGTTTCCATTTTTCAGTTTTCGAATATCAATAAACAATTATTTTCAACTATTGATGCAATACTTGGCTGTCAGAGAAAACATTCCCATATAGCAATTTAGTATGCTTGCATAATATTTTTGTACAAATTTAGGAAAAAGTATTTTGATTTTTTTAAAAGATATAAATTTAGATAAAAAACTTCCGAGATTCTGATAAGATTTTTTCGATGGTCTTGGTCCTTTCAAAAGAGATAGTGCATACGACAATTTAGATAATAGTCAATTACATCGCTGACGAGCTTGTCACTACATATTCAAAACTATCAATCAAAAAAAACAAAATTTATTTCGGGCAGATTATTTTTATCTTAAAAAATTTTTGTGTGTTTTAACGGGAAAATATTGAAAATTAAATAATTTTTACTCACATTAAGCTGAAATTATGGCTAAAAGCAACCGCAAAAACCTACATTTTCATGTTTTTTGAGGGAATAATAGACGTTTTACTTTAAAAGTATCGGTACAATCAATGAGCCTTGCTGCCGACCAAAATTATCTGTTAAAACTGAAAATGAGAATAAGAAAATAAGTAGAATCTTGCAAGTAGGAATGCAAAATTATGAGTCATATTTGGGTTAAAATATTTTGAATACCAAAAATAAAGATTTTTTGAGCAAAGTAAAATCAAAAACCGACAATGAGTAGCAGTAAAAGCTATCATTGTCGGTTTTTAAAGCTATTTTAGGCTAAAATTATAATAACCAACGGAAAAATACGAATAATGAAGCTGATAGTATAATGGCCACTGGCAAGGTTAATACCCAAGCCAAAAGAATACTTTTGATTGTCCCTGCTTGAAGATTTTTGATACCCTTACTGGCTACCATCGTACCTGCAATACCCGAAGATAATGCGTGAGTGGTACTTACTGGAAGTTTGAAAAATGAGGCAAGCCCGATTGTAGTTGCAGCAACTAACTCAGCCGAAGCTCCTTGTGCATAGGTGAGGTGAGATTTACCGATTTTCTCTCCGACTGTCACCACAATACGTTTCCAACCAATCATTGTTCCGAGACCAAGTGACAGTGAAATCATCAAAATAACCCACATTGGAGCGTGGTCAGTGAAGCGACGAATACCTTTTTCTTCTTTAGCAGCGAGATTTGCTAAAATTGTTTTACTGTTTTCGCTTAAAACAATTTCTTCATCTTCTACTAATTTCTTTGTGTTACCACTAATTGTAAGTAGTGCTTTGCGTATATCTAAAGCATTGGACTTTTCGACCTTTCCAGTATCTGAAATACTATTCAAAAAACTAATGCTTGTATTGACTTTGGCAATTTTTTCCTTTTCCGCAGTTGATGCGTTTGTAGTATCAATCAAGGCTATTTGCTGAGAAATGGTTGCAAGCTCTGGCTTTAAAGTCTTAAAATCAATGCTTTTGTTAATAGCAAAGTATGTTGGTAAAACTCCAATCAGAATCAACATTACAAGACCTATACCTTTCTGACCATCGTTACGGCCGTGAAAGAAACTCACGAGTGTACAAGTTGTAATCAAGATTGCACGAATCCAAACTGGAGGAACCTCGTCTTTCTTTGGTTCGTCGAATACCTGTTTTCTAATATCTTTACTCAATAATCTGCGAAGAGTAAACATCAAGAATACAGCCAATGCAAAACCAACCATAGGAGAAAGTAACAAAGCAGAAAAAATCTCTTTGGCTTTATCCCAATTTACTGCTGCAATTCCTGATTTATTTTCAGGGAGTAAAGCATAGCCCAAACCAACACCTAAAATAGCACCTATCAAAGTATGAGAGCTTGATGCTGGAATACCAAAATACCATGTGCCGAAATTCCAGATAATAGCACTAAACAACAATGCAAGGACCATTGCGATGCTATGATAAACATTTTGGTCGATAAGTAGTTCTACTGGAAGCAGGTTTACGATACTCATTCCGACCCCTACTCCACCCGTAACAACTCCAATAAAGTTGACAATACCTGACCAAACAACGGCTTGGGTTGGTTTGAGAGAGTTGGTATAAATTACGGTTGCAACAGCGTTTGCTGTATCATGAAATCCGTTGATGAATTCAAATGCACAAGCAGCCAAAAGGCAGAATGACAATAAGAGGAAAATGTCGGTTTCTAAGCCAAACATAGTTTCGGGGGTTTAGATAAGTTTAAGTTTTATACTGATTTCATTTTCAATATACGTACAAAAGTCAGTATTTTTGATTAGTACGAGAAAATTACAATGTTATGAAATTATTAACACTTATTTAAAAACTAAGTTATTTATATAATGACATGTATAATTCATATTAAAAAATGACAAAAAAAACGATTATTTCATTAATTGCTGCCATGAGTAAAAATCGAGTGATTGGCTTAAACAACGCTTTACCATGGAGTCCAATTCCTGCTGATTGGGATAATTTAAAGGAAGTTACCAAAAATAAGAAGATGATAATGGGTCGAAAAAGCTATGACAATCCTCATAGAATTTGGTCAGAAGAAGGTAATTACGTAATTACTCGACAAACTGATTACATAGTAGATGAAGGTTTTGAAGTAGTAAGTAGCTTGGAAGAAGCCTTTGAAAAGTGTAAATCTGAAAATGAAGTTTTTGTTTTGGGTGGAGAAGAAATTTTCAAATTATCAATTCCGTTTGCAGATAAGATTTATCTCACGCTTGTTCACGAAACGATGGAAGGGGATGCTTTTTTTCCAGCATTTAACGAAAACGAATTTAATTTAACCGAACGAAAAGAGTTTTTTGCAGGACAAAATACACCTTATGATATTTCGATTTTGACTTATGAGCGAAAGAATTCATCCTCCTAATCTTTAAACTAAGGGTTTAATACTTAGTTATTTTTGTATATTTTTAAGCAAAATTGATTGAAACCTATATGAAATCCCTAAAACTATTATTTTTAAGCAGTTTTTTGCTATCAATTTCCTGTAATCAAAGTAAATACGACATCATCATCAAAAACGGTCTTGTCTTTGATGGCAACGGAACTGCCCCAATTTCGGCTGACATTGCCTTAAAAAATGATACGATTGCTTTTATTGGCAACCTAAGTTTTTACTCCGATGCCAAAGAAGTAATTGATGCCAAAGGCATGGCGATTGCCCCAGGTTTTGTAAATATGTTGAGCTGGAGTACTGAAAGTTTGATAGAAGATGGGCGTTCGATGGGTGAAATAATGCAAGGTGTAACACTCGAAGTAATGGGCGAAGGGGATTCGATGGGGCCTATAAGAGAGGAAATGAAGGCAGATGCTACAAAATCACAAGGCAATATTAAATACGACATTACTTGGAACACGCTCGGCGAATATCTTTCTTATTTAGAAAAAAGAGGGGTATCAAGCAACGTGGCCTCCTTTGTTGGAGCTTCGACAGTTAGAGCAATGGAACTGGGATATGCCAAGCGTCCGCCCACACCAGACGAACTTGCACGTATGAAAAAGCACGTAAAACTGGCTATGGAAGAAGGTGCAATGGGTTTGGCTTCAGCATTGATTTATACTCCTGGCACTTACGCTAATACTCACGAACTCATTGAATTATCTAAAGTAGCTGCCGAATATGATGGTACCTATATATCACATTTAAGAAGTGAAGGAAATCGCCTCGAAGAAGCTGTTAATGAGTTAATCACGATTGCAAAAGAAGCCAAGATTCACGCCGAAATTTATCATTTGAAGGCAGCAGGTAAAGACAATTGGTATAAAATAGATAAAGTAATAACCAAGATAGACAGTGCCAATAAAGTAGGCATTCATATTACAGCCGATATGTACAACTATATCGCTGGAGCAACCGGACTTGATGCTGCCATGCCACCTTGGGTCCAAGAAGGAGGCTTCGACCAATGGAGCAGAAGGCTAAAATCCGGCACAATCAGAGAGCAAGTCGGGCGTGAAATGAGTTCACCTCAAAATGACTGGGAAAATTTATGTTTGGCTGCAGGGGCAGACAAAACGCTTCTGATTGGTTTTAAACAAGATTCGCTCAGAAAATATATAGGCAAGACTTTGGCAGAAGTAGCAAACATGAAGAAAAAAACTTGGTATGAAACCGCAATGGATCTAGTAGTTTCGGATGGTTCACGGGTTGATGTTGTGTATTTTTTGATGAGTGAAGCAAATATAAAAAGACAAATTCAATTACCATACATGAGTTTCTGCTCTGATGCAGCCTCGATGAACCCAGCGGGAGTATTTTTGAAATCAAGCAATCATCCAAGAGCTTATGGAAACTTTGCTCGTCTTTTGGGTAAATATGTACGTGAAGAAAAAGTAATTACGCTAGAAGAGGCCATCAGAAAACTCACATCATTGCCTTGTGACAACCTCAAGATACAGAAACGCGGCCGATTGGTAGTTGGTAATTATGCCGATATTGTGATTTTTGACCCTAATAAAATTCAAGACAAAGCAACTTTCGAGAATCCTCATCAGCTTTCAGAAGGAATACTTCATGTATTTGTTAATGGAAAGCAAGTGGTGAAAGAAGGCAAACATATAGGCGTCAAATCCGGTAAATTTGTAAAAGGGCCTGGCTGGAAAATTAATCAAAAGAGATAATTTTGAACAAAAAAGGTGAACCTAAAAGTAGATTCACCTCGTTTAAATAATTTTTGATATTATTTACCACCAAATAATTTACTCCAAAAACCTTTTGCCTTTTGAGTAACTTCGGCTACTGTTTCGCTAGCTTCGTTAGCTAATTCTTGGGCTTTTGCTTTCGCTGCATCTACAGCTTCGGCAGCATCAGCTTTCAAATCTTCGATTTTTTCAGCTGCTTCGGCTTTCATAGCATCAACGTTTTCACTTTTCATAAATTCAGTTGCTTTTGCTTTCAAGTTATCAACCGCAGCTGATGCTTCTGATGCGAATTCTTGTGCTTTTGCTTTTGCGGTTTCTACTGCTTCTGTTGCCTCTTCTTTCAAGTCTGCCAATTTTCCGCTCGCACCTGCGGCAACTTCTTGAGCATTAGCTGTTGCAGCTTGTAAAGCTTCAGACGCATCTTCTTTCAAATCAGCAACTTTTTCAGCAGCTTGTGCTTTTATTTCATTGATTTTCTCATCGCTAACTAATTCTGATGCTTTTTCTTTCAAATCACTGATTACTTCGGTAGCATCAGCTTTCAAATCTGTTAACTTATCAGTCACTGCATTTACTGCTTGTCCAACTATTTCGGTTGCTTTATCGGTTACGCTTTTTTCGTTCTCTGCCATAATAATTTTATGATTAAAGATAAGACTTTTTAGTAATTATGCAAAAATACAATTTTTGTTTATACAAATAAAACCTAAACAAACGATATTTAGGCCATTGCTATGTTTTTTTATTGTTAATCTTCTTAAAATACCATAATTTTTATTTTTTTGGACTTATACAACTTTTATACGTACTTTTTCGTAATAATGTAATAGAAAAATTTGGCACCCATGATAAAAAAAAGAGACTTACTTTTGGTATACTTAGTTGTTTTAAGTCATACGACTTTTGCTCAGCAAACATTTACTATCAGTGGCTTCGTGCGTGAAAAAGGCAGTCAAGAGCAACTTAACGGAGTAAACATTTATGTACCAAATAGCACATTCGGAACGAGCAGCAATAACTATGGTTTTTATTCGATAACACTTCCTGCCAACAATGCCACTACATTAGTCTTTTCGTTTGTAGGTTTTGAACGCATCGAAAAAACATTCGTTCTCAATAAAAATTTAGAAATGAATGTTGAGTTGACGTCGGTCAATCAACTAAGCGAAGTTGTGGTATTATCAAAACGACAAGAGGAACGCCTAAGTGAATCAGTTGAGATGAGTAAAATTGACATTCCAATTAATCAAATTAAGAAAATTCCAGCTTTTATGGGTGAGAAAGATGTTTTGAAAGTACTTCAACTCATGCCAGGTGTGCAAAAAGGTTCAGAAGGTCAATCGGGAATTTACGTTCGTGGCGGAGGTCCTGACCAAAATTTGATAATTTTAGATGATGCCATAGTTTATAACGCCAGTCACCTTTTTGGATTTTTCTCGGTTTTTAATGGCGATGCTCTCAAAAGCGTTGAACTTACCAAAGGCGGTTTTCCTGCTCGTTTTGGTGGACGACTTTCATCTGTTATAGAAATGAATATGAAAGAAGGAAACAAAGAAAAATTGCACGGAGAAGGTGGAATTGGACTTATTTCATCAAGATTAACGCTTGAAGGACCGATTAAGTCAAAAAAACAAAAGGCGACTAAATCATCATTTATTGTTTCAGCACGAAGAACTTATCTTGATGCTGTGGCGTCTCCGCTTATCAAAGCTTCGCAAAAAGATGCAATCGAACAAACCACGGGCGGTTATTATTTTTATGATTTAAACGCCAAAGTTAATTATGATTTTGGACAAAAAGATAAGGTGTATTTGAGCGGTTATTTCGGAAAAGACAAGTTTAGTACAAAGACAACAAGTCCAGTAAACACATCGTCAAATGGACTGAATTGGGGCAACGAAACTGCCACTTTACGTTGGAATCATCTATTTTCTCAAAAACTTTTTGGTAATTTATCGCTCATTTATAACCGTTATCGCTTCAATATCAATTCGGTAGTTAATTCTCTTGACCTAATCACCAATACAAATTCTACGTATTATTTAGATTATCAATCGGGCATCAGAGACTATGCCATAAAATATGATTTCGATTTTTTCCCCGCACCAAAACACGCATTAAAATTTGGAATACAGTCTACTTTTCATCGGTTTACCCCGAGTGCAGTTGTGCTTCAAGACTCTGATATTAACCGTTTAGAGAACAGAATTGATAATATCGACGTCGTAGAATCAGGTATTTATGCCGAAGATGTTTGGCAAGCAAGCAGTCGACTTAAAATGAATGCTGGCCTCCGAATTAGCAATTATCAAGTTTCGGGAGTAAATTATGTGCGTCCAGAACCTCGTTTGGCGGCGGCTTACAAACTGAGCAACGATTTGGCTTTCAAGGCATCCTACGCTTTGATGAACCAATATGTCCATTTACTTACCAATACAGGAATTGGATTACCAACCGACCTTTGGGTGCCAAGCACTGATAAAGTGGCTCCGCAACAATCGCAACAAGTTGCAGCGGGTTTTGCAAAAGATTTTGATAAAAAAGGCTTAACGCTGACCATTGAAGGCTATTGTAAAAAGATGAATAATCTCATCAATTATAAAGAAGGAGCAAGTTTTTTGCTAATAAATGACCCGACCTTCAATAACCGAGTGCGTTGGGAAGATAACGTAACGACGGGGCAAGGTTGGTCCTATGGAGCAGAATTTTTATTGCAGAAAAAAGTCGGAAAGTTTTCGGGTTGGGCAGGCTATACTCTTTCATGGACAAAATGGCAATTTGCAGGATTAAATTTTGGCAAAGCGTTTTTTCCTCGCTACGACCGCCGAAACGATATTTCATTGGTAGGAATTTATGACATAAAGCCAAATATTACTGTTTCGGCCGTATGGGTTTTTGGCACTGGCAATGCACTGACTATGCCACTTTCGAGGTATAATGGATATAGTAATTACAATACTCGTTTTGGGGCAAATAATGTTATCAATAATCCTTCTACACCAGTAAGTCCGCTTTTCGCAGGGCGAGCCGTGCAGGAATATGGCGAGAAAAACACTTTCCGTGCCGAGCCGTATCATCGACTTGATGTAGGAGTTCAATTCAGCAAAAAGAAACGCTATCATGAACGTATATGGGAAATTAGCATCTATAATACCTATAATAGAAAAAATCCGTTTTTCTATCAACTTAATACGAAAACTGATGCCAACAATCAAAATATTAATATATTACAGCGATATTCAATCTTTCCGATTATTCCATCCTTTAGTTATAATTTTAAGTTTTAAAATCCCCCAGCCCCGCCCCCTACTCCTCAAGGGAGTTAAAGAAAAATTTGTAAAGATGAAAAAAATATTTTTATATAGTTTACTAATAGTCAACCAATTAATGCTACTTTCATGTGAAAGTTTGGTAAAAGAAATTGATCCTTCATTTTTACCAGAAACTGATTCTAAACTTGTAGTGGCTTGCTTTATTTCACCACAGGACACTGTTTTGGCAGCTAAGGTAACCGAAACAAAGGTTCTTATTGGCAGCAATGGTGACATAAAAGATGACATTACGAATGCAACCGTCAGTTTATCAGATGGCAGTAAAATAATTCAACTGATTTACAATACAAAATTGGGTTATTACCGTGCTATACCTACCGCTTTGCCAATTTTAGCAGGAAAAACCTATACAATCACTGTAAGTACGCCAGATGGTCGAAAAATAAATGCTTCTACTATTGTTCCAAAATCAACCGATATTAAAGACGTAAAAATAGATTCAACAAAGGTAAATAATTTTCAGCAAGGAAATTCGGTGACAAACACTGAATATGAGGTAAAAGTAATTTGGCAAGATAAAGCGGGTGAAATAAATTATTATCGAGCAATTAGCGAATTTATTATTTTGTATGGAATTCCCGACCCAAAGAATGGGAAAAACGTCATTAATACACCTGTTTCTACATTCATTGATTTACGCACAATTGATGATAAAGATGTGGATGGTCAGATACTTTCACTGAATAGAAATTTTTTAGCAACTAATATTGGAGCAAATATTCAAGGTCAACAAATAGACCAAAATAAACGCCTGAATAAAATAAAAGTTGGCTTATTTCAGACGGATATTCATTACTATAATTATCATACATCTCTCCGTCGTCAACGTGAAAACAATAATCCATTTGCCGAGCCTGTGTTACTTTATACCAATATTAACGGTGGCTTTGGTTGTTTTGGAGCATATAACGCTACTTGGCAAGAATTTCAAGCGAAATAACCGGGCTACAAAAATGCCTTGGTCAATTGATTGCACTGGATTATTCGCAATACCTAAAAAAAATTTAAAAGCATTTATCATTAAATATCAATAATTCACTCAAAACTGCTTCAAATAGCTGATTTTTGCAATCAGATGGTTTTCTTTTTCGTAACGAATGTCACTTGGCTCGCTTACATTATTGAATCCTCGACGATTGAAAACCACATAAATATAAGACAATGGTTGATACTCCCACGATAAACGAAAATTATAATTTTTAGAATTATTTTCCGAATTTTGCTGATAAAAACCAATCAATTGTACTCTTGGATTTAAGGCAATTCGTCCTTCGATTGAGTATAAATCAACATTTACTTTATCTGTACCCGTACCAACACCCTTAAAACCATTCCGATTATAACGCCCTACGACCGAAACATGTGGAATTGGTGCAAACTGCAACCTAAGGTCAGTCGAGTTGAGCTTTCCATCGAAATATGTACCCCAACTGTGGTCAACTACTACATTTACGATTTTTGAAGGGTCGGAACTTGTAAAAATTTGATGACGAACATAATTATAATCTCCCACAGGAATCGACACTCCAAGTGGCTCGAAAGGTTCAGTAAGGCGTTGAAAAGTTGGATTAACCAAATAGCCAAAAAATCCGCCATTCTGAAAGTTAAACCAAATTGGATTGATATTTATTTGACGTTCAATCAACTGCCCTGTTGAAGCCTGATGATAAAACTCCGTCATAATTCCCGGCTCAAATGCTCTTATATATTTCTTGGGAAGCCATTTTCCTCGATTATAGATAAAAATCCCAGGCGTTGTGCCAATCACATCGGTACGAGAAACAAAACCCATCTCTGGATTGAAATTCTTCGTCACGACTGACTGCGTCCACCATAATTTAAATTGATTATTGGTGAAAAAATACTGAGCCATACCCGAAAAACCGTGTTGACCAGTATTCGTTGTTTTTGAATAAGATGCCATTGTATTGACCGAATGAGACTGATTTAAGCGAAAAAATCCATCAATTGTACCCACAATATTCGACCCATCCAGGCGATTTTTAACCGTTAAGAGGCCACCTATGCGACTTTGTTTACCGAAGTTTTCGGAAAAACGTCCTACAAAAAAGTTCGTAGCGGGTGTATCTCCTACTCCACGCTGACGCATCGCAATTAGACCAAAATTTCGCTTCAATGAACGATATACAAAACGCCCACCTGCATCAATCGGAATCGGTCGATTATTATCATCTAAGCCAATTCTTCTACTAAAAAAAGGTTGTACACGCATTGTTCCGCCTGAAAAATCATCATTTGGCCCAACTCCTACGCCAAAAAGTGAAGCGTTTTCAAGAAAAAACTGACGTCGTTCCGGAAAAAACACCGAAAATCGAGTAACGTTATTTACTTGACGGTCAGCATCGGCTTGGGCAAAATCTGTGTTGGTAGTAAGGTCTAAAACGGCATTTGAGTTGATTGCCCATTTTAGTTCTCCGCCCAATTTAAAGTTTGTTTCGGTTGGTTTAGGTACTTTCTGACCACTAAATTGGTCAAAAGAAGTTAAAAGATAAGGTTGAATTCGGATATTAGGCGATGGCGGAGGAGGTTGAAGGTTTTTCAATTGACCTGCATATGTCATACGTAAATTAGAAAAAATTCGAGGATACGGAGAAAATGCCGTCTGTTCGTTGCTCATTCGGCGGCTACGAAAAATATTGAATCCCCACGTATGCAAGCTATCAGTTGTTTTCGGATAACGCAGTGTTTGCCACGGTATTGCCATTTCTGCTACCCAACCAGAATCGGTACGAGTGGTACGCACACGCCAAAGACCATCCCAATCCACATCATAGTATAGGTCATCAAACGAAAGTAAATCTCGCTGCACGCCATATGGATTTGTTACCAAAACCATCGCATTGCGTTTATCATTAAAGCCATCGAACGATAATGCCACCATGTCATGCTGACGAAAACTAAAATCACGCTTGAAATCAGTGGCACGAATAGCTTTCTTGCCCAAAGAATCTTTTGCAAAAATGCCAAAATATAAATATTGTTTATTGTAAAGTACCTTTACTTCAGTATCTTGCGTAGGCTTTTTGCCTTGAAATGGTTCGATTTGAGTAAAACCCGACTTTGGTTTTACTTTTCGCCATTCGGCATCATTCATCAGCCCATCAATGCGAAGCGAAGACGAAATCTGTAAGGCAACAATTTTTTTCTTGATTGAATCTGGTTCAAAAATACTGGCATCTTGAGCGAAAGCTAAAGAAGTACTGGCTACTAAAAGAAAGGGGAGTAGTTTTTTTGTCATTTGTGATGAGCTTTTTCAGTACAAAACTACTTAAAATTTTTAATCTGAATTTTATTGTCGTAGCAAATGTTTCTATACAAAGCAATTTTATAATTTTGTAATCCGTTAATGATAGTTTATTTACTAACCTCAATTTCAAATTCTTAACCGTACCGCAACGGCAGACCGTAAGCGACCCATCTTAATTAGATTATCAATGTTAGTCAATATTTTCAAATCAAAAATCCACCGAGTGAAAGTCACTCAGGCCGAGCTCAACTACGTAGGAAGCATCACTATCGACGAAGATTTGCTTGATGCTGCTGGTATCATGGAAAACGAACGTGTACAAGTAGTTAATAACAATAACGGCGAGCGTTTGGAAACTTATGCCATCAAAGGTAAACGTGGCTCTGGTATTATCTGCCTCAATGGAGCAGCGGCTCGCAAAGCCGAAGTGGGCGACATCGTGATTATTATTTCATACGGCTGGATGACCCAAGAAGAAGCAAAAGCCCACAAACCAATGATTGTTTTCCCTGACGAAAACAACTTGGTAGTAAAATAATTTGTGGAGCGATTCTCAAGAATCGCAGTAGTAAAACTAAACCTCCTTTTAATGAAAAAAGCAATCCAGTATCTTATATCGCTAACAGTTGCTGCTGTTTTAGTATGGTTTACCTTTAAAGACATCGACCTAAACACGCTTTGGGAAAAGATAAAACAAGCCGATTATCGTTGGGTAGCACTTTCGGCCGTGATGGCTTTGGTAGCACATTGGAGTCGGGCGTATCGTTGGGTTTTGATGATCGAACCCATGGGCTATAAACCTTCGGTTTTTCGTACAACATTGGCGGTTTTGGTTGGTTACGGAGCAAATTTGATTTTTCCAAGAGCGGGTGAAGTGGCTCGTTGTGGAACGTTAAATAAATTAGAAAATATTCCATTTGAAAAATCATTTGGGGCAGTAATCGCCGAACGTTTAATTGATGTTTTAGTACTTTTATTGTTAATTTTCTTGAATTTTATTCTCGAATTCGACCGACTGAAAGATGTTTTCTTTAATTTCTTTGGCGAAAAATTCAAAAATCCACTCCTACTTGGCAGCTATGCTTTGGTTGGTATTGGTTTACTTGTGGCGGCTTATTTTTTATTCAAGAAAAACCAAGATAAAATTGCACAAAATGCTATTTATCAGAAAGTTGCCAAAATAATCGGAGGTTTTGCAAGTGGCTTTATGAGTGTCCGCAATCTTAAAAACCCATCGGCTTTTATCTTTCATACCCTTCTGATTTGGACAATTTATTTCGTAATGACTTACGTTCTGTGCTTTGCTCTGCCCGAAACCGCTAATCTTTCGCCATTGGCAGCACTTTCTATCTTTGTGATGGGTTCAATCGGCATGGCAGCACCAACGCAAGGCGGCATTGGCAGTTATCACTTTTTGGTAGGAAGCATCGTAGTGCTTTATGGACTTTCTGAGCAAGATGGCATCACTCTCGCTACGTTCCTTCATGCCATGCAAGGAATGGTTTTTGTTGCATTTTTTGGTATTGTCGCTTTTTTATTAACATTGGTTTTGCCGAAAAGAAATATTATTCCTCCAGCCAATGCATGAAGCAATTGATAAAATAGTATATAATTCTAAAGAAAAATGACCGAATCAAAAATATTAAGTCTAACAGAGGCCAAACAACAAATTGAGCAATGGCAATCTGAAGGTAAAAAAATCGTTTTTACTAACGGATGCTTCGATATTGTGCATCTCGGACACATTGATTACCTCGAAAAAGCTCGTAATTTAGGCGAAAAATTGGTTCTCGGCCTAAATACCGATGCTTCGGTGAGACGCTTGAAAGGCGAAAGTCGCCCTGTGATAAATGAATATGCACGTTCACGCATGATGGCAGCGATGAGTTTTATTGATGCTGTCATTTTGTTTGATGAACCAACTCCAAAAGAACTAATTGAGACACTTTGTCCGAATATTTTGGTAAAAGGCGATGATTATTCGGTCGAAAACATCGTTGGTGCAGATTTTGTTATGGAAAATGGAGGTGAAGTAAAAACTATTTCATTGGTAAAAGGTTATTCAACTAGCTCAATTATTCAGAAAATAAAATTAATTTAGCATGACGCAATGAATGAATCTTAGCAAAAGCAACAATCATTCATGGCATTATTCACTCATCCAAAATTAAATTAAAAACCTATGATTTTCGTTATCAGTATTGTCTTTATGCTACTTGGATTATTAGTATCGAGACGTTTAAAGAGTAAATTTGAACAATATTCACAGATACGCCTCCGAAACGGCATGACAGGAGCAGAAATTGCCCAGCGAATGCTTCACGACAACGGCATTTATGATGTAAGAATCATACAAGTAGAAGGTCAATTAACCGACCATTACGACCCAATGAGCAAAACTGTAAACCTCAGCTATGACGTTTATACTGGTTCAAGTGCTGCTTCGGCAGCAGTAGCAGCCCACGAATGTGGACACGCCGTGCAACACGCTATGGCTTATGCTCCGCTAAAAATGCGTTCGGCACTCGTGCCAATTGTCAATATCGCCACTAAAGGTATGAATCTTTTCTACATGTTTGGATTTATGTTTATGGGTTATATTTTCTCACGAAATACACCAATGGCTCAATCGGTATTGTTGGCTTTGATAGTGGCCAATGCCGCAATCGCATTGTTCTCGCTCATTACATTACCAGTAGAATATGATGCAAGTAACCGTGCATTGAAATGGATGGAAATGAAAGCTATCGTAACCAACGGTGAACACGATATGGCGAAAGATGCACTTAAATGGGCAGCTTTGACTTATGTTGTAGCAGCCGCAGGTGCAGTAGCCAATTTACTTTATTATTTAAGTATGTTTTTGGGGAGAAGAGATTAAATTAGAGAGCAATTTTTTAAATCGCCTTGATTATGAAAGAACCACGAATTTAACAAGCTTATTTGTTGAATTCGTGGTTTTTTGTTGTATTTTCGTCACTCTCAAACTATAAAAAACCAACAAAGTGATTTCTCAATTCAATTTTCCAACAAAAATCCGTTTCGGTGCGGGAGTAGTTGCCGAACTTCCTGCTTATTTGAAGGACAATAATCTTTCAAAACCTTTGGTTGTGACTGACCCTAATGTGGCCAATTTAGCATTTTTCAAGCAAATTGTTCAAGATTTATCATCGAAAGGTATCAGCGTTGAGGTTTTCAGCGATATTCATAAAAACCCTGTAAAATCAGATGTTTATAAAGGCGACGAAGCCTATTATGGCTCTGAGCGAGATTGCATCATTGGCATTGGTGGCGGTGCTGCGATTGATGTAGCAAGGGCTATTTTACTAAGAATCAATCACCGAGAAGATTTATTCAAATATGATGATTTGATTGGTGGCGATGTTTACGTAACCAACGATGTTCCGCATTTTATCACGATTCCGACAACGGCAGGAACTGGCAGCGAAGTGGGTAGAAGTGCCATCATTGCCGACGACGAAACGCATCAGAAAAAAATTCTTTTCTCTCCAAAATTGCTCGCTAAAATCATCTTTGCCGACCCAACGCTTACGATGGATTTACCACCATTCATTACAGCTGCAACGGGTATGGATGCACTAACGCATAATATGGAAGCATTTTTGGCAAAAAACTGGCATCCAATGTGCGATGGAATTGCTTTGGAAGGAATCAGACTGATACATGAGTCTTTGGAAAAAGCTGTTAATCAACCCGATTTAGAATCTCGCAGTAAAATGTTGATTGCTTCATTGATGGGTGCGGTAGCTTTTCAGAAGGGTTTGGGCGTGGTACATTCTTTGGCACACCCGCTTTCGTCTTTGTTAGATACACATCATGGCTTGGCCAATGCCATTAACATTCCTTATGGAATGAAGTTTAATATTGCCGGTTTTGAGGACAAATTTCGTCGCATTGCTCGCACACTTGACTTAAAAGATGAATCTGGCGAAGCGGTTGTGCAGTACTTGTTTGAATTAAATACTAAAATAAATATTCCGCACCGTTTGCAAGATATTGGTGTAAAATTGGAGCATATCGAAACATTGGCCGATTTAGCAATTGCAGATTTTGCTCACCCAAATAACCCAAAACCTGTTTCGAGAGAAGACTTTAAAAATTTGTATTTGGAAGCCCTTTAATCAACTTGAAAGTATTTTTTCCATCAATCAATAAATTTGCAACACAGTAGTGAGTCATAATATTTCAAATACATAACCGACCTTTCCTCCTAAAACCTTTTATTTATGAAAATCTAAACTTTTACTATCATGAAAATCACTTTGGCTTTTATTTTTTTATTGTTGTTTTCTAAGCAAATTTCTGGACAAATAACCAATAATAAATACGACTATTTTTTGAGGAAAATACATATTGCGGGAAGTAGCGACAGTAAAATAGTTATAAATAAAAATAATCGCGACACAACCTTTCAGGCATACTATAATTCGAGAGATGTGGTCAATAATACCCAACAAGAATTTACAAAAACCTATAAAGGCACGCCTTTTTTCAAGAATGGCTGGTATAAAGGAAAAATAAGTACAGAAAATGGGAAAGATATGGAGTTTTTGATGGCTTTCAATTTGCAAAAAAACGAACTTTATATCGTTGAGGATGTCAAGAAAGATGCTGTTACAATAAAACCAGAAGCTTTTACTATATTTGGGCATCATTTTAGTAAGTTTGAAAACGCCTATTATGAGCTTATTCATATTAGTAAAAACACACTTTTAAAAGAACATTCCTGTGTGTTACATAGCAGCAACAGCGAAAAAACTGGCTATGATGCATCAGGTGAATACGAAGGTGAATTTGTAAAGTCTTCTAAATATTTTATCCTAAAGGATGAATCGGTGGTGCAGCTTCCGAGAGGAAAAAACTTCTTTAATCTTTTTGGAGATAAAAAACTTTTAATTGAGCAATTTATAAAAAACAATAAAATTAATCTTAAAACAGAAAACGGACTCGTAAGTACTTTCAAATACTACGATTCGCATGAAAATCCTCAATGAAAATAGGTATTACAGACTGCGGAGATAAACATCCAATCTATGAAAAATGGATTTTATCACAAAATTCTTTGGTTGGCACTCCACCTATAGAAGTGATTAAGCTTGGCTATAAATACAATAATCTACACGAAACTGAAAAGTGCGATGGCATCGTTTTGACTGGTGGCGAAGACGTGCATCCAAATTTATATAACCGACCTGAGTTTTTAAGCTTGTGTAATCCGAATTTTATGGACGAACGTCGGGATGAATTTGAATGGAACGTATGTGAGTATATCTTCAAGAATCAAACGCCTGTTTTAGGTATTTGCCGAGGTTTGCAATTAGTCAATGTATTTTTGGGCGGAACTTTAATTCCTGATTTACCTACAGCTGGTAAAGAAAACCATTCAAAGTATTATGAAGGACAAGACCGTTATCATAATATAGAAATCATACACAATTCCGAACTTTCAAAAATTACCAATATTGTATTCGGAGACGTAAATTCAGCACATCATCAATCGGCAGATTTAATAGCAAAACCCTTGAAAATCAATGCTTTATCGGATGATCGAGTTGTGGAAGGTTTGGAGTTCGGCTTCGCTGATTCTGCTGGGTTCAGCTCCGCTCACCCAACAGAAACAGCATTAGACTCGGTGGCTGAGCGAAGCCGAAGTCAGCGAAACCACTATTTAATGCTCGTACAATGGCACCCCGAACGCATCATTAATGCCGAACAAAATAATTTTTCTTTTAAAATACGACAAAATTTCGTCGAAAACATTCAATCAAAAATTCAATAATGACACTCGATTCTTTTCTAAAAAAACTCAACGAAAACCCTCAAGAAGTAGCATTTTCAGATACTATGGCCGTTGTGGAAGAACTTTATAATTTTACACCAACGGCTTTCCAGAATGGCAATTTACACAACGAAGCAGGTCAAAATTCTGGTTCTTGTAAATTATTTTCGTTTGCGAAACTCCAAAATTTTTCGCTCGAACACACGCTCGCTTGTTTTGGCGATTTTTACCGCAAAGATGTTCTCGAAAACCCTAACGCAAGTAACCATCAAAATATCAGAAACTTTATGAAAACAGGTTGGGATGGCATTTCTTTTGAAGGTCAAGCACTTGTTGAGAAAAAATAAATTGACTATTTGTGGCACACCTTCGTAGGTATGCCACATAATATCTTACAACTTTAACGGTTCTCTCCAATCGGCAAGCCAATAGATTTCAATAAAAGCGAAGCATTGAAACTCTTACAAACACCTTCTTTTATTAAATAATCAAATAATAATTCGCCGTTTTCTGTGGCATACTCGAAATAATAATTTTTAACTTCATCGGGGTACTGCTCTGAAATTTCGGTCATACGCAAATCGTGCGTCGCTACCATGGCAAACGCATTTGAGTTGACGATTTTCTCCAATAATGCCATCGAACCAGCCAATTTATCTTCCGAATTTGTTCCTCTCAGCATTTCATCAATCAAAAACAAAGCATTTTCATTGTTGTTAATGGCCGCCAAAACTAACTTAATTCGTTCGATTTCAGCCTTGAAAGTAGAGGCATTTTGTTGAATAGAATCTTTGATTCGCATGTAGCAAATCAAATTTATACCGAAACTAATATTCATTTTTTCGGCAAAAACTGGGCAACCCGCATACGCCAAAATGATATTTAGCCCCACTGTACGCAAAAATGTACTTTTACCCGACATATTTGAGCCAGTGATGAGCGTCAGTCGATTTTTTTCATCAAAATCAAAACTATTACAAACTACATTTTTAGTATTAATGAGCGGATGTCCCATTTCTTTACCACATAATTTGAAAGTTTTGCTATCGTTTATTGCTGGAAAACACCAATCACGTTTATTGTAATGTAGATTTCCGATGCTGGCATACAGTTCAAAAACTCCAATAACATCAAATATTTTCTCAAAAAAATCAGGATTTTCTTTCAGCCAAGCCCTCAGTTTGATTAATTGAACTGGCTGAAAGGGTGTAGCTAAAGTCAAGAAAAGCGAAGCCAACATATTTCGTCGCATATCCAGTTTTTTCAGAATTACCACAAAATCGTCAATCGGATTTTTTGTATTTAATGTAGAAATGGGTAATCGTTCATGTGCCGTTTTTAAGATTTCTGACTGCCAGTTTTCTTGAGCGATGAGTCCAGTACCTACACCAAATTTTTCCATTAATCGCCCTGCTCCAGCCACCGTTTCAAAATATTCTTCGGTGTGGTTGCGGTTGATTCCAGTCAATCTAAAATTTATCAAAGCCAATACCGCCACACCATAACCAGCAAACGAAAGTGAAACAAAATATGCAGATGCAAAGATAACTACCCACAAAAAAGGCAAGATTTTGGTATAAATCGTAATAAATTTCTCCAATTTTAACACAGGCGGATGCTCAATTTGATTAAGCACTTTACTTACGCCACGCTCTTCATTTGAAATCTTAAACATCGAAGCAAAAAAACTTAATCGCCAATCGGTTTTGGCCGCTATTTCTTTAGCAGCATCTTGTTTTTTGTTGACCAAAAAAGTTTGATTCTCGCCCAAAAGTTGTTTAGCCAGATAATCGCTTCCTGACTTACTTTTTGTTCTGTTGATTAAATGAAAAAGCGTTCCTTCGCCGAAAATATCTAAATCTTCACTAAAATTATGTGTAGGTCGGCCATATTCTTGACCGTTATAATACATTCCCGAAATTACCTCCAAACAGGTCAACTCATTTTGAATCACGGCGAGTGTTGTTTCTTTCAAGTCAATTTCGGCATCAATTTTTTCATGAAACTTTACCAAATAATAAAACCCTAAAATGCCGCCAACGATTGATAATCCACCGACGATTTCATTAAGTTTGAAAAGCTGATAGACCACTATCAAAATCCCAATAATCAGCAACAATCGGAACATCGAAATTTGGTCACTTTTCTTTTTTAATGCGGCTATTTCGGTAAGTAATATTGTTATTTTTTCTTGATAAGTCTTCTCCATCTGAGCATTTTTTGTATTACTCACAAAAATAGACAACTATGTTGGAGTTTTGGGTGAAATATAAAATTTTATCCACATGAATGATTATTTTTGTGAAATAACAGCAAGCAACGGCGAGGGTCAAAGCTTTGCCGACGTTATTCAGTTGATTTTAACCGTAAAAAATTTATATGCAAATCATCAATCCAGCCACCGAAGAAATCATTGCTACTTTACAAGAAGATTCGGCCGAAAGCCTAAAAACCAAACTAAAAACCTTACAAAAAGGACAAAAATCTTGGGCGAAAGTTAATTTAAAAAAACGTATCGCAATCATCGAAAAATTCGCTGAATTATTGGCCGAGAATATCGAAGAATTGGCTGCAACGCTCACTTCTGAAATGGGTAAACCACTCCAACAAGCACGTAATGAAGTGAATGGAGCAAGAGGAAGAATCAAGTTTTTTGTTGATAACTCGCAGAAATACCTGAAAGATGAAGTAATGACCAAGCAAGAAGGACTAGTTGAACGCATTTCTTATGAGCCATTGGGCGTAATCTGTAATATTTCGGCGTGGAATTATCCGTTTTTGGTGGGTGTGAATGTTTTTATTCCCGCTTTGATTGGTGGGAATTCGGTATTCTATAAACCATCAGAGTTTTCGACATTGACAGGCTTAAAAATTGAAAAGTTTTTGAAAGCTGCTGGTGTTCCCGAAGATGTTTTTACAGTGGCAGTTGGTGCAAAAAAAGTAGGTGAACAACTTTTGACAATGCCACTCGATGGGTATTTCTTTACAGGATCCTATCGTACAGGACTTTACATTTATGAAAAAGTAGCTCCAAAAAT
Organism: uncultured Emticicia sp.; assembly: GCF_937903345.1. Classification (GTDB taxonomy): domain Bacteria; phylum Bacteroidota; class Bacteroidia; order Cytophagales; family Spirosomataceae; genus Emticicia. The sequence continues at coordinate 8,819 of NZ_CALCZQ010000030.1, read as the reverse complement.
GGTTCCTTGCCAACTCGAATTAGGAGGCAAAGACCCACTTTATATTGCTGATGATATAGCTGATATTCAGTCAGTTGCGGCTGGGACTGCCGATGGTGCTTTCTATAATAATGGGCAAAGCTGTTGTGCTGTTGAACGTATTTATGTACACGAAAAAGTATATGACCGCTACGTTGAGGAATTTGTAAAAGAAGTAAAAAACTATAAAATTGGTCAGCCAACCGATGATGGTATTTATATCGGTGCTTTGAGCCGAGAATCTCAATTAGATTTTCTCGAAAAACAAGTGCAAGATGCCATAAAGAAAGGTGCAACGCTACTGACTGGCGGAAAAAGAATTGAAGGGAAAGGCTACTTCTTCGAGCCAACTGTTTTGACCGATGTTAACCACAAAATGGATGTCATGCAGGCCGAATCTTTCGGGCCTATCATTGGCATTATGAAAGTAAAAGACGATAAAGAAGCCACAAATTTGATGCAAGACACTGACTATGGCCTCACGGCGGCGGTTTATACTCTTGATAAAAAGCGTGCTGAAAGAATATTGAGACAAATAAATGCTGGAACGAGTTATTGGAATTGTTGCGATCGTGTTTCGGCTCCGCTTCCGTGGAGCGGACGCAAACATTCGGGTTTTGGAGCTACGCTTTCGCACGCAGGTATTCGTGCATTCGTAAAGCCAAAAGCTTGGCATTTGAGAGGATGATTTTGATTGACGAATGTCTTCGATTTACGATTGATAATTTATCTAAACCAATAATCTTTCACCACATCAATAACCAATTTACAAGTTTACCAATAACTATTCATCCATTTCACTAATCAACAAATAACCAAAATATGAAAAAAACAGTACTATTTGCCCTTTTAGCGGTTAATTCGGGTGTCTTTGCACAAACAACTCCTGCTAAAAGGCAACTCAAACCCTCTGATGTTTATCGTTTGCAAAGCTTGAGTGACCCACAAATTTCGCCCGAAGGAAATTGGGTAGCATATTCTCTCTCGAGTATTGATTCAGTAAAAAACAAGCGTAATTCTGACATTTGGATGCAATCATGGGATGGAAAAGAATCAATCCAACTTACTTTTTCGCCCGATGGAGAATCAAAACCTCGTTGGAGTCCTGATGGAAAATATTTGTCATTTACTTCTTCAAGAAATGGAATAATGGGTAGTCAAATTTGGCTTATGGACCGCCGTGGCGGAGAAGCTAAACAATTAACCGATATTAAAAAAGGTGATTTATCGGACTATGCGTGGTCGCCAGATGGTAAGAAAATCGCTTTGGTAATTACCAATGATGCCGATACCACAAAATCAAAATCACCAAAACCGATTGTTATCGACCGTTTTCATTTCAAGCAGGATGTTGAAGGTTATCTAATGAAAAAAACTACGCATTTATACCTTTATAACCTCGAAACCAAGAAAATCGACACACTTACGAAAGGGATTTACGATGAAACTTCTCCAAAATGGTCGCCCGATGGAACGCAAATCGCTTTTATCAGTAATCGAACTGAAGACCCAGACCGCAATGAAAACACTGATATTTGGGTAATTGATGCCAAAGCAAACGCCAATATGAAGCAAATCACGACTTTTACTGGTCGAGATTATGCCCACGAATGGAGTCCAGATGGCAAGCAAATTGCTTTTTTACGCACTACTTCGGCCGAGAGTTATATTATGTATGACCAGTCGATTTTGTGTACAGTATCGAAAGATGGCGGCGAACCAAAATTACTCAGCAAAACCTTAGACCGACCAGTATACACACCCCGTTGGAATAAAGATGGGACTTCGATTTATGCCATTGTTTCCGACGACCGTACAAGATACATCGCTAATTTCTCAGCGGTAGATGGCAAGATGACCAAGTTTGTTGGCGGAAACCGAAGTTTTACGGGTATAGAAAAACACATTTCGGGCAATTTACTTGCGAGCATGAGTGACCCACAAACACCTAATGAACTTTTTGCCATTGAGGCAGCAGTTGTCAGAAAACTCACCAAACACCAAGATGCGTTTTTAGCACCTTTAGCATTGGCAACAGTTGAAGGTTTTACCTCGAAAAGTAAAGATGGAGCTTCGGTTTCAAACTTGCTTTATCTGCCTGCAACTGCACAAAAAGGACAAAAATTACCAACTTTGCTATTTATTCATGGCGGTCCAGTAGCACAAGATGAGTTTAGTTATGATATGTCTCGTCAAATGTTGGCAGCCGCAGGATTTGCCGTTGTAGCAGTAAATTATCGTGGTTCAAATGGACGTGGCTTAGATTTCTGCAAAATCATCTCAGCAGATTGGGGAAACAAAGAGGTCTTGGACATTCTGGGAGCAACTGATTATGTGGTGCAAAATGGCATTGCTGACCCTGAAAAATTAGGCATTGGTGGCTGGAGTTATGGCGGAATCTTGACAAATTACACGATTGCAACTGATTCTCGTTTCAAGGCCGCTTCGAGCGGTGCAGGAGTTTCGTTGGTTTCTTCGTTGTATGGGGTTGACCAATATATTTTGCAATATGAGCATGAATTAGGTTCACCATGGAAGAATTTTGATAAATATATTGCACTATCATATCCATTCTTGAAAGCCGACCGCATCAAAACTCCAACACAGTTTATGGTTGGGCAAAGCGACTTCAACGTTCCTTCTGTGGGTAGCGAGCAAATGTATCAAGCATTTCGCTCATTGGGTATTCCGACTGAGTTGATTATATATCCTGACCAGTTTCACGGTATTACAAATCCGAGTTATCAAAAAGACCGTTTTGAACGATACATCGCTTGGTTTGATAAATATTTGAAGAAATAATTACAATAAAAGACTTCGCTAAGTAATGCTTCCTTTAGCGAAGTCTTTTTTAGGTATAAAATTCTTTTTAGGCATTTAAAAAAACCTTTTTTAACTCAAAATCCTTCTATCGTCCTATTTTTTCACTTCTATATCTATATTATTTGTCATTGTTCGGATAATAAAATATATTTGGATAATACAATTCGTATCATATTCAATCCTCTATAAAAAAACAAATGGAAACCCTTAATCTCAACCGTCGAAAATTCATTCAAGGAGTTTCGGCAACGATTGCCTTATCTACCCTTGGCACAAAGGCCAATCCTGTTTTTACTCCAGTCAAAACCTATAAAGTTGCCTTAATCGGTACGGGTTGGTATGGCAAAAGTGATCTTTTTCGCCTCATTCAAGTAGCCTCGGTTGATGTAGTAGCTCTCTGCGACCCCGACCAAAATATTCTCAAAGCAGCAGGAGATTTGGTAGCAAAAAGACAAGAATCGAAGCAAATTCCAAAGCTTTACGGTGATTATAGAAAACTATTAGCTGAAAACAAACTCGATATTGTGTTGATAGGTTCGCCCGACCATTGGCACGCTCTTCATGCCATTGAAGCCTTGAAATCGGGAGCAAATGTTTATGTACAAAAACCTATCAGCACCGATATTATTGAAGGAGAAGCAATGGTAGCAGCCGCTCGAAAATACAATAAAGTGGTACAAGTAGGCACACAACGCAAAAGCACGCCTCACTTAATAGAAGCTAAGAAAAACATCGTTGATGCTGGACTTTTGGGCAAAGTTTCGCACGTAGAAATGTGTTGCTATTTTCACATGAGAAACAACGGAAACCCGCCAGTTGAACCAGTTCCTGCATTTTTCGACTATGAAATGTGGACGGGTCCGGCACCATTGCGTCCGTATGATGGCTTACCTCATATTCGCTGGTGGAGAACTTTTAATGAATACGGCAACGGAATTATGGGCGATATGTGTATCCACATGTTTGACACCGTAAGATGGATGTTGAAACTCGGTTGGCCAAAACGTGTGAGTTCACAAGGGGGTATTTATGTGCAAAAGGAAGGAAAATCGAACATTTCTGATACGCAATCGGCGGTTTTTGAATATGAAGAACTGAATTGTGTTTGGCAACATCGCTCTTGGGGAACACCTGCCAATGCTGATTATCCTTGGGCATTTATTTTGTATGGCGATAAAGGAACGCTTTACGCCAGCACCATGAAATATACTTTTGTTCCGCAAGGCAAAGGATCAAAAATTGAAAAAGATGTGGTGTATGAAAAAGAAAAATATCCAGAAGATTTGACCGAAGAACGCATCGAATTGAATGCTGCTCCCGCCACTCGTCTGCACATGCTCGATTTCTTGAATGCCATAGAAAACAATACTCGCCCTGTCGCCGATATTGAGGAAGGACATATTTCAACGGCCAGTTGTATTTTGGCAAATATGTCGATGAAAATCGGCCGCCCATTAGTTTATGACCCGAAAAAACGAGAAGTAGTAAATGATAAAGAGGCCAATGCACTACTTCGAAGACCGTATCGTGGGCCATGGAAACACCCCGAAGTTGGTACAGTATAATACAATGATTTCATTTAGCTTCCTGAAAGTTATCGCTTTCGGGAGGCTTTTTTACATATTAACGTAAAATAATTTATGAAAAAAATCTTCTTTTCGTTGCTCACAATCATAGTATTACAAAGCAGTAGCCCTAAAAAAGAACAATCGCCCAACATTATTTTGATTTTCATGGACGATATGGGCTACGGCGATTTGAGTTGTTATGGTGCAGTTAATTATCGAACGCCTAATATCGACAAAATGGCATCCGAAGGCATCAGATTTACTAACTTTTTGGCCGCTCAAGCAGTTTGTAGTGCTTCTCGAGCTGCTTTGCTCACAGGTTGTTATCCAAATCGGATTGGTATTTCGGGAGCTTTGATGCCAAACAGCAAAAATGGCATCAATTCCAGCGAAATCACCATTGCCGAAATGCTCAAACAAAAAGGTTATGCTACTGGTATTTTTGGCAAATGGCATTTGGGTTATCAAAAGCAGTTTTTACCATTACAGCATGGTTTTGACGAATATATTGGGCTACCCTATTCTAACGATATGTGGCCCGTGAATTTTGATGGTACTCCTGCACAACCGAACCAAAATAAATTTGTTTATCCTGTGCTTCCACTGATTCAGAATAATGATAAAAAGGAAGAAATAAAAACGTTTAACGACCAAGCAAAACTTACAACTCTTTATACCGAAAAAGCAGTAGAATTTATTAGAAAGAATAAAAAAAGTCCATTTTTCTTGTATTTACCTCATTCGATGCCGCATGTACCGATTGCAGTTTCTGATAAATTTAAAGGTAAAAGTAAACAAGGACTGTACGCCGATTTGATGATGGAAATTGATTGGTCAATAGGCGAAATAATGAAAACGCTGAAAGAAAATGGTTTGGATAAAAACACTTTGGTGATTTTTACAAGTGATAATGGGCCGTGGTTAAATTTTGGAAATCATGCGGGTTCTTCTGGTGGCTTACGAGAAGGTAAAGGAACAAGTTTTGAGGGTGGTCAACGGGTACCATGTATTATGCGATGGAAAGGTACAACGCCCGAAGGTGTAGTTTGCAATCAGCTTGCCTCAACGATTGATATGCTACCAACAATTGCTCATATTTCGGGTTCTGAATTACCTAAAAATAAAATTGATGGTGTTGATATTTTATCATTGATTAAGGGAAATTTGGGTGAAAGTCCACGAAAAACATTTTTGTATTATTACCGTAAAAATTCGTTAGAAGCAGTAAGAATGGGAAATTGGAAATTAGTTTTTGAGCATAAAGGTCGCTCATATATGAATCAATTGCCAGGAAATGATGGTTTTGCGGGTGCTTCACCAGAAGATATTCTGACACCAATGGCACTTTACGACCTCCGCCGTGACCCATCAGAGCAATATGACGTACAGAAACTTTATCCAGAAATTGTGGCCGAATTACAAATAATTGCCGAAGAAGCCAGAGAAGACCTCGGCGATGATTTGACAAGCAGAAAAGGAAAAAATGTAAGAGTGAGTGGTTTAGTTGAGTAAATCTATAAAAAATACTGGCAGAGTTCTGAACCCTGCCAGCCTTTAAGCGTTTAATTATTTTGCTCCAGGAGGGCAATTTTGTTTTAAATAATTAGTAAAAAGCGTATTTAAGTGCTTTCGAGTGCCTTCTCCTTCATAAATTCCGTGACTACGATTAGGGTAAGGCATAAACTGAAACTGACGGTTATGTTTAATCAGCTCATTGACAAGCATTTCGGCATTTTGGTAATGTACATTATCATCCCCAGTTCCGTGAATATACAATAAATTTCCAACCAAATTTTTGGCATGTGTAATGGGCGAACCATTCACGAAATCTTCACGATTTTCCTGCGGAAGTCCCATGTAACGTTCTTGATAAATATTGTCATAACACAGCTGGTTTCCAACTGCCGCCACCGAAATACCTGTTTGGTAAAATTGCGGATATTGGAAAAGTAAATTCAGAGTAGAAGAACCTCCCCCACTCCAACCATGCACTGCTACACGAGTCGTATCGACGTATTTCCATTTTCTAATTTCTTTCACGGCCATAGCTTGGTCACGGATATTTACGATACCTATTTTTCGATAAATGGCTTTTCTCCAAGCTCTTCCACGGGGTAGTGGTGTTCCACGATTATCAACCGAAGCGTAGATATATCCATCTTTTGCCATATCGCCATTATAAAGTCCATTCATTCCTGTGCCATAAGTATCTTTTACGGTAGCAGAGGCTGGTTCGCCATAAACATTAAATACAATCGGATAACGTTTTGTAGAGTCAAAGTTTGCGGGTTTCACCATCCAACCTTCGATATCAATTCCGTCATCGGTTTTTACTTTAAAAAATTCTACTCGCTTGTTTATTTTCAGATTAGCCAATTTAATCAAAATACTTTCTTTTTCACTTAAAGGCGAATGGTCGGCTAAATTAATCCACTCAGTCATTGGCTGGATATTGGCACTTGAAAATGTATGTCGAGCAAACTTTCCGTTGGGCGAAAGTACATAATTATGCGTTCCTGCGGGAGCATTAGGCAAAACTGACTGCATTTCGGCACTGCCATCTAATTTAATGCGGAAAAGATAATTTTGTAAAGCATTTTGTGGCGAACCAGTGAAATAAACATAACCATTGGCTTCATCAATCAACGAGATATGCACAATATCATAATTGCCTTTGGTTAGCAAAGTTTCTTTGCCATTCAAATCCAATTTATAGATATGTCGCCAGCCATCTTTTTCGCTTACCCACAAAAACTCTTTGCCACCTTTGAGCCATTCCCAACCTTCTTGTTCATCAGCCCAACGCTCTTTGGTATCAATCCAAGCCTCGTCCGATTCTGTATAAATTGTTTTAGTTTTACCCGTGATTGCTTGACAAATAATTATTTTGCTCTGATTTTGTTTACGATTGAGTTGCTGAATAATAATATCATTTGTATTTGGCACCCACTCCATGCGTGGCACATAAGTTTGTTGTGGGTCACCTTCGATATTCATTTGTAAAGTTTTTCCAGTTACCACATTTGCCACCAAAATCTTATATGGCGATGGACTTTCACCTACTTTCGGGTATTCAACTGGCACATTATAAGAGTAAATCGAGTCAGTATTATTTATCATCAAGAAATCACGAATCTTAGTTGCATCAATTTGCCAATAAGCGATACTTTTCCCATCTGGACTCCAACGGAATCCATCACGACACGCAAATTCCTCTTCATATACCCAATCGAAAGTGCCATTTATCATTCGGCGAGTACCATTGGAAGTCAAGGCTTTGATTTTTTTCGTTGCCAAATCTTCCACAAATAAATTATGCTCGCTCACATAAGCTACTTTCGAGCCATCAGGCGAAAACTTAGCAAACATCAACGAAGAAGCAGGTTTTCCTTGTCCAAGTTGATATAAAGCATTGGTTTTCAGGTCTAAAACCCAATAATCGCCACGAGTATCGTATCGCCAAACTTGTTTTGTATTGGTATATATCAGTGCCTTTGAATCATCGTTACTGAGCGTGTAGCTTCTTACATTCAAAGGTTTTTCTGCACCTTTTGGCGTGAGTTGAGCTTTGGTTATTAAGGTAGTTTTTTGTTGAGTTGGTAAGGTATAAGCTACCACTTCACCACCTTCGGTACGAGTGTAGGCACTGCCATCTTTCGTCCATCTAATTTGTTGGGCTTGGGCGAGAGTTGTTAAAATTAGGAAAGAAAATAATAAAAGGGGTTTGTTTTTCATGTTTTTGGTTTGGGTAGAAGAAATATAGTATGATAAATATTTCCCAAATTTAACTTTAGAAAAGAGATTTCATTATATTTGTTTGGAAAATATCTTCAAAGGATGAAAAATGACGGTAGAAGAATACGCCACAACTTATTTAGAAAATGAAATCCGAATTATAGAAAATTCTTATAGAAAGAATGTTTTAACTCAATTAAACGTTTTTGAGAAAGCTATCATCTATAAATATACTGAAGATGGCTTTGATGACTTGAATGAATCATTAAGGATAAGTAAAGGTGAGAAAATTAATCTTTTTAGCAAGTTACTTGCTGAATGTTTAGATAAATTGCCCGATTTTGACGAAATAGCTTACCGAGGTGTAAATTTAACATCTATAGAATTTCAAAGATATAATGATGCTTTTGAAATCGGTACAATTATTACAGAACCCTTTTTTATATCATCAAGCAGTAGTATCCATGTTGGAAATTCATATGGAACCGACTTATTCAAAATATTTTCACAAAGAGGAAAATTAGTTGATAAAGTTTCTAAATATCCGAACGAAAAAGAAGTTATTTTTCGTTTTAACAGCAAGTTTAAAGTTTTCGCAATTGAAAAGAATTACATCAGTCTAATTGAAGTTTAGTATGAGATACGCAAAGAAAATGGTTGAAAAAAAAATACACG